>NZ_RKQO01000007.1:0-294735 GCF_003814955.1 Curtobacterium sp. PhB137 | reverse complement strand
GTGACCGCGACCCAGCGCCGGACGGGAGGCACGGCGCCAGCCCGCCCCGCGCCTCCCGTCCGCACCGTGCGCACCTCGTCACCCCGTGCGAGCTTGCACGCTCCGTGCCGCGCTACAAGCGCGCACCCAGCGACCAACCCCGCACCAGCCCACCCAGGCCGCACCATGCGGTGACCGCGACCCAGCGCCGGACGGGAGGCACGGCGCCAGCCCGCCCCGCGCCTCCCGTCCGCACCGTGCGCACCTCGTCACCCCGTGCGAGCTTGCACGCTCCGTGCCCGCGCCACAAGCGCGCACCCAGCCACCAACCCCGCACCAGCCCACCCAGGCCGCACCATGCGGTGACCGCGACCCAGCGCCGGACAGGAGGCACGGCGCCAGCCCGCCCCGCGCCTCCCGTCCGCACCGTGCGCACCTCGTCACCCCGTGCGAGCTTGCACGCTCCGTGCCGCGCCACAAGCGCGCACCCAGCCACCAACCCCGCACCAGCCCACCCAGGCCGCACCATGCTGGCGCCAGGCAGCGAGCGCGCACCGCGCAGCGCGCTCCGCGTCAGAGCGCGACCGCAGCCGACTGTCGGGCGATCTCCAGTTCCTCGTTCGTCGGGATCACGAGCACCGCGACACGTGACGTGTCCGTGGAGATGACCCGGGCCTCCCGGGATCCCAGCTCGTTGCGGTCCGCGTCGATCTCGATGCCCAGGTGCTCGAGCCCGGCGAGCACGCGCCGGCGCAGCAGCGCGTTGTTCTCGCCGACGCCGGCGGTGAAGACCACCGCGTCGAGCCCGCCGAGCTGCGCCGTGTAGGCGCCGACGTAGCGACGGATGCGGTGGCGGTACACGGCGAGCGCCGCCTCGGCGACCTCGTCGCCGTTCAAGGCGGCGTCCTGGACGTCGCGCATGTCGCCGTTGCCGGTCAGGCCGAGCAGCCCGGACTGCTTGTTGAGCATGGTGTCGAGCTCGTCGAAGGACAGCCCGGCCTCGCGGTGCAGGTGCAGCAGGACGGCGGGGTCGAGGTCGCCGGAGCGGGTGCCCATGACGAGGCCCTCGAGCGGTGTGAGGCCCATCGACGTCTCGATCGACTTCCCGCCGTCGATCGCTGCGGCCGAAGCACCGTTGCCCAGGTGCAGCACGATGGTCTTCAGCTCGGACAGCGGGCGGTCGAGGAAGACCGCGGCCTGCTCGGAGACGTACTTGTGGCTCGTGCCGTGCATGCCGTAGCGGCGGATGGAGTACTTCGCCGCCAGGTCCGCGGGGATCGCGTAGGTGTACGCGTGCGGCGGCATGGTCTGGTGGAACGCGGTGTCGAACACGGCGACGTGCGGCACGTCGGAGAAGACCTGCTTCGCGGCCCGGATCCCCTCGAGGTTGGCCGGGTTGTGCAGCGGCGCGAGGGTGTTGAGCGCCTCGATCTGTCGTTCGACGTCGTCCGTCACCACCGTCGCGCGGTCGAAGGTGGTGCCGCCGTGCACGACGCGGTGGCCGACGACGGCCGGCGGGTGCTCGTCGAACGACGGGCCGACCTTGGCGAACGCGTCGATCATCGCCTGGAACCCGGCGGCGTGATCCGGCACGGACGCAGCGTCGTTCGACGACGACTCCCCCGTCAGCGCGTTGGTGTGCTTCCACGCGCCGGCCGACTCGCCGATGCGCTCCACGAGCCCGGAGGCGAGCGTGCGCTCCCCCTCGAGTTCGATGAGCTGGTACTTGAACGAACTCGATCCGGAGTTCACGACGAGGGCTGCGGTCACGGGTGGTGTCGCTTTCTGCTCATGGCCTGGTCGGCCGGACGGGAGGCGCGGTGTGCGTTGCGCAGGTCAGGCCGCGTCGGACGCGGTGCCGGCCTGGATCGCGGTGATCGCGACGGTGTTCACGATGTCGCTGACGAGGGCGCCGCGGGAGAGGTCGTTGATCGGCTTGCGCAGTCCCTGGAGGACGGGCCCGATGGCGACCGCACCGGCGGAGCGCTGCACGGCCTTGTACGTGTTGTTGCCCGTGTTGAGGTCCGGGAAGATGAAGACGGTCGCCTTGCCGGCCACCGGGGAGTCCGGCATCTTCGTGCTCGCGACCGTCGGGTCGGCAGCGGCGTCGTACTGGATCGGGCCCTCGACGAGCAGGTCAGGGCGGCGCTCACGGACGAACGCGGTACCGGCGCGGACCTTGTCGACGTCGGCGCCGGTGCCGCTGTCGCCGGTCGAGTAGCTGAGCATCGCGACGCGGGGGTCGATGCCGAACTGGGTCGCCGTCTCGGCCGACGAGATCGCGATGTCGGCGAGCTGCTCGCTCGTCGGGTCCGGGATCACCGCGCAGTCGCCGTAGACCAGGACGCGGTCCGCGAGCGCCATCAGGAACACGCTCGACACGATCGACGTGTCCGGACGGGTCTTGATGATCTCGAAGGACGGCCGGATGGTGTGCGCGGTGGTGTGCTTCGCACCGGAGACCATGCCGTCAGCGAGTCCGAGCTGCACCATCATCGTGCCGAAGTACGAGACGTCGGTGACGGTGTCGCGCGCGAGCTCGATCGACATGCCCTTGTGGGCGCGGAGCCGGGTGTACTCCTCGGCGAAGCGTTCGCGGAGCTCGGGGTCGAACGGCGACACGAGCTGGGCGGCGTCGAGGTCGAGTCCGAGCTCGGTCGCGCGGGTGCGGATCGCGGCGGGGTCGCCGAGGATCGTCAGCTCGCAGACCTGGCGGGCGAGCAGCGTCGACGCCGCGCGGAGGATGCGGTCGTCCTCGCCCTCGGGCAGCACGATGTGCTTGCCGTACCCCCGTGCCCGGTCGAGCAGGCCGTGCTCGAACATGAGCGGCGTGACGACGCCGGACGGCGTGAGCTGCAGACGGTCGCGCAGCGACTCGGCGTCGACGTGCTGCTCGAACAGGGCGAGCGCGAGGTCGGCCTTGCGGGGCGAGTCCGCCGCCAGGCGCCCGCGGGTCTGCGTGATGCGGAGGGCGGTGTCGTACGTGCCCAGGTCGTTCTGCGCGATCGGCAGCGAGCTCGACAGGCCCTCGAGCAGCCGGGAGATCTGCGGTGCGGTCTCGAACCCGCCGTTCAGGATGACGCCGGCCAGGCTCGGGAACGTGTCCGACTGGTTCGCCAGCAGGGTCGCGATGAGGACGTCGCTGCGGTCGCCCGGGACCACGACGATGCCGCCCTCGATCAGGCGGGGCAGGACGTTCTCCATGCTCATGCCGGCGACGACGGTGCCGAGTGCCTCGCGGTCGAGCAGGGCGTCGTCCCCGCGCACCAGGGTCGCGTCGGTCGCCTGCAGCAGCGCACGGACGGTCGGGGCGACGAGGACGCGGTCCTCCGGGATCGCCCACACGGGCACGTCCGGGTGGTCGTCGTGCACGGCCCGCTCGACACTCGCCACGATCGCGGCGAGGGCCTCCGGGTCGGCGCGGTTCACGACGACACCGAACAGCTGCGCGTGTGCCGCTCGCAGCTCGCTCGTCGTGACGTCCGCGACCTGCGCCATCCCCTCGGGCGTGCGGGCACCGCGCTCGGCGGCGTCACGACCACCGAGGACGAGGAGCACCGGGGCACCGAGGTTCGCGGCGACCTTCGCGTTGAACGACAGCTCGGTGGGGCTGCCGACGTCGGTGTAGTCGGAACCGAGCACGACCACCGCGTCGCACTGCCGCTCCACCTGGGCGAAGCGGTTGACGATGGTGCCGAGCGCTGCGTCCGGATCCGCGTGGACGTCGTCGTAGGTGACCCCCACGGCGTCGTCGTACGAGATCCCGACCGCGGTGTGCTGCAGCAGCAGCTCGAGCACGTAGTCGGGTTCGGCGACCGAGCGGGCGACGGGGCGGAACACGCCGACGCGGCCGACGGAGCGCGCGAGGGTCTCGAGGACACCGAGGGCGACGGTGCTCTTGCCCGTGTGCCCTTCTGCTGACGTGATGTAGATGCGGGTCGACACGCGCTCCAGGGTAGTCGCCGGACATGTCACGACAACTGGGAGCACGGGCCTCGACGACACACGGTCGTGAGCACCCCTGGGAACCTGTACCATTGGGTGTCGCCGTCGCGAGACGGCACAAGGAGAATTCGCCTAGTGGCCTATGGCGCACGCTTGGAAAGCGTGTTGGGTGCAAGCCCTCGGGGGTTCGAATCCCCCATTCTCCGCCGAGCAAGCCCCGCACTCCGGTGCGGGGCTTTCTTCGTTCGCGGCGTTCCTCGTCGCCGGTCCCCCACGCGGCGGACCCGTCTGTCCCCTGTTCGCCAAGGACTGGCCGTCAAACGCCGATCCGGGGTGGAACGGGCTGTCCTCGGTCCCCGTCGTGCGCCTATGCTTGCCGGAGCGGACGACTCCGGGACGAGTCGACCGCGGTGCATCGAGCGGCAGGGGCGTCGCTCGCAGGGCGGCCGATTCGGCGTGCCCGGGAGACCCGAGGGTTCAGGAGACGCGCATGGGGGACATGACGGTGCCAGCGACGCCGCACCTGCGTGCCACCGTGTACGACGTCGTTCTCCGCCCCCGCCGGTCCCTGGTTCGTTCGACGGCGCTGAGCATCGTGTTCTCGGCCGTGCCGCTCGCCGTCGCCCTGGTCTGGGTGTCGTTCCCGTTCCGGACGTGGGCGATGGTCGCGACCGTGGTCGTCGCGCTGGCGGTCCTCGTGGGCGTCGTCTTCGTCCGACTGAGCACGGCGTACATCGGCATCGACCCTGACGGCCTGACGATCCGGGGCGTGGTCACCGCGCACCGTCGGATCCCCCGCGACCGCGTGCACAGTCTCGTGCTCGCCACCACCTACGGCAGCTCGGTCGACCGCACCATGCGCGAACTCGTGGCGTTCGACGCGACGGGTGCGCACCTGTTCCGCATCCGTGCCGACGTGTGGGGCGACGACGGGCTCGCCCAGGTCGTCGACGCCCTGGGCGTCCAGGTGACGGAAGAGGCACGTCCGGTCTCGGCCCGGGTCTTCGCGAAGCGCTACCCGTCGAGCCGCGCCTGGTACGAACAGCGGCCGGCCTACCTGCTCGTCGGCGGCGTGGCAGCACTCGTCGTCCTGGGTCTGCTCGTCGTCGAGTTCACCGGCCTGCTCGGTCGCTGACGCTCTGATCTGCCGGACGTCACCGACGTCGGCGCAGCGTCGAGAAGATCCCCTGCACGACCTCCTTCGCGATCGTGCCGCCGAGCCGTGACCCGAGCAGGTCCGACAGCGGGTCGTCCGCCTTCCGTGAGGTCGTCGTCCGCGTGCTCCGCCCCGACCGGCCCGAACGCCGCGACGCCGCAGCCCGCTCGGCCTTCTCGAACTCGCGCTGCGTTCGCTCGTACTCCTTCTGCGCAGCAGCCCGCTCGCGTTCCTCCAGCTTGGCCTGCGCCGCGGCCTCCTTGGCCGCGGTCGCCGCAGCACGCGCCGCTTCCTTCTCGGCCTCGGCCGCCGCGAGGGCTGCGTCCTTCTGCGCGTCCGCCGCCGCCGCCTCGGCAGCAGCTGCCTCCATCCGGCGCGCGAGCATCTCGTGCGCCGAGTCCGGATCCACCCGGGTGCCGTACGTCGCGAGCAACGGCGATGCCTGCACCCGCCACTGCATCTCGGCGGCGGGCATCGGGTCCATCGACCCCTGCGGCGCGCGCAACCGGGTCCACGCGACCGGCGTCGGCGCACCCTTCTCGTTCATGACGGTGACGATCGCCTCGCCGGTCGCCAGCGAGGTCAGCACCTCGCCCAGGTCGTAGTCGCTCGATGGGTAGGTCGACACCGTCGCCCGGAGCGCCTTCGCGTCGTCGGGGGTGTGCGCCCGCAGCTGGTGCTGGATGCGCGACCCGAGCTGCGCCAGGACGTCGTTCGGCACGTCCTTCGGGGTCTGGGTCACGAAGAAGATCCCGACGCCCTTCGACCGGATCAACCGCACGGTCCGCACGATCTGGTCCGTGAAGTCCTTCGACGCCCCGCTGAACAGCAGGTGCGCCTCGTCGAAGAAGAACACCAGCTTCGGCTTGTCCTGGTCGCCCACCTCTGGCAGTTCGTTGAACAGGTCGGCCAAGAGCCACATCAGGAACGTCGAGAAGACCTCGGGCTGGTCCTGCACGCCCGGGACCTCGAGCAGGCTCACGATCCCCCGGCCGTCCGCCGCCGTGCGCAGGAACACCTGCGTGTCGATCTCGGGCTCGCCGAAGAACTGGTCGGCACCCTTGTCGGCGAACGTGATGAGCTCGCGCAGGATCACCCCGGCGGTCTGCTTCGACAGACCACCGAGCTCGGCGAGCTCGCCCTTGCCCTGGTCGCCCACCAGGAACGTCAGCACGCTCCGCAGGTCGGCCAGGTCGACGAGCGGCAACCCGGCCTGCTCCGCGTAGTGGAACACCAGTCCGAGCGAGGACTCCTGGGTGTCGTTCAGGCCGAGCACCTTCGACAGCAGCAACGGCCCGAACCCGGACACCGTCGCGCGGATCGGCACGCCCGTGCCCTGACCACCGAGCGAGAAGAGCTCCGCCTGGCTCGCGACGCCCTGCCACTGCTGGCCGATGCCCGCGGTGCGCGCGAGCAGCTTCTCGTTCCCCTGCCCGACCACCGCGAGCCCCGACAGGTCGCCCTTGATGTCGGCAGCGAAGACCGGCACGCCGTTCGCCGCGATCTGTTCGGCGAGGACCTGCAGCGTGCGGGTCTTGCCGGTGCCGGTCGCACCGGCGACCAGCCCGTGCCGGTTCAGCATGCCGAGCGGGATGCGGACCTGGACGTCGGGCTGCGCCTCGCCGTTCACCAGGGCGCCGAGTTCGAGCGCCTGCCCCTCGACGGTGTAGCCGGTGCGGATCGCGGCGACGGCGTCCGGTCCGAGCGGGGCTGCGCCACTGCCGGGAGGCGCGGTGCCGGCCGCAGGGGCGTCCGCCGGTGCCGGGACGGCCGCGTCGGGAGCCGCCGTCGCGTCGTCCGGGACGGCTGCGGTGGGTCCTGCGGTGGTGAGCTCTGGACCGGGTGGGGTGGCGGAGGTGGGCTCCGCGTCGGGGGCGAGCCGGGCCTCCTGTCCGGCGAGTGCGGCGGCGAGCTCCTCGGCCCGCTGCACGGCTTCGTCGGCTAGCCGGCGTGCCTCGTCCGCTGCCTGTCTGGCGGCCTCGGCCGCTGCCCGTGCCTGCTCCACCGCGTCGCTCATGGGCACAGCCTATGGACGCGCGGGGGCCGCTGTCCGGCTGATCCGGGCAGCTGTGGAGAACCCGTCAGTGCGTGAGCTCGGGGACCGTCCGGGGCCGCACCACGAACCACAGGATCAGGATGGCCATCACCGAGGTCGAGGCCATCACGATCGCCATCGGGGTCGCGGTGGTGATGCCGAGCCAACCGACGATCGGCGAGATCAGGCCGGCGACGCCGAAGTTCAGGGCGCCGAGCAGCGACGCCGCCGTTCCGGCCTCCTTGCCGTGCGCGGCCAGGCCGATGACCTGGACGAGGGGGAACGAGAACCCGCACGCCGCGATGAAGAACCACAGGGGCACGAGCACGCCCACGAGTCCCGCACCGAGCTGGTCGAGCACGATGATCGCGATCGACGCCAGGAACAGGGTCGCCGTCGAGCACGCCAGGATCCACTGCGGCCCGACGCGCTGCGCCAACCGCGCGGAGATCTGCACACCGAGGACGACGCCCACCGAGTTCACCGCGAAGAGCAGTCCGTACTGCTGGGCGTCGAGTCCGTAGACGCCCTGGAACAGGAACGGCGACGAGCTGAGGTACGAGAACAACCCGCTGAACACCATCGCCCCGATGAGCGCGACCCCCACGAAGATCCGGTCGGAGAACAGCGCCTTGTACCGCTGACCGATCGTGGAGTGGCCGGCCTCGCGGCGACGGGCCGGGGGCAGGGTCTCGACGATGAGCAGGATCGACGCGATCACCACGGCCAGGCCGTAGCAGGCGAGGAACACGAAGATGCCGCGCCAGCTGGTGAACTGGAGCATCTGCGAGCCGATGAGCGGCGCGAGGATCGGCGCCAGCCCGTTCACCATCGCCAGGCGGGACAGCATCCGGACGAGCGGCTTGCCGCCGAACAGGTCGCGGACGGTGGCCATCGCGACGACACCGCCGGCGGCCGCGCCCATGCCCTGGAGCACGCGGAACACCGCTAGGAGCTCGATGTCGGGAGCGGTCGCCGCGCCGATCGAGGCGGCGATGTGCACCGTCGTCGCGATGATGAGCGGCAGCCGGCGGCCGACCTTGTCGCTCCACGGACCGACGAGCAGCTGCCCGAACGCGAACCCGAGCGTCGTCGCCGTGAGCGTCAGCTGCACGGCGCCGTCCGTGACGCCGAACTGCTCCTTGATCGCCGGGAACGCCGGCAGGTACAGGTCGATCGTGAACGGCCCGAGCGCCGTCAGGGCGCCCAGGACGAAGACGTAGACGAGTCGCTGCCCACGGGAGAGGGAGTCTCCGGGGTGCAGGACGACCCGGAGCGAACCGGTGGTGGCGGGCGCGGTCACGAGCAGGAGTCCTTCGGCGGTGAGGGGCGGGGAGGTGATCGCGGCGTCGATCGAATCGATTCGTCCGCGGAACCATCCTACGGGCCGCAGGAGCGCTCCCGACGCCGCTGGCACGGATTGCCCGCGTGTTGCCACCCGCCGTCCGCGTGCCGATCCCGTGCCATGCGGTACCGTCGGACTGCTCGGGGGCCTCCGGGTGAACCGGATCAGAAGGGGGTGGGCGTCATGGTGGATGCCCGGATCCTGCACACGACCGCCGCCCTGCGCGAAGCGATCCTGCGACTGGCGGCCGACCGCCCCGTCTCCGAGATCACCGTCGCGGACGTCACCCGTGCCGCCGGCATCAACCGCGCGACGTTCTACTCGCACGCGGTCTCCCCCGGATCGCTGCTCGCCGACGTGCTGACGCCGGAGCTCGACCGCATCCGGCAGGACGACGCCGACGACCGACGGGCCGCAGCCGCCCGCGGAGCCGACGCGGCCGAGCTCGCGACCATCACACGGCGGGGCATCAACGCGGTCGTCGAGCACGTGACCACCCACCGCGACATCTACGCCAAGGCCCTGCCGGACCCGAACGACGCGTCACTGCACCGGCTGCTCGTGGGCCACTTCACCGAGTCGAGTGCCCTGCACATCCGCGAACTCGACGCCGACCGCCGCCCGGAGCTCCTCGACGACGTGGCCGCTGGCTACGTCGCGCAGGGCTTCGTCGGGGCGATCGAAGCGTGGCTCGCCGGGCCCCGACGGTCGCGGAAGGCGCTGGTCGAGACGATCACGCTGTCGTTCCCGGCCTGGTGGAGCTGAGCTGAGCCGCCTGGTGGCACGGGGCTGACCGGCCTGCTGGCGCGGCGCTGACCGGCCTGGTGGCGCGACGCGGCTCGGCTCGGCTCGGCTCACTCGGCGTCGGTCGACTCGCCGTCGCTCGGTTCGGTCTCCGGCTTCTCGCCGCGCTGCAACGACTGCACGACCTCGACCGCGGTGGCCGCCAGGTCTGCGTCGTCCGCCGCTGCGGGCACCCGGTAGTCGGCCGACACACCGTCGCCGCCGGTACCGCTCGCCGGCAGCGGATCGCCCAGGGACACCACCACGACACCGGCGTCGTGCGCGGTCTGGATCACCCCGGTGAGCGCGGACGGCCGAGCCGCGTGCACGAGCAGGGCCTTGGCGCCCTTGCGGACGAGCTGGGCGACCGCGGTCCGCTGGGACGCCGCCGCGCCGGACGCGGGTGCGACCCGGACGTCGGGACGGAACCCGGCATCGGACAGGCCGGTCCGCAGGTCCTCGCCCAGGGCCGCGTCGTCGTCGACCAGCACGACGCCGATGACGGCCTGTTTGTCGAACCCGCCGTCGGAGCTGGTCAGGTCCGTGCTCTGCACCGGCGTGGGCGCAGCGGAGGTCGTGCCCTGGCAGCCGGCCAACGCGAGGGCGGCCGTCAGGACGACGGCTGCAGCGACGATGCGCACCACGGGTGTCTCCTCTTCGGTCCGGTCTGCCACGCTACCCGGCTGCGCGGTCCGGCGACGCCGACGACACCGGCGCGGGGACGGGTCCGAGCCGCCGGACCGCGGCGATCGCCAGTGCGGCGAAGCAGATCATCGCCGCGAAGACCAGCGGGAAGGACACCGTGCCCTCGGCGCCGCCGGTCGCGGTGAACAGCAGCCCGGTGACCGCCAGGCCGATGACGCTGCCCGCGGCGTCGGCGATGGTGAGCGCCGAGCTCGCGAAGCCGTCGTCGCCCTCGCCCGAGAACCGCAGGGTGAGCATCGACGTCCGCGGGTAGATCGCCCCCATTCCCGCGCCGCCGACGAACCAGCCGGCGACGAGCACCCACCACGGCAGGTCGAGCGTCGCCACCGCGAAGGCCGCCAGCAGGCTCACCAGGACGAGCACGAGTCCGACACCGAAGGTCCGACGTGCGGTCAGGCGCTGCTCCCCCAGCCGACCGTGCGCCCAACTCGAGGCCGCCCAGCTGAGCGCGGCGACGGTCAGCGCGAGCCCCGCTGCCGATGCGGACAGTCCGTGCTTCACCTGCAGCAGGAACGGCACGTACGCCTCGCTGCCGAAGAACGACGCCGCCACGAGCCCGCGCAGCAGCACCACCGAGGGCAGGCCCGCGGCGGCGCGGAAGGTGCCGGTCGGCAGCAGCGGGCGCAGCGCGAACCACGTCCCGACCAGGCCGACCACGACCGCGGCCACCATCCCCCACGGGGTCAGGTCCGGCGCGACGTTCAGCAGCAGGATCGACACGGCCGCGGCGACCGACCACCCGATCCGGATCCGCTGCCACGGCGGTCGCAGCTCGACCGACGGTGCCTGCAGCCGCCCGAGCGTCGGCACGAGCACGGTGAACGCACCCACGGCGATCACGAGCGCCCCCGCGAAGACCCAGTGCCAGTTCCAGGTGTCGGTGACGATGCCGGCGATCGCCGGGCCGATGAGCGCCGGGACCACCCACGCGGCCGCGAACCCGGCGAACACCGGTCCGTGCAGCTCGGCGGGGAAGATCCGGGCGACGAGCACGTACAGCACGACGTCGATCGCGCCGGCACCGAAGCCCTCGACCAGTCGACCGACGAGGAAGACCTCCATCGTCGGCGCGAGCATGACGACGGCGGTCCCGACGGCGAACAGCAGCGCGGAGACCCAGGCGACGATCCGGCCGCCGGCGCGGTCGGTCCAGTTGCCGGCGAGCACCATGCCGGGCACCCCGGCCGCGAGCGGTGCCGCGAAGGCCAGGGCGTACAGGGCCTCGCCGTCCAGGTCGCGACTGATCACCGGCATGATCGTCGTCATCGCCAGGTTCTGGAACGCCGCGACGCCCACGATGGCGACCATGCCGATCGTCGCGAGGGCGTACCGCCCGCTCAGCAGGCCCGTCCTCGTCGCCGTGGTGCTCACCCGCTCATCGTAGGGGCGAGGGGCGACACCGCCGACGTCGCGGGGCGCGGACCACGCGCGATGCGCGTCAGCGCCTGCTGCAGGTCCGCGTCAGCGCGTCAGCGCCTGCTGCAGGTCCGCGATCAGGTCGCCCGCGTCCTCGATGCCGACGGACAGCCGCACCACGTTCTCGGGCACCGCGAGCTCCGTGCCCTTCACCGAGGCGTGCGTCATCTCGCTCGGGTACCCGATGAGCGACTCCACACCCCCGAGCGACTCGGCCAGCGCGAACAGCTCCGTGGACTCCGCGAAGCGCCGGGCCGCGTCCGGGCCGCCCGACAGTGCGACGGACAGCATCCCGCCGAACCCGCGCATCTGACGGGCGGCGATGTCGTGCCCCGGGTGGTCGGTGAGCCCCGGGTAGTAGACGCGCTCGATGCCCGGCGCTGCGACGAGCGCCTCGGCGACGGCCTGCGCGTTCGTGGAGTGCCGCTCCATCCGGACCGCCAGGGTCTTGATGCCGCGGGTGGTCAGGAAGGCGTCGAACGGCGACGAGATCGCACCGGCGCCGAACTGCAGGAACTGCACCTTCGCCGCGAGCTCCTGGTCGGCGAGCACGACGGCCCCACCGACGACGTCGGAGTGGCCACCCAGGTACTTCGTCGTCGAGTACACGACGACGTCGGCACCGAGCGACAGCGGCTGCTGCAGGTACGGCGACGCGAAGGTGTTGTCCACGACGACGAGTGCACCGGCCTCGTGCCCGAGGGTCGCGAGTCCGGCGATGTCGGCGATCTTCATGAGCGGGTTGGTCGGCGTCTCGACCCAGAGCACGGTGTCCTCGGGGGCGACCTGCAGCGCGGCCCGGACCTGGTCGAGCTCGCTCATGTCGACGACGACGAGCTCGACGCCCCACGGCACGTGCAGTCGGCTGACCAGACGGTGGGTCCCGCCGTACACGTCGTTCCCCATCACGACGCGGGCCCCGGGACGGAGCGCCGCCCGGAGCAGGGCGTCCTCGGCGGCGAGACCTGATGCGAACGAGTACGCGGCCACGCCGCCGTCCAGGTCGGCGAGCAGCGTCTGCAGGGAGTCGCGCGTCGGGTTGCCGGCACGGGAGTACTCGTAGCCGTTCCGCATCCCGCCGATGCCGTCCTGCACGTAGGTGGACGTCAGGTGGATCGGCGGGATGACGGCGCCGGTGGGGCCGTCGGGCTCCTGGCCGGCGTGGACGGCGCGGGTGCTGAACTCGGTCATGCTGGCTGCGTTCCTTACTCGGAGAGGTAGGTCAGGAGGTCGTGGCGGGTCAGGACCGTGACCGGCTTGCCGTCCTCGACGACGAGCAGGGCGTCCACCGTCTCGAGGGCTCGACGCGCTGCGGACACGGACTCGCCCACGCCGATCAACGGGAGCGGTTCGCCCACGAAACCGGTCAGGGCGTCCGTCATCTTCGCGGCACCGGTGAAGACCTGTTCGAGCAGGTCCTTCTCGGCGACGGCCCCGATGACCTCGCCGATGACGACCGGCGGTTCCGCGCTGAGCACGGGCATCTGGGACACCCCGTACTTGGTCATGATGTCGACGACCTCGCGCACGGTGTCCGCCGGGTGCGCGTGCACCAGGTCGGGCAGACGGCCGTCCTTGCCGGCGATGAGCGACCCGACGGTGCGCGCCTCGTCGGTCTCGGCGAAGCCGTACGAGCGCATCCACCGGTCGTTGAAGATCTTGCCGAGGTAGCCGCGACCGCCGTCGGGCAGCAGCACCACGACGACGTCGTCCTCGGTCAGGTCGCGGGCGGCCCGCAGCGCTGCGACGACCGCCATCCCGCTGGACCCGCCCACGAGCAGGCCCTCTTCCCGCGCCAGGCGGCGGGTCATCGCGAACGAGTCGGCGTCCGACACCGCGATGATCTCGTCCGGCACCTCGGGGTCGTACGCGGTCGGCCAGAAGTCCTCGCCCACACCCTCGACCAGGTACGGCCGGCCGGTGCCGCCGGAGTAGACCGAGCCCTCGGGGTCGGCCCCCACGATGCGGACGCGGCCGTCGGATGCCTCTTTCAGGAAGCGCCCGGTGCCCGAGATGGTGCCACCCGTCCCGACGCCCGCGACGAAGTGGGTGATCTGCTGCTCGGTGTCGCGCCAGATCTCCGGACCGGTGGTCTCGTAGTGGCTGCGCGGCCCGTTCGGGTTGGCGTACTGGTTCGGCTTGTAGGCGCCGGGGATCTCGCGGACGAGCCGGTCGGACACCGAGTAGTACGACTCCGGGTGTTCCGGCGGCACCGCGGTCGGCGTGACGACGATCTCGGCGCCGTACGCCGTCAGGACGTTGCGCTTGTCCTCGCCGACCTTGTCCGGCAGCACGAACACGCACCGGTAACCGCGCTGCTGGGCGACGAGGGCCAGCCCGACCCCGGTGTTGCCCGACGTGGGTTCGACGATCGTCCCGCCTGGCCGGAGGTCACCAGAGGCCTCGGCAGCATCGATGATGCGCGTGGCGATGCGGTCCTTCGACGACCCGCCGGGGTTGAGGTACTCCACCTTCACCAGGACGGTCGCGCGCACCCCCTCGGTGACCCGGTTGAGCTTGACGAGCGGGGTGTCGCCGACGAGGTCGACCACGGAGTTCGCGTAACGCACGGGCCCGAGTCTAGGACGCCGTCACTGCGTTCTGCTGGGATGCGACGTGCGCGGACACCGCTGCGGACACCTCGGCGCGTCGACGGTCGATCACGTCGCCCATGTCGCGCGCCAGCGCCGGGGTGGACCGGACGATCTGGTCGAGCGCCGTGGCGGGGATGACCAGCACCGAGACCTCGGTGAGCGCCGTTGCGGTCGTGAGCAGCGCCTCCCGGGTCAACGCCGTCTGTCCGACGTAGTCGCCGGCCTCGACGCGGGTCGCCGGCAACTCGGCGTCCTCGAACGGGACCCGCAGGTCCACGCTGCCGGACAGGACGAACCGGACCGAGTCCGGCACGGACCCCACCCGGTGGATGACCTCGCCGGCGGCGTACCGCTCCAGGCGCACGACCGGGGCGAGCGCGACACTGTCGTCCGCGCTCAGGTAGAGCGTCGCGGCGATGGCCGCGAGCGCCTCGTCGCGGCGGGTGTCCGTCACGAAGTCGTCGGTGGTGTCGCCGTCGAGCCCGAGTCCGGCGCGACGAGCGGCGTACCAGAGCCACATCCGGAACTGGGCGAGCGCGTCGGCCTCCTGGGACGGGCCGCGCACCTGGAACGACACCGCGTACGCCGCGCCGCCCGCCGGCACCGCCGTCGGTCGCGTCCCGGCGTACAGCTGCGGGAGACCGCTGGCGACCCGCTCGAGCAGGGCGACCACGGCGGCGGGTGGATCGTCCGTCGTGAACGTGACGTCGGTCGACACCGGGAACGTGCCACCGGTGCGGCTGAGGTTCGTGAACGACGCCCCGGCCAACGATCCGATCGGGGTGATCAGGATGCCCTCGCCGGTGTCGACGTGCACCGATCGCCAGTTGACCTCGACCACCCGGCCGCGCGTGCCGCCGATGTCGAGCCAGTCGCCGAGGCGGAACGGCTGCTCGAACAGCAGGAACAGGCCGGCGACGATGGGCCCGACGGCGGTCTGCAACGCGAGGGCGATCACGAACGACCCGACCCCGAGCGCCGTGAAGATGCCGCCGATGTCGGTCCCCCACACGATGCGGAACACCACCGCGAGGCCGATCGCCACCAGGATGACGCGGGCGATGTCGACGAAGATCGACGGGATCTTCTCGCGCCAGGTCCCCTTCCGGGCGTTCGTGAACATCAGGATGTTCAGCCCGTTCAGCACGAAGACGATCAGCAGGAAGCCGAGCACGGTCGCGATGACCTGGCTGACCACCGGCCGACCCGGGTCGACCGCGTCGGTCACCTGCACCGACAGGACCAGGATCGCGATGACCGGGACGACGGCGTTGCGCAGCAGCGCGACGACCTTCGACATCGGGTTGTGCCGGCGCTCGAGGCTCGACTGCACCTCGGTCAACAGGAGCAGCAGGAGTGGCAACCCGACGATCACGCTGATCGACGGCCAGAACCACGCCTGCTCCCAGAAGGCGGTCACGACGCCACCCGCTCGAGCTTCCAGACCTTCTGCGGACCGGTCTGGGTCTGCACCGTCCCGACGTCCTGCACGCCACCGCGGTCACCGAGCTTGTCGATCACCCGCTGCGTCGCGTACACCCCGGGCGCGGGCGCGATGCCCTGGACCCGGTACGCCAGGCTGACGGCATCGCCCCACATGTCGTAGACGATGCTGGAACGACCGACCAGACCACTCGTCACCTGGCCGGTGTCGATGCCCGCGCGCAGCCCGACCTTCGAACCGTGCTGGGCGTTGAACCGCTCGAGTGCACCCTGTGCTTCCTCCGCCCAGTCGACCACCCGCCGGACGTTGTCGACGCGGGGCACGCTCAGACCGCAGCTGGCCAGGTACCCGCTGCGCGTCGTGCGCACCCGCTCGATGCCGTGCCGACCAGCGGCCTCGTCGAGGGACCGCCACAGGTCGTTGAGCAGCGACAGGGACTCCTCCGCCGTCAGGCCGGCGGCGAAGTCGTCGTACCCGATGATGTCCGCGTAGACCACCGCGACGTCCTGGTGGTCCGAGGCGATGGTCTCGTCGCCCTGCTTGTACCGCCGGGCGACCTCCTCCGGCATGAGCGTCAGGAGCAGGGTGTCGTTCTGCCGCCGCTGCTCGTCGAGCAGGTCCTGCTTCACCTGCAGGCTCCGGCTCATGTCGTTGAAGGCGAGCCCGAGGTCACCGATCTCGTCACCGGCCTTCGTCTTCACCTCGACGCCGAGATCGCCGCTGCTGACCCGGTTCACCGCGGTCTGCAGTCGGCGGATGGGGCGGACGAAGACCTGCGCCAGCAGCAGCGACAGCAGGCTCACCAGGACGATGATGGCGACCAGGGACAACCCGATGTTCCGGGCGAAGTCGTTCACCGGCGCGAAGGCCTCAGCGGTGTCCATCTGCGCCACGACCACCCAGCGCAGGCCGTCCACCTCGAGCGGCGCGTACGCGGACAACACCTCCTTGCCCCGGTAGTCGTTCGAGATCACCGTGCCCGACTTGCCCTGCAGTGCCCGGCTGACCGGGGTGGTGTTGACCTCCTGCAGGAGCACCGACCCCTTCACGGCGATCTGTCGCGCGGCCGTGCCGGGTGCGGTCCCCGCGGCGATCACGTCGCGCTGGTACTGCTTCGGGTGCTCGAGCAGCTGGCGCGGGTAGGACCGCATCAGGTGGTCCGCCCCCACCAGGTACGACTCCCCCGTGTCGCCGAGCCCGTCGTCGGCCCAGTCCTGGTTGCCCGTCATGACCTGGTTGATGAGGTCCACCGGCACCTGCACGGCCAGCACGCCGATGATCTTGCCGTCGTCGGCCACCGGGGACATCACCCACAGCGTCGGGACGTTCAGGCTCGGTGCGTACCGGGCGAAGTCGGTCACCACGAAGTCGTCCGCACTGGTCAGCTGCAGCGCCTCCTCGTACCCGCTCGCCAGGTTCGAGTCGCGGTACGGGCCGTCCTGCAGGTTCGAACCGAGGTCCGCCCCGGAGTAGGTCGAGTACGTCACGTCGCCGTCGGTGTCCATGAGGAGCAGGTCCTCGTAACCGGCGGACTCGACCGCCTGGCGGAAGTACGGCTGGTACTCGGCGTGCGCCTCGGACCACTTGCTGCCGTCACCGGCGTCGTCGAGTTGCGCGGCCTGGTCGTAGTCGTCGAAGGGCGCCGTGTACCGGGCTTGCAGGTACGCCTGCGGATCGGTCGTCGGCGCAAACTGGTCCGGGTTCGCCGAGCCGCCACTCCGCGCGTCGAGCTGCGGGACGAAGGTGTCCGCGTACCAGGCGTCGACCTTCGTGTGGTCGGCGTCGGACACCGGACGGTCGCGCAGGTCGTCCCACCCGGCCGAGAACGCCTTGGTCGCGCCGATCACGCTCTCGTTGCGGGTCTGCGCGACGACCGTCTGCGTGAACTGGTCGAACGACCGCTTCAGCTCGGTGATCCGCGCCTCGCGCAGCGACGTCACCTGGTTGAGCGCCGCGTTCTCGAGCGAGGCACGACCGTTCAGGTACCCGACGACGCCGACCACCAGCGCCGCGATGATGCTCACGGCGAGCAGCATCACCAGGAGCTTCGACTGGATGTCGAGTGAGCCGCTCGTCAGGAACGCCCGGAGCTTGCCCTTCCCGCGCGGTGCGTCCTCGACGACGCGAGGACCGCCCGTCTGCGCGTCCGTCGCCGGGGGGATCGGGTCGGGACCGGGGCTGCTGGTGTCGGACGTCGGTGGGACTGCAGTCACTTCGAACTCCGCTCAGGAGGGCAGGGTGCACGCGTGCGCGTCAACCACAGGTACCACGCGAGCAACACTCGTGTCAGGTATCCGACGTTCGTTGCGGCTTCGTGACCTCGGTGGTCGCGTTCGCGACACCTGTCGCGGGGCGGGCCGGAGACGACGGGCTGGAGACGCGGGCTGGAGACGCGGGTGGTCGGACGGGAGGCGCGCTGCGGCCCGGTCACGGGCCTCCCGTCCGCCGTCGGGTCACCTGTCCGTTCCGCGCACGCGCCGCGCACGCTGGCACCGGTCGGTCTGTGCGCACCGGCGCCGGCCGGCCGGCTCAGCGCTCGACGGTGTCTGCCGGGGTGTTCTGCTGCCGGTGCAGGAGCGCGTAGGTGCCGTCGAGCGCGAGGAGCTCGTCGTGCGTGCCCTGCTCGACGATCCGCCCGTGGTCGAGCACGAAGATGACGTCGGCGTCCCGGATCGTCGACAGCCGGTGCGCGATCGAGATGGTGGTGCGCCCCGCGGCGGCGGTGTCGAGCGCAGTCTGCACCACGCGCTCCGAGATCGAGTCGAGCGCGCTCGTGGCCTCGTCGAGCACGAGCACGGGAGGGTCCTTCAGGAGCACCCGCGCGATCGCGATCCGCTGCTTCTCGCCGCCGGACAGTCGGTACCCACGTTCCCCCACGACCGTGTCGTAGCCGTCCGGGAACGAGGCGATCGTGTCGTGGATGTTCGCCGCGCGTGCCGCCCGTTCGACCTCGTCGTCGGTCGCGTCCGGCTTGGCGTAGCGCAGGTTGTCGCCGATCGTCGCGTGGAACAGGTACGTCTCCTGGCTGACGATCCCCACGTGGCGCATGAGGTCCTCGTGCACGAGGTCGCGGACGTCCTGTCCGGCGAACCGCACGGAACCCTCGGTCGCCTCGTACAAGCGCGGCACCAGGTACGACACGGTGGTCTTGCCCGCACCAGACGGACCGACGAAGGCGGCGAACTGCCCGGGTCGGAGGTCGAACGAGACCCCGCGGAGCGTCGGCTTGTCGGCCTCGCCGTCCGGGTACGTGAACGTCACATCGTCGAACGCGACGTGACCGACCATGGTGTCGTCGACGGGCTTCGCCGTGGGCGAGTCGGTGATCGCGGGCTTCAGGTCGAAGTACTCGAAGATCCGAGCGAACAGCGCTCCGGAGGTCTGCAGGTCGAGCACCACCCGGAGCAGTCCGACCGTCGGGAACAGCAAGCGCGACTGCACCGTCGTGAACGCGACGATGGTGCCGGCGGTGATCGGGACGTCGCCGATGATCAGCCAGGCTGCGACGAGGTAGATGATCGCCGGGATGATCGACAGGAAGATCTGCACGATCGCGAAGAACCACTGCCCGGACATCTGCTGGCGGACCTGCAACTGGATCTGGTTGCGGTTCTCGTCCCCGTAGCGGCGGGTCTCACTGCGCTGCTGGTTGAAGCTCTTGGCCAGCAGGATGCCGGAGACGCTCAGTGCCTCTTGCGTGATCGCCGTCATGTCGGACAGCGACTCCTGCGTCTGCCCGGCGATGCGGGCACGGACCTGCCCGACCCGACGCTGCGCGATGACGAGCAACGGCAGCAGCACGACCGCGACCAGGGTCATCTGCCAGCTCAGCAACAGCATGGCGACGATGGCGGCGATGACCGTGACGGTGTTGCCGAGCACCGACGAGATCGTGTTGTTCAGCACGCTCGCGACGCCGCCGACGTCGTTCTGCAGGCGGGACTGGATGACACCGGTCTTCGTGCGGGTGAAGAACGCGAGTTCCATGCGCTGCAGGTGCCCGAACAGGCGCATCCGCATGGCGCCCATGACCTTGTTGCCGACCGTCGCCGTCAGGTAGGTCTGCCAGACGCCCACCCCGGCGCTCGCGATCCAGAGGAACACCATCGCCGACACGAGCTCGACCAGCACCGGGACGTCGGGGCTGCCGGAGGGTGGGAACAGGCCCCGGTCGAACGCCTGCTGCGTCAACAGCGGCGGGATCACCGAGATCGCCGCGCCGATCAGGACGAGGACGACCGTCAGGATGATCGACCGCCGGTGCGGGACGAACAGCCCGGCGATCCGCTTCACCAGGTGCGGGATCTTCGGCGCTTCGGCGTTGGCGGCCTTCTGCGCACGGAAGTCACCGCTGGAGATCCGGCCGCCGCCGCGCGGACCACCGCCACCGCCGCCCCCGCGCATCCCGCCGCCCATGCTCATGCAGCAACCGTATCCCCGCGGTCGGACATCGGCGCGCGCTCGACGACCGACGTTCCGCAGTGCAGTCCGACGGCCGTATTTGACCGCGTTCAGGGGGCGTGCGAGCATGTGCCGTCCCCGCCCCCGCACCACCGAGGTCCCATGACGTCCGCGCCGTCCCGTCCCACGTCCCTCCGCCAGCAGCTCGCCCGCCGCAAGCCGATCGAGCAACTGCAGTCCGAGGCGGCCGTCGGCGTGAACGGCGAACCGCTCCGCCGGTCGCTCGGTGTCTGGCACCTGACGATGATCAGCGTCGGCGCGACCCTCGGGACCGGCATCCTCGTGGTGCTCGGCACGGCCGTGCCGCTCGCGGGTCCCGCCGTGTGGATCTCCTTCGTCGTCGCCGGGATCGCGGCCCTGCTCTCGGCACTGTCCTACGCCGAGATGGCCGGAGCCGTCCCGACCTCGGGGTCGAGCTACTCGTACACCTACGCCACGATGGGCGAGGGCATCGCGTGGGTCTGCGGGTGGTGCCTCGTCCTCGAGTACGCCGTCTCGGTGGCCGCGGTCGCGGTCGGCGCGAGCGAGTACGTGGACGAGACCCTGCGCGTGTTCGGGTTGCACCTGCCGACAGCACTGTCCGCGCCTCCGGGCGACGGCGGCGTCGTGAACCTGCCGGCGGCCGTCCTGGTCCTGCTCGCCACCGTCGTCCTGATCCCCGGTGCCCGGGAGAGCGCCTGGGTGAACACCGTCATGGTCGTCGTGAAGATCGCACTGCTCGTGTTCTTCGTGGTCGTCGCCTTCACGGCCTTCCAGGCGCAGAACTTCGAGCCGCTCGCGCCGATGGGTGCCGCCGGGGTGACCGCCGCCGCGTCCAGGCTCTTCTTCTCGTACATCGGTTTCGACGCCGCCTCCACCGCCGGCGAAGAGGCGAAGAACCCCCGCCGCGACCTCCCCCGGGCGATCATCGGTTCGATCGCGCTCATCACGGCGCTCTACATCCTCGTCGCCATCGCCGCGATCGGTGCCCGTTCGTGGACGGACTTCTCGTCGTCCGAGGCCTCGCTCGTCCGCATCGTGGTCGACGTCACGGGTCAGCCCCTCGTCGCGCTGGTCTTCTCGATCGGCGCGGTGATCGCGATCGCGAGCGTCGTGCTGACCGTGCTCTACGGTCAGACCCGGATCCTGCTCACCATGGCCCGCGACGGCCTGGTCCCGAAGGTCTTCGGTCGGGTCTCCCGGCGCACCGGCACCCCCATCGCGAACACGTTGATCATCGGCATCGCGGTCACGATCGTCGCCGCCCTGGTCCCCCTGGGCGAGCTCGCCGACGCCACCAGCATCGGGACCCTCGTCGCGTTCGCGCTCGTCAACGTGTCGGTCATCGTGCTCCGTCGCTCGCAGCCCGACCTCGAGCGCTCGTACCGCGTGCCGCTGTTCCCCGTCGTGCCGATCCTCGGCGCCCTGAGCTGCGTGCTCCTGGCGGTGTTCCTCGGCGCAACGACGTGGATCGCCTTCGGCATCTGGATGGTCGTCGGCGCCGTGCTCTACCTGGCCTACGGCCGCCGCCACAGCACCTTGCGCTGACCCGCGCCGCCCGCCGGCGACTTCGCGGGCCCAGCGACAGTTCACGCGTCCCACTGCCCGTGAGACGTCGCTGAGCCCGTGAACTCGATGCTGACTCATTCCTCCACAGGGACGGCGCCGGGGCTCCAGGTCCACAGGTGTCCGACGGGCAGACACGGCACGGACCGCCTCGACGATCATCACGGCATGAACGAGAGCACCCACCGGCCACGCCTGCTCCGGGCGACAGCACTGGATCCGGCGAACGCAAGACTCCTGCAACGCAAGCATGCGTCGGGCACACTCGTCCGCCTGCTCGCTGGCGTGTACATCCCAGCGGACGAATGGGAGGCCCTCAGCCCTGTCGGCCAGCACCTCGCTCGCGCACGGGCGATCGCTCCACGGCTCCGAGTCGGGTCGGTGTTCTCGCACGTCACCGCCGCATTGATGCACGGGTGGCCGCTGGTCGGGACCGCTCCAGATCGCGTCCACGTCATCGACCCGGCGGTCCCGTCGATCCAGCACCGAGCAGGTCTCGTCCGGCACCCCTGGCCAGGGCCGCCCCTGAACGACTCGGTCGCCTTCGACGGTGTGCCGGTCACCGCCGCACTCGACACCGCGCTCGCGCTCATCACCTCGAGTGCACCCCACACCGCAGCGGTCGCCGTCGATGCGGCAGTCCGGCAGGGAGCGATCGCTCGCGACGACCTCCGCCGGTCTGTCCCGATCCGTCCAGCGCGCGGATCCGTGCGTGCGGAGACCGTGCTCGCTGCGTTGGACGCTCGACACGAGTCGGTCGGCGAGTCGTTCGCCGCGATCCGGTTCGTCCAGCTCGGACTCCCGCCGTGCGAGCCACAGGCCGAGTTCCGACACCGAGACGGCACCGTCGACCGCGTCGACTTCTGGTTCCCGACGTTGGGCGTGACCGTCGAGTTCGACGGGCGACAGAAGTACGTCGACCCGTCCATGCTGCGGGGGCGCGATCCTGCGGACGTGCTCTGGGCCGAGAAACGACGTGAAGACCGGCTCCGTGCGCTCCCCATCGTCCGCGCCGTCATCCGCGTCACCTGGTGGCACCTGGTCGAGCCCGATCGCCTCCGCGCGCTCTTCCGCTCGCACGGCATATCTTTCTGAGCAGTGCGATCTCACGCGCTGTGCGACACCTCACGCCACCGGCGACCCGCGAACTGTCGCTCAGCGCGAAAGGTCGCGCACGACGAAGGCCGCCACCCCGAGGGGCAGCGGCCTTCGTGAACCGAACGGTCGAGACTACGCGAGCTCGATCGTGGCGCCAGCGGCCTCGAGGGTCGCCTTCGCCTTCTCGGCGGTCTCCTTGTTCGCACCCTCGAGGATCTTGGCGTCGGCGGTCTCGACGAGCGCCTTGGCCTCACCGAGGCCGAGCGACGTCAGGCCACGGACCTCCTTGATGACCTGGATCTTCTTGTCACCAGCGGACTTGAGGATGACGTCGAACTCGGTCTTCTCCTCAGCGGCCTCGGCCGGGGCAGCGGCGGCCGGAGCGGCAGCAGCGGCCGGGGCAGCAGCGGTGACCTCGAAGACCTCTTCGAACTTCTTCACGAAGTCCGAGAGCTCGATGAGCGTGAGCTCCTTGAAGGCCTCGATGAGCTCGTCCTGCGAAAGCTTCGCCATGATTTTCTCCTACTACTCAGTAATACGTGTGGTTGTGGAACGCGAGCCTGATCAGGCCGCGGACTCCTGCTTCTCGCGAAGGGCGTCCACGGTGCGGACGGCCTGCGAGAGGGGGGCCTGGAACAGGTACGCAGCACCGAACAGCGAGGCCTTGAAGGCGCCGGCGAGCTTGCCGAGCAGAACTTCACGGGACTCGAGGTCGGCGAGCTTGTCCACCTCGGTCGCGGTGAGCGGGTTACCGTCGAAGTAACCGCCCTTCACCACGAGCTCGGGGTTCGCCTTGGCGAATGCACGCAGCGACTTCGCGACGGCGACGGTGTCACCGTGGACGAAGGCGAGAGCGGACGGACCGGCGAGTTCCTCGTCGAACGAGGAGATGCCGGCGTTGTTCGCCGCGATCTTGGTCAGCGTGTTCTTCACCACGGCGTACGTGGCGTGCTCACGGATCGAGTTGCGGAGCTCCTTGAGCTGCGCGACCGTGAGACCGCGGTACTCGGTGAGCAGAACGGCGTTCGAGCTACGGAAGGACTCCGTGAGCTCGGCGACCGCAGCTTCCTTGTTCGCCATGGTTCTCCTTGGGGTTTCTTGCCGGTAGCCCCAGGTCCACGAACGAAAAAAGCTCCGGCGCAGAGGCTCGGAGCTGCTCTCACCAGATGGTGGGAGTGGTTCGGAACACCTGCGCGGGATGCCTCACGAGTGAGGACCTTCGATCACGCTGCGAGCAGCACGACATCCGGCGGTCTTTGGCTTCGAGAACTGTACCAGACGCCGTGGGCGTCACCAAACACGGGACGGGAGGCGCGGTGCGGGCCCGCCCCGCGCCTCCCCAGCGTCAGTGGGTCGCGTCCACCGCAGCGGGCGTCCCCGACCAATCAGCGGACACCGCAGCAGCGGCCGACGCGGCCGACTCCGACTCCGACGCGGCCGACGGATCCACCGGCAGGTGCACCGTGAACACGGTGTCGCCCGGCACGCTCGCCACCTCGACGCTGCCGCCGTGCGCCTGCACGACCGCGTCCACGATCGCGAGCCCGAGCCCGGTCGACCCCACGGTGCGCGACCGGGAGCTGTCGGCACGGGCGAACCGCTCGAACAGCTTCGGCAGGAACTCCGGGTCGATGCCCTGGCCGGTGTCCCGCACGGTCAGGTCCACGCCGGGGCCGGACGGCGACGGCGCGAGACCCACGGTGATGCGGGTGCCCTCTGGTGTGTGGGTCCTGGCGTTGGTGACGAGGTTCACGATCACCTGGTGCAGGCGTGCGGCGTCCCCCACGACCACGACGGGTGAGGACGGCACGTCGATCTCGATGACGTGCTCCGGCGATGCTGCGTGGGCGTCGTTGACGGCGTCGAGCACGAGGCCGGTCAGGTCGACCTCGTCGAACTGGATCTCGCGCCCCTCGTCGAGGCGGGCGAGGAGCAGCAGGTCCTCGACCATCGACGTCATCCGGATCGACTCGGACTCGATGCGGCTCATGGCGTAGACGACGTCCTTCGGCAGGTCACCACCCATCCGACGGGTGAGCTCGGCGTACCCACGCACGGAGGCGAGTGGGGTGCGGAGCTCGTGCGAGGCGTCCGCGACGAACTGCCGGACCTTCTGCTCCGAGCGTTCCCGGGCCTGCATCGCGCTGCCGATGTGCCCGAGCATCCGGTTGAAGGCGCTGCCGACCCGGCCCACCTCGGTGCGGGGGTCGGTGTCGGGCACGCGGACGCCGTCCAGGGCGTCACTGCGGTCGAGGGGCATCCGGGCCACGGTCGAGGCGGTCTCGGCGACGCGCTCGAGCGGGCGGAGCGAACGCCGGACCACGACGGCGGCGACGATCGACGCGGCGAGCAGCGCGGTGCCGACGACGATGACGACCACCCAGAACAGCGACCAGACGCTGGCGTAGACCGGGGCCATCGGCAGTCCGACGACCAGGACGGCGGGACCGACGGTGACGGCGGTGAGCCGGTAGCGCCCGATGTCCGAGCCGAGGTCGACGGTCTCCGGGTCGCCGCCCACGCGCACCTGGCCGAGGGCCGAGGCACTCGACTGCGTGATGGAGCTCGGTCGCCCGTAGTCGTCGAGGACGTTCGCGATGACGACCTGCCCGTCCACGAAGTAGGCGGTCAGGGTCCCCGCGGCCTGCCCCGACGGACGGGACAGGTCGATGCTCGGCTGCCCGCTCTGGTTCTGCTCGAGGTAGCGCTGCGCACGGTGGGTGGCGCTGGTGATCTGCTTGTCGATCGCACCGGTCTGGATCGAGGAGAGCGCGATGATGCTCACCGCCCCGATCACCGCGCTGACGGCGACGACGAGGGCGACGATGCTCAGGACGAGCCGGCGCCGGAGGGTCACGAGGTGGGCTTGATGACGTACCCGACGCCGCGCACCGTGTGGATCATCGGGGTCTCACCGGCGTCGATCTTCTTGCGCAGGTAGGAGATGTAGATCTCGACGACCGAGGACTTGCCGCCGAAGTCGTACGACCACACGCGGTCCAGGATCTGCGCCTTCGACAGCACGCGACGGGGGTTGCGCATCAGGAAGCGGAGGAGCTCGAACTCGGTGGCGGTCAGCTCGATCGGCCGGCCGGCACGGTGCACCTCGTACGACTCCTCGTCGAGCACCAGGTCGCCGACGACGATGCGGGAGTCGCCGGCCTCGGAGATCGAGATCTGCGAGCGGCGGATGAGGCCCCGCAGTCGCGCCACGACCTCCTCGAGGGAGAACGGCTTGGTGACGTAGTCGTCGCCGCCGGCGGTGAGCCCGGTCACGCGGTCCTCGACCGAGTCCTTCGCGGTGAGGAACAGCACCGGGGTGTCGTCGTTGTTCTGCCGCAGCCGGCTGAGCACCTGCAGGCCGTCGAGGTCCGGCATCATCACGTCGAGCACCATCGCGTCGGGCTTGAACTCCCGCGCCGTCGTCAGGGCGTCCTGCCCGCCGTTCGCGCTCTTCACGTCCCAGCCCTCGTAGCGGAGCGCCATGGACAACAGGTCGGTGAGGCTGGCTTCGTCGTCGACGACCAGGATGCGCAACGGGGTTCCGTCGGCACGCGTGAGGCGCGGGGCTGCTGCAGGCTGGGAGATGGTCACGTCTTCGAGTATCGAGGAATTCCTATGAGCTGTCTGTGGGCCGCCCCTCCGCGCTCTGTGGATCGCTCCGAGGGCACTCGGCCGCTCCTTCGTAGGTTGGGGGGATGCTGCGATCCTCCGCTTGGCCACCGTCCGCCAGGCACGTCGACACCGCGGGGATCGAGGAGACGGCCGGGAGGCCCGGCTCGAGCCCGGCAGACCGTCTGACGGCCGCGCGCACACTCGCCGCCACCACCCCGCTCCTGTCCGCGGGGACCGCCGGCGGCTTCCTCGCCACACTCGCCGCCGTCGCCGCGGGCGACGTCGCGACCGCCCGCACCGTCGAACCCCACCTCGACGCGCTCGGCATCCTGCAGCAGGCCGACGTGCCGGTCCCCGCTGATTCGACCTGGGGCGTCTTCGCTGCCGAGGGCCCGGGACTCCGCCTCGAGGCTGCCCTGCAGGACGACGGCACGGCGATCCTCACCGGCACGAAGCCGTGGTGCTCCCTCGCGTCGACGCTGTCGCACGCGCTGGTGACCGCGCACGCCGGCGACGACCGTGTCCTCGTCGCCGTGGACCTGCGGCAGGACGGTGTCACCGCGCACGACGAGGCCTGGGTCGCCCGGGGCATGCCCGACGTGCCGAGCGGCCCGGTGGACTTCGACGGCGTCGCGGCACGGCTCGTCGGCGCTCCCGGTTGGTACCTGCAGCGACCGGGCTTCGCGTGGGGCGGCATCGGCGTCGCCGCGTGCTGGTGGGGCGGTGCGGTGGGCCTCGGCCGGGTCCTGCGCGCGCTGGCCGCGGCCCACCCGGAGTCCGAACTGCTGCAGGCCGCGCTCGGTGCGACCGTGCTCGACCTCGCGGACGCCGAGGACGCCCTCGCCGACGCCGCCGCCCGGATCGACCGGTCCGAGGAGCCCGACGCCGCCGAGGTCGACTGGCCGCTGCTCGCCCAGACGGTGCGCTCCCGGGTGCGCCGAGCGGTGGACGCCGTGCGCGAGCGGGTCGTCGCCACCGTCGGCCCGGCTCCCCTGACCTCGGACCCCGCGGTCGCGGCGCGGGTCGCCGACCTCGAGCTCTACGTGCTGCAGGACCACGGGGCCCGTGACCTCGCCCGGATCGGCCGCATCGTGACGGAGCGCGGCGGTGTCGCGTGGTGAGCTTCGACCACCGCGAGCCGGGCACCGACCCCGCGGTGTGGACGCCGTTCCTCGACACACGGTCGGCCGCACCCGTCGACCTGGGCGGCATCGGCTCCGTGGTGGTCCTCGCGCCGCACCCCGACGACGAGACCCTCGGTGCCGGCGGGCTCATCGCGACCGCAGCCGACGCGGGACTCCCCACCCACGTCGTGCTCCTCACCCGCGGCGAGCGCTCGCACCCGGACTCCCCCACCACGACGGCGTCGGAGCTGGCCACCGTGCGCGACGACGAGTTCACCCGGGCCCTCGCCACGCTGCACCCCGGGGTGACGGCGTCGTCGGTCGGGATCTCCGACGGCGGGACGCGGGAGCACCGGGACGAGGTCACCGACGCCCTGCGGCGAGCGCTCGACGACGCCGCGCGGCCGACGCTCGTGGTGGCGCCGTGGCGCGGGGACGGTCACCGGGACCACCGCATCGCGGGCGAGGTCGCCGAAGCGGTCACCGCCGAGGCCGCCGGGGTGTCGCTGCTGACGTACCCGATCTGGGCGTGGCACTGGGACGACCCGTCCGCGTCCGCACAGCCGTGGGACCGAGCCCGGGTCCTGCCATTGGCCGACGCCGTCCGGGAGCGGAAACGCGCCGCCCTCGACGCCTACGCCTCGCAGGTCCGCCCGCTGTCCGGTGCCGCCGGGGACGAGGCGATCATCGACGACCGGCACGCCGCGCACCACCTGCGGTCGACCGAGTGGTTCTTCGTGCCGGAGCCGACGGCGTCGCGCTCGCGGGAGTCGTTCGACGCGCACTACGAGCGGAAGCCGGAGGGCTGGGACTTCGAGCGCTCCTGGTACGAACGCCGCAAGCGAGCGGTGACGCTCGCCGCGCTCCCCCGCGAGCGGTACCGGTCCGCGCTCGAGCTCGGCTGCGCCACGGGCGTCCTCACCGCAGCGCTCGCCGAACGGGCCGACGCCGTGCTCGGCACCGACATCTCGGCCGCACCGTTGGCCCGGGCTGCCGTCCGTGCGCCGGGGGCCCGGTTCGTGCAGGCCTCGTTGCCCGCCGAGTGGCCGGCGGGTCGGTGGGACCTCGTCGTGATGTCCGAGGTGGGCTACTACCTGTCCCCCGATGATCTCGACGAGACGATCGACCGGGTGCTGGGGTCGCTCGACGACGACGGCGTGCTGGTCGCCTGCCACTGGCGCCACCCTGACGACGAGGCGGTGTCGAGCGGTGACGCGGTGGACGCCCGGCTCGCGGAACGGTGGCCACGACCGGCGCTCGTCCGCCACGTCGAACCGGACTTCGTGCTGAGCGTGCTGCCCGGCCCCGGCGTCGTGTCGGTCGCACGGGCCGAGGGACTCGTCCGGTGACCGCGCCCTCCGGCGTCACGCGGATCGACGTCGTGCTGCCCGCCCACGACGAGGAGGACCGCATCGCCGCCTGCCTCGACGCCCTGCTCGCCGCCCGCGCCCGACTCGCCGGGGAACACCCCGACGTGGCGGTCTCGGTGACGGTCGTGCTCGACGGCTGCACCGACGACACGGCGACGGTCGTCGAGCGCTTCCCCGTCGACGTCGTCGCGACCGCCCACGTCGGCGTCGGTCGGGCGCGCACCATCGGGGCCACGCACGCGCTCCGGCAGCACCCCGCCGACCCGGCGTCCCGCTGGCTCGCCCACACCGACGCGGACTCGCGGGTGCCGGAGGGCTGGCTCGTCCAGCAGGCCGACGCCCTCCGCTCCGGGGCGCACGTGCTCGTCGGCGCCGTCGTCCCCGACCCGGACGACCTGGACCCGGTCGTGCTCGCCCGGTGGACGCAGGCGCACCCGCCCGGTGCCGCGCTCGGGCACGTGCACGGCGCGAACCTCGGCGTGCTGGCATCGGCGTACCTGGCGCTCGGCGGGTTCGACCCCGTCCCCGAGCACGAGGACGTCCGGCTCGTCGAGCGGGCGCACGCGATGGGGTTCCGCGTCGACGCGACGGTCGACCTGCCCGTGGTGACGAGCGGTCGGTTCGCCGGCCGGACGCCCGGCGGCTACGCGGAGCACCTGCGCCGGGAGTACGGCGACGCGAGCTGAGGGCCCCTTAGACAGCTCATAGGCTGCCGATGGGGCGGCCACTGACCGGCTGCCTACGTTCTCCTCCGTCGGCCCCGCCGTGCGCTCTGCGCGGCCGGTGACCCCAGCCGGCCACCACCGAGGAGAACCATGTTCCTGACGTACCTCAGGCGCGAACTCACGAACCGCAAGAAGCAGACCGTCATCATCGCGATCGGCATGGCGTTGGCCATCGCCCTCGTGGTCATCGTGTCCTCGATCGCGGGCGGCGTGAAGGCGGCCCAGTCCAGCGTCCTGCAGTCCGTGTACGGCGTCGGCACCGACATCACCGTCACGAAGACGACGACCCCGAGCGCGTCGGGCTCCGGTCGGCCGAGCTTCGACTTCGGCAGCCAGAGCGGTGACGACAGCGACAGCAGCGGTTCGACCGACCTGTCGCAGTCACGGCTCGCCGTCGCCCGTGGCACGAGCACGCTCAGCGCCGCGAACCTCACGACCGTGACGGGCACCGACGGCGTCAAGGCGGCGACCGGTGTCCTGACCCTCGAGAACAGCACGTTCTCGGGGCAGGTCCAGCAGTCGACCGACGGCAGCAGCACGGACAGCAGCAGCACGGACAGCTCCACCCAGCAGGGCCCGCCGAGCGGCGACTCCGGCCAGGGCGGCGGCTTCGGCGGCGGCTCGTTCAACGTCGACTCGTTCACCGTGACCGGCATCCCGGTCTCCGGCGACGCCGTCGGCCCCCTGACCAGCACCGAGCTCACCAAGGGCCGCACGTTCACCGCGAAGGACGCGGGCAAGGACGTCGTCGTGCTGGACGCGTCCTACGCGAAGAGCGAGTCGAAGGCGGTCGGCGACACCGTCGACATCGGCGGCACCGACTTCGAGGTGATCGGCATCGTCACCTCGACCGGCTCGTCGTCGACGACCGGCTCGAACACCTACATCCCCCTCGACACCGCGCAGGCGCTGGCGGACCTCGACGGCAAGGTCACCTCGATCTACGTGTCCGCCGAGTCCTCGTCGGACGTCAGCGCGATCAAGACCGCCCTGCAGCAGAAGCTCACCACCGCCACGGTCTCCACCGAGTCCGACCTGGCGTCGAGCGTCTCCGGTTCGCTGAGCACCGCGTCGAGCCTCGTCTCGAACCTCGGCACCTGGCTGTCGATCGTGGTGCTGGCGGCGGCGTTCCTCATCGCGATCCTCTTCACGATCTCCGGCGTCACGAGGCGCACCCGCGAGTTCGGCACCCTCAAGGCCATCGGATGGTCGAACGGCCGCATCACCCGGCAGGTCGCCGGCGAGTCCCTCGTGCAGGGCCTCATCGGCGGTGTCCTCGGCGCAGCAGCCGGTCTGATCGGCATCCTCGTGGTGAACATCATCAGCCCGACCATCTCGGCGAGCGCCTCGAGCACGACCGGTGGCGGCGGCGCAGGTGGCGGCGGTGGCATGCCCGGTGGCGCGGCGACCGCGGCCGCGGGCAGCGGCACGACGGGCGGCGCCCCGGCCGGCGGCTTCGGCGGCGGCGCGAGCACCGCGTCGACGACCGACGTGGTGCTGCACGCCCCGGTGACCGTCGAGGTGATCCTGCTGGCGATCGGCCTCGCGATCCTCGGTGGCCTCATCGCCGGCGCTCTCGGCGGCTGGCGCGCGAGCAAGCTCCGTCCGGCCGAGGCCCTGCGGAGCGTGGCCTGATGCCCGGCCCCGCCACGGGCGCGGTGCCGACCGCCGGACCCGCACCGACCCCGAGCACGCGACCAGAAGGAGTGACCGTGACCAGCACCGACACCGCACCCGGCAAGGCGGAGGCGAGCCGCGCCTCCAGTCCGATGTACCGGCTGACCAACGTCAGCAAGACGTACAAGCAGAAGAACCGCACCGTCACCGCCCTGACGAACGTGGACCTGACGATCCCGCAGGGACAGCTCGTGGCGATCCAGGGGCCGACCGGCGGCGGAAAGTCGACGCTGCTGCAGATGCTCGGAGCGCTCGACCGGCCGACGGCCGGCTCGATCCACCTCGGCGGCGACCGCGACGTGGCGAAGCTCGGCGACCGTGCGCTGACCGACCTGCGGGCGACGGAGATCGGCTTCGTGTTCCAGAGCTTCAACCTCATCCCGACGCTGACGGCGCTCGAGAACGTCGAGACGGCGTTCGCGGGGTCGCTCGCGAACCGAGCACGCTCGGAGATCCGCGAGCGGGCCACGGCGGCGCTCCGCGAGGTCGGGCTCGGCGAGCGGATGGAGCACCTGCCGGCCGAGCTCTCCGGCGGGCAGCAGCAGCGCGTCGCGATCGCCCGTGCCCTGGTGAAGAACCCGAGCGTGCTGCTGGCGGACGAGCCGACCGGCGCGCTCGACGAGGGCACCCGCGACGAGATCATGGGGCTCATCGAGAAGCAGTGGAAGGAACGCGGGCTGACGGTCGTCATCGTCACGCACGACTCGTGGGTGGCGAAGCGGGCCGAGCGTCGCCTGCACCTCAAGCAGGGGCAGGTGCGCGAGGTCTGAGGTGACCCGAGTCTCGCGGCGGGCGACAGTCCTCGTGGCCACGAGCCCGAGGACTGTCGCTCAGACCGAGTCTCGACCCACGGGGTAGTCGCAGTAGGCGAACCAGCGGGAGTCCGGGGACCACGGCGGGACGTTGACCGTGCCCTGGCCGCCGTCGAGCACGACGAGGGTCTCCGGCACCGGCATGATCCGGGCGCCGCGGACGAGCACCCCGGGCAGCCGCCGCAGTTCCACGCGGTGGTCGGCCGGGTGGCCCTGCACGCCCGGCTCGTACGACAGGTAGAGCAGGTGCTCCCCGTCCGGCGAGACGTGCGGGAACCAGTTCACCCGGTCGTCGTTCGTGATCCGGACCGGGTCGGTCGCCCCTGGCCAGAGCGCGACGAGCTGCGCGGTACCCGGCGTGAACCGCTCCGAGTTCCACACGAGCATCTCGCCCGCGAACGAGACGCCGTCGTCGGGGTGCTCGTCGCGGGTCAGGAACGTCGGTTCGCCGGTGGCGGGGTCGACGAGTGCGACGTCGGTGGTCCAGACGCCCGCCTCGGTGCGCTCCCCGACGATCGCCGCGAGGGTCTCCCCGTCCGGGGCGATGCCGTGCAGGTAGAACTTCCGGACGACCGGCAGCGCGGTGGTGACGTCGGTGAGGGTCGCGGCCGCTCCCCCGGCCGGCACGGGCACCCGGTACAGGTCCCCGTCGCGGCCGCTCACCACGACCGAGTTGCCCGAGGGGTCGAGCACGTGGTCGTTGTTGATCTCGGGGACGCCGGGCATCGGCACCGGGACGAGCGCGGTCTCGTCGAGCACCTGCCCGCCGTCGGGGCGCGGCAGCAGCCACAGGTCGCCGTTCCCGTTCAGCACGAGGGTGCCGTCGTCGAGCACGTTCGGCGCCTCGACGAGCACCGTCCTCGACTCGAACACCAGCCGACTCGTCCGGGACGCCACGTCGTACACGTGCACCCGGCTGCTCTGTCCCGGCAGCAGCTGCCGCCCGCGCGCTCCACTCATGCGCCCCATCCTGCCCGGACGGCACGGACCGGTACGCGAAAGCGACAGATTCCCGGCGATGTTCGCCGGGAATCTGTCGCTTTCGCGGAGCTGGAGCTGGAGCTGGGGTCGAGCCAGCTGCCTACTTCACGGCACCGGCGGTCAAGCCGGCCACGAACTGGCGCTGCACGATGAGGAACGCGATCACCACGGGGATGGACACGACCAGGGACGCGGCCATGATCTGGTTCCAGTACACGTTCGTCTGCGTGGAGTACTGCTGCAGACCGACCGCCAGGGTCTGCCCGTCGCCGTTGGTCATGACCGAGGCGAAGAGCACCTCGCCCCAGGCCGTCATGAACGAGTAGATGCCGACCGCCACCAGACCCGGGCGGGCCGAGGGCAGGATGACCCGGAACAGGGCACCCATCGGGCCGGAACCGTCGACCATCGCGGCCTCGTCGAGCTCACGCGGGATCGTCTCGAAGTAGCCGGCGAGCATCCAGATCGAGAACGGGAGCGTGAAGGTCAGGTACGTGATGATCAGGCCGGTCCAGCTACCGACGAGCTGGATGCCGAGCGAGTTCCCGAGGTTCGTGAAGATGAGGAACAGCGGGAGCAGGAACAGCACGCCGGGGAACATCTGGGTGGAGAGCACCGCGGTGGTGAAGGTGCTCTTGCCCTTGAAGTTCCAGCGCGAGACACCGTAGGCGGCGAACGTCGCGATGATCAGCGAGAACACCGTGGCGACCGTGCAGACCACGAGCGAGTTCACGAAGTACTTGCCGAGCGGCACCGTCGACCACATGTCGATGAACGGCTGGATGGTGATGTTGGTCGGGATCCACGTGAAGTCGTTCTGCACGTCACCGAGCGGCTTGATGGCCGTGGTGATCATCACGTAGAGGGGCACGACCGTGAACAGGGTCAGGATGACCAGGGTCACGACCTTGAAGGACTTGGCGCCGAATGTCTCACGCACGGACGGACCTCCGGTTGGTCACGGCGAGGTAGATGCCGGTGACGATGAGCAGGAAGATGAGGAGCAGGACGCTCATCGCGGCACCGGAGCCGAAGTTCCAGGTGATGAAGGACGCGTTGTAGATGTGGAAGCTCAGCAGGTCCGCGGCCGGGGGCTGCGCGGTCGAGCCGAACAGCACGAACGGCGTGTTGAAGTCGTTGAACGTCCAGAGGAACATCACGAGCACGAGCGTCACGTTGACCGGGCGGACCATCGGCAGCGTGATCGAGCGCCACTGCCGGAACGGCTTCGCGCCGTCGACCGAGGCGGCCTCGTACACGTCGTTCGGCACGGACTGCAGGCCGGCCATCAGCATCAGGAACGCGAAGGGCCAGGTCTTCCAGATCGCCACGACGACGACGGAGACGAAGGCGTTCGAGCCGATCAGCCAGAACGGGCCGGTGCCGTTGAACAGGTGCAACTGGTCGACCAGGACGTGGTTCACGGCGCCGGAGTCACGCTGGAACATGAACTTCCAGGTGATGATGCCGGCGTACATCGGCAGCGCGTACGGCACCAGGAACAGGGTGCGGAACAGCCCGCGGCCCCTGAACGGCTTCTGCAGTGCGACCGCGGCGGCCATGCCGAAGGTCCAGGAGAGGCCGACGACGAGCACCGTGAAGCCGCAGGTGATCAGGAAGGAGTGCAGGACGCCCTTGCCGATCGCCTGGTCGAAGTCGACGACGACCGAGTAGTTGTGCAGTCCCGCGAAGGGTGCAGCGCCCCAGTTCGCGATGAAGTACTTGGTGAGCTGGATGAACGAGATCCAGATGCCGGTGAGCATCGGGACGATGTGGATGAGCAGCTCGAACAGGATGGCCGGCGCGACGAGCGCGTAGGGCAGCCAGTTGGTCTTGCGCTTGCGACCTGGCGGACGGCCCGACAGCGTCGAGCCCTTCGTGTGCGTCAGGTCGATGCGCTCCGCATCGGGCAGGACCGTCGTGGACATGGGCGGGGGCCTTTCGGCAGGAGGGGGTTCGGGTGCTTCGCACTCCGGTCCGTGGCAGCGGACGGGAGGCACGGCGTGCGTGAGACGGGACGCTCACTGCCGGCGGATGGCCGGCTCTGGGGCTGTGGGGCCGGTGACGACCTGCCCCGGCGCGTCCGGCTGTGGACGCGAGGGGTGGAGGCCCGGGGGCGTCCTTGCGGACGCGCCCCGGGCCTCCTGGCTGGATCAGCCGTTCGCCTGGGACACCTGGTCCTGGGCGGTCTGCAGCGCGGTCTTGATGTCACTGTCGGACACGGAGCCGCCGGTGGCGATCTTGGCGAACATGTCGTTCATCGCCTTGCCGACGGTGGACTCGAACTGGTCCTCGGCGGGGACCAGCGGGAGGGGCTTGGCCTTGTTGTTGTAGATGTCGAGGAACGTCTTCGTCTGCTCGTCGGTGACCGAGTCAGCCGCGGCGGCGAGCACCGGGAGGGCCGAGTACGGCTTGTCGAGCGTGGTCTGCGTGTCCGCGCTCGTCATGTACTTGACGAACTTGAGCGCGCCGTCCTTGTTCTTCGTGTTCTTGAAGATCGACAGGTTGATGCCGGCCGGGAACGACGCGATGTCCGCGCCGTCAGCGGTGGTCGGGAACGGCACGACGCCGAACTCGTCCGTCTTCATGCCCTGCGAGGTGATCGTCGCGTTCGCGTTGTTCTGCGTCAGCATCATCGCGGCCTTGCCGTTCGCGAAGTCCGAGACGGCCTGCGTGCCGTTGTCGTACTGCGCGTTCGAGGTGTTGACGACCTTGTCGGACTGCATCAGGTCGAGGTAGCGCTTGATGCCGTCGACGTTCGCCTTGTCCGTGAAGGTCGGCTTGCCGTCCTTGTCGAACCACTCGCCACCGTTCTGCGCCGAGGTGATGAACGCGAAGTGCGAGTTCTCGGTGTACGAACCACCGGCGATGGTGAAGCCGTACTTGCCGCCGGTCGTGAGCTTCTTGGCGTCCGCCGTGAGGTCTTCCCACGTGGTCGGTGCCTCGAGGCCGGCGTCCTTGAACATGGACTTGTTGTAGTACAGGCCGTACGCGAGGCCGTAGAGCGGGACGCTCGTGACGGTCTTGCCGGGGGCGCCACCGGTGGAGAGCGCGACCTTGCCGAACTTGTCGGCACCGCCGATCGCCTTCATCTCGGAGTCGCCGTACTCCTGGAACGCACCGGTTGCCTGGAGCGAGGTGGCCCAGGTGTTGCCGATGTTGACGACGTCCGGGCCCTGGCCCGAGGTGACGGCGGTCTGGATCTTCGTCTGCAGGTCGTTCCAGCCGATGACCTGGAGGTCGACCTTGATCCCGGTCTCCTTCGTGAACTTCTTGAGGACTGGGGTCAGCACCTCCTTGTCGTTCTGGAGCGACGTGCCCTGGTTGGACGCCCAGTAGGTGAGCGTCTTGGAGTCGCCGGAGGAACCGGACGATCCGGAGGAGCAGGCTGCGAGGCCGGTCACGGTGAGTGCGGCGGCCGCGGTGATGGCCAGTGCGCGGATGGCAGTGCGCATGACTCTCTACTTTCTCGTCGTTGAGATGGTGCAGGGATGGTGCAGGGGTGGTGCGGGATGGATCTTCGGGTGCTGCTGTGGTGTGCGGGGCGGATCCGGGCCGGTCAGGCCAGGGTCTGCTCCGCGGGGTCCCAACCCTCTGGGAGGGTCTGGGAGGGCGACACGGTGCTCTCGACGAGCACCGCCTCGCCACGTTCTGCCGCCTCGGCGATGGAGACCATCACGTCGAGGACGTGGAAGGCGAGGGCGCCGGGGACCCGGTTCTCGTCGCCTGCGCGGAGCGAGCGGGCGAGGTCGACCACGCCGGTGCCGCGCGAGTAGGTGGAGCCGACCGCGGGGATCGTCTCGGGCTCCTCGGCGCCGAGCGCGTACAGCTCGGTGTCGCCGTCGAAGTTGTTCGGGTCCGGGAACACGACGGTGCCGGTCTCGCCCGCGATCTCGACGACGCCCGTGCGACCGCGGTCGGACTCGAACGAGAAGACGCTCTGCGCGCTCCCGCCGTCCTCGAACTCGATCAGTGCGGAGTGGTTCGTCGGGACGTCGACGGGGAACTCGGTGCCCGCCTTCGGGCCGGAGCCGATCGTGCGCGTGGCGCGGGACTTCGACGCCGTCGCCGTGACCTTCTTCACCGGACCGAACGTCTGCACCAGGGTGGTGATGTAGTACGGGCCGATGTCGAACAGCGGGCCCGCACCGTACGCGAAGAGGAACTCGGGGCTCGGGTGCCAGGACTCCGGGCCGGGGCTCTGGAAGAGCGTCAGGCCGTTGAGCGGCTTGCCGATGCGGCCGTCGCGGATGGTGCGGAGCGCGGTCTGCAGGCCGGCACCGAGGAAGGTGTCGGGTGCGACGCTGACGGTCTTGCCCGCGGCACGTGCGGCGTCACGGAGTTCGGTCGCGCTCTCGCGGTCGAGGGCGTAGGGCTTCTCGCCCCACACGTGCTTGCCGGCGGCGAGGACCTGCAGGGCGACCTCGACGTGGGCGGCCGGGATCGTGAGGTTGACGACGATCTCGATGTCGTCGTCGGCCAGGAGCTCCTCGACGGTGCCCGACCCGGCGACGCCCCACTTCTCGGCCTGGGCGGCTGCGCGCGGCAGGTCGATGTCGGCGATGAAGCGGACCTCGACGTCGGGGAAGACGGTGAGGTTCGACAGGTACTGGTCGGAGATGACCCCGGCGCCGATGACGCCGACGCCGACGCGGCCGGTCCGGGTGCTGCTGTCGAGGGCGGTGGACGCCGTGGTGTCGGTCATGCGCGGGCCCCCTCGAGGAACGTGTAGGAGTCGGCGACCGCCTGGAAGACGTCGCCCTCGTGACCGTCGAGCTCGACGACGTGGAGTGCGTCGGGTGCGGCGGCGAGGATCTCGCGGATCGGCATGATGCCGTTGCCGACGGCGACCTGCTTGTCGTCGTCGTGCGAGCCGTCGCCGTCCTTGACGTGCAGGAACTCGATCTTGTCGCCGTACTTGCCGATGATCGCCACCGGGTCGTCACCGCCGACCTTGACCCAGTAGGTGTCGAGCTCGAGCACGACGTCGTCGGACAGCGCGTCGGCGAAGACCTCGTAGGCGCTGACGCCGTCGATGCGGTTCGAGAACTCGAACGCGTGGTTGTGGTAGCCGAGGACCAGGCCGTGGTCGGCCGCGCGGGGTGCGAGGGCGCTCAGTTCGCGGGCGATGGCCTCGACGTCCTCGCGGGTGGTCCAGCGGGCCTCGTCGATGTGCGGGTCGATCAGGGTGCCGAGTCCGACGGTGACGCTCGCGTGGAAGATCCGCTCGAGGTCCTGCTCGCCGGCGTCCAGCAGTCGTGCGTGTCCGCTCGGGGCGGCGAGGCCGGCGTCGCGGAGCGCGGCGGCGAGTTCGTCGGCGTTGTCGACGAAGCCGAAGGCCTCGACGTTCGTGTAGCCGATGTCGGCGATGCGCTGGAGCGTGCCGGGCAGGTCGGCCGAGAGGGCGTCGCGGACGGTGTAGAGCTGAACCGAGATCGGTTGGGTCACCAGGGGTTCTCCTCGTCGAGATGGTGCGGTCGTCACTGACCGAGCGTCACACTATGACCACTTCTGTCGGCGGTCAAGCAGAAGTTCGTGGAAGGTCGACGAACTTCGTTGCGTGGCGCGTTCGATGTGTGCTTCACTCCCCCCATGGTCGACTTGACTCGGACGGCAGCGTCGCCTCCGGTCGGGACGAGCGAGCTCTTCCAGATCCTCCGCGACGGCGTGCCGCGGACCCGGGCCGAGCTCGCCGCACTGACAGGACTCGCACGCTCCACCATCGGCGTGCGCCTGGACTCCCTCATCGAGGTCGGTCTCGTCGGCCCCGTCGACACCGCCGTCTCCACCGGAGGACGGCCGCCGGCCCAGGTGGCGCTGAAGCCCCGCGCTCGGCTCGTGATCGCCGCCGACCTCGGCGCCTCGCACGGCCGTGTCGCCGTCACGGACCTGGTCGCTGCCCCGCTCGCCACCCGCGAAGCGCGCATCGACATCGCCGCCGGCCCGGTGGAGACCCTGTCGTGGCTGGTCGCCACCATCGACGAGCTGCTCGACGAGGTCGGCCGCGCCCGACAGGACGTCATCGCCATCGGCATCGGCGTGCCCGGTCCGGTGGAGTTCTCGACCGGACGCCCTGCGAACCCGCCGATCATGCCCGGGTGGGACGGCTTCGACGTGCCGTCGTGGCTCCGCCAGCACATCGCGGCGCACGTCCTGCTCGACAACGACGTGAACATCGCGGCCCTCGGCGAGCGGGAGCACGGCTGGCCCGACGTCGACCACCTGTTGTTCGTCAAGGTCGCCACCGGCATCGGGTCCGGCATCGTGTCGGACGGCGAACTGCAACGCGGCGCCCAGGGCACCGCCGGTGACATCGGCCACGTGCGGGTGTCCCGCGCCGGCGACGTCCCCTGCCACTGCGGCAACACCGGGTGCCTCGAGGCGGTTGCGTCCGGTCCGGCGATCGCCCGTGCCCTGCGTGCGAAGGGGCACGACGCCCACACCGGCGCCGACGTGCTGGACCTGGTGAACCGCTCCGACCTCGACGCGATCTACGCCGTCCGACAGGCGGGCCGCGACATCGGCGAGGTGCTCGCGACGTGCGTCTCGCTCATGAACCCGTCGGTGATCGTCCTGGGCGGCTCGATCACGCAGGCTGGTGAGCACCTGCTCGCCGGCGTCCGCGAGGTCGTCTACTCGCGGTCGATGCCGCTCGCCACCGAGCACCTCGTCATCGCCCAGTCGCGTGCGGGGTCGCTCGCCGCGCTGCAGGGCGCAGCGGCGCTCGCGATCGGCTACGCGCTCTCCCCCGCCGGGGTCGACGAGCTGGTCGCCTACGCCGAGGGGCGTGAGCTGGTCTCCTGACGTGTGCGCTGCGCCTCGTGAGCGCGTCGGATTCGGTCTTGCCGGTGGTCGGGGGGAGAATCGACGGGTGACGATCGTGCAGCCCACCCTGTGGGGCGACCTGGACCCCGGACTGGAGGAGCTGTCTGCCTCCGCCACGCCGGCTGCGGTCCCGGGGCGCGACGCGTTCACCGCCCTGCGCGGCCACACCGAGCGGATCGTCGCGCACTCCTCGGACCGCTTCGCCTGGCTCCGCGCCCGCGCCGCGGGCATCACCGCGACCGACGTCGCTCGGCTCGCCTCGCTGCACGCGGTCGAGGCCGTCGTCACCGAGAAGCGCTACGGCTCACGGTTCTCCGGCAACGCGTTCACCGAGCACGGCAAGGACCGCGAGCCCCACATCGCCGCCTGGGTCGCGGCCACGCACGGCATCCAGCCCTCGGCGCACCTGTTCCACGCCGCCGCGAACCGGGCGCACCTCGCGACCCCCGACGGCGTCGGTGTCCAGGGCTCGCGGGTGGTGCTCGCCGAGATCAAGACCACCGCGAAGGGCTGGCGGAGCATCCCCCGGCACTACCTGCGGCAGATCTGGTGGCAGCAGTACGTGCTCGGCGCCGATCGCACCCTGTTCGTCTGGGAGCGCCACGACGGCTTCGTCCCCGTCGCCGACGAGCCCGAGTGCCGCTGGGTCGACCGTGACGACGACCAGATCCGCGGACTCGTGCAGCTCGCCGACCTGGTGCTCGACAAGCTGCGCGACTTCCGTTCCTAGACCTTGACGAGTCTCAGTCGGCTCATCCCCACGACGAGGACGCCGAGCAACCCGATCGAGACACCCACGCCGACGCAGTAGATCGCCACGACCCCGTACCCCTGCGCGGGGTCGAGGAACGGGTACGGCACCCAGCCGTCGGTCGCGCCCCGGATCAGGATGACTATCGTCCACACCGCCGGGTAGATCAGGAACCACCAGACGTGGCGGAGGAGCAGCTTCGACCGGTCCGAGAACAGCAGCCAGTCGAGCACGGCGTACGCGGGGATGACCTTGTGCAGGACGTCGTTCGACCACTGCACGCTCGCCGACACGTCGACGTTCGTCAGCAGGGTGTTGTAGACGATCCCGGTCGTGGCGATGTAGACCGTGCCGGCGCCCCGGAGCAGGCTCACCCGCAGATCCCCACGCTTGCGGCGGGCCGAGGCGACGAGGGTCACCGCCAGGGCCACGGCGATGATGACGTTCGACTGGATCGTGAAGTAGCCGAAGAAGTTCCACGGGTTGTAGACGTCCGTCTTCGAGCTGACGAGCCACTGGGCGACGATCGCGACGACGACGGCGATGACGGCGATGAGCCGGAGCGAGTTCACGAGGGTGCGCACGGGACCACGCTACCGGGACGCCGGGCCCGACATGCGAAGAGGCCCGCACCGGAACCGGTGCGGGCCTCTTCGAGACTGATCAGGAGATCAGATGCTGTTGACGTCCAGCGGGATGCCGGGGCCGAAGGTCGTCGAGACGGCGCCCTTCATGACGTAACGGCCCTTCGAGGAGCTCGGCTTGAGGCGGTTGATCTCCTCGAGCGCGGTCGAGATGTTCTCGTCGAGCTGCTCCGGGGTGAACGAGGCCTTGCCGACGACGAAGTGCACGTTGGCGTGCTTGTCGACGCGGAACTCGATCTTGCCGCCCTTGATGTCGTTGACGGCCTGCGCCACGTTCGGGGTCACGGTGCCGGTCTTCGGGTTCGGCATGAGGCCACGCGGGCCGAGCACCTTGCCGAGACGACCGACCTTGCCCATGAGCTCGGGCGTCGCGACGGCGGAGTCGAAGGACGTGTAGCCCTCGGCGACCTTCGCGATGAGCTCGTCGCCACCGACCTCGTCGGCGCCGGCTGCGATCGCGGCCTCGGCCGCTGCACCCGTCGCGAACACGATGACGCGGGCGGTCTTGCCCGTGCCGTGCGGCAGGATGACCGTGCCACGGACCATCTGGTCCGCCTTGCGCGGGTCGACGCCGAGCTTCAGTGCGACCTCGACCGTGGAGTCGGTCTTCGCAGAGCCGGTCTCCTTGGCCAGGGCGACTGCCTCGGTCGGGGTGTAGAACTTGTCGGCCTCGATCTTCGCGGCCGCGGCTTCGTAGGCCTTGGACTTCTTCGCCATGGTGGTCTCCTTGCGAGATACGTGGTTGACGAGCCGGCGCGGCTCTCCCACGGAAAGGTGTCTGGGTGTGGGCCGGAGCCCGATCGGTGCTTAGGCCTCGACCGTGATGCCCATCGAGCGTGCGGTGCCGGCGATGATCTTCGCGGCCTGCTCGATGTCGTTGGCGTTCAGGTCGGCCTGCTTGGTCTCGGCGATCTGACGGACCTGGTCCATCGAGATCTTCGCGACCTTGACCGTGTGCGGGGTCGCGGACCCCTTCTGCACACCAGCAGCCTTCTTGATGAGCTCAGCGGCCGGCGGGGTCTTGAGGACGAACGTGAACGAACGGTCCTCGTAGACGGTGATCTCGACCGGCACGACGTTGCCACGCTGCGACTCGGTCGCCGCGTTGTACGCCTTGCAGAACTCCATGATGTTGACGCCGTGCTGACCGAGTGCCGGACCGATCGGCGGGGCCGGGTTGGCGGCTCCCGCGTTGATCTGCAGCTTGATCAGGCCCGTGACCTTCTTCTTCGGTGCCATGACTTGTCTTCCTCCTGGAATCGAACGCACGGGGATCCGTGCACTCTCCCGCTGGTCCGGCCGTTCCGGACCGCGGTGAAGGCCCACACGCACGAGGCGTGCGGGCCCAAACTCGATGAGTCTACCCGAACGGGGAGACCTGGACTAGAGCTTCGTGACCTGGTCGAAGCTGAGCTCGACCGGGGTCTCGCGCTCGAACAGCGAGACGAGGACGGTGAGCTTGCCGCTCTCCGGCTTGATCTCGGAGATCGAACCCGGCAGGCCCGCGAACGAGCCTTCCTTGATGGTGATCGTCTCGCCGACCTCGAAGTCGACCTCGGCCGCGGGCTGCGCCTGCAGGGAACCGCCGGACTTCGAGCCACCCTTGGTCGGGGCGGCCTCGGCGACCTGCACGAGGGACTTGAGCATGCCGAACGCCTCGTCGAAACGGAGCGGCGTCGGGTTGTGGGCGTTGCCGACGAAGCCGGTGACACCGGGCGTGTGCCGGACGACGGACCACGAGTCCTCGTTGAGGTCCATGCGGACGAGCACGTACGAGGGGATCCGGACGCGGGTGACCAGCTTGCGCTGCCCGTTCTTGATCTCGACGACGTCCTCCATCGGGACCTCGACCTGGTAGATCGACTCCTCCATCGACATCGACACCATGCGGTTCTCGATGTTCGACTTCACGCGGCGCTCGAAGCCCGCGTAGGAGTGGATGACGTACCACTTGCCCGGCTTCATCCGCAGCTCGACCTTGAAGGCCTCGTACGGGTCGACCTCGGCCTCTTCGGCGTCGTCGTCCTCGGCGTCGATGGCTTCGTCGGCGGCGAGGGTCTCGTTTGCCTCTTCGGCGGTCTCGGACTCGAGTTCGATCTCTTCCTCGTCCTCGACCGCCTCGACGGCGGCCTCGGCCTCGTCAGCGGAGTCGATCGCGAGGGCGTCCTCGACGACGGCGTCGGCCTCGGGGTCCTTGGACTCCTGCAGTGCCGTCAGCTCCTCGTCGATGCCGAGGGACTCGTCGTCCTCGGACTCGACGGAGATCGCGCGCTCCTCGGCGGACTCGGCGGAGCGCTCCTCGCCGGTCTCGACGTCGCCTTCCTGGTTCTCCTCGACCTCGGAGGACTGCTCGGCAGCCGTCGCGAGGTCGATGTCGTCGCGGGAGTAGTCAGACACAGTCGATTCTTTCCGTTCGGTGGTGCGGGTCGGGATGGCGGACGGTCCTGGTCACGATCGGCACCGTCTCGGGCGACCGTACTCCAGTGGACTGCCGCACTCGGCAGTCGACGTCCGGGTCAGGCCGTGGGCCCGTTGCCGAAGACGTACCCGACGCCGAGACCGAACACGAAGTCGAGGATCGACACCAGGATCATCATCACGACGACGAAGACGAGCACGACCAGCGTGTAGCTGAAGAGCTCCTTGCGGGTCGGCGTCACGACCTTGCGCAGTTCGCCGATCACCTGACGGATGAAGAGCACGATGGCAGCGATCGGACCCCGGCGCTCGGCCCGGTCCTGCTTCGCCTTGGCGACGACGTCGTCCGCCGTCGTCTCCATGTCTTTGCTCGCCAACTTCTACCCTTCCAGAGTTGCAGGGCGGACAGGACTCGAACCTGCAACCTGCGGTTTTGGAGACCGCTGCTCTACCAATTGAGCCACCGCCCTTCAGAGCACGTCCGTCACCGATCGTGTTCCGGTGGTCGAGTGTACGGGAGTCCGTCACACGGTGTCCACTTGGCCCCCTCCACGGCGTGCCGCGCCGATAGGCTGGCACCCGTGAGCACCGCAGCCCCCGGCCCCGAGTCCACCGCAACCCCCGCCGCCGCGCCGACCGATCGGCCGCGCATCGCGTCCCGCATCGCGGCGATCGCCGAGTCCGCGACACTCAAGGTCGACGCGAAGGCCAAGGCCCTGAAGGCCGCGGGCCGACCCGTCATCTCCTTCGCCGCCGGCGAGCCCGACTTCGCCACGCCCGACCACGTGGTCGTCGCCGCGGTCGAGGCCGCACAGGACCCGAAGAACCACCGGTACACGCCGGCGACCGGTCTGCCGGAGCTGAAGCAGGCCATCGCCGAGAAGACCGCACGCGAGTCGGGCATCACCGTCGACCCGTCGCGGGTGATCGTCACCAACGGCGGCAAGCAGGCCGTCTACCAGGCGTTCCAGACGATCGTCGACGCCGGCGACGAGGTCCTGCTCCCCGCCCCGTACTGGACCACCTACCCCGAGGCCATCCGCCTGGCCGGTGGCGAGCCGGTCGAGGTCTTCGCCGGCAGCGACCAGGGCTACCTCGTCACCGTCGAGCAGCTCGAGGCCGCGCGCACCCCGAAGACGAAGGCGCTGCTGTTCTGCTCGCCGTCGAACCCGACCGGCGCCGTCTACACCGCCGAGCAGACCACGGCCATCGGCGAGTGGGCACTCGAGCACGGCATCTGGGTGATCAGCGACGAGATCTACCAGGACCTCGTGTACGACGGACTCCGCTTCACCGGCATCCTCGACGCCGTGCCGGCCCTCGCCGACACCACGATCCTGGTCAACGGCGTCGCGAAGACCTACGCGATGACCGGCTGGCGCGTCGGCTGGTTCATCGGTCCCGCCGACGCGGTCAAGGCCGCGTCGAACCTGCAGTCGCACCTGTCGTCGAACGTGTCGAACGTGTCCCAGCGCGCCGCGATCGCCGCGCTCACCGGGCCGCAGGAGCCGGTGGCGGCCATGCGCGAGGCCTTCGACCGCCGTCGCCAGGCCATCGTCGCCGGGCTCAACGCGATCCCGGGCTTCGTCACGCCGACCCCACAGGGCGCCTTCTACGTCTACCCCGACGTCACCGCACTGCTCGGTCGCGAGTGGGCGGGCGCGACCCCGACGACGACCCTCGAGCTGGCCGACCTGATCCTCGAGCACGCCGAGGTCGCGGTCGTCCCGGGCGAGGCCTTCGGTCCGTCCGGCTACCTGCGCCTGTCGTACGCGCTCGGCGACGACGACATCGCCGAGGGTGTGGCCCGCCTGGCGGAGTTCTTCGCGTAGTCCCCCCGATCACAGAACGGGCCGCCTCGTCGAGGTGGCCCGTTCGCCGTTCCGGGAGGCCCGTGGCCGGGTCGTGCCGGTTCGTTCAGTCGAGCAGGTCGCCGACCACCACGGGTTCCGGCACGAGCGACACCCCGAAGCGGTTCAGGACCGTCACCTGCACGTAGCGCGCGAGCTCGGCCACCTGGGCCGCCGTCGCGCCGCCACGGTTGGTCAGGGCCAGGGTGTGCTTCGACGAGATCGCCGCGCGCGACCCCGGCACGGCGTAGCCCCGGTGCACCCCCGCGTGCTCGATGAGCCAGGCGGCGCTGAGCTTGACGTCGTCGCCGGCCGGCCACCGTGGCGCGTCGGCGGGGAGGGTCTCGGCGAAGGCCGCGGACACGATCGGGTTCGTGAAGAACGACCCGGCGCTCCAGGTGTCCCGGTCGTCGGCGTCGAGCACCATGCCCTTCGAGGCGCGGAGGCGCAGGACCTCGTCGCGAACCGTCGTGGGTTCCACGAGGGCACCGAGGTCGACCCCGAGCGAACCGGCGAGCTGGGCGTACCGCACCGGCACGCCGTGCTCCCCCGCCGTGCCGAGCCGGAACTCGACCGTCAGCACGACACCGCGGCGTCCCTGCTTGAGGGTCGACGTGCGGTAGCCGAGCGCCAGCTCGGCCGCGGGCACCCACGTGCGCTCCCCCGTTGCCGCTTCGAGGAACTCGACCCGGGTGAGCACGTCGGAGAGCTCGACCCCGTAGGCGCCGATGTTCTGCACGGGGGCGGCGCCGACGGTGCCCGGGATGCCGCTGAGGGCCTCCAGGCCGGTCCAGCCGTTCGCGACGGTGGTGGCGACGAACGCGTCCCAGGGTTCGCCGGCGGCGACGCGGACGGTGACACCGTCGGCGTCCGTGTCGGCGTCCACCCCCGTGGTGCGGACCAGGACGACGGTGCCGTCGAATCCGGAGTCGGCGACCAGCACGTTGCTGCCGCCGCCGAGGACCAGCCACTCGTGGTCGTCCCACGCGGTCTGGGTGTGGGCGACGAGCTCGTCGGTCGTCGTGGCCGTGAGCAGCCGCGCGGCCGCCCCACCGACGCCGAGCGTCGTGAGGTCGGCGAGCACCGGCTCGTGCACGGTCAGCGGAACGCCACCGTGACCTGCGCCTTGCCGAGCACGGTCTGCCCGCCGGCGGTCACGGTGAGGTCGATGCGCTTCGGTCGGCCGTCGTCGTCGACGGTGCCGACCTTGGCGACGATGCCGATGGTCGCGCCCTGCTCCGGGTCCACGACGACGGGGCGGGTGAAGCGGACACCGTAGCCCGCGACCCAGCCGCTGTCGCCGAGCCACTCGGAGACCGGCTGCACGGCGATGCCCATCGTGAGCATGCCGTGCGCGAGGACGCCGGGCAGACCGACCGAGGCGGCGACGTCGTCGCGGTAGTGGATCGGGTTGAAGTCACCGGAGGCGCCGGCGTAGCGGACGAGCGAGTCGCGGGTGACGTGCACCTCGCGCTCGGCGACCACCGTGCCGACCTCGATCGCGGTGGCGGGTGCGGCGGTCATGCGTCGTCTCCTCGGACCACGAGGGTGGACGTCGCCGTGACGACGTGCTCCCCCGAGGCGTCGTTCATCGTGCTCTGGGCCGTGACCATCGCGTTGCCGCCGAGCGTCTTGACGCTCGTGACGGTCAGGGTCGCGGTGAGTTCGTCACCGGCCACGATGGGCCGGTCGTAGGTGAAGGACTGCTCGCCGTGGACGACACGGGAGAAGTCGATGCCGGCGTCCGGCTCGGCCAGGAGCTGGGCGAGGGTCGCTTCCTGCACGACGACCGCGAAGGTCGGCGGGGCGACGACGTCGGCGTACCCGGCGGCGCGGGCCGCGTCGGGTTCGTGGTGGACGGGGTTGGTCGCGAACACCGCGCGCGAGAACTCGCGCACCTTCTCGCGACCGACCAGGTAGGGCTGGGCCGGCGGGAACGTCCTGCCGACGAGCTCGGGGTTCACTGACACGTCGGCAGTCTACCGACGCCCGTCCGGGGGCCTGTCGATGCTGAGGATGCATCGGCTAGGCTTGCTGCGCCGGTTCGGGGGAATCGGCGGTCCGGTCGCGACACCGGATCAGGGGACGGGGGAGCAACCATGGACACCAGGACCGAGTTCGCCGTGCACACGGGCGACCGGTGCACCGCGATGGAGGTCGCCGGCGCGGCACTCCGCACGGTGGGACACCACGTCGAGTCGACCGGTGGGACCCTCACCGCGACGACCGGCAACCGACTGCTGACGATCCTCCTGGGCGCGCTCGTACACCCGTCCCGCGAGTTCCGCCGCTACGAGTTGTCGACGACCGTCACCGGGGCCTCCACCACGATCACGCTGCGGCACCGCGGACACGGCACGGCCGTCTCCGGTGGCAGCATCGGCGCGAGCCGTCGACGGGCCGCGTGGCACGAGGTGAACGCGGCGATCGAGCGCGCGCTGCGCGCGGCCGGCGTGCTGCAGACGCGGACCGACACCGGGTCGCTTTCCGCGCTGTAGGTCCGACCCCAGGGCGGACGGGAGGCCCGGTGTGCGTCCGCCACGCGCCTCCTGGCACACACCTGGTCCAGTGCACAGCCGAAGTGCGTCCGCACCGCTGTGCACGCAGCCCGGGAACGACGCAGCCCGGGAACGACGCAGCCCGGGAACAACGAAAGCCCGGCGAACAGATCGCCGGGCTTGCTGTAGCGAGGGCGGGACTTGAACCCGCGACCCCACGATTATGAGTCGTGTGCTCTAACCAACTGAGCTACCCCGCCAGAGATCCGGAGCGACACGCGCACCGGGTCGGAGCCCCGAGTCAGGATTGAACTGACGACCCCCTCCTTACCATGGAGGTGCTCTACCACTGAGCTATCGGGGCGATGTGCCGCGAACGGCACCACACGAGGATAGCAGACCTCCGACGCTGCTCCGGAACCGGGCGAGACGCCCGGGCGTGCCGCGTCGGCGACCGCTAGTTCGCGTTGGTCTGGAGCCACGCCAGCGGGTCCACGGGGACCCCGTCGACGTGCACTTCGAGGTGCAGGTGCGGGCCCGTGGAGTTGCCCGTGCTGCCCACGAGACCGAGCTCGTCGCCGACCTCGATCTGCTGACCGGTGACCACCTTGAAGGAGTTGTCCTCCATGTGGCCGTACACGCTGACGAACTGCTTGCCGTCGACGTCGTGCTCCACCCAGACGTCGTTGCCGAAGCCGCCGTCGTTCGCCTGGACCTTGATGACAGTGCCGGCGGCGATCACCCGGATCGGGGTGCCCTCGCCGGGAGCGAAGTCGACGCCCATGTGGTTCGTCGAGCAGAACGAGCAGCCCGCGACCTGACGACCGCCGAAGCCGGAGGTGATCGGGACGCCGGTGAGGAACGGCCACTGGATCGTGCCGGTCGGGTCGTTGGTGAAGCTCGAGGCGTCGACGTTCTTGTACTGCGTGGCGTCCGACACCGTGTACTGGTCGCGGCTCGTCGACCCGTCGGCTGCGGCGCTGACGCTCATCGACTGGGTCGCACCGCTCGCCGTCGACCGGGCCGCGGTCGAGCCGGTCTCCGGCACGTAGAGCGCCTGGGCGGGCAGCGACGTCGAGACGACGAGACCGGCGACGAAGAGGAGCGCACCGACGGCCGTCACGCGCGAGGCCGCACGGCGGAACGAGGCACCCTGCTTCCGGGCGGCCGGAGCCGGGGCGGGCACGGCGGCGGTGCGGCTGGCCGCGATGTGCCGGGTGGCGCGGTCGACCTGCACGGCCGGTGCGGCACGGCCGGTCCGCCGACGGGACGCCGGGACCTGGCCGATGACACGGCGAGGCTGGGGCGCGACGGACTCCGCTGCAGCCGTCGCGGTGCGCGGCGCCGTGGCGCGGACGTCCGGCGACGTGGGAGCCGGCGGCGTCGTGATGCGCGAGGCCGGACGGACCGCCGACTCGGGCAGCGCGGGCGACACCGGTGCGAGGTCGATCGGCGACACGGGAGCCGCGGCCGACGACGGTGTGGTCAGCCCGACGACCTCGTCGAACGACGGGCCCGCGGCACGGTCGGCTGCGACGTCCTGCGCGTGGTCCTGCGTGACGGGAGCACCCTTCGCAGCCGCTCGCTCCGCCTCGATCCGTGCTCGTCGGGTCAGGTGGACGACCGGGGTGGCGGCGTCGACGGGACCGGTGGGGACGGACGTCAGTGGGGAGTGGGGCATGCGTGCGGTGGCGATCCTGATCGGGGAAGGGGCGCGCTCGTTGGTAACGAGCAGATAACGGGACCTGAGCACGGTAGCAAACGTCGTCGCACGTCGCCAGTCGTGGTCATGTCCACCGGGCACCCCCAGACCGAGGGACCGACGGACCTCAGATGCCGAGCGCCTCCGCTTCCAGCCCGCGCAGCAGCGCCTCGAGGTCGTCGGCCACCGCGGGGCTCGCGAACAGGAAGGAACGGGTGCCGCCGGCCTCCCAGATGCGGACCGACGCTCCGGCCTCGCGCGCGACGACGGAGCCGCCGGCCATGTCCCACGGGTTGATCCCGCGCTCGTAGTAGGCGTCGACGACCCCGGCACCCACCGCGCAGCAGTCGAGCGACGCCGCTCCCCCGCGCCGGATGTCCCGCACCTCGCCGATCAGCCCGGCGAGCACGGACACCTGCTCGCGGCGCCGGTCGGCCGTGTACCCGAAGCCCGTCGCCACGAGCGTCTCGGCGAGCGAGGCCGGAGCGCTGACGGACAGGGGGACGCCGTCGCGGGTGGCGCCCTGTCCGGCGGCGGCACGGAACACCACCCCGGTCGCGGGGGCCACCACGACGCCGGCGATCGGCTCCCACGTCGTCGGGTCGGCGGAACCCCGCACGACGCCGATGCTCACGCCGTACTCGGCGCTGCCGTACAGGTAGTTCACCGTGCCGTCGATCGGGTCGACGACCCAGGTGATGCCCGACTCCCCCGACGCCGAGCCGGACTCCTCGCCGTGGAACGCGTCGTCCGGCCGGGCCTCGGCGATCCGGGCGCGGATGAGCGCCTCGACCTCGCGGTCCGCCGCCGTGACCACGTCGACGATGCTCGACTTCCGGTCGGCGACCTCGACGCCCTCGGCCCGTCGTCGTGCGGCGAGCGTGGCCGCTTCGCGCGCGATCGTCTCGGCGAGGTCGGCGAACTGGGACGGAGCGAGGTCGGATGCCATGCACCGATCCTGCCAGGGACGACGAAAGCCCCGTCCGACCCGGACGGGGCTTTCGCGATGGTGGCAAGTGAGGGATTCGAACCCCCGAAGGCTACGCCGGCTGATTTACAGTCAGATCCCTTTGGCCGCTTGGGTAACTTGCCATGCGCACCCAGCCGGTGTGATCACCAACCGAAGGCGCGCACAAAAGCATAGCGGATCCGGAACGGTGGTCGTGACCACCGCGAGCCGACCGCCGGAGCCGAACCGGGCCTCCCGTCCGCCGTTAGGCTGTCCGGCATGGCAGACAGTTCCTTCGACGTGGTCAGCAAGGTCGACAAGATGGAGGCGGAGAACGCCCTCAACCAGGCGGCCAAGGAGATCGAGCAGCGGTACGACTTCAAGGGCGCGGACGCGTCGGTCGCCTTCAGCGGCGAGGACGTCCTCATCAAGGCGAACTCGGAAGAGCGCGCGAAGGCCGTCCTCGACGTCCTGCAGAGCAAGGCGATCAAGCGCAACATCAGCCTGAAGAGCCTCGACGCCGGCGACCCCTACCCCTCGGGCAAGGAGTACCGCATCGAGGTGAAGTTCAAGAACGGCATCGAGCAGGACGTCGCGAAGAAGATCGGCGCGTTCCTGCGCGCCAACGCACCGAAGACCGTGAAGAGCCAGATCCAGGGCGACGAACTGCGGGTCTCCTCGAAGAGCCGCGACGACCTCCAGAACACGATCCAGCTCCTCAAGGGTGAAGAGTTCGACGTCCCGTTGCAGTACATCAACTTCCGCTGACGTCCGTGGAGCACTGGCTCACCGTCGCGATCACGGTCCTGGCCGTCCTGCTGGACCTGGCGATCCGCGTCTTCTCGATCATCTACGTCCCGATCAACCGGAAGCCGCAGACGGCGACCGCCTGGTTGCTCGCGATCTTCCTCATCCCCTACATCGGTTTCATCGTCTTCCTCGTCATCGGGTCGACGAAGCTGCCGCGTGCCCGGCGTGAGAAGCAGACCGAGATCAACGCGTACATCCTCGAACAGACCGAGGGCATCGAACGCGTGCGCCGTGACCACCCGTGGCCGCTGTGGCTCGAGAGCATCACCACACTGAACCGCGAACTCGGCGCGATGCCGCTGGTCGGCGGCAACTCGGCGGAGCTCTACCCCGACTCCGAGGAGTCGATCGCGGAGATGACCCGGGCGATCGACCAGTCGCGCCGGTTCGTGCACGTCGAGTTCTACATCGCGACGCTCGACGACACCACGCGACCGTTCTTCGACGCGCTCGCCCGTGCACAGGCCCGCGGCGTCACCGTCCGGTTCCTGCTCGACCACTGGGCCAGCCGCGGTTACCCCGGGTACAAGGACACGCTGGCGTTCATGGACCGCGCCGGCATCGAGTGGCACCTCATGCTCCCGCTGCTGCCGCTGCAGGGGAAGTTCCAGCGCCCCGACCTGCGCAACCACCGGAAGATCATGGTCATCGACGGCTCGGTCGCGTTCACCGGGTCGCAGAACCTGATCGACCCCTCGTACGACATCAAGTCGCACATCGAGAAGGGCATGGTCTACAAGGACCTGTTCGCCCGGTTCGAGGGACCGGTCGTCGCGGGGTTGAACGCCCTGTTCGTCACCGACTGGTACAGCGAGACCGACGAACTGCTGCTCCGTGAGAGCGACCCCGTCCAGCGGGCCGACCGCGGCGACGCCCTCGACTGCCAGGTCGTGCCGTCCGGGCCCGGGTTCGACGGCGAGAACAACCTGCGCCTGTTCAACGCACTGCTCTACTCGGCGCAGAAGAAGGTGTCGATCACCTCGCCGTACTTCGTGCCGGACGACTCGATGCTCTACGCCATCACGACGACCGCCCAGCGCGGCGTCGAGGTCGAGCTCTTCGTCGGCGAGATGGGCGACCACGCCATGACGTGGCACGCGCAGCGCTCGTACTACGAGGGACTGCTCCGCGCCGGCGTGCGGATCTGGCTCTACCGGGCACCGACGATCCTGCACGCCAAGCACTTCACCATCGACGACGAGGTGTCGGTGATCGGGTCGAGCAACATGGACATGCGCTCGTTCAGCCTGAACCTCGAGGTCTCCGTGATGGTCCGGGGCCACCGCTTCGTCGATGCCCTGCGCGAGGTGCAGGACGCCTACAAGGAGCACAGCTTCGAGCTGACGCTCGACGAGTGGGTCGACCGTCCGCGCCGGTCCAAGGTGCTCGACAACGTCGCGCGGCTCACGGCAGCGCTGCAGTAGCGGACGACCGGGAGGCGCGGCTCGGCCCCGGCAGGGGCGCTCAGCGCATCGGGACGGTGGACGCCAGAGCCGCGACGGCCCGCTCGAGCGGGCCCCGGCCGAGGAACCGGCGCCAGACCATCGCGAACACGACCGAGCCCAGCGCGAACCAGCCCCACGCCTCGGCCGACTCCGGGTACTCGGGCAGCATCGCGATCACCACGAGGTGTCCCGAGTAGATCGTCAGGGGCATCGACCCGACGGCGGCGAGCGGGAACGCGATCCGCTCGGCGACCCGCCCGCGCCCGTCGAACACCAGGGTGCAGAGCGCGATGACCGCCACCGCCACCCCAGCGGTGCCGACCACGTCGACCGTCGTCGACGAGTGGTCGCGCGGTGACAGGAAGAGCTGGGCGAGGGCCTCGGCCGGCGTGCTGCCCTCGGCGGCGTACGGGACCCCCGGGAACGCGAACGCGGCCCCGGACGGAAGCGGCGCGAGGACCGTGCCGACGACGTACGCGGTGGCGGCGACCAGTGCGCCGGACGCGAGGAGCACGACCTGCGTGCCCCGCATCTCCAGCCCGGCCCGGGCGACGGCGAGACCGACCAGGACGTACGCCAGGAAGGTGACCACGGGGTAGACCAAGCCGAGCTGCTGTCCGACCATGCCCGCGTCGGCGTAGGCCGGTGCGGTCGAGACAGCGACGATCGGCGACAACACGGCGCAGGCGCCCGCGATGGCGAGCAGCCACGCCGGGCGGACCCGGAGCACCGGGATCACCAGCAGGAACAGCACTCCGTACGTCGGCAGGATGACGTAGACCGGGGTGTCCAGGCCGATGAGCACGAACCCGATTGCGACGACGGCCGCGGCGCGGATCGCCAGGCGCGCCCGGACCCGCCCGATCGTCGGGGGCCCTGGCGGAGTCGTGCGACCGCTCGTCAGGCCGATCGAGACGCCGGCGAGGACGGCGAACAGCGTGGACGGGCGCCCGTGCGCCACGGCGGACCACGTCGACGGATCGGACCAGTCGAGCTGGTCCGCGATGCCGCCGATGTGCGCGGCCATCATGCCGAGCAACGCGACGGCCCGCGCGACGTCGACGCCCTGCAGTCGCACGCCGGACACGGACGCGCCCCGCACCGCGGTGGGCGGGACGGGGCGCGTGTCGGTCATCGGTGTCAGTTCGTGGGCACGTCGACGCGACCGAGGGACGCGTCGATCATCTCGTCGCGGGGCACGACCTTGATGCGCTCACGGCCCTCGGCAGCACCGAGCGCGAGCTCGTGGGTGTCCAGGTGGTGCCAGCCCTCGAGGTCGGTGTACTCGACGCCACGCTCGCGGAGCAGGGCCGGGATCGCACCCTCGGAGGGGTCCTCCGGCGTCCACCAGCTCGCCTGGTCGTTGACGATGTGCTGCACGGTCTCCATGGCGTCGGACTTCGTGTGCCCGATGAGCCCGACCGGGCCGCGCTTGATCCAGCCGGTGGCGTAGACGCCCGGGATCTGCTGGTTGTCGTCGTCGAGGACCTGGCCCTCGTGGTTCGGGATGACGCCGTGGCGCTCGTCGAACGGCAGCCCGGGCAGCGGGGAACCGAAGTAGCCGACGGCACGGTAGGCCGCCTGGATCGGGATCTCACGGATCTCGCCCGTGCCCTCGACACCGCCCTCGCCGTTCGGCCGGGTGCGCTCGTACCGGATCGCGGTGAGGTTGCCCTGCTCGTCGCCGACGAACTCGGTCGGCTTCGCGTAGAAGTGCAGGTGCAGCCGCCGGCTCGCCTGGCCGGTCTCGCGGGTGCGCCACTGCTCGAGCACCCGGTTGATGACCGTGACCTGCTTGTTCGTGGCGATCGCGGTCTTCGACGCCTCGTCGTGGTCGAAGTCCTCGTCGTAGACGACCATGTCGACGTCACGGACCTCGCCGAGCTCGCGGAGCTCGAGCGGCGTGAACTTGACCTGGGCGGGACCACGGCGGCCGAAGACGTGGACGTCCGTGACGGGCGACGCCTTGAGGCCCTCGTACACGTTCGCCGGGATCTCGGTCGGCAGCAGGTCGTCGGCGTGCTTCGCGAGGATGCGGGAGACGTCGAGCGCGACGTTGCCGACCCCGATCACCGCGACGCTCTCCGCGGTCAGCGGCCAGGTGCGCGGGACGTCGGGGTGGCCGTCGAACCAGCTGACGAAGTCGGCGGCACCGTAGGAGCCCCGGAGGTCGACGCCGGGGACGTCGAGGTCGGCGTCCTTGATCGCGCCCGTCGAGAAGACGACCGCGTTGTAGTGCTTCTTGAGGTCCTCGAGGGTGATGTCCTCGCCGAAGCGGACGTTGCCGAACAGCCGGACGACACCGCGGTCGAGTACGTCGCGCAGGGCGTTGACGATGCCCTTGATCCGCGGGTGGTCGGGGGCGACGCCGTAGCGGACGAGTCCGTACGGCGCGGGGAGCTGCTCGAACAGGTCGATCGACACGTCGTGTCCGTGGGCCTCGCGCAGCAGGATGTCCGCGGCGTAGATGCCGGCGGGTCCGGCGCCGACGATGGCGATTCGGAGGGTGGGCACTGATCGTCTCCAGTTCGTTCGGGTGGGGTGCTCCCGGTGGTGCGTCCCGCGCGGCGACCGTGGGGTCGTCCGGTCGCGGGTGGTGTTCAGCGGCTGCGGTCGACGACGGAGTCGGCGAAGCGCGTGAGTGCCCGCTTGACGGTGCCGTCGGGCAGCGGGGCGAGGGCGTCCACGGCTTCGCGGGCCCAGCGGACCGCGACCGTGCGCGTCGACGCGGTCGCCTCGTGGTCACGCAGTGCGGCGACGGCCGACTGGTACGGCGCGGAGCCGACCGCGTCGTCCGGGGCGCCGTTCACGTCGCGCTCGATGCGCAGGACGAGGTCCTGCGCCGCCGGGTCGGTCGCCGCGTGCCGACGCAGGTGCAGCATCGGCAGGGTGTCGACGCCGGCACGGAGGTCGTTGCCGGCGATCTTGCCGGTCTTGTCCGTCGCCGGTGCCAGGTCGATGACGTCGTCGACGAGCTGGAAGGCGACGCCCACCTTCTCGCCGAAGGTCCCGACGGCGTCGAGGTAGGCACGGTCGGCGCCGGAGAACATGACACCGGCGCGGGCGGCGGTCGCGATGAGCGAACCGGTCTTGTCGCTGAGCACCTGGATGTAGTGCTCGACCGGGTCGTCGTCGGGCTGCGGGCCGGTGGTCTCGTGCAGCTGCCCCATGCAGAGGCGCTGGAAGGTCTCGGCCTGCATCCGGATGCCCTCGGTACCCAGGTCGGCGGTGATGAGGCTGGCGCGGGCGAAGAGCAGGTCGCCGGTCAGGATCGCGACGTTGTTGCCGTACGTGATCTGCGCTGCGGGGACCCCGCGGCGGACGGGCGCTTCGTCCATGACGTCGTCGTGGTAGAGCGACGCCAGGTGGGTCGTCTCGATGCTGACGGCGGCCTTGACCACGGCGTCGGTCACCCCGTCGCCGAGCTGCGCGATGAGCAGCGTCAGCGTCGGACGGATCCGCTTGCCGCCCGCGGACAGCAGGTAGCGGCTCGTGGTGTCGGCGAGGGTGTCCGTGGAACGCATGGCGTCCTCGAGCCCCTGCTCGACGAGCTCGAGACCGTCGTCGACGGCGGCGATGAAGCGGCGGTCGGCGGGCGTGGCGAACAACCGCTCGCCGATGCCCAGCGAGGCGCGGAGGCTCGGCGCGCGACGTGCGACCGGGACGCTCGGATTCAAGTGCTGCTCCGTCTTCGGGGGATGGTGACCGGTCAGTCGTCGGCCGGGTCGACGCGCGGCTGCTCGCCGGTGGTCTGGTGGTCGCGGCGTGCCTTCGCACGACGGGCCGCGGACTCGCGCACCGTGTCGGCGACGGGCTTGCGGCCACGGTGCAGTGCGACGATACCGGCCGTGAGGTTCCGGTAGGCGACCACGGAGAAGCCGACGCCGCGCAGCCACTGGGTGAGGACCTGCTGGTCCGGCCACGCGTCGATCGACTCGGCGAGGTAGCGGTAGGCGGCGGGGTTGCTGCTCGAGAGCTTCGCGATGCCCGGGAGCACGCGCTTCAGGTAGGTGCCGTAGCCGAGGCGCAGCAGCGCACGCGGCGGGGTCGAGAACTCGCAGATGACCACTCGGCCGCCGGGCTTGAGGACCCGCAGCATCTCGGCGAGCGCCTGCTTCGGGTCGTTCACGTTGCGCAGCCCGAACGAGATCGTGACGGCGTCGAACGTGTCGTCGTCGAAGGGCAGGTGCTCGGCATCGCCCTCGACGAAGGTGATCTCGGGGTGCCGCTCGCGACCGACCGCGATCATGCCGGCGGAGAGGTCGAGCGCGCTGACCTCGGCCCCCTTCTTCGCGAAGGCCGCGGCACTCGTCCCGGTGCCCGCGGCGATGTCGAGGACCTTCTCGCCGGGCTGGGGGTCGACCGCCCGCACCGTGGCGACACGCCACAGCGGTGCGTTGCCCGCCGACAGGATGTCGTTCGTGAGGTCGTACTTGGCCGCGACGTCGTCGAACATCGCCGCCACCTCGTCCGGCCGCTTGTTCAGGTCCGCTCTGCTCACCCGACCAATCCTAGAGGTCCCGACCGTACGTTCACCGGACTCGCAGCAACGGCCCACTCGTCGAGCGCGCGGCCAGGTGGTCCACCGACCGCGCGTAGCATCGGAGCCGTGACCCGAACCACCACGGCGGCGCCCCCGCTGACGGTCTCCACCCGGATCCTCGACGACCCGGGCACCGTCCTCCGCCACGCCCTGCGCGACCGTCCCCTGGCCTTCGTCCGGAACGGTGACGGCATCGTCGGCATCGGGGAGGCGCTGCGGTTCACGTTCACCGGCCCCGACCGGATGCGCGACGCCGCCGCGGTCTGGCGCACCGTCGTGGAGTCGGCCGTCGTCGACGACCCGGTGCAGCTGCGCGGCTCCGGCCTGGTCGCGTTCGGCTCCTTCGCCTTCGCCGACGACTCCGCCGACGAGAGCGTCCTGATCGTCCCGCGCGTGGTCATCGGCCGTCGGCGCGGCAAGGCCTGGCTCACGGCGATCGACACGACCGTCGGCGCCGAGCCGCTCACGTTCACGCGGACCTCGGTGCCGGTCCCCCACGTCGGACCACACGTCTCCGTCGCGCTGCACCCCGGCCGGATCGACGAGGCCGCCTACGCCGCGAACGTCGCCGAGGCCGTGCGACGCATCGCCGCCGGGAGCGCGCAGAAGGTCGTCCTCGCCCGCGACCTCGTCGGCGAGATGCCAGCGGACGCCGACCACCGCGCCCTGCTGCTCGACCTCGCCGCCGCCTACCCGCAGTGCGTCACCTTCGCGGTCGACGGCCTGGTCGGTGCGACCCCCGAGACGCTCGCCCGCACCGACGGCACCCGGTTGACGGCGCGGGTGCTGGCCGGCAGCGCCGCACGCGGCGAAGACGAGGTGTCGGACCGTGCCGCTGCCGAAGCCCTTGCCGCCAGCGCGAAGGACGTCGAGGAGCACGCGTTCGCGATCGACAGCCTGCTCGCTTCGCTCCGCCCGCTCGTGACCGAGTTGCGCGCCGACCCCGAGCCGTTCCGGCTGCAGCTGCCGAACCTGTGGCACCTGGCGACCGACGTGCAGGCGACCCTGCCGCCGGACACCACCTCGCTCGACGTCGCCGACGCCCTGCACCCGACGGCCGCCGTCGCGGGCACCCCCACCGACGTGGCCGTCCGGCTCGTCGCCGACCTCGAGGGCGTCGACCGCGGTCGCTACGCCGGCCCGGTGGGCTGGATGAGCGCCACCGGCGACGGCGAGTGGATGCTGGCGCTCCGCAGCGCCCGGATCGACGACGACGGCACCGTCCGGGCCTGGGCGGGCGCGGGCGTCGTCGCGGGTTCGGAACCGGCGCGCGAGGTCGCCGAGACCGCCCTGAAGTTCCGACCGGTCACCGACGCGCTGGCCTGAGCGGCGCGGCGGCCACGCGTCAGTCGGCCAGCGGGACCTCGATGACGACCCGCTCGGCCGGATCGGTGAGCACCCGCTCGAGGTCGCCCCACGTCTCCGCGCGGCGGTACTCCCAGCCGAGGCCGGTCACGACACGTTCGACATCGACGTGCTGCGGCGTCGACATCATCCGCCGCATGTCCTCCGGTGGAGTGGTGCGTGCCACCTCGAGCCCGCGGAAGATCGCGCCGCCGTGGTCGTTGCCGACGACGACCTGGACCCGGTGCGTGCGCTCCTCGGTGCCGGTGACGAACGCCCCGAGGTCGTGCAGCAGGGTCAGGTCGCCGAGCAGCACGCGCGTGGTGCCGACCGACGCCGACGACTGTTCGAGGGCCGCGGCGATCCCGAGCGCCGTCGACACGGTGCCGTCGATTCCGGCGAGCCCGCGGTTCGCGTGCACCCGGATCTTCTTGCCGAGCACGCGCCCGTCGGCGACGCGGATGATCTGCGAGGCGCCGAACACGAGCCGGTCGTGCGGCCACGTCACGCCCCACACGGCGTCGGCGAGCATCGCGCGGTCGACGGGTCGTCGACGGAGGGCGACCTCGTCGCGCAGGAACTTGTTGCGTTCGGCGCGGTCCGTTGACCGCTTGGCGCCGAGGTCGGGTCCGGCGTCACCGTCGCCCAACAGCTGACGGCTCGCACCGACCCAGCGCCCGACCCATGCACGGTGCTCCGGCCGGGTCCGGCCCGTCACGCGGACGTCGGACACGAAGGTGGTGTCGGAGGGCCGGGAGGCGCGGGCCGGGTCGAAGGGGTCGGCCGCGTGTCCGCGGACCACGAACGTCTCGACCCCCTGCCGCTGCAGGAGCGCCGGGACCTCACGGCTCAGGGTGGGGTGACCGAGCACGACGGCACGACGGACCACGCCGCCGAAGTCCTGGTCGCGCAGGAGTTCGCGGTAGGTGACGACGAGGTTCCGGCCGAACCGTGCGCCGCTGGAGACCTCGGCGAGCAGGGGCGCGCCGAGCTCCCACGCGATGCGCTCGGCGTCCTCGCCGGCGTCGTGCCCGGCGATGACGACCGTGCCCGGTTCGTCGTCCGGCGACAGCTCGGCCACCGGGAGTCCGCCGTGCGCACGACGGGTGGCGAACGCGGTGTCGACCTCGTCGTCGGAGACGCCCTGCACGCGCTCGGCGTCGAGGCCGGCGGACAGGGGTTCACGGAACGCGACGTTGAGCTGCGCTGGCCCCGGTTGTCCGGTGTGTCCGGCGGCCGCGGCGACTGCCTGGCGGGCGAGGTCGCGGAGCGCCGCACGCACCGAGGCGTCGGCTCCGTGCGCAGAGGGCGCCTCGACGTCGCGGACGAAGGCGACCGCGTCGCCGAACATCCCCGGCTGGACGGTGGTCTGGTTGCTGCCGATGCCGCGGAGCTCGTCCGGCCGGTCGGCGCTCAGCACGATCATCGGCACACCGGAGTGGTGCGCTTCGAGGACGGCAGGGTGCAGGTTGGCGACGGCGGTGCCCGAGGTCGTCACGACGGCGGCCGGTCGACCGGACTCCACCGCGAGCCCGAGGGCGAAGAACCCGGCGGTGCGCTCGTCGAGCCGGACGTGGACGGTCAGGCCGCCGGCTCGCTCGAGGGCGACGGCCGCGAGCGCCAGGGCCTGGGATCGCGAGCCCGGACTGACGACGACATCGGTGACGCCGGCGCGGACGAGTTCCTGCAGCAGCGTCAGGGCAGCGTCCGTCGCCGGACTGCCCGATCCGGCGGGACCGTCAGCGATCGGTGCGGCCGTCGTCGTCTCGGTCGTGGAACTGGTCTTCGAGGTCTCGGAGGGTCGCGTCGTCCTGGTCCTTGTCCGTGAGGGTGTCCCCCGGAACGGGCGTGGTGCCGAGGAAGTCCGGGTCGTCTTCGGGTCCACGGTACCGGGCTGTCGTGCCCGGGGACGCCGGCGAGCGGCCGAGCAGGAACCAGAGCACCCCACCGAGGACGGGGAGGACGATCACGAGGAGGATCCAGACACCCCGCCTGAGGGATCGGACACGTTCGCGGGGCATCGTCGCGCAGTCGATGGCCGCGTACACCGTGAAGGCGACAGCGGCGACGACGACGATCAACCACAAGCGGACCATGCCCAGGAGTCTAGGTCGCGAGCCTGTGACGACCCTGCCGGTCGGCCGTCCGTAGACTCGCAGGGTGAAAGCGTGGCTCCTGTACACCCTGGCCCGGCTCGGCATCTTCGCGGCGGCGCTCGTGCTCCTCCGGCTCCTGACCCCGATGCCCTGGTACTGGGCGACGATCATCGCCGCCCTCGTCGGGCTGCTGGTGTCCTACATCGCGCTCGCCGGACTCCGCACCAAGGTCGCCCTGAGCCTGGCGAACCGCCGCGGTGGCCCGGAGCGCGATGCGGACACCGACTTCGAGGACGACTTCGTCGACGCGGCGGACACCGACGCCGCGGACACGCCGACCGTGCGCCCGGTGTCGGACGCCGACCGGCACGCCGCGCGCCGGGACACCGACGCGGAGTAGTCCGGCGGAGTCCTACGGCTGGACGGCGAGCGTGATGCCGAGCACGACGCCGAAGACCAGCGAGGCGAACGACGACAGCTGCAGTGCCGTGATGAGTTCACGGGGCTTGCGGGACGACACCCCGATCGCGAGCGCCGGCAGGGCCAGCAGCAGCGAGAAGTACGTGAAGCCCGTGCGGAAGTAGAGCAGGACGAACCAGAGCAGCACGACGTACGGCAGCAGCAGGAACAGGCCGTACAGCACCCGTGCCACCGGTCGTCCGACGACGACGGCCAGGGTGCGCTTGCCGGCGAGACGGTCCTCGTCGATGTCGCGGATGTTGTTCACCATCAGGACCGCGCAGGCGAAGAACCCGGCGGCGACCGCGGCGGCCCACCCGCTCGTGGTGGCCTGGCCGATGAGCACGTACTGGGTGCCGAGCACGGCGACGAGTCCGAAGAACACGAAGACGAAGACCTCGCCGAGCGCGTTGTACCCGTAGGGCTTCTTGCCGCCGGTGTAGAACCACGCGGCGACGATGGCCGCGGCGCCGACGAGCAGCAGCCACCACAGCTGGGTGAGCACCACGATGACGATCCCGGCGACGGCAGCCAGCCCGAAGAACGTCAGCGCGACGGTCAGCACCGTGCCGGGCTTCGCGAGGCTGGCCCCCGTCAGTCGAGCGGGGCCGACGCGGTACTCGTCGGTGCCGCGGACCCCGTCGGAGTAGTCGTTGCTGTAGTTCACGCCGATCTGCAGGAACAGTGCCACCGCGAGGGCGAGCAGCGCGATGGCGAGGTGCCCGTCCTGCGCCAGGAACGCACCGAAGTCGCCCGTGGTGCCGCTGTCGACGAAGCCCACGGTGGTGCCGAGCACCACGGGGACGACGCCGAGCGTCAGCGTGCGGAGTCGTGCCCCGCCGATCCAGTCCCGCGCGGTCGCCCGGCGCTTCGAGCGGACCGGGGTCGCAGCCTTCGCCGGGTTGCCCGAGCGGCCCTGCTTGTGCGTCGTGTTCTTCGTTCGTGCCACGACCACCGATCCTATCCGCGCCGCGTCGCACTGCACCGCGGTGCCGACGCGCGGGCCTACGAGGACGCCAGGTCCTGGATCGCCCGCCGGTCGGGTTTGCCGGACGCGAGCATCGGCAGCCGGTCGACCACCACCACCGCGGCCGGACGTGCGGCTCGGCCGAGGGCGTCGCCCACGTGGGACCGGACGGTGTCGAGGTCGAGCGGTCGCTCGGTGACCACGACCGGCACCTCGCCCCACTCCCCCGAGGCCCGTCGGGTGACGACTGCGCCGTGCTGGTCGGGCAGGTCGCGCACGAGCCGCTCCACCGCGCCGAGCCGGACCTTCTCGCCGCCGGAGATCACCACGTCGTCGAGGCGTCCGAGCACCCGGACCACCCCGTCCGACACCGTGGCGGCGTCCCCCGTGCGGTACCAGCGCAGGCCGTCGCGCTCGCCGAACGTCGCGGCCGTGCGGTCCTCGTCGCCGAGGTACCCCTCGGCGAGCATCGGACCCGCCAACTGGAGCTCGTCGTCCACCACCGCGGTGCGGACGGTCCCGAACGGCACGCCGTCGTACACGCAGCCGCCGCTCGTCTCGCTGGCGCCGTAGGTCGTCACGATGCGCACGCCTGCGGCGACCGCTCGCTCGCGGAGCGCCGCCGGGGTCGCCTGCCCGCCGACGAGGACCGCGTCGAACCTGCCCAACGCAGCCGTCGCGCGGTCGTCGTCGAGCACGCGGGCGAGCTGCACGGGGACGAGCGACGTGTAGCGACGGGGCGCCGCAGGGCCGGTGACGAGCTGGTCCGCGGCGTCCGCGAACGCCGTGGCGTCGAAGTGCCCCGGTGCCACGACGACCGGCGTCGTCCCCGCGGCGATCGAGCGGGTCAGGACGTTGAGGCCCGCGATGTAGTGCGTGGGCAGCGCCAGCACCCAGCTGCCCGGTCCGCCGAGCGCTGCGTCCGCCGCTGCGGCACCGGCGAGGAGCGCCTCGGACGAGAGGGCCACGCGCTTGCCGGTGCCGGTGGACCCGCTCGTCTCGACCACCAGGGCGACCCGCTGCCGGACCTCGGCCGGTGGCAGGGTCGGCAGCGCCGGTGCCCCTTCGGCGACGGGGAGCAGCGCGGGGCCGCCGGCGAGCGCTGCCTCCAGGCCGCGGAGCACCGCCAGCGGATCCGACGTGCCCAGCGCGACCAGCGGACGGCTCATGCCGGCACCGCCGGGCTCAGTAGTGCCACGGGAACGACGTCCACTCGGGGGCGCGCTTCTCGAGGAACGAGTCGCGGCCCTCGACGGCCTCGTCGGTGCCGTAGGCGAGCCGCGTCGCCTCGCCCGCGAAGACCTGCTGCCCGACCATGCCGTCGTCGACGGCGTTGAACGCGTACTTGAGCATCCGGATCGCCGTCGGGGACTTGCCGAGGACGATCTCGCCCCAGCGGATCGCCTCGCGCTCGAGGTCCTCGTGCGGGACGACCGCGTTCACCGCACCCATCTCGTACGCACGTTGCGCCGAGTACTCCTGCGCGAGGAAGAAGACCTCGCGCGCGAACTTCTGGCCGATCTGCTTGGCGTAGTAGGCGCTGCCGTACCCGCCGTCGAACGACCCGACGTCGGCGTCGGTCTGCTTGAACCTGCCGTGCTCGGCGCTCGCGATGGTCAGGTCGCAGATCGCGTGCAGCGAGTGCCCGCCGCCGGCTGCCCAGCCGGGGACCACGGCGATGACGACCTTGGGCATCATGCGGATCAGGCGCTGCACCTCGAGGATGTGCAGTCGTCCCATCGACGCCTGCGCGGCGGCGGGGTCGACTCCTTCGGGCGGCGCACCCTCGTCGCCGACGTACTGGTAGCCGCTGCGCCCCCGGATGCGCTGGTCGCCGCCGGAGCAGAACGCCCAGCCGCCGTCCTTCGGGCTCGGACCGTTGCCGGTCAGCAGGACGACGCCGACGCGGGGGTCCTGGCGGGCGTCGTCGAGCGCCCGGTAGAGCTCGTCGACGGTGCGCGGACGGAAGGCGTTCCGCACCTCGGGCCGGTCGAACGCGACCCGGACGATCCCCTTCGAGACGTGCTTGTGGTACGTGATGTCCGTGAACTGCTCCGCGATCGGAGCCGCGGTCCAGACGTCGGGGTCGAACAGGTCGGAGACGGGAGCAGCCATGCCCCCAACGTACCGCCGCCGGTCAGGCGCCCATGCCGGTCAGGACCTCGGGTGCGACGAACACGAGGATCACGATGAGGATCACCGGGTTGGCGAAGAAGGCCACCACGACACCGATCGCCCCGTACCACCGGCCGAGGCCACCGACGGCCGCGACGAAGCCGAGCACCGCCGCGATGAGGGTCAGGAAGACCACGACGAAGCAGATCCCGAACGCGAACTCGGTGTCACCGCCCATGAAGACCGCGAAGGCGCTGGCGTCCACCGCGGCGGACACCACCGCGAGGCCGAGGGCGATCTTGCCGACGATCGGGCTGCGGCGCTTCCGACCTGCCGTCTGGCGGACGTCGACGGTGTTCTGCTGCATGAGCCGCGCGAACTCGTCGGTGTCGCGACCGGGGCGCTGCGCACGCTGCTGCGGTTCCCGCGCCACCGCGCCTCCCTCGTTCCGGACGGTTCGATCCGGGTCGTGACCAGTGCCGACCGAGGCCGACCGATGCATGCTAATGCCCTGCCCTGGCGGTCCCCTCCGAGGAACCGGCAGGTGCCCTGGGTGCGGTGGGAGGATGGCCGACGTGCTCCCCGACCTCGCCGAACTCACCGCCGACGCGCACGTGGTCGCCCTGCCCATGCGGGTGCGGTTCCGCGGCATCACCACGCGCGAGGCGCTCGTCCTCCGCGGCCCCTCGGGCTGGACCGAGTTCTCACCCTTCGTCGAGTACGCCGACGCCGAGGCCGCCGCGTGGCTCCGGGGCGCGATCGACTTCGGCTGGACCGAGCACGAGGCCGCCGCCGACTCGGTGCCGGTGAACGCCACCGTGCCGGCGATCGCCCCGGACCAGGTCGCCGCACTGCTCGCGCGCTACCCCGGGTGCACCACCGCCAAGGTCAAGGTCGCCGAGCCCGGCACCACCGTCGACGAGGACGTCGCCCGGGTCGCCGAGGTCCGACGGGTGATGGGCCCCGCGGCCGCCGTCCGGGTGGACGCCAACGGACTGTGGAGCGTCGACCAGGCCACCGAGGCGCTCGAACGCCTTGCCCCCTTCGACCTGCAGTACGCCGAGCAGCCCTGTCGGACCGTGCCGGAGCTCGCCGCGCTGCGGGCACGGATCGACGGCCTCGGGGTGCGGATCGCCGCGGACGAGAGCGTTCGCAAGGCCGCCGACCCCCTCGCCGTCGCACGAGCCGGAGCGGCTGATGTCCTGGTCGTCAAGGCACAACCGCTCGGGGGCGTCACCGCGGCGCGGACGGTCATCGCCGAGGCCGGGTTGCCGTGCGTGGTCTCCAGCGCGCTCGACACCTCGGTGGGGCTCGGTATGGGCGCGTTCCTCGCCGCGGCTGCGATGTCCCCGGGGTACGCAGCCGGGCTCGGGACCGCCGCGATGTTCGCGTCCGACGTCACCGTGGACCCGCTGCTGCCGGTCGGGGGCCGCGTGCCGGTGCGACGGGTCGCGGTGTCGGCGGACCTGCTCGACCGGAACGCCGCGTCGCCGGAGCGCACGGCGTGGTGGTTCGCGCGGGTGGCGCGGGTGCACGCCGTACTGGCCGCCGCGTAGACCCGTCTTCCCGGCCCTGCACGCGACCGGACGACGGACGGGAGGCACGGTGCCAGCTGGCACCGTGCCTCCCGTCCGGTCCTGGTCGCGACCAGAGCCGCGTCAGTGACGCGCGTCGCTCACAGGCCCGAGTAGCTGTGCAGGCCCTTGAAGAAGACGTTCACGACCGAGAAGTTGAACATCACGGCGGCGAAGCCGATGAGCGCCAGCCACGACGACCGCGCACCGCGCCAGCCGCGGGTCGCACGGGCGTGGATGTACCCGGCGTAGACGACCCAGATGATGAAGGTCCAGACCTCCTTGGTGTCCCAGCCCCAGTACCGGCCCCAGGCACGCTCCGCCCAGACCGCACCGGCGATCAGGGTGAAGGTCCAGAGGACGAAGCCGACGAGCAGGACGCGGTAGGTCAGGACCTCGAGGCGGTCGGCGTCCGGCAGGGTCGCCATGAAGCGGAGCTTGCCCGAGGCGGTCCGGCCCTGGCGGTACGTCTGCACGAGCTGCGCCACCGCGAGCCCCGCACCGAGCGCGAAGAACCCGGTGCCGGCGATCGCCACGAAGACGTGGATGACGAGCCAGTACGACTGCAGCGCCGGCTGCAGCGGAACGACGGGCACCCAGTAGTTCACCGTCGCGATGCCGAGCAGGATGATCGTCAGCCCGGTGATGAAGACGCCGAGGAACTTCAGGTTCTGCCAGAACTGCACGAGCAGGAAGATGAGCGTGATGAGCGCCGTGCCGGTGAGCGAGAACTCGAACATGTTGCCCCACGGCACACGGTCGGCCGCGATGCCGCGCAGGACCACCGATGCGACGTGCAGCACCAGCGCGAGGATCGTCATGGCCATGCCGACGCGCTCGAACTTCGTGCCGCGCGCGGCCGAGCCGCCGGCGTTCGCCGGGGGTGCCGCGACCGGTTCGAGCACGACGGTGCCGCCCCGGACGGTGGCGACGGTCTTCGCCGAGCGGGCCGCGCCCACCGAGGCGGTCGCCGCAGCGTCGTCCGAGTCGGCACCAGCGTTCTTCGCCGCTGCCGTGACCTCGCCGGAGCGTTTCGCCATGTCCAGCGCGAACGAGATGAACGCGATGACGTAGACCGCCATCGCGGAGTACGTCAGCACGACCGAGTAGGTCGCGAGGTTCGTGGTCATGTCGTTCACTGGGGCATCCTAACTCCGAGGTCCGACGTGTGGCGCTGTGCGATGTCCGCGACGGCCCGTTCGAGGTTGGGGTCCTCACCGCGGGCGAGGCCCGCGTACTCCAAGTCGTACTCGCCGTGCTCTGCGCCCTTGCGGGGGACGACCTTCACCCACACGCGTCGGCGCGGGACGAAGAGCGACGTGAGCAGCCCGAGCGTCGAGAGCAGCGCGAAGGCGGCGACCCACGCCTGCGACGGGTCGTGGTGCACGTCGAGCGACACGTAGCGCTTGACGCCGTCGAAGGTGATCGACCCGGCACCGTTCGGCAGCTTCTTGGTCTGCCCGGGCTCGAGCGCGATGCTCGCCGTGTCGGACTGACGGCCGGCGATCTGCGTGAGGCCCTTGGTGTCGAGCGTGTAGACGCTCTGCGGCACGCCGCTGTCGAGGCCGAGGTCGCCGGTGTAGACCTGCAGCGTCAGCAGCGGGTTCTGCGTGTCCGGGTAGGCGCTCGTGTACGCACCCGAGGCGAGCTTCGACGCCGTCGGGTAGAAGAACCCGACCATGCCGAGCTGGTCCGGCAGCGCGTCCGGCACCTTGATGACGCCGGTGGACGTGTAGTTGGCGTCCTCGGGCAGGAACGGCACGACGTCCTGGAACGCCACGTTGCCCTCGCCGTCGCGCACCGTGACGTTCATCGCGTAGCCGTTGCCGAGCAGGTAGACGTTGGTGCCGCCCACGTGCAGCGGGTCGTTCACGCCCAGGCGGCTGGTCGTCGACTCGCCGCCCTTCTCCTTGCTCGTCACGGTCGCCGAGTAGTCGAGCGCCTGGCCGAGGGCGTCGAGGTTGCGCTCCTCGTACTTCGTGACGAACTTGTCGAGCGTCAGGTTGTAGCCCTTGAGGTCGGTCTGCTGGAACCAGCGACCCGGGTTGAACGAGTCGTAGGAGCCGAGGACGTTCGAGAACGTCTGCCCCTCGACCAGCAGCCGCTGGCCGGTGAACCCGAACCCGCCGCCGACACCGACGGCCAGCAGGACACCGACGAGCGCCGCGTGGAACACCAGGTTGCCGGTCTCGCGCAGGTAGCCGCGCTCCGCGCTCACCGAGTCGCCGAAGCGCTCGACGCGGTACCCGGCGCGCTTCAGGATCGCCATCGCGCGCGTGACCGCGTGCTCGCTGGACGGGAGGCCCGTGGTCACGTCGATCCCGGTGGTGCCGTCGATCATCGCGTCGGGCTGCACCGCCACGGTGCGGAAGCCCGCCAGTCGCGTCAGGCGGACGGGGGTCCGGGGCGGACGGGTCCGGAGCGCCTGCCAGTGGTGCTTCGTGCGCGGCACGATGCAGCCGATCAGGGAGACGAACAGCAGCAGGTAGATCGCCGAGAACCACACCGACGTATAGGTGTCGAAGACCTGCAGCTTGTCGAGGATCGGGTAGAGCGTGGCGTGGTCGGCCTTGTACTGGACGACACCGTTCGGGTCGGCGGTACGCTGCGGCACGAGCGAGCCCGGGATCGCCGCGAGGGCGAGCAGCATGAGCAGGAACAGCGCGGTGCGCATGCTCGTGAGCTGTCGCCAGAAGAACCGGAGCGTGCCGACGAAGCCGAGCTTCGGCTGGTTGATGCCGGCGTCGCCGGGTCCGGAGCCGTCGACGTGGTCGGACGGTCGCTGCGGGTCCGACGCGGTGTCGGCGCCCGTCGCTTCGGTTTCGGGATCAGACCGCGGGGACAAAGCTCTGGATCACCGCCCCGACGCTCGACATGACGGCCGACCAGATTCCGGTGACCATGAGCAGACCGATGACGATCAGGATCGCTCCTCCGATGATGTTGACGGTGCGCATGTGCCGCTTCACGGCGCGGATCGCACCGGTCGCCCAGCCGGCCCCGAGGGCGACGAGGACGAACGGGATGCCGAGGCCCAGGCAGTACGCGACGCCGAGCCACATGCCCTGCCAGGCACTGCCCGACTGCACGCTGAGCAGGTTGATGGCGGCGAGGGTCGGGCCGAGGCACGGGGTCCAGCCGAGGCCGAACACGATGCCGAGCAGCGGGGCACCGACGAGTCCGGTCGCGGGCGTCCAGCTCGGCTTGATGGTGCGCTGCATGAACGTGAACCGGCCGACGAACACCAGCCCCATCGCGATGACGACGACGCCCAGGATCTGCGTGATGAGGTCGCGCCAGCGCACGAGCCAGAACCCGAGCGCGCCGAACACCGTCGTGTACGCGACGAAGACCGCCGTGAAGCCGAGGATGAACAGGAGCACGCCGAGCACGACCCGCCCGCGGCGCTGCCCGCCCTCGGCGATCCCACCGACGTACCCGAGGTAGCCGGGCACGAGCGGGAGCACGCACGGCGACAGGAACGAGACGAGTCCCGCGAGCGCCGCCACGGGCAGCGCGACGGCCATCTGGCCGCTCAGGATCGCCTCGGCGAAGGGGTTGGAGGCCACGGGTCAGGAGGCCTTGCCGGCGTCGACTTCGTCGCTGATCAGGGTCTTCAGGATGCTCGTGCCGTCGACGGCGCCGAGCACCCGGGCAGCCACGCGGCCCTTGGTGTCGAGGACGATCGTGGCCGGCACGGCGTTCGGGGCGATCTGACCGGACAGAGCGAGCTGCATCGTGCCGGTCTTCTGGTCGAGGACCGTCGGGTAGTCGACGCCGAAGGTGCGCTCGAAGGCGGCTGCGGTCGCTGCCTCGTCGCGGACGTTGACGCCGATGAACGCGACGTCGTCGGCACCGGCGTAGGACTCGTGCACCTCGTTGAGGTACTTCGCCTCGGCGCGGCACGGCGGGCAGCTCGCGTACCAGAAGTTCAGGACGACGACCTTGCCCTTGAGGTCCTTCGACGAGACGGTGTCGCCGTCGGAGTCCTTCGCCTCGAAGTCGACCGCGTCGGACCGCTTGTCGGCGGTGACCTCGGTCACCGCGCCGTCGCCGGAGATGTAGTTCTGGGTGGTGCCGTTGCCGTACTGCTTGGCGAGGCCACCGTTGTCCGACGAGCACCCGGACAGGACGAGCGCCGCGGCGACCGCCGTCGCTGCGAGGACCGCGAACCGCTTGCTGATGACGCTCACACTGCTCCTTCGTCGATGGCGGTCGCGCGCAGCTCCTGCGCGGGATCCGTGTACCCGACCTCGGTGAACCGACCGGTCGACGTGGCGGGCACCCGTTCGACGGTCGTGATGCTCGACAGGTCGCAGCGGCGCTTGCGTGGGTCGTGCCAGAGCGACTCCCCCGCGAGCTTCCGGTGGACCGTCCAGATCGGCAGCTGGTGGCTGACCAGGACGACGTCGCCGCCGCCCACGCTCTCCCACGCCGTGGTCATCGCGGCGAGCATGCGGTTCGCGATCGACTCGTACGCCTCGCCCCAGCTCGGCCGGAACGGGTTCGCGATCCAGGGCCACTCCGCCGGACGGCCGAGCGAACGCTTCGTGAAGCCCGGGGGCTGCCCCTCGTACCGGTTCGTCGGCTCGATCAGGCGCTCGTCCAGCGTGACGTCGAGCCCGTACGCGGCCGACCACGGCGCCGCGGACTCCTGCGTGCGCTGCAGCGGCGAGGCGACGATCCGGCGCACGTCGACACCGGCGTCCTTCCACGCGGTCGCCGAGGCGAGGGCCATCTGCTTGCCGAGGTCGCTCAGTCCGAAGCCCGGGAGCCGCCCGTACAGGACGCGGTCGGGGTTGTGCACCTCACCGTGCCGGACGAGGTGGATTCGGGTGGCGGGCATGGGTTCCAGTGTAGGTCGCCCACCGGTGCTCACCGGCCCCACAGCCGATTCACCGGATGCGGAAGCGCTCAGCCGAGCTCGCCCGACAACCGCCCGTGGATGGCCACCGACCCGGTGTTGAGGCCCACGACCTCGACCGTGGACCCGTGCTTGGCGAACCGCTGCTCGACGCCGTCCAGTGCCGCGACCGTCGAGGCGTCGAAGACGTGCGCGTCGGACATGTCGATGACCACGTGCTCCGGGTCCTCGGCGTAGGAGAACCGCGTGACGAGGTCGTTCGACGACGCGAAGAACAGGGCGCCGCGCACCCGGTACCGCACGGTGTGCTCGTCGACCGGCTCGCGGACGACGGTGACGACGTGGGCCGCCCGGCGAGCGAAGACCAGTGCTGCGACGACGACCCCGACGAGCACGCCGGTCGCGAGGTTCTCGGTCACGACGACCACCACGACGGTGATGAGCATGACGGCGGTCTCCCCGAGGGGCATCCGCCGCAGGGTGCGCGGACGGATGCTGTGCCAGTCGAAGGTCGCCACGCACACCATGAGCATCACGGCGGTCAGCGCGGCCATCGGGATCTCGGCCACGAGGTCGTGCAGCACGATCGTCAGGACGAGTACGGAAGCACCGGCGACGAAGGTCGAGATCCGGGTCCGTGCGCCCGCGGTCTTCACGTTGATGACCGTCTGGCCGATCATCGCGCAACCACCCGTCCCGCCGAAGAACGCCGACGCGATGTTGGCGACGCCCTGCCCCCAGGACTCCCGCCACTTGCTCGAGCCGGTCTCGGTGATGGAGTCGACGAGCTGCGCGGTCAACAGGGTCTCGATGAGGCCGACGATCGCGACGCCGAACGCGTACGGCGCGACGATCTGCAGCGTCTCGAAGGAGAAGGGGGTGACGATGCCGTTGAACCCGGGCAGTGCGGTGGGCAGTTCGCCCTCGTCGCCGACCGTGGGGACGACGACGCTGAAGAGCATGGTGATGCCGGTGATCACGACGACCGCGATGAGCGGCGCGGGGACCGCCTTGGTCAGGAACGGGAAGCCGACGATGATCGCGATGCCGAGGGCGGTGAGCGGCCAGACGACGAACGGGACGTCGGGGCCGAGCAGGTTGGGCAGCTGCGCGGTGAAGATGAGGATGGCCAACGCGTTGACGAACGCCACGTTGACGCTGCGCGGGATGAAGCGCATCAGGCGCGCGACCCCGAGGAACCCGAGCACGAGCTGGAACACGCCGCCGAGGACGATCGCGGGCACGAGGTACTCGATGCCGTGTTCGCGGACGAGCGGCGCGATGACCAGGGCCACCGAACCGGCCGCGGCGGACACCATCGCCGGACGGCCGCCGACGATCGAGATGACGACCGCGATGATGACGCTCGAGAACAGGCCCACCGCGGGGTCGACCCCGGCGACGACGGAGAACGAGATCGCCTCGGGGATGAGCGCGAGCGCGGTGACGACACCGGCGAGGACCTCGCGGGTGAGCATGCGGGGTGAGCGGAGGGCGGTGAGGACGCTCGGGGCCGCCGGCGCGTGTGTGATCACGGACATCGATCGGAACTCTACCCTCACGTGAGGGTAGAGTTGTGCACCGTGAGCACCACCGACACCCCGGACACGATGCACATCGGCGAGCTGGCGGACCGTGCCGGCATGTCCCTGCGGACGATCCGCCACTACGACGAGGTCGGGCTGCTCGTGCCGAGCGGCCGCACCACGGGCGGGTTCCGGGTCTACACCGCGCAGGACCTGGACCGGCTGCTCGTGATCCGCCGCATGAAGCCACTCGGGTTCACGCTCGACGAGATGGCGGACCTGCTGCGGGTCGTCGATGCGCTGGCGGCGAAGGACCCCGACGACGAGCCCGCGCTGGCTGCACGCCTCGACGAGTACCTCGACGATGCCCGGGCCCGGCACGCCAAGCTCGTCGAGCGCGCCGGCATGGCCGAGGAGTTCATCGGCACCCTGGGGTCACTCCGCGCTTCGCTCCCCTGAGCGCTCGTACCGCGCGAGCCATCGCCGCTCAGCCTCGGCTGCTTCTTCCGGGGAGTACTCCAGACGTGCCTCCACCCGCTCGAACATGGCGATCATCTTCCGCGCCTTCCGCTTCGGGTACGCGTCGAGGATGACCTGGTTGAGCCGGACCTGCGCACGCCGGCGTTCCTCACCGGTCATGTGCATGAACATGCGTTGCATCGCGTTCCTCTTCTCCGAGTGTTCGTACCAGGACACTCACACCTGGATCGTCGACCCGTCCATGAATCTGCATGTCGTACATCGCGCCCGCGACCATCCGTCCGATCTCGGCCTTGCCGACGTCGTCGGACGACACCATCTCCGCTGCCCAGACAACCTGTTGCCAGACGTACGCTCGCTCGATCGCACGGTGCTCTCGCCGCCACCGCATGAACGACCAGACCGTCGCCGTCGTGGTGCCTCCGAGCGCCAACAACGACGCGACGATCGTCGCGACCGCCGCAGGCGGCCAGGTCGCGAGCTCCCCCGTCCCCGTCCCCACCCGGTCCCCCTCTCGTCTCGCGACCCGGCCACGTCGAGAACGCTACGGACCCACTCGACGCCCCACGGGCCTCCCGGTCCGACCTGTGGACGACGCCGGAAGCGAGCCGCCCTGTGGAGGGGAACACCCTGCGGACCGACGCCGCCGGACGCAGACGGTTAGACTCGACCACCGTGATCGAACGCACCCGCATCGCCGACCTCGCTGCCCTCCCCGACGGCCCCGTCTCCGTGGCCGGATGGGTCGAGACCGTCCGAGACCAGAAGAAGGTGCAGTTCGTCGTCCTCCGCGACGAATCCGGCGCCGTCCAGCTCGTGAACCCCGCCACGCGCGAGGCCGAGGACGGTGACGACGCCGCCCAGGCCGCGCTCGCCACCACCACCGAGATCTCGGCCCTCGCCCACGGCACCTTCATCCACGCCACCGGCACCCTGAAGCACGACGAGCGCGTCAAGCTCGGCGGGCTCGAGGTCAAGGTCGGCACGCTCGAGGTGGTGAGCGCCGCGATCCCGGAGACCCCGATCGCCGACGACTCGTCGCTCGACAAGCGGCTCGACTGGCGCTTCCTCGATCTGCGCAACCGCAAGCAGAACCTCATCTTCCGCATCCAGACGACCATGGAGCACGCGTTCCGCACCTACTGGGTGGACCGCGACTACATCGAGATCCACACCCCGAAGCTGATGGCGTCGGCGTCCGAGTCGCGCGCCGAGCTCTTCCAGCTCGAGTACTTCGAGACGACCGCCTACCTGGCGCAGTCGCCGCAGAACTTCAAGCAGATGGCCCAGCCGGCCGGCTTCGGCGCCGTGTTCGAGATCGCCGACGCGTTCCGCGCGGACCCCTCCTTCACGAGCCGCCACGCGACCGAGTTCACGAGCGTCGACGCCGAGTTCTCGTGGATCGAGTCCCACGAAGACGTCATGGCGATGCACGAAGAAGTCCTGGTCGCCGGCATCACCGCGGTCAAGGAGAAGTACGGCAAGGACATCGAGGAGGTCTTCGGCTTCGAGCTGCAGGTCCCCGCGACGCCGTTCCCCCGCGTGACCCTGGCCGAGGCCCGGAAGATCGTGGCCGACAGCGGCCACGACGTCGTCCGCGCCGACGGCGACCTGGACCCCGAGGGTGAGCGCCGCGTTGCCGCCTGGGCGAAGGAGCACCACGGTTCGGAGTTCGTGTTCGTCACCGAGTACGACGCCTCGATCCGGCCGTACTACCACATGCGCAAGCCGGGCGACCCGTCGCTCACGAACAGCTACGACCTCATCTTCAACGGCGCGGAGATCTCCACGGGCGCGCAGCGCGAGCACCGCGTCGACGTGCTCGAGGCGCAGGCCGTCGAGAAGGGCCTCGACCCCGAGGAGCTCGGCTGGTACCTCGACTTCTTCCGCTACGGCGTGCCGCCGCACGGTGGGTTCGGCATGGGCCTTGCGCGCGTGCTCATGCTCATGTTGGGTGAGCCGTCCATCCGCGAGGTCACGTACCTCTTCCGTGGACCGACGCGCCTGACCCCGTAGTCACGTCGCGCGGCGCCGCGCGCGAGCGCACATGGTGAACAGGAATGGTCGCCTCCCGATGCGGGAGGCGACCATTTCTGCTCACGAAGCGCCGCAGCGCACGCAGCACCGGGGGCGGGACGGGAGGCCCGGCTCAGCTCTGCCAGTCGATGGCAGCCCGCCCCGTGACCAGTCCACGGATCTCGGCTGCGGCAGCCTGGTGGTCCGGGTGCACCTGGTACTCGTCGAGTCCGGCGAGGTCGTCGAACGACGCGACGACGGCGACGTCGCTGTTCTTCTCCGGGTAGGCGACGTTCTCGACGACCTCGAGCGAACGGATCGACCCGATGGTGCCGGTCAGGCCGGTCAGGAGTTCACGGATCCGGGCGATGGCCGCGGCGCGGTCGAGGTCTTCGCGCAGGGTCCAGGCGACGACGTGGGAGATCATGCGGGGGAACCAGCCTTCTCGAGGGCACGTGCGAGCCGGTCGGCGTCGACGTGCCAGTTGCTGTGGACGCGCCCGTCGACCAGCACGACGGGGATGTCCTCCGCGTACTCCTGGCGGAGGGCGTCGTCGTCGAGGATCGAGCGTTCCTGCAGGGTGACGCCGGGGTGTTCGGCGACGACGCGTTCGACCACGGGCCGTGCATCGTCGCAGAGGTGGCATCCGGGCTTCGTCAGGAACGTCACTGCGGGCATGGCTCCAGCGTAGCCCGCTGTCCGCGTCCCCTGGGGAATGCGAAAGCCCCGGCGAACCGGGGCTTGACGCTGCAGGCTCGGGGCCTACTTCTTGTTGCGACGCTGGTGGCGCGTCTTGCGAAGCAGCTTGCGGTGCTTCTTCTTCGCCATGCGCTTGCGACGCTTCTTGATGACAGAACCCATGTGGACCTCGCTCGGACTGTGCTGATGTATCGGACACCGGGCCGTCGAGACCGCGGAAAATCAACCCGGCCGAGTCTACCGGAGGGCTGACGCGATGTCGAACGCGCCCGGAACGGACGGGTGTGCGCTCAGCCGACGTCTGCGATGCCGCCGCGCAACACGTCGGCGACGGCTGACTCGGGGACACGGAAGGACCGGCCGAAACGGATGGCGGGGAGCTCACCGGCGTGGACCATGCGGTACACGGTCATCTTCGAGACACGCATCATCTCGGCGACCTCAGCGACGGTGAGGAAGCGCACGTCGTCGAAACTGCCGGTCATGATCCGCCTTCGGTGGCTCGCACGCGATCCGCGCACGGGTTTGGTGTGACCTGTGTGGTCACTGGCAACTGTAGAGGCGCGTGCGACCCAGTGTCCAGGCTCAGTCTTCGTCGCCGCGGCGGGTGAAGCGCTTGCGGCTGCGGTCGACGACACGCTCCCAGCCCTGCTGCGCACCGGAGATCGCCGCGGTGGCCCGGTAGGACGCCTCGGCCATGACACGCCCGAGCTCGGTCCCGACCTCGACGGTGGTCTTGCCGGCAGCACCGTTGCGGCGGACGGACACGGGCTGACCGTCGGGGGTCCAGGCCGTGGTCGCGGGCATGCCGTCGGCGTCGACCGCGCCGGTGAACGGCAGGACCCAGTCCTCCAGCGACACGAGCGGTTCCGGGTCGAGCCGGTAGAAGCGGTGCTGCCCTTCTTCGCGGCTGGTGACGAGTCCGATGTCGCGCAGGACCCGGAGGTGCTTCGACACCGTCGGCTGGCTGACGCCCAGTCGTTCGACCAGTTGCCCGACGCTGAGTTCCCCGCCGGTGACGTCCGATCCGTACGCGGCGAGGAGGGTCCCGAGCAGCTCGCGCCTCGTGGGGTCCGCCACGACGGAGAAGATGTCGGCCATGCGGGCAAGGCTAGCCGGGGCACCACGGATGTACCATGACGAACCGTCCCGGCCCATGTCCTCGGAGGCATACGATGCTCGACCGTACCGAGCCGCTCCCGCGGCACGTGACCGTCACCCGACGACGCGGCGGACGGATCGCGACGGTCCTGCGCTCGTCGCCGTCACGTCTGGCGATCCTGGTGTTCGTCGCCCTCATCTTCGTGTTCACATCGCTGTTCATGACCCCGTGGGCGGCAGCCGACGGGACCGGCACGCACTTCTCCGACGCGCTGTTCACGGCGGCGTCGGTGGTCTGCGTCACGGGCCTCGCGACCGTCGACATGGCCACGCACTGGTCGGTGTTCGGCAAGGTCCTCGTGGTGATCGGGACGCAGATCGGTGCGGTGGGCGTCCTGACCTTCGCGTCGATCCTCGGGCTCTTCGTGACCCGCAAGCTCGGGCTCCGCGCGAAGCTGATGGCCGCGGGCGACTCGAACCCGCTCCGCACCCACCACGGGGCGGTCCCCGAGGGGCAGGCCGTCCGCCTCGGCGAGGTCGGCACCCTGCTCGCCACGGTCGCGGTGAGCACCCTGTCGATCGAGATCGTCCTCGGCCTGCTGCTGCTGCCGTCCGTGCTGATCGCCGGCATCCCGTTCTGGACCGCGGTCGGCGACTCCTTCTACTACGCCGCCATGGCGTTCACGAACACCGGCTTCTCACCGAACGCGGACGGCCTCGACCCGTTCGCCCACGACTACTGGTTCCTGACGCTCCTGATGATCGGTGTCGTCGCGGGGTCGATCGGCTTCCCGGTCATCCGCACCCTGACGAAGCAGCTCCGCACGCCGCGCCGCTGGCCCATCCACGTCAAGCTCACGCTGGCCACGAGCGCCGTCCTGCTCATCGGCGGTGCGATCGTCTACACCGCGCTCGAGGCGTCGAACCCGACGACCTTCGGCGAGGAAGGGGCCGGCCGGACTGCGTTCCAGGCCCTCTTCCTGTCGACGATGACCCGGTCCGGTGGCTTCTCGCTCGTCGACTTCGACCAGCTGAACGGCTCGAGCCTGCTCGTCACCGACATGCTCATGTTCATCGGCGGCGGGTCGGCCTCGACCGCCGGCGGCATCAAGGTCACGACGCTCGCCGTGCTGTTCCTCGCCGCGGTCGCCGAGGCCCGGGGCCGGCAGAGCATGGAGGCGTTCGGCCGCCGCATCCCGAGCGACGTGCTGCGGGTCGCGGTCGCCATCGTGCTCTGGGGGGCGACGATCGTGGCCGTCGCGACCGTGGTGCTCCTGCAGATCACGGACGATTCGCTCGACCGTGTCCTGTTCGAGGTGATCTCGGCGTTCTCCACCAGTGGGCTGTCCTCGGGTGTCTCCGCGAACCTGCCGGAGTCCGGCAAGTACGTCCTGGCCGCCACCATGTTCCTCGGTCGGGTCGGTACAGTGACCATCGCCGCAGCCCTGGCCGCGAGTCAGAGCCGGCAACTGTTCCGCCGTCCCGAGGAGAGGCCGATCGTTGGCTGACCGAACCCGTCCCCCGCACCCGATGGGTGCGATCAGTCACGACGCACCCGTGCTCGTCATCGGCCTCGGCCGGTTCGGCGCCGCCACCGCAGGTCAGCTCGAACGGCAGGACCGCGAGGTGCTGGTCGTCGACACCGACCCGGGCCTGGTGCAGAAGTGGTCGGACCGGGTCACGCACGCCGTGCAGGCCGATGCGACCGACATCGACGCCCTGCGCCAGATCGGTGCGCAGGACTTCGCGATCGCGGTCGTCGGCACGGGCAGCGACCTGGAGTCGAGCGTGCTGATCACCGCGAACCTGGTCGACCTCGGCATCCCGCAGATCTGGGCGAAGGCCATCAGCCGGTCGCACGGCACGATCCTGTCCCGCATCGGCGCGAACCACGTCGTCTACCCGGAGCGCGAGGCCGGCGAGCGCACGGCGCACCTGGTGTCCGGGCGCATGCTCGACTTCATCGAGTTCGACGACGACTTCGCGGTGGTGAAGATGTTCCCGCCGCGGGCGGTGCGCGGCAAGGACCTCGCGACCACGGTGATCCGCACGCGGTTCGGCCTGACGGTGCTCGGCATCAAGCCGCCGGGCAGCCCGTTCGTGCCGGCGACCCCGGAGAGCATCATCGGCGAGAACGACGTGATCATCGTCTCGGGGTCCGAGACGGACCTGGAGCGCTTCGCCGCCTACGAGTAGTCCCGGACGCGGCTACGACGCCGCGATCTCCTCCGCACGAGCGATCGCCGCGCGCGACGCGCGCAGGAACGTGTCGGCGAGGTCGGCGTCCTGCAGCACCGCGACGGCCCGCTCGGTGGTGCCCTTCGGGCTCGTGACGGCACGCCGCAGGTCTGCGGGTCCGCGATCCGACCGGTCGAGCAGCTCGACGGCACCCCGGAGCGTGCCCTGCACCATCGCGGCCGCCTGCTCGGGGGCGAAGCCCAGCGCCTCGGCGGCACGCTGCCACTCCTCGACGAGCAGGAAGACGTAGGCCGGGCCCGAGCCGGACACCGCCGACAGGGCGTCGAGCTGCGCCTCGGGCACCTCGAGCACCCGTCCTGACGCCGTGAACACCGACGACGCGAGCGCGACGGCCTCGGCGTCCGCCGATGCCCCGGCGCTGATCCCGGTGACGCCGTGGCCGACGCCGATCGGCGTGTTCGGCAGCGCCCGGACGACGCGGACCCCGGCCGGCACCCGCGCCTCCATGCTCGCGGTGGTGGTGCCGACCGCCACGCTGACCAGCACCGCACCGGGCTCCAGGTCGGCGGCGACCTCGTCGAGCAGGTCCGCGATCACGTACGGCTTCACACCGACGACGACGAGTGCCGCGCCACGGACGGCCGAGCGGTTCGCGTCGGGGTCGGTGTCGCTCGCGGTGGCGTCGAGCCCGCGCTCCCGATGGGCGGCCGCCGACGCCTCGGACTTCGTCGTGAGGGTCACGGTCGCCGGGTCGAGTCCGGCGGCGAGCAGGCCGTCGAGGACCGAGCCGGACATGGAGCCGACGCCGAGCAGGGCCGTACGGGGCAGGTCGATCGTCATGCTCCCGACCCTACCGACCGGCCTCGCCTAGGATCGTCTTCCAGATCGGGAGAAGGGGACAGCTGTGAGCGCTTCAGGAGGCACGAAGGCGATCCTCGCCGCACTCGGTGCGAACGTCGGCATCGCGATCGTGAAGTTCGTCGCGGCGGCGATCAGCGGGTCCGCGTCGATGCTGGCCGAGGGCGTGCACTCCCTGGCCGACTCCGCGAACCAGCTCCTCCTGCTGCTCGGTGGTCGCCGGGCGCGCCGCGCCGCCGACGAGGAGCACCCGTTCGGCTACGGCCGCGAGCGCTACGTCTACGCCTTCGTCGTCTCGATCATCCTGTTCTCCGTCGGCGGCGTCTTCTCGCTCTACGAGGGCATCGAGAAGCTCGCCCACCCGCACCCGCTCGAGAACTGGTGGCTGCCGCTCGTCGTGCTCGTCATCGCGATCGGGCTCGAGGGCTTCTCGCTCCGCACCGCGCTGAAGGAGGCCCGGCCGCAGAAGGGCACGCTCAGCTGGGTCCAGTTCGTCCGCCGCGCCAAGGCCCCGGAGCTGCCCGTCGTCATGCTCGAGGACACCGCGGCACTGCTCGGCCTGGTGTTCGCACTCTTCGGCGTCGGGCTGACCGCGATCACCGGCAACGGCGTCTTCGACGCGATCGGCACGATCTTCATCGCCGCCCTGCTCATCGCCGTCGCGGTCGTCCTGGGCATCGAGACGAAGAGCCTCCTCGTCGGGGAAGGCGCGACCGCCGCCGACGTCGAGCGGATCAAGCACGCGGTGCTCGACGGCCCGGAGGTCGACTCGATCATCCACATCAAGACCCTGTACCTGGGCCCGGACGAGCTGATGGTCGGCGTGAAGGTCGCCGTCGACGGCGACCGCCGCCTGGGGGACGTCGCCGCGGGCATCGACACGGTCGAGCAGCGGGTGCGCTCCGCGGTGCCGATCGCCCGGGTCATCTACGTCGAGCCCGACGTGCTCCGCACCGGTCCGCGCCCGCCGACCGAGGCGATCGTCATCCTCGCCGCTGACTGAAGAACGCGTCGAGCAGCGCGGCGCACTCGCGTTCGAGCACGCCGCCGACGACCTCGGAGCGGTGCGGCAGCCGACGGTCCCTGGCGATGTCGTAGACGCTGCCGGTCGCGCCCGCCTTCGGGTCCCAGGCGCCGAACACGACCCGCGGCACGCGTGCGGCCAGGATCGCCCCGGCGCACATCGGGCACGGTTCGAGGGTCACGACGAGCGTGTGCTCGTCGAGGTGCCAGTCCCCCGTGACCGCGGCGGCCGCGCGGAGCGCGAGCACCTCGGCGTGGGCGGTCGGGTCCTGCAGCGCCTCGCGCTCGTTCCGGCCGACGGCGACGACGACGCCGTCGCGGTCGAGCACCACCGCGCCCACGGGCACGTCGCCGGTCGCCAGGCAGGCCCGGGCCTCGTCGAGCGCGCGCTCCATCGCCGGGACGAACGGGCGGGCAGCGGGCGCTTCCACGGGACCTCCAGGTGGTCGGCAGCACGGTAGGCTCGACCCTATGCGAGTCCACGTCGCCGACCACCCGCTCATCACCCACAAGCTCTCGGTGCTCCGCGACCGGACCACACCCTCCCCCACGTTCCGCGCCCTGACCGAAGAGCTCGTCACGCTCCTCGCGTACGAGGCCACGCGGAACGTCCGGGTCACCGCGACGCCCATCGACACCCCCGTGGCGCACACCATGGGCGTCTCGATCGCCAAGCCGCGTCCGCTCGTCGTCCCGATCCTGCGTGCCGGCCTCGGCATGCTCGAAGGCATGGTCAAGCTCGTGCCGACGGCCGAGGTCGGGTTCCTCGGCATGGCCCGCAACGAGGAGACGCTCGAGCCGCAGACCTACGCCGAGCGCCTGCCCGACGACCTGTCCGGCCGTCAGTGCTTCGTGCTCGACCCGATGCTGGCCACCGGCGGGACCCTCGCCGCTGCCATCGACTTCCTGTTCGCCCGCGGCGCCGAGGAGATCACCTGCGTGTGCATCCTCGGTGCGCCGGAGGGGCTCGCCATGGTCGAAGAGGCCGTCGGCGACCGCAACGTCTCGATCGTCCTCGGCGCCCTCGACGAGAAGCTCGACGAGAACGGCTACATCGTGCCCGGTCTCGGCGACGCCGGCGACCGCCTCTACGGTCTGGCCGAGTAGGCAGTCGACGTCACCGACGATCGACGGGAGGCCCGTGGCGACACCGCCACGGGCCTCCCGTCGTCCGTCAGCCCGGTCCACCGCCACCGGTGCGCGGAACGCACCGTCTGCTCGGACGGTTGACACCACCTTGGTATACCGCCGATACTCATCCCATGACTGCAACCGTGTCCACCCGCGTCCTCTCCGAGGTCCAGGGGACTGCCGGCATGATGATGCCGGTCGCCGTCATGCGTTGTCGAATGTGTGCCTGATCGGCACCCGTTCCAGCCGGATCCCCCGCGACACCACCCCGGTCGCGAGCGTGTGATCCCCGGGTGACGGACACCGTCGGCGACGCGCACCACGTCACGAGGTCTGTCTCCCGTTCCCCCGGGTCCGCCCCGGTCCGCAGCAGGACCGCAGGGCACATCGGCATCCAGCCGCACCCGGGTCGACGCATTCGACACCGCCGCCAGCGCCACACGCGCACCGGCCACATCGCCCGGAGAACCACCATGTCGCTCACCATCGCCCAGCCCCGCACCGCGCTCCGCACCGCCGCTCCGGCGCCGACCGACCTCGGGACGGTCACCCCGATCCGTCCGCGTCCCGCGACGCCGGCCACGACCGGGCAGACGAGCGTGCCGACCAGCCCGGTCGTCGCACCGCAGCGCAACCGCTCCCTGCCGGAGGGCACCGAGGCCCGTGGCTTCGCGCTCTACGTCGGGATCGACGAGGCGAAGGCGGCAGCGGCCGGCACGACGCTCGCAGCCGTCGTCGAGCAGCTGAAGGCACTGACCGCGCAGCTGGTGCCGAACTCGGAGACCTACGCGGCCGTCGCCGTCGCCGCGGAGCAGTCCGGTGGCCGTGACGTCGACGTCGTCCGCCTGGCCCTGCAGGACCGGTCCGCGGTCGCCGCCCGCAAGCAGGCCGAGAAGCCCGAGCCGGAGGAGACCGGGGTCGTCATCGACATCTCCCGCAAGCGCGTCACGCTCGACGGCGACGCAGCGCCCCTGACCTACAAGGAGTTCGAACTCCTGCAGTTCCTGGTGCTGCGCGAGGGCCAGACCGTGGACCGCTCGGCCATCATCGACGGCCTGTGGTCGGACGGCGAGGACGAGACCCCGAACGAGCGCACCATCGACGTGCACGTGCGCCGGCTCCGCTCCAAGCTCGGCGCGTTCGAGGAGATCGTCCGCACCGTCCGCGGTGTGGGCTACCGGTTCGACCGGCACGCCGACGTGGCCGTGCGCTACGCCTCGACGCCCTCGCCCGACCTCTTCTGATCCTGATCGGTCGCTCTTGGTGAACTCGCAGCGAACGACGCAGCGGGAGGCTAGCGCGCCGTTACCGCTTCGTTATACAGTCGGTCGTGCAGACGGTGTTTGCTGTGGCACCGCCTGCGGAATGTGATTGCAGGAAACTCTTGGTGCAAGGGAGAGGGCCGGTCGCTCGGAAGAGCGGCCGGCCCTCGTGCATGTCGGAGCGCATGCATGTCGAACCCGCGCCTGTCGGGGGCCGTCGGTAGTGTGGACGGACCGTCCGACCAGAGGGGAGCGCCATCGTGAGCGAGTCACGCCGCAGCGAGAAGGCGACCGCCGTTGCCGCCTGGGAATCACTGTTCCGCGCCCAGGTCACCGTGATGCGGAGCCTCAACGCGGACTTCCCCGGCGGCGAGATCTCCTTCAACGAGTACGACGTCTGCTTCAACCTGTCGACGCAGCCCGGTCGACGCTGCCGCATGCGTGACCTCACCGGCCACCTGCTCCTCACCCAGCCGAGCGTGAGTCGTCTGGTCGATCGTCTGCTCGCCCGCGGGATCGTCGAGAAGCAGCCGGATCCGTCCGATGCCCGCGGCGTCATCGTGGCGCTCACCCCGCACGGGTTCGACGTCTACCGCCACGTGGCCGTGCAGCACGCGGCGAGCATCGCGCAGCAGGTCGGCGCCGGACTGTCCGACGCCGAACTCCGCACCCTCACCGAGCTCTGCACGAAGCTGCGCCTCGCGGTCGGCACCGCCCCGGGCCGACGGGCCGTCGCGCGCTCGGTCTCCGAGTCGGACCCGGCAGCGGTGTGACCGGCGCGCTGGTCTGGCTCCGCGACGACCTGCGGCTGGCCGACAACCCCGCACTGCGTGCTGCGATCGACCACGGCGGCGACGTCACGGTGGTCTACGTCCTCGACGACGAGTCCCCCGGCATCCGTCCCGCGGGCGCGGCGAGCCGCTGGTGGCTCCACCACTCGCTCACCGCACTGGACGGCGAACTCCGTGACCGTGACTCGCGGCTGGTGCTGCGACGGGGTGCGGCCGCCGCGGTGATCGACGCCCTCGTCGCCGACACCGGTGCCGACGCCGTGTTCTGGAACCGTCGGTACGGTCCGGCCGAGCGCGAGGTCGACGCCGGCATCAAGAGCGCCCTGCACGACCGCGGCATCGAGGCGCACAGCTTCGCGGCGAGCCTGCTCTGGGAACCGTGGACCGTCCGCACCGGACAGGGCGAGCCGTACAAGGTGTTCACCCCGTTCTGGCGCGCTGCCCAGGCGATGCCGGAACCACGGCACCCGCTCCCGAAGCCCCGCGACCTGCCCGCCCCGGCCCGGGTCGCGAGCGACGACCTGAGCGAGTGGGACCTGCTGCCGACCCGTCCCGACTGGGCCGGCGGACTCCGCGATGCCTGGGAGCCCGGCGAGCACGGCGCACACCAGCGGCTCGAGCACTTCGTCACCCATGCGCTCGAGGACTACGACCAGCGCGACGAACCCGCCATGGCCGCCACGAGCGACCTGTCCCCGCACCTGCGCTGGGGCGAGGTCAGCCCGTACCAGGTGTGGCACCGGCTGCACGGAGCGCTCGAGCCCGAGCAGCGACAGAACGCCTCGGCCTTCCTGCGACAGCTGGCCTGGCGCGAGTTCAACTGGAACGAGTACTTCCACTGCGAGGACATCACGACGGTGAACGTGCGTCGCGAGTTCGACGCGTTCCCGTGGCGGGACGCCCCCGATGCCGAGGTCGACCGGTGGCGCACCGGGACGACCGGGTTCGACCTCGTCGACGCCGGCATGCGCGAGCTGTGGCACTCCGGCGCCATGCACAACCGCGTCCGGTTGGCGACCGCGAGCTTCCTCGTCAAGAACCTGCTCGTCGACTGGCGGGTGGGCGAGCAGTGGTTCTGGGACACCCTCGTCGACGCCGACTCCGCCAACAACGCCGCGAACTGGCAGTGGGTCGCCGGGTCGGGCTTCGACGCGGCGCCGTACTTCCGGGTGTTCAACCCCGACCGGCAGCTCGAGCGCTTCGACCCGCACCGCGAGTACGTGCACCGGTGGGTGCCGTCCGAGGAACTCCGGCCCGAGCCGATGGTCGACCTCAAGGCGACCCGGCAGCGCGCGCTCGACGCGTACGCCGAGATGCGTCGGTCATGAGCCCGTGGGACACCGCCGTCGGGCAGGTCGACGCGCTCTTCCGTGACCGTGTCGACCGTGGCATCGCGCCGAGCAGTGCGTGGGGTGTGTTCGACCGGACGGGTCTCGTCGCCTCCGGGGGCCACGGCGACCGCGGCGACGGGCAGCGGCCGGACGCCGACACCGTCTACCGGATCGCATCGTGCACGAAGAGCGTCACCGCGGCGAGCCTGCTGACGCTGGTGTCCGACGGTCGACTGGACCTCGACGCCCCGATCACCGCGTTCGTGCCGGCGTTCGGCGCGGTGCCCCTGCCCACACCGGACTCCCCCGTGCCGACCGTGCGGATGCTGCTGACCATGTCGGCCGGCTTCCCCACCGACGACCCCTGGGCGGACCGGCAGGAGTCGATCAGCGACGCCGAGCTCGACGACGTCCTGCGCGGCGGGCTGTTGTTCGACTCGGTGCCCGGCACCCGGTTCGCGTACTCGAACCTCGGCTACGCCCTGCTCGGTCGGGTCGTCGCCGTCGTCACCGGCCGTCCGTTCACCCAGGCGGCACGCGACACCGTGCTCGGGCCGCTCGGTCTCGACCACACGGTGTTCAGCGCGGCCGAGGCGCAGGGACCGGTCGTCACCGGGTTCCGCCCGCACGACGGCGACTGGGAGCCCCTGCCGATGACCGGCCCGGGTGCGTTCTCGTCGATCGGCGGCCTGTTCTCCACCGTCCGCGACCTCGCACGGTGGGCCACGCACCTCGGGTCGGCGTCCTCCGACGCCCCGGAACCCGGCCCGGTCTCCCCCGCCGATCGCCGGCTCATGCAGCAGGCGATGCGGGTCGTTCCGTCGTCCGTCGTCCCCGGCTCGTCACGCGCCACGGCGTACGGCTTCGGGCTGTTCGTCGAACAGGACGCCCGGTTCGGCGAACTCGTCTCGCACTCCGGCGGCTACCCGGGGTTCTCGGCACACATGCGCTGGTCCGCGCAGACCGGCCTCGGTGTCGTCGCGTTCGAGAACGCCACGCAGGCGAAGGTCTCCGCCGCTGCCCAGCAGGCACACGACCTGCTCCTGGACGCAACGCGTCCGGCGGCGTCCGACGGGCGCGCCGACACGACGACCGGACCGGTGCGCCGCCCCGGCGCCCAGCCGACCGTCCGGGCGACGCGAGCGGCGCAGGCTGCCGTGACGGGCCTCCTGGCCGACTGGCAGGACGCCGTGGCGGACGCGGTCTGCACGCCGAACGTGGCGATGGACGACCCCTACGACCGACGCCGGCGGGCGATCGCGGCGGCGGTGGCCGAGGTGGGTGCCGACCTGACCGCCGCTCCCGTCGCCGAGCAGTCGTCGGCGCCGTCGCACCTGCGGTGGTGGCTGCCCGGCACCTGCGGGCGCCTGCGCGTCGAGATCCGGCTCGCCCCTGGCGCGGCAGGACGCGTCCAGACCCTCACCGTCGTGGCGGAGCCCGCCGAGCACTGACACACCGGACCGCACGCGACGGGCCGGCCAGGTCCGTGTCGGTACCGGTCTGACGACTGCCCGTCACACCGGTGGGCGACCCCCCACGAACCCGAGTGCTCGGGCCGCGACGCGCGTGCCCTCACGTGCAGCCGCTCCGACGCGCACGGGATCGGTCGCCCAGGCACGCACGAAGCCCGCGGCGAACGCGTCACCGGCGCCGACGGTGTCGACGACCGTGGCCGGCGTCGCGGGGACCCGGTGCACGCTCCGTCCGCGTCGCCCCACCAGCACGCCGTCGGCGCCCACCGTGACCACCACGAGCGGCACGTGCTCGGTGAGTCGCCGCACCGCGTCGTCGAGGTCGGTCGTCCCCGTCAGTTCGAGGGCCTCCTGCCGGCCGGGGAAGAGGACGTCGACGCCGACGAGGGCCTCGAGGAAGGCAGGAGCTCCGACCGACCGGACGATCGCTGCCGAGGACGGGTCGAGCGAAACCCGAGCCGACCCGGTCCGTGCGCGGGCGACCAGTGACGCGATGCGGTCGGCGCCACCACCGAGCATCGCGTGCCCGGTCAGGTGCACGATGTCCGCGCGTCGGGCCACGGCCTCGGGGACGTCGGCAGCCCTGAGCTTCCCGCTCGCGGCCGGGTCGGACATCGCCGTGCGGCCGCTGTCGTTGCGCACCGACACCACGACCCCGGTGGAGGTCATCGCGTCGTACCGCAGGTGCGGACGGACACCGGCGTCCTCCAACGAGCGCTCGTGCCGGTAGACGTCGTCGACGCCGACCCGCGCGACGAGGTCCACCTCGGCACCGAGCCAGCCGAGCCAGGCGGCGGTGTTGCCGGCGGCACCCGTCGGTCGGTGGCGGATCACGGCGGCGGGGTCGTGCACCCCGATGGTGTGCGCGGTCGTCTGCACGAGCACGCCGTCCAGGACGTCGCCGATGACCAGGAACCGTTTTCCGGCGCCACGACGGCGGCCCGCGACCACCCGTCCGGCACGGGTCCCCTCGGGCTGCGACACGGGCACGGAGGCCTCTTGCGGCATGGACATCTGCTCTAGTGTACGGGGAACCGAGTAAAGCTCCGTTTTCGGGCCCGCACGGACCCTCATTCTGGTGGCCAATCGCACTGTCCGACCGGTAACATACGCAATGCCACCATGTGGCGGGTCGTGTGCCCGCCACCGACGATCCGACGGAGATGCCATGCCCCGGAAGCCCGACCCGACGCTCAAGCCGGCGATCCTCGAGAAGGTCACCCTGCACCTGCTGGACACCAAGCTCGAGGACGTCTCGGTCCGCAGCCTCGGGCGCATCCTGGGCACCAGCGCGTACCCGATCGTCTACCACTTCGGCTCCCGCGACGCCCTCATCGACTCCGTCGTCGTGCACCTGGCCGACACGGTCTGCCACGCTGCGCTCGATCCCGCAGCTGACCACTCCGCCCTCGCCGACTACTTGGTGACCAGCTTCGGTCGCCTCGACGACCCGCACCGAGCCCTCGCCGCCCGGCTCACCTTCGAGCTCGGGTCCGTCGAGGCGATGGACGGCCGGGTCCGGCAACGCGGTCTGCACCGGGACCACGTGGCAGCGGTCGCCGCGTGGTGCCTCGCACACGGCTACGACGCCGAGGCCGCCGACCGCGTCGCACGCGACGCCGTGACGACTGCCCGCGGTGCCCAGTGGACCGCGATCATCGACCGCGAGCGCGCCGACACCGACGCCGCGCTCCGGGCGATCGCCGACCGGCTCGCCGCCGGCGCGGCAGTCACCGCGGGGTGATGCACGAACGGGAGGCACGGTGCCAGCTGGCACCGTGCCTCCCGTTCGTCCGTCGGTCGCGTCACGCGACCCGCGGTCGGTGGATCAGAGCGTCACGAACGACTGCGACTTCGCGTTGGCGAAGCGCGCCGCGACGTTCTCCCAGTCGACGATGTTCCAGACGGCCTTCACGTAGTCCGCCTTGACGTTGAGGTAGTCGAGGTAGAAGGCGTGCTCCCACATGTCGAGCAGGAAGATCGGCACGAGGCCGAACGGCACGTTGGCCTGCTGGTCGAACAGCTGGAACGTGGTCAGCTTCTGGCCCACGGTGTCCCAGGCCAGGACGGCCCAGCCGGAGCCCTGGATGCCGTTCGCGACGGCGGCGAACTGCGCCTTGAAGGTGTCGAACGAGCCGAAGAACTCGTCGATCGCCGCGGCGAGCTCGCCCTCGGGGACCTTCGTGTCCGGGCCGAGGTTGGTCCAGAAGATCGAGTGGTTGACGTGGCCACCGAGGTGGAACGCCAGGTCCTTCTCGAGCTTGTTGATCGCACCGAAGTTGCCCGACTCGCGTGCTTCACCGAGCTGCTGCAGCGCAGTGTTCGCTCCGGTCACGTAGGCCTGGTGGTGCTTGTCGTGGTGCAGCTGCATGATCTTGCCGCTGATGTGCGGCTCGAGTGCGGCGTAGTCGTACGGCAGCTCCGGCAGGGTGTACTCAGCCATGTGAGGTCCTTTCGATCAGTGGGTTGCGGATGGGATTCCGCGGCTCACGAGAGCCGGGAACGATCGGTGAGGGAGTGGAATTCCCGGTTGTGGTAGACCAGCGGCTCGCCGTGCTCGAGGCCGACGACGATGTCGAGGACCTCGGCGACGACGACGGTCGAGCTGCCGATCGGGGTCGTGGAGAGCGGGCGGCACCGCAGCGCGCTCGCGGCACTGGGCAGGTAGCGGTCACCCGAGGGCAGGGTGCCCCAGATCGGGTCGTCAGCGGTCGGGCTGCCGGTCGAGGCGAACCGCCGGGCGAGCGACACGCTGAGCGAGTCGACCAGGTGCACGACGAAGACCGGAGCGCCGAGCACGACCCCGGCGGACCCGGAGTTCGTCGACAGCGAGAAGACGAGGACCGGCGGGTCCACAGCCACGCTCGCGACGCTCGAGGCGGTGAGTCCGGTCGGACCGTCCGGTCCCTCGGCGGTGATGACGGCGACGCCGGCCGGGTGCCCGCGGAACGCGGACTTGTACGCTTCGGCGATGTTCGCCGGGGCTTCGTCGGGCATGGTGTTCGTCGTCGTTCCTTCGCGCGGGGGTGTGCCGTCACTGGGCGGGCATGTCCCAACGTATGACCTGAACCATGGTTGAGGTCAACGATTCACAGGTTCGACGGCTCCCGGGCGCGCCGTGGCGATGACTTCGTGAGCAGAAATGGTCGGGTCGCGTGGCGCAACCCGACCATTTCCGCTCACGAAGCGGCGCGCGTCAGCGGCTCACGAAGCGGCGCGCGTCAGCGGCGCTTGAGCATGACGACGGCGCCTGCGGCAGCGGTCACCATGAGCACCGCGGCGACGCCGGCCGTGATCGTCACGCCGGAGTCGAACGCTGCCCGTGCCGACTCGAGGAGCGCCTGGCCGGCGCCGCCGCCGAGGGACGACGCGGCGGACACCGCACCACCGAGCGTCTCCTGGGCAGCGGTGTGCGCCGTCGAGCTCAGCCCGCCCGGCACCACGACGTGTGCCCGGTAGGTGGTCGCCAGGATCGTGCCGAGGACGGCCGTGCCGAGGACCGCACCGATCTCGTACGCCGTCTCGGACATCGCGGACGCCGCACCGGCCTTGTCCGCCGGAGCGGTCGAGATGATGAGGTCGTTCGTGACGGTCTCGGACGCGCCGATCCCGATGCCGAGCAGCACGAACGCGAACGCCAGCGCCGCGATCGACGCGTGGTGTCCGAGGACCGCCACGACGGCGTACGCCGCGGCGGAGAACAGCAGGGACACCGACACGACCCAGCGCGGTGCGACCCGTGCGACGACCGGCACCACCGCGAGGCCGGCGACGATCGTGAGCACCGATCCGGGGATGAGCACGACGCCCGAGGCGAACGGATCGAGCCCCGCCACGAGCTGCAGGTGCTGCGCGATGAAGAACAGGAAGCCGGTCAGCGAGAACATCGCCATCAGGTTCATGAGCACGCTGCCGGTGAACGCCGTGCTGCGGAACAGGCGCAGGTCGAGCATCGGCGTGCGGGACCGCAGCTGCCGGCGGACGAACGCGATGCCGCAGACGACCCCGACGGCGAGCATCGCGACCGCGAACCCGCGCTCCTCCGGGTGCACGAACGACTTGATCGCCCAGGCGATCGGCGCCAGCGCACCGAGGGACAGGAACATGCTCGGCACGTCGACCGGTCCCGGCATCGGGTCGCGCGACTCCGGCACGCAGAACGGGACGCCGACGAGCATGAGCACGAGGATCGGCACCGCGACCAGGAAGACGCTGCCCCAGTGGAAGTGCGCGAGCAGCGTGCCACCGACGAGCGGACCGAGGGCGTTGCCGGCCGCGAACATGGTCGACCAGACGGCCAGCGCCATCCGCCGCTCCCCCGCGTCGACGAAGACGTTGCGGATGATCGAGAGCGTCGCGGGCATGAGCATCGCCCCGAACACCCCCATCGCGATCCGTGCGGCGACGAGCATCCAGGCGTCGGTCGCGAAGGCCGCGGCGACGGAGAACAGCGCGAAGCCGGTGGCCCCGATCACCAGGATCCGACGGCGGCCGATGCGGTCACCGATGCTGCCCATCACGACGAGCAGCCCGGCCAGGACGAGCGGGTACGCGTCGACGATCCAGAGCTGCGTGGTGGCGTCCGGGTTGAGCGCACGACTGATCGACGGCAGCGCGAAGCTCAGCACGGTGTTGTCCACCGAGATGAGCAGCACCGGCAGCATCAGCACGGCGAGCGCGAGGAACCGTCGGGCGCGGCTGCCGGTGACGCGGGTGGCGATGGGACTGGTGAGCAGTGCGGACACGGCGGACTCCTGGGACTTCGAGCCGGACCTGGTCGACGGCGGGCGGTGCGTGGGGCAGACGAGACGGGACGCGGGATGGACACGCGCCCCGTCAGGACTCCGTCAGTGTACCGTCTGGACGGTTATGGTTGCAAATGCAACCAACAAGCGGACGGGAGGCCCGTGGCGGGCTCGCCACGGGCCTCCCGTCCGACGGCTGGTCCCGCCCAGGGCGGGAGGCTGGGGCGGCGGCACGACCTGCGTCCGGTGCCGGGGTTCCGGTGCCGGGGTTTCGGTGCCGGGGTTCCACAACACGCCGCGTGGTCTCCGCCCGGGTTCCGATGTCGGGCGGCCTGAGCGCCGACATGCCGAGATTTCGGAACCTCGGGGGCGGGACCGGCGCGGGGCGCGTCGTCAGGCGGAGTCGCGGACCAGCAGACTGTGGCGCACGGTGCGCTGCACTGCGGCGCCGTGCCGCGGCAGCTCACCGGCGAGCATGCCGAGCGCGAGCGCGAGGGCCTCGCGCGCGACGGCATCGAGGTCGACCGCCAGGGTCGTCAGCATCGGCGACACGAGAGCGCCGAGCGGCAGGCCGTCGACGCCGACGACCCGGACCTCACCGGGGACGTCGACGCCCGCGCGGCGGCAGGCCTGCAGCACGCCGAGCGCCATCACGTCGTTGAAGGCCAGGATCGCGTCGAGTCGGCGCTTCCGAGCCAGGATCCGCGCCGTCTCGTCGGCACCGCACTCGGCGGTGCCGTGCGGCGCGTGCACGAGCTCCGGCAGGTAGCCGCGGCGGCGCAGCGCGTCCAGCATGAGCAGGCCGCGCGCACTCGTGTGGTCCGGCGACGAGTTGTCGAGCACGACCGGGTGCCGCACCCCGGTCGCCACCAGGTGGTCGGCAAGGGCCTCGATCGCGTCGGCGGGGTCGATCCACACCGCTGCCGTGGGCGGGTCGGAGGACGGGTCGAGCTCGACCATCGGCACGTTGCCGAGGAGCTCGCTCCACCGGTGCCGGCGCGAGCCGAGGTAACCGATGACCACGTCGGTCTGCGCACCGAGCGCCTGGACCATCCGGTCGGCGTCACTCGCCAGGTCGACGTCGGCGAGCATGACGTTCCACCCCTGCTCGGCGGCGAGCCGGAACACGGCGGACGCGAGCTGGGGCGTGTACGGGTTCCGCAGGTCGTTCACGACGAGCCCGAGCTGGTGGTCGCCGCCGGTCACCAGCCCGCGGCCGAACCGCGACGGCCGGTAGTCGAGCGACGCCGCGACGGCGAGCACCCGCTCCTTCGTGGTCGCGCTGATGCCGGACATGCCGTTCATCGCGCGGGTGACGGTCTGCCGGGACACCCCGGCGGCCGCAGCGACGTCGATGATCGTCGCGCGGCCGCCGGAGTGCGGGCCGTCCGGTGGCGACTGGGTCAGTCGCGGAGGTCCAGCCATGCCACCTGTTCCGGGGTGAGGTCGACGGAGAGGCCCGTCATGGACGATCGGGCTTCCGCGATCGTACGCGGTCCGAAGAGCGGGAACGTCGGGAACGGCTGGTTCAGCACGTACGCCAGGGCGATCGCCGTGGCGGGGACGCCGAACCGGTCGCCGAGCTCCCGCGCGCGACGGAGCCGCTCGAAGTTCTCGTCGCTGTAGTAGCAGCGGACGAGTTCGGCATCGCTGGTGTCCTCCGGCGTCGCACGGCCGGTGAAGAATCCACGGGCCTGCGACGACCACGGCAGCAGCGGGACCTGACGCTCCTCGAGCCACGCCTTCGACGCGGCGTCGGTCGCGTGCTCGCAGCCGTCCCACGGCACGTCGTAGGCCTCGGCCAGGCCGAAGTGGTTGCTGAGGACCTCGAACTCGTGCTTCCCGTTCGCCCGTGCGTAGGCGTTGGCCTCGTCGAAGCGTGCCGGCGTCCAGTTCGACCCGCCGTACACGCGGATGCGGCCGGCGCGGCGGTGCTCGTCGAGGACGTCGACGAACTCCCCCACCGGGATGTCCGGGTTGTCGCGGTGCATCATGTAGATGTCCGCGTAGTCGGTGCCCTGGCGCTCGAGGCTCTCGAGCAGCTGCTTCGTCAGGGACTCCGGGTCGCAGAACGGCGTGTGCGCACCCTTCGTGATGACGACAACGTCCTCGCGGATGCCGCGGTTCTGGATCCACTTGCCGAGCCGGCCCTCGAGCACACCGCCGCCGTAGATGTAGCCGGTGTCGAAGACGTTGCCGCCCTGCTCGACGAACAGGTCGAAGATCGCGCTGGCGTGGGCGAGGTCGGGCTGGTTGTCGACGCCCATCACCAGGCGCGACAGCCGCTTGCCGACACCCGGGATCTCGCCGTACTGCATGGGGTTGCCGTCCTGCACCCGGAGCGGCCGACCGCTCACGGTGGGGATGTCGGCGGACTCGGCCTCGAACGGGTAGCGCAGGCCGATCGCGGCGCGCCACTTGTCGAGGGTGCGAGCGGTCGCGAGCGACTCGTCGATCGTCATCTGTGCTGCCTCGACCGCACCGGCACGCAGGGCGTCGGTGGTGGCGTCGGCCTCACGGGCGTAGGGGTGCTCGCCGGCGAAGGACAGCGTGCGCGGGTCCTCGTCGACGGTGTGCACCTCGATCGTCGGGTCGGCGCCGAGGGTCCACGGGTCGGCGAGCAGGAGGCGACCGCGCGTGCCGTACACCGCGACCGCGTTGTCGTCCTGCACGAAGACCCCGGTGCGGACGGACGCCGTGATGCCGCCGCGGTAGGTCAGCTGCGCGACGGTCCACTCGTCGACACCGGTCGGCCCGAGGGTGCCGGTGGCGGTGAGCTCCGTCGGCTCGGCGACGGCGACCCCGGTCGCGGCCTGCACGATCGCGGCAGCCATCGTCACCGGGTACCCGCCGACGTCGAGGATCCCGCCGCCGGCCGTGTCGACGTCGAACAGTCGGCCGGTCCGCTCACCGGTCCGGAACGCGAACGAGGCGTCGATGTGCGTGACCTCGCCGATCACGCCGTCCCGCACGAGGTCGAGCAGTGCGGCGGTCTGCGGGTGGAAGCGGTACATGAACGCCTCGACCAGCGGCAGACCGGCCTGCCGTGCGGCGTCGGCGAGCGCCATGGCGGTGCCGTGGTTCGGGGCGAGGGGCTTCTCGCACAGGACGGCCTTGCCGGCCTCGAGCGCGGCGAGGACGAGCCGCGCGTGCCCGGTGTGCACGGTCGAGACGTAGACGGCGTCGACGCGCGGGTCGGCGAGGACCTCGTCGTAGGTCGCAGCGGAGACGTCGGCGAACCCGAGCTGCGCGGCTTCGTCGGCGAAGGTCTGCGCCCGCTCGGTGGACGAGCTGCCGGCAGCCACCAGGGCACCACCGCTCGCGGGCAGCTGGGAGAGGAAGCGGCGGGCGATGCCCCCGGGGCCGAGGACGGCCCAGCCGGGGCGGTCGGCGACCGTCGGAGTCGGGGTGCTGGCGGTGTTCGCGGTCTGCGCTGACATGCGGATCCTTGTCGTCTCGTGAACCTTCACGGTCACGACGACGCTAGTGCCACACGCCCGGCGGATCAATGCGGAAGTGCTTGACACGGCGTGTCTCACAGAGGATGCTCTGGACCACTTCGTGAGCGTTCACGGTCGAACGCTCCGGGGACCCGGTATCGCTGTTTCCAACCCGATCTCAACGACGAGAGCAGGTAGTTTCGTGACGTCATCTCCATCGATCAGTCTCAGCAGGCGGGGGTTCCTCGCCGGCGCAGGTGCTCTCGGAGCCCTCGCCACCACCGCCTTGTTGGCCGGGTGCTCCACGAGCACCGCCATCTCCAAGGACCCTGACGAACTCGTCCTCTGGTACTGGAACCGGTCGCTCGACCCGAAGTTCCTGCGGCAGGCCGCCGGGGGGATCGCCGGGCAGGGGTCCAAGCGGCTCCGCCCCGACCTGATCGGCGGCGCCTCGTACGACACCAAGTTCCGGACGGCACTCGCCGGGAACGCGTTCATCCCCGACGTCCTCATGGTCAACTCGAACTGCTGGCTGTACTTCCCCGACGAAGACCTGTTCACCGACTTCGACGACCACGGCGGCGCGGCGAAGCGGGACGAGTACTACGACTGGAAGAGCGCGCTCGGCCGGACGCCGAGCGGCCGGCAGTGCTTCTGGCCCGTCGACACCGGACCGACCGGCTTCTTCTACCGGCAGGACGTCCTGGCGAAGGCCGGGCTGCCGACCGACCCGGACGAGGTCTCCGACGCGATCGCGACGTGGGACGGGTTCCGCTCCTTCGGCGCGAAGATCCGGAAGGGTGCGGACGCCGCGACGGTCATCACCGCAAACCAGCTCTTCAACCAGTACATCTACGCCAGCCCCACGCGGTACTTCGACCGCGACGACCAGCCGGTCTTCGAGCAGGACGACAGCTCGGTGCGGCAGGCGTGGGAGAACGCCGTCGCCTGCGTCCGTTCCGGCCTCACCGGCAACCTGCAGTCCGGCACTGACCAGAACGCCGGGTGGGTGTCCGGCCGGGTCGCAGGACAGATCGAGGGAGCGTGGTGGACGCAGGTCATCCACGACACTGCTCCCGACGCCGCCGGTACGTGGCGGGTCGCCCGGCAACCGGATCGCCCGGGCAACAGCGGCGGGTCGTTCCTCGCCGTCCCGAAGACCTCGAAGGACCCGGCCGCGGCCGCCGCGTTCGCGCAGTGGATCACCTCGCCCGAGGTGCAGTCGCACACGTACAACGACATCCAGCTGTTCCCCTCCACCCCGGCGTCGTTCGACAACGGGATCATGCGGAAGCCCGGCGACTACTTCGGCGACCAGGACCCGCTGGCGTTCTTCAACGCCTCGGCGATGGACGTCCCGGTGACGTACATCTCCAACTCCGAACGGTTCATCGGTGCGTTCGCGACCGAGATCACGAACGTCGAAGCCGGGGGCAAGGACCCGGACCGCGCCTGGCAGGACGCCGTCGACCAGACCAACCGGGTCCTCGACAAGCGGGGGGTCCGCGCATGAGCACCAAGCAGGCACCACCGACCACGAGCATCCCCGCGGTCGTCGGGACCCCGACGTCCTCCATCACCACCGCAGCGACCGGCAAACGGTACGGGTTCCGCCGGTTCTGGCCGCAGTACGTCGCGATCGCGCCGTTCTACGTGCTCTTCCTGGTGTTCGGGCTGTTCCCGATCGTGTTCTCGATCGTGCTGTCGTTCACCGACTGGGACGGGGTCGGCTCCCCCGCGTTCGTCGGTCTGGCCCAGTACCAGTACCTGCTCGGCGACCCGCGGTTCTGGAACGCCGTCGGCAACACGTTCCTCATCTGGGTCATGTCGACGATCCCGATGCTCTTCCTCGCGCTCGTGCTCGCGTTCCTGCTGCACGGCAACATCCGGGCGAAGGGCTTCTACCGCGTCGCGTTCTTCGTGCCGAACGTCACGAGCATGGTCGCGATGGCGATCGTGTTCGGCTCGGTGTTCTCCGACGGCTTCGGCCTGGTGAACGCGGCACTGCGCGCACTCGGCGCGGACCCGGTCGGGTGGCTGTCGTCGTACTGGGGCATCAAGATCACCATCTCGGTGATGGTGATCTGGCGCTGGACGGGCTACAACGCGATCATCTACCTGGCCGGACTGCAGTCCATCTCGACCGAGTTGTACGACGCCGCCAAGGTGGACGGCGCGAACGCGTGGCAGATCTTCTCGCGCATCACCGTGCCGCTGCTGCGCCCGGTGATCCTGTTCACCCTCATCACATCGACGATCGGTGGGCTCGGGCTCTTCACGGAGCCGCAGATCCTGTTCAACGGACAAGCGGTGGGCGGCCCCGACGAGGCCGGCATGACGATCGTGCTCTACCAGTACGAGCAGGCGTTCAACCAGTTCGACTTCGGGTACGGCTCGGCGATCGCCTGGGTGCTGTTCCTGTTCTCCGTGGTGTTCGCGATCATCAACTGGCGTCTGCTCAGTGAACGCGACGGCCTGAAGACCCCACGACGACTCCGCGTGGCCCGCACGGTCCGCACCAGCACGAAGGGGGTCGACGCATGACCGCGACACCGACCACGACGACGACCAACACCGCCGCGGCACTCGGGCGACCGGGGGCCGCGGGGAACGAACGCGGCCGCGGGTTCCGCCGCGGCTGGCTCGGGACCGCCGTCACGCACCTCTGCCTGATCATCGGGGTGCTGCTGTCGATCTTCCCGTTCTGGTGGCTCCTCGTGATGTCGACGTCGACGAACGCCGAGATCTTCGGCTACCCGCCGTCGCTCTGGTTCGGGGACAACGCCCTCGCGAACGTGGCGTCCGTGTTCAGCAACGTCGACATGCTGCGGGCACTCCTGAACACCGTGCTCGTGGCCGGCAGCACCGCCGTCCTGGTCATGCTGTTCGACTCGCTCGCTGCGTTCGCGTTCGCGAAGTACGAGTTCCCGTTCAAGCGCACGCTCTTCACCGTCATGCTCGCCACGTTCTTGGTACCCGGCAGCCTGTCGCTGGTGCCGAGCTTCGTGCTCATGGCGAACCTCGGGTGGATCGGTGGCCTGCAGGCGCTCATCATCCCGGGGGCGGCGAACGCGTTCGGCATCTTCCTGCTCCGGCAGTTCGCCACCTCGTCGATCCCGAACGAGGTCATCGACTCGGCCCGGGTGGACGGAGCGGGGTTCTTCCGCACCTGGTGGTCGGTGGCGGTCCCGATGCTCCGCGGCGGGCTCGCGTTCCTCGGCATCTTCACGTTCATCACCGCCTGGAACGACTACGTCTGGCCGCTCATCGTCCTCATCGACCCGAAGGGACAGACCCTGCAGGTCGCCTTGGCCGGACTGAGCTCGGTGAACGCGACCGACCTCGGGGCGGTGATGGCCGGCGCCGTGATCAGTGTGTTCCCGCTCATCGGCGTGTTCATCATCGGCTCGCGCCACTTCATCGCCAACATCGCCGCCGGAGCGCTGAAGGGCTGACGCGCCGAGCGCCCCGACCGGCAGGGTGCAGGCGTCGCGGGATGGCCCGCGACGCCTGCACCTGCTCGTGCACAACTCCTCCTAGACTCGTGCCCATGGCCAGTGCCCGCGACCGCGTCCTCGACAGCTTCGTCGCCATCGTGTGCGAAGACGGCGAACGTCCCGCGACGCTCGACGCCGTCGCCGCCCGCGCCGGTGTCTCCAAGGGCGGGCTGCTGTACCACTTCGGCTCCAAGGCGGCCCTGGTCGAGGGGCTGTGCGAGCGACTCTCCGACCTGTCCGCGATCGACGTCGAGCGCATGGCCGAGGCCGAGGACGGTGCCGCCCGCTACTTCGTCCGAAACTGCCTGTTCGTCGGCAGTGAGCTCGACCTCGCGCTCCTCGCCGCGAGCCGCCTGCAGCAGGCCGGCTACGAAGAAGCGGGCCGGACCCTCGACGACACCGAGAACGCGTGGCTCGTGACCCTCGTCGACGCCCTCCACGACGAGCCCACCGCCCAGGCGGTCAAACTCCTCGGCGACGGCCTGTACCACCAGGCCTCCCTCGGTGCCGCGAGCGACGGTCGACCGAAGCGCAGCACCGTCGACATGGAGGCGCTCCTCGCCGTCGTGGACCGTCTGATCGCGACGAAGCCCGGCGCGTGAACGACCATCCCCGTTCCTGGGGATAGACTTGGCGACGTTCCACTCGTCGACACCCGGAGGTATCCCGTGGGCCGCGTCATCGCCGCTGTTTTCTCGATCCTGCTGCTGCTGGTGTCGATGTACCTGTTCGGGTTCGCGTTCCAGGTCGACTCGGGCCAGGCGTTCATCTTCATGGGTGGCCTCATCCTGATGACCCTCTCCTTCTTCCTGCCGATCCACGTGTTCGGCAAGCGGTAACCACTCCGCCGACGCAGAACGGCCCCGCACCTCTCGAGGTGCGGGGCCGTTCTGCGTGCGGGCGCCGTGTGAACCAGCCGCGCTACGCGAGCACGCGCAACGAGCGCAGCGTCACCGCGGTCGCGACCGCGGCGTGCACGGCCTCGGCGCCCTTGTCCTCCTTCGAGCCGGGCAGCCCGGCCCGGTCGATGCCCTGCTGCTCGTCGTCCAGGGTCAGCACGCCGAACCCGACGGGCTTGCCGCTGTCGATCGCCACGCGGGTGAGCCCACTCGTGGCGGCGTCGGACACGTACTCGAAGTGCGGGGTGCCGCCCCGGATGATCACGCCGAGCGCGACCGCGGCGTCGAACCCGGCCTCGAGGGCGGTCTTCGCGACGACGGGCAGCTCGAAGCTCCCCGGGACCGGGAACACCGACGCGGTGGCGCCGAGCCGTTCGACCTCGCGCTGCGCCCCGGCGAGGAGGCCCGCCGCGATCGTGTCGTGCCACTGCCCGGCGACGATGGCCACCCGGATCCCGGTGCCGTCGACGTGGTCGCGGTCCGCCGCGCCTGCTCCGCTCATCGTGCTGTTCCTTCCGTGGACAGGGCAGCTGCTGCCGTTGTCCGGTCTGCCGCGTCCAGCCACTCGACGAGCGCGGCGATGGTGATGACGGGCACGCCCTCGCGCGCCCCGAGTGCGACGAGCGCCGGCAGCCGCATCATGCTGCCGTCCTCGTCGACGATCTCGCAGATCGCCGCGGCAGGCCGGAGCCCGGCTGCGGTGACGAGCTCGATCGCGGCTTCGGTGTGTCCCGCACGTTCGCGGACCCCGCCCGGTCGTGCCCGCAGGGGGACGACGTGGCCGGGGCGGTGCAGGTCGTCGCGCACGGAGGTCGGGTCGGCGAGGACCCGCAGCGTGCGCGCTCGGTCGTGGGCGCTGATGCCCGTGGTGACCCCGACGGCTGCGTCGACGGTGACGGTGTACGCGGTGCCGCGGACGTCCTCGTTGTGCTGGACCATCGGCGGCAGGTCGAGGGCGTCGGCGATCTCGACGCTGACGGGCGCGCAGATGAACCCCGACGAGTGCGCCACGGTCCAGGCGATCCACTCCGGCGTCGCGAGCTCGGCGGACAGGATGACGTCGCCCTCGTTCTCGCGGTCCTCGTCGTCGACGACGATCACCGGGCGGCCGGCCGCGACCGACGCGATCGCGAGTTCGATGCTCGACGAGCCGAGCGTCTGCGGGACCGAGGCGACCATCACCGGGCCTCCGATCCGACGGGCTCGAACGAGCCGACGGGCTCGGACGAGCCCGCGGGCTCGAGCGAACCGACCGCGGCGTCGAGCGAACCGACCGCGGCGTCGAGCCGCAGCATCCGGCGCACGTGCCGCGCGAGCACGTCGGTCTCCACGTTCACCCGGTCCCCCGGCACGCGCAGGCCGAGGGTCGTGGCCTCGAGCGTCTCCGGGATCAGGCTGACCTCGAACCAGGCGGCGTCCGGCGCGGTGTCCTCGGGCGAGACGGCACTGACGGTGAGCGAGACGCCGTCGAGCGCGATCGACCCCTTGTCGACGACGAGCGGGCTGAGCGCCGGCGCGAGCGAGAACCGCACCCGGCGCCAGCCGTCGCCGTCCGCGGTCTCGAGCACGGTGGCGGTGCCGTCGATGTGGCCCTGCACGATGTGGCCGCCGAGCCGGTCGCCGACCGACGCCGCGCGCTCGAGGTTCAGGCGGTCGCCCACCCGCAATGCTCCGTGCGCGCTCATGTCGAGCGTCTGCTTCATGACGAACGCGGTGAAGGAGTCGGGGGTCTGCTCGACCACGGTCAGGCAGACGCCGCTGGTGGCGATGGAGTCGCCGTGGCTGGCGTCCGCGACCACGATCGGCCCGCGGACGGTGAGCGCGACGGAGTCGCCGTGCTGCTCGACGGCGGTGACGGTGCCGAGTTCCTCGATGATGCCGGTGAACACTGGTGTCCTCTCAACGGGACTCCGGGGGCGTTCGACGATCGTCGGCATCGACGGACGGGTCGTCCCACGCAGGGTGGGTCGTCTCGTCCGCCAGCGCGCCTCCCATCCGGACTCTCACCGTCGGTCCCGGAGTTTCACCGAGTCAACCTCTGCCGGGTTCGCACCCGTCATCAGTTCGTGGACTGTCACCACCGGTTCGGAATTGCACCGACCCCGGAGCGCTTGCGTAGTCGGAACGATACCCCAGACCGGTGACGGACGCGTCGGGCCGGAGCGGGGCACGTAACGGGGCGACGCGGCGCACGGCCGGGAGGCCCGGGGCGGGCCCGCACCGCGCCTCCCGTCCGCCGCCCGGTCGCGTCCACCGCACCGGCCCCGTCGACCGTGCCGCCTCAGCCGCGTCCGCGCGCGAGCGCGACCGCCTGCCGCAGGGACAGGTCCGGCAGGTACGCCCGGACGACCGCGAGGCCGATCGACGGCAGCGCGACCGGGTCGGGGTAGGCGAGGACGAGCGGGTGCAGGTCGGGGCCGAACTTCTGCTTGAACCGGAGCAGCGACCGGAAGCCGTAGACCGGTTCGAGGACTCCCCCGACGAGCTCGAGCAGGCTCTGCACGCCGTCGCTCGGTGCAGCGTTCTCGCCCGCCTGCGCGAGCGGTGCCGCCGACAGGCTGAGTCGTTCGACGCCGTCGTCGCGCATCCGTTCGGCGGCGCTCGCGACGAGGAACTCCATCACGCCGTTCGGCGCGGCCTCGGTCCGGCGCATCACGTCGAGGGTCCAGCCGACGACCCGCCCCTCGCGGTGGCTCGGCAACCAGCTCGTCACGGCGAGCACCCGCCCGGTGGCGTCCTGCGCGACGAGCGTCCGGACGGCGGGGTCGCGCATCTCGTCCACCCCGCCGAGCGTGAAGCCCATCTCGGGGAGCTCCCGCTCGGAGACCCACTCCTCCGAGATCGCCTCGATCTGCCGTGCCGTCGACGGCGGCAGGTCCTGCCAGGACGACCAGGTGGCGGTGATGCCCTCGCGGCGGGCCCGGTTCACGGCGGTGCGGACGTCCTGCTTGCGCTTGCCCGTCGTCGTCCACGTGCGGGGGTCGAGGTCGGCGTCCTCGGCGACCGGCAACGTCGACCACCCCTGCGTCGTGAGCAGCTCGGCCGTCCCGGCGTCGATGCCGTAGAAGACCGTCGTCCACCCGTTGTCGTCGCAGTACCGGGCGAAGTCCGTCATCGCGGCGGCGCGGGCGTCCGGGTAGCCGAACGGGCCACCCACGGTGACGGCCACCCCACCGTTGCGCCGGAACGCCACCCCGGCGCGCCCGTCGGCCGCGAACCAGTAGGCGTTGCCGCGCCAGGTCGTCATCCACCCGAAGGTGTCGCCGCCGCCCGCGAGCACCAGCGCCCGGGCCCGTTCGCGGTCGGACCGGGAGCCGTCCGCGTCGGTGTCGGGTTCCACTGCGCCGGTGGGCCGGACCGCGGCGAGCGCGACGACGAACCAGAGCACGGGGCCGGCGAGTCCGATCACGATGCGCAGCGCCGTCCCGAGTGAGGGCAGTTGCTCCCAGAAGGTCAGCGGCGAGAGGGGGCCGAGGGCGGCGACGGCGAGCCGGAGCGGGTCCTCGACGTGCTCCGGGGCCGACGCCGCGAACACCGCGACGGTGCCGACCACGACGGCGACCGCCGCGACCACGGTCACCGCGAAGGCGACCACACGCCGCCGTGAGGGCAGCACGGTGAACGACCGGCGCCGGAGCACGAGGACGGCCGCGGTCGCGAGGGGCACCACGATCGACGCACCGACCGACAGCGCCGTGACGAACTCGTCGGCGGTGCCCTGCAGCCCACCGGCCCGCGCCGGCAGCACCCCGTAGGTCACCGCGGCCGCGACCGCCGTCACCACGTCGACCGCCACCACGAGCCAGACGGCGAACCGGCTGCCCCGGAAGAGCCCGAGGCCGCCCACCACGAGGACGAGCAGCGGCGCGATGGCGAGCAGCAGCGTCCACGGGTCCGTCGCCCGGTACGCGAGCAGCGCGCGGAGGCACTGCCCAGCGGCCCCGTCGGTGCCGCAGCCGCTCACGGGGGTGACCGGCCCGGTGCCGAGCACCGCGGCGATCGGCGCGAGCAATCCGATCCGTGCGCGGGAGACGAGCGCCACCACGGGGCCGATCGCCGACACCAGCACGACCGTCCCGAGCAGGACCCGGGTCTCGCGGTGCGAGCTGCGCACCCATCCGCCGCGCTCCGGGGTGCGGCGGAGCAGCTCACCGAGCACCCACCCCGCGGCGGCGGCGAGCACCGCGTACAGGTCGGAGGCGTGTCCGGCGTAGAGCAGGAGCGCGGCCACGACGGCGAGCGCGTTCACCCGGATGCGTCGTCGCCAGAGCGGTCCGGCGAACGCGCTCGCGGTGACGATCGTCCCGACGATCGCGGTCCAGGGGTCGAAGGCCGTCGCCCGCCCGAGCAGCAGGCCGGTGAGGTCGCGGCCGTCCGTGTCGACGAACGCGGTGAGCGCGCCGGCCGCGGTGCCGACGACCGTGGTGACGACGAACGCCAGGGCGGTCCGCCACGACCCCATCAGCCGCTCGGCGGCACCGACGAGGACGACGACGCCGGCGATCGTGGTGAGCAACGCGACCGCGCCGGTGGACGCCGCGAAGATCCGGAAGGGCCCGTACGAGGCCGGGTCGGCACCGTGCAGCACCCGGACGACGATGCCGAAGACCGCGGTCGCGACCACGAGGAACGTGATGGCGGCCGTCACCGGATGCCGGACGAGGGCGGAGCGCACCCCCTCATGGTGGTGCCGGCCGGCCGTTCGGACAACTCCGGGCACGGTGACGAGGGGCGCCGGCGGTGCGACGCCCCTCGGTCACCTGCTGTCAGCGCGTCCCGTCGGTGTCGACCGCCGAGTGCCGGCGACGGAGCACGAGCGTGCCCGCCCCGGCGAGCAGCAGCAGGAGCGCGAACCCGACGGGGACGACCGGCGAGGTCGCTCCCGTGTAGGCGAGCGCGGTCGCGCCGTCACCGGCGGCACTCACCGTGTCGGCCACCGTCCGAGTGACGGCCGAGATCCCGCTGGTCGCGGCGGCCGTGGTGGTCACCACACCCTCCGTGGAGGCCCGGGTCGGCCCGTCCGCGCCGGTGGCACCGGCCGGGGTGGTCACGGTTCCGGGCACGGTGCCGTCGCCGGCGTCCGTCCCGTCACCGGGGGTCGTGCCCGGGTCCGTACCGGGGTCGGTGCCCGGGTCCGTACCGGGGTCCGTGCCGTCGCCCGGGGTCGTGCCCGGGTCTGTACCGGGGTCGGTACCGGGGTCGGTGCCCTGGTCCGTACCGTCGCCGGGCGTCGTGCCTGTGCCCGGGGTGGTGGCGGTGCCGTCACCGACGACGCCGATGCCGTTCCCACCGATGGTGATCGGCAGGCTGATCACCGGGACCACCTGCGTGCCGGAGAGCAGGCCGCCGTCACCGGAGGTCGCACCCCCGGCCGACGCGGTCGTGCTGCTCGGGGTGGTGCCCGCCGGGGTCGCCCCGCCGGTGCTGGTGCCGTCGCCGACCACGCCGATGCCGTTCCCGCCGATGGTGATCGGGACCGCGACCACCGGGGCCACCTGGGTGCCCGAGGCGGTGCCGTCCGCCCCGTCCGTCGTGCCACCGGCAGCCGGAGCCGGACCGGCAGCCGTGCCGGTGCCCGCGGCGGGCGTCGTGCCCGCCGAGGTGCCGTCACCGAGTAGCCCGATGCCGTTGCCGCCGATCGTGACCGGGACGTCGACCAGTCCGCCGACCTGCGTGCCGGAGAGCAGCCCGTCGTCGCCGGACGTGCTCGGCGTGGTCGTGGCCGGAGCGGCCGGTGCCGGCGTCGCCGCCGGGCCGGACCCCGCAGCGGTGCCGTCCCCGAGCACCCCGATGCCGTTGCCGGACACCGTCACCGGGATCGACACGACCGGGGCGACCTGCGTCCCCGAGGCCGTGCCGTCCTCACCCGAGGTGACCGGTGCCGGAGCAGCGGGCTCGGCCGGTGCTGCCGGGGTGGATGCTGCCGGTGTGGGCGGCGTCGTGGTCGACACTGCGTCACCGCCGACGGCGACCGCGTTGCCACCGACCGTGACGGGGACGGTCACGTCGCCGGCGACCTGGGTCCCCGAGCCGGTGCCGTCCGAACCGGAGGTGGTCGGAGCAGCGGCGGCAGCCGGAACCGGAGCAGCCGGAGCAGGCGCAGGGGTCGACACCGCGTCGCCCCCGACGGCGACGGCGTTGCCACCGACGGAGACCGGGGCGGTCACCGCCGGCGCCACCTGGGTGCCGGAGGCCATGCCGTCGGCGCCCGAGGTCATCGGCGCAGGCGCGGCGGCTGGGGCTGCAGGAGCCGCAGGAGCCGCGGCGGGCGAGGTCACCGACGACACTGCGTCGCCGAGCACCCCGAGGGCGTTGCCGGTGAGGGACACCGGAGCGTCCACCGACGGAACCACCTGGGTTCCGGACACGGCGCCGTCCGCTCCGGAGGTCGTGGCAGCGTTCGCCGCTGCCGCCCCTCCGAGCGTGAGGCCGCCGACGAAGAGGGCGAACCAGAGCCCTCTCGAGACGTACTTGTTCATGGTCGTACTCCCTGATCGAGATCGTTGGCCGACCGCGGTCGCGGTCGGTGTGTGTGCGTGCCTGCCGTGCCGGACAGGCGCACCGATCTCAGTCAGGGGCGACGTCGTGCTCGCCGACGACCGATGCGGGGACCGCGTCGTCGGAGAGCGTGCCGCGAGACCCCGCGGCGAGGGAGACGATGTCGTCGGTCGAGCCGACGATGCCGACGGCTGCGACGCCGCCGGGAGTCGAGGTGGCACTGCCACCGAGGACGCCCGCGCCGCCCTGGCCGTCGGACGGCGCACCGTGGCCGTCGCCCGGCTCGGGGACGAGCAGGGCGGTGCCGCCCAGCGTCGCGTCCTGCACGGCACCAGCGACGGGGCCGACGAGCGGTCCGGTCACGAAGGTGGACGGGACGGCCACACCGGGACGGCGCTCGACGCTCGTTCCGAGAGCGGCATGATCGTCGGTCGACGCGACCGTGGGCACGGACGGGGTCCTCGCCGGGGCGGCCGCCAGCGGCGGTCGCGCGGACGGGACAGCTGAGCCGGGCACGCCGGACGGGGTGGTGCCGACGACGACCGGAGGTGCGGGGACGTCGATGACGGGATCCGTGCCTCCTGGCAGGACGCCACCGACCGACGGGACCACGCCCGCGACGACGTCGGGGACCTGTCCGACGATCGTGCCGACACCGCCGAGGGTGTCGTCGACCAGGCCGGTGACCGGAGCGGTGACCGTGCCGAGGGTGTCGTCACCGACGACGGGGCCGACCACCGGGACGCTGCCGACCACGTGGTCGAGCGTGTCGACGACCGTGGTCACGGGTCGCGCGTCGGTGACCGTCTGCACGGTCCCGGTGACGGGGCGCAGCGCCGTCGCGACGGTGTCGGTGACGGGCCGGGAGGCGGTGCCCACGTGCTCGACGACGCCCTGCACCGGGTGCGTGGCCGGCTCGGCCGCAGGGGCGGTCGTGGCCGGCACCGCGGGCGCGGTCGCCGGAGCGGCGGGGGTCGGAGCTGCGGGAGCCGGAGCTGCTGGGGCGGGGGCGACGGGAGCTGGCGCAGGCGCGGGCGCTGCCGGGGGTGCCGCGGGCGCCGGGGCCGGCGTCGGGGGTGCCGCTGCCGGTGCCGGAGCCGGAGCCGGTGCTGGTGCCTGCTTCGGAGCTGGCGCAACCACCGCGCGGACGGGGTCCACGACGCCGCCGACGACCTGTCCGACACCGCCGGACACGTCGTGCACGGTCTCGCCGAGCCCGTCGACCACACCGCTGACGTGCCCGCGCTGCTGCGTCTGGGCGGGCGGAGTGGACGCGGCCTCGGCAGCCGAGGCCGGACGGGCCCCGAACGCCAGGGACAGCAGCACGAGGGCAGCGAGGGTCCCGACGCCCAGCAGGGCGATCCGGAGCACCGCGAGCCAGGGTGCGCGCGACGTCGTGTCCATGCGCTCACCTCCTGAACTCGGCTGCGCACGTAGAGTGGTTGACCGGCAATGTACGCCGGTCCGTTCCGGAACGCGCCCCGTTCTGGAAGAAATTCTCAGGAAAGGCCGTCCGTGGTCTCGATCTTCTCCGCCCCGACCCGCAACCTGGACATCGTCACGCTGCACGAGATCCTCCGCCTGCGACAGGACGTCTTCGTCGTCGAGCAGGGGGCCGCGTACGGCGACATCGACGGGCGTGACCTCGAGCCCGGCACCGTGCAGTTCTGGGCGGGCCAGGGCTCGGTGGACGCCACGCTCCGGCTCCTGCGCGAACCCGACGGCACCGAGCGCATCGGCCGGGTCGTCACGGCGGCGCACGCCCGCGGTCAGGGCCTGTCCGGGCGGCTGATCGAGGCCGCGATCGCCGAGTCCCGCTCCGCGAGCATCGCCCTCGGTGCCCAGTCGCACCTCGAGCAGTGGTACGCCCGCTTCGGGTTCGTGCGCTCCGGAGACGAGTACCTCGAGGACCGGATCCCGCACGTCCCGATGACCCGGCAGCGCTGACCGGACCGGCTCGTCAGGCGCGTCTGACTGAGGGCGCGCGTCAGGCGCGCCAGCGGCGGAGCTCGTCGAACGAGCGACCCTGCGTGGACCGGTCGGCGACGAGCCGCTCGAACACGATGTTCGTCTGGGTCGTCGCCACCGACGGGTCGCCGCTGAGCTCGTCGGCGACGAAGTCCCGCAGCTGCTCGGTCGACTCGCACGCGATGTGCACGAGGAAGTCCTTGTCGCCGGCCAGGAACGAGACGTCCTGCACGACGGGCACCCGGAGCAGTCGCTTCGCGAAGTCCCGGAGTTCGTGGCGGGCCGCGGCGTGGACCCGGACGGAGACCATCGCCTCGATCGAGAAGCCGAGGCGCGCGATGTCGACCTCGGCCCGGTAGCCGCGGATCACCCCGGCGTCCTCGAGGGCCCGGACCCGGGTCAGGCACGTCGACGGCGCGATGCCCACCGCGGCGGCGAGCCGGTTGTTCGGGATCCGGGCGTCGCCGGCCAGCGTCCAGAGGATGCGCTCGTCGACCTCGTCGAGGCGCGGGGCGGGGTCGGGACGGCGGGCTGGTCGGTCGGACACGGCTCGACGCTACCGCGACGGTGCGAGCAGGGCGCGGAGCGCGTCGTCGAGTGCCCCGGCCACGACGTCGTCGTCGGCCGACGCGAGCGGCTCCACCGCGGTGGACCGCCGGAGCATCGTCATCCCGAGCACCACCGACAGCGCGATCTCGGCCCGGACGAGCAGTTCCTCGGTGACCTCGCCGCCGACGGCCGTGGCGAGCCGTTCCGCGTACCGGCGGAGGGTCTCGCGGCGGATGGCGTCGGCACCGTCGTCGCCGGAGGACCGGAGCAGCAGCATGAGCTGGAGGGAGTCGTCGTCCGTCGGCGCGCGGACCACGTGTGACACCAGGCCGGCCAGCGCGCGCTCGAGGCCGCGCTCGACGGGCTGCTCGACCCCGAGGTCCTGCACCACCCGGTCGAGGCAGGCACGGAACAGCCCCTCCTTCGAACCGAAGTAGCGGTTGATCAGCGCGACGTTGACCCCGGCGTCGGCGGCGATGTCGCGCACCGTCGTCGCCTTGTACCCGTCGAACGCGAACCGGTGCCGCGCCGCCCGCACGAGCAGCAGTCGGGTGGCGGCGGCGTCCTTGCTCATGGTCGAAGCGTACCGGCCCGACCCGGGATGTAAGCAAGTGTTGACATCGCGTGAGAACTGCGTACCCTCGTCAAGTCAGCAATTGTTTACATCACCCGAGACACGGAGCACGATGACCGACACCATGCAGAGCCCCCGCACGGGCTCGCACCCCACCACCGCCGGACACCGGCCGAACAGCACGGCGATCATCGTCTACCTGTCCCTCGGCGGTCTGTCGTTCGCGGTCCTGCAGTCACTCGTCGCCCCGGCGCTGTCGACCATCGGACGGGACCTCGGCGCCTCGACGAGCGCGACGAGCTGGGTGCTCACCGCCTACCTGCTCTCCGCGTCGGTGCTCACGCCGATCCTCGGGCGTCTCGGCGACATGATCGGCAAGCGCAAGGTCCTGATCGTCGTGCTGTCGATCCTGCTCGTCGGTGCCGTGCTCGCCGCGCTGGCACCGAACCTCGGCGTCCTCATCGTCGGCCGTGCACTGCAGGGCGCCGCCGGTGCTGTGATGCCACTGTCGATCGGCATCGTCCGCGACGAGCTGCCGAAGGAGAAGGTCAGCGTCACGATCGGTCTGCTCTCCGCGATCTTCGGCATCGGCGCCGGCGTCGGCATCGTCGCCGCCGGACCGATCGTCGAGCACCTGTCGTGGCACTGGCTGTTCTGGCTGCCCGCCGTGCTCGTCGTCATCGCCCTGCTCGGCGCGATCTTCGGCATGCCGGAGTCGCCGGTCCGCAAGCCCGGCCGCCTCGACATGGTCGGCACGTTCGTCCTCGCCGTCTCGCTCGTGTCGATCCTGCTGGCCGTCAGCGAGGGCGAGACCTGGGGCTGGGGTGACGGCAAGACCATCGGCCTGCTGGTCCTCGGCGCCGTGGCACTGGTCGCGTTCGTCCTGGTCGAGCTCCGCGTCGCCGAACCGCTCATCGACGTCCGCCTGTTCGCCGTCCGCGGCGTCTGGACGGCCCACGTCGTCGCGCTCGTCTTCGGCTTCGCGATGTTCGGCACCTTCGTGCTCGTGCCGACCCTGCTGCAGCTGCCGAGCGCGCTCGGCTACGGCTTCGGCAAGGACGTCACCCAGGCCGGTCTCTTCCTGCTGCCGACCGTCCTGATGATGATCGTCGCCGGGCCGATCGCCGGCATCCTCGTCCGCAAGGTCGGTCCGAAGCCGCCCATGCTGCTCGGCGGGATCGCCATCGTCGCGGCGTTCCTGCTGCCCGCGATCGCGCACGGTGAGCTCTGGCAGGTCGTCGTCTCCGGCGTCCTGACCGGCATCGGCATCGGCCTGGCCCTCGCCGCGTGCTCGAACGCCATCATCGAGAGCGTCCCCGCGAACCAGACCGGCGAGGCCATCAGCGCCAACACCGTCGTCCGTACGATCGGCTCGAGCGTCGGCACCGCGGTCATCGCGGCGCTCATCACCTCGCACAGCACCCCGCAGGGTCTGCCGACGGACGACGCCTTCACCATCGGGTTCTGGGCGTGCACCGGCGTGGCGGTCCTCGCCGTGCTCGCCGCGCTCGCGGCCCCGTCGATGCGCGCGCGCCGCGCAGCGGCGGCGGCCCGTGGCATCGACGACCTCGAGGAGATCGCCGAGTAGGGCTCTCGGCCCGACCACCCCGGGAGGCCCGTCCTGCGTCGTCGACGCGGGGCGGGCCTCCCGGCGGTCGCGCCCACCGCCACCGGCGGCTCCGCAAGCTGGGAAGCGACCGAGCACGCCGCCGCCGACGTGACGATCATCGGACCGGACGCGTCACAGCAGGTGGACGCGATCACCGCGCCCCGGACAGGAGACCCATGAGCACCACGGACCACGACGACACCACGACGAGCAGCAAGCCGTCCTTCCGCGACACCGTCACCGCCGGCCTGGTGCAGAAGGCGCTGGAACCCGTGCTGCGCGCCGTCCGTGACGAGGTGGCCTCGGCTCGGCGGGAGATCAGCGAACGGGCGAACGGCGCGAAGACCGGGCTGGTGCTCACCGGCGCCGCAGTGGCCTTCGCACTGACCACACTCGTGCTGCTGGCCGGCCTCGTGGTGGCGCTCCTGGCCCTGGCACTGCCGATCTGGGCCGCGACGGGGATCACGTTCGTGGTGTTCGCCGTCGTCACCGCCGTCCTGTTCGTCGTCGGACTCCGAGGCATCCGACGGGGCGTGCCGCCGGTGCCGAAGGACACCCTCCGCGCAGCGAAGGACCGTGTCACGCACACGGGCGACGCGTCGCCCACGACCGACTGAGCCCCGACAGCGCTCGAGCGCTACATCGCGAGGGTCATGCCGACGACGGCGACCGTCATCGCGAAGACCTCGCCGCTGCGCACGGCCCGGCGGTCCTCCTGCGCCCACTCGTACCGCAGGAGCCACCCGCTGAACGCGCAGTAGCCGATCACGCCGGCACCGAGCACCGCGGACAACGCGATGCCGTGTCCCGCGTGCCCGTCGGCGACGCCGGTCGCGTGGCCCATCAGGAGCATGCCGGCCATCACGACCGCCGACAGCGCGCGGTGCACGTCCATCGGCTCGGCGCGGCGGCCGTCGGCACGGCGTCGGCGCATCACCGGCAGCGGTGCGAGCAACAGCAGGAGCGTCGCCGCGAAGAGCGTCCACACCGCACCCGCGTGCACCACGGGCATGAGCATCGCGACGAGCATCACCGCAGCCGGCACGATCACGCCGGGGCGCGGTCGGTAGCGGTCACCGACGATGCAGCACACCGACGCGAACTGCGGCACGACGAGCATGGCGTCGGCGACGGTCTCGTGCACGGCGGGTCCTCAGCTGCGGCGGCGCGGTGCCGGGCGGGTCAGTCCTCGGCGCGGGCAGCGGCCTTGGCGGCGCGCTCCTGCTTCACACGGGCGTTCTCGACGTGCACGGCGGCCTGCGTCTCGCGCTCACGGACGAGCCACTCGGGCTTCTGCTCGAGCAGCGTCTTGATCTCCGCCGTGGTGAGCGCGTCGTCGATCCCCGCACGGGTAAGCCCCGAGATCGAGATGCCGAGCTTCTGCGCCACGACGGGTCGCGGGTGCGGGCCGTCGCGTCGGAGGTCCTCGAGCCACGTCGGGGGTTCGGTCCGGAGCTCGTCGAAGGCGGTCCGTGTGACGGGAGCGCCCTGGAAGGACTCCGGAGCGGCCGCCAGCAAGATGCCGAGCTTCTTCGCAGCCGTTTCGGGCTTCATGGTCTGTTCCTGCGCCATGCCCCCTAGAGTACGGCCCCTATGCTCGTCTGCATGACCGCGGCACTCACCATCGCATTCGTGCCCGGGGTCTCCCCGGCCAAGTGGGCCCGTGTCTGGCGGGATCGACACCCCTCGATCGAGCTGCGACTGCGGCCGATCGGGTCCGACGACGTCGACGACACGCTCGCCGGCGAGGTCGACATGGTCTTCGCACGCATGCCCGTCTCCGACCAGCACAACGCCATCCCGCTCTGGACCGAGACCGCCGTGGTCGCGATGCCGAAGGACTCCCCCCTCGCCGACCTGGCCGAGGTGGACCTCGCCGACGCCGAGGTGCACGTCGTCGACGCCGGTCCGGTGCCGGCCGACATCGCCGCCGCGCTCGACCTGGTCGAGGCGAACGTCGGCGTGGTCGTGCTCCCCCAGTCGCTCTTCCGCGCGGCGAGCCGCAAGGACCTCGTCGCGCGCCCGCTCTTCGGCGCCCCCGGCACGCAGATCGCGCTGGTCTGGCGTGACGAGGACGCCACCGAGACCACCGAGGAGTTCATCGGCGTGGTGCGCGGACGCACCGCCAACAGTTCGCGGAACCAGCCGACCGGCACCGATCGCGACGTCGAAGAGGCCCTGCGTGCGACGCAAGCTGGCTCGAAGGCCGGCGGCGGATCGGGCAAGGGCGGATCGGGCAAGGGCGGCGCCGGCGCCGGCGCCGGCGCCGGCGGCAAGGCGAAGGCCAAGTCGCCCGGCAGCGGCAAGTCCGGCAGCGGCAAGAAGTCCAACACCGGCAAGGGCCCCACCCCCGGCCGCGGGAAGATGCGCGGCAAGCCGAGCCGGGGTTCGAAGGGCAACCGATGACGGACACGCGCCTGCAGGAGATGCCGGCCACGCGCCTCCCGGCCTGGCTCGACCGGACCATGGCCGAGTACGTGGCGTCGCGGATGCAGGCGGGTGAGACCCGCGAACAGGCCGAGGCGAACAAGCAGAAGTCGCTCGACCAGTGGTTCCCGGGCGGGTCCCCGGCCGACGGACACCTGGTGTGGGACGTCCTCGACCAGAACGACACCACGGTCGGGTACCTCTGGATCGGCCCGTTCGCTCCGGGCGGGACCGACTGGTGGGTGTTCGACGTCGAGATCGACGAACCGCACCGTCGTCGCGGGCACGCCCGACGTGCGCTCGAGCTCGGCCACCAGGCCGCAGCGGAGCACGGCGCGACGAGCATCGGGCTCAACGTGTTCGGCTACAACACCGGCGCGCAGGACTTGTACGCCTCGCTCGGGTACGAGGTCACGGCGACGCAGATGCAGAAGCCGCTGGTCTGAGGGCCCTGCCGCTGGGTTCTGCCGCTTCGTCGCGGCAGGTGCGTCTTCAGGGCAGGTGCGTCGTCGCGGCGCTGTGTCGTCGCGGCGCTGTGTCGTCAGGGCAGCTGTGTCGTCACGGCAGGACGGCGGCCGCTGCGCGGGTGACCCGGTCCCCGCGAGCTGCCTCGGCCGCAGCCCGTGCGCGGGCGACCACGACGGCGTCGGCGCGCTCCGCGGAGCCCGCGTCGAACGGCGGCTGCGGGTAGTACTCGATCTGCAACTGGATCGTCTCGGCCGATGCCCGCCCCGCGAGCTCGGCCGCCAGCCACAGCGCCATGTCGATGCCCGCACTGACGCCGGCCGCCGTGACGACGGCACCGTCGTCGACGATCCGCTCGTCGACCGGTTGCGCCCCGAACGCCTCGAGCATCGGCTTCGACGCCCAGTGGGTCGTCGCACGCTTGCCGGCGAGGAGTCCCGCGGCACCGAGGACGAACGCGCCCGTGCAGACCGAGGTCACCCAGGTGGCGCGTTCGGCCTCGCGCCGGACGAACCCGATGACCTCGGGGTCGAGCATCGCGTCGAAGGCACCGTCACCGCCGGGGACCACGAGGACGTCCGCCGGACCCGCGTCGGCGATGGTCATCGTCGGGACCAGCGCGAACCCGCAGTCGGTCGGCACCGGGTCGAGCGTCGCCGCCACGTACTCGACGCGTGCGCCGGGCACACGCGAGAGCACCTGCGCCGGGCCGGTGAAGTCGAGCTGCGTCAGGTCCGGGAAGAGCAGGAAGGCGATCCGGACCTCGGCGGGGTCGTGGCCCGGCTCCGTCGCCGAGTCCCCGGCTGTGTCCGTCTCCGTGTCCGGCGTGGGGGCCGGCACGTCGACGGGCACGTCGACGACGTCGGCGTCGACCGGGTGGACAGGACGCACGCGCGGGTTCGGCTGGTCGGTGCTCATGCCGCGACCCTAGCCCGGTGCCCTCGCTGCCGGTGGGGTCGGCGTCCTGGTCAGTTCCAGACGCCCGAGGTCCCGCGCCGGTGGCTGCCGAGCAGGTGCGTGTCGACGATGCCGAGCGCCTCCATCAGGGCGTGCATCGTGGTCGGACCGACGAACGCGAAGCCGCGCTTCCGCAGTGCCTTCGACAGTGCGACGGACTCGTCGGAGGTCGTCGGGACCTGGGCGTACGACTCCGGTTCGGGCGTCGTCGCCGGACGGAACGACCAGACGAAGTCGGACAACCCGCCGTCCTGCCGCAGGGCGACCGTCGCGTTCGCGTTCGTGATGGTCGCGAGGATCTTCGCCCGGTTCCGGACGATGCCGGCGTCGGCCATCAGCCGAGCGACGTCGTCCTCGCCGAAGCCCGCGACGGTGTCGGGGTCGAAGTCCGCGAACGCCGCACGGAACGCCGGACGCTTCGCCAGGATCGTGCGCCACGACAGGCCGGACTGGAACGCCTCGAGTGACAGCCGCTCGAACACGCCGCGCTCGTCCCGCACCGGCATGCCCCACTCGGTGTCGTAGTAGTCGCGGAGCAGCTCGTCCGTCGATGCCCACACCGGCCGGGCGAGTCCGTCGTCGCCGATCACCAGGTCGGAGTGGGGCGCGGGCTCGGTGGCTGCGGGCTCGGTGCTCATCGCACCATCCTGGCGTGCGCCGCCGACACCGTCGTTGCCGGCCGTGTGGTCACTCGGACGGCGGGCCGTCCTGGGCGGCCTGCGGGTCCATCCACACGTACTCCCACCGGTGGCCGTCCGGGTCGGTGAAGCTCCGCTGGAACATGAAGCCGAGGTCCATCGGCGCGCGGTCCTCGCTCCCGCCGGCCGCGACGGCGGCGTCGACGATGCGGTGCACCTCGTCCTTCGACCCGGCGGTGAGCGAGTTGATGACCTCGACGGTGCCGGCGTCGGCGATCGTCTTGTCGGTGAAGTCGGCGAACTTCGCGTGGGTGAGCGCCATGACGTAGATCGTGTCGCTGATGACGATGCACGCAGCGGTGTCGTCGCTGAACATCGGGTTGATCGAGTAGCCGAGGGCTTCGTAGAACGCCTTCGAACGGTCGAGGTCGGTGACGGGCAGGTTGATGAAGACCATCGTGTCCATGGGGAGGTTCCTTTCGTCACGCTCAACCTGGCCCGTGGCGCGGCGATGCGCAACCGTTCCGTCGCGGTACGGACTGATACGCAATATGCTGGGCCGATGCGGGCGTACGTCGACGAATCGGAGCCGGGCGGCGGACGCGACCACACGACGTACGTCATGGCGGCCGTGGTCATCACGGCATCCGCCTGCGAAGCGGCACGTGTGGACGTGCGGGCGGCGACACCGAGGCGGATGCGGAAGCTGCACTGGTACGAAGCCCTCCCCGGTCAGCGGCTCTCGTGGCTCGACCTCCTCCGACACGCCGTCTCGGTCCTGGTCGTGCGCTACGACGGCGCGGTGGCACGTACCGAACGCCGACGACGGCGCTGCATCGAACGACTCGCGCACGAGCTCGAACTCCGACAGGTCCACCAGGTGATCCTCGAGACTCGGGGGCCGGCTCGCGATGCCGACGACAGAGCGATGTTCGACGCTCTGCGAGACCGGGGCATCGGCAAGGAGCTCCGGTTCGAGCACGCTTCTCCGTCTGATGAACCGCTCCTCGCGCTGGCCGACGTAGCGTGCGGCGGCCATGTCGCGGCGATGCCTGCACCCCACGACCTGTCGAGCGCCCTCATCGTGTCGTGACGCGCTTGTGGCACCGTCGGGAAAACGCAAATCCCCGGGCCCGCGCTGGCTGCAGGACATCCGGGGATCACTTTCGACCGAGCAGCACCCGATCGACATATCAATACTACTGCCGCTCCGCGAGGGCGTCAACCGCCCGCGTTCATCGACCCGGAACGACGAAGCCGCTGTCGTGCGACAGCGACTTCGTCGTTCCGGGTCGGCTCAGTGGCGCGCGACCGAGGTCAGGCGGACGCTCGACCCTCGCCGGCGGCCTTCTGGTCGGCCTCGGCCTCGGCCTGGCCGATGATGTCCTCGGCCGGCACCGGGTTCAGGCGGTCCCAGAGGAAGAACAGCAGGCCGCCGACGAGCATCGACAGTCCGACCCACAGGTTGATGTGGATGCCGCCGGTCTTCTCGGGGTCGGTGTCCCAGTGGACGATGCCGACGATCGTCACGATGACGCCGTAGAGCACGAACAGGCCGCCGAGGATGCGGCGCAGGTCGAGACGACGGGTCGAGCGGACGAGGGCGGCCTTCTGCTCCTCGGTCAGCGCGCCGGGGGTGGTGGTGTCACTCATGGTCGGTGATCTCCTTCGCGGATCAGAGGAACGGCAGGTACAGGACGACGCACAGGATCAGTGCGACGGTGCCGAGCAGTGCGGGCGAGCGGTACCAGGCGGTGTCGGTCGCGACGGAGTCGCCGTGCAGGTCGATCTTGCCGATGCCGTAGACCAGACCGCCGAGCTCCTTCTCGTCCTTGGGTGTGGTGAACATCGAGACGATGAACCCGACGATCAGGACGGTCACGAACGAGATGATCGCGCCGTACAGGGTCTCGGCGGTCGCGGTGGCGAACAGATCCGGGTTCACGAGGTACGCGATCCAGGTGATCGTCGGCGTGACGATGCCGAGCACGTAGCCCCAGAGCGCACCCTGCGTGGTCATCCGCTTCCAGAGCAGGCCGAGGATGAAGACGGCGAACAGCGGCGCGTTGAAGAACGAGAACAGCGTCTGCATGTACGTCATGATGTTCGACGCCTGGGCCGCGATGAACGCGGTCGCGATGCCCACCAGGACGCCGACGACGGTGACCCAGCGACCGGTCTTCAGGTAGTGGATGTCCGGCATGTTCGGCTTGATGTAGCGCTGCCAGATGTCGTACGTGAAGACGGTGTTGAACGACGAGACGTTGGCCGCCATGCCGGCCATGAACGACGCGAGCAGGCCGGTCACCGCGACGCCGAGGACACCGGTCGGCAGGTACATCTGGATGAGCTTCGGGATCGCGTCGTTGTAGGTGAGCGAGCCGTCGGCGAACTGGTTGCCGACGACCGCCGCGGCGATGAGACCGGGGATCACGACGATGGCCGGGATGAACAGCTTCGGGATCGCGGCGATGAGCGGCGTGCGGCGCGCTGCGGACATGTTCTTCGCCGAGAACGCGCGTTGCACCTCGGTGAAGTTGGTGGTCCAGTAGCCGAAGCCGAGGACGAAGCCCAGGCCGAGCACGATCGCGAGCCAGTTGGCGCCGATCGGGTTGGTCACATCACCGAAGCCGGTGCCGGCCCACGCCTGCAGGTGCTGCACGCCCTGGGTCTTCACGATGGCAGACGACAGTCCGTCCCAGCCGCCGACGCGGTGCAGACCGACGATCGTCAGCGGGATGAGCCCGGCGATGATCACGAAGAACTGCATGACCTCGTTGTAGATCGCGCTGGAGAGCCCGCCGAGGGTGATGTAGACGAGCACGAAGCCGGCGGACACGACGATGGCCAGCCACTCCGGCCAGCCGAGCATCGCCTCGATGACGATGGCCATGGCGTAGAGGTTGATGCCCGCGATGAGCACGTTCGACACCGCGAACGCGATCGAGTTCACCAGGTGCGGGGCCTTGCCGAACCGGCGGAGCATGAACTCCGGCACCGACCGGACCTTGGAGCCGTAGTAGAAGGGCATCATCACGAGCCCGAGGAACACCATGGCCGGCACCGCGCCGACCAGGTAGTAGTGCAGGGTCGCCATGCCGATCTGGGCACCGTTGGCGGCCATGCCGAGGATCTCGGTCGCACCGAGGTTCGCGGACACGAAGGCCAGGCCCGTGATCCACGCCGGCATCGAGCGCCCGGACAGGAAGAAGTCCATGCTCGTCCGGACCTGTTTGCGGGCGGTGAACCCGATCCCGATGACGACCGCGAAGTACACGATGACCATCAGGTAGTCGACCCAGCCCAAGTCGAGCCGGATCCCTTCGTTCGCTGCAGCGAGAACCATTCAACATCTCCACGTCAGTGTGTTGCAGTCGACAACTCCGCCGACCCGGACGGAGACGTTACACCGAATTGTGACCGTTCACATAGCCGAGGCATGTGTCTGCCCGGCGGTACCCCGTGGCCCGCGATCGCTAGGCTCGCCCCATGACCGACCAGGCGCGCATCCTCGTCCTCAACGGACCGAACCTCGACATCCTCGGGCGGCGCGACCCGGAGCAGTACGGCACCGTGACGCTCGCCGAGCTCGAGGCGATCGTGCACACCGAGTCAGCCGTGCACGGGCTGGACGCGGACTTCCGGCAGACGAACCGCGAGGGCGAACTGGTCGAGTGGCTGCACGAGGCCCTCGACGACTTCGCCGCGGTCGTGATCAACCCCGCGGCCTACGCACACACCTCGGTCGCGCTGCACGACGCGGTCGAGGCGCTGTCCGTCCCGGTCGTCGAGGTGCACCTGTCGAACACGTGGAAGCGCGAGCCCTTCCGGCACGTCGACCACGTCGCCACCGCCGCGACGGCGGTCATCGCCGGTGCGGGCGCAGACGGCTACCGCCTGGCGGTCGCACACGTCGCGTCCCTCATCGCCTGACACCCGTCACGCCGCACGGGCGGTTCTCGCCCCGCCGAGGTTCCGAGATCTCGGAACCTCGGCGCCGCTGCCGCCCCGGAGTGGAACCTCGGCGCCACGCGGACGGCAAGTCGTGGAACCTGGCGGTCGCGCACGTCGCGCCCGACACGCGCGCACGTCGCGCCCGACACGCGCGCAAAAGGCGGACGGGAGGCCCGTGGCGGGGCCGCCACGGGCCTCCCGTCCGCCTCGTTGGAACGTTCCCAACTCTGGCTGGACGCGTTAGGTTCATATGTATGGACAAAGTGCGCATCGGACTCGTCGGCTACGGCATCGGAGGGCGGGCGTTCCACCGCCCGTTCCTGCTGGACGCGGCAGGCATCGACCTCGTCGGCGTCGTCGCCCGCTCGGCCGCGAAGCGCGAGCAGCTCGCGACCGACCTGCCCGGCGTCACCGTGCACGACTCCCTCGGTGACCTGATCGCCGCAGGCGTCGACGCCGTCGTCGTCACCACTCCCCCGTCCACCCGCCGCGAACTCGTCCTGCAGGCGATCGCCGCCGGGGTCGCCGTCGTCGCGGACAAGCCGTTCGCCCCGGACCCGGCCACCGCGCGCGAGATCCGGCAGGCCGCGGCCGACGCCGGCGTCGTGATCACGCCCTTCCACAACCGCCGCTGGGACACCGACCTCACCACCCTCCGGAACGTGCTGGACGCCGGACGGGTCGGGGCGCCGCTGCGCTTCTGGTCCCGCTTCGACCTGGTCGAGCGGCACGGCATCGCGACCGGCATCGGCGGCGGCGTGCTCTCCGACATCGGCTCGCACCTGGTCGACCAGGCCGTGTCGTTGTTCGGACCGATCGCCCGGGTGTCCTGCACGCTCGACGTCCGCGATGCCCGTTCGCTCGGCCGTGACCAGGACGGCCAGATCGACGCCGGCTTCACGCTCGCAGCGACGCACGTGTCCGGTGTCGAGTCCGTCCTGACCTCGAACAAGGCCGGGTGGCTGGGCGCACGGCAGCTCCGCCTCGACGGCGTCGACGGGACGTACGAGGCCACGAGCACCGACGTGCAGGCACAGGCAGCCGTGGCGGGTGCGTCACCTGCCGACGACCGGTCGACCTGGGGAGTCGAACCCTCGTCCGGGACCCTCACGACGGAGTCCGGCACGGTCGACGTCCCGTCGGCACAGAGCTCCTACACGGACTACTACGAGCGGTTCGCGCGGGCCGTCCGGGGGCTCGGTCCGGTGCCGGTGCCCGTCGACGACGCGGTGCACGTGGTCGAGGTGCTCGACGCGGCGCGCCGGTCGGCGGCGTCGGGCGAGACGGTCACCGTCCCCGCTCCGTAGCGCGTTCTTTCCCACGACATCTGCGATGCGAGGTCGAATCGGGCGTACCTGGTGAGAACTCCAGACCAGGTACGCCCGAATCGACCAGGAACGCGCGGGAGAGCGGCGGCCCCGTGTCAGAAGTCCGCGGGGCGCCGCACGTCGGCCAGGCCGGCGGTGGCGAACCCCCCGCGGATGATCGGGATCGCCCGGCGCACGGCCTGGTCGATGCGGAGTTCCAGGTCGACGTTGCCGATGTCGTAGCCACCTTCGCGCTTGGTGAAGTCGCGCTCGTTGCCGAACACCCCGATCGGCAGCGTCGTCGACTGGAAGAAGCCGAACAGCGGGCGCATCTGGTGCTCGACGAGCAGGGCGTGACGGTCGCTGCCGCCCGTCGCGGTCAGCAGGACCGGGGTGTCGACGAGGTCGTACTGCCCGATCCAGTCGAAGAACAGCTTGAACGCGCCGGAGTAGGCGGCGCGGAACGCCGGGCTGCCGACGACGAGCACGTCGGCGGCCTCGACGGTCTCGAGTGCCGCCCGGGTGCGCTCGGACATCGCCTCGCGCGACGACGCGGCACCGAGGTCGGCCAGGAGCGGGCCGATCTCGATGGTCTCGGTGCGGGCACCCTCGATCTCCTGCCCGAGGCGCGCCACCGTGGCCGCGACCAGGGTGGACGTCCTCGAGGGGTCCGAAGGGCTACCGCTGACGCCGACGACCAGTTCTCCACTCATGCGGTCGATGCTCACACGCCTGCCACCGAGGCGGTCCGCGTGTGACGACATGTGTCGGGTGCCAGGCCCCCCGGGTACCGTCCCGCGGCATGCAGACGTTCTTGCCGTACGCCGACTTCCGGGCCTCTGCCGAGGTCCTCGACGACCGACGTCTCGGCAAGCAGCGCGTGGAGACCCTGCAGGTGATGCGGGCGCTGACGCTGCCGGGGTACGGCTGGCAGCACCACCCGGTCACCGCGATGTGGCGCGGCTACCGTCCGGCGCTGATGGCGTACCAGGAGGCGACGTGCCGCGTCTGGCTCGACCGCGGGCACGTGGACACCTGCCTGGAGAAGACGCTGCTGGACCTCGGGCGGGTCCCGGAGGACCTGGTGGCGTACGAGCGCGGCGACGTCCCGATCCCGCCGTGGAACGACGACGAGGCCCTGCACGCGTCACACCGCTCGAAGCTCGTGCAGAAGGCGCCGGAGCACTACCGCGCACTGTTCCCGGACGCACCCGACGACCTGGACTACGTCTGGCCGGGCACGCCGCACGCCCCGGGCAGCACGGCCGCAGCCGTCACGCCACCGGGATCCACCGCGCACCGTCGCGGCGCGTGACGACGTCGGAGCGGATCTCGACCACGTCGCGGAGGCCGTGCACGGCCCGGTCGCGCACGACCGCTGCCGTTGCGTCGTCGTCGGACTCGAACCGGACGACTGCGCACGGCACACCGCGCAGCAGGCGGACGTCCTGCGCCTCGACCACGGCGTGCTCGGCGACCAGCCGGGCCGCAGCGGGCAGGACGGCGTCGGGCGCGGTCCCGGCGGCGAGCGCGCCGATCGCCAGGGTCACACGGTACGAGGGCATGCCCCGACGGTAGCGGGAGCGGGAGACACCGGGAGCCCGCCGTGGGCTGCAGGGGAACTGACGTCGTTCAGGGGGTCGACGTCGGCCCACGGCGGGTCGCGGTGTGTGGCGGGACGCGACGACAGGGGGAACGTCGCGCCCCGCTCCGGATGTCGATCAGGGGTATCGGCATCCGGTCTGGGGCACCGGCCGGGTCACGGGAGGAGCCGGGCGGTGTCGGACCTCAAGGGTGTTCGGTGTCCTCTCGGTACCGGTCCGTCTCGATCGGTGCGGGCATCGATCGTCGAGCGGCGGCGGGTCGGATCATGGGGAGCAGGGCGCTCCCGACGGTCGCGAGGGCTCCGACGGCGGCGATCAGCCCGAGGGGGGCGGTGCCGAGGTCGTGCTGCGCAGCCAGGGCGAGCGCGACGAGGGTCGCCGGTGCAGGCAGGAGCTGCACCGCTCGGAAGCGGTCGTCCCGTCGTGTCCGGGTCAACATCACGTTTGCCATGTGGACACTCTGGCGCAGATTCCGTGTCCGCATAAGGGGGGACACGACCCCACTCATGGAGTAGAACGTCTAGTACACCCCGCGTTCGACACGTCAGCCGAGTGCGCGGACGGTGGCCACGGCGTCCGCGACCGCTCCGACGACGACCGGTACGTCCTCCGCGGCGAGTGAACCGTCGAAGGTGAGTCGGAGCGCGGTCCGGGCGACCTCGTCCGGGATCCCGAGCGCGGTGAGCACGTGCGACGCCTCGGTGCTGCCGGCGGCGCAGGCGCTGCCGGACGAGGACACGACGTCGCGCTGTTCCAGCTCGAGCAGCACGGTCTCGCCGTTGACCCCGGGGAAGCAGAACGACGCGTGCCCGGGCAGCCGGTGCTCGCGCGACCCGGTCACGAACGCGCCGGGGACGGCGGCGAGCACCCCGTCGAGCACGGCGTCACGGACGGTCGTCGCGGCGGCGGAGGCAGCAGAACCACCAGAGGCAGCAGCACCGGCGGCAGCAGCACCACCGGCGGCAGCAGCACCGCCGGAGGCCACCAGCCCGAGCGCCGTCGCGACCGCCACCGCGCCGGCGACGTCCTCGGTGCCGGAGCGTCGGCCCCGCTCCTGTCCCCCGCCGTGCAGCAACGGTTCGACGGGCACCCCCGACCGGACCGCGAGCACGCCGGTCCCCTTCGGCGCCCCGAGCTTGTGCCCGGACAGCGACAGTGCGTCGACGCCCAGGACGTCGAGCCCGACCGGCAGCCACGGCGCGGACTGCACGGCGTCGGTGTGGAAGCGCGCGCCGACCGCGTGGGCCTCGGCGGCGAGCGCCGGGACGTCCTGCACGGTGCCGATCTCGTTGTCGGCGTGCGCGATCGACACGAGGGTCGTGTCCGGCCGGAGCGCCGCGCGCAGCACCGACGGGTCGACCAGGCCGTCCGACGCGACCGGCAGCACCGTGACGTCGAAGCCGTGGAAGCGTGCCAGGTACGCGCAGCTCTCGAGCACGGCCTCGTGCTCGATCGCGCTGGTGACGACGTGGCGTCCGCGTGGGGCGGCGAGCGCGATCCCCTTGACCGCGGTGTTCGCACCCTCGGTCCCACCCGTGGTGAAGACGACCTCGGCCGGTCGACAGCCGAGCACGCCGGCGACCGTGGCCCGTGCAGCGGCGAGCCCGCGCGCGGCCTCGTCACCGACACCGTGCGTCGACGACGGGTTGCCGAACACCCCGGTCAGGTACGGCCACATCGCCTCGAGGACCTCGCGGCGGACGGGGGTCGTGGCCGCCCGGTCCAGGTAGAACACGGTCAGTCCCCGGCCGCCACCGCGATGTCGAGCCCGAGGTCGAGCGCCCGGGCCGAGTGTGTGAGCGCCCCGACCGAGATGACGTCGACCCCGGTCGCGGCGATGGCCGCGACGGTGTCGAGGGACACTCCGCCCGACGCCTCGACGAGTGCGCGACCAGCGACGATGCCGACACCCGTCTCGAGCTCGGCCGGCGTGAAGTTGTCGAGCATGATCGTGTCGACGCCCGCCGCGACGACGGGCTCGATCTGGTCGATGCGGTCCACCTCGACCTCGACGTGCACGGTGTGCCCGAGTCGCTGCCGTGCTTCGGTGATCGCGTCACCGATGCCGATGCCGCCGGCGAGCAGCACGGCCAGGTGGTTGTCCTTGGCCAGCACGGCGTCGGACAGCGACGTGCGGTGGTTGTGCCCACCGCCGCAGCGCACGGCGTACCGCTCGAGCGCACGGAGCCCTGGCGTGGTCTTCCGGGTGTCGACGATGCGCGCCGAGGTGCCCGCTGCGGCCGCGACGTGGGCCGCGGTGGCGGTTGCGATCCCCGACATGCGCTGCACCAGGTTCAGCGCGACCCGCTCGGCGCGGAGCACCGAACGCGCCGACCCCGTGACGGTGGCGAGCGTGTCGCCGGCGGTGAACGCGGACCCCTCGTCGGCGTGCAGGGTCGCCCGGATCGACGGGTCGACCGCGTGCATGACCGCCACGAAGACGGTCCCGCCGCTCAGTACTCCGGGCTCACGGGCCGCGAGCGTCGCCGTCGCGGTCGCGTCGGCCGGGATGAGCGTCTCGCTGGTGACGTCGCCCCAGGGCGCGTCCTCTTCCAGCGCGGTCTCGATGACGCGGCGGAGGGCGTGCGGCGGGATGGTGCCGGGGTCGATGGTCATGCGGGAACCTCCTGCGGAACGGCGATGTGTCGAGTGACCGTCTCGGCGACCCAGGCGTACGAGGCCGGGGCTGCTGGATCGGTGTCGGGGTGGTCGGTGCGGGCGTGGGCGCCGCGGGACTCGGTGCGGGTCTCGGCGGCGAGCGCCACCAGCCGTGCCAGGTCGAGCAGTGCGCGGTCTTCGTGCTCGCGCACGCCGCCGGCGGCGGGCGCGGTGAGCGCGTCGAGCTCGCGCCGGGCGCTCGCCAGTCCGGTCGCGTCACGCAGCAGCCCGACGCGGTCGGTCATGACGGCCTGGACCGCCTGCCGGACGGCACCGACGTCGTCGAGGTGGGTCGCGCCTCCAGGCAGGGTCTGACGGGAGGCGCGGATCACGTCCGCCGCTCGGGGAACGCTGGTCACGCGCAGGTCTGCGTTCCCCCGCAGGCGGAGCAGGCCGGGCCGGGGTCCGGCGACCGCGTCCGCTGCGCGGACCGCGAAGACGAGTCCCTCGAGCAGGGAGTTCGAGGCCAGTCGGTTCGCGCCGTGGACCCCGGTGCACGCGGCCTCGCCGATCGCGAGCAACCCCGGGAGGCTGGTGCGCCCCTCGGCGTCGGTGGCGATGCCGCCCATCGAGTAGTGGGCCGCCGGGGACACCGGCACACCCTGTCGGGTCCAGTCGAAACCGGCCGCACGGGTGGCCCGGGTGAGTCCGGGGAAGCGTCCGGTCAGGAAGTCCACGCCGAGTCCGGTGGCGTCGAGGAGCACGGGTGCGCCGCCCTGGTCGCGGACGGCGGCGGCGATGCCGCGGGCGACGACGTCGCGCGGAGCGAGCTCGGCGTCCGGGTGCACCGCCGTCATGAAGCGGCGTCCGCGCGCGTCGCGGAGGACGGCTCCCTCGCCGCGGACGGCCTCGGAGACGAGCCCGCCGTCCGGCACCGCGAGGCGGGTCGGGTGGAACTGGACGAACTCCAGGTCGGCGACCACCGCTCCGGCACGCCACGCGGCGGCCACGCCGTCCCCCGTCGCCACGAGCGGGTTGGTGGTCTCGCGGTACAGGTGTCCCGCTCCCCCGGAGGCGATCACGACGGCGTCGGCGTCGATCCGTCGGGGTTCGCCGAGCAGGTCGAGGACGTCGATGCCGACGACGGTGCCGTCCCGGACGACGAGGTCGGTGAGGCAGGTGCGCTCGAGGATCGTGACGTGCTGGCGGTGCAGCGCGTCGATGAGCGTGCGCTCGATCGCCGCGCCGGTCGCATCGCCGTCGGCGTGCACCACGCGCCAGCGTCCGTGCGCGGCTTCGCGCCCGCGGGCCAGGTCGTCGCCGTACCGGTCGAGCGCCGACGGGTCGGTCGAGCGGTCGAACGGCACACCGAGGGCGAGCAGGTCGCGGACCCGGGCCGGCCCGTCGGTGCAGAGGACCTCGACGGCGCGCGCGTCCGCGCTGCCGGCCGCCGCGACGTGGGTGTCGGCCTGGTGCAGTGCCGGCGAGTCGTCGGCCCCGAGTGCCACCGCAACCCCGCCCTGGGCGTACGCGGTGGCACTGTCGGCGAGCGCGCCCTTCGTCACCAGCGTGACGTCGTGGACGGCGCTGGCACGGATCGCTGCGGTCAGTCCGGCGATGCCGGAGCCGACGATGACGACGTGCACGGTGGTCTCCCTCGGTCGTTCGGGTTCGGGCTCGGGCTCGGGGCTCAGCCGCGGGGCTTGGCCGCGAGCATGCGCTCGAGCGCGACCTTGGCGTCGGCCTGGACCTCGGCGGGGACGACGATCTCGTTGAGGACCTCGCCGCGCACCAGTGCCTCGAGCACCCAGGCGAGGTAGCCCGGGTGGATCCGGTACATCGTCGAGCACGGGCAGACGACCGGGTCGAGGCAGAAGATCGTGTGCTGCGGGTACTCGGCGGCGAGCCGGTTCACCATGTTGATCTCGGTGCCGATCGCGAACGTGGTCGGTTCGGTGGCCGCGGCGACGGTCTTCCGGATCAGGTCGGTGCTGCCGGCGTGGTCGGCGGCGTCGACGACGGCCATCGGGCACTCCGGGTGGACGATGACCTGGACACCGGGGTGCTCGCGTCGGGCCTGGTCGATCTGGTCCACGGTGAAGCGGCGGTGCACCGAGCAGAAGCCGTGCCAGAGGATGACCTTCGCCGCTTCGAGGTCGCTCTGCTCGTTGCCACCGAGGGGCTTCCGGGGGTTCCACATCGGCATCAGGTCGGTGCTGATCCCCATGGCCTTGGCGGTGTTGCGACCGAGGTGCTGGTCGGGGAAGAACAGCACGCGCTGCCCGCGCTCGAACGCCCACTCGAGCACCGTCGCGGCGTTCGAGCTGGTGCAGACGATGCCGCCGTTGCGCCCGCAGAACGCCTTGAGGTCGGCAGCGGAGTTCATGTAGGTGACGGGGATGACGGGCACCCGGCCGTCGGCGTCGGGCTCCGTGCCGTAGACGGCGGTCAGCTCGGCCCAGGCGGCCTCGACGCTGTCGATGTCGGCCATGTCCGCCATCGAGCAGCCGGCCGCGAGGTTCGGCAGGATGACGCGCTGGTCGTCGCGGGCCAGGATGTCGGCGGTCTCGGCCATGAAGTGGACGCCGCAGAACACGATGGCCTCGGCGTCGGGCTTCGTCAGCGCCGCGTTGGCGAGCTGGAACGAGTCGCCGAGGAAGTCCGCGTGCCGGACGACCTCGTCGCGCTGGTAGAAGTGCCCGAGGACGACGACCCGGTCGCCGAGCGTCGCCTTCGCCCGCTCGATGCGCTCGTGCAGCTCGTCGGTCGGCGCGGTCTTGTACTCGTCCGGCAGCACGCCCTGCCGCGGTGCGCTCGTCGGGATGACGTCGGTCATCGACGAGCCCGGGCCGTACCCGGGCCGGGAGTCGAAGTCCCACGTGGGCATGGCGAGGTCGGGCGTGCAGGTGCTGCCGCCGGCCTTGCCGTTCGAGATGAGGTCGATGGTCGTCGCGATGGACACGGTGGTTCCTATCGGTTCTGCGGTCGTGTGCCCTGCTGCAGCGGGCCGTTGTCCGCGTAGGCCAGGTCGGGGTTCGAGCGGTACAGCCGGGCCGGACGGTGCCGACCCCCGCTCGTGGTCTCGTCGGTCGGCAGGATCGCGTCGGTCTTCTCGACCTGCCGACGGAAGTTCGCGGGGTCGAGCGCGCGCCCGAGCACCGCCTCGTACACCCCGCGCAGCTCGGCGAGGGTGAACCGGTCCCCCAGGAAGGCCTGGGCGATGCGGGAGTACGACATCTTGGTGCGGAGCCGCCAGAGCGCGTACTCCACGATCCGGTCGTGGTCGAAGGCGAGCGGCGGGTGCTCGTCGGCGAGGAACCAGCGGACGTTCCAGTCGTCCGGCACGACGTTCGCCTCGTCCGGGTGCACGAGCGCCCAGTACACGATCGACACCACCCGGCTCGGTGAGCGGCCGACGTCGCCGAACGCGTAGAGCTGTTCGAGGTAGCGGGGCTGCACGTTCGTCGTCTCGCGCAGTCGGGCCGCGGCGGAGTCCTCGAGTCCCTCGTCGACGCCGACCCAGCCGCCGGGCAGCGCCCACGACCCCTCGAACGGTTCGGCGACCCGGCGCACCAGCGGCATCCACAGCGCCGGCGCCCCGGTGTCGGGGTGCGGGCGCAGCGCGACGATCACGGTCGAGACCGCGACGCGGGTGCCTGCTTCGTCCATGGTGGACCTTAATGTCATTCTGACTCGAAGTGTTCGGGTTGCGATGACACTATCACCGCTTCGCGGTGTGTTGCGCCCGTGAGGGCCTCCGGGTCGTCACGAACCGGAAACAGATCGTCACGAGGCCGAAAACTCCGGGAGGCCCCGCGTGGATACGGTGAGGATCATGACGACGGTGACGAGGATGCATGCCGTGGTGTCGGGGACCGTCCAGGGGGTCGGGTTCCGGTACTGGACGGCACGGAAGGCCGACGGGCTCGACCTCGTCGGGTACGCCAGGAACCTCTGGGACGGCACCGTCGAGGTCGAGGCCGAGGGGCCGTCGGTCGCGGTCGAGACGTTGATGGAGTGCCTGCGGAGCGGGCCGCCGTCGGCCACCGTGACGGACGTCGAGTTCCGGCCGGTCGTGCCGCACGGCGACGCCGACGGGTTCGCGATCCTGCACTGACCCGGTCGCCCCGACCGTTCACGTGCGGATGTCGGTGCGGAGCGGAATAATCGAATCCACTCAGGCGGTTGCCCTGTCTGCGCGTTCTGCGCCACCTCGTTCCACCAGTCGTGATCCACCAGGAGCTCCCGCATGACCCAGGCCGTCGATTCCGCCCCCCGCACGGGAAGCGTCTCGCAACCGACCGCTGCCGAGACCCGTCTCGTGATCGGGCTGCTGCTCGTCTCCGCGTTCGTCGTCATCCTCAACGAGACGATCATGGGCGTGGCGCTGCCGCGGCTGATGGACGACCTCGACATCAGTGCGGCGACCGGGCAGTGGCTGACCACGGGCTTCCTGCTCACCATGGCGGTCGTCATCCCGATCACCGGGTTCCTGCTGCAGCGGTTCAACACCCGCCCCGTCTTCGTCTGGGCGATGGGCCTGTTCTCGGCTGGCACCCTGATCGCCCTGCTCGCACCCGGGTTCACGCTGCTGCTCGTCGGCCGCATCGTCCAGGCCAGCGGCACCGCGATCATGATGCCGCTCCTGATGACGACGGTGCTCACCCTCGTCGACCCGGCCCACCGTGGCCGCATCATGGGCAACATCTCGATCGTCATCTCGGTCGCGCCGGCCATCGGCCCGACGATCTCCGGGCTCATCCTCAACGCGTTCGACTGGCGCTGGCTGTTCGGCTTCGTCCTGCCGATCGCGATCGCTGCGCTCATCCTCGGCATGGTCAAGGTCCGCAACGTCTCGACGCCCCGCCGGGCACCGCTCGACGTCGTCTCGGTGATCTTGTCCGCGTTCGCGTTCGGTGGGATCGTCTACGGCCTGTCCAGCATCGGCGAGGCCGGCACCACCGGCCTGTTCGTCCCGGTCACCGCGCTCGTCGTCGGTGCCGTCGCCCTGACGGTCTTCATCCTCCGTCAGACCCGACTGCAGCGCACCGACAGCGCCCTGCTCGACCTGCGCACCTTCCAGACCCGCGGCTTCACCGTCCCGATCGTCGCGATGGCGCTGAGCTTCATGGCGATGTTCGGCACGCTCATCCTGCTGCCGATCTACCTGGAGCGCGTCCTCGGGCTCGAGGTCCTGAACGTCGGACTGCTGCTGCTCCCCGGCGGGCTGCTCATGGGGCTCCTCTCCCCCATCGTCGGACGCATCTACGACCGTCGCGGACCGCGCGTGCTGCTCATCCCCGGCTCGATCATCGTCAGCGCGGTGCTCTGGGCGCTCTCCACGGTCGGCGTGGACACCAGCGTGTGGTTCGTCCTCGGGGCGCACGTCGTGCTGAGCATCGGCCTGGCGCTCACCTTCACCCCGCTGTTCACGGCGGCGCTCGGTGGCCTGCCCCCGAAGCTCTACTCGCACGGCAGCGCGGTCCTCGGCACGGCGCAGCAGCTCGCCGGAGCCGCCGGCACCGCCCTGTTCGTCACCCTGCTCACGATCGGCGCCGCCACGGCAGCGACCGGCGCGGGTGCGGACGCCGTGGCCGCTGCGACCGCCTCCGGTGTGAAGACCGCGTTCATGGTCGGCGCGGTGATCTCGCTGTTCGGCATCCTGGCATCGGTCTTCGTCACCCGTCCGGCGGTGCCCGAGGGCGCGCCGACGCCCCCGCCCGCGCACTGACAGCAGTGCCGCCCACGGGTCCACGTGGCATCGTGGGCGGCATGCGGTCGACGGCGAGCGAACTGAACTGGTCCGGCACGGTCACGTACACGGCCGAGCAGGTGCTCCGACCGGGCTCGATCGACGAAGCAGCCGAGGTCGTCGCACGCTCCCCGCGGGTGCACGGGCTCGGCACCCGGCACTCGTTCAACGACTCCGCCGACGCCCCGGGGGTCCTGCTCGACCTGACCGCGGTCCCCACCGACCTGGTCGTCGACCCCGAGCGGCGGACGGCGACCCTCGGAGCCGGTACCCGCTACGGCGTCGTCGCTCCCGACCTCGACCGCGCCGGGTTCGCGCTGCACAACATGGGCTCGCTCCCGCACATCTCCGTCGGCGGCGCGGTCGCCACCGGCACCCACGGCTCCGGCACCACCCTCGGCTCGCTGACCACCGCGGTCCGGTCCCTCGAACTGCTCGGCCCCGACGGTTCGCTCCGGACCGTCGACCGCACCGACCCGGCGTTCCCCGGCACCGCCCTGCACCTCGGGCTGTTCGGCATCGTGACCCGGGTCACGCTCGACCTCGAACCCACGTACCGGATGCGGCAGGACTCGTACGGGCCGTTCCCGTGGAGCACGTTCACCGACCACGTCGCCGCAGTCCACGCCGCCGGGTACTCGGTGTGCGCCTACACGGTCTTCGGCGACGAGATCAGCGAGGCGCTCGTGAAGTCCCGGGTCCCCGACGGCGCCGACGACACCGCCGTGCCGGACGACCTGTTCGGCGCTCCCCGGCTGCCCGGCTCCCCCGGCGACGGCCACCACACGGCGCGCGACGGGTCGGTGGGCCCCTGGTGGGACCGGCTGCCGCACTTCCCCATCGAGTCCGTGCCGAGCCACGGGTCCGAGGTGCAGAGCGAGCACTTCGTCCCGCTCCGGCACGCGGCGGCGGCGCTCGACGCCCTGCGCGGGCTGGCCGACCGCATCCAGCCGCACCTGCACGTGTGCGAGCTCCGGACGATGGCGGCCGACGACCTCTGGCTGAGCCCGACCCAGGGCGAGGACGTGCTCTGCATCGCGTTCACCTGGCAGAAGCACCCGGAGGCGGTCGCTGCGCTGCTGCCCGACCTCGAGGCGCGGCTCGCACCGTTCGACCGGCGACCGCACTGGGGCAAGATGAGCTCGCTCGACGGCGACGCGATCGCGGAGCTGTACCCGAGGGTGGCGGACGTCCGTGAGCTGATCGCACGAGCCGACCCGGACCGGACGTTCGCATCCGCGTTCGGCGAGCGGGTGCTGCGGGCCTGACCCGCGCCTCCAGTCCGACGCTCCTGCGCACCTGCGCACCCGCGCCCCGGTGCCGGTCCGCAGCGTGCGTCAGCGCAGGCGGGTGACCACCTTCGCACCCCCGTCCCAGTGCCGGAGACCGCCCACGGTGAGCACCTCGGGCAGGGGCCCGTCCGCAGCGAGGACCCGGAGCGCCGCCGGCAGGTCGACGTCGCGGATCCGCCGAGCGAGGGTGACGTGCGGCGCCCACCGACCGGGCAGCGACGAGTCGACCGAGCCCGGAGCGGCGGCGTCGACCGCGCGGTGGAAGCGGGCCAGTGGCTCGTCGACGACCACGCCGAGGCCGAGCACGTGCCGACCGGGGCCGGCGGGGAAGAGCAGGACACCGGCGACGCGCAGGGCCTCGGGCACCGCGACGTCGAGGTCCGTCGGCACGGGCAGCGCCTCGCCGGCCACGAGGGTGACGTGCGGGTCGTTCGTGCCCGAGTGGCCGAGGCTCGGCAGCTCCGCGGCGACGAGGGTCTGCCAGAGTGCCCGGACCGCCGCGTCCGAGGGGCCGTCGAGGACGAGTTCGATGCTGCGCACGTACCGAGTGAACCAATGCACCCCGTGACGGCGATGTAACACGGCGGAACGGAACTCGCACCGGGGACCCGCTCCCGTCACACTCGACTCCACGCCGCGGACCACCGCGGCTCCCCCGCACAGCACGGCCCACGAGGAGCACCAGCATGTCCGCAGCCCCCGCACTGCCCGAGAAGCCGAAGGGCAAGCGCCCGATCGGCTGGATCATCGCCGCCGTCATCGTCGTCGTGGCGATCGTCGTCGCCGTCATCGTCGGAGTCGTGCGCTCCGGTGGCGACAGCGGTGGCGCTGCCGCCGGTGACGCTGCGCCGAAGACCGTCACCATCGGTGTCTCGGACAAGTCGCTGCCCTACTGGAACACGTACGTGAAGGCCGCCAAGGAGCAGCTCAACGTCACCGTGAAGCTCCAGAACTTCTCGGACTACTCGCTGCCGAACCCTGCGCTCAAGGACAAGCAGATCGACATCAACCAGTTCCAGCACATCCAGTACCTGGCGAACTACAACGTCACCTCGGACGACGACCTGCAGCCGATCGGCGCGACGGCCGTCTACCCGCTGCCGCTGTACTCGACGAAGGTCTCCGACGTCGCGGACTTCGAGGACGGCGCGAAGGTCGCGATCCCGAACGACGCCATCAACGAGGCCCGTGCGCTCCTGGTCCTGCAGGCCGCCGACCTGCTCGAGCTCAAGGACGGCGGCAACGCCTTCTCGACCACGGCCGACATCACCTCGCACAAGGTCGACGTGCAGACGCTCGACGCCTCGCAGACCGCGAACGCCCTGCAGCAGGGTTCCGTCGAGGGCGCGATCGTCAACGTGAACTACGCCACCTCGGCCGGGCTCGACACCAAGGACGCGATCTTCCAGGACGACCCGAAGAGCGCCTCGGCTGCCCCGTACGTGAACGTCTTCGCCGTCCGCGACGCCGACAAGACCAACAAGACGTACCTCGACCTGGCGAAGCTGTTCCAGGACGACGCCGTGCAGAAGGTCTTCGCGAAGGACTACCCGGACGCCGTCCCGAGCGACGAGAGCGCCGCCTCGCTGCAGAAGGAGCTCACCACGGTCGAGTCCGACGCGAAGGCGGCAGCGGAGTAGTGCCGGTCCTCGTCGAACTCCGCGGCGTCTCGAAGCACTACCGCCGCGCCGACACCGGCGAGACCGTGGTGGCCGTCGAGGACGTCTCCCTGGACGTGCACCAGGGAGAGGTCCTCGGCGTCATCGGGTACTCCGGTGCCGGCAAGTCCACCCTGGTCCGTCTGGTGAACGCCCTCGAGCTCCCCAGCTCCGGGACCGTCACCGTGGCGGGCAAGGAACTGACGGCGATCCCCGAGCGGGATCGCCGTCTGGCGCGTCGCAACATCGGGATGATCTTCCAGCAGTTCAACCTGTTCCGGTCTCGCACCATCGCCGGCAATGTCGCGTACCCGCTCAAGGTCGCCGGTGTGCCGAAGGAGGAGCGGGACCGTCGCGTGGCCGAGCTGCTCGACTTCGTCGGGCTCCTCGAGCGCGCCCACGCCTACCCGGAGCAGCTGTCCGGCGGTCAGAAGCAGCGCGTCGGCATCGCGCGGGCCCTCGCGGCGTCGCCCGACCTGCTGCTCGCCGACGAGGCCACCAGCGCCCTCGACCCGGAGACCACGTCCGAGGTGCTCGGGCTGCTCCGCCGGGTGAACAAGGAACTCGGCGTGACGATCATCGTCATCACGCACGAGATGGACGCCGTCCGGCAGATCGCCGACCGCGTCGCCGTGATGGAGCAGGGACGCGTCGTCGAGGTCGGGGACGTCTACGACGTGTTCTCCGCGCCGAAGACGGGCGCTGCGCAGCGGTTCGTCCGCACCGCGCTGCACGACCGCCCCTCGGTCGACACGCTCGCTCGCCTGCGCGAACGCCACCCCGGTCGTCTGGTGACCGTGCAGATCACCGACGAGGCCGGGCTGCAGAACCGGATCGACGCGGTGTTCCGGTCCGCAGGGGTCACCGCCGAGCTCGTCTACGGCGGGGTCGGCGAGATCCGCGAGCGCCGGATCGGTTCGCTCACGTACGAGCTGACGGCCGGCGGGGTCGCCGACGCCGGTGCTGGTGCTGGTGCTGGTGCTGGTGCACCGGACGCCATCGATCGCGCCGTCGCCGCCCTGCGCGCCGACGGCGTCACGACCGACGAGGAGGCAGCAGCGTGAACAACTCGTTCCAGAGCCTGATCGACACGTTCGACGTCTTCCTCGCCGCCATGCGCGACACCATCGTGATGTCGCTCGTGTCACTCGTCATCGCCGGCGTCATCGGGCTCGCCCTCGGGCTGCTGCTCTACGCGACCCGGCCGGGCAACCTGCTCGGCAACCGCACCGCGTACACGATCATCAACGTCGTCGTGAACCTGGTCCGGCCGATCCCGTTCGTGATCTTCCTCGCCGCGATCGCCCCGCTGTCGCGCGTCGTGGTGCAGACCACGATCGGCGTGCCCGCGGTGACCTTCGCGATCTCGTTGGCAGCGGCCTTCGCGGTGTCGCGCATCGTCGAGCAGAACCTGCTCGCGGTCGACCCCGGCGTCGTCGAGGCGGCTCGCGCGTCGGGCGCTCACCCGATCTCGATCCTGCTGACCGTCCTGATCCCCGAGGGCCTCGGGCCGCTCATCCTCGGCTACACGTTCATCTACATCGGCATCGTCGACATGACGGCGCAGGGTGCGTTGATCGGTGGCGGTGGACTCGGTGAGTACGCGATCACCTACGGATCGCAGCGGTACGACTGGTGGATCGTGTACGTGTCGGTGGCGGCGATCGTCGTCATCGTGCAGCTCGGCCAGTTCGTCGGCAACCGGCTGGCGCGCGCGACCCTGCGTCGCTGACGGGTCGCGACTCCCCGCTCACGTCCGCCGAGTGGTCACGACGTGTCGCTCGGCGGAACGCTGGCCGACAGTTCGTGACCACGCGACGGCGGGCGCGGCGCGTTTCGCCGCCTCGCCACGTGCTGTGGCCGCAACCGACTGGAGGCCCGGCGCCGGTACACGAGACCGGCACCGGGCCTCCAGTGCGTTGCCGGCTCCACCGGCGCGCCCAGCGTCGCCCGCCGAGCAGTCACGACTTCCCGCCGTCGCCCGCCGAGTGGTCACGACGTGTCGTCTGCCGGACCGCCGGCCGACACTTGCTGACCAGTCGACGACATGCGCGCGGGTCAGGCGGCCGGGGACTCCACGGTCTCGATCGTGCCGGTCGCTCCGGGGTGCTCGTAGTGCGCGCGCACCAGGATCGGACGGTGGTCGGAGATACCCGCCGGCAGGGTCTCGACGCCGGCGATGTGCAGCCCGACGCTCGTCGCGAAGTCGAAGTGGCCCGTGAACTTGCGGTACCGCAGGTACGTCGGCTGGTCGGACAGCGACAGTGCGAACCCGCCCTGCTCGATCTTGCGACGCAGGTTCGTCTGGAACCAGGGGTAGTTGAAGTCGCCGACCATGACCGCGGGGACGTCCTTCGCGAGCTCGCGGAGGAACTGGTGCGCCGCCTCGATCTGCTTGCGACGCAGGGAGTTCGTCGCGGTCAGCGGTGAGGCGTGGAACGAAGCGACGACGACCTCGGCGTCGGCCTCGGTGTCGCGCAGGTGCATCGCGATGAGCCGTTCGTGCGCGGGTGCGAGGACCCGGTCGTGCAGGGACTTCTGCAGCGAGTGGATGCTGAAGTCCTGCACCTCGAAGCGGTCGTCGCGCTTGTAGATGGCGAGCCCGAGGCGGTTCGTGCGGGTCGACGCGGCGAGCGAGAGCCCACCGATCGACGGGGCCAGGTCGTTGCTGTCGCACTCCTGCACGCAGAGGACGTCGGCGTCGGAGGCCTCGGCCAGGGCGGCGAGTTCACCGTTCGCAGTGTGCTCCCGGAGGTTGTAGCTGACGACCCGGAGGGCAGTGGGCGGCACGCCTGCGTCGGTGGCGATCGTGCTCTGCTGTTCTGGCGCGGCCATGCTGCCTTCCTGTCCGGGTGGTCCGGGTCACCCTGCCGCGGCAACCGTACTCGGCGTTCGCAAACGGATGCTGAGACTGTAACGCCTGTCGGGTTTCGCGCGTGTGACCGTGACGGAAACGGACAGTCGCGGGCCGCGCGCAGGGCTGCGTGGAACCGCCCGGGTCAGGCGCGGACCCGGCGGGCGGGTCGGACGGTGTCCCCCGCTGTGCGGCTCATCAGGATGCCCTCGACGCACGCGACGGCGAGCAACGCCGCGATGACCCAGAACGCGACGGAGTACGGGCCGTCGCCACCGAGCCCGCCGGCCGCGCGGATCACGACCGCGGCGACGGCGACGCCGAACCCGGCGGCGGTCTGCTGCAGCGTCGACGAGAGCGTGTTGGCCGGGGTCATGTCGGCCTGCTCGACGTCGGCGAAGGCGATGGTGTTGTACGCCGTGAAGCCGACGGAGCGGGCGGCGCCGCTGACGACGAGCAGGACCGCGAGCAGCCAGAACGGGGTGTCCTCGGTCATGAACGCCATCGCGACGACGGTCAGCGCCGCGATCGCACTCGACACGATGATCACCGGGCGGTAGCCGAACCAGCGCAGGAACGGCGTCGTCATCGGCTTGATGCCGAGGTTGCCGACGAAGACCCACAGCACGGCGGACCCGGCGAGCACGGCGCTCCAGCCCCAGGCGTCCTGGAACAGCAGTGGGAGCACGAACGGCACCGCGGAGACCGCGAGGCGGAACAGGCTGCCGCCGGCGTGCGACACCCGGAACGTCTCGAGCCGGAACGCCTCGAGCCCCATGATCGGGTGCGGTGCCCGGCGGAAGTGCCGGATCGCGAACCAGCAGCAGACGGCGCCGACGACACCGGACACCACGACGGCCAGGACCGGGATGACGTCGAGCGCGAGCAGCGACGCCATCACGACGAGCGACCCGAGGCCGAAGCACGCGAGCAGCGACCCGAACCAGTCGAACGGCACACGCTGCGCGGCGCGCTCCTGCGGGACGAGCACGAGCGCGGCGACGAACGCGATGACGCCGAGCGGGATGTTGATCAGGAAGATCCAGTGCCACGTCAGGGTGTCGACGAGCACGCCGCCGATGAACGGGGCGATGATCGGCGCGGCGAGGGCGGGCCAGGTGAGGATCGCGATGGCCGTGACGAGCTGCTCGCGACCGGCGCTCCGGAGCACCACGAGCCGGCCGACGGGCACCATGAGCGCACCGCCGAGCCCTTGCAGGATGCGCCAGAGCGTCAGGTCGACGAGGCCGGTCGACATCGCGCAGAGTGCCGATGCGATCGTGAAGAGCGCGATCGCGCCCGCGAAGACGGTGCGGGACCCGATCCGGTCGGTGAGCCAGCCGGACACGGGGATGAAGACCGCCAGGGTGACCAGGTACGCGGTGATCGCGACGCCCACCGCGGCCGAGTCGACGCCGAGGTCGCGTCCCATCGCGGGCGCTGCGGTCGCCAGGATCGTGCCGTCGAGGAGCTCCATGAAGAAGGTCCCCGCCACGAGCACGGCGACCGCCGTGCTGCCCGTCCGCCGTCTGGGTGTCGTCATCGTCGTCGCCATGTCGCGTCAAAGGCTATGCCCGGTGCCGGGTCGCGGGGGGATCGTGTCAGGAGGTTCCGCGATCGTGTTGTGCATTGCAGAATGATGCGCACCAGCGCGTTGCCCTGCGGGTCCGCCGAGCGGGAGCGTGGAGGCTGCGCGACGACAGGAGGCTCACCGATGACCGACGCCGACCCGACGACCGGGACCGTGACCACGAAGGGCGCCTGGGACCCGGCAGCGGGCACTCCGCACCACGTCCTCGACCGCGCCCACCTGCCCGTGATGACCCTGCGCGAGTCCGCCCTGGCGAACAACACCGCCGTCATGCAGGCCTACGTCGACCGCCACGGGCTGCTCTTCGCACCGCACATGAAGACGCACATGGCACCCGACCTCGCCGCGCGGCAGATCGACGCCGGAGCGTGGGGTGTGACGGTCGCGTCCGTCCAGCAGGCGATGGTCGCGTGGGAGCACGGCGTGCACCGGATCTTGGTCGCGAACGAGGTCCTCGACCCCGCCGGCCTCGCCTGGCTCGCGTCGCGACGCACGGTCGACCCGGACGCCGACGTCCTCTGCTACGTCGACTCCGCCGCGGGCGTCACCGCCGCCGTCGCCGCGCAGGGCACCGTCGCCGGCGAGCTGCACGTCCTGGTCGAGCTCGGGTTCCCGGGCGGGCGCACCGGGGTCCGCTCCCCCGACGACGCGCGTGCCCTCGCGCTGCTCGCCCACGACGCCGGGCTCGTGCTCCGCGGTGTCTCCGGGTACGAGGGCGGGCTGCCCGGCGTCGACGCTGCCCGCGAGTACGTCGCCGGCGTGCTCGACGTCGCCGAGGACGTCCGCGGGCTCGTCGACGGTCGCGGGCTCCTCAGCATGGGCGGCAGCGCCTGGTTCGACGCCGTCGTGGACGCCGTGGCGCACCGCACCGACGACCTCGACGTGCTGCTGCGGTCGGGTGCGTACCTGACCCACGACGACGGCTTCTACGCCGAGCGCACGCCCTTCGGCCGGCACCCGGCCGAGGGCTCGCTCATCGCCGCGATCGAGGTCTGGGGACGCGTGACGTCCTGCCCGGAGCCCGGACTCGCGTTCGTCGCCGTGGGCAAGCGCGACATCTCCTTCGACGAAGGGCTGCCGGTGGTGCGGTCGGTACGGCCGACCCTGCCAGGAGGCCCGGCGGGCGCCCCACAGGTCGTCCCGCCGCCCGGGGCGGTCACCGTCACCCGCCTCGACGACCAGCACTGCTACCTCGCGCTGGCGGACGGCGCCCCGGAGCTGACGCCCGGCGACGTCGTCGTGTTCGGCATCTCGCACCCCTGCACGGTGTTCGACAAGTGGCGGCAGGTGCACGTCCTCGCCGACGACGACACCGTGCTCCGGACGATCGCGACGTGGTTCTGATGCGCGCGACCACCGCGGCCCCGGTGCCGACGGACGGCGACGGTCCTGCCCGGAACGCCGCACTGTCCCTGCGTCGCGCGCTCCGCCTGCTCGACTGCATCGCCGACCGGACCCGCAGCGGCGCGGTGTCCGTCAGCCTGTCCGTGCTGGCCGCCGAGCTCGGCACCTCGAAGTCGACGGTGCTCCGCCTGACGGCCCCGATGCTCGAGAACGACCTGCTGCGCCGCACCGCGGACGCCGGGTTCACGCTCGGCCTCGGTGCCCTGCTGCTCGGGCAGAGCTACCTCGAGGGGATCGACTTGCGCTCCGCCGCCGCCCCGTTCCTGCGTCGGACGGCGGAGCAGACCGGGCTGACGTGCCACCTCGTCGTGCCGGACGGCACCGACATCGTCTACGTCGACAAGGTCGAGACCCGCGGCACCGTCCGCATGGGCTCCCGGATCGGGAACCGCCTGCCGATGCGGAACACGGCGTCCGGCAAGGCGATCGTCGCGTTCGGTGAACCGGAGCTGCTCGACCGGGTCCTCGCCGAACCGGCCCAGGTCATGACGGACCACACCATCACCGACGACGACCACTGGCGGCACGAGGTCGACCGCACGCACGGACGGGGGTACGGCATCGACGACCGCGAGAACGAGCCGGACATCCGGTGCGTCGCCGCCCCGGTGTTCGACCACGCGAACCAGGTGGTCGGCGCGATGAGCATCTCCGGGCTGGCCTCGCGGTTCCCCGCAGCGGCGGTCCGCGAACTCGGCGACGGCGTCGTGCGGACCGCCCACGAGATCTCCGTCGCGCTGGGGTCCTCGTCGGCGCAGCTCGCCCTCGCGCGGGGTGCCCGGTGACCGGCACGGTGCTGACGTTCGGCGAGACGATGCTGCTCCTGACCGGGCGCGACGTCGGCGCGGTGCCGGACCTGGAGCACATGCGGGTGGACACCGGCGGCGCGGAGAGCAACGTCGCGATCGGCCTGGTCCGCGCCGGGGTGCCGGCCACGTGGATCGGTCGGGTCGGCACGGACCCCGCCGGCGACCGGGTCGCCGCCGACATCGGTGGGGAGGGCGTCGACGTCCTCGCGGTCCCCGACGCCGAGCGATCCACCGGCATCATGATGAAGGAGCGGCTGCTCGACGGCCGCACCCGGGTGACCTACCACCGCCGTGGTTCGGCCGGCTCGGCGTTGGCCGCGACGGACCTGCCCGGCAGCGTCGTCGAGACCGCTGCGCTCGTGCACGTCACCGGGATCACCCTCGCGCTCTCCGAGTCCGCACACGACACCGTGACCGCAGCGCTCGACCGGGCTGCCGCCGCCGGTGTGCCGGTGTCGTTCGACGTCAACCACCGGCCGAAGCTCATCGGCGCCGACGCTGCACGAGACCGGTACCGAGCCGTCGCAGCACGGTCCGCCGTGGTGTTCGCCGGCGACGACGAGGCCCGACTCGTGCTCGACCGCGACGAACAGGACGATGACGAGGAGTCACTCGCGCACGACCTCGCCGCACTGGCACGGGGCCGCGCGGTCGTGAAGCTCGGCTCCCGCGGCGCCGTGGCGTCGATCGACGGCGTGTTCGTCCGTCGGCCCGCGACCCCGGTGCGCGTCGTCGACCCGGTCGGTGCCGGTGACGCGTTCGTCGCGGGCTGGCTCGCGGCGAGCATGGGCGGAGCGGACGCCGCCGAGGCGCTCGACCGGGCCGCCGACGCCGGCGCCCTCGCCTGCACCATCGAGAGCGACTGGCGCCGACCGGACCCGGCCGCGTTGCACCACGCCCCGGACCCGTCGGACACCGACCACACCGTGCACGACCACGTCGACCGCTGACACCGCGTCCGCCGACACCGTGTCCGCCGAACACCACCACTCGAGGAAGCGCACCATGACGAACGACACCACGAGCACCGAGCAGCACGCCGGCGCACGGCACCGCCACCAGGCCGGACCGGCGATCGCGATCCTCCGCGGCGGCACCGGCGACCACGTCGAGGACGTCATCGCCACCCTGGTCGAGTCCGGCGTGACGGCGATCGAGATCACCACGAACACCCCACGCTGGCGCGAGGGCATCGCGTGGGCGGTGGAGCGGTACGGTTCCGCGGCGTCCATCGGCGTCGGCACGGTGCTCGACGTCCGCCAGCTCGACGATGCCGCCGCCGCCGGCGCCTCGTTCGCCGTAAGTCCCCACCTCGACGCCGAACTCGGCGAGCGCGCGCACGAGCGTGGCCTCGGCTGGTACCCCGGTGCCGCGACCCCGACCGAGATCGTCCACGCGTGGCGGCTCGGTGCCCGCGCGGTGAAGGTGTTCCCGGCGGCGCAGCTCGGCGGCCCCGCGTTCCTGAAGCAGGTCCTGGCACCGCTCGACTTCGTCGACGTCATCCCGACCGGGGGCATCGGGGTCGACGACGCCCCGGACTACCTGGCCGCCGGTGCGGTCGCCGTCGGACTCGGGTCCCCGCTCGTCGGCGACGCGCTGACCACGGGCGACCTCGACGCCCTGCGGGAGCGGGCCGGCCGCCTCGTCGCGGCGCTCGACCGATGACCACCGGCGATCCCGAGCACGTGACGGGCTCCGAGCAGCCCACCGGCGAGCAGTCCGCCGGCGGCGGCGTCCTGCTGCGCGGCGGGTCGGTGCTCGGTGCGGACGGGGCCCCGGTGCACGCCGACGTCCTCGTCGCCGACGCTGTCATCCGCGCCGTCGGTGCCGACCTGGACGCCCCTGCCGACGCGCACGTGATCGACTGCGACGGACGCCTGGTGCTGCCGGGCTTCGTGGACGCGCACTCGCACGCCGGGTCGCTCGTGTTCGACGAGGGCGTGCAGCTCGCGCTCCTGAGCCAGGGTGTGACCACGATCGTGACCGGACAGGACGGCGTCGGACCGGCACCGGGTGACGGTTCGTACGCCGACACGTACTTCGCCGCCATCGACGGCCCGCACCCGACGTACCGCGGTGGCGGGGTCCACGGCCTGCTGACGACCTACGACGGCACGACCCCGATCAACGTCGCGACGCTCGTGCCCGCCGGCACGGTCCGGCACCAGGTCATGGGCGACGACCCCGGGCCGGCGGACAGCGCGCAGCTGGCCGCGATGCGGGAGCTCGTGCGCGACGGCCTCGCGGACGGTGCGGTCGGCCTGGCGACGGGGCTCGACTACGTCCCCGGCCTGTTCGCCGGCACTGCAGAACTCGCTGCGCTCTGCACCGAGGTCGCTGCCGTCGACGGCCTCTACGTGTCACACATGCGCGGTGGTTACGAGGGGAACGCCCGCGCCGGCCTCGACGAGATCGCCGACATCGTCCGCGCGTCGGGCGTCCGCGCACACGTCTCCCACCTGCACGCGCCCGTCGACCTCGCGGTGACGGCACTGGCCGAACTCGAGGCCGAGGGCGCCCCGATGTCGTTCGACGCCTACCCGTACTCGCGCGGCTGCACGATCCTGTCGATGCTGCTGCTGCCCGCGGCCCTCGCCCGCCCCGGCACCGAGGACCTCGCCCACGCGATCGCCGACGACGAGGGTCGCGCCGCGGTCCGGGCGGCCGTGCTCGACCGCGTGCTGTCCCGCGCCGACCTCGGCACCGGCTGGGCGGAGCAGATCACGCTGTCGCACGTGCCCGCCGCCGAGTTCCACGCGCTGCAGGGCCGCACCCTCGCCGACGCCGCCGAGGCGACCGGGACGGATCCGGTGGACCTGGCCCTCGACGTCCTGGTCGACTCGGCCCTGCAGGTCACCGCCGTGATGCGCGTGCCCCGTCCCCGGACTGCCGACGACCTCGCACCGCTCTTCCGACTGCCCGGGCACACGGCCGGGTCCGACGGCATCTTCGTGGGCACGCACCCGCACCCACGCGCGTACGGCACGTTCGCACGCTACCTGCAGGACTTCGCCCGCACGGGGCTCCTGACATGGCGCGAGGCCTCGCGGCACCTGTCCACCACGGCGGTCGAGCGACTCGGCCTCGGTCGACGGGGCTCAGTCACCGTCGGGGCGGTCGCCGACCTCGTGGTCGTGGATCCCGATCGGGTCGCGGCGCGGTCGTCCTACGACGAACCGATGCGCCTGGCCGAGGGCATCGACGACGTCCTCGTCGCCGGCGTCCCCGTGCTGGCCGAGGGCGCCCTGACGCACGCGACCCCCGGTGCCGGGCTGCGTCGCCACCCGGGTCGGATCGACCACGAGCAGGGAGCAGCGGGCACCGGGGGTCGGTGACCCAGCACGGCCGGTGACGCAGCGCGGCCGGTGACGCAGCCGAGCCGGTGACGCAGCACGGTCAGGGACGCAGCACGGTGCCGCGCCTCGGTGAGGCTTCACACAGCCTGCGCCGACGTCACGAAGCGCTCGGCAGCACCGCCACGACGTCGATCTCGACCAGGATGTTCGCCAGGTGCGACTGCACGGTGGTGCGGACCGGGTACGGCTGCGAGAAGTGCTTCGCGTACTCCTCGTTGAAGGCCGGGAAGTCGCGGTCGGAGTGCTCGAGGTGCACCGTGGACTTCACGACGTCGTCGAGGGTGGCACCGTGCTCGGCCAGGACCGCTGCGACGTTGGCCAGCACCTGCGCGGTCTGACCAGCCACGTCGTCGGCGATCGCACCCGTGGCGGGGTCCTGCGGGCCGAACCCGGCGGTGTAGATGAAGCCGTTGGCGACGATGCCCTGGCTGTAGGGCCCGGCGGGCTTCGGGGCGTTGTCGGTCACGATGGCGGTCTTCGGCGCGGTGGGGTTCGGCACGGTTGCTCCTGTGGTTCGTCGGTCGTGGGCGGACTCCAGGCTAGGCGGAAGGCCGCCTCGAGAGCCGACCACGCACCCGACCGATTCCGTATTGCAGAACGCAGGGCGGGCCTCCCGTCCGGGGTGCCGCACCGACCACCCAGGTGGAGGGCGACTACCCTGGCCGGGTGCCGTCCTCCCTGCCCGAACGCCGCCGAGCGCGCACGGGTTCGCGCCGAGCACGCGCATGAGCCGGCTCGACGGCGCGGTCACCGGGACCGCCGCGACCGGACGGCGCCGCGCACTCGACACCGTGACCTCCCTGCCTGCGTGGGCGGCCGTGCTGCTCGTCTGGACCGGCGGCCGGCTCGTGTCGACGCTGTGGCTGGCACTCGCGTACCCGCTCATCGGACGGGCGATGCCGGACAACGCCATCTGGGGCAACGGGCACGGCTTCACGGCGTTCCTCACCGCCTGGGACGGTCAGTACTACGAGCAGATCTCGCTGCACGGGTACCCCGACGTGCTGCCGCTCGACGCCGTCGGCAACGTGGCGCAGAACGCCTGGGCCTTCCTGCCGGCGTTCCCGTTCACGATCCGGATGCTCACCGCATCGACCGGGCTGCCGTTCACCGTCGGCGCCCCGCTCATCTCCGTGCTGGCCGGTCTGCTGGCGACGTACCTGCTGCACCGCTTGGTCCGCGACCGTGCGGGCAACGCCGCCGCGATGTGGGCAGTCTTCTTCTTCACGTGCGGGCCGCTGTCGTTCCTGCTGCAGGTCGGGTACGCGGAGAGCATGTTCCTCGCGCTCACGTTCGGCGCTTTGCTCGCCCTGGAGCGTCGCCGGTACGGGCTGCTCACCGTGCTCGGGGTCGCCGCTGCCTTCACCCGTCCGGGTGCGTTGGCTGTCCCGCTCGTGCTCGGGGTCATCGCCCTGGTGCGGTGGGTCCGGGCTCGCCGTGAGACCGGGCGGGTGCTCGACACCTTCCCGCTCCGCGAGCAGGTGCAGGTCGTGGCCGCCGGCGCCGTGATGGTGGCGGCGGGCCTCGCGTGGCCGGTCATCGCGTCGCACGTGACCGGCACGCCGAACGCCTACCTCGAGACCGAGATGTCGTGGTGGGTGAACTTCATCGGCCGCGTGGACTTCGTGCCCTTGTCGCCGTGGTTCCTCATCGCCGGGCGCTGGCTCGGCGTCGGCGGGATCCTGATCGTGGTGTTCTTGCTCCTCGGGTTCCCGATCTGGCTGCTCCGCCGGTCGACGCAGCGGCTCGGCTCGACGACCGTGCTGTACTCGGCCGCCTACGCGCTCTACATCTTCGCGGTGTCGCTGCCGATGGCCTCGACCCCGCGGCTGCTCATGCCCCTGGCGCCGTTGTTCGGCTCGCCGGAGCTCGTCGCGAAGCCGTGGATGCGGTGGACGTTCGTCACCGCGGCGCTGGCCGGGCAGCCGGTGCTCGTCGCGGTGCTCTGGCTGCTCGGGCCTCCGTAGCGAGGACGGCGACGCCGGCAGCGGCCCCGGCATCGGCACGACGGCAGCTCCGACGCGGAACGACGGCACCGACGTCGTACGACATCGGTCCCGTCGTTCGGAGTCGGTTCGAGCCGAGCCGAGCCCGCCCCGCCCCTACAGCTCGACGGTCCCGTGGTCCCCGGTGTCCGGCTGGCTCTGCTTGCCGAGTGCGGCCTTGAGCGTCTGCACGAGGCTGCCGACCGGGCCGGTGTCCTGCGTCCAGTACTCGACCGAGTCGCCCGACACGGTGAGGAGTCGGATCGAGGGGTCGTCGCGGCCGTCCGGGAACCAGGCCTCGGCGAACGGTGACCACAGCTCGTCGATCACGGCACTGTCCTGCGTCACCGTGGCGGTGCCGGCGATGGACAGGTAGCCGCCCTGCGACTCGATGGAGACGTTGACGTGCGGGTTCCTGGCGATGTCGTCGACCTTCTCGCTGCCGTCCTGCACCAGGAAGCGGAGGGTCCCGTTGAACGCCTTGTCCTGCACGGCGAGGGGCCGGGCGTGCAGCTGGCCGTCCTCGCTCACCGTCGTCAACAGGGCCGTGTGGGCGCCGTGGACGATGTCCGAGATGGCGGCGCGCTGGTCGGTCTGCGTGTCGGTCATGATGCTCCTTTGCGTCGTGCGCCCCACCCGTCCCGACGTTCGACCGCGGGTCCGGCGGGGCCGTACCGTTCCCGCCAGTGTGCCCCTCGACGCTGGGCGCGTCCGGCACACGGCAGCACCACCCCGACCGGGAGGCCCGCGCCGACTCCCCCGGACACGTCCGGCCACGCAGGTGGCCGGTCCGCAGTGCCCGCACCCGGTCCGGCGCGCTCCATGCGTCCGCACACAGCGACACTCCACCAGACGATCACCGCGTGCATCGTCGGAACATGCACACGCACCGGATGCATGCGCAACGAGCGACACTCCACGAGTCGATCCGGTGGTGGATCGACGGAAGATGCACCCGTACGGAACGCGTCAGGCGGGCTCGCGGATGGTGGTCTCGACGTCGACGACCTGCGGCACCCGCGGCATCGACGCGAAGCCGAACGCCACGGGCGGGTCGAGCGGTACCAAGGTGCCGAGGGGCTCCCCCGCCCAGGTCCCGCGCACGCCGGTGACGTCGTGCGCGCCGGTCACGCCGTAGTACTCGCGGCGTCCGTTCCCCGCCGAGCCGGCGGTGCCGGATCCGGGCGCGACGAGCCGGGCGATCGGGTCGATCGCGGCGAGCCACCGCGGGTCGCGGGCGATCGGCTTCGGCACGACGCGCAGCACCCGGCCGAGCGGTGAGATCGTGCCGACGTCGACCGAGACCTGCAGGGCGCCGGCGTCGAGCTCCAGGCCACGTGCCGTCCGTCGGGCCCGGACGTCGACCACGGACACGGTGTCGAACCGGTAGGTGCCGGAGACGTAGGCGGCGACGATCTCGTCCGGCGCGAGCAGCACGCTGGTGCCGTCGGGGAGCTCGAGGAACACGTCGGTGAACGCCCCGAACGGCGAGCGGTCCCACATCCCGACGACGATCCGGACGCCCGAGGTGGTGCCGACGCCCATGATCCGGCCGCGGAACCGGCGCTCGACGGGTGGGGTGCTGGGGCGTGACGGCATGCCGTGGACCGTACCCGGCACGCCCGTGAGCCGGACCGACGGAGCCGACCCGCGCCTCCCGGCCGACGGGTGCGCGAAAGCGACAGATCGCCGCGAACGTTCCGCGGCGATCTGTCGCATTCGCGGGGTAGGCCCGCCGGGCTGACCGCCTACGGGACGGGGACGGGCTCGGCGAGCAGCTCGCGCACGCGCGGCGCGACCCGGGTGCCGTAGAGCTCGATGGACCGCAGCATGTCCTCGTGCGGCAGACGACCGGTCGCGTAGCGCATGTCGAACCGCGAGGCGCCGAGGATCCGCATGTTCCGGGCGATCTTCCGCGCCACGGTCTCCGGCGACCCGACGTACAGCGAGCCACCGGCGGACAGGCCCGCGTGGTACCCGGCGACGTCGAGGGGCGGCCAGCCGCGCTCCCGGCCGAGCTGGTCGGTGACGGCCTTGTGGTACGGCCAGTAGCGCTCGGCGGCTTCCTCGTCGGTCGCCGCGACGAAGCCCGGCGAGTGCATCGCGATGGGCTGCTGCGGCAGGTCGAGCTGGGTGAGCGCCTGACGGTACAGCCGCGAGAACGGGGCGAACTGCGCCGGCTGCCCGCCGATGATGGCGAGGAACAGCGGCAGGCCGTACGACGCCGCACGGATCACCGACTGCGGGGAACCGCCGACGCCGATCCAGGTGGGGATGGCGCCGTGCTCGAGCTTCGGGAAGACGTCCTGGTCGACCAGGCTCGCGCGCTTCGTGCCGGACCAGGTGACGGCGTCGCCGCCGCGCAGCGCCGCCCAGAGCTGCAGCTTCTCCTCGAACAGGACCTCGTAGTCGGAGAGCTCGTGGCCGAACAGCGGGAACGACTCGGTGAAGGAACCGCGCCCGAGGATGACCTCGGCACGGCCGTCCGAGATCGCGTCGACGGTGGCGAAGCGCTCGTAGACGCGCACGGGGTCGTCGGACGACAGCACCGTGACGGCGGAGCCCATCCGGATGCGGGAGGTCGAGGCGGCGATCGCGGCGAGGACGACCTCGGGTGCGCTCACCACGAAGTCGGCGCGGTGGTGCTCGCCGACGCCGATGAAGTCGATGCCGACCTGGTCGGCGAGGACGGCCTGGGCCACGACGTCGCGGATGCTCTGCGCGTCGGACTTGAGGCTGCCGTCGGCGAGCTCGGTGACGTCGCCGAAGGTGTCGATGCCGAGCTCCACGCGTCCGATCCGCTCGGGTGCGGGCGGCGGGACGTCCGAGGGGCGGTCGGTGCCGAATGCGTTGCTCATGGTTCCTCCTGGTCGCATTTCCATGCGTTTGCATCAAACTATCACGATCGGGCCGCCAGGGCCAGGCCGGCGGGCCGGCACGGCCAGCGCCCGCGTGTACGGTCGCCCGCATGCCGAAGCTCCCTGACCAGACCGGACGCAGGATCGTCGTCACCGGCTCCAACAGTGGCACCGGGAAGGAAGCCGCGACCCGTCTCGCGGCCGCCGGCGCGAGCGTCGTGCTCGCCGTGCGCACGACCGCGAAGGGCGATGCCGCCGCGGCCGAGATCCGCGCAGCCCACCCGAACGCCGACGTCGAGGTGCGCGAACTCGACCTCGCGGACCTGGCGAGCGTGCGCCGCTTCGCCGACGGCATCGTCGGCGAGGACCGCCCGATCGACGTCCTGGTGAACAACGCCGGGGTCATGGCGCCGCCGCAGCGCTTCGAGACGGTCGACGGGTTCGAGCTGCAGTTCGGCACGAACTTCCTCGGCCCGTTCGCGCTGACGAACCTGCTGCTGCCCTCGCTGCTGCGCGCCGAGGCGCCGCGGGTCGCGACCATGTCGAGCCTCGCCGCGATCCCCGGCCGGATCCGATTCGGGGACCTGCAGTGGGAACGCGGGTACAACGGCTGGCGCGCCTACGGCCAGTCCAAGCTCGCCGACCTGCTCCTCGCGCTGCACCTGCACCGACTGACCGTCGAGGCGGACGTCCCCCTCGTCAGCACCGCGGCGCACCCCGGCTACACCCGCACGAACCTCCAGTCGGCCGGGCGCTCACTCGGACGCGCGAAGCCGGTGCGGTCCAACAACCGCGCGCTCCCCTTCACGCAGGCGGTCGAGCAGGGCACCGAGCCGCTGCTCTACGCCGCGGTCGGCCCGAACGCGGTCGGCGGCGCCTACTACGGCCCGGCCGGCCCCTTCGGCCTGACCGGACCGACGACCGCCGTCTCGATCCCCGGGTCGGCACGGAGCGCCGACCTCGCCCGCTCGCTCTGGGCCGTCGCCGAGGACCTCACCGGGACACGTCCGCCCCTCTGAGCGCGGGGCGCGGGGCGCGGCCGGGAGGCCCGTGGCGCGTCCGGCGCGCCGCCCGCGTCAGGCGCGGTGCAGCTCCACCGACCCGTCCAGCCGTCCGGGTTCGGTCAGGCGGGCGTGCTGCAGGACCGTGCGGTCCGGACCGATCGCCGCGGCGACGATCGACAGTGTCGTCATGTGCCCCTCGGCCTCGTGCGCGTCGCGGAGGATCGCGTCGGGGTGGTCGCTCGGCAGCGCTGCGGACTCGGCCAGGACACCGAACCAGCCGCTCCACCCGTCTCCGGCGTCGTCGCCCGCGTCCACCGTCCGGAGTTCGTCGAAGGGTCCGAGCACCGGTGGCCCGACCGGGGCGTCCGCGGCACGGAAGGCCTCGAGCCACCGCCCGATGCGCGGCGCCGCCGGGTCGTCCGGTTCGCCGTGCGTCACCATGTGCACGCCCGGGCCGAGCTCGGTCGTTCGGACCCGTGTGCCGTCCCAGGTCAGGACCGCGGCGCCGTCGGCGGTCGCCCGCACCAGGTTGAACGCGCGGGTGGTCGGCAGCGTGCCGTCGTGTCCCGGCAGCAGGTCGTCGGCGACGGCGTCGACCGGCACCACGCCGCGGGTCGTCCACGTGCCGTCGACACTCGGCACCGGTTCGCCGCGGTTGAGCACGACCGCCAGTCCGGCGCGGTCCGAGGCGGCGAGCCACGCACCGCCGGCAGCACGGTCACGCACGCCGCGGACCCCGGGGTCGCGATCGGGCCACCACGCAGCGGGCGGATCCCACGGACGCTCGGGTGACTCGTCCCGCAGGGCGAGCACGGTGACGGGCCACGCGGACCCGGGGTCGACGCGGACGACGACGGTGCACATGCCGTCGATCCTCGCACGTGCCCCCGGTAGCGTGAGCGGCGTGAACGCAGCAGCAGAGCGCACCCTGACCGTCATCGTGGGGATCACCGGGGGCATCGCCGCCTACAAGGCCGTCGGCGTGGTCCGCGACCTCGTCAAGCGCGGGCACGAGGTGCACGTCGTCCCCACCGAGGGGGCGCTGCGCTTCGTCGGACTGCCGACGCTCGAGGCACTCAGCCGCAACCCCGTCACCACGAGCGTCTGGGACGACGTCTCCGAGGTCCGCCACGTCGCCCTCGGCCGTCGCGCGGACCTGGTCGTGGTGGCCCCGGCGACCGCGGACTCCCTGGCACGGATGGCGAACGGCCTGGCGAGCGACCTGCTCGGCACGACGCTGCTCGCCACCGACGCCCCGGTCGTCGTCGCGCCGGCGATGCACCCGCAGATGTGGGAACACCCCGCGACCCGGGCCAACGTCGCCGTCCTGCGCGAGCGGGGCGTGCACCTGGTCGGACCGGTGGTCGGCGCGCTGACGGGCGACGACGCCGGCATCGGCCGGATGACGGAACCCGAGGACATCGTCGCCGCCGCGCTCGCCGTGCTGGACGGCCCGGGCGGTGCAGGGGCGGGGCGTCGCGCCGGCACCGACGGGGGGACGCAGTCCGGCGCCGGGGCCCGCGGCGAACAGGGCGACCTGTCCGGCGTCCGCGTGGTCGTCAGCGCGGGCGGCACCCGCGAGCCGTTCGACCCGGTGCGCTTCGTCGGCAACCGGTCGAGCGGCCGGCAGGGCCTGGCCATCGCCGCCGACGCAGCGGCGCGCGGCGCCGTCGTCACCGTCGTCGCCGCGAACGTCGAGGCCGGCCTGACCGCGGGCATCGACGCGACCGTCGTGCCGGTGGGGTCAGCGCTCGAGCTCGCCCAGGCCGTGCACGCCGCGGCGGTCGATGCCGACGTCGTCGTGATGACCGCTGCCGTCGCCGACTACCGGCCGGCCGAGGTCCTCGCCGAGAAGCTCAAGAAGGACGCCCAAGGTGAGCGGATGACGCTGGAGCTGGTGCGGAACCCCGACGTGCTCGCCGACCTGGTGGCGGCGCGGCGCACCGGGCAGGTCATCGTCGGGTTCGCCGCCGAGACCGAACCCGACCGCGACGCCCGCATCGCACTCGGCCGCGCGAAGATCGCGCGCAAGCCCGCCGACCTGCTCGTCGTGAACCACGTCGGCTGGTCGGCCGGGTTCGAGCGCGAGGAGAACGCGATCGAGGTCCTGGTGCCGGGCGGCGAGGTGGTCCGCGAGACCTCGGGTACGAAGGCCGAGGTGGCGGCGGCGGTCCTCGACCTCGTCGCGACCGCACTGACCTGATTCCGAGGACGGGCGAGCACGATGGGGGTATGCGACGACGTGAGCGGATCAAACGAGCCACCCGGACTGCCACACTGCTCGCGGTGCTGCTCGGCGGGGCCGGCGTCACCCACTTCCTGCAGCCGCGCCACTACGACCGGATCGTGCCGGACACACTGCCACCGCGGCTGACGACGGTCGCGTCCGGCGTGGCCGAACTCGGCATCGCCGCCGGGCTCGTGTTCCCGGCCACTCGCCGGGCCTCGGGGTGGGCTGCAGCTGCCCTGTTCGCCGCGGTCTTCCCCGCGAACGTGAAGATGGCGAACGACCTGCTCGACAGCCCGCGGTCGACCCGGGCGATGCGGCTCGTCTCCGTGCTGCGGCTCCCGCTGCAGGCCCCGCTCGTCCTGTGGGCCGTGCGCGTCGGTCGGCACGCACCGAAGCGGTGACCCAGCCCTCCTGGACCCGCGCGGCCGCACCGCTGCTGCACCGGCCGGTGACCCAGCACGCGTGGGACGACGTCGTCTTCGCGCACTGGCGACACGACCCGGGCTCGCTGGCGCGACTCGTCCCGCGGGGGACGCGCCCCGACGTGGTCGACGGCAGCGCCTGGGTGGGACTCACGGCCTACGTCTTCCACGAGACGCGGGTGCCGCCGTTCCCCTCCGCCGGCCGCCTCGGCCGCATGACCGAGGTCACCATCGAGGTCCTGACCGTGGACGACCAGGGCCGGCGCGGGGTCGCGTACCGCACCGTGGACACCGCGAACGTGCCGGCGATCGTGGCCGCACACGCGCTGCTCGGCGTGCCGTACACCTTCGCGCACGCCCGGTCGCGCCGCCGCGGCGAGGTCGTCGCGCACCGGTCGGTCCGGCACCCCGCACGTGCACTGCACCCGGTGCGCTGGGCGCGGTCGCTGCGGCAGGAACGCCCCTCGGGCACGGCCAGACCCCGGCACGCGGCCTCGATCCGGGTCACCGCCGGTGACGTCGTCGACACGCCACTGGCCGCCGAGCTCACCACCCGCGCCGGCATCCACGCCCGGTACCTGGCCCAGACGCTGTTCTGGCAGCGACAGCACCCGCCGCTGACCGTTCGGGCCGCGCACCTCGACCGGCTCGAGGGGGACCTGCCCGACGCCGTCGGCATGCCGGGGCTGTTCGACCGGGCACCCGACTCGCTGCTCGTCGTCGACGGCACCACGGTGCGGTACGCCTGGGGTGGGGTCGTGCGGTGAGCGACCACGCCACGGACGATGCCGCCCAGGACGACCTCGACCGCCCCGTGACACGCGCTGAGCCGAGCGGAACGCCGGTCTCATATCAGGTACGTTGATCGGTGCGCGTGCACTGACCGCGCCCCGATCGAAGGAGAACGCATGCCGGTCCCCCGCAGCGCCCCGACCGAGCACCAGCTGCTCCGCGACACCGTCCGGCACAAGATCCACGACGCGATCATGGACGGCACGCTCGTCCCCGGCGAGCGGCTCAACGACGACGAGCTCATCGCCTGGCTCGGCGTCTCCCGCACCCCGATCCGCGAGGCGCTGAGCCAGCTCTCCCGCGCCGGCCTCATCGAGATGGCGCCGAACCGGTACACGCGCGTCACGACGCCGAACCCCGCCGAGGTCATCGAGGCGATGCAGACCCTCGGGGTGCTGTTCGGTGGTGTCGTCCGCCTCGCGGTCCCGCGCCTCGGCGCGGGTGCACGGAAGAAGATCCTCGCGCAGCTCGACAAGACGATCGCCGAGCTCGAGTCGCACGACGTCGCTGCGGTCAACCACGACTCGCTCGACGTGTTCGCGCTCTACGTCGCCGAGTGCGGCAACGAGAACCTGCAACGCGTGTGCCGCGACACCATGGACGGTCTGGCCTTCCGCCTGCGCCTGCCGAACCTCGACGAGCTCGTCGACTGGGACCGCATGACCGCGGACTTCCGTCGGCTGCGCACCGCGACCGAGTCCGGCGACAACGTCGCCGCGGAGCTCGCGACCGAGGCGATCCACCAGCTGCCGGGCGAGAAGCACTGAGTCCGGCTGTACCGCCGTACAGGAACCCGCCCGTCTCGCGCACGCGAGGCGGGCGGTCCGCGTTCCACGGGCCTCCCGGACACCCCGTCCCGGCCCGCGACCGACGCGCACGACGCTCCCAGACTGCGGATCCGGCGAGCCGATAGCATCGCTGGCGACCACCCGATCGCCCACCCGGAGCAGCACATGAGTCCTCGATCGACGGACCGTACCGAGGTCGCCGCACGTCTGGCCGCGGCGGTCGGACGGATCAACCGGCGAGCACGGACGGACTCGGCCTCGCTCGGGTACGGGATCGTGTCCGCACTCGCCACCATCCAGCGCGAAGGACCCCTGCGCCCGGGCGACCTGTCGCGGATCGAGGTGGTCACGAAGCCCACGATGACCCGCATCCTGACCGAGCTCGAACAGCGCGGCTTCATCGAGCGCGAGGCGGACCCGAGGGACGGCCGCGCCTTCATGGTCTCGGCCACCGACGAGGGCATCGCGGCGGTCGAACGAGCACGCTCGGACCGCACCGGGATCGTCGCCGAGCTCATCGCCGAGCTCGGTGAGTCCGACGTCACCGCGATCGCCGGAGCGCTCGACGCCCTCGAACGCGTCGCCCAGGGCGACCGCACCCAGGAACCTCACACGTTCTAGGTCCGAACCGGCCGTTACCGAACCGTTACCAACGGGTGGACGGACGGTTCTGCCAGCGATCCTGGACGCGTCATCCAGTCTGACGAGTCATCGTGTCGGCTTCGCCCGACGGCGGCCTCCCTAGGGCCGGTCGCGGCGGACGGACGGGCCCCACACCACCGTCCGGTCCTCCCCGGTTCGCCGGACTCCCCTGCTGCGCGCACCTCGACGCGCGCAGCATCGCTCACCGTCCCCGACGTGCCGCGCAGCCCGGAGTCCCGCACCACGAACCGCCCGACCACCGGAACCGATGCCAGGACACACCCCCGACCTCCCCACCACCACCGCCTCGACCCGACGTGAGGCCCTGAACTCCCCCAGCCGGCGTGTGCGCCGCGCCCTCCGCCACCGTGCGCTCCGACACCGTGCGACGTTGATCGTCGGCGGCGCCGCGGTCCTCGCCGTCGCCGGCGGTGCCCTCACGATCGGCACCCAGCCCGCCATCGGCGAAGCGCTCGGCATGCCGACCGGCACCGCGAGCGCGACCGCGACGGCCCAGCCCGCCCTGCGCGGCACCGCCCTCGACCGAGCCCAGGCAGCGGCGACCATCTCGACCGCGAAGACCGTGATGACGACGGCGAACGCCAAGACCGACACGGCCTCGCTCGAGCAGCACATCGACGCGCTCAGTGACTACCCGGAGCTGTCCGGCGCCGCGCTCACGACGCGCATCTCGTCGACCGTCGAGTCGACCGCGCACGTCGCGCAGGCCAGCGCCACGCAGGACAAGCGCGACGTCGACGCGAAGGCAGCAGCCGTCGCGAAGGCCGCCGCCGAGAAGCGGGCCGCCGCAGCAGCAGCGGAGGCCGCGCAGAAGCTGGCGGCGGGCAACACCGTCGCAGGCGCCAAGGCGACGGCGACCTCGCTGGCGTCCTCCGAGTACGGCTGGGGCTCCGACCAGTTCCAGTGCCTCGACAACCTGTGGACCAAGGAGTCCGGCTGGAACTACCAGGCCGTCAACGCCAACGGCGGGGCGACCGGCATCCCGCAGGCGCTGCCCGGTTCGAAGATGGCGACCATCGGCTCCGACTGGCAGACCAATGCCACGACCCAGATCAAGTGGGGCCTGCAGTACATCAGCGCCGCGTACGGCACCCCGTGCTCGGCGTGGGCGCACTCGCAAGCGAGCAACTTCTACTGAGCGGCGCGGGCCGGCCGCCTGCTGGCCCACGCACCTGCACGTCGAACGGCCCCGGGTACCGCCCGGGGCCGTTCGTCCTGTAGGCATGCCGGGTGACGACGATCGGACTACGCCGGATGGCGCCCCGCGACCCCGCCGAGGGACACCGTGCCGCGAGCCCCTTGGAACTGCTGTTCGACCTGGTGTTCGTCGTCGCGGTGGGCTTCGCCGCCACCAACCTGCACGAGATCGAGACCGAGGGGCACGTCAGCTCCGCGGTGGTGGCGTACGCCATGGTGTTCTTCGCCATCTGGTGGGCGTGGCTGAACTTCAGCTGGTTCGCGACCTCGTTCGACACCGACGACTGGCTGTACCGCGTCACGACGTTCGTGCAGATGGCCGGCGTGCTCGTGCTCGCCGCCGGGGTGCACGCCGCCATGGCCGAGGGGGACTTCACGGTCCCGGTGATCGGCTATGTCGTGATGCGCCTGGCGATGGTGGCGCAGTGGCTCCGCGTCGCCGTGTCGTCCTCGCGGTACCGCCGCACCGCGCTCCGGTACGCCGTGGGCATCGTCGTCGTGCAGGTGCTCTGGGTCGGCATGCTCGCGCTGCCGCAGGGATCGACGGCGTGGGCGTTCCCCGTCCTCGTCCTGCTCGAGGTCCTCGTCCCGCCGATCGCCGAGGGCACGGGCGAGACGACGCCGTGGCACACGCACCACATCGCCGAGCGGTACGCGCTGTTCACCCTCATCGTGCTGGGCGAAGGGCTCGTCGCCTCGGCGAACGCGGTCATCGACGGCATCGCCCAGGCCGACCACCTCGCGTCGCTGCTCGTCCTGGCCGCGGCCGGGCTCGTCATCGTCGCCGGACTGTGGTGGATCTACTTCTCGCGTGAGCAGCACGACCACATCCGGAACCTGCCGAGCGCGCTCGTGTTCGGCTACGGCCACTACTTCGTCTTCGCCGCCGCGGGTGCGCTGCCGGCCGGGATCGAGGTCGCGGTCAGCGCGGACGCCGGCGAGGCCGACCTGTCGCACGCCACGGTGGCTGCGACCGTGGCCGTCCCGGTCGCGCTGTTCGTGCTCGCGATCTGGGCGCTCGCACTCCGGCCGTCGCTGTCCGCCGGGTGGAACGCGATCGTCGTCGTGCTCGCCGTCGCGATCCTCGCGACGATCGCGGTGCCGGACGTCTCACTCGTCGCCACCGCGGTGCTCGTCGCCGCGATCGTCGTGGTGCTCGAGGTCGCCGAGCGGCGGCCGGGGACGCACCGCGTGCGCTGAGGACGCGACCGGGGGTCGGACGGGAGGCCCGTGGCGGCGCCGCCACGGGCCTCCCGTCCGCCGTCGCCGAAGCGACAGAATCCCGCGAACGGTTCACGGGATTCTGTCGCTTCAGCGGGACGGTCCGTGCACGGTGACGGGACTGTGTCGCGTTGACGAGCCGGGTTCACCCCACCCGCGCGACCCGCACGTCGACCCGCGTGAGCGCCAGGCCGTGCGCCGACGCCGTCGTCAGGGCGACGTCGTGCACGGCGCGGGCGACCTCGGGCGCGGGGCGGTGTCCGTCGGTGCCGATGACGACCCGCAGGACGCCGTCGTCGACCACGATGCGTGCGGGGGCCGTGCTGGACGCCATGCCGCGGACGGCGCTGACCGTGCTGGCCACGGTCGGGCGGGCACGGTAGAGGTCGGTGACGCCGGGCACGTCGACCACGGCCTGTTCGACCGCGGCGACGGTGTCGTCGGTGGTGCTCATCGGATCCCCTCGGTGTCGATCTCGGTGCCGGTGTCGGTGTGCGGGTCGTCGGCGTCGGGCTGCGGTTCGAGCAGGTCGCGGACCACCACGTCGATCGACTCGACGACCAGGTCGGTCTGCTCGGCCAGCGCCTGGGCGACCCCGGTGCGGACCAGGTCCGCCGTCGCGACGATCGACGGGCCGGACATGATCGCGACCTCGACGACCACGCGGATCGGTGCGGCGAGTTCGGTGACGTCGCCCTCGAGCCGGCACCGGGCGACGAGGACGCCGGGAACACCGTCGCCGGTCCGGCGGATGAGCGATCGGATGGCTCCCTCGGTCATCACCGGGCGCTCCGACTCGGACTGCGCGCGGAGCGGGACGTCCCGTCCGGAGCGGGACTCCAACGAGATGTTGGCGAGCACGCCGCCGATCCACGACTCGTCGGCCGGGGCTTCGTCGCGGGCGGCGGCCTCGAGGGAGCCGAGCGACGCGTGCCGCACGCGCAGGATCGCCGCGAGGGCGTTCTGGCACGCGGGTGAGCCGTCGATGGTGGGGTCCGGCGGCTGCATGCCGGCGTCCAGGTAGTCGGCGAGCTCGTCGATGGAGTGGCCGTCGAGGTCGTCGAGTTCGAGTGCGTCGAGGTCGCTCATCGCCATCCCTCCATGAGTCGGATCATGTTCTTCCTCGCTCGGGACAGGAGTCCGCGGACCGTCGAGGGAGGCAGGTCGAGTTCTGCGGCGATGTCGTCGTAGCTGTACTCGAGCACCTCCTTCATGATCCAGCAGCGTCGTTGGGCTTCGGGCAGTTCAGCGAGCGCCGTCTCCGCCGCTTCCTCGCGCGAGCGGGCCTCGGCGACCCGGTCGGGAGCGTCGTCGGCGGGTGCGGCGACCTCGAGTTCGGTGACGTCGTCGTGGAACCGGCGGGCCCGGATGCGGTCCAGGCACTTCCGGCTGAGGATCCGCATCAGCCAGGACTTCACCTTGGCGTGGTCCTCGAGCCGGTCAAGGCGGTCCCACGCGGTGATGAAGGTCTCCTGCACGACGTCGTCGAGTTCGTCGGTCGATCCCAGGGTCCGACGGGCGTAGGCGCGCAGGAGCGGCGTGTAGCGGCGGATCAGGACCTCGAAGGCCCGGACGTCGCCATCGGACGACCGGCCGGCGAGGACCGCGTCGTCGAGCTCGGCGAGGGACTGGTGGTGCACGCTTTCCTTCTACTGGTCGGGGCTGGGAACGAGGTCGGCCGCTGATGGGACGCGCGAGGACTGCGGATCGTCACACTTCTCGTCACACTTGCGCCAGAGTTGTGGCATGTCGCTCGTCACCGCCGTCTGCCGCGTCGACCGCCTGCTGCCCGACTCCGGCACGATCGGCGTCACCGCCATCGACAAGCGTCCGGTCGACGGCAAGGTCCGGGTCCGACCGCTCGGGCTGTACGCCGACGTCCAGGCCGACCGGAAGCACCACGGCGGCGAGGACCAGGCCGTGTACGCCTACGCCGACGAGGACGCCGCGTACTTCGCCGCGTCGCTGGAGCGCGAGATCCCGCCGGGCCTGTTCGGCGAGAACCTGCGGACCACGGGTGTCGACGTCACCGGGGCCGTGACGGGCGAGCGGTGGCGCATCGGCGAGACGCTGGAGCTCGAGGTGACGATCCCGCGGATCCCGTGCGGCACGTTCGCGCGCCGGATGGGCGTCGACAAGTGGGTCCGGCGGTTCACCGAGGAAGGCCGTCCGGGCGCGTACCTGCGGGTCGTGAAGTCCGGCCCGGTGGCAGCAGGTGACCCGGTCGTCGTGACGTACCGGCCGGAGCACGGCGTGACGATCGGCGAGGTCTTCGCGGGGCTGACCCCCGAGCGTGCCCGTGCCGTGCTCGAGTCCGGGGAGCGTCTCGCGCCGAAGGTCGTCCGCGACGTCTCGAAGGTGCTCGCCCGGTCCTCGGCAGCCGCCAGCTCCTGATCAGTCGCCGCGCGTCGGGTCGAGGGGCCGCTTCGCTCGGGGCAACCCGGCGACGACCAGGTCGTAGGCGTTCGCGACGAGGTCCTCGACCAGGGTCTCGTCGATGCCGTCACCGGGAGCGAGCGTGATCCAGTGCCGCTTGTTCATGTGCCACCCCGGTGTGATCTCGGCGTGGTCGCGGACGAGTGCTGCCCCGTGCGGCGGCGCGCACTTCAGGTTGACGATCGGCACACCACGGAGCTCGCTCGTCATCACGAACATCTTGTCGACGACCTTGTAGACCAGGGCGCCCTCGCCGAAGGGCTCGGTCTCGAACACCGCGGGCAGGCCCATCGCGGTGCGACTCGCGATCTCGTGCAACTGCGCGCCGTCCATGCACCCAGCATGCCCCAGACGCCCGACACCGCGGCTCGCGGACCGGACCTGTTCGGGGGCATGTCATGAGCGTCGTTCACATCGTAGGATCAGGTCGCCGCGTACCCGACGCGGCGGTCGCTCCGGCGATCACCCACTCGTTCCAGGGGGAACCCGTGCGCATCATCCGTACCCTCGGCATCGCCGCCGCCACCGCAGTCCTCGCCACCACCGTCGTCGTCGGCGGGGCCTCCACCGCGCAGGCCGCCCCGAAGACCTACGCCAACTGCACCGCGGTGCACAAGGTGTACTCGGGCGGCATCGCGAAGAAGTCCGTCACGAAGAACAAGGTGGTCTCCGGCGGCAAGACCACGACCCGTGCGCTCAAGGGCACGGTGAAGAAGGACGACGCCCTGTACAAGGCGAACGCGAAGCTCGACCGCGACAAGGACGGCATCGCCTGCGAGAAGAGCTGACGCGCTGACGCACCGAAGCGCTGGCCCTCGAACGCCCCGTCGACCCGGCGGGGCGTTCAGAGCGTCGGGACGCCCTCGTGCCCGGACCTCGGGCGGGCGGTCCCGGCGACCCCGGTGACGACCGACCCCGCGGGGACGTCCTTCGTCACCACGGTGTTCGCACCGACGACGGAGTCCTGCCCGATGCTGATCGCCCCGATGAGGGACGATCCCGCGCCGAGCACGACGCGGTCGCCGACGACCGGATGCCGGCGGGCCCCTGGGCCGTGGTCGCCACCGCGCCCGCCCAGGGTCACCCCGTGGAACAGCACGACGTCATCCCCGATCACCGCGGTCTCCCCGATCACGACGCCCATGCCGTGGTCGATGAAGAACCGACGGCCGATGCGGGCGCCAGGGTGGATCTCGATGCCCGTCACCGACCGTGCTGCCTGGCCGATGACCCGTGCGACGAACCGCGATCCGGGCAGGCCCCTGGCGAGCCAGAGCCGGTGCGTCACGCGGTAGGTCCAGATGGCGTGCAGCCCGGAGTAGACGATCGCGTTCTCGAGGTCACCACGGGCGGCGGGGTCGCCGCGGCGTGCTGCGGCCAGGTCCTCCCGGACCGTCCGCAGCACGCCTCGTCGGACGGAACGACTCACGCAGTGAGTCCCTCGAAGAGCACCGTCGACAGGTAGCGCTCCCCGGTGTCGCAGACGATCGCGACGACGCGCTTGCCGGCGTTCTCGGGTCGCGCTGCGATCTCGAGCGCGGCGTGGATGATCGCGCCGGACGAGATGCCGGCGAGGATGCCCTCGTCGGTCGCGAGCGCCCGCGCCACACGCAGGGCGTCGTCGAGCTCGACGTCGAACACCTCGTCGATGACGGACTGGTCGAGGACCTCGGGGATGAAGTTCGCACCGATGCCCGCGATCTTGTGCGGTCCGGCCTTGCCCTCGGTCAGGAGCGGGGAGTCCTTCGGCTCGACCGCGACGATCTGCACGCCGGGCACGCGCTCCTTGAGCACCTGGCCGACACCCGTGATCGTGCCACCGGTCCCGACGCCGGCGACGAACACGTCGACGTGCTCCTCGGTGTCGCGCAGGATCTCCTCAGCGGTGGTCTTCCGGTGGATCGCGGCGTTCGCGGCGGTCTCGAACTGGTGGGCGAGGATCGCGCCGGGCGTCTCGTCGACGATCGCGGCGGCGCGTTCGACCGCGCCCTTCATGCCCTCGGGACCGGGGGTGAGCACGATCTCGGCACCGTAGGCGCGCATCACTGCACGACGCTCGACGCTCATCGTCTCCGGCATCGTGATGATCACCTTGTACCCGCGGGCCGCACCGACGAGCGCGAGGGCGATGCCGGTGTTGCCCGACGACCCCTCGACGATGGTGCCGCCCGGCTGCAGGTCGCCGGACTGCTCGGCCGCGTCGATGATCGCGACGCCGAGGCGGTCCTTCACGCTGGCGCCGGGGTTGTAGAACTCGAGCTTGGCCAGCACCTCGGCGCCGCCCGCCTTCGGCAGCCGGTTCAGCTTGACGAGCGGGGTGTTGCCGAACGCCTGGGAGATGTTGTCGTAGATCGTGCCGCTCATCCGGTCCGTCCTCATCGGGTCAGGTCGCGCATCGCTCTTCCTGGAGGCGCGGTGTGCGCCCGATCCTAGCGACCGGACCCCAGGTGGTCCTGTCCACGGCATCGGCTCCCGTTGCCGTGTGGCCCACCTGGGCGTACGGTGCCGGGCAACGACGAGGAGGTCGCCATGTCCAAGCTGCAGCAACCCGAGGTCGCACCGCCCGTGGTCGACCGTGCCGCGTTCGACGAGGCACTCGCCACCCAGGTCCGCGACGAGAAGGAACTCACCCGGCACGGCGACCGTGTGTCTGCCGCCCGCCGCCGACTCCCGATGGTCCAGGTGGAGGACTACGAGTTCCAGGGCGCCGACGGCCCGGTCCGGCTCTCCGAGCTGTTCGACGGCCGCTACCTGCTCCTCGTGCAGAACGTGATGTTCGCGCCCGACTGGGACGACGGCTGCCCGAGCTGCACCTGGGCCGTGGACAACCTGCCGGCGAACACGGGTCGGCTCGACGACGAGGGCATCGCGTTCGCCATGGTCTCGCAGGCTCCGATCGAGAAGCTCGAGCGCTGGCGAGAGCTGCACGGCTGGCCGCACCGGTGGGTGTCGTCGGGCGCCACGAGCTACCACGACGACTGGGGCTGGACCCTGCACCACGACGACTACGACGGTCCGGTGCCGGGCTACTCGTACTACCTGCTGCGCGACGGCGTGCCCTACCTGACGTACGCCACCGGATCGCGTGGGACCGAGGCCATCCTGCCGGTCGCGCACATCATGGACCGCACCGCGTACGGCCGCCAGCAGGACTGGGAGGACAGCCCCGACGGCTGGCCGCAGTACCCCACCTACGGTTGAGCGTCCTCCGCTGGCCGCAGCGCCCGCCGGAGTTGCGCCTCCGAAGGCAGCGCTCGCTGCAGCTCAGTTGGCAGCAGATCGAACGAAGCCACTCCCACCGGGGCGTTGGACGCGCCGAGTGCGTACCGGACGACGGCGTCGTTCTTGCCCGCGACGAGCAACAGCCCGACGGTTTCAGCGTGCGCTGGGCGGCGGAGCTCGCCGTCGACGAGGGCAACGTAGAACGAGAGCTGCCCGATGTTGTCCGGCCGGAACTCCCCGGTCTTGAGTTCCACGACGACGTACCGGAGCTGCTCGACGTGGAAGAAGAGGAGATCGACGAAGAAGTCGTTGCCATCGACGTCGAAGTGCACCTGCCGCCCGACGAATGCGAACCCGGTACCGAACTCGCGGAGGGTTTCCTCGATCCGCTGCACCAGTGCGCGCTCGAGCTTTCGCTCGTCGAGGTCGCCGTCGACGGCGAGGAAGTCGAGCACGTACGGGTCCCGGGTCATCTGCCGAGCCAGATCGGCACCGTCTTCGTCCAGGAGACGACTGAAGTTCGTTGGCGGAGTCCCGCTGCGCTCCAAGACACGAGTTCGCAGGTTGTGCACGAGCGCGCTGCGCGACCAGCTGCCCTGAACTGCAGCTACTGCGTACCGAGCCCGGCGATCAGGCTCCGCCACTGGGAGCAGAGCACGGATGTGCCCCCACGGCAATTGGTCCACAAGCTGTGGACCAATTGATGCTTCCTCAGGCCAGGCTGCCGCGAACTGCCGCATGTACTTGAGGTTCGTCACCGACAGCCCCTTCATCGACGGGAACTCGCTTCGCAGATCGTCGGCGAGCCGGTTCAGGACACCGCTCCCCCACTGCCCGCTCTTCGACCGCTCGAGCAGGACCGTGCCGATCGACCAGTACAGGTGCACCAGTTGCGCGTTCGCTGCCAGCTGCACGCGATGCCGCGTCGCGGTCACCTGTTCGCGGATCACTCGAAACGTGTGTTCGTACTCGGCCGGGAGCGTCGATCCATCAGTCATCCGCCGATCGTGGGGGTTGCTGGCACGCGCCGTCCACGAATCGGTATGGACGTCACGTGCGAGGGCACATGGCCAGGGTCAGCGCACGAACGCCGTCCGCGCGAACCGCTCGTCGGTCGCTTCGAGCACCCGCAGCACGTTGCCCCCGGCGAGCGCCCGCAGGTCGTCCGCTCCCCACCCGCGCCGCTGCAGCTCGGCGGCGAGCACCGGGTACCGGGACACGTCACGCAGGTCCGGCGGCAGCACCGGGGTGCCGTCGTAGTCCCCGCCGAGGCCGATGTGTGCTGCGCCGGCGAGGTCGCGGGCGTGCTCGACGTGGTCGGCGACGTCCGACACCGTCACGAGCGGCGGCTCCCCCACCGAGCCGGCGTCCTCCCAGTCCGCCCAGTCGCGTGAGACGAACTTCGGGACGAACGTGATCATCACGATGCCGCCGTTGTCCGACAACCGGGCGAGCACGTCGTCCGGCACGTTCCGCGGGTGGTCGTCGACGGCGACGGTGGACGAGTGACTGAAGACGACGGGCTGCGTGGCGACGTCGAGGGTGTCCCGCATGGTCGCCGGTGCGGTGTGCGACAGGTCGACGAGCATGCCGATCCGCTCCATCTCGGCCACCACCTGGCGGCCGCGATCGGTCAGCCCGCCGTGCGGACGCGAGCCCGTCGCCGAGTCGGCCCAGGGGGTGTCGTCGTTGTGCGTGAGCGTCATGTAGCGGACGCCGAGTCGGGCGAAGACGCGGAGCACCGCCAGGTCGTCGCCGATGGAGTGCCCGCCCTCGGCGCCGAGCAGCGACGCGATCCGACCGGACTCGACCGCCGCCCGCACCTCGGCCGCCGTCCGGGCGAGTGCGAGCGACTCCGGGTACCGCTCGATGATCCGGTGCGCCAGGTCGATCTGCTGCAGCGTCGTCCGCACGGGGTCCGGTTCGTCGACGGGCACGAAGACCGACCAGAACTGGCCGACGACCCCACCGGCGCGGAGCTTCGGCAGGTCGGTGTGCAGCGAGTCGACCTCGGTGTCGATGCCCTCGACCCCGGAGTCGTGGGCCTCGCGGCGCTCCCACGGCAGGTCGTTGTGGCCGTCGATGACCGGGAACGGGATCGCGTCGAACGTCATGCCCCGACGCTACCGCGCACGTCCCCGTGGCTAGGCTCGGTGCGTGGACCCCGTCACCCTCCGGACCGATCGCCTGGTGCTCTCCGTGCCGGAACCGTCCGATGCGGAGGACGTCATCAGGTACGCGAACGACCCCGACGTCGTCGCCTACACGCCGGTACCGGTGCCGTACGGCCACGCCGAGGCGTACCACTGGATCACCGACGTCGTGCGCGCTGGCTGGTCCACGGACTCCCGCTACGAGTTCGGCATCCGGCGGGCCGACGACCTCCGACTCCTCGGGACGATCGGACTGTTCGGGTTCGTCGACGGCGCGGCCGAGGTCGGCTACGCCGTGCACCCGGACGGTCGCGGCCACGGCTTCGTGACCGAGGCCGCAGCCGCCGTCCTGGCGTGGGCGTTCGCGCCGTCGCCCGACGGACTCGCGCTCGTCCGCGTGCAGTGGCGGGCGATCGCGGCGAACGCCCCGTCCGCGGCGATCGCGCAGCGGCTCGGGCTCCGCTACGAGGGACGGCTCCGGTCCGGCGTGTTCCACCGCGGACGACGCCACGACCAGCTCATCGCGGCTGCTCTGCGCGATGACGACCGCTCGACGCCGACGGTCTGGCCAGCCTCGTGACGGTGACGTTCCGCGTGGTGACCGAGCTCGCGGCACCGCCGGAGCGCGCGTTCGCGCTGTCGCTCGACATCGGCGCGCACGAGCGGTCGATGGCTGCGACCGACGAACGCGCCGTCGCCGGCACGACGTCCGGCACGATCGGCCTGGGCGAGTCCGTCACCTGGCGCGCGCGGCACTTCGGGGTCGTCTGGCGGATGACGAGTCGGATCACTGCTCTGGAGGCTCCGCACCGGTTCGTCGACGAACAGGTGCGTGGGCCGTTCGCCCGCTTCCACCACGAGCACCGGTTCGAGCCGTCGGCCGGCGGCACGCGCATGGTCGACACCATCACGTTCCGCGCACCGTTCGGCCCGCTCGGTCGTCTGGCCGAGGTCGTCGCCCTCGAGCGCTACCTGCCGCGGCTCATCCGTGAGCGCAACGCGTCGCTCGCCACCGAGCTGCACGCCGACGGCCGCGACGGCCCCGACAGCCCCGACGGTCAGGGCGCTGCGAGCTCCCCCAGCGCGTCGTAGGCACTCGCCACCGCGTCGACCCGCGCGCGGCCGGCCGGTCCCGAGGCTTCGTACACGTCGTTCGCGATGGCCGCGACGACCGCGAACAGGGCAGCCATCGAGTCGAACGCCGCCGGTGAGTCGACCGGGCACAGGATCGCGGTGTTCGCCGGTGCCGCGATGACGGCTGCGGTCGGGTCGCCCAGCACGACGACGTCGGCGCCGGTCGACACGCAGTGCCGCACGATCCGGTCGACCCCGGCCGTGTGCCGACGCACGGTCACCAGGACGACGAGGTCACGGCGGTCGAGGTCGGCGACCTCTTCGCCGAGCCGCTGCCCCGGTGCCGGACCGACCCGGACGTCGGAGCGGACCTGGGCGAGCTGCGCGCGGAGCTGCAGCGCCACCGGGTAGGCGCCGCGCTCCCCGAACACGAGCACGCGATGAGCGCGGACGATGCGGCGAGCGAGTCGCGGACGATCGGCACGGGCCAGCGAGGCGAAGGCCGCGTCGAGGTTGCGGGCCTCGACGGCGCGCTGGTCGACGTGGGCGGCGTCTTCCGCAACCCACGGCAGGCCGGAGCCGCGTGCGGACATCAGGTTCTGCCGGACCTCGGCCGCGTCCTGGAACCCGAGCGACCGGACGAGCCGGGACACCGTGGCCTTCGACGTGCCCGACTCGGCGGCGAGCTCGGCCGAGGTGCCGACGAGCAGGAGTTCCGGGTCGTGCCTGACCATCGCGGCGACGCGTCGTTCGGCGGGCGAGAGCTGCTCCCAGACGGAGTCGATGCGGGCGCGGACGTCCGGTCCGGCGGCGCTCATGCCCGGGCCACCCGCTCCACCGCGACGGCGAGCGCGTCGAGCCCGAGCGCGATGTCGGGCGTCGAGACGAACTCGTCCGGGTGGTGGCTGATGCCGTCCGGGTTGCGCAGGAACAGCATCGCGACGTCGGTAACGAGCCCGAGCGACATGGCGTCGTGTCCAGCTCGCGAGAACAGCTCCATCGGCGCGGCCTCGCCCGTCGACTCGATGCCGGCGCGGACGGCGTCCATCAGCCGCGGCGCGCAGAACACCGCCGGCGCGCGGTGCACCTCGGTCGGCGTGACGCTGACCCCGCGTCGTTCCCCGATCAGCGAGAACGCCTTCGTGAGCTCGTCCCACACCGCGTCGCGGCCGTCGTCGAACTCGCCGCGCAGGTCCACCGAGAACCGTGCGAGCCCGGGGACCACGTTCACGGCGCCCGGTTCGACGGTCATCGTGCCGACGGTGCCGACGTGGTGCGACGCCCGGCAGATCCGCTCGACGGCCAAGGCGGCCTCGGCCGCGGCGAGCAGCGCGTCGTGGCGGCGCTCGTACGGCGTTCCGCCCGCGTGCCGGGCCTCGCCGACGGCCTCGACCGAGAAGCGTCGGGCGCTCGCGATGCTCGTGACGACGCCGAGCGCCTGACCGGCCTGCTCGAGGTACGGACCCTGTTCGATGTGCGCCTCGAGGTACCCGGCGAGCGTCGTCGGGTCGGCCGCCGCGTCACCCACCCGGGCCGGGTCGAGCCCGAACCGGGTGAAGGCCTCGCGCAGGGTCACGCCGTCGCCGTCCGCCAGGTCCCACCAGGACTCGTCCCACACCCCGGCGACGGCGGACGACCCGAGGAGCGCCTTGCCGAAGCGGGTCCCCTCTTCGTCGGAGAACGCGATGACCTCGAGCGCGACGGGCAGCGGTCCCTCGGCCGTCAGTCGCGCAGCGGTGCGGATGGCCATCAGGACCCCGACGATCCCGTCGTAGCGGCCGGCGTCCACCACGGTGTCGAGGTGCGAGCCGAGCAGCAGCACGGGGGCGTCCGGCGTCGCGCCGTCGATCCGTCCGTGCAGGTTGCCGGCGGCGTCCTGCCAGGTGGTGAGTCCGGCGTCCTGCATCCACCCGGCGACGATCCCGTTGACAAGTGCGTGCTCGGGCGACAGGTACACGCGGGTGATCCGGCCGGTCTCCTCGGTGACCAGGGCCAGCTCGTCGCACCAGCGCGCCACGAGCTCGGCGTCGGCGGTGCCCAGGGCAGTGGCGGTCACGACCGGGGCCGCGCTCACGCCAGCACCCCGACCGGCGCACCGGAGAAGACGTCGAGGGCCGCGTCGACCCCACCGCCGTGCGGGACGGCGTGCCCCGCCCGGCGGAGCGCGTGCTCGAGGGCGGCGAGGGTCGTCACGACGGTGTCCTTGCGGGCGTTGTAGCCCATGGTGCCGATGCGCCAGACCTTGCCGTGCAGCGGTCCGAACGAGGTGCCGATCTCGATGCCGTGGTCGTCGAGCATCGAACCACGGACCTGGTCGCCGACGACGTCGGACGGGATCTCCACCGCGACGACGTTGTGCATCTTGTGTGCGACGTCACCGAACACCCCGAGCCCGAGCGCCTGGACGCCCTGCAGCATCGCGCGGCCCGCGAGTTCGTGCCGAGCGATCGCCTGCTCGCGCCCTTCGTCGAGCAGGATGCGGGCGCACTCGTTGGCGGCGTAGAGCATCGACGCGGCCTCGGTGTGGTGGTTCAGCCGCCGCGGACCCCAGTAGTCCAGGATCATCGCGAGGTCGAGGTAGTTCGAGCGAATCGGCTCGTCGGCGACGTCGTCACCGGGTTCGCGGATGCCGGCCTCGACGCTGCGGCGCTCGTCGAGCACGGCGGTCGCACGCGGCGAGACGGTGACCGGCGCACTGCCGGACGGCCCGCCGAGGCACTTCTGCAGGCCGGCGCTGACGGCGTCGATGCCCCAGGCGTCGACCTCGAGCGGGTTGCCGCCGACGGTCGCCGTGGCGTCGGTGTAGAACAGCACGCCGTGCCGCTCGCAGATCGCGCCCAGTTCGTCGAGCGGCTGGTTCATCGTGGTGGAGGTGTCGCCCTGCACGATCGCCAGCACCTTCGGCCGGACACGGACGATGGCGTCCTCGATCGCGGACGGCGTGAAGACCTGGCCCCACGCGGTCTCGATGGTGTGGACCTCGGCCCCGGCACGGCCCGCGATCTCGGCGAGCAGGTGCCCGAACCGGCCGAACACCGGCACGAGCACGCGGTCACCCGGCGCGAGGAGCGACACGAGCACCGCTTCGATCCCGGCGCGCGAGGTGCCGTCGACGAGCACGGTGGCCTCGTTCGTGGTGCCGAACACACCGCGGTAGAGCTCCTGGGTGTCGTTCATGGCGGAGGTCATCCACGGGTCGTACTGCCCGACGAGCGGGGTCGACAGGGCGCGGAGCACACGCGGGTCGGCGGTGATCGGGCCGGGGCCCATGAGGAGGCGGGCTGGCGGGTTCACGGGGTGCATGGTTGGTCCTTCCGTTCCAGTCACGAGCGTACCGGAACGATCGTTACAGACGTGTTTCGGTGACCCGGGCATCCGCGGTCACGGGAGCCGCGACGAGCTGCCCCGCGACGGCGGTGACGCCGGACGCGGTGGACGCCACCACGCGCCCGCGCAGCCAGGTCTCGGTGACGCGGCCACGGGCCTCCAGGCCGGCGAACGCGGAGACCGGGTTGCGGTGTGCGAGGCCGGCCACGTCGATGACCGCCGTGGCGGACGGGTCGAACACGGCGAAGTGGGCCAGCGCGCCGGGGGCGATGACCCCGCGGTCGGGGAAGCCGACGAGTGCTGCCGGACCGGTCGTGAACAGCGGCAACAGCACCTCGAGCGGGACGCCGCGGCGGAGGGCCTCGGTCCAGACGGCTCGGAAGCCGACCTGCAGGCCTGCGATCCCGCCCCAGGCGAGTCCCCAGTCGTCGACCTTGAGGTCGGCGGTCGACGGCGAGTGGTCCGACACGATCATGTCGATCGTGCCGTCGAGCACGCCGGCCCACAGGGCGTCACGGTTCGCGTCGTCACGGATCGGCGGGCAGCACTTGTACTCGGTCGCGCCGTCGGGGATGGACCCCGCTTCGAACGACAGGTAGTGCGGGCAGGTCTCGACCGTGATCCGGACGCCGTCGTCCTTCGCGGCGCGGATCATCGGGATCGCTCCGGCGTCGGACAGGTGCAGGATGTGGACCCGCGCGCCGGTGGCCCGTGCGCCGTCGATGACCCGCGCGATGGCGGACCGCTCGGCGTCGACCGGGCGGGTGGCGAGGAAGTCCTCGTAGTGGCCGCCGAGCGCGGCGTGGTCGACCAGGAACTCGGGGTCCTCGGCGTGCACCATGAGCAGGGCGTCGATCCGGGCGACCTCCTCGATCGCGTCGCGCAGTTGGTCGGCGTCGAGGTGCGGGAACTCGTCGACCCCGGACGGCGCGGTGAAGCACTTGAACCCGAAGACGCCCGCGTCGTGCAGTGCGCCGAGCGAGCCGGCGTTGTCGGGGACCGCCCCGCCCCAGAACCCGACGTCGACGGCGACCCGCCCCTCGGCACTCGCGCGCTTCACGGCGAGCGCCTCGACCGTCGTCGTCGCGGGGATCGAGTTGAGCGGCATGTCGATGATGGTCGTGACCCCGCCGAGTGCGGCGGCCCGGGTCGCGGACGCGAACCCCTCCCACTCGGTGCGTCCGGGTTCGTTGACGTGCACGTGGGTGTCGACGAGGCCGGGCAGCAGGACCTGGTCGGCCGGCACGGTGCGGTCGTCGACGGCGGCCACGGCTGCGTCGACCGGCAGGACGGTGTCGACGCGGCCGTGGCGCACGACGACCGCTGCGGGCCGGAAGGCTCCGTCGATCCAGGCGCGATCTGCGCGCAGGACGAGGTCCGCGACGGTGTCGGTGTCGACGTCGGTGCGGGACTCGGTGCTGCCGTCGGCCGGGAGGCCCGTCATGCGCCCGCCCCGACCGTCGCGCCCGCCGCCGGCTGGCGTTCGAAGCCCGCCAGCAGACCCGACATCGCCTTCGTCGGCGGGGTGGCGTACTCGCCGTGCTTGCCCGTCGAGAGCCCGAGCCGCACGAGCGACTCGGCGAGCACGGTCGCCGCGGCGACGCCGTCGACGACCGGTGCCCCGATCGCCCGCGAGACCTCGGCGCAGAAGTCCGCCATCCCCGCGCAGCCGAGCACGACCGCGTCGGCTCCGCCGGCGATGACGGCCCGGCACTCCTCGATCACCAGGGCGCGTGCGCCCGAAGCGGGGTCGTCGAGCTCGAGCACCGCGACCTCGCACGCCCGGATCTCGGTGACGAGCGACGCGAAGCCGTAGCGCTCGGCGAGCTCGTGGGCCCGTCCGGTCGTCCGCGCCAGGGTCGTCACGACGCCGAACCGGCGCCCGAGCATCGCCGCTGCGTGGAAGCCCGCCTCGGCGATCCCGATGACCGGCCCGGCGGCGAGCTCCCGCGCGGCGTCGAGGCCCGGGTCACCGAAGCAGGCGACGACGTAGGCGTCCACGCCGTCCTGCTCCCCGAGCGCGATCTGCTCGAGGAGCCCCGGCACCGCGAGCGCCTCTTCGTAGTGGCTCTCGATCGACGCCGGGCCCATCGTGGGGTTCACCGCCTCGACGATGGTGCCCGGGCCGGCGACCGCGTTGGCGGCGACGCCGATCGAGCGGGTCATCGAGGCGGTGGTGTTCGGGTTGACGACGCGGATGCGCATCGGGGTCCTTCCGGTGGTGCGGGCGGTGCGGGTGTCGCTGGTGGTGCGGGGCGTGTCAGGCTCGTCCGACGGCGGCGCCGTCGTCGACCGTCGGGTCGTCCGAGGCGAGCTCCGGCATGCTCGGCCGGACCCGCTCGAGGCCCCAGAAGACCACCAGTCCCAGGCCGCAGCCGATGAACCAGCTGTAGTTGTTCAGCCCCGGCAGGATCCCGAGCGCGGGCGGCAGGACCGCACTGGCGACCGAGACCACCCCGGTGACGACGAGGGTACCGATGGCGTTCGGGTTGAAGCCGCCGCGGTACCAGTACCGGGCCGAGGTGTCCTTCGTGTACATGTCGTCGACGGCGATGCGCTGCTTCCCGACGATGTAGTACCCGGCGATCAGGATGCCGAACAGCGGGCCGATGAGGGCGCCGAGCACCCCGAGCGTGTACAGGATGGCCTGGTCGTTGCCGTACCAGTTCCACGGGGTCAGCAGCACGGAGCCGACCGCGGCGATCATGCCGCCGGCTCGCCACGAGATCTTGCGCGGAGCGACGTTCGAGAAGTCGAACGCGGGGCTGATGAAGTTCGCGACGATGTTGATGCCGACCGTCGCCGTGACGAAGGTCAGGCCGCCGAGCAGGATCGCGAACGGGGCGCCGATCGCCTGCACGGTCTCGATCGGGTCGGTGATGAGCTTGCCGAAGACCGGCACGGTCGCACTCGCACACAGCACGGTGAGCACCGAGAAGAACAGGAAGTTGATCGGCAGGCCCCAGAAGTTGCCCCGCTTGACGGACGCGAAGGACTTGCCGTAGCGCGAGAAGTCACCGAAGTTGAGCATCGGGCCGGAGAAGTAGCTGACCACCAGGGCGACCGCGGAGAGCATGACCGGGATCGACGCGCCGAACGAGAGCGGCTCCCCCACCGACAGCGTGAACGAGATGTTGCCGATGCCTGCCTGGCTGACGAGGTAGATCGCCAGCGCGATCATCACGACGTACACCGCCGGGCCCGCCCAGTCGATGAACTTCTTGATGGCCTCCATGCCCATCCAGAACAGGGCCCCCTGCGCGACCCACAGGATCGCGTACGAGATCCACCCGAGCGCCGACAGCCCCAGGAACGAGTGGTCGAGCAGCCCGGCCGAGGCGGGGATGAACTTCAGGAAGATGATGTTGAGCGACTGCGCGGCGAGGAACGTCTGCACGCCGTACCAGGCCATCGCGATCAGCCCGCGGATGATCGCGGGCACGTTCGCCCCGAGCACCCCGAACACCGCCCGGTTGATGACCGGGTAGGGCACGCCGGTGCGCTGCGACGGCTTGGCGACGAGGTTGGCGAAGACCTGCACGATCAGGATGCCGACCACCAGGGCGATGAGCACCTGCCAGCTCGCGATGCCCAGTGCGAAGAGCGACCCGGCGGTGACGTAGCCGCCGACCGAGTGCACGTCGGACATCCAGAAGGCGAAGAAGTTGTAGCTCGTCCAGCTCTGCTTGCGCAGCGGGGCGAGGTCCTCGTTCGTGAGCGCCGGGTCGTACCCGGGCTTGACGACGCCGGCACCAGCGGGTGCGGCGGTCGTGGTGGGGGCGTGGGGCGCTGCGACGGGTGTCACGAGATCGGTAGCCATGGCGTCCTCCGAGGGAGTGGGGTGGGGAGGCGGTGATCGCCTCCACCACAGAAGTTAGGGAGCCTCTTCGCGCCCGCCGTTTCCCTCGTGTAACGGTCGTGTGTCGTGGTCGCTGTCCTGAAACGCTCGTTCCACACCAGAACGTGCACAGACATGTGCACGATGATGGCCGCATGCCCGACACCATCCGTTACGTCGCGATCGGCGACAGCTTCTCGGAGGGCATCGGCGACGCCGGCGCCGTACCGTTCCCCGGCTGGACCGGCCGACTCGCGAGCGGCATGGCCCGTGCGCACGACGCAGACGTCCGGTACGCCAACCTCGCGGTCCGCGGGCGCCTGCTCGCCGGGGTCCTCGGAGAGCAGCTCGACGCGGCTCTCGCACTCGACCCCGCACCGACGCTGATCACGTTCTGCGCGGGCGGCAACGACCTGCTGCGGCCACGGTTCGACGCCCACGCCCTCATCGCACCACTCGAAGCGGCGGTCGACACGGTCCTGGGCCGCGGGGTCCGGCTGGCGCTGCTGAGCCCCGCCGACCCGAGCGCACGACTCCCCCTCGGACGCCTCATCAACGCGCGCGGCGACGCCTGGGCGGACGCCCTCGCCGACCTCGCCGACCGGTACGACCTGCCCTTCGTCGACGTGTCCCGTGATCCGCACCTGCGCCGTGCCGAGTTCTGGTCCGAGGACCGGCTGCACATGAACGACACCGGCCACCAGCGCGTCGCGGACCTCGCCCTGCACGCGATCGAGGACGGACCGGCACCGATCGAGCCGGCGTCCGAACAGACCGGCCGCACCCGACTCTCCGAGGAACTCCGCTACTACCGCGAGCACGTCCTGCCCTGGGTAAAGCGCCGCGTCACCCGGCGGTCCTCGGGCGACGGACGCTCGGCAACCTACCCGGCGTGGACCCCCGTCGACTGATCACGCACGATCGCGGCGGTTCTCCGCACGCGTCCCGCGCTCCGCTTGTCCTCCCCCGCGAACAGCCGTTCTACTCGGGTGATCCACGTCCGAGCCGAACTCAGGGGAGACGGCACCATGCACACTGCGCCACGCCCATCCGGCACCACCGCGACACGTCCTGCAACCGTCACCACCCCGACGGGCACCCCCAGCACCGCACACGGCATCGACCACATCGGCCTCACCGTGCCCGACATCGACCAGGCCACCGACTTCTTCGTCCTGGGACTCGACGCCGTCCCCCTGTACGACCGGTTCCTCCGGAGCGAACCGCTCCGCGGTGAACCCGACGTCCAGCGGCGCCTCGGCATCCCGAAGACCATGGCCCAGGGGGCACTGCGTATGCTCGCGCTGCCGAACGGGCCGGGACTCGAGCTCTTCGAGTACCACGGCCCCGACCAGCGCCCGGCCGTCCGCGCGAGCGACCTCGGCTGGCAGCACGTGGCGTTCTACGTCGACGACATCGACCACGCGCTGTCGCACATCGAGACGGCGGGCGGCCAGCGGTACGCCGACCCGCGTGACCTCGGCGGCAACGAGGGTGGGTTCGGCAACCGGTTCGTGTACGTCGGAACGCCGTGGGGATCGACGATCGAGCTGATCACCTACCCGAGTCGGCAGTCGTACGAGGACCACGCCCCGCGACCGAAGTGGCGCGTCTGACGGTTCAGCGCGCCGGGGCCGTCGCGATGTACGTCCGCGTCGGCCCGCCCGTCAGGGCGTGCGGGAACTCGACCCCGTCCGCCCGGAACCCGCCGGCTTCGTAGAGCCGCAGCGCTCGCTCGTTGCCGGCGAGTGCGTGCAGGACCACCGCGGGGTGTCCCGCCGCCGACGCCGCGTCGACCGACGCGGCCAGGAGCGCACGCCCGACACCCCGCGCCTGCACGTCCGGGCGGACGGCGAGCAGCGACAGGTAGGCGGCGTCGGACGGGTCGGTCGACCGCCCGGACCCCGGCGCCGTCACGAGCGCGAAGCCGTCGATCGCACCGGCCGCTCCGACAGCGACGAGCAGGGCGACCCGAGGCACGGCGAACTTCGACGCCGCGCGGGCTCGCACCGCCTCGGATTCCGGCACGCCGTCCCGTGCCGCGACCGCTGCGACCCACAGGTCGACACACGCCGACACTTCGTCCGGGGCCGCTGGACGCACGGACACGGACGGTTCGATCACCCGGTCAGCCTACGACCGCGCTGCTGCCGATCCTGAACGACGCCCCACGGTGCTCGTCGGGCAGCCGGTCACCGCGGCCGTGCAGCTTGTGCCGCAGCGAACCGGGCTCGTAGCCGGTCGGGTACGCCCCGCGCGCCCGGAGTTCGGGGATGACGAACTCGATGACGTCCTCCCACGTGCCCGGCGTCACCGCGTACGCCAAGTTGAAGCCGTCGACGTCGGTGAGCTCCTGGATCTCCTGCAGGCGGTCGGCGATGGTCGCTCCCCCGCCGACGGCGACCGGCCCGAGTCCGCCGATCGCGGTGTGCCGGGCGAGGTCGCGGATCGTCCACGAGCTGCCGTCCTCGCCGGTCGCCGCCGCGATGTTGGCCGCAGCCGACTGGATCGCGTTCGACTCGACATCGCCGAGGGGCTCGTCGAGGTCCCACTGCGACAGGTCGACGCCCATCCAGCCGGAGTTGAGCACCAGGGCACCGAGCTCCGACGCGTACGACAGGTAGTCCTCGTACTTCGCCTGGGCCAGCTCGTCGGTGGCGTCCGTGATCACGGTGAGCAGTGTGTAGACGCGAGCGGCGTAGCGGTCGCGACCAGCTGCCTCCAGGGCGTCACGGACCTTCGCGACGGTCGACGCGAGCTGCTCGACGGTCGGTGCGCCCACGAAGACGGCTTCGGCGTTCTCCGCTGCGAAGCGGATGCCGCGCGGCGACGCGCCCGCCTGGTAGATGACGGGCGAACGCTGCACCGACGGCTCGGACAGGTGGATGCCCGGCACGTCGAAGTGCGTGCCGTGGTGCTCGATCGGGTGCACCTTCGCCGGGTCCGTGAAGACCCCGGACTCGCGGTCGGCGACGACCGCGTCGTCCTCCCACGAGCCCTCCCACAGCTTGTAGAGGACCTCGAGGTACTCGTCGGCCACGTCGTAGCGGTCGTCGTGCGACAGCTGGTCGGTCTGCCCCATGTTCCGCGCGGCGCTCGGCAGGTACCCGGTGACGACGTTCCAGCCGACGCGCCCCTTGGTCAGGTGGTCGAGCGTGGAGATCCGCCGGGCGAACGGGTACGGGTGCTCGTACGCGGTCCCCGCCGTGATCCCGAAGCCGAGGTGCTCGGTCACCGACGCCATCGCCGACACCAGCAGGATCGGGTCGTTGACCGGCACCTGCGAGCCGGTGCGGAGTGCGGCCTCGTTCGAGTCGCCGTACACGTCGTACGTGCCCAGCACGTCGGCGATGAAGATGCCGTCGAACGCCCCACCTTCGAGCGTCTTCGCCAGGTCCGTCCAGTACGTCAGGTCGCGGTAGTCCCGCGATCGGTCGCGCGGGTGCCGCCACAGCCCGGAGGACTGGTGGGCGACGCAGTTCATGTCGAACGCGTTGAAGCGGATCTGCCGGGGTTCGCTGCTGCTGGTCACGCTTGGCGACGCTACGTGCGGGGTCTGCGTCCGTCATCCATCGTGACGAAGCGTGACGGCCGCAGCTCAGGCGCGGTCGTGGAGCGTGACCTGGTAGCCGTCCGGGTCGGCGAACGTGAACGTCCGGCCGAACGGGCCGTCGATCGGTGCCGACACGATCGTGTGGCCGTCGGCCACCAGGGCGTCGTGGATGGCCTGCACGTCGGTCGCGTGCAGCCAGATCGCCGCGCCGATGCCCGGCTGCGAGACCGCGTCGAGGTCGGTGCCGGGGACGACGTCCCGCAGCGCGAAGGCGATGGGCGTCGTCTCGAAGACGACGGCGTGTGGCGGGCCGGCCTGGGAGCGGACGAGACCGAGGTACTGCTCGTAGAACGCCTGCGACGCCGCCAGGTCGCGGGTCTGCAGGGAGATGAAGTCGGGGCCGGTGACGGGCATGTGGTGCTCCTTCGGTTGTGTCAGTTTTCTGACACGGCACAACCTATGTCAGACTCCTGACATGAGTCAAGACGGCACCGACAGCAGCGACGTCATCGACCTCGAGACGTCCCTCGGATACCTGCTCAAGGAAGCCGCGAGCGCGCTCCGCGCTGCGATGGAGGCCGTGCTGCGCCCGCTCGGCATGACGATGACGCACTACTCGTGCCTCGAACTCCTGGCACAGCGGCCCGGGCTGTCGAACTCCGAGCTCGCACGCGGCGCCTTCGTCACGCGGCAGTCGATGAACGTGCTGCTGCAGGCCCTGGAACGGGACGGCTTCGTGACGCGGGCCACCGAGGCGCCGGTGGGCAAGGCGCTCCCGACGCGGTTGACGGCGAGCGGGCGGGCGAGCCTCGAGCTCGCGAGCGCGGCTGTCCGCGGCGTCGAGGTCCGGATGCTCGACGGGTTGTCGGGTGAGCAGCAGGTGGCGGCGCGGGGGGCGCTGCGCAGCATGGTGCGCTCACTCCGCCGCACCACCAACGACGAGGCCAGCACGGTCTGAGGACGCGCTACCCTTCGACCGGTATTGATGTATCTCTCGAAGGGAACCGTTCGTGCACGAGGACTTCACCGGCCTGTACCTGTCGAGCCTCTGGCTCAGCGTCGCGATGCTCGCCGGCGGGTACGCCCGGACCCGGAACCGATCGGCGTGGACCTGGTTCCTCCTGACGCTGCTGTTCGGCCCGCTCGCGGTGCTGCTGCTCGTCACGTGGCCAGCGCGTCCGCCACGCCGCATCAACCCCGCGCGGACCGATGCGTCCGTATCGGCACCGGACACGGGCAGTTCCGAGGAGTAGCCCTGACGCAGAAGCGCGCAGGACCAGATCCTCTCAGGGAAGGGCGGACGCCATGGCGCTGCAGGACGACGTCGTCACCGACGTCGGCGGGGATCGACGACTACGGACCGCGCTGCTGATCGTCGGCATCGTGGCGGTCCTCGTCGGTGTCGCCTCACTCGTGCTCCCGCACGCGACGCTGTTCGCGGTCGCGTGGGTGTTCGGCATCTACCTGCTGGTGTCCGGCCTGTCGATGATCGTCCGTGCGTTCGCCCACGGGATCGGCACCGGCCGCCGCATCGGCTTGGTCGTCCTCGGTGCGCTGATCCTCGCCGGGGGCATCGTGGCGCTCGTCGCCCCGCCGGTCGGGGTGCGGTGGATCGCGTTCGTGATCGGCTTCGCCTGGCTGGTCGAGGGCATCACCCTGCTCTACGCCCCGACACCGACGAACCGTGCCCTGACGATCGGCGCCGCGGTGCTCAGCATCGTCATCGGCGTGCTCGTCATCAACCTGCCGTCCATCGGGGCAGCGCTGGCCGTCGTCGCCATCGCGGGCTTCCTGATCCTGTTCGGCATCGTGCAGATCGCCCTCGGGGTCACCGTCGGACGCGCTCACCGGTCCGCCACGACCGCCGGTCGAGCGGCCTGACCACGGCCTCTGTGCGGGGGTTCGTCACCCGTCGAAGACGACGTCGGCAGCGTCCCTCGGGGCGAACTGCGCTTCAAAGTCGCGTTCGTTGGGGATCCACACGTCCTGCCACAGGTCGTCGTGGTCACGTCCGAGCTGGCGGTCGCGGGCCATGCCGCGACGAGCGGCGGTGTGGAGGTCCACGTCGCACCAGACCGCCACGTCGATGTGCGGCATCGCGTCGGGGTGGAAGAGGCCGATGAGGTCGACGACCACGACGTCCGTCGTCGGCAGTGGCTCCGCGGGACCGAGTGCCCGGACCGACCAGTCGAACCGCTGGAACGTGCTCGCTCGCCCCGTCCGGTGCGGTTCGAGGACGGACGACGTCAGACGCTCCCGATCGACACCGTCCCAGTCACCCGACCGCCGGTGGGACCGCTCCGGATCGAGGAAGTCGTCTCCACGGATCCGCACCGCGCCCGGCACCGTCCCGGCCAGACTGCGCGCCAGCGTGGACTTCCCGGAGCCGCAGTACCCCGAGATGCCGACGACGATGGGGTGCCCGGCCGAGGCGCGGCGTGCCGCCACGAGGTCGATGACACCGTCCTGATCCATCGGACCAGCGTACGAGCCGATCACCAGCACGGGATCGGTGCCGACGACTTCTAGGCTCGACGGGTGGACGTCACACTGCGGAACAGCATCCCCGAGGACATCGAGTGGCTCGTCGAGCTGCGTGCACAGGTCCTCCGTGCCGACCTGGAGCGTCTCGGCCGCTTCGACGCGGTCCGGGTCCGCGGGCGGATGCGTGATGCCTTCGCGCCCGAGCACACCCGTGTCGTCGTGGTCGACGGCCGCGATGTCGGCTCGATCGCCACACGAATCGACGACGACACCCGCTGGGTCGAGCACTTCTACCTCGCGCCGGACATCCAGGGGCGCGGCATCGGGTCCACAGTGCTCCGGACCGTCCTGTCCGACTCCCACACGGGCGCAACCCGACTCAACGTGTTGCAGGGAAGCCCCGCACGCCGGCTCTACGAACGGCACGGTTTCGGCGTTGACACCGAGGACGACGTCGACGTCTTCATGACGCATCGTCACGTCTGAACGGTAGGTTCGACGCATGAGCCACGTCCTGCGATCCATCGGCCGGGTGATGCTGACCACGCTGCAGTACCTGGCCGCCGTACTGAGCGCCATCGGTTCCGGCGGTGCCACCGCCCCGGCCCAGCCACCTACCCGATCCACGAAGCCGCGGGACGAGTACCGCCCCTGAGCCGGGCCTACAGCGCCTTCGCGTACCAGCGGTCGGAGTACGGGTCGTCGTTGAACGGCGCGACCTGCACGAAGCCGAGCCGTTCGTAGAGCGCGCAGGCCTCGGCGAGCTCGGCCCGGGTGTCCAGTCGCAGGGACGCGATCCCCCGCGCACGACACTCCGCCTCGAGCCGGCGCAGCAGCGCCGACCCCACGCCCCGTCCACGGTGGCTCGGCAGCGTGAACACCTTGGTGAGCTCCGCCACGTCGTCGAGGAACCGGGCGCCGGCACACGCGACCGGTCGTCCACCGTCGGACGCCACCAGGAACACGCCGCTGTCCCCTTGCAGGTCGTCGTACGGCTCGTCGGCCAGTGCGAGATCGACCTCGGCAGGCGTCGCGTCGTGCCCGTACCAGCGCGAGGCCACCTCGGTCAGGTACGTCCGCACCATCAGGTCGGACTCCGCCCCGCCGGGGCGGCGCACCTCGACGATCACCGCTGTCCTCCGTTCGTCGCTTCGGACGCTCGAGACGCTCCCGGCGACGGACGGGAGGCGCGGGGCGGGCCCGCCACGGGCCTCCCGGCCGTCACGTGGTCGCGATCGCGAGCCGCACCCGGCTCAGCGGGACGCCGTCGCCTCACGCGCAGCGGCTTCCGCCGCGACCCAGGCGAGCATGCCGCACTTGACCCGCATGACGAACTTCGAGACGCCGTGGAAGGCGATGAGGTCCTCGAGGACGTCCTCGTCGGGCTCGCCGATGCCGCGGGAGCGCATCATCGTGCGGAACTCGTCGGTCAGTGCGAGGAGCTCCGGGACCGTGCGGCCCACGGCCATGTCGGTGAGGACCGATGCCGAGGCCATCGAGATCGAGCAGCCGTCGCCCTGCCAGGCGAGACCGGCGATGCGGTCGGTGCCCGGTTCGAGACGGATGCGGACGGTGATCTCGTCGCCGCACGTGGGGTTGCGCTCGAAGTGCGAGGCGTCGGCGTCGGGCAGGTCGCCGTCGCCGTGCCGGGCCTTGGCGTGGTCGAGGATGACCTGCTGGTACAGGCTGTCGAGGGAGTTCATACGGTCGCTCCGAAGTAGCCGCGGACCTCGCCGACGGCCGCGATGAACCGGTCCACGTCGTGCTCGGTCGTGTAGACGTAGGTGCTCGCGCGGCTGGTGGCGACCAGGCCGAGTCGGCGGTGCAGGGGTTGGGCGCAGTGGTGCCCCGAGCGGACGGCGATGCCCTGCGCGTCGAGGTACTGCGACACGTCGTGGGCGTGCACACCGTCGACGTCGAACGACACCAGGCCCGATCGCGGGACGCCGACCGGCGGACCGACCACGCGGATGCCGGGGACGGCGGCCAGGCCGTCGAGCATGCGCCGGGCGAGGTGCTCCTCGTGCGCGCGGACACGCTCCATGCCGATGCCCTGCAGGTAGCGGACGGCCTCGGCCAGGGCGACGGCCTGCGAGACGGGCTGCGTGCCGGCCTCGAACCGCTCGGGTGCCGGCATGAACTCCGACGCCTCCATGGTCACGGTGGTGATCATGGACCCGCCCGTGCGGAACGGAGGCAGCGCGTTCAACAGCTCGCTGCGGCCCCAGAGCACGCCGATGCCGTTCGGGCCGAGCATCTTGTGCCCGGAGAACGCGGCGAAGTCGACGCCGAGCTCCTGCACGTCGAGCGGCCGGTGCGGCGCGGACTGGCAGGCGTCGAGGACGACCAGTGCGCCGCGGGCGTGGGCGAGACCGACGATCTGCTCGACGGGGGCGACCATGCCGGTGACGTTCGAGACGTGCGCGAACGCGACGACCTTGGTGTGGTCGGTGATCAGGGCCGCGGCGTCCTCGGCGGTCCAGGTGCCGTCGTCGGCGACCGGGACCCAGCGGAGCGTCGCACCGGTCAGCGCGGCGAGTTCCTGCCAGGGCACGAGGTTCGCGTGGTGCTCGGCCTCGGTGACCAGGATCTCGTCGCCCGGTCCGATGCGGAAGCGAGCGGCGTCGACCCCGCCCCGGCCACGGCTGGCGTTCGCGATGCCGTAGGCAACGAGGTTGAGGGCGTCGGTGGCGTTCGCGGTCCACACGACCTCGCTCGGACCGGCAGCGCCGATGAAGTCGGCGACGGTGGCACGGGCGTCCTCGTAGGCATCGGTGCTCAGGGCCGCGAGCGTGTGCGCGCCGCGGTGAACGGCGGCGTTGTCGTGCTCGAGGAACCGGCGCTCGGCGTCGAGGACCTGGGTCGGGCGTTCCGCCGTCGCCCCGGAGTCCAGGTACGCCAACGGTTGCCCGTTCACGTCCTGCGCGAGGATCGGGAAGTCCGACTTGATCGTCTCGACCTCGGCCTCGGTGAGCGGCTGGTTCGGCGCCACGACTGTCACGTCTCGTCCTCCTGGTGTTGCTGTCCGGAGCAACCCGTCAATGGTGGCCGTTGTTCCCGACGGCGTCCAGTCGGCACGGGAACGGCCCAGGACCACGCCGGGTCCTGGGCCGTCGCACGGTGGGGCTACTCGATGCCGATCTTCTTGTCCGCAGCGTCGCGGGCACCGTCGATCTTGTCGTCGTACTTGCCGCCGGTGGCCTTCTTGACCGCGTCGGCGACGCCCCCGAGGACCTTGTCGCTGATGTCCTCGGCCTTCTCGCTCTTCAGGGCGTCCTGGACCTTGTTGTCCTTCAGGAAGTCCTGGGCCTTCTTCGTGATGTCGTCGAACCCCGCCATGGCCTGCTCCTCAGCTCGGTGCGGAGCCCATCGCTCCGTCATGCCGCAGATCGTAGGCCGCAGAACCGACCTCTGTCCCGGAACGTGACGAAGTGTTCACACCATCTGTGCGCTGCGTCGACGTGCCAGGACGTACCCGACCGCGACCGCCCCGGACACCGCGAGGAGCGACGGGATGAGGATGTCGGTGCCCTCCTGTGTGAACTCGACCACCAGGACGAGCGCCGTGAACGGGGCCCGCATCGTGGTCGCCAGGAACGCCGCGGCGCCGACGAACGCGAAGGCAGCCAGGCCCGGGCCGTCGGCCGGCCAGAGCAGGAGCCACGCGCCACCGAGGCCGCCGCCGATCGCCGAACCGATCGCGATCGAGGGCGTCAGGGTGCCGCCGACCGCGCCGGCACCGATCGTGGCCGACGTGGTGATCGTGCGGACGACGCCGAGCAGCAGGAGCAGCACGATCGGCGCCAGGCCGGCGACGGTGTCGTCGTCGAGCGAGGCGTTCATCGCGACGATGCCCAGCGCCCGGCCGTTGCCGAGGATCTCGGGGAACGGCACCGCGATGAGCCCGACCATCGCGAACACCACCGGCAGCACGACGAGCAGGTGCCAGCCCTTGGGCGCGATGCCCTGCAGCCGGTTGGTGAGCTTCACGAACCCGACGCCCGCCAGGCCGAGGACGGGCCCGACGATGATCGCCCAGACGAGCAGCGACGGCGACATGTGCATCGCGGGCACGTGGTAGAGCACCTCGTCCGGGATCACGAGCCGGGCGACGAACGCGGCGACGGCACTCGTGGCGAACGCGGGCAGGGCCGTGGCGAAGCTGATCTCGCCGAGCAGGACCTCGACGGCGAACAGCGCACCACCGAGCGGGACGTCGTACACCGCGGCGAGGCCCGCTGCCGCTCCGCAGGCGACCAGGATCTTCGTCTCGCGCGGGGTCAGACCGGCACGACGGGTGACGAGCTGGGAGAGCCAGGCGCCGACCTCGCGCGGCGCGACCTCCTTGCCGATCGAGGCGCCGAGACCGACCGCCAGGATCTGCACGCCGGCGTTCGCCAGGGTCGCGAGTGCGGGCATCCGCTTGCCGCCGACCGCCGCGGTGACCGACACGATCGGACGCCCCCAGCGCCGGAGCGCCCACCAGGCGAAGCCCGTCAGGACACCGGCGGCCACGAGGGCGAGGAACCGGTTCAGCGCCGACGGTGCGTCCGCCGCCTCGAGGTGCCCACCGAAGCCGTACCCGAAGGCCACGAACTGGATGAGCTGCAGCGCGAGCCACACGGCGATGCCGGCGATACCGCCGGAGACGCCCACCAGGGCGGTGACGACGGCGAGCTTGAGCGCCCAGACGGGGGTCGCGTGTCCGGAGCGCGGCATGTCGGAAACCCTAGCGGCTCCGATCACCGGCACCGGGCCTCCCGGTCGTCCCACCTGCCGTCAGACGGCCGTCAGACGGCCGTCAGACGGAACGGGACCACGCAGTCGGCGGGCATGAGCGGCGGGTGCAGGCCGACCGTGCCGAGCACCCGACCGCTGAACACCCGTGCGCCGCTCCACCAGTCCGGCCGGACGATCCCGTGCCCGTCACCGACCACGATCGGGTCGACGCGGTACGAGACGTCCGGGTCGAGGTCGCGGAAGGTGACCCGACCGGTGCCGGACACCTCAGACCGCCCGATGCTCGCCAGGAAGAAGACGGCCTGCTGCCGGTCCGGCGTGACCGTGCCGTACACGAGCCGGGAGTCGTCGACCTCGTCCATGCGCACCAGGTCGCCGCCGTGCAGCAGCCCGCGCAGCTCCTTGTACAGCGCGATCCACTCGGCCAGCGACGCCGACTCCTCCGCCGTCGCCTCGGTGAGGTCCCACTCGATGCCCAGGTGCCCGACGAGCGCGGTGCCGGCCCGGAAGGCCAGGTCGTGGACGCGGCCCGTCGAGTGGTTCCTGCCGCTCGCGATGTGCGCGCCGAGGAGTTCCGGGGGCAGGAGCTGCTGCGTCCACCGGTGCATCTGCTGCCGCTCGAGGGGGTCGATGTCGTCGGACACCCAGACGCGGTCGGTGTGCTCGATCACGCCGAGGTCGACCCGGGCGCCACCCGACGCGCACGACTCGATCTCGAGCGACGGGAAGCGTTCCTTCAGGGTCGCCATCAGCCGGTACGTCGCCAGGGTCTGCTCGTGCACCGCCGCGCCGGCACCGGGGAACCCGGCCTCCACAAGGTCGCGGTTGTGGTCCCACTTGACGTACTCGATGCCGTACTCGCCGATGATCGCCGTCATCCGCTCGAGCACGTACTCGTACGCTTCGGGGATCGCCAGGTCGAGCACCTGCTGGTCGCGGGACCGCATCGGCAGTCGGCCGTCCGCCTGCATGATCCACTCCGGGTGGGCGCGGGCGAGGTCGCTGTCCTCGTTCACCATCTCGGGTTCGAACCACAGGCCGAACTCCATGCCGAGCGCCCGGACACGGTCCACGATCGGCCCGAGCCCGTCGGGCCAGACGTCCTCGTCGACGTACCAGTCGCCGAGCCCGAGGTGGTCGTTCCGGCGGCCGCGGAACCACCCGTCGTCGAGCACGTACCGCTCGACCCCGAGGGCCGCGGCGCGCTCCGCCAGGTCGGTCAGCCGGGCGAGGTCGTGGTCGAAGTACACGGCCTCCCAGACGTTGATCGTCATCGGCCGCGGCGTCGTCGGGTGCTGCGGCCGGCTCCGGAGCCACTGGTGGAAGCGTCGGGCCTGCTCGTCGAGCCCGTCACCGTGGGCGAACCACACCCACGGCCCCTCGTACGTCTCGCCCGTGCCGAGCCGGACCTCGCCCGGCAGCAGCAGTTCGCCGCCGCCGATCACCTGGCGCCCGGTCGACAGGCGTTCGGCGTGGTGCCGGTGGTTCCCGCTCCAACCGGTGTGCACGCCCCACACCTGACCGCGGGCGAAGCCGAAGCCGGGCTCCCCCACCGTCAGGACGGTCGCGGCGTCGGCACCGGTCCGGCCCTTCCGGCTCTCACGCTGGTGGGTACCGACGACGAGCTCGCGGCGCTGCGGGGTGCGTTCCTTGCCCCATCGACCGGCGAAGTCCAGGACCTCGCGCGCACCGGACGGGATCGGCATCGCCACCGTCAGGTCGTCCACCGTGTAGACGCCGTCGGCGGTGTTCGTGACGGCAGCCCGGGCACGGACGAGTCCGGAGACGAGCACCTCGATCGTCAGCCGGACGGCGAGCCCCGCGGTGTCGTCGGCAGCCTCGGTCGTGACGGTCGTGTCGGTCACGTCGAGCGACCGGACGGTGAACGCCGGCGACCAGTCGTGGCCGTCGCGGTGTCCGGCCAGGCCGGGTCGTCCGCTCCACCCGCGGTTCGGCTCGGGCAGCACGGCGACACGGACGGGGTCGTCCATCTCGTTCTGGGCCACGGGGGCGACGTCCGCGTCGGCGAGTGCGACGAGCGCGTCGTCGTCGAGTGGCCCGAGGGCTGCTCCCCAGTGCACCACCGCGGGCAGCGCGTGGTCACGGCAGTCGAGGACGAGGGAGACGCCCCCGGCGGTCAGGTGGACGAGGTCGTACGAGGTCACGGCCCCAGTCTTCCTCAGAACCAGCGCTTGACCTTGAACACGACCCACAGGATCGCGGCGAACAGGACCATCCCGACGATCGACAGCGGGTAGCCCCAGGTCCACGTCAGCTCGGGCATGTGCGTGAAGTTCATGCCGTAGATGGCGGCGATGAGCGTCGGGGCGAACAGGATCGCCGCCCAGCCGGAGATCCGCTTCGTGTCGTCGTTCTGCTTCTGCGCCGCCAGGGTCGAGTCGACCGTCAGGGCGTTCTGCAGCAGCTGCCGGAACGTGTCCAGCCGCTCCACCGTGCGGATGGCGTGGTCGAGGACGTCGCGGAACCGGCGCTGCATCTCGATCGGCAGGTGGTACTTCTCGGCGCCGCGGTGCAGGTTCTCGATGATGTGGATGAGCGGTCGGGCCGCACGCTGGAAGTCGACGACCTCGCCGAACAGTTCGTAGATGCGCCGCGAGACCCCGGCCTCGCCCGCGAACAGCTGGTCCTCGATCTGGTTGATGTCCTCTTCCAGCCCGTCGATCACCGGCACGTAGCCGTCGACGATCGTGTCCATCAGCGCCCAGAGCTGCGCCTGCGGTCCGACCGTCACCAGGCCGGGCTTGCCGCTCATCCGCTGCAGCGCTCGCGGGACGGTCGGCTTGCCGCGCGGGTCGGCCTTCACCACGACGAGGAAGAAGTCCTCGCCGACGAAGGCGTGCACCTCGCCGAACGCCACCTCTTCCTGCCCGTCGTTGTAGAGCGCGGGCTTGAGGACCACGAAGAGCGTCGAGCCGTACCGCTCGAGCTTCGGCCGCTGGTGCCCCTCGGCGGAGTCCTCGACCGCGAGCTCGTGCAGGCCCAGGGCGACCGCGACGTCGCCGAGCTCCTGCGCGTCCGGTTGGTACAGCACGATGCACGCGCTCGCGCCCTGCTCGTCGAGCATCCGGAAGGTGTCGTCCAGCGACGGACTCGCCATCGGGGCGATCCGGTCGACGTACACGGTGTTCATCTCGACGCTCACGCGACCACCGTACGCAGGTGACCGGCTTTCGGACGGCAGGCCCGTGGCGGGCCCGCCACGCGCCTCCAGTCCGCCGTCCCCCACAGGCTGAACGCACGCTGCGCGCCCGACATGACCGCCCGCCTACGGTTCAGGTCATCAGCATGCTGACGAAGGGAACGGTCATGAAGAGGATCTGGAAGCGCATCGCAGTCGCCGTGAGTGCCGTCGTCGCGGTGGTCGGGGCGTTCGTCGGGTCCGGCGCGGCCGGCGGGACGCCGATCCAAGACGCTGCCGGCGGAGCACTGTCCGCGTCGTCGACCGCCATCGCACCGGACGGCCCGGCGTTCTCGATCTGGAGCGTCGTCTACGTCGGCCTCATCGCCTACGCCATCCGCCAGCTCTTCCGCACGTCGGACGATGACCGGCACGCGAAGCTGGCGGTGCCGGCGATCCTGTCCCTGCTGCTCAACGCGGCGTGGATCCTGTCGGTGCAGTTCGGGTTCCTGTGGGCGAGCGAACCGATCATCGTGGCCCTGCTCGCGGTGCTGATCTGGACGTTCACGATCCTGCGACGGACGAAGCCCTCCGGCGTCGTCGAGGCGATCGTCACCGACGGCACGTTCGGCCTCTACCTCGGGTGGGTGTGCGTCGCGACGGCAGCGAACACGGCCGCGGTGCTGACGGCAGCGGGCTTCCGGGGCTTCGACCTCGGGCAGGACGTCTGGGGTGTGCTCGTCGCAGCGGTGGCCGGGCTCGTCGGGCTGCTGCTGGCGGTGTGGGGTCGGGGTCGCCTGGCGCCGATGCTCTCCCTGGCCTGGGGGCTGGCCTGGGTGGCGGTCGCGCGGCTCGACGGTCCGCTGGTGTCGACGCCGACCGCCGTGGCCGCGGTGGTCGCAGCCGCCGCGGTCGTCGTGGTGACGGTCGCCGTGCGGGCGCGTGCGGGGTGGTCCGGCGCGCGTGGCCTGGCGGCGCGCACGGCGTAGCCAACATTCGCGCTCAGCGACAGTTCACGGCCGCGAGGCTGCGTGAACTGTCGCTGAGCGCGAAACAACGCGCGCCAGCGCCGGGCCCGCAGGCGGCCGGCCTACCGCGCCGACGCCACGAGGCCGTGCGCGGCCGCCACGGCCTCGTTCGTGACCTGGCCGGCGTGCACGTTCAGGCCGAGGGCGAGCGACGGGTCGGCGGCCAGCGCGGCCTCCCACCCGCGGTCGGCGATCGCGATCGCGTACGGCAGCGTCGCGTTCGTCAGCGAGATCGTGCTCGTGCGCGGGACGGCGCCGGGCATGTTCGCCACGCAGTAGTACACGGTGTCGTGCACCGCGAACGTCGGGTCGTCGTGCGTGGTCGGGTGCGAGCCCTCGAAGCAGCCGCCCTGGTCGATCGCGATGTCGACGAGCACCGATCCCGGCCGCATGTCCGCGACCATGGCGTCGGTGACGAGCTTCGGCGCGGACGCCCCGGGGATGAGCACGGAACCGATCACCAGGTCGGCGTCCCGCAGGGCTTCCGCGATAGCGTGCGCCGACGACCGCAGCGTCGTGATCCGCCCGTCGAACCGGGCGTCGAGCGCGCGCAGGCGGGGCAGGCTGATGTCGAAGACCGTGACGTCGGCCCCCATGCCGAGCGCCATCGTCGCCGCGTGCTCGCCCGCGACGCCACCGCCGATCACGACGACGCGGCCCTTCGGCGTGCCGGGCACCCCACCGAGCAACAGCCCGCGTCCGCCGTTCGTGCGCATCAGGTTGTAGGCGCCGACCTGGGCCGACAGCCGCCCGGCGACCTCGGACATCGGCGACAGCAGGGGCAGCGAGCGGTCCGGCAGCTGCACGGTCTCGTAGGCGATCGCGGTGGCTCCGGAGTCGATGAGCGCGTCGGTCAGCGGGCGGTCGGCCGCCAGGTGCAGGTACGTGAAGAGCACCTGGCCCGGACGGATGAGCGGGTACTCGGACGCCACCGGCTCCTTGACCTTCAGGATCAGCTCGGCGCGCGCCCAGACCTCGGCGGCGGTGTCGACGATCTCGGCGCCCGCGGTGCGGTACTCGTCGTCGGGGAACGCCGACCCGGTGCCGGCGCCGGCCTGCACCAGGACCTGGTGGCCGTGCAGCGCCAGCTCCGCGACACCCGCCGGGGTGGCCGCCACGCGGTACTCGTTGTTCTTGATCTCGGTGGGGACGCCGATGCGCATCGCAGACTCCTTCGTGGGTGGTGCTCTCGTCCACACCATTCAGCGCCGGATTCGTTGCGGTGGCGTTACGGCCGAAGATCCTGACGACGCACGGCGCATCCGTGCGATGAGATTCGGCGATCAGTCGCTCAGAAGACCTTGCCCGGGTTCAGGATGCCTGCCGGGTCGAACACCCGTCGGATCCCCCGCTGCAGCTCGAGCACGTCGTCGCCGAGCTCGTCACCGATCCACCGACGCTTCAACACCCCCACGCCGTGCTCGCCGGTCAGTGTCCCGCCCAACTCGATCGCGGCACGGAACATCGCATCAGCGGCGTCCCAGACGTGAGCCGGCACCTCGTCGCCGTCGAAGACGAAGTTCGGGTGCAGGTTGCCGTCGCCGGCGTGCGCCACGGTCGGGATCGGGACACCGTGTTCGCGACCGATCTCCTCCACGCGGGCGAACATCTCGGCGAGCCGGCTGCGCGGCACGGCGACGTCCTCGATGAGCACCCGGCCTCGCGACTCCATCGCGGCGTGGAAGGACCGGCGGATCGTCAGCAGGCGCTCGCGTTCCGCCGCCGACCCGGCCAGGTGCACGGTTCCGCCCTCGGCCTGGAGGCGCGGCACGGCTCCCAGCGCGGCCTCGGTCGCGCCCGGACCGTCGAACTCCACGAGCAGGAAGACCCCGCCCGCCGCGGTGCTCCCCACCGTCTCGACGATCACCTCGGATCCGAGGTACGCCGCGATCCCCTCGAGGGCGAGGGCGTCCAGCAGCTCGACCGTCGACGGCCGGTCCGCTCCCGCCACGACGGCCGCTGCCGCGGCCGCCGCCTGCTGCACGGACGGGTAGACGGCCCCGAGGGTCGCGGGCTCACCCGCCGGGATCGGGACGAGTCGGACCGTGGCGCCGACGATGACGCCGAGCGTGCCCTCGGACCCGACGAGCAACGCCGTCAGGTCGAGGCCGGTCACCCCCTTCACGGTTCGGTGGCCGGTCGACACGAGCCGGCCGTCCGCCAGCACGATGTCGAGTCCGAGCACGGCCTCGCGCGTGACGCCGTACTTCACGCACCGCAGACCACCGGCATTCGTGGCGATGTTCCCGCCGACGCTCGCGATCGCCGCACTCGCGGGGTCCGGTGCGAAGCGCAGCCCGTGCTCGGCGACGGCGGCGTTCAGCGCACCGTTGAGCACCCCGGGTTCGACGACGGCGAGTTCGTCCTCGACGGACACCTCGACGATGCGGTCCATCCGCGCGACACTGAGCACCACCGTGCCCTCGGTGCCGTTCGCGCCACCCGCCAGACCGGTGCCGGCGCCGCGCGGGACGACGGGGACGCCCAGGGCCGAGCAGGTCCGGAGTGTCGCCTGCACGTGTTCGACGGTGCGGGCCTCGACGACGGCGACCGGACCGCCGGGTGCGATCCAGCCGGACTTGTCGGTCCGCGCGGCGTCGAGCACGCCCGGTTCGGTCCGGACGACGGTGCCGTCGGGGTCCTGCAGTGCGGAGCGGAGCGCGGTGACGACGGTGTCCATGTCGTCACGCTACCGCCGCCGGGTGGACTCCCCGGCTCGGTGCCCCGCGGCGGTCAGCGCGTGCGGAGCGACTCGCTCGGCAGCTCGCCGAAGCGGGCACGGTACGTCGCCGAGAACCGCCCGAGGTGCCCGAAGCCCCACGACCGGGCGATCTCGGCCACCGAGGTCTCGTCGCGCGCGCCCCCGAGCAGGTCCGCCCGCGCACCGTCGAGCCGCACCTCGCGCAGCAGGTCGCCGGGCGTCTGGTCGAGGTGCCGTCGCAGGGACTGCTGCAGCCCGCGCGGGCTGAGCCCCGCCGCCGCGGCGATCTCGGGTGTGCCGATGGGTTCGCGGGCGTGCTCGTGCACGAAGTCGAGCGCCCGGCGGACGCGGCCGTGCTCCGGACCGCCGCCGGCCACGGTCGAGCGCCAGCGATCGCGCTGCGGGAACGCACGGATCGCAGCGGTCGCGAAGGCCTCGGCGATGTCGCGCTGCGCGATCGGGTCGAGGTCGTGGTCGACGTCGAGCCACGTCGACGAGTGCGTCCGGACCACGTCCTGCCACGCGGCCGTGCCCGCAGCCGTCGGGCGCTGCATCGGCTCGAAGGCGAAGTCGTCCTCGCCGACCAGCGCCCGGACGAAGTCGCGGTCCAGGTGCACGAGGTTCAGCGCGATGTCGCGGTGGTGCAGGGAGTACGGCTCGGCGAACGGCAGCACGACGGGCGCGCCGGCTTCGAGCGCCCAGGTCTCGCCGCCGCAGGTGATCCGGCTGGAGCCACTCCGCATCCAGGCCACCAGGAACTCGTCGTCGACCTGGCTCTCGCTGCGCAGGTCGACCATGAACCGCGACGACCGCAGCGACATCCGGTCGTCGCCGACGCCGGCGAAGTCCCAGTGCGCGGTGGGGCGGGTGCGCCGGACCGCGGGTGCCCGGAAGTCGTAGTCGCGCCCGAAGAACGCGAGCGCCTGGTCGACGTCCGTGCCGACCACGCGACGGGAGTACCGGCCGCCCGGTCGGTCCATCGAGATCACCATGGCCGAGACCGTACCCGGCACCCCCGACAGAACCGGGTCACATCCTGACTCAGGGCTGCAGGATCGCCTGCCCGACGCTCTCGTCCAGGATCAGGTCCGTGACGAGCCCGGACGCCAGCGCACCCCGCAACGACGCGGCCTTCGACCGGCCCGCGACGACGCACACCCGACGGGGCGCGCGCTTGATGGTGTCGAGGTCCGGGCCGCCCGCGCGCGCGTTCACGCCGATGTCCCGCCACGACCCGTCGGCCCGGTAGAACACGGTCGAGACGTCGCCGACGACCTGGGCCTTCGTGAGCTCGTCGCGGTCCGCGGGGTCGAGGTAGCCGCCGGAGTACACGTGCGACGGCACCGGGGCCTGCGGGGCGCCGACACCGAACACGACCAGGTCCATCCGCTCGTGCAGGTCGAGCACACGGCGGATCGAGCGCTCGCGGAACAGCGCCTCCTTCGTGGCGGGGTCGTCGAAGAACGCGGGCACCGGGAACTGCTGCACGAACGCGCCGTACGCCTCGCCGAACCGCCGCAGGATCTCCGAGGCGTAGACGATGCCGGTGGTGCGGGTGTTCGCGGCGCCGTTGATCTGCACGATGGTCGACCCGTGCGTGGTCTTCGGCACGAGGTACCGACTGACCGCGCTCACCGTCGAGCCCCACGAGATCCCGATCACCATGTTCGACTCGACGTACTGCGTCAGGATCCGGGCGGCGGACAGGGCGACACGTTCCAGGCGGTCGACGTCGCTCGTGTGGTCCGGCACCGGGACGACGTGCGCGTGCACGCCGAACCGCGAGCGGATGCTGCGGCTCAGCGCGGCGGCCTGGTCGAGGGGTGAGCGGATCTGGATGTCGACGAGGCCGGTGTCCCTGGCGTACTTCAGCAGGCGCGACACCGAGGAGCGCGAGGTCGCGAGTTCGTCCGCGATGGCGTCCATCGTCAGGTCCTGCAGGTAGTACAGGTGGGCGGCGCGCAGCGCCTGCTGCGTGCGCATGGGCTGAGCCGCATCGCTCATGGTGCTCCGATCTGTCGAACGCAACCATGCACGGACGTGCACGGCCTCTGCAACCCCTGTCGCGCCTCCCGGCCCCCGGATCCGAGTGCACGACACGTGTGCTGCACGTTCGTGCACGCAAGTTGCCCGACCTCCCAAACCGGCGCACGATCGATCCTGACCACGAGAACAGACGAAGGAAGCGACGAACCATGTCGAAGAAGACACAGCCCCGGAACACGGTGACCGCCCTCACCGAGCGCCCGAACGCGCAGGTCCTCGTCGTCGGCGGCGGCATCAACGGCATCGCCACGTTCCGCGACCTCGCGCTGCAGGGCGTCGACGTCGCCCTGGTCGAGCGCGGCGACTACGCCTCCGGTGCGTCCGCTGCGTCGAGCCACATGATCCACGGCGGCATCCGCTACCTCGAGAACGGCGAGTTCCGCCTGGTGCGCGAGAGCGTCCAGGAGCGCAACGGCCTCATCCGCATCGCCCCGCACTACGTCAAGCCGCTGCAGACGACGATGCCGATCTTCTCGACGTTCTCCGGCATCATGAACGCCCCGCTGCGCATGCTGACGCACAAGCAGCGCTCCACCAAGGAGCGCGGCGCGATGCTCATCAAGATCGGCATGACGATCTACGACTCCTTCTCGCGCGACGGCGGCTCCGTCCCGAAGCACGTCTTCCGCACCAAGAAGGCCGCGCTCGAGGACATGCCCGCCCTCAACAAGGACCTGAAGTACACGGGCACCTACTACGACGCGAGCGTGCACGAGCCCGAGCGCCTGGCCCTCGACGTCCTCAAGGACGGCATCGCCGCGGGCACCGGAACCGGCTCCGCCGCGACCGCCCGCGCGACGAACTACGTCGAGGCAGCTGGCACCCGCGACGGCGGCGTGCTGCTGCGTGACCGCGAGACCGGCGAGGAGTTCGTGTTCACCGCCGAGGTCGTCGTCAACGCGTCCGGCCCCTGGACCGACCTGACGAACGAGGCGTTCGGCGGCGAGACGAAGTTCATGGGCGGCACGAAGGGCTCCCACATCGTCGTCCAGAACGACGAGCTGCTCGAGGCCACCAAGGGCCGCGAGCTGTTCTTCGAGAACGACGACGGACGCATCGTCCTCATCTACCCGCTCAAGGGCCGGGTCCTCATCGGCACGACCGACATCGACGCCGACCCCTCGAAGCCGGTCACGACCACCGACGAGGAGATCGACTACTTCTTCGGGCTCGTGAAGCACGTGTTCCCGCAGATCGACGTCACCCGCGACCACATCGTCTACAGCTACTCCGGCATCCGCCCGCTCCCCCGCCACGAGGACACCGCCCCCGGCTTCGTGTCGCGTGACTACCGGATCGTGGACACCCAGATCGCCGGGCTGCCGAAGTCGACCGTGCTGTCGCTCGTCGGCGGCAAGTGGACGACGTTCCGTGCCCTCGCCGCGCACCTGTCGACCGAGGCCACCACGAAGCTCGGCATGACCCGCAAGGTCGACACGACCGGCATGGCGATCGGCGGTGGCAAGGAGTTCCCCACCACCGACGCGCAGCGCACCCTGTGGATCACCTCGCACCGTGACGGTCTGGACGAGTCCCTGGTCGAAGGCCTGCTGGAGCGCTACGGCACCCGTGCGGCCGAGGTCGTGGACGTCCTGACCGACGGCCCCCTCGAGGCGCTCGAGTCCGACCCGTCGCTCACCCGCGCCGAGGTCGCGTACTTCGCCGAGCACGAGCAGGCCGTCCACCTGGTCGACGTGGTGCTGCGCCGCACGAACCTGGCGTTCGTCGGTGGTGTCACGATCGACCTGCTCGACGAGCTGGCCGACGTGCTCGCCGGGGCGCTCGACTGGACGCCCGAGGAGCGCGCGGACGAGGTCCAGCGCACGCTCGACGTGCTGCGCGAGGCGCACCGCGTGATCGTGCCGCTGACGTCCGCAACGGCACAGGCGTCCGCAACGGCACAGGCGTCGGCGTCGCAGCTCGCGTAGTCGACGCGACCGCATTCAGACGGGAAGCCCGGTACCAGCTGGTACCGGGCCTCCCGTCGTTCGTCTGGTCTCGTTCCGTTCGCCCGGTCGCGATCGCGCGTCAGAACCGCTCGCCGGTCGGGTCCAGCGCGGTGCGGTCGATGAGCTGGTCACCACCGATCGGCTCGCCCTCCCAGTCGACCAGGTGCCAGCCGTCGGCGAAGGACCCCTCGAGCTCGACGATGCCGGTGTTCTCCAGGTGGCGCTTGGTGCCGAAGTGGTCAGGGGTGTTGTCGGCGGCTGCGCTCGCCCAGGTACGGATCGCCGCACCGTGACTCACCGCCGCCGCCACGCCGACGCCGGTGGCCTCGATCTGCCGCACGGCGTCGTCGTACCGCTCGAAGAACTCGAGCCCGCTCTCCGCACCCGGCATCCGGGTCGTGCGGTCCCCGCCGGACCAGCCGTGCACCGTCGAGATGTACAGCTGCACGGACACCGTGTCGCTCTTGCCCTGGGTGTCCCCGGCCTCGATCTCACGCAGACCGGGCAGCACGACGGGCTCGAGTCCGAGCGACGCCGCCAGGGGCGCCGCGGTGATCTGCGTCCGGACCATGGTGGAGGCGAAGAGCCGCTCGATCCCCCGGTCCGCCAGGGCTGCCGGCAGGGCGTCCGCCTGCTGCTGGCCGAGCTCGGTCAGGCCGGGTCCGGGCACCACGGCGTCGAGGACACCGTTCACGTTCGCGGGGGTCTGGCCGTGGCGGATGAGCAGCAGTCGCATGGATCCACCCTACGGACCACCGCCGACGTCAGCCCTGGCGGGTGTTCCAGCGGGGGTTCTGCTTGTTGATGACGTAGACCCGGCCGCGGCGACGGACGACCTGCGAGCCGGGGATCTTCTTCAGTGCCTTGAGCGAGTTGCGGACCTTCATGGTTCTCCTCCGTCGGCGCTCTCTTGTTGAGAACGGTTTTCAGGTAGGGTACCCGACATGCGTGCTGCTGCCATCACCCTCGTCACCGCCCTCCACGAGGCCGACGCCGACCGCGTCGCCGCCCGGATCACCACCGGGCACCGGATGCACGTCGACGGGAGTGCGTTCGCCGCGGCCCGCGCGGTCGCCGAGCGGGCCGACCACCTCGACCGCGCCTGCGGACCCGACGCCGACCACGGCCTCGTCGTCACGCTGCAGCCCGGCTCCGACGCCCGCGCCGTGGGCATGATGCTCGCGAACGCCGCCCGGAGCGAGACCGGCGACGACCGGCTGCTCCGGCACGTGGTCGGGGTACTGCGCGCCGACGACGTCGCCCACCTGCTGTGGTCCGACGTCGACGACGCGTTCGTGGCCGCCGACCGGGTGGCGTCCCTCGTCGAGTACGCGACCGTCATCGCGCTCGACCGTCTCGCGCCACTGTCCCTGCGCCGCCGTCGCGCACTGGTCGCACTGCTGCACCGGCTCGCGCCGCAGGCCGTGATCGTGGCGCTGCCCGCACTCCGGACCGCGCGCGACCTGCCCGCGTCGAACGGCGGGGCCGCTCGGGTCCTGGCCTCGGGTGCCGGGTGGATGCGCGCCCTGTCGAGCGGCGCCGACACCGGCCGGGACGCCCGCGACGACCTGGTCGCGATGCGCTACCGGGAGCCGCTGCCGTTCCACCCAGGGCGGCTGGCCACCGTGATCGAGCGAGACCTGGCCGCCGGGGCCTCGGGCCGGGTGCTCCGCTCGAAGGGGTTCTTCCGGCTGGCATCACGCCCGGACCACGTCGGCTCGTGGTCGAGCTTCGGGGCGATGCTCGCGCTCGACCCCACCGCGAACCCGTCGTGGGACGCCGACGCCCCGATCGGGCAGGCGCTGTGGTTCGTCGGCGAGCGGCTCGACGTGCGGGCGATCGAACGGGCCCTCGACGGGGCGCTGCTCACGCCGCCGGAGCTGCTGGCCGGGCCGGATCTGTGGCGCGGGTGGGCGGACCCGTTCCCCGTGTGGCCGGCGGTGGACCCGGCGTCGGAGCACCGGCACGAGTGAGGCGGGTGCGCGCGGGTGCGTGCGTGCGCATCTTCCGACAGGACACGAGTCGATCGACGCGTGGATCGTCGCAGCATGTGCACGCATCCGGTGCGTGCGCATCTTCCGACAGAACACGAGTCGATCGACGCGTGGATCGTCGCAGCATGCGCACGCACAGACGGGAGGCGGGGTGCAGGTCGGACCTGCACCGCGCCTCCCGTCCGTGGTCACGTCGCGAGCGCCCCCAGGGTCAGCGCGTCGGCACGGCCTCGGCTTCGGCGGCGTCGCCCGCGGCCCGGGCGGCAGCGTCCTGCGCGGCGAACGGCAGGTCCCCCAGGTCCAGGTTCGGGTTCGTGTCCTGCGTGAGCACGAGCTCCTTCGCCTCGGCCTCGGTCTCCACCGCCGGCATCGAACCCGGCAGCGGACGGCGCGAGGACTCCTTCATGCAGAAGACACCGATCGCGCCGACGACGCTCATCGCCATCAGGAAGTACGCCGGAGCGAGCTCGTCCCCGGTCACGGTGAGCAGCGCCTGCACGATCAGGGGTGTGGTCCCACCGAAGACCGCGATGGCGATGTTGTAGGCGAAGCCCATACCGCCGTACCGCGTCGAGGTCGGGAACAGCGCCGGCAGCGACGCCGCCTGGTTCGACACCCACAGCGCGGTCATCAGTGCGAGCAGCCCGAGTCCGGCCAGCGTGGACCACTGCGCACCGTGCCCGATCAGCATGAACGCCGGCACGACGAGCACCACGGTCGTCGCGGCACCGATCCACATCACGACGCGTCGACCGAGCTTGTCGGACAGCTTGCCGGTGAGCGGGAGCATGACCGCCAGCAGCAGGAGCACCGGGATCGTCAGCAGTGTGCCGTCGAGCGGCGAGTACCCGAGCGAGTCGGTCAGGTAGGTCGGCATGTACGAGGTCAGGGCGTACCCGACGGTGTTCGACGCCGCGACGAGCATGATCGCGATGACGATCGGCCGCCAGTGGTCCCGGACCATCACGAGCACGTTCGCGGGACGCTCTCCGTCGAAGGACGCGCGGGTCTCGGACGCGGCCTCCTGCGCCGCCTGGGTCGCCTGGAACACCGGCGACTCCTCGATGCGCAGACGGAACCAGATCGCGACGACGCCGATCACACCGGCCGCCAGGAACGGGAAGCGCCAGCCGTAGGCGACCATCGCGTCCTCGCCGAGGGTGATCTGCAGCACCGAGACCACGGTCGCTCCGAGCGCGAAGCCCAGGTAGCTGCCGAAGTCCAGGATGCTCGCGAAGAACCCGCGGCGACGGTCCGGGGCGTACTCGGTCACGAAGGTCGTCGCACCGGCGTACTCACCGCCGGTGGAGAACCCCTGCGCCAGCTTCAGCACGACCAGCACGATCGGTGCGAACACCCCGATCGTCGCGTAGGCGGGCAGCGCTCCGATGAGGAACGTCGACGCCGCCATCATGATGAGCGTCGTCGCGAGCACCTTCTGGCGCCCGATGCGGTCGCCGAGACGGCCGAAGACGATGCCGCCGAGCGGACGGGCGATGTACGTCGCAGCGAAGACACCGAGGCTGAACAGGATCTGCACGGCGGGCTCGGCGGTCGGCAGGAAGACCTTCCCCATCGTGACCGCCAGGTAGCCGTAGACGCCGACGTCGTACCACTCCATCGTGTTGCCGACGACCATGCCGCTCACCGCGCGGCGCATCATGCTCTTGTCGACCACGGTGACGTCGCTCTCGCGCAGACGTCGGTGCGGCCGGGTCGGGGTATGGCTGGGATCGGAGCCCATGTCTCTCCTCGAGGATCGTGACGAGCCGGCAGGGACCGGCTCGGGCCGGTGGAGACCGGCTCAGGAACAGCGAGCGACGTTACCGAGCGACCGAAATGTCATTGGCCGGTGATTCCCAGGCAGCGGCGTGTCACCCGAACGGGGGGAGGGCCCGATCCGCATGCGCCTGCGGATCCGGAAGGCTGAGTAACGAGGACATAACATCGGCGCATGGCGATCGAACCCGAGACGAAGAGCTGGACCTGGGTCATCGAGGGCACCTGCCCCGAGTGCGGCTACGACGGCACCACGGTGTCGATCCGCGACGTGCCGGGGATCATCGACGCGAACACGACCGCGTGGCCGACCGAACTCGGCCGGGATGACGTGCGCGAGCGTCCCGACGACCACACCTGGTCGGCACTCGAGTACGGCGCCCACGTGCGCGACGTGCACCGGAAGATGACCGAGCGGCTCGCCCTGATGCTCAAAGAGGACGCCCCGACGTTCCCGAACTGGGACCAGGACGCCACCGCGGTCCAGGACCGGTACGGCGAGCAGGACCCGGCCGTCGTCGTCCGGGAGCTCGGCGAGGCCGCACACCGGGCAGCGCGGGCGTTCGACGAGGTCCGTGACGACCAGCTCGAGCGCACCGGACTGCGGTCGGACGGCAGCGCCTTCACCGTCGCGAGCCTCGCGACGTACTACGCGCACGACCCCGTCCACCACCTCTGGGACGTGCGGCGCACACACTAGGTTCGGGCGTACCTGCCGGAATCGGGCGTACCTGCCGGAATCGGGCGTACCTGCCGGAATCGGGCGTACCTGCCACGAAGAAACGACCAGGTATGCCCGAAAGCGCCTTCCATCGCGCCCGTTCTGGGAAGGAACGCGCACCTGCCAGGCGCCGAGCAGACCGCTCAGGCGAGCGCGTCGAGCAGGGCGCGGGCCGTCGCGGCGTCCGACACCAGCTCGTTGACGAGCCCCCCGCGCACCGCGCCGACGATGCTCCCGACCTTGGCACTGCCCACGGCGACGCCGACGGCGTGCGGCACACCGGACAGGACCTCGCGTGAGGTCCGGACCATCCGGTCGCTGCCGGGGAACTCGATGGGCGAGCCGTCCGCGGCGTAGAAGTTGAGGCAGACGTCACCGGCGGCGTGGTCGAACGCGGCGTCCTCGACGGGGACGCCCCGCGCCAGGGCGTCGCGCGTCGGGGTCGGCGCCCCGATGCCGAGGATCGCGCCCTTCGCCCGGCCCCAGAGCCCGACCACGTGCTGGAAGGCCGGGTCCTCGTCGAGCGAGGACCGCATCGCGGGCGACGGCAGCGCCTGCGCGAACAGGAAGGCGGGGATCGCTCCGGAGTGCTCCGCAGCGGTCCGGGTGATCTCGTTCGTCTGGAACCACGGCATCGGGTCGGCCTGGCCGCCCACCGTCGGGACGAGCTGCACGCCGGGCAGGCTCGGCATGCCGGCGTGTGCGACGTCGTACACCGTGCGGCCCGACGACATCAGGACGGCGTCACCCGGGACGAGTCCCATGCCCTCGACCGCAGCGGCCAGGGGTGCGGCGAGGTCGGCGCCGAGCGTGGCGGTGTGCGTGACGGCGGCCAGGTGCACCGCTCGGATGCCGAGCACGACCTGCAGCCGTTCGGCGAGCGCGACGGTCTCGTCCTGGAACGGGTCGACGACCTCGATGCGGACGAGTCCGGCCTTGCGCGCCTCGGCCACGAGCCGCGACACCGTCGGACGCGAGACACCGAGGCGCGAGGCGATCTCGACCTGGGTGGCGTCCTCGAGGTAGTACATCCGCGCCGCCTGGTACACGGTGTCGAGCGGGAACCGGGTCCGGGCACCCTCGGCGGCGGGGTTCTCGGCGGACATGCGCCGATCGTATCCCCGGCACACCTCAGCGGATCGTGAACCCGCCGTCCACCCGAAGGTCGGCGCCGTTCACCATCGCGCTCGACTCCCCCGCCAGGAACAGCACCGCGGCGGCGATCTCGTCGGGGGTGGCGAAGCGGCCGGTGGGGATCTCGTCCTGGTGCCGGATGCCGTTCTCGTTCGCCCACGCGGCACGGCCGAGGTCGGTGAGCACGACGGTCGGCGACACGGTGTTGACGGTGACGCCGCGACCGCCCCACTCGAGCGCGAGCACACGGGTGAGTCCGATGACGCCCGCCTTCGAGGCGCAGTAGGCGGCGTGCCCGTCGATGCCGACGTGCGCGGCCTGCGAAGCGATGTTCACCACGCGCCCGTACCCGGCGGCGAGCATGTGCCGGCCGACGGCCTGGGCGACGCGGAAGGTGCCGGTCAGGTTGACGTCGATCGTCCTCGACCAGGTCTCGGCGGACAGTTCGTCCGCCGGAGCGAGTGCGGCGATCCCGGCGCAGTTGACGAGCACGTCGACGCGACCGAAGTGCGCGACGACGTCGGCGACGGTGCGCGCCACGGATGTCTCGTCCGTCACGTCGCAGCCGAACCCGGCAGGGAGGCCCGCGGCCGGCAGGTCGGCCGCCGCCGTCGTGGCGCCGTCGGCACGGACGTCGACGATCGCGACCCGCGCACCCCGTGCGGCGAGTGCCCGGGCGATGGCGTTCCCGATGCCGGAGGCGCCGCCGGTCACCACTGCGGTGCGGCCGGTGAAGTCGTTCGTCAGGTCGACGGTGTCCGGGCCCGGGCGCAGGGCTGCGGCGAAGTCGGGGGTGGTGCTGGTCGTCATATTCGCTCCTTTGCGTCGGGTCGAACCTAGCAGAAATTGTGTTCTGGACAAACGTTCTGCGAGGTGTACAGTCGTCGCCGAAGCCATCCAACGAAGGAGCAGCGCATGTCGACGACGACCGAGAACGCGGCCACGACCGCCACCACGACCATCCCCACGACGATGCGAGCCGTCGTCGTCCACGGCCCGGGCGACTACCGGCTCGAGGAACGCCCCGTGCCGACGCCCGGCCCCGGCGAGCTCCTGCTCCGCACCGACGCCGTCGGCATCTGCGCGAGCGACCTGAAGTGCTACCACGGCGCCGCGAAGTTCTGGGGTGACGAGAACCGCGCCGCCTGGGCCGAGACGGACCGCATCCCCGGGCACGAGTTCGTCGGGACGATCGTCTCCGGCGACGACGACACCCTGGCGAAGCGGAAGGTCTCGCTCGGGGACCGCATCGCGTGCGAGCAGATCGTGCCGTGCTGGGAGTGCCGCTACTGCCTCGAAGGCGCGTACTGGATGTGCAACGTCCACGACATGTTCGGCTTCAAGGGCTACGACGGCGCGATGGCCGAGTACGTGCTCGTCCCCGCCAAGGCCCTGACCCACCCCGTGTCGAGCGCCCTGCCCGGTCAGGTCGCCGCGTTCGCCGAGCCGCTGTCCTGCGCGTTCCACGCCGTCGAGCGGGGCGACATCAAGTTCGGCGACACCGTCGTGATCGCCGGCGCCGGACCGATCGGCCTCTCCGCCATCGCTGGTGCTCGACAGAAGAACCCGCTCCGGATCATCGCGCTCGACGTGGTCGAGGCGAAGCTCGAGCTGGCACGCAAGGTCGGCGCGGACCTGACGATCAACATCGCCGAGGACGACGCCGTCGCCCGGGTCAAGGAACTGACCGACGGCTACGGCGCCGACGTCTACATCGAGGCGACCGGCCACCCGTCGGCGGTGCCGCAGGGCCTCAACCTGCTGCGCAAACTCGGCACCTTCGTCGAGTACTCGGTGTTCAAGGACGCCGTCTCCGTCGACTGGTCGATCATCTCGGACGACAAGGAGCTCGACGTCCGGGGTGCCCACCTCGGCCCGCACACCTGGCCGGCGGCGATCAAGCTGCTCGAGGCCGAGACCCTGCCGATGTCGGAGATCTGCACGCACCAGTTCCCGCTCGAGCGGTTCCAAGAGGCCCTCGACCTGGTCGGCGACTCCGCCGGCGCGAGCGTCAAGGTCTCGATCCTCCCGTCCCTGCAGGCCTGAGCCCGCCGACCCCTGGAGTCAGCAAGCATGTCAACGACGACACAGCGCGCCACCGGTGCGCCCACGACCCCTCGCGCCGAGGGCCGCCTCGACCGGATGGGGATCCCCCGCCCGCTCGCCCTCGGGTTCGTCGCCGTCCTGGTCTTCATGACCGGGAACGGCGTCGAGTCGAACTTCATCACCCCGCACATGGTCGCGGTCCTCGGCAGCCCCGAGGCCACCGTCGCGACGATCGTGACCTTCTACAGCCTCGCCGCCCTGATCGGCAGCTACGTCTCCGGCGCCCTCTCCGACCTGATCGGGCCGCGCCGGGTGATGATCCTCGGGTTCGCCGTCTGGGTCGTCTTCGAGGTGCTCTTCCTGCTCGCGCTGAACATCGGCAGCGTGCCGTTCGCGGCCGTCGCCTACGCCGTCCGGGGCTTCGGCTACCCGCTCTTCGCCTTCGCGTTCCTGGTCTGGGTGAACATCACCACCCCGGTCGAGCGGAACGGTTCGGCGGTCGGCTGGTTCTACGTCGCCTTCACGGGTGGCCTGCCGACGCTCGGTTCCCTCTTCGCGATCGGCGCCATCCCGGTGTTCGGCGGCGGCACGATCGGTGAGACCGGCGCGATGGTCGCCTCGATCGGCCTCGTCGTGATCGGGTTCCTCATCATGCTGTTCGGCGTCCGGCTGCCGAACGGGTTCTCCCGCATCGCCCCGGCCGGAGAGAGCGCCTGGCAGGTGCTGACGAGCGGCATCCGTCTGACCGTCACCCGGCCGAAGATCCTGATGGGCTTCCTGGTCCGCCTGATCAACACCGCGCCCGAGTTCGGCATGTTCGTCGTCCTGCCCGCCGTGATCGCGAACGAGCGCGGGTGGGGCCAGAGCCGCTGGCTGCTCATGACCGTGTGCGTCTACGCGACGAACATCCTGGTGAACGCCCTGTTCGGCTGGGTCGGCGACAAGATCGGCTGGCAGCGCACCGTCAAGTGGTTCGGCATCGTCGGGTCTGCCCTCGGCCTCATCGCCTGGTGGTACGTCCCGCAGCTCGTCCCCGCCGGGTCGGACTGGGGCTACGTGCTCTCCGTCGTCGCCGGTTGCGTGTTCGGTTGCCTGCTCGCCGGCTTCGTGCCGATGGGCGCGATCATGCCGGCGCTCGCCCCCGAGCACAAGGGCGCCGCGATGGCGATGTACACGACGGCGGCCGGCGGCGCGGCGTTCCTCGGCACCGGTGTGGTCGCCGCGGTCTTCGCGCTCGGCGGTGGCGGTCAGGCCGCGACCTGGACGTTCGTCGGCCTGTACGCCTGCGCGTTCGTGATGATCCACTTCCTCAAGGTGCCGCAGGGCACCCGCACCTCCCACTGAAGGACTCCAGCATGACCACGATCCACGACGCCCCCGACGAGTTCGCCGAGGACCAGCTCGCCGGCTGGCTCGCGCTCTACGCCGACCGCGTCCGCGGCGTCCACGGCGGCGTCGTCACCCTGCCCACCGACGGCGCCGACCCCCAGGTCGCGGTGGTCGTCGGCGGCGGTTCCGGCCACTACCCCGCGTTCTGCGGGATCGTCGGCCCGGGGTTCGCCACCGGCGCCGTCGTCGGCAACGTCTTCACCTCGCCGTCCACCGCGCAGGTGTACTCGGTCGCCAAGGCGGCCGACCAGGGGAAGGGCGTCGTGCTGTCGTTCGGCAACTACGCCGGGGACACGATGAACTTCGGGCTCGCCGCCGAGCGGCTGCGTGCCGAGGGCATCGACACCCGGATCGTCGTGGTCACGGACGACATCGCGAGCGCCGACGAGGAGTCGAAGCGCCGTGGCATCGCCGGGGACTTCTCGGTCTTCAAGGCGATGGGTGCCGCGGCCGCCGCGGGCGCGGACCTCGACGAAGTCGAGCGCCTCGGCAACGCCAGCAACGCCGCCACCCGCACGATCGGTGTCGCGTTCTCCGGGTGCACCATGCCCGGCGCCACCGAGCCGCTCTTCACCGTGCCCGACGGCCACCTCGGACTCGGGCTCGGCATCCACGGCGAGCCCGGCATCGAGGACGTCCCACTGCTCCGCGCGACCGACCTCGCGGGGCTGCTCGTCGAACGGCTGCTCGCCGACCGACCGGCGAACGCGGGTACCCGGGTCGCCCCGATCCTGAACGGCCTCGGCGACACGAAGTACGAGGAACTGTTCCTGCTCTGGGGACGCGTCCTCCCGCTGCTGCGGGACGCCGGCCTCGAGATCGTCGAACCCGAGGTCGGTGAACTCGTCACGAGCCTCGACATGGGCGGCTGCTCGCTGACCCTGCAGTGGCTCGACGACGAGCTCGACCCCCTGTGGCGTGCCGACACCTACACGCCCGCGTACCGCAAGGCGGCCGCGCCGATCGCAGCGTTGCTGCCGGCCGACGCGGTGGACGACGCCGAGGACGAGGCGACGGTCGTGCCGGACGCGAGTGATGCCTCCCGGCAGGCCGCGCAGACGGCACGCGACGCGATCGAGGCGATCGACGCGCTCCTGCGGGAGCACGAGGAGGAGCTCGGCCGCATCGACGCCGTCGCCGGCGACGGCGACCACGGACGCGGCATGGTCAAGGGGATCGGCGCGGCTCGGAAGGCAGTCGACCGGGTCGGCCAGGAGGCAGGGGTCGCCTTCGTCCTCGGACGCGCCGGTGACGCGTGGGCCGAGTTCGCGGGCGGCACCTCGGGAGTCCTGTGGGGTGCGGCACTCGAGGCCTTCGGACGGTCGCTGCGCGACGACCGCTCCGCGTACGAGGCGTCCGACGTCGTGGAGGCCGCACAGGCCTTCGCCGACTCGATCGTCCACCTGGGCGGGGCGTCCCGCGGGGACAAGACGCTGCTCGACGCACTGCTGCCGTTCGTGGATGCACTGCGGACCTCGGTGTCGGCTGGCTCCTCGCTCACCGACGCGTGGCAGGCTGCAGCGGAAGTCGCTCGTGACGAGGCCGACAAGACAGCCGACCTCACGCCGAAGGTCGGGCGTGCCCGGCCGCTGGCGGAGAAGAGCCTGGGGACACCCGACGCGGGTGCCACCTCGATGGGGATGATCCTCACGCGGGTCGGCGAAGTCCTCGCTGCCCGTGCGAACGAACTGGAAGGAACACACGCATGACGTACCGTCTCGTGATCGGCTCGGACGATGCCGGGTTCGACTACAAGGAGATCATCAAGCAGGACCTGCAGGCCGACCCGCGGGTGGCGTCGGTCGTCGACGTCGGCGTCGACGCGGACGGGCACACCGCGTACCCGCACGTGGCCGTCGACGCAGCGCGACTCGTCGCGTCGGGTGAGGCCGACCGCGCGATCCTGATCTGCGGCACCGGACTCGGCGTCGCGATCGCGGCGAACAAGGTCCCGGGCATCCGCGCCGTCACCGCGCACGACTCGTTCAGCGTCGAGCGTTCGGTCCTGTCGAACGACGCCCAGGTCCTCTGCATGGGCCAGCGGGTCGTCGGCGTCGAGGTCGCCCGCCGGATGGCGAAGGAGTGGTTGGGCTACGAGTTCGACCGGACGAGCGCGAGCGCCTCGAAGGTCCAGGCCATCTGCGAGTACGACGGCAGCGCGCCCGCCGGCGTCGACGCCCAGGCGTAGGCGCGGCGGCACTCCCGCGGAACCAGGTTCCGGACACAGCACCGTGCATCTGCGCGGTGCTGTGTCCGTTGCGCGGTGTCGAACGGTCAGCTGCGCGCGGCTAGCCGGTGCACGACGGCCTTCGTCGCCTCGTAGAGCTCGCGGTAGTCGCGGTACCCGGGCTCGTAGGCCGCCGTCGCGACGGGGTCCGGCTCGATGACCGTGGCCGGCGGGTTCCACTGCCGGATGTCGACGTCGGCCACGAGCTGCGCCGCCAAGAACGCCGACCCGTACGACGCTCCCACGGTCACCGACGGCACCGTCTGCCGCAGCCCGGTCACGTCGCTCACGATCGTCGGCCAGAGCCGTCCGAGCAACCCGCCGCCGGCCCCGACGAGCTCGCGGACCTCGACCCCGGCCGCACGCAGTACCTCGATGTTGTGCCGGACCGCGTAGGCCGTCGCCTCGAGCGTCGCCCGGTAGATGTCCCCACGCGTGTGCCGCACCGTCAGCCCGGCGATCACCCCGCGCGCGTCCGGATCGGCGATGGGCGTCCGCTCCCCCGCGAAGTACGGCAGCATCAGCAGCCCGTTCGCGCCGATGCCCGCACACCGAGCCTCTTCGAGCATCGTCGGCCACTCGCCGTCGACCAGCCGACGCAGCCAGTCGGTGATCGCCCCGGAGGTCGCCATCCCACCCGACACACTCGGCTGCCCCGGGTGCGTCCCGACCGTCGTCCACATGCCCGGCACCGGCGTCGGCTCGGCGGTCGGCGCGATCATGAACATCGTGGTGCCGTACTGCAGGAACATCCGGCCCGGCACGGACTCCCCGACGCTCACGCCCTCCGCCCATGCGTCGATGGTGCCGGCCGTCACGGGGATACCGACCGGGAGGCCCGTGGCCGCGGCCGCCTCGCGCGTCACCACGCCCGCCTGGTCGCCGGACCACAGCAGCCGCGGCAGGGGCAGGCCGGGCGCAAGCTGCTCGCACCACTCGGTGATCCAGGTGTTCTCGTGGACGTCGTAGAGCGGCGTGGTCTGGCTGGCCGAGTGGTGGTCGAGGACGTACTCCCCCGTCAGCAGCTCCACCACGCGTGACGCCGGCATCGTGAACCGGACCGCCCGCTCCCAGACGTCGGGCTCGTGGCGGGCGACCCACGCGAGCTTCGCGCCGGCGGCCTGGGTGCTCAGTCCGGAGCCACACCGGGCGCGGATCGTGTCCTCGCCCCCGAGCTCCGCCGTGACCTCGTCGAGCAGGTCGGCCGTCCGGGTGTCGATGCCGTACAGGACCGCCGGGCGCAGCGGATCACCCACGTCGTCGGTCAGCAGGACGCAGGGGCCGATGCCGCTCACGCCCACGGCCTGCACGTCGGCATCCGGGACGAGCGCGAGGAGCTCGTGCGTCAACGTCGTGAACTCGTCCCACCACACGGCCGCGTCCATCTCGACCAGTCCCTGGGCAGGACGGTCGACGTCGTGCCGACGGCTCACCTCGGCGATCACGGTGCCGTCGAACCGGGCCAGCAGCGCCTTCGTGCTCGACGTCCCGATGTCCAGACCGAGCACCGCCCGCATGCCGCCTCCTTCGCCGCCACGCGACCGCCGTCGGTCGCGTCCCGAGTCTACGAACCTTCCGCGGGCCGCCAGATCGACTCCAGACCCCAACTCTCCGGCGCGCCGAGATCCGCAGCGCGCGGTCGAAGTCCATCAGGGAACGGGCGTGCTCGATCGACGCTCCGGTTCGGTACGTCTCACGCAGCGTGATGTGCCCCGCGACTTCGCATCCACGATCAACGGAGTCCGGCTGTCGGAGCGGGTGGAGGTAGCCCCGTCAGGCGGTAGTAACCGACTCTGCTCGACCTGCTGATCCAGCGTGAGCCAGGGCTTCGAGTACTCGACCACCACACCCCCAGGTGAAAAGAAAATCAGCCCGGGCCGAATGGCGACGGGCTGATCGTGATGGGTCCGATCATACCGGAGGTTGACGACGCGGTGGGGTCCGATGAACGAGTGTGGACAACATGTTCTCCCCAGTCGAGACGCCCAGCGTCCTGTCGGGGGCCGGACGTACCGTACTCACGACTCCGATGCTCCACGAGGGGAACCCGATGAAGAAGTCAGCCTGGCTGCCAGCAGTCATCGCGCCGGTGGTCGTCGCCGGCGCCGTCGCCGCCCCGATGATCGCGAACGCGGCGAACGACCCGATCGCGGGGACGAACCCGACCGCGGCCGACGTCATCGCCAGCATCGCGAAGTCCTCGGACGCGCAGTACTCCGGCAAGCTCTCGCAGTCGAGCGACCTCGGACTCCCCGAACTGCCGACCGGTTCCGGCGGCTCCTCGCTCGAGGGCGACGCCTCGGACGTGCTCGGGCTGCTCACCTCGTCGCACACCGCCCGCGTGTACGTCGACGGCGCTGACAAGCAGCGCGTGCAGTTGACGCAGCAGCTCGCCGAGCAGGACGTGGTCCGCAACGGGTCCGAGGTCTGGACCTGGGACTCGAAGGAGCGCACGGCCACGCACGTGACCCTGCCCTCCGACACCGCGAAGGACCTGCAGGACGGCGCCACCACGCCGACCGACATCGCCGAGCAGGCCATCGACGCCAGCACCACGGTCTCGAAGCCGACCGAGGTCAGCGTCGCGGGTCACGACGCCTGGCAGATCACGCTGACGCCGAAGTCCTCCGACACCCTGGTCGGCACGGTCCGACTGGCGGTCGACCAGCAGACCGGGCTCCCGCTGCGCGCGACGATCCAGGCCGCCGGGCAGGACGACCCCGCGGTGCAGGTCGGGTTCACGAGCCTCGACTACGGCGCACCGGCCGCACGGCTCTTCGACTTCACGCCCCCGGCGAACGCGAAGGTCACCGAGAAGGACCTGTCCGACGCCGAGCACGGTGCGCACGCGAAGGGCGACCACGCCCGCGGTGCGCACGACGGTGACGAGCCGACCTTCACGGGCGAGGGCTGGGGCACGATCGCCGAGCTCCCCGCCGGCACGGTGGACCAGTCGTCCCTCGGCGACGAGGCCTCGGGCCTGCTCGGCCAGCTCACGAAGGCCGTCGACGGCGGCCGTGCCGTGCAGACCTCGCTCGTGTCGGTCTACCTGACCGACGACGGCCGGGTCCTCGCCGGCGCCGTGCCGGTGTCGTCGCTGGTCGCCGCCGCGAAGTGAGCGCACCGGAACCCGCGCACACGACGGAACCGGCCGCCGTGGACGCGACCCGTCCGACCACGGGCAACGACCTCGCGATCCGCACCACGGGCCTCCAGAAGGTCTTCCGCAAGCAGCGCGCGGTCGACGGCATCGATCTGTCGGTGCCGCGCGGCGCGGTGTTCGGTTTCCTCGGGCCGAACGGTTCCGGCAAGACGACCACGATCCGGATGCTCCTCGGGCTGTCGAGCGCGACCGGCGGCACGATCGAGGTGCTCGGCCAGTCGATGCCGAAGGCGCTCCACCAGGTGCTGCCGCGCGTCGGTGCCCTGGTCGAAGGGCCGGCCTTCTACCCGTACCTGTCCGGGCGCGCGAACCTGCAGCGCTTCGACGCGGCGGACCCCACGTCGGACCCGCGCACCCGCAAGGCCCGCGTGGCCAGCGCCCTCGACCGTGTCGGCCTGACGCACGCGGCGGACAAGAAGGCGCACGCGTACTCGCTCGGCATGAAGCAGCGATTGGGCCTGGCGAACGCACTGCTCTCCCCGCGGGACCTGCTGGTGCTCGACGAACCGACGAACGGGCTCGACCCGCAGGGCACGCGCGAGGTCCGCAACCTCATCCGGTCCCTGGCGGACGACGGCACGACGGTGTTCGTGTCGAGCCACCTGCTCGCCGAGATCGAGCAGGTCTGCACCCACGCCGCGGTGATGCGCACCGGCAAGCTCGTGGCACAGGGCGAACTCGACGAGCTGCGGTCCGCCGGAGCACGCACCGTGACCGTCCGCACGCCCGACATCGGGCAGGCCGGCAGCGTGCTGAGCCGGCTCGGACTCGTCCCCCGGCACGACGGCGGCGCGGACGTCCTGGTCGCCGACCTGCCGCACGAGCTGCTGCCCGAGACCATCACCGCCGAACTCGTCCGCGCCGACGTCCGCGTCCGTGGGCTGACGGTCGGCGGCGGCACGCTCGAGGACCTGTTCGTCGCGCTCACCGGAGAGGGCTTCGATGTCGCTGCCTGACACTGCCCGTGCACTGCCCGACGCCGATGCCGAGGCCCCGCGCCGCCAGCGTCCCTTCGCCCTGCTCGGCTCCGAACTCGCACTGGTGTTCCGACGTCGCCGTACCTGGGCGATGCTCGGGGCGCTCGCGCTCGTCCCCGTCCTGATCGCGGTCGCCGTGAAGCTGACGACCGACGGCGACGACGGCGGCCCGGCGTTCCTCGGCGACATCACCAACAACGGCCTGTTCGTGGCGTTCACCGCGTTGACGGTGTCGATCCCGCTGTTCCTGCCCCTCACGGTGGGCGTCGTTGCGGGCGACACCGTCGCGGGCGAGGCCAGCCACGGCACCATCCGCTACCTGCTCGTCGCACCGACCGGCCGGGTGCGGTTCATCTTGGTCAAGTTCGCCGGCGCGGTCGCGTTCTGCCTGGCGGCGACGCTGCTCGTGGTGCTCGTCGGTGCGGCGATCGGTGCCGTGCTGTTCCCGATCGGTCCGGTCACGCTGCTGTCCGGCACCCAGGTCGGCGGAGCGTCGTACGCCGGTCGGGCACTGCTCCTCGCCCTGTACGTGGCGATGTCGATGCTCGGACTCGTGGCGATCGGCATGTTCGCGTCGACGCTGACGAACGTGCCGGTCGGGGCGATGGCCGCGACGGTGGTGCTGGCCGGGGCCTCCCAGGTCCTCGACCAGCTCCCCCAGCTCGACTGGCTGCACCCGTACCTGTTCTCGCACCAGTGGCTGGGGTTCGGCGACCTGCTCCGCGACCCGATCTCGTTCGACTCGTTCGGGTCGAACGCACTGCTGCAGCTCGGCTACGTCGTCGTGTTCGGCGCGCTGGCGTACAGCCGGTTCGCCTCGAAGGACATCCTGAGCTGAGCCCGACCGCCGAGCCCGACCGCCGTCAGCTCGCCGGGCTCGCTGAGCCGCCCGCCATCGTCTCCGCCTCCGAGCCGCGCGCATCCGCGTAGCGGTCCCGCAGGTCGCGGGCCTTCTCGGAGCGGTACCAGTCGAGCCGTGCTCCGGTCTCGACCGTCTGCATCCCGATGACGACCTTGCCGCGTGACTTCATCTCGGCGAGGTCCTCGTACGCCTCGACGATGTACTCGAACGGGTAGAAGCCCGAGATGAGCACCTGGAAGCGACGTTCCTGCAGGGCCTTCGCCAGCAGGGTCAGGAGTTCCCGGGTCTCCTCGTCCTCTGCCGGGGCGCGCAGGAACCGCAGCTCGATGTCGCGGCGTTCGTCCGACGACACGAAGCGCTCGGCCCCGACCCCGAGGCGTTCGGCCAGGAGCTCGGCGTTGCTCTCCCCGTGGTTGTCGATGAAGGCGGTGATCGGCCGGCCGTCCGCGATCGCTCGGATGCGGTCTTCCTCGCCCTCGCCGTACACGACCGGCAGCGTGCCGATCTGCCGCAGGTAGTCGTGGTTGCGCGCACTGCCGAGGGTGATCACGGTCGCACCGGCGTCGTGCGCCAGCTGGCTCTCGATGTGGCCGACACCGCCCGCTGCAGCGGTGATGACGACGGTGTCGTCCGGTCCGAGGCGGAGCGATCGCACCACCGACACCGCCGTGCACCCGGCGAGGTACAGGCCACCTGCGACCTCCCACCCGACGTACTCGGGCTTCTTGATGACGGCACCACGCGGCACCGCGATCCAGTTCGCGTGCGAGCCGCCCTGGGGCGCGTGCCCCATGACCTCGTCACCGACCCGCAGGTCCTTCACGCCGTCACCCCGCGCCCGGACGATACCGGCGAAGTCGACGCCCTGCCGTGCCGGGAACTCGAGCTCGATGTGGTCCCGGAGCTTCCCCTCGCGCAGGAAGCGCTCGATGTGGTTCAGCCCGGCGGCGACGATCTCGACGACGATCTCGCCGGGGCCGGCCGTCGGCTTCTCCTGCGGGACGAGCTCGACCACGCTGAAGTCGCCGTACCGGTCGTACTGGACTGCCTTGCCGTTCCGCATGGGTGCTCCTTCGCTGGCGTGTGCCTCCGGCCTACTCGGTTTCCCCGCGTGCAGCCCGAGCAGGCGGGGTACCGGCCGTGGGCGGTACCGACGAGCGGACGGGAGGCCCGTGGCGGCGCCGCCACGGGCCTCCCGTCCGTCCGTCGCGCACGTCCAGTGCGCCTCGCGCGCTCGGTGCGCGTCGCGCGCTCAGTGCACGCCGGCCGCTCGATGCTTTCCGGCTGCCGCTCAGTGCTTGCCGGCTGCCGCGATGACGGACGCGACGGTCTCGGCGTCGAGGTGGAACGCGAGTGGGTCGGCGTCGGGGCGTGGGACGCGCAGCGGCGTCGACCAGACGGAGCCGTCCTCGGCGACGTCGACGACGAGGGCGCCGCTGTCGACGGTCGCCGATTCCTCGTCGTAGGCGCCGGTGACGTCCGTGTCGTTCGCGACCCCGGGGGCGACGAGGACCGGGACCCCGGCCAGCGAGCCGGCGAAGTGGTGGTGGTAGTGCCCGCCCAGGACCACGCGCACGTCGGAACCCCGGATCACGTCGGCGAGCGCCTCGGGGTTCTGCAGCCGGAGCGCCTCGTGCAGCTCGGTCGGGGCCGGCAGGGGCGGGTGGTGCAGGACGACGACCGTGCCGTGCGGGGCGTGGTCCCCGGCGAGCGCGGTGCGGAGCCGTTCGAGGCTGGCGTCGCTCAGCTCGCCGTAGCCGGCACCCGGCACGCTGGTGTCGACCGTGACGATCCTCCGGCCGGCGACGAGGGACTGCCCCCACACCGGAACGGTCGGCGGGTGGTACTCCATCGTGTGCATGACGGGGCGGCCGCCCTCGCCGAGGACGTGGCCGTTGGACAGCACCTGGCGGAAGCCCTCGCGCAGGTCGTGGTTGCCCGGGACCGCGATGAGGGCGGCTCCGTGGCGCTCGGCCCATCCGCCGACCCGCTCGAGGACGGCGGCGTACGACTCGGGGGTGCCGTCCTCGGACACGTCGCCCGAGATGACGACGAGGCCGATGCCGGGCACCCCGTCGACGCGGGCGAGCACGCCGTCCAGCGCTGCGGTGGTGTCGACGGACCCCTGGTGCAGGGCGCCGTCGCCGGTCAGGTGGGTGTCGGAGAGGTGGAGGACGCGGAGGGTTCCTGCTGCGGGCGGCTGCATGGGGTCCACGGTAGCCATGGGGGCGATGGGCGGGCTGGGCGGGTCGTCGGCGCTGGTTCGACGTGACGAGGGCGGGGCGCTTCGCGAGCGCTTCGTGAGCAGAAACGGTCGGGTCGGGGCGTCAGACTCGACCGTTTCTGCTCACGAAGTCACCCGGGCACGCACCGGCGGTCAGTCCGGCAGCACCGCGTCCGGGATGTCCCGCAGGAAGATCTCGATCGTCTTCGGACCGATCCCCTTGAGCGCGGCGAGTCGCTCGCGCAGGTCCTTCCGCGACGCCGCGGTCTTCACCAGGTGCGACACGGAGCCCTCGTCGGCGTCGAGCGTGTGCATCGTCTCGTGCAGGGCATCGGTCATCTGGTAGTCGAACCGCGCGTAGCCGCCCTCGTCCAGAACCCTCCGCAGCTGCTCGCGTCCGGCGCCCGCGAACTTCCCCGGGCTGGTGAACCCGTGGTCGATGAGGACGCGGTAGGTCGCCGCCGCCTGCTCCTGCCGGATGGGCCGGCCGAAGAGCATGCTCGCGAGGAACCACCGGTAGAGCTGTTGGGGCTTGCCGTCGGACAGGTCGATCCCGAGGTCCGCGGCGTGGGTCACGTCGGCCATGGACCGGACGCTACCCGTGGTGTTCAGCCGTCGGTGCGCCGCGGCCCCCAGTGCAGCGCGCCGACGACGAGCCACCCGACGAACGACAGGATCGTGACGAGCTCGACGACGACGATGAACGGCAGATCGATCGAGACACCGGCGCCCGCGATGTAGGCGTAGCTGTACGTGTGCGGCGCGACGAAGCTCGTGATCCACCGCACGACGAGGATCACCGCACCCAGGATCGCGAGGGCACCGAGGGCGAACTGGAACGGGTTTCGGCCACGCAGGAATCGCATCCCGCCACCGTAGGGCCGCGGACCGACGGCGTACGACTCCCCGTTCGAGGTGCCGAGCGCTTGGTGCCCGCGCGAGGCTCACTCGGCGGCGGCGGCCAGCTTGTCCTCCAGGTTGAACACCTCGGGCAGCACCCGCGCGGTCTGGTCCGCCCGACCCGTGGCACCGTCGAACAGGTCCTGCATGTGCGCCTCCCATGCGGTCGCGACCTCGGAGGCCGCGAGCGACGCGTCGGCATCGGCCACTGAGTCGGTCTCGTAGTAGCCGATCAGCAGGCCGTCGTCGTCGAGGAACAGGGAGTAGTTCCGCCGCCCCGCCGTGGCGATCGCCCGGAGCATCGCCGGCCAGACCGCGGCGTGCCGCTCGCGGTAGGCGTCCAGGTGCTCGGCCTGCACCTGCAGTCGGAAGCAGACGCGGGTCACCGGTCGGCCTCGGCACGGCGACGCTGTTCGGCGTCCTGCACGGCGCGCTCGTCGGCGGTGCGCACGGTACCGGTGACGGTGGTCACGGTGCCGTACCGCTCGGCCTCGATCGCCTCGAGCGTCTTGCCCTGCGTGCGCGGCGCCCAGATGGTGCCGACCAGGAACGACATCGCGAGGAGCCCCAGGATGAGTCCACCGAGTGCACGGAGCCCGATGTCGGACAGCAGCAGCGGGAACCAGATGCTCAGCAGACCGACCATGACCCGCGCGGCGAGGAAGAGCACGCCCTGCGCACTGGCCCGGTACCGGGTGGCGAAGAGCTCGCTCGTCCAGAGGCCGTAGAACGCCTGGGCACCGATGCCCGACGAGATGCCCCACGCCACGGCGAAGAACAGCAGCGTGCCGAGGTTCGCCGGCGCGTAGATCAGGACGGCCCAGGCGACGATCGCGAGCACCGCGCCGAGGGCGAACAGCAACCGTCGACTGACCCGGTCGCCGTAGCGCATGAAGCCGAAGTAGGTCGCGGCGACGGTGCAGCCCCACACCAGGATCTGCAGGCCGTACTGCTCGGTGACGCTCGTGACCCCGGTGGCCGAGTACACCCGCGGCTGGAAGATGCCGGCCTGCCCGGCGACGGTGTTCCAGAGCGCGTAGACGCCGAACAGGAACAGCATCGCGGTCAGGTTCCGGCGCCGGCTGAACAGCTGGGTGATCCCGTGGAAGAAGTTCGCGGTGCCGGTCGCGGCGCGCTCGTCCTTCCAGATCGCCGACTCCGGCAGCCCGCGGCGGAGCCACCAGACGACGGCGGCGACGACGAACAGGTGCGCGAAGATGAGCCGGCTGCCGAGCAGCCCGAGGGGTGCGGCGGCGATGGCCAACCCGAAGCCGACCATCGGGCCGATCGACCAGGCGAGCTGCGCGGTGCCGACGTGGGCCGCACGCTTGTCCGCTGGTGCCTGCTCGGCGATGTAGGTCCAGCTCGCCGGCACCCCGGCGCCGACCGCGATGCCGGTCAGGATGAAGCCGACCAACAGCATGCCGTAGCTGCCGGCGAAGACCGCGAGCAGGATGCCGAGCATGTAGAGCAGCAGGTCGTAGGTGTAGATGAACTTCCGGCCGTAGCGGTCGCACAGGGGCCCGCCGATGATGGCGCCGGCGGCGGCGCCGAACGCGTTCGCCGACAGGCTCGCCAGGAGGCCGACCTCGAGGTCGCCGACGTGGAACTGCGCCTGCCACAGACTGAGGCTCGTGGCGATCGCGATGATCGACCCCGACTCGATGTAGTTCGACATGGCGACCGAGACGGTCGCCTTCCAGCCCGTGGTGCTCCGGGCTCCGATTCGGACCGCCATTGGTCCTCCGTTCGCGTGTTCGTCAGTGAATCGTTTCAACGGGACAGCGAGACGATAGTGCGACCCAGCGGGCGTTGGCAAGTCCGTGCTGTGCGCGTCCGCACGGTGCGCGGTCGCTCACTCGGTGCGAGGTTGCCCGCTCCGTGCGGCGCTGCAAGCGCGCACCGAGCGGCCAACCTCGCACGTGGCGGCGCAGCACGCACGGTGCGACGCCGGAACGGAGCACGCACGGGGCGCGGCCGCACCTACAATCTCGCACCGTTCGGTGGACCTGCCCACCCACCGGACGGGAGGCCCGGGTCCAGCCCGCACCGCGCCTCCCGTCCGCCGTTTTCCACAGATCACGGCGCGCACCGCCCGGAAGCGCAGGTGCGATGCCAGGATGGCCACATGGCGGTCAGTGTGCGAGAGGTGGCAGCGCTCGCCGGCGTGTCCCTGGGGACAGTGTCGAACGTCCTGAACCGCCCCGACAAGGTGGCCCCGACCACGGTGGACCGGGTGCAGTCCGCCATCGCCGCGCTCGGCTTCGTCCGCAACGACTCCGCGCGCCAGCTCCGGGCCGGCCGCAGCTCCACCGTCGGCCTGATCGTGCTCGACGGCGGCAACCCGTTCTTCACCGACGTCGCGCGCGGTGCAGAAGACGCCGCGATGGACAAGGGCCTGGCCGTCCTGATCGGCAACTCCGACGAGTCCACCGACCGCGAGCGCACCTACGTCGACCTGTTCGAGGAACGCCGCGTCGCCGGCCTGCTCATCTCCCCCGCCGGTGACGACCTGTCCCGCCTCGCCCGCCTGCGTGACCAGGGCACCGCCGTCGTGCTCGTCGACCGCCGCGCCGACGACGAGCACTTCGCCTCGGTGTCGGTGGACGACGTCGCGGGCGGTCGCATCGCGGTCGAGCACCTCGCGGCCATCGGGCGGACGCGCATCGCGTTCGTCGGCGGCCCGTCCAGCATCCGCCAGGTTGCCGACCGGCACGCCGGCGCACTGTCGGCGGCCCGGGCAGCTGGTATCGAGCTCGAGGTCCTGCCGACCGCGTCACTGTCGGTGCTCGAAGGGCGTCGCATCGGCGAAGAACTCCAGGCACGCGCCCGCGCCGAACGGCCGGACGCGGTGTTCGCGGCGAACGACCTGCTCGCGGTCGGCCTCGAACAGGCGTTCATCATGCGCGGCACGATCGCGGTGCCGGACGAGATCGCGATCGTGGGCTACGACGACATCGCCTTCGCCGAGGCAGCCGTCGTCCCGTTGACCTCGGTGCGCCAGCCTGCACAGGACCTCGGGCGCCAGGCGATCGAGCTGTTGACGAAGCAGGTCGAGCTCGGGCAGGGCATCGACCTCGAGCACGTCGAGTTCACGCCGGAGCTCGTGGTCCGGCAGTCCTCCGTCGCCGACGCGTAGCCGACCGCCTCGCGTCTGCCCACCAGCCTGACCGGCTCTGCGGCACGGATCGGCCGCCACTGCGGCCTACGATCGGAGCATGGTGCATGTCCCCCGGCGCGACGGCCCGCCGAGCGTGCACCACGTCGCAGCTCGCGCCGGCGTCTCGCTGGCGACGGTCTCGAACGTCCTGAACCACCCCGAGCGGGTCGCCGAGTCCACGGCCACACGCGTGCACGACGCGATCGCCGAACTCGGGTACACGCCGAACCGCAACGCCCGGGCACTGGTGTCCGGCAGCACCCGGGCGATCGGTCTCGTGGTCGCCTCGCTCCGCAACTCGCTGTTCACGGACGTGGTGAGCGGTGCGCACACGACCGCCCGCGAACGCCGGCGCACCCTGCTCGTCGCCAGCAGCGAGAACGACCTCGAGGCGCAGGGCGAACACCTCGCGTTCCTCGAGAGCACCCGGGTGTCCGGCATCCTGCTGGCCTCGATGACGGAGTCCCGCGCACAGGTCGAGGCGGCGAAGCAGCACGGCCTGCCCGTCGTCTACGTCAACTACGAACCGACCGAGGTGGACGCCTGCTCGGTGGTCGTCGACAACGAGCAGGCCGGGTACGTCGCCGCGCAGCACCTCATCGAGCAGGGCTGCCGACGCATCGGCTTCGTGAGTGCCCGGCCCGACCTGCAGCCGGTGGCCCGTCGCCGCGCGGGGCTCCTCCGCGCGATCGCGGAACACCCCGGAGTCGAACTCGTCGACGTCGACGCCGGTGACATCGACCCGCCCGGCGGCACCGACGCCGGCGCGCGGATCGCCGCGATGCCGGTCGCCGAACGGCCCGACGGCGTCCTGGGCGTCACCGACCTGCTCGCCATGGCGGTCGTCTCCGAGCTCCGAGCCGCCGGCATCCGCGTGCCGGAGGACATCCCGGTGTCGGGGTGCGACCACAACTCGGTGGCGTGGGGCGGCGCGGTGCCGTTGACCTCGGTCACCATGCACGGCGAGGAGATGGGCGCCACTGCCGTGGCCCTGCTGCTCGAGGAGCTCTCCGACCCGATGCACGTCCACCGCACCGTGGTGCTCGGCAGCGAGCTCGTGCCCCGCGAGAGCACGCTCGGCCGCGCCGGTGCAGCGGCCGCGCGGGCCACGGCGCCGAGCGACCCGCGCCGCACCGAGGCCTGAGCGCGCGAAAGCGACAGTCCTGCGGCACGGGACGCCGTCTGGTCCGGCAAAGCGACAGATCCGCGCGAACAGTTCGCGGCACACTGTCGCTTTCGCGGGTGGGGTGGAGTGGGGGCGGGGCGGGCAGGCCGGGCAACGCGGACCGCGCGCACCAGGCATGCGCGTTCCCGTAACGAAATCGGCACAGCGATTGACACGCTTCAATCCACGTGGTTCCATCCTGATTGAAACGTTCTAAACAGCAGCAACCGGAGCCCACGACGACGCGGGATCCGGGTCCGTTTCACCCGGGGTACCCCGCCCCGGGCCTTACGAGGAGGTAAGGAATGTCAGCTCGTTCCCTGACCACGAGGACGCTCACCAAGCGCGCCGTCGTCAAACGGCTCGTCGCCATCGGCGGCGCCACGGTCCTGATCGGCGGGCTCGCGGCGTGTTCGTCCGGCGGTTCCGCCGACGAAGGCGGCGGCAAGGTGCAGATCACCTACCAGGCCGACAACTCACCCGCGACCGCAGCCACCGCGAAGCCGCTCATCGAGGCGTTCGAGAAGGCCAACCCCGACATCACGGTCAAGTTCGACACCCGCCCGCAGGGTACCGACGGCGACAACTTGGTGAAGACCCAGCTGTCGACCGGCGAGATGGCCGACGTCTTCAACTACAACTCCGGTTCGCTCATGCAGGCCCTCAACCCGGACAACACCCTGGTGGACCTGTCCGACGAGAGCTGGACGAAGGACGTCGACGAGCAGTTCACCAAGGTCGTCAGCACCGACAAGGGCGTCTACGGCGCTCCCTTCGGCACGAGCTTCGGCGGCGGCGTCATGTACAACAAGAAGGTCTACGCCGACCTCGGACTCAGCGTCCCCACCACGTGGGACGAGTTCATCAGCAACAGCGAGAAGATCAAGGACGCCGGCAAGGTCGCCCCGATCATCCAGACGTACGGCGACACCTGGACCAGCCAGCTGTTCGTGCTCGGCGACTTCGCCAACATCACGGCGCAGGACAAGGACTGGGCGGAGAACTACACCGCGAACAAGGAGTCCTACGCCAAGGACCCCGCACTCGCCGGCTTCGACCACCTCGCCGAGGGCAAGGACAAGGACCTCTACAACGAGGACTACGCCTCGGCCACGCAGGCGAACGGCCTGAAGATGCTCGCCGACGGCACCGGGGCGCAGTACCCGATGCTGACGAACGCGATCTCGACCCTGCAGCAGGACAGCCCCGACGCGGTCGCGGACATCGGAGCGTTCGCGCTGCCGGCCGAGGACGCCGACGACACGAACCTGACCATCTGGGAGCCGAACGGCCTGTACATCCCGAAGACCACCGAGGGTGACGAGCTCGCCGCCGCGAAGAAGTTCATCGCCTTCGCGAACTCGGCCGACGGCTGCAAGGTGCAGAACGACACCGGAACCCCCGGTGGCCCGTACGTCATCTCGACCTGCTCGCTGCCCGACGACGTGCCCCCGATGATCGACGACCTGCAGAAGTACCTGGACGACGGCAAGGCGAGCCCGGCGCTCGAGTTCCTGTCCCCGATCAAGGGCCCGAACCTCGAGAAGATCTGCGTGCAGGTCGGCTCCGGCATCACCAACGCGGCCAAGGGTGCTGACCAGTACGACGACGACGTCGTCCAGCAGGCACAGCAGCTCGGCATCAAGGGCTGGTGACACGGTGACCGCGACACTCACGACGGCACTCGAGCCGGCGAAGACCCGAGCGGGTTCCGGCGGGACAGGTCCCGCGCGCAAGCGGATGCGCTCGTTCTACCCCGCGTGGTTCTTCATCCCCGCGATCGCGCTGTACGTCGTGTTCTTCGCGGTCCCCACCTTCGCCGGGTTCTACTTCTCCCTCACCCGCTGGACGCTGTTCGACCAGACCTTCATCGGTTTCGACAACTTCGTCCGGTTCTTCCAGGACCCGCAGCTCGTCTCCGGGTTCGTGCACACGTTCCAGTACGGCTTCGTGACGAGCGCGGCGAAGGTGGTCATCGGACTCGCCCTCGCCCTGCTCCTCACGTCGCCCGTGCTGGGGCGCGGCTACCTGCGGGCGGTCGTGTTCTTCCCGGTGCTCGTGTCGACGATCGGCATCGGCATCACGTTCAAGGCGCTGATGGACCCGTTCCACGGGATCATCAACGGCGTCCTCGGCTCGGTCGGCCTCCCCACTCCGGGGTGGCTGACCGACCCGGCCCTCGCCCTGTGGAGCGTCGCCGCGGTGGACGTCTGGAAGGGCGTCGGCATCGCGACGCTCATCTTCATCGCCGGCATCGTGGCGATCCCGCAGGAGTACTTCGAGGCCGCACGGGTCGACGGCGCGAGCGCGTGGTCGATCTTCCGGAACATCACCCTCCCGCTGTCGCGTCCCGCGATGGGTACCGTCATCATCCTGTCGCTGATCGGCGGGCTGCGGTCCTTCGACCTGATCTGGGCGATGACCGGCGGTGGGCCAGGGTTCACCAGTGACGTCATCGCGAGCGTCATCTACAAGCAGTACCAGGCCGGGTTCTACGGCCTGTCGACCGCCGGCAACGTGGTCCTGTTCGTGGTCGTCACAGCGATCATGGTCCCGATCTCGTGGCTCCTCAACCGCAAGGAGGCGGACCTGTGACCGCCGTCACCAGCCCCCGCCGGACCGCCGGCCGTGCGCCGACGCCGGCGAGCCGGAACCGCCACCCGGGCCGGACCCGCCGGTGGATCATCGGCTCGATCGCCATCGTCGTCAGCTTCGTGGTGTTCCTGGTGCCGTTCGTCTTCGTCCTGCTGCAGGCCATGAAGAACCCGGCCGAGGCGAACCAGCTCGGCTTCAGCCTGCCGACCGAGTGGCAGCTCTGGCAGAACCTGCAGGCCGTGTTCGGATCCGGTGACGGCGTGATCGTCCGTGCGTTCCTGAACAGTGCGGTCCTGACCGTGGGCAGCGTGATCGTGATGGTCGTGTTCTCCGCGATGGTCGGGTACGTGCTGCAGCGTCGTCCGAGCAAGTGGAACGGCGTGATCAACTTCTTCGTCCTGGCGGGCCTCATCGTCCCGCCCGCGATCGTCCCGACGATCTGGGTGCTGCAGGGGCTCAACCTGTTCAAGACCATGGGCGGGATGATCCTCATCGAGGCGACCTTCGGCCTGTCGTTCTGCATCCTGCTCTTCCGGGCGTTCGTGGCGACGATCCCGAAGGAGCTCGACGAGGCAGCCGTCCTCGACGGCGCCGGACCGATCCGTCTGTTCTTCGGCGTCGTGCTGCCGCTGCTCAAGCCGGTCATCATCACGGTCGTGCTCGTGCAGTCCGTCACGGTGTTCAACGACTTCACGAACCCGCTGTACTTCCTGCCGGGATCCGAGAACGCCACGGTGCAGCAGACGCTCTACTCGTTCCAGAGCCAGTCGGTAAGCCAGCTCAACCTGCTGTTCACCGACGTCCTGCTCATCACGATCCCGCCGCTGATCCTGTACATCTTCTTCAACCGCCAGATCGTCGCCGGCATGACCAGCGGCGCCGTCAAGGGCTGACGCCCGACCCCGGCCTGGAGGCGCGACCCGCCTCCGCCGCACCGCCCACCCGGGCGGGCGGCCGGGCCCCGGACCCCCGCACCGGTCGACGACGACCGGTCGCGTGAAAGGACACACCACATGACCGCCTGGACAGCACCGTTCATCACGAGCGACGCCGACCTCGGGAGCGCACCGATCCTGCGCCGCGAGTTCACCCTCGACGACGGCCACGGCGCCGTCACGAGCGCGACCCTCGACGTCAGCGCCCTCGGCGTCGTCGAGGCGTGGCTCGGTGGCGAACGCGTCTCCGACCACCTGCTCGAACCGGGGTGGACGAGCTACGAGTGGCGCATCCGCGTCGTCTCGCACGACGTCACGCCACACCTGACCGAGACGCCCGCAGGTGGCGCCGCCGTGCTCGCACTCGTCCTCGGCAAGGGCTGGGCCGCCGGTCGGCTCGCCTGGGGTGGCGGCGGCGGCTGGTACGCCGACGAGCCCGCCGCGTTCGCCGAGCTCCGCATCACCTTCGCCGACGGCCACGAACAGCTCGTCGCCACCGACACGGACTGGCAGGCCCTGTCCAGCGCGATCACCGCCGACCAGCTGTACGACGGCGAGGACATCGACGCCCGACTCCGCGACGGCTCCTTCCTGACGCCCGGCGAGGTCACCACACCGAGCGTCGACGGCCACGAGGGACGCACCAGCGCCGTGCGCACCGTCGACATCGGCGAGCGCGAACTCGTCGCCGACACCGTGCCGCCGGTCCGACCCCTCGCCGAGATCGCCCCCGTCGAGGTGTGGACGAGCCCGTCCGGCGCGACGCTGATCGACTTCGGCGTGAACCTGGTCGGCTGGCTCCGCGTGGTCGCCTCTGGGCCCGCGGGCACTGTGCTGGCCCTGAAGCACGCCGAGGTGCTCGAACACGACGAGCTCGGCACCCGCCCGCTGCGCACCGCGAAGGCGACGGACCACTTCACCCTGAGCGGCGGTGAGGACCGCTTCGAGCCCCGCTTCACCTTCCACGGCTTCCGGTACGCCCAGGTCGACGGCTGGACCGGCACGCTCGACGAACTCCGCGCGGCCGTCACCGCGGTGCAGGTCGGCTCCGACCTGACCCGGACGGGCACCTTCGAGTCCAGCCACGAGCTGCTCAACACGTTCCACGACAACGTCATCCGGGGCATGCAGGGCAACTTCCTGAGCGTCCCGACCGACTGCCCGCAGCGTGACGAGCGCCTCGGCTGGACGGGCGACATCGCGGCGTTCGCGCCGACGGCGTCCTACCTGTTCGACACCCGCGCGTTCCTGGGCGACTGGCTCCGCGACGTGTGGCTCGAGCAGCAGCACGCCGACGGTGTCATCCCGTTCGTGGTGCCGGACGTGCTCAAGTACTCCCCCGCCGAGGACTTCGGTACCCCCGACGCCACCGCCATCTGGTCGGACGCCGGCGTCTGGGTGCCGTGGACCCTGTACCAGGCGTACGGCGACACCGCGGTGCTCGAGGAGCAGCTCGACTCGATGACGGCGCACCTCCGCCGCATCAAGGGCCACCTGTCACCCGAGGGCCTGTGGGACACCGTCTTCCAGTTCGGCGACTGGCTCGACCCGGACGCCCCGCCGGAGGACGCCGCCAAGGCGAAGGCCGACCCGGGCGTCGTCGCGACGGCGTGCGCGTACCGCAGCGCGACCCTCGTGGCGCAGGCGGCGCGGTTGACGGGCCACGAGGCGGAGGCGACGGAAGCCGAGGAGCTCGCCACGGGCCTCCAGGCCGCGTTCCGTCAGCACTACGTGACCGACGGTCGCATCCGGAGCGACTGCACCACCGTCTACGCGCTCGCGATCGTGTTCGGCATCCTCGACGAGGACGACGAGCGCCGTGCGGGCGACCGCCTGGCGGAGCTGGCCGAGCAGTCCGGGTACCGGATCTCGACGGGCTTCGCGGGTACGCCGTTCATCACCGACGCGCTGACGCAGACCGGACACCTCGACGACGCGTACCGGCTGCTGCTGCAGACGGAGTGCCCGTCGTGGCTGTACCCGGTGACGATGGGTGCGACGACGGTCTGGGAGCGTTGGGACTCGATGCTGCCGGACGGCACCATCAACCCGGGTGAGATGACCTCGTTCAACCACTACGCACTCGGTGCCGTGGCGGACTGGATGCACCGGGTGGTGGGCGGCCTGTCGGCGCTCGAACCGGGGTACGCCTCCGTGCTCATCGCACCGCAGCCGGGCGGTGGCCTGACGTGGGCGTCGACGTCGCTCGACTCCGTGCACGGGCACATCGCGGTGCGGTGGGAGCTCGTCGACGGCGAGCTGCTCGTCCGTGCACAGGTTCCGGAGGGCGTCACCGCAGTCGTGCGCTTGCCGGGTGCTGCGGAGCAGCGGCTCGGCGCTGGCTCGCACGAGCTGCGCGCGCCGGCTGCTGTGCCGGCGGCGTAGCGCGGGGAGCGGACGGTGGGCTGGTCACGGTGGGTGCGCGGGACGCCTGACGGCGCTCACCCGGCGTCGCGCCCCCGGGCGGTCTTCGCGCCCCGACTCTTCGGGGCGCGAAGGCCGCAACGGGGCGCGCAGCCCGCGCCCGTCCCGCGCCCCCGTGCGCGCATCGCGCCCGCGCCCGTCCCGCATCGCGCCCCCGTGCGGTCATCGCGCCCCGACTCTCCGGGGCGCGAAGACCGCAACGGGGTGCGCGACGCAACACACCCCACGCGGTTGCGGCAGCCCGCCGCGACCCGTACTGTATGAAACGATTCAATCGCACACGAGGAAGTGACACGATGACATCGACCCCGACCTTCACCGGCATCGCCGACCAGCTCGCACGACAGCAGATCGAGCTGCCCAGCTGGGCCTTCGGCAACTCCGGCACCCGCTTCAAGGTGTTCAGCACGCCCGGCACCCCGCGCGACCCGTACGAGAAGATCGCCGACGCCGCCCAGGTGCACCAGTACACGGGCCTCGCACCGACCGTGGCACTGCACATCCCGTGGGACCTCGTCGACGACTTCAGCGACCTCAAGCGGCACGCCGAAGAGCACGGGGTGTCGCTCGGCACCGTGAACTCGAACACGTTCCAGGACGACGACTACAAGTTCGGTGCCCTGACCCACGTCGACGAGACGATCCGGCAGAAGGCGATCGACCACCACCTGCGCTGCATCGACGTGATGGACGCCACCGGCAGCCGCGACCTGAAGATCTGGCTCGCCGAGGGCTCGAACTACCCCGGGCAGGAGGACATGCGCTCCCGCCAGGACCGCCTGCACGAGTCGCTCAGCACGATCTACGACCGCCTCGGTGCCGACCAGCGCCTGGTGCTCGAGTACAAGTTCTTCGAGCCGTCGTTCTACCACACCGATGTGCCGGACTGGGGCACGAGCTACGTGCAGACGGCCGCGCTCGGCGACAAGGCGATGGTCTGCCTCGACACCGGCCACCACGCCCCCGGCACGAACATCGAGTTCATCGTGATGCAGCTCCTGCGCCTCGGCAAGCTCGGCAGCTTCGACTTCAACTCGCGGTTCTACGCCGACGACGACCTGATCGTGGGCGCAGCGGACCCGTTCCAGCTGTTCCGCATCCTGGTCGAGGTCATCCGCGGCGGCGGCTACGACAACCACGACGTCGCGTTCATGCTCGACCAGTGCCACAACATCGAGGACAAGATCCCCGGTCAGATCCGCTCCGTGCTCAACGTGCAGGAGATGACGGCCCGGGCACTGCTCCTCGACCGCGTGGCCCTGACCGCAGCGCAGGAGGCCCACGACGTCCTCGGCGCGAACGAGGTCTTCATGGACGCGTACCAGACCGACGTCCGGGCGGACCTCGCCGCGTGGCGCGAATCCCGCGGTCTGCCGGCGAACCCGATGCGCGCGTACCTGGACTCCGGGTACCAGCAGTCGATCGCCGAGGACCGCGTCGGTGGCGTCCAGGCCGGCTGGGGCGCGTAGACAGATGACGATCAACGACCTGGAGGCTCGGGTGGACCCCGCAACGCACGGCACCGACGCAGACACCACGATCAGTGCGCTCATCGCGCGTTCGAACGCGCTCGGCTCGGATCCGCGGATCACGAACTACGCCGGCGGGAACACCTCGGCGAAGGGCACTGACACCGACCCGGTCACGGGCGAGCCGGTGGAGCTGCTCTGGGTGAAGGGCTCCGGGGGCGACCTCGGCACCCTCACCCCGGCGGGCCTCGCGGTCCTGCGCGTCGACCGCGTCCGTGCCCTCCAGGACATGTACGCATCAGACACAGGCCCGGGGGTGGAGCGCGAGGACGAGATGGTCGCCGCGTTCGACTACACGCTGCACGGCAAGGGCGGTGCCGCCCCGTCCATCGACACGGCGATGCACGCCCTGGTCGACGCCGCGCACGTCGACCACCTGCACCCGGACGCCGGCATCGCCATCGCGACGGCGGCGGACGGACCGGCCCTGACGTCGACGATCTTCGGCGACACGGTGGTGTGGGTGCCGTGGCGCCGACCCGGGTTCCAGCTCGGGCTCGACATCGCCGCGATCAAGCGGGACAACCCCCAGGCGATCGGCACGATCCTCGGCGGCCACGGGATCACGGCTTGGGGCGAGACGAGCGAGGAGGCCGAGGCGAACTCGCGCTGGATCATCGACACCGCCGAGCAGTTCATCGCGGAGCACGGGAAGGCCGACCCGTTCGGCGGATCCCGAGCAGGCTTCGAGGCGCTGCCGACCGACGAACGCCATGCACGCGCCGCCGCCCTCGCACCGACGATCCGCGGCATCGCCGGGCACGACAAGCCGGTGGTGGGGCACTTCACCGACAGCGACGTCGTGCTCGACTTCCTGGCGTCGTCGCGCGCCGAGGAGCTCGCCGCGCTCGGCACGAGCTGCCCCGACCACTTCCTGCGCACCAAGGTGAAGCCCCTCATCCTCGACCTGCCCGCCACCGCGAGCGTCGACGAGCAGACCGCCCGCCTGCACGAACTCCACGAGCAGTACCGCGCGGACTACCAGGCCTACTACGACCGCCACGCGAACCCGGACTCCCCCGCGATGCGCGGCGCCGACCCGCTCATCGTGCTGGTGCCTGGCGTCGGGATGTTCTCGTACGGCAAGGACGCCCAGACCGCCCGCGTCGCCGGGGAGTTCTACGTCAACGCGATCAACGTCATGCGCGGTGCCGAGTCGCTGAGCACCTACGCCCCCATCGACGAGGCCGAGAAGTTCCGCATCGAGTACTGGGCCCTCGAAGAGGCGAAGCTGCAACGGATGCCTGCCCCCAAGAAGCTCGCCACCCGCATCGCCCTGGTCACCGGAGCCGCGAGCGGCATCGGCAAGGCGATCGCGAAGCGCCTGGCCGCCGAGGGCGCCGCGGTCGTCATCGCCGACCTCGACCTGGCGAAGGCGCAAGACGCTGCGGCCGAGATCGGGAACACCGACCAGGCCATCGGCGTCGCGGCGAACGTGACCTCGGCAGCGGACATCGAGCAGGCGATCCAGCAGACCCTCCTGCACTTCGGCGGCCTCGACCTCGTCGTGAACAACGCCGGACTGTCGCTCAGCAAGAGCCTGCTCGAGACCACCGAACAGGACTGGGACCTGCAGCACGACGTCATGGCGAAGGGGTCGTTCCTGGTGTCCAAGGCGGCAGCGAAGGTCCTCATCGAGCAGGGCCTCGGCGGCGACATCGTCTACATCTCGTCGAAGAACTCGGTGTTCGCCGGTCCGAACAACATCGCGTACTCGGCGACCAAGGCCGACCAGGCGCACCAGGTCCGGTTGTTGGCGGCGGAGCTCGGTGAGCACGGCGTCCGCGTCAACGGGATCAACCCCGACGGCGTCGTCCGTGGCTCGGGGATCTTCGCGAGCGGCTGGGGAGCGAACCGCGCGAAGACCTACGGCATCGAGGAGCAGGACCTCGGCGCGTTCTACGCCCAGCGCACCATCCTCAAGCGCGAGGTCGTGCCGGAGAACGTCGCGAACGCCGTCTACGCCATCTGCACCGACGACTTCTCGCACACGACCGGTTTGCACGTGCCCGTCGACGCGGGTGTCGCCGCCGCGTTCCTGCGCTGATGAACGACAAGCTGATGCACGACAAGCTGATGTCCGACAAGAGGTAAGAGCATGTCCACCAGCGGCACCGTCGCCGCCGTCGACCTCGGGGCCACCAGCGGCCGCGTGATCCTCGGGCACGTCGACACCGACGGCGTCCGGATGGAGCACGTCGCCCGGTTCCCGAACGGCCCCGTGACCCTGCACGAGCACGACCGCGAGGCCCTGCACTGGGACGTCGTCGAGCTCCACCGACAGGTGACCGACGGCCTCCGTCAGGCGTTCGCCACGCACCCGGCGATCGTGAGCATCGGCATCGACTCGTGGGCGGTGGACTACGGCCTGCTGCGCGACGGTCGGCTGCTCGGGCTGCCGTACCACTACCGCGACGAGCGGCACGAGGGCGGCGTCGACCGCGTGCACCGACGGATGGACGCGGCCGAGCTGTACGCCCGGAACGGTCTGCAGCACCTGCCCTTCAACACGGTGTTCCAGTTCGCTGCCGACCCGTCCCTGCAGCTCGCGCAGCGGGCGCTGCTCGTCCCCGACCTGCTCGGCTACTGGCTCACCGGTGTCGAGGCGGCCGAGCGCACGAACGCGTCGACGACCGGGGTCCTGAACGCGACGACCCGCGGGTGGGACCCGGCGTTGCGGGCTGCTGCGGGCCTCCCGGCCGGCCTCCTGCCCACCCTGCGTGACCCGGGCGACCGACTCGGGCCACTGCTGCCGTCCGTCGCCGACGCCGTCGGCGGGCAGGCACCCGTCACGCTCGTCGGCTCGCACGACACGGCCTCCGCCGTCGTCGCGGTCCCCGCGACCGAACCGGACTTCGCGTACATCTCCTCCGGCACCTGGTCGCTCGTCGGCGTCGAGCTCGACGCACCCGTCCTGTCGGACGCGGCGCGCGACGCGAACTGCACCAACGAGGGCGGGGTCGACGGCCGCGTCCGGTTCCTGAAGAACGTGTCCGGACTGTGGTTGCTCTCCGAGAGCGTCCGCACCTGGGAACGTGACGGCGCGCGCATCGACCTGGAGGCCCTGCTCGCCTCCGCCGCGGCCGTCACGGCCCCGGTCCCCGTCTTCGACCCCGCCGACGAGTCGTTCACGGCGCCCGGCGACATGCCCGCGCGCATCGCCGCCTGGTGCGGCGACCACGGGCTGAGCGCGCCCGCGTCGCGGGCCGAGTTCGTGCGCTCGATCCTCGAGTCGCTGGCCGCCGCGTACGCGGAGACACTTGCGACGATCAGCACCATCACGGGCAAAGACGTCCGACAGGTGCACATCGTCGGCGGCGGATCGCAGAACCGGCTGCTCTGCCAGCTGACGGCCGACCGCACCGGGGTGCCCGTCCTGGCCGGGCCCGTCGAGGCGACGGCACTCGGCAACATCCTGGTGCAGGCGCGGGCAGCCGGACTCGGCGGCCTGCGCGGCGCCTCGCTCGAGGCCCTGCGCGCGACGATCGCCCGCACCGTCGAGCCCGTCCGGTACACCCCGCGTTCCTCCGACGCTTCCCTCCGCCAATCCACCTCGAGACGTAGGATGTCTGTATGACCTCGACCGACGACCAGCACCGCGTCGACCCCGCCACGGGCGCACCGGCAGCCACCCCGGGCACCCCGTCGGCCCGGCGGACCCCGATCAAGCGGCAGCTGCCGACGGTGCGTGACCTCGCGCCGCTCATGCAGTTCAAGAAGCCTTCGCTGCCCGGTCGGCGTCAGCGCCTCGAACAGGCCTTGACGATCTGGGACCTGCGCGACATCGCCGCCCGCCGCACCCCGAAGGCCGCGTTCGACTACACCGAGGGCGCCGCCGAGGCCGAGATCTCCCTCGCCCGTGCCCGGCAGGCGTTCGAGGACATCGAGTTCACGCCCGCGATCCTGCGCGATGTGTCGACGGTGTCGACGTCGCGGGACGTGCTCGGTGCGCCGGTCGCGTACCCGTTCGGCATCGCCCCCACCGGGTTCACGCGCATGATGCAGACCGAGGGCGAACGCGCCGGGGCCCGGGCAGCCGGACGCGCGGGCATCCCGTTCTCGCTCTCCACCATGGGCACCACGGCGATCGAGGACGTCCGTGACGCCAACCCGAACGGCCGCAACTGGTTCCAGCTGTACATGTGGAAGGACCGCGAGAAGTCGATGGCGCTGGTCTCCCGCGCCGAGAAGGCCGGGTTCGACACGCTGCTCGTCACCGTGGACGTGCCCGTCGCCGGCGCGCGACTGCGGGACAAGCGCAACGGCTTCTCGATCCCGCCGCAGCTGAGCGCCCGGACCGTGCTGAACGCCATCCCGCGACCGTGGTGGTGGTTCGACTTCCTGACCACCGAGCCGCTGGCGTTCGCGTCGCTCGACCGGTGGTCCGGCACCGTCGGGGAGCTCCTCGACCACATGTTCGACCCCACCGTCACCTACGAGGACCTCGCGTGGATCCGCGACCAGTGGAAGGGCAAGGTCGTCGTGAAGGGCGTGCAGTCCCTGGCCGATGCGCGTCGCCTGGCGGACATGGGCGTCGACGGGATCACGCTGTCGAACCACGGCGGACGCCAGCTCGACCGGGCACCCGTGCCGTTCCACCTGCTTCCCTCCGTGGTGAAGGAGGTCGGCATGGACACCGAGGTGCACCTCGACACCGGCATCATGTCGGGCGCGGACATCGTCGCCGCCGTGGCGCTCGGTGCGAAGTTCACCATGGTCGGCCGGGCGTACCTGTACGGGCTGATGGCGGGCGGCGAGGCCGGTGTCGACCGGATGATCCAGATCCTGTCGGAGCAGATCGAGCGCACGATGCGGCTGCTCGGGGTCACGTCGCTCGACGAGCTCGAGCCCGGGCACGTGACGCAGCTGCAGCGCTTGCAGCCGGTGCCGCGCGGCTGAGGCGGCGGGCAGCGGGCTGCCCGCCGTTCACCGCGCGTTCGAGTGCCGATTCGGGCGATTACCCCCGAACGGGGCACAAATGATGCAAGATGTCCGTGGACGCGTCACCGAACCCCTCGGCATCCTGCCCCCTGGCGCGCCGTCCCCTCCCCGCATCCTGCGCCCGAGCACCACGAGGAGCCCGACATCTCGACCCGAAGCACGTGCACGCCCATGCGCGGCACGACCCCCGCGCCCACCACCCTCACCACCGAACGGCACACCCGATGAGCCGCCGTCGCGCGATCCTGGCGGCAGCGACCGCCGGTTGCCTGGCACTCGGAGTCCCCACCGCCTCCGCCGCCTCCGCTGACAGCTGGTGGGGCTGGGGCGGACACCGCCACGGGCAGCACGCCCCGGTGACCCCCACGCCCACCCCCTCGGACACTGCGACCCCGGCCCCGTCCGACGACGAGGAGTCGGACACGACGCCGACGGAGACGCCCGCGCCGACCGCCGAGGCCGCGCCGATCGAGGACACCACCCCGACCGCAGAACCCGAGGCGGCTGCGCCCACCGACGACGCCGAAGCCGCGGAGTCGGAAGCCGACGACGCGGCCGAACCGCAGAACGAGGTCACCGACACCTCCGCTGCGCCGGCCGCCTCGTTCGTCGAGGACTTCACCACCGACGCCGTCACCGGCCTCGTCTCGCGGCTCTACCCGCAGTCGTGGCAGCCCTACCCCGACGGCACCTCCGGCATCTACGCACCGAGCAAGACCGTCTCGGTGCACGACGGCGTGATGGACGTCGCCCTCGGCACCGGAGCGGGGGCGGCCGGCACGTTCGGCTCCTCCGCCGGAGCCTGGGACCACGTCGGCGGCTCGTTCTCCGTCCGCGCCAAGGCGACCGGTGGCGACGGCAACGGCGCGGCGTTCATGCTGTGGCCGACGTCGGGCACCTGGTCCGACGGCGAGATCGACTTCCCCGAGGGCAACTTCGAGGACAGCCCCTCGGCCTTCCACCACTCGATGACCCCGGGCAAGGAAGCCGACCGCGTCCAGATCGGCACCGGCGTCTCGTGGCGCGACTGGCACACCTACACGGTGGACTGGGTGCCCGGACAGTCGGTGACCTACAGCGTCGACGGCAAGGTCCTCGACACGATCACCCACGACGTACCGACGACCCCGCACCGCTTCATGTTCCAGGTCGGCAACTGGGGCGACCAGGGCAACCTGCTCATCGACTGGGTCTCCACCACGGAGTGAGCGTTCGGCCCACTGAGTGAGCAGAAGACGTCGGGTTCCCACCAGGGACCGGACGTCTTCTGCTCACTGGCGCCTCGCTCGCAGGGTGGCCGACAGGCCGACCGAGGTCGACGTCAGTCCATGGCCTGATACCGAACGGCGCCGTCGGTGGACCGGTACGGGATCGAGAAGCTCGAGCAGATCACGCCGTTCTCGTAGTCGTCCTTGACCGTGTCCATGAAGGCGTACGCCTCGTCGTCTGTGGCGAAGACGCCGAGGACCGTGTTGTCCGGTGACTCGTCGTGCTGGACGATCCAGACCTCCCCGCCGGCGAAGGGCTTCGGGCGTCGGAAGAAGCGTGGCCCCGGGCTCCGTCTACTCACGATGGAGAGTGTAGGTGCGCGCTGTCCGTTGGCCGATCCTCAGCGCACACCACGGCTGGTGGAAGTCCGGCGCATCCACGCGGAGAGCCCGCCGCGATCTCGGCGCAGCCCGAGTGGGACACTGCCGGAGTGATCAAGAACATCCAGGTGGAGCTGAACATCCATGGCCAGCGGGGCTCTTCGGAGCACGTGACACAGCTCCTGGGTGTCAGGCCCGACGAACAGTACGAGATCGGCGACCTCAAGGGTGAGGGGCCCCACGTGTTCGACGTATCGATTTGGAACGTGTTCAGCGTCGTTCACGTCGATGAGATCCGCGCCGACCACGGGCAGGACCCTTGGGGGCGTGTGCAGTGGGTCCTGCAGCTGTTGCCAGAGAACGCGGCGGACCTTTTCGCGCATCTGCGCGAGGAGGGCTACGTGGTCAGCCTGTCGGTGTCCCTCATCACCGACCACAAGGAGAACACCTTCGTTGTGCCGGCGGAGGTGTTGCGCCAGGTGGGAGCCGCTGGGCTCGATCTCGAACTGACACCCGTGTCGACCGAGCACATGGAGATCTCGTACCGCGACGTCTGATGAGTCCCGGCGCCGTCAGTTCACCCGTGCGTCAGCGCGGCCGGCGCCACGTGATCACGTACCGCCACAGCGGGTGTCGGCGGTACTCGGACCCCATCAGGACCGCATGCGCGATGTGCTGGACCTGGGCGTACGAATGCGGTGGTGGCCAGCACGTCGGCGCGGAGTGCTCCCAGTAACCGCGCCGCCATGAGGACCAACGATGCTGCGCGACACCCGCCAACCCGAGCACGTGATCACGCAGCCGGGTGGGCTTCGCGAGTCCGACGACCACCAGGGTGCCACCTGGCGCCGTGAGGTCTGCGAGCCGCGCGAGCCCGGCTGACAGGTCGGGCAGGTGGTGCACCGTCGCGACCGAGGCCACCACGTCGAACTGCCGACCGAAGTCGTGTCCCATCACGTCACCGTGCAGCCAGTGGATCCCGGTGTCGGCGTTCGCGGCGCGGGTGGCGCGCAGGACGTCCCCATTCAGGTCGATCGCCGTGACGTCGAGCCCCGCGTCGTACAGGTCACGGGCGAGCAGACCGTTGCCGGTCCCGACGTCCAGGGCGGTGTTCCCCCCGTCCGGCACGGCATCGAGCACCCGGGCGTGGAAGTGCGTGTTGTGGTTCCAGCGCCGCTCCGGACTCGGGACGCGCTGGGTCACGGGCTGCTGGACTGCGGGACGGTCCAGGTTCCGCGCAGGGTGGCCAGCAGGTGGTCGATGTTCCGCAGTGCCCGTCGGGTCTCCCAGACGGAGTACGCGCACATCCCCACGAACAGCACCAGGATCGCCCACCAGAACGGACTGACCGTCAGAGCTGCCCAGACCGAGAAGGCCGCGAAGACGATGACCATGATCGGCACGATGACCCGGTTGTTCCGGTACCGCTTACGGGTCGACTCGAGCTCGCGGGTCCACACGACGTGGTCGACGTCGTCCGGCAGGTCTCCGGAGCGCACCGCTCGCTGGATCGCGGCAGCACCCTCGGTGCCACCCGCTCGGCGGCGACGGTAGGCGATGAGGAAGCCGAAGAACACCGTCATCAAGACGGCGGAGAAGAGCGATCCGATCGCGCGAGCGGCCAGACTGCCACCGTCGGGGTTCGAAGCCAGACCGATGGCGAAGTACAGTCCGCCGACCAGGACGAACACGATGGGCAGCAGTGCCGGCAGCGGGAGTCGTCGAAAGCGGTCCACGGTGTCTCCTCGTCGAATGTTCGAGTGGTCCTCGGTTCCTCCACCATGCCGACGGTGCCCGGGAGTCGGCTGAGCCTTCCCGCTCGAGTATTAGTTAGGTTAGCCTTACCTACATGGCACGGACGAATATGCAGGCGACCCGCACGAAGCCGGAACGCGTCGAGCTCCTCACCCTGCACGTCGTGCGGACCGAACGGATCTCGCCGTCCTTCATCCGCGTGGTGTTCGGCGGCGACGACCTGAGCCGATTCACCCACATGGGCTACGACCAGTGGTTCCGCCTGTTCCTGCCGGTGGACGGCGGTGACCTCACGCGGGCCCCGCAGAAGCTCGACACCGTGAGCTACCTGAAGTTCCTGACGATGGCGAAGGCGAGCCGACCGATCCTCCGCAGCTACACCGTGCGGAGCCTCCGCCGACTGCACCAGGGCGACGAGCTCGACGTCGACTTCGTGGTGCACGGCACTGGTGACGACCACGCACCGACCGGACCGACCGCGGCTGGGTGGGCACTCGGCGCACAGCCCGGCGACGTGGCCGGGCTCATCGACGAGGGCATCGGCTTCGACCGGGACGCCCTCGGTCGTCCGATCGCGATCGTCGCGGACGAGAGCGCCCTGCCCGCTGCAGCCGGGATCCTCGAGTCGCTCCCCCGTTCGACGAAGGGCACCGCGATCCTCGAGGTCCCGACGGACGCCGACGTGCGGACCATCGATGCCCCGACCGGCATCGACGTGACGTGGATCACCCGCGAACCCGGTCGACGTCCCGGAGCCGCGGCGCTCGACGCGGTCACCCGATCGTCGGTGAGCCCCGACCACGCTGCCTGGGTCGCCGGCGAGCAGTCCCTCGCCGGCGGAGCGCGACGCCACTGGGTCGGCGCGGGCATCCCGAAGGAGCGGATCGCCTTCACCGGGTACTGGCGCGCGGGCCGGTCCGGCTGACTGCGTTCGGGCACCTTCGGCGACTTCGTGAGCAGGAATGGTCGAGTGCCGATTCCCGACCCGACCATTTCTGCTCACGAAGCACGGCACACGGCGCACGGCCACCAGCGCCGCACGCCTAGGGTGGGCGGGTGATGGACGAGGGGCGAGCACGGGCGGCACTCGCGACCGTCGCAGCGAACGCGTGGGCGGATGCCGGGCCCGTGGCGGGCGAACTCACCGGTTCGACCACCCCGCGGCACGCCGCCGTCCTGATGCTCTTCGGCACGCTCGACCGCACCCCGAGCGACCGCCCGGCCGTCGCCGCCGACGTCCCACGCGACCTCGACGTCCTGCTGCTCGCGCGTGCCACGACCCTGCGCGCGCACCCGGGCGAGGTCGCGTTCCCCGGCGGACGGATCGACCCGGGCGATGTCGACGCCGTCGCCGCAGCCCTCCGCGAAGCGCGTGAGGAGACCGGGCTCGACCCGACGGGCGTCGAGGTCCTCGGCACGCTGCCCGCGGTGCCGCTGGCGTTCTCGAACCACCTGGTGCGCCCGGTGCTGGGGTGGTGGCGCGAGCCGTCTCCGATCCGGGTCGTCGACGAGCGCGAGTCGGCCGCGGTGTTCCGGGTCCCCGTGGCGGACCTGCTCGACCCGGCGAACCGCGGGGTCACGGTGATCCGACGCGGTGGTCAGGAGTGGCGCGGGCCGGGCTTCACCGTCGATGTGGAGCACGGCGACCACGACGACGGCGACGACCACCACGACGACCACCTGGTGTGGGGGTTCACCGCGATGCTGCTGGATGCGTTGTTCGACCGGCTCGGGTGGACCGAGGACTGGGATCGGGAGCGGGAACTGCCGCTCGATCGTCGACACTGAGCCGGTCGGTACCGCCCAGGGGGAAGGACAGCGGGTCGGCACGGACCGCGTCCACCGCGTGGGCGACGGCCCCGATGACGACGACGTCGCCGCCGAGCGTCGACGCCACCAGGTCGGGCACGGGGTCGAAGTGCCAGCCGTCGAGCAGGGCACGAGCACGGTCGATGACGGCGACCGCCGGCTGGGCGATCGCACCGGCGACGACCACGCGGTCGATGTCGAGCAGGCTGGCGAGCAGGACGCAGACGCGGGCCAGTCGGTCGCCGAGGCGGTCGACGATCGCCAGCGCCACGGTGTCGCCGTCCTGCGCCGCGCGGAACACGGCGGAGGCACCGGCGTCCACCGCGAGCGGACTGCCCGGCCGGACCTCGCCCGCAGCGACGGCCTCGGCGACCAGCGTCCGCGCCGTCGCGCCGATGCCGTCCGACGACCCGACCCCCTGGACGATGTCGAGCACACGCATCTCCCCCGCGCCGCCGTGGGCACCGCGGAGCAGCACACCGTCGACCACGAGGCCGCTGCCGAACCGCTCGCCGGAGAGCAGTGCGGCGAACGAGGCGTCCCCCGATGACGGCCGCTCGGCGAGCGCGGCGAGGTTCGCGTCGTTCTCGACGACGACGCGGCCGTGCGGGACGGCGCCGGCGAAGCCCGGGTTCATCCGGTCCCAGAAGCCGCCGTCGCCCGGCGATGCCCCGCCGGCGTCGACCGGCGCGGGGATGCCGACGACGGTGACCAGGACGCGGGAGCGGTCGGCTCCGGCGGCGGCGAGCGCGTCGTCCACGGTGTCGGCGAGGACTGCGAGCCGGACGGGGACCTCGAGTCCCGACTCACCGAGTGCCCCTTCGGCGCGCCCGAGCACGGTGCCGCGCAGGTCGGCGACGATGGCGGTGACCCGGTGCTGTCCGGCGTCCACGCCGACGACGACCCCGGCGGCGGTGTCGAGTTCGTAGCGACGGGCGGGCCGGCCGATCCGGTACTCCCCGGCGGCACGGGCGTCGTCGAGCTCGTGGAGCCAGCCGAGCCGGACGAGTTCCTCGCACGCGGCCAGCACGGTCGAGCGGGTCAGGCCGGTGGCGTCGATGGCCTCGGTGGCGGTGAAGGCGCCAGCGTCGAAGGCGTGCGCGAGCAGTGTCTCGGCGCTCGTTCGACGGGGTGGCGGCATGCCGTGACCTTATCGCGCAACGAGTTCCTTGCGTAATTAGATTTTGTCGCTAGATTTAGTCACGCGGTCGGCATCGGAGCCGATCGCAGGACGGAACGGCAGGGCTGCCGGGTCCGGACGGACGGAGACGACGTGCAACCACACGCCACGACCAGGACGGCGGCATCGGTGAGCCGACGCTCGTTCCTGCTCGGAGCCGGCGGCATCGGAGCGGGCCTCGCGCTCGCCGGGTGCGCCCCGATCGGGTCCTCGAGCGCCAAGCCGGAGACCATCACGTTCTACGTCTCGAAGCCCGAGGTCATCGGGTACTTCGACGGCGTCATCGCGCAGTTCCACGACAGCCAGTCGAAGGTGCGGGTCGTCCGCGACTCAACCTCGAGCATGTCCGCGAACTTCGTCCGGAACCGGCCGCCGGACCTCGGCTGCTGGAACTACAACTTCTCGGTCGTCCCGTTCGTCGAGCACGGAGCCCTGACGGACCTCTCCGACCTGTCGCAGGCCGACACGATCAACCCGGACCTGTGGCCGCTCATGCAGCAGACCGCCGACTACCCGGGTCGCAAGAGCGCGCTGCCGTACTCGGTGACCGCCGCCTCGGTGATCTACAACAAGGCACTGTTCGCCGAGCAGGGGCTCGAGGTGCCGACGACGTGGAGCGAGTTCGCCGATCTCTGCGGGCGGCTGCAGCAGGCCGGCATCGCCCCGATCTACGGGACGTTCAAGGACAACTGGACGATCGCGCAGGGCATGTTCGACTACACGGTCGGCGGTGCGATCGACACCCCGAAGACGTTCGACGCACTGCGACGCGAGGGCACGAGCGTCGGCAAGGACTCGTCGGTGTCGTTCGAGAAGGACCTCCGGACGCCGATGGAACGCATGACCCAGCTGCGCGCATGGCACCAGGACGGTGCCGCCAGCCGCGGCTACGGCGACGGCAACCTCGCGTTCGCACAGGGCAAGGCCGCGATGTACCTGCAGGGGCCGTGGGCGCTCGGCGAGATCGCCAAGACGAACAAGGACATGGACCTCGGCACGTTCCCGCTGCCCGTCACCGACGACGCCGCGGACAACAAGGTGCGGGTGAACGTCGACCTGGCGCTCTGGATCCCGGAGGCGTCCCGCAAGCAGGAGGCCGCCCGCGAGTTCCTGACGTTCCTGATGCAGTCGAAGGTCAACGACAAGTACAACGCCGACAACAACGGCTTCGGTGTCCGCAAGGACGCTCCCCCGGCGTCGAACCCGGCGCTGACCGGCATGCAGTCGTACTACGACGACGCCGCCTTCTACCTCGGTGCGTCGCAGCTCATCCCCGCCGAGATCCCGGTCGCGAACTACGCGCAGTCGATCGCCTTCGGCGGCGACCCGCAGCGCCAGCTCCGCACCCTCGACGCCGACTGGGCGCGTCTCGCGCTCCGCACGGCCGCGTAAGGAGACGTCCCATGGCAACCACGACCACCGAAGCCATCACGACGGCGGACCGCCGCCGACGTGGCGGAGCCGCCCCGGGCCTCCCGTCCGTCACCCACAAGCGGAAGCGGATCGAACCGCTCTTCCTCGCCTTCCTGCTCCCCACCCTGCTGCTCTTCACGCTCGCCATCACGCTGCCGGCTGTGATGGGCATCGTGCTCAGCTTCACGAACTCCGTCGGCTTCGGTGAGTTCCGCTTCATCGGGCTCACGAACTACGTCGCGGTGTTCTCCGACCCCGCGATCCTGCAGGCGTACCTGTTCACCCTCGGGTTCTCACTCGTCACCGTGATCGTCGTCAACGCGATCGCGTTCCTGCTCGCCATCGCGCTGACGTCGAAGATCCGCGGCAAGATCGCCCTCCGCGCGGTGTTCGTGCTGCCGATGGTCATCTCGGGCATCGTCATCGCGTACGTGTTCTCGTTCCTGTTCGCGAACAGCCTGCCGGCCCTGGCCAGTGCGATCGGCTTCGGTCCGCTCGAGCAGAGCATCCTGGCGAACCCCGACCTGGCGTGGGTCGCCATCGTGATCGTCACCGCGTGGCAGGCGATCCCGTCGACGCTCCTCATCTACATCGCCGGGGTGCTGTCCATCCCCGGCGAGGTCTACGAGGCAGCTGCCCTCGACGGCGCGAGCGCGTGGCGGCAGCTGATCTCGATCACCGCACCGCTGACGGCCGGCTACATCCTGATCAACCTGGTGATCGGGTTCAAGAACTTCCTGAACTCGTACGACATCATCGTCGGCCTGACCGACGGTGGCCCCGGCACCTCGACCACGAGCGTCGCGATGTCGATCTTCAAGGGCTTCAACGGCGGCGACTACGCCTACCAGATGGCCAACGCCACGATCTTCTTCATCATCGCGGTCGTCATCGCCGTGATCCAGCTGCGGGCGACCCGCGGGAAGGCAGCGCTCTGATGACCATCCAGACACCCCTCCGTCCGGGGACGACGAAGACGGGCAGCATCAGATCGGTCGACGCCGACCGGACCGCCGGCCGCCGCGGCGGCAACGCCAACTGGCCCGTCACCGTCGTCCTCGTGCTCTGCGCGCTCTCGATCCTGGTGCCGCTCTACGTCACCCTGACGATGGCGTTCAAGACGACCGGCCAGGCCGTCGACGGCAACGCGTTCTCGCTGCCGGCACCGTTCAGCGTCGACGGCTTCGTGCAGGCGTGGGAGCTCACCGACTTCCCGCGGGCGTTCGGCGTCTCGGTGCTCGTCGCCGCGATCACCGTCGTCGGCACGATCCTGCTCGCATCGTTCACGGCGTTCGCGATCGCCCGGAACTGGGACCGTCGGCTGTTCCGCTGGTCGTTCTTCTACCTGCTCGCCGCCATGTTCCTGCCGTTCCCGGTGCTCGCGCTGTCGCAGGTGAAGCTCACCGGCCTCGCGCACCTGGACAACCCGTTCGGCGTCGCGCTGCTGCACGTCATGTTCCAGCTGTCGTTCAGCGTGCTGCTCTTCACCGCGTTCCTGCGGTCGATCCCGGCCGAGCTCGAGGAGAGCGCCCGCATCGACGGCGCGAGCACCGGCCAGGTGTTCTGGCGGCTCGTGTTCCCGCTGCTGGCACCGATGAGCGCCACCGTCGGCATCTTCGCGTTCCTGGCGTCGTGGAACGACTTCGTGATGCCGTCGCTGATCACCTCGGACCCGGCGTTGCAGACCCTGCCGGTGCTGCAGCAGATGTTCCAGACCCAGTTCAGCAACAACTACAACGTGTCGTTCGCCTCGTACCTGATGGCGATGGCCCCGGCGATCATCGTCTACCTCGTCACGCAGCGATGGGTGATGGCCGGTGTGACCCAGGGCGCCATCAAGTGAGCAAGACGACCGACCCGGCCGGTACGACCGAACCGACCGACACCGCCACGAACCACGAAAGGCCCGTCGTGACCGACACCCTCGCCCAGCCCGCCACCACTGCCACCGACGAGACCTGGTGGCGCCAGGCGAGCGTCTACCAGATCTACCCGCGCTCCTTCGCGGACGCGAACGGCGACGGCATCGGCGACCTGCCCGGCATCACCGAGCGCGTGCCGTACCTGGCGTCGCTCGGTGTCGAGGCCGTCTGGCTCAGCCCGTTCTACCCGTCCGCCCTCGCCGACGGCGGCTACGACGTCGACGACTACCGCGACGTCGACCCGAAGCTCGGCACGCTCGACGACTTCGACCGGATGGTCGAGGCGCTGCACGCCGCCGGCATCCGGGTGATCGTGGACGTGGTGCCGAACCACACGAGCGACCGGCACGAGTGGTTCCGCGAGGCGCTCGCCGCTCCGAAGGGCTCCCCCGCCCGCGACCGCTACGTCTTCCGCGACGGCACCGGGCCGTCCGGCGAACAGGCTCCGGCCGACTGGATCTCGATCTTCGGCGGCCCGGCGTGGACCGCGGTCGGCGACGGCCAGTGGTACCTGCACTCCTTCGCCAAGGAGCAGCCCGACCTGAACTGGGCGAACCGCGAGGTCCGCGACGACTTCCTGCACACCCTGCGCTTCTGGTCGGACCGTGGCGTCGACGGCTTCCGCATCGACGTCGCCCACGGGCTCGCGAAGGACCTGCCGTCCGGAGCCCTGCCGACCTGGGCGGAGCTCGCCGAGATCCCGAAGGACGGCTCGCACCCGCTGTGGGACCGCGACGACGTGCACGAGATCTACGCCGAGTGGCGGACCGTGTTCAACGAGTACACCCCGGCACGCACCGCGGTCGCCGAGGCCTGGGTCGCCGCCGATCGCCGCGCCCGGTACGCCAGTGCCGACGGTCTGGGGCAGGCGTTCAACTTCGACCTGCTCGAGGCCGACTTCGACGCCGGTTCGTTCAAGGAGATCATCGAGTTCAACCTCGGTCTGGCCGAGCAGTCCGGCTCGTCGACCACGTGGGTGTTCTCGAACCACGACGTCGTCCGGCACGCCACCCGCTACGCGCTGCCGGCGCGGAACGGCTCCCCCGACAAGCAGGGCGGCAAGTGGCTGCTCGCCGGTGGGTCGCAGGACGCGCTGGACCGCTCGCTCGGGCTGCGCCGCGCGCAGGCCGCGACCCTGCTCGAGCTCGCACTGCCCGGCTCCGCCTACCTGTATCAGGGCGAGGAGCTCGGTCTGCACGAGGTCGGCGACATCCCCGACGCCGACCGCCAGGACCCCGCGTTCTTCCGGAACCCGGGCGTCGACGTCGGCCGCGACGGCTGCCGTGTCCCGATCCCGTGGACCCGGTCCGGCCCGTCGTTCGGCTTCGGCTCCGGCTCCGCGCACCTGCCGCAGCCGGCGTGGTTCGCGGACGCCAGCGTCGAGGCCGAGGACACCGACCCCGACTCGACCCTGAGCCTGTACCGGAAGGCCCTCGGGCTGCGCGGCCAGCTGCAGTCCGAGGAGCACCTGGAGTGGCTCGAGACCGGCCGCGACGACGTGCTCGCGTTCCGACGCCCGAACGGCTGGACGAGCGTGACGGTGTTCGGTGACGAGCCCTACGAACTCCCCGCCGGCGAGCTGCTGCTCGCCTCGGCACCGGTGGCAGACGGTGCTCTCACGGGCGTGGGGACGGCCTGGTTGCGTTCCTGACGCAGGGTGCGCGTCGTGGACGCGACCAGGTGACGGACGGGAGGCACGGTGCAGGCAGGCACCGGGCCTCCCGTCCGCCGTGGGGTCACCATCTCGGGCCGCGACCGGCATCCGAGACGTCAGCCGCTGCCGGTAGGGTCGCCGCATGAGCGGGGCGACGATCAGCGTGCAGGACTTCGTCATGCGGTTCGGGGACCGGAACGTGGTCGACGGACTGTCGTTCGACGTCGCCGCCGGCGAGACGTTCGGCCTGCTCGGCAGCAACGGCTCCGGCAAGACCACGACGATCCGTGCCCTGCTCGGCATCACCACCCCGACCGCGGGCACCCTGACCATCGACGGCCAGCCCTACCGGCCCGCCACCGGTGGCATCGGGTACCTGCCCGAAGAGCGCGGGCTCTACCGCAAGGAATCCGTCATCGACGTGATGTCCTACTTCGGACGGCTCCGCGGGCTCCGAGGTCCCGAGGCGACGGCCTGGAGCATGGACTACCTGGCACGCGTTGGTCTGGCCGACCGCGCCAAGCTCCGCGTCGACAAGCTCTCCGGCGGGCAGCAGCAGAAGGTGCAGCTCGGCATCACGATCATGGACCGGCCGCGGCTGCTCATCCTCGACGAACCGACGAAGGGCCTCGACCCCGTGAACCGACGGCTGCTGCTCGACCTGGTCGACGAACGGAAGGCCGACGGCGCGACCGTCATCCTCGTGACCCACCACATGGACGAGGTCGAGCGGCTCTGCGACCGGATCCTGCTGCTCAAGGACGGCACCGCCGCCGCCTACGGGTCGATCCCCGACGTGCAGGACGCCTTCGGCGGCGCCGTCGCCCGGGTCGGCCTCGACGGACCGGTCCCCCGCTCGCCGCTGTACAAGCTCGCGCGGCACGAGGGGCACGTCGCCTACCTCGTGCCGACGTCCGCCGCCGCACCGGACGGTGCCGACATCCTCGCGGCGCTCGTGGCGGACGGTGTCCGCGTCACCGCGTTCGAGATGCGTCGGATCCCGCTCGACGAGATCTTCGTGCAGGTCTACGGCCACGACGCGCTCGCCGCCGCGGGGGCAGCAGCGTGAGCCGCCTCGGCACCGTCGTCCGGTTCGAGTTCGTCCGCGCGGTCAAGAAGCCCGCGTTCTGGATCGGCACGCTCGCGCTGCCGGTCGTCATCGTCATCGTGTCCCTGCTCGTCGGCATCGGACAGGCAGCCGGCACCGACTCGGTCGTCTCGGGCTCGTCCGCCACGAAGACCCCGTTCCGCTACGTCGACCACTCCGGGCTGGTGTCCGAGTCCGTCGCGGCGAAGTGGGGCGGGTCGCCGTCCACCGACGCCGACGCCGACCGCGCCGCCGTGCGTTCCGGGGACCTCGACGCCTTCATCTCGTTCCCGTCCTCCCCCTCGACCTCGCCGATCACCGTCGATGCCGCCGACCGCGGCCTGTTCGCGAACGGTGGCTACTCGTCGCTCGCCGAACGGGTGCTCGAGCAGAGCGTCGCCGCGACCGTCGACGCCCCCGAGACCGTCGAGCTCCTGCGTTCCCCACCGGCCACCGACGTCACGACCTACGCCGACGGGCACGTCGCGCCGGGATGGCTGTCGATCGTTCCGCCGTTCCTGTACGTCGCCGCCTTCTTCGGACTCGTCATCCTGCTCGCGGCACGCATGGTGACCGTCGTGGTCGAGGAGAAGGAGAACCGCATCTCCGAGATGATCCTGACCGCCGTCACCGCCGGCGACCTGATCCGCGGCAAGGTGATCGCGATGCTGCTCGTCGGGTTCGTGCAGGTCGGGGTGTTCGTCATCCCGGGGCTGGTCGGGATGCTCGCCGTCCTGCCACTCGTCGCCTCGCAGCTCGGCGGGCTGACGATCGACCCGTGGCGGATGCTCGTCGGCGCGCTGCTGCTCGTCGGCGGCGTGCTGCTGGCGTCCGGGCTGTTCGTCGCTGTCGGTGCCGCGGTGCCGTCGATCAAGGACGCCTCGGCACTGCAGTCGGCGGCGATCTTCGCCCTGATCATCCCGCTCTACGCGGCGTTCTTCGTGATGACCACCCCGACGTCGCCCGTCGCCGCGTTCTTCACGTACTTCCCGACGTTCACTCCCGTCACCGCCATGGTGCGGAACGCCGTCGGCTCGCTGAGCGTCACCGAGTCGGTGGTCTGCATCGTCGAGGTGTTCGTCGCCGCCGGCCTGCTGCTCTGGTTCGCCGAGTACCTGTTCCGGCACTCGGTCGCGCAGTACGGGTCGAAGGTGACGCTGCGCCAGATCGTGTCGTGGCGGCGGCGGTCGGTCTCCCGTTAGGGACGGCTCTGGGGTTCCCGCTCGGCTTCGCGTGCAGTCTGCTGGTGTTCCGCCGGTCGCTGGCGCTGCGGCGTCTCGCGCTCGGGGACGTCGGCGTCGAGGTCCCACGACGGCAACTCGTGCTGCTTCCAGCCCTGGCGGAGCGTCCGGACCGACCGGTCGAACTCCACCATGACGTCGATGTGGGGCCGGACGAGCATCTGGATCTGCAGTCCCTCGTACACCGCGAGCAGCTGCGTGGCCGCCTGGTACGACGGGATCGCCGATTCCTCGGCACCGTTGTCGAAGTCGCGCTGCAGACCGTTGCTGAGCTGCTCGACGTACTCGTCGAAGCGCTTGCGGAACAGCTCGGCGAAGCCGGACTCGGAACTCGCGACCGTGATCACGCCCGCGAGGACGCGGACGAGCCCCGGGTCGGCGACGTCCTCGGCCAGGGTCAGCCGGACGTGGTCGATCGTGCACGCCGGCGGGGTCTTCCGACGGGTGCCACGCAGCTGCGTCCACCGGTCGTACGTCACCAGCAGCAGCGCTTCCCACGCGGGGAACAACCGCTCCACGGTCTCGAGCGGGATGCCCGCGACCTCGGCCACGACCGAGGCGTCGACCGCGTCGAAGGGGTGCAGCCGGTAGGCGCGGATCGCTCCGCGGACGGTGCGCTCGGCGAGGGACTCATCGTCCTCGACGCGTTCGCCGTGCAGGGGTTCCATCCGACCATCCCATCGTGTGCGGTACCCCATTGTCTCGTCCCAGACCGGGGGCCGTCACATCCACGCCGGGTCGGCGTGGACCGGCTCGGCGTGGGCGGGCCGTTCAGCCGGGTCGTCAGCCGACTCGTCAGCCGACCGTGACGGGGGCCGCCGGCGGCTTCACCCGCTGCTTCGCCCAGACGAAGAAGCCGGTCAGCGTGAAGACGCCGTAGAAGACGTACATGAGACCCGACGCGTAGTACCCGGCCGAGAACAGGAGCGGGACACCGACCAGGTCGACCGCGACCCAGATGAGCCAGAACTCGACCCAGCCCTTCGCCATGCCGTAGGTGGCGAGCAGCGAGCCGACGAAGATCCACGCGTCACTCCACACCGGCTCGTACGACCCGAGGGCGCGGAACACCGGGGTCAGCAGGGCGGTCCCACCGACCATGCCGACGACCAGCAGGATCCGGGTCCGCCACGATGCCCAGTGCGGTTCGATCACGGTGGACGTGTCGTCGGGGCGGTGGGTCCAGCGGTACCAGCCGTAGATGCTCACGATGATGAACATCACCTGGCGGCCGGCCTGGCCGAGCAGGTTGACGGGGTTCGGGGTGTCGAACAGTGCGCCCATGAAGACGGTGAACAGGAGCGCGTTGCCGACCAGCCCGACGGGCCAGGCCCAGACCTTGCGGCGCATCCCGCCGAGCGCGCTGAGCAGCCCGAAGACGTTGCCGATCACCTCGCGCCAGAGCACCGTCTGGTCGCCGATGACGATCTGCGCGTCGAACAGCCAGCGCACGATGTCCATGGGCCCTCCTCGTTTCCGGTCGGTGCAACGGTCGGGGGACGTCCGGCATTCCGGTGATGATCGGGGTACAAACATGTCCTCCACAGGGTGGACAAAAATCACCCCCGTTTTGGGTCCATGCGAAAGCATGTTCCCACTTGTCCGCACTTTGGGGGACGAGTACCGTCGTCACCAGAGCGAGTCCAGCCCGCCCGAGCAGCAGATCTGCGCTCCGGAGCCCGGCGACCGCTCTCGGCAAAGGTCAGCCGCGACCCCTCACCCGCGAGGTCGATGACACCGTCCCACCGGCACGACGACCCGAATCACGAGCCGGTGGAATCCAGTGCGCCCCGAACGCACAGAACGGACCCGCCACCATGCACAAGATCGTCACCGGTGCCATCGCCGGCGCAGCCGGCATCGCCCTCCTCCTCGGTGGAGCAGGCACCTTCGCCCTCTGGAACGCCAGTGCCTCCAGCGCCGCGTCCTCGGTGAGCTCCGGCACGCTGACCCTCAGCGCGAACAACGACGGCGCCTGGACGGACATCACGAACGGCCGCTCGACCGCGATCAACCCCACCACCGCCCTGATGGTGCCGGGCAACACGTTCCAGTTCACGCAGACGCTGAACATCGGTGCGACCGGCCAGGACCTCAAGGCGAACCTGACCTACGCCAGCCAGTCGATCACCGGTGACTCCGCACTCCTCGCCGCGACGCAGAAGACCCTGGCCGTGACGTCCTCGAGCGCCACCGTCGTGCAGTCCACGTCGAACGCGAACACCTTCGTCGTCTCGCCGTCGGCGTCGACCTCGACCGTCAAGGTCGTCTTCACGATCACGCTGCCGTCCTCGGCGACGACCGGGCAGAACGGGTCGATCAACGTCGGCGCCCTGGCCTTCACGCTCACCCAGACCGCGATCGGTTCCTGATCCACCGATCGCACTGACGCGGGCCACGACCGGCCCCTGATCCGCCGGTCGTGGCCCGTGCTGGGCCCTTGTGGCCCGTCTGGGCCCTTGTGGCCCGTCTGGGCCCTTGTGGCCCGCACCAGCAGAGGCTCACGAGCACCAGGGGACGCACATGACCGGGACACCGAGGACGACGGGCCGCCACCGCGCGGCACGACGCCACCGGTGGATCCTGCCCGTCGCGCTCGCCCTGGTCGTCGCCGTCGCCACGGCGCTCCTCGGCGTCGGCGGGACCTACGCCCTCTGGAACGGCACCGCCAGCACCGCGGCCACCACCGTGAAGTCCGCGACCGCGACGATCACCGTCGGCACCCTGTCGACGATGAACACGACCGTCCTCGGACCGGGTACCGGGGTCACCGGCACCTTCGCCGTGAAGAACACCGGCTCGATCCCGCTCTCGATGCGCGTCGCCACGACGTCCACGAACGTCGCCTACGCGACGAACGCGTCGTCGGCGGCCGTCCTCGGCGAGCTGACGCTCCGTCTGACCAACGTGTCATCGGCTGCGGCCTGCACCACCGGGCTGTCCGGCGCGAGCGGCCGTCTCGCCGCCTTCGACACCGGTAGCGGTTCGTTCACGCTCCAGCCCGGTGCGAGCACCGTCGGCTGTGTCGAGCTGGTCCTCGACGCCGACGCGCCGCAGAGCGTGTCCGGCGCCGTCACCGACTTCACCCTCACCGTCACCGGAACGCAGGTCTCCGCATGAACCGCCGTCTCCGGCTCGTCGTCGCCGTGCTGCTCACCGCCGTGTTCGTCGGCGGTGGGTCGAGCGCCGCCTGGGCACTGTGGAGTGCGTCCAGCACCACGGCCTCGAGCGTCACGATCGGCAAGGTCTCCGCCTCGATCGCCGGCACGAGCGCGCTGACCACCACCTTCTCGTCCACGGTGACGTCGGTCACGAAGCCGATCACGCTCACCAACTCGGGCTCCATCGCCGGTACCGCGACGACCACCGTGTCCGTCGTCTCCGGCAGCTCGACGGCGCTCGCGCAGGCGGTCACCGTCGTCGCTTGGCCCGTCGCCACGACCGCGGCGTGCACGACGAACACCGCGGTCGGCAGCGGCTCGGTCACCGGCACCTGGGCGTCACTGCCGAGCATGACGTCCAAGCTCGCCGCCGGCGCCTCGGCCATCTGGTGCACCCGCAGCACGCCCAAGTCCTCGGCGCCGGCATCCGCCACGGCCAACGTGAACGTGAACCTCACCGTGGCGAGCGGCAGTTGGACGTCGGGCGTCGTGCAGGGCGGCTTCTACTTGAACACCTCCGCAGCGGAAGCAGCGCTGACCTGCAACGACCACAGCGGCAACTACGTCGACGTCACCTGGGACGCCGCAGGCCGCCCCAAGGAGACCTGGTACGCCGCCTACGTCGGGACCACGCCGGTCGGACAGAAGGCCCAGGACTACTCGGCGTTCATCACCATCGCCCCGAGCGACATCCCGGCGAGCGCGGGTACCTCCGGCACGCTCACCGTCACGGTCAAGGTCCTCGACAGCGCCGGCAACCCGACCTCGACCGTCGCCGGCAGCGGCCCGGTCACGCTCTTCACGCAGAACAACGGCGCGGCGATCCGGTGCGGCGCATGACCCGCGCGGCGGCTCGTCCCGAACGTGCAGAGCGCTCCGGTGGGCGTGCGGTCGTGCACGCCGTCGTCCTCGGTCTCAGCACCGGACTGCTCCTGCTGGTCGCAGCCCTCGCCGTCGTGCTCATCGTCGTCCCCAAGGCCACCGGGTCGATGCCGCTGACGGTCCTGACCCAGTCGATGGAGCCGACGCTGCCCCCGGGCACCCTGCTCGTCGTCCGCCCGACCGCCGTCGACGACATCGAGGTGGGCGACGTCGTCACCTACCAGATCGTCTCCGGCCAGCCGGCCGTCATCAGCCACCGCGTGACCTCGGTGTCCTCGTCGTCGAACGGGGCGCGCACGTTCGTCCTCAAGGGCGACAACAACGCGAAGGCCGACCCGCACCCCGTCACCGCCGCACAGATCCGGGGAGTCGTCTGGTACAGCATCCCCGAGATCGGTGTCGTCAACCAGCTCGTCAACGGCTCGCGGAGCTGGCTCATCCCGACCGTCGCCGGCGTCCTGTTGGCGTACGGCGGCGTGATGATCACCATCGGCACGGTCACGGCCGCGCGCCGTCGACGTGGGGCGTCCGGGCGCGGGCGACGTGCGACGGCCGGTCACGGGCGCCGCAGGGCATCGCACCGGCGCTCGGGGCAGGCCCCGGTCTAGGCTCGGTGGACGTGACCGACGGAGTGCAGCGAGCGAGGGAACTGCTGGACGACGCCGCACGACGGCTCCGTGCCGCCGGGGTGCCGGACGAGGCGCTCGGCGAGTACGCGCAGCCGAAGGCGGTGCTCGGCATCCGCCGCGAAGCGACCATGCGGCCCCTCGGTCGCGTGTGGCGCGTTGGTGCACTGCTGATCGGCTCGTCGCTCGAATCGGGCGGCCGGGTCTGGGCCACCGGGGCGATCACCCGGGTCACCGACCCGGGCCGGGCACAGTTCCAGTCGGTCTCGGCCGAGGTCCGTCGGGCCTACCGCGCTGCTGCGGCGAAGGGACACTTCGCGGCCGGCGACACCGTCAACCACGGCACCACGGCGATCGCGTTGGACGGAACGCTCGTCGACTCGACCGGTGTGCTCTTCGTCGAGGACGACGTGCCGCTCGTCCGCTGGTCACCGGCCGCGGGCTCCGCCGTCCCGCTCGCCGACTACCTGGCCGATCGCGTCGGGTTGCTCGTCGAACCGCCCCGGGGTGCGACCGACTGACCCGCTATCGTGACGGCATGGACGGACAGCAGCCGCGCGAACGACGCAACCCCTGGTGGGCGGTGCTGCTCGTCTTCATGTTCGGGGGCGTGCTGTCGTTGGTCGCCGGTCGGATGCTCCCATGGCAGGACCAGGACCGTCAGGACCCCGACTACTGACGACTGGCGGAGCCGCCCGACGGTCCGAGACCGAGGCAGAACGCCATCACTGCTTGCTGCACCGGGAGCAGTGCGGCCTTGAACCCGTGCCCGACGAACGCGGGGTGTTCCACGGCATCGGCGCTGACCTCACGGCCACGCACGAACGGCGGACACGGGTCGAAGCGGGCTCCCGTGGGCGCGACGTCGAGGAGCGCCGCGGTGATCCGGTACGACTCGAGGGCGTCGGCGTGCGCTCCGGGGCCGTCCGTCAGGATCACGTCCGCTGACCGCACGGCAGTCTCGAGGTCGTCGGTCCATGCAGCGCCCGGCGTTGCGAGGCCGGCCGGGCAGCATTGGACCAGGTCGAGTCGCAGGACTCGAGCAGCTTCCTGCCATGCCCTGGCGATGTTGCCGTCCGCCCCGACGAAGAGGAAGCGGAGCGACGAGATCTCCCCACGCTGCCGCAGTGCGTAGAGGTCGGAGAGGACCTCGCACGGGTGGTTCTCGTCGGTCATGGCGTTCACGACAGGCAGCGCATGCGCGGCAGCCAGTCCCTCGATGACGGCGAGGTCACGGTGACGCACCACGATGATGTCGACCCAGTTGTCGAGGTACCGGGCGACGTCTGCCAGCGCCTCTGGCTTGTCGAGCGTCGTGTCCGGGAACACGATCGGATCGAGCCCCATCAGCGAAGCACCCTGCTCGAACGTCACCCTGGTTCGCAGACTGGTCGGCGGGAAGAACATGGCTGCCGACCCCGCCGTCACCGGTCCCCGGCGGTGCTGGTACGCGTCGGCAAGCTCGAAGACCGCATGGACGTCGGACGGAGACCAGTCATCGAGCTTGGCGAGAGAACGCATCCCACCACCGTAGGGACTGTCCGGAACAGCGTGTGCTTGGAGGGTGTCAGCCTCAGCCGAACTCGTCCAGTCGATACGCCACCGATGCGCCGCTGAGGAAGACCACCTGGGCGCCAACGCCGACATCGGCTTGGATGCGCGCTGCCGTCCGGAGCCCGACGGCGCGGGTCTCGGCATCACCGAACGGCGTCCCGACTCGTTCGGTGAGGGCACGCCAGTGCACGATCGCCTTGGCGGTGCCATCACCAGCACCCGCGGCGCGTGCCGACCGGACGTCCCGCTCCCCGTCACGCAAGAACTCGACATCGGTTCCGGGTCGTGCACTCGGCAGCACGACGGCAGTACCCGCCTCGGCCACCGTGTCGATGCCGGCGCCGGCTCCGCACCAGACATGGGCTTCGTCGCCGAGCTCGAGTTGCACACGGCTCGCGAGCACGAACGCTTCGACGCGATGAGCGTCACGGACCGCTCCGGAAGGCCAGTCGAAGTCGGGCTCCCCGCGGGAATCGAAGACGTCGTTCCACGCCCTGAGGTCGTCCCGCAGCGGCCTGCTCAGCCCGAGAGATCCCGCATCAACGCTCCCGATGCACTCGCGCGACCCGCGGTACCAGAGCGGGGAGTCGTCGACCATGTACTCGGCCATCACGAGGACGATCGCGCTCACCACTCGCCCAGCGTACGACGCCAGAACGGGAGGGTGCGGGCACGGCCGGCGTGCACGACACTGTGATCGACATGATTGCTTCGTCTGTGCACGACCACCTTCGCCGCGGCCGATGGAGCAGCGTCATCGGGCTGACGCTCGTGATCGTGGTGTCGCTCACCGCCTGCTCCGGCCGTGCGACGCCGGTTGACGACGCTTCCGCCTGGATGGAGAACGTCCAGGATCGGTGGGCGGACCAGCCCGGCGAACTCGGCGCTGGTGCCGGAACCAACGACGCGTCGAGTCGGCTGTCCCTGGGCGTCGCAGACGGCGGCGAGCGCGCACACGTCCGCGTGTCCCTCGCCTGCCAGGGACACGGAACCGTCCGCATGGCCGTCTGGGGCGGTCGCATCGCCGACGGCGCTGACACCGGCAGGGAGCTCGCGGCGCGCTCGGTCCAGTGCGGCCACGACGAAGACCTCTACGTCGTGACCTCGGCCGACTCGATCACCATCGGGCCCACGTCGGGCGACTCGACCGTCAGCTGGTACGCCGCCGCCTACGCCGACCTCGCGGCGCAGACGCACTGAGCGGAGCTAGCGGACGGCATCCCACCCTGCGGGCACCTGCGGGGCGGACCAGTTCGGGTCCGGCACCCACCGCGACCAGTCGGTCTCGAACGGGAACGAGCCCGCGTGCACGGCCGCGGCGGCATCCTCGCCGGTGCGTTCGATCATCGCGCGGTCCGCTTCCGTGACCAGGCCCTCGTCCCTGTAGAACGCGAGTTCGTCTTCGTCCTTGTACCGAACCGACCAGCGGCCCGCATCGTCTCGGGTCGCGATGACGTCGAGGGTCCAGTCCTGGCTGTCGAAGCCGACGGACGTACGCACCCACGGCAGCTCGAGGTTGATGTACCAGTCCGGCAACCATTGCGTCCCGTCGTGCCAGCGCCACACCGACCACGCTGCGCCCTTCGGGTGCACGCGGACCACGGTCGCTCCGCACCAGCTGTCCTCGACGTAGGAGCCGTCCCAGTCCGAGGGGAGGACGAGCCGCGCGTTCGGCCCGCTGCCGGTACCGGCCCGGCGACGGACCGCGGAACCGAGCGGGCTCGCGACCACCGCGACGTCGTCGTCATCGACGAGGACTCGACCCGCGACGGCGAAGGCGACGGCTCGACCGTGCGAACCGAGCGCGTGCAGACTGCGGAGGACCACGGATTCACCGGAGCGGAACGGTTCGCTCCGCACGTCGTTCGCAACATCGTCGTGCATCCGGCGATGCTCTCACAGCGGCGTCGGGCGATGTCGGTTCCTCGCCACTGGGGGCTTTCTTCGATACGTTGGACGAATGTCGCTCATCGTCGCCGACAGTCTGGTCAAGGAGTTCTCACGCCCCGTCCGGGTGCAGGGTGCGTTCTCGGGTGTGCGGAACCTGTTCACCACGAAGACGATCACGAACCGGGCCGTTGACGGCGTCTCGCTGTCGATCGAGCCGGGCGAGATCGTGGGCTACCTCGGCCCGAACGGCGCCGGGAAGTCGACGACGATCAAGATGCTGACAGGTGTGCTCGTCCCCACGAGTGGCGAGGTCCGAGTGAACGGTGTCGTGCCGTGGAAGGACCGTTCGGCGAACGCACGCACCATCGGTGCGGTGTTCGGGCAACGCACGCAGTTGTGGTTCGACCTGCCGCTCCGAGACTCGTTCGACGTCCTCGCGAAGCTCTACGGCGTCGCCCCGTCGGCGTACAGACGCACGCTCGACGAGTTCGTGGACCTGCTCGACCTCGGGTCCTTCATCGACCGGCCGGTCCGGACGCTCTCCCTCGGACAGCGGATGCGTGGGGACCTCGTCGCGGCGATGCTGCACGAGCCGCCGGTGCTGTACCTCGACGAGCCGACCGTCGGGCTCGACGTGGTCGCCAAGGCACGCATCCGCGAATTCGTCCGGGAGCGCAACCGCACCGCTGGCACGACGGTCATGCTGACCACCCACGACATCGGTGACGTGGAGCAGTTGTGCCGTCGTGTGGTGATCATCGACGACGGTCGGATCCTGTTCGACGGCGACATCGACGCGCTCCGCCGGGCGTACCTGCCACACCGAACCCTGCGCGTCGAACTGTCCGGGCCGGAGCCGCGCGATTGGTGGGTCGAGGGCGTTGAGCGAGCAGGGACGCACGAGCACGGTGATGCGCACCTCCTCGACCTCCGGTACGACCCGACCGAGGTGTCCACCTCGACCGCGATCGCCCGGACCACGGCCGCGCTGCCGATCGCGGACCTCACGGTCCACGAGCCGGAACTCGAGGACGTGATCACCGAGATCTACACGGCACGCTCGGTGCGCCGTGTCGGCTGACGTCCTGGAGGCCCGCGACCGGCCCGCCGGCCCGCTCGCGGTCCGCCTCGCGTTGGTCGGGCAAGGGCTGCGCTCCGTCCTTGTCTTCCGCGCTGATGTCCTCGTCGGCACGGTGAGCACGGTGATGCGGGTCGTCCTCGTGATGCTCGTGTGGAACGCGGTCTACGGCGACCGCACCTCGGTGAGCGGCGTCGACCGTGCCGACGCCGTCGGGTACGCGGTCCTCGGCGCCCTGTTCGCCGTCGTGTTCCAGCCGTGGCAGTTCTCGTCGCTGAACCGACGGGTGCGCGACGGCAATGTGGTGTTCGACATCATGCGGCCGGTCGGGCTGATCACGCAGACCGTCGCCGCGCAGCTCGGCAGCTCCCTCGCCAACGTGCCGAAGGCGATCGTCGGGCTCGCCCTGGCGCTGCTGCTCGGAGCGGTTCCCGCTCCGAGCACCTGGTGGCAGACCCTCGTGTTCGTGCTCAGCGCCGTCCTCGGTCTGGTCATCGCGATCCAGTGCAACCTCATCGTCGGGCTGACCGCGTTCTGGACCACCGACGTCGGCGGCGCCTACATGATCTACAGCATGGCGGCGGCGTTCTGCTCAGGCTCGCTCATCCCGCTGTGGTTCATGCCGGACGGCCTCGCCGCGGTGCTCCGTGTGCTGCCGTTCAGTGCGCAGATCTTCACCCCGCTCTCGATCTGGTTCGACCGGACGCCGGGCTGGAACGTCCTCGGTGAGCTCGCCCTGCAGGCCGGTTGGATCGTCGCGCTCGCGTTCGCCGCCCACCTGGTGTGGTTGCGCGCCCTGCGGAGGACGGTGATCAACGGTGGCTGACATCGGACGCACGGTCGCCCCGGGGACCGCCACCGAGCCTCCCGGCTGGTTCCGCCAGTGGCGGATCCTGCTCGCCGCGGCGTTCCGGCAGTCCCTCATCTACAAGGGCAACCTGATCCTGATGATGGCGGGCAGTGCGGCCCTGCAAGGGACGCAGCTGCTGTTCATCGGCGTCCTGCTCGACCGGTTCGGCGTCATCGCCGGCTGGTCGACGGCGCAGATCGCTTTCCTGTACGGGCTGCGGCTCACTGCACACGGCGTCGGGACGGTGTTCTTCGGACAGCACCTGGCGACCGACATGGTGATCCGCGAGGGCGAGTACGACCGCTTCCTGCTCCGCCCCGTACCACCGCTGATCCAGCTGCTGACCAGGTGGTTCAACCTGGGCACCCTCGGCGACCTGGTGCTCGGGCTTGGGATCCTCGTGGCCGCCATCACGCTCGCGCCGATCGACTGGACGCCCTGGCTGGTCGCACTCACCGTGGCGGCCGCGATCGGTGGCGGTCTGCTCGAGGCCGGGCTGCAGATCGGTCTCGCAGGGCTGTCGTTCCGGCTGGGATCCACCCGTGACCTCAAGGTCAGCGTCGACAACACGCTCACCGACTTCGGGGCCTACCCGCTTCCCGTGTTCGGTCCCGCGGGCGTCTTCGCGCTGACGTTCGCGCTGCCGCTGGCGTTCATCGCGTACCTGCCTGCGACCGTCGTGCTCGGCAAGACCGACGAGCTGCTGGTCCCGACGTGGCTCGCTGACATCGCACCCATGGCCGGGCCGCTGATGCTCGCATTCGGATGGTGGTTCTTCATGCGGCAGTCCCGGCACTACACGAGCCCCGGGGCCTGACGCCCCTTGTAGCCGGGGACGTCCTCCTTCACTTCGCTCGCTCGCCTGCGAGAGCCTCAGAAGTACATGCGCCCCCGCGCGATGTCGGACTCAGCCTGCCGAAGGGCTTCAGCGACTTCGGGGTCGGTCCCCTCGTACCTCGCCGCCCGAGAGCCGAAGTTGGTGTACCGGTGCATGACGAACCACAGCACGAGGAGCACAGCCAGGACCACGCCGGTTCCGATCCACCACCACATGCGGGAAGCGTAAGTGCGACCGATCGCGGCTGCAACCATTGCGAAGCACCGTTGACGCTCAGGGGCAAGCCGTCGGCAAGAACGGGGGCTTCCTCCGCCGGCGGTTCCGATCAAGATCGCATCGCCGCCAACGCGGCGTCGATCTCGTCGCCGAGGTACGGCGCGAGTGTCGTCGCGAACGTGTTCGTCAGGTGTGTCTGGTCGCGGTAGACGAGTACGCCACCGATCACGGCGGGGCAGACCGTGTCGGTGCAGTACGAGTCCGTGAGGTCGACGAGACGGGCAGCGCCGTGCACGCGGTCGACGGCCTCCGCGGATCCGTCGAACCGTGCGAGGGCGTCGACACGCGAAGAGTCGCAGGCTGGGGTGGTCGGTCCCGACATCTGACCGACGCACGCAACGACGTCGGGGCGTGCTGCAGGGTTGTCGCGGAGCGCGATGATCGGGATACCGGCCTCGGCGGCGGCGCTCCATCCTGTGACGAGTCCGTCGACGACCGTCTGCTCGTCCGTGCTCCCCTCCGGCACCACGACCGGGCCGTTACCGCTCGAGTGCGTCACGATCACGCCGTCCAGGTCGGGGTGTGACCGGAGGTGGTCCATGGCGTTCTGCTTCCAGCCGGTGCACGCGTTGGCCTGGCGTCTGGACCCCGCCTGCTGCTCGGCAGTCGTCAGGTAGCAGCTCTGGTGACCGGCGACGTCGATGCGCCAGTTCCGCTGCTCCGCGATCCGCTCGTAGGCGTCCACCAGCACGTTGTTGTGCGAGTCACCGATCGCGATGAGGTGCTTCGAGTACCCGGTGGTCGGACCGAGGGAACACACTCGGAACGTGCTCGAGTCGTTCGACCAGCAGGCTGATCGGTTGGCGTCGTCGGCGACCGCGTTCGCTGCGGACGGCACGCGGACGTCGGCGAGGGCTGGGTTCACGCACGGGTCGGCCGAAGCGATCTCCGCCGCGGCTCCGAAGCACGCGACGTTGCCGGAGCCGAGGCGCTCCGCCAGCAGCGCTGTCCGGACCTGCTGGACGTGGAGGGCCGTGAGCGAGGTCGCGCCCAGCGCCACCACGACCAGGGTGCTCAGCACCCCGTAGACCGCAACCCGGCGGGGTCGGAGGCGCCGGACGCGCGCGGAGAACCGGAGCGGCTCCTCGACGAGCAGGGTGGTGGCCGCGCCGAGGGTCAGCGCACCGACGACGATCACGACCTTGTCCAGCGTGGTCGCTTCGTGGCGCGTGACGATCGGCAGGAGGACGATCGCGGGCCAGTGCCAGAGGTAGACGGCGTACGAGATCCGACCGGTGAAACGGACAGGGGCGACATGACCGACCAACTCGAGTCCCGAATGCGAACCGAGAAGCACGACCAGCGTCGCGGACACGACCGGCAGCACCGCCGCGATGCCCGGGAACGGCGTCGCAGCGGTGATGGCGAACAGCGAGACGACCAGCCCGCCGGCACCGACCCAGGCAACGATCGCCCGGGTCGTCCGCGTCCCACTCGACCGCGGCACGCCCAGGGGAATCGTCGCAACGAGTCCGCCGAGTGCGAACTCCCACGCTCGCGTCGCCGTCGAGAAGTAGGCAATCCCGGACGCGGTCCCGGTCTGCACGATGCTCCACGTCAGCGAGAGCACCACGACGACGCCGAGCACGACGCGGGTCACGACGACCGGGTCGGCTTGTGCTCGGCGTGCGCGGTGCGCGAACCACAGGACCCCGAGCAGCAGCAGGGGCAGCGCGATGTAGAACTGCTCCTCGACCGACAGTGACCAGAAATGCTGGAACGGGGACGCGCCGTTGCCCTCGGCGAGGTAGTCCACCGAATCGGCCGCGAGCTGCCAGTTCTGGACGTAGACGGCCGAGGCGATGAGCTCCCGGCCGTACTGCCCCCAGAGCGCGCTCGGCACCCAGAGGAGGACCGCGACCCCAGTGGCGACGAGCGTGAGGAAGGCGCCGGGGAGCAGTCGTTTCGCACGACGAGCCCAGAACCCGGCGAGAGCGATCCGGCCGGTCGCGGAGACCTCGCGGAGCAGGTGCCCGGTGATCAGGAAGCCCGAGATCACGAAGAAGACATCGACACCGATGAAACCGCCGGGAAGCCTCGTCGGCCACAGGTGGTACAGCAGCACGGCGAGGACCGCGAACGCGCGGAGCCCCTGCACGTCCCACCGCGTGCTGTCCGCCGCAATGCCACGGCCTGTACGGCGCCCTCGCCGAGTCCGCGACGCCACGGTGATCCCAGCCATCACGAGGAGTCTACGAGCTCACACCCGCACATCGGGCTCCGCTTGTGGCAGATGCCGCAGAGCGGAACTGTCGCGCGACCGGGCTCGTCCCCATCGCCGACGGCACTGAGCCCCGACAGAACCTAATCTTGTCGGATGCTCTCCCGACGCGACGCCGCCGTTCGACTCGACATCACCCTCGAGATGGCGACCCACCACGGAATCCCCTCGCGTCTCAGCGAAGCCGAACTCGACGCGATCGAACAGGATCCGCCCGCGTGGCTCGTGCAGTCCCGAGCGAACCGCACGGGTGCCAAGAAGGTCTGGGTCCGCCTCGAGTGCGTCGTCTGCGCGTTCGCCGAAGAAGCGCGGCCGAAGAAGTGGTGGCCGGAGTGGGACTACCTGATGTGCGACTACCACGAGCCGTACCAGGCGCCGGAACCGACTGCGGGGCTCACCCGACGTGAGGTCGAGGGCATCGGCAGCCGGTTCATCGCCCTCGTCGACGAACGCCCCTGACTGACAGCTCCACCCCACTCGCTGGGTACGGTCCACCCATGCCCTCCGAACGTCGTCGCCTGGTCCTCCCCGGCCAGTACGGGCCCCTGTTCGACGACGGTGGCCCGGCCCTCGTCGTCGAGGCACGCGAGTTCTTCACCGCTCGCCCCGTCCACCGGGCGAAGGCCCACCTCTGGTTGAGTGCCCTGCGCCACCGCGTCCACGAACTCGGTGACCGTGCCGAGCACGTCCAGGTCGACACCCTCCGCGAGGCGTTGACCGGCCGCGACGACCTCGAGGCGATCGATCCGCCGTCCCGTACCCTCCGCGCGCAGATCCGGCACTGGGGACGGGGCACCGTGATCCTGCCGAGCCGCGGGTTCGTGACCGACGAGGACGAGTTCGCGGAGTGGGCGGCGCAGGGCACGGGTCGGTTCCGCATGGAGGACCACTACGAGCGTGTCCGGCGCCGTGAGGGCTGGCTGCTGCGCGACGGCAAGCCGATCGGTGGGAAGTTCAGCCTCGACGACCAGAACCGTCAGCCGCCACCGAAGGGCGCCACGACCCTCGGGCTGCCCGAGCCCTGGTGGCCGGACGAGGACGACGTCGACGACCAGGTGCGGCACGACCTGGACCGGTGGGAGCGGGACGGCACCGCCCGGTTCGTCGGCCGCGACGACACCCGTCGGTTCGCGGTGACGGCGGACGAGGCGAAGCGTGCCCTGGACGACTTCGTCGCGGTGCGCCTCGGCGACTTCGGGCCGTTCGAGGACGCCACGTTGACGAACGACTGGACGATGGCGCACTCGCTCCTCAGCGTGCCGATGAACCTCGGGGTGCTCGATCCGCGGCAGGCGATCGACGCCGCCCTCGAAGCGCACCGCACCGAGGCCGCCCCGCTCGCCAGCGTCGAGGGCTTCGTCCGCCAGCTCGCCGGATGGCGCGATTACGTCTGGCACCTCTACTGGTGGTTCGGCGACGACTACGGCGCATCGGAGAACGCCCTCGGCGCGCACGGACGACTCCCCGACTGGTGGCGGGAACTCGACGCGTCGGAGATCGACGCCGTCTGCGTGCGGACCGCGATCGAGGGCCTGCACGACCACGGCTGGCTGCACCACATCCAGCGCCTCATGGTGCTCGGCAACTGGGCACTGCAGCGCGGCTACGACCCGGTGCACCTGACCGAGTGGTTCACCGACGTGTTCGTCGACGGCACCGACTGGGTGATGCCGGCGAACATCATCGGCATGTCCCAGCACGCCGACGGCGGGATGGTCGCCACGAAGCCGTACACGTCGGGCGGTCGCTACATCGACCGGATGTCGGACCACTGCGGGGGCTGCCGCTTCGACCCGACGAAGCGGGTCGGCGACGACGCGTGCCCGTTCACCGCCGGGTACTGGGCGTTCCTCGCGCGCACCGAGCCGGCGCTCCGTGACAACCACCGGATGGCCCGCCCGCTGCAGCAGATGCGGTCGCTGGCGGACCTCGACGAGGTCGTCGCGCAGGAGGCCCGTCGCACCTTGCCGTGACGTCACCCGGTCCCGATAGGGTCGTGAGCGTGAGCAACGAGGCATTCGACGACCGCTACGAGCTGCGCGAGTTCGCGCCCGGGACGGATGACGAGGGGGCACCGAACGCCGAGACCGGATCGTGGATGCAGGCCGTCGGCCTCGGGTTCCACGAAGCCGATCCGGACGCCGAAGGTGCAGCGCGCATGGCGTCCCACTTCATCGCCGACGAGGAGACCTTCCTGGGCGTCTACGTCCGGAAGCCCTTCCCCGGCTCCGTCGACGAGACCTGGCCCGCCGGCACCTTCACGTGGTTCCGCAAGGCGCTGAGCTGGGGCGACGGGTCGTCCGTCGACACGCAGGCCATCTCCGCGGTCACGGTTCGGCCCACCGAGCGTCGCCGCGGCATCCTGCGCCGCATGATGACGCACGCGCTCGAGCGCGGTGTCGCCGAGGGCTACGCCGTGGCGTCCCTGACCGCGTCCGAGGGCACGATCTACCGCCGCTTCGGCTTCGGCAGCGCGATCCGCGAGCGCGCGGTGCGCGTGCGACGCGAACGCGCACTCCCCCTCCTCGCCCCGACGTCGGGCTCGGTGTCCGTCGTCACGCCGCAGTGGCTCGCCGACGGCCCCGGCAAGGCGGTCTTCGAGCGCTTCCACACCCGCACGCCCGGCTCGATGGTCCGCAACGCGGGCACCTGGCCGGTCGTCTTCGGACTGCTCGGCAACGACGGGCAGAAGGCGAAGGACGTCCGTGCGGCGGTGCACCGCGCCGAGGGCACGGACGAGATCGACGGCTACGTCACGTGGCGCGTCAAGGAAGACGGGTCCTCCGACACCGCACTCGAGATCGTCGACCTGGTCTACGCGAACGACCAGGCCTACACGGCGCTGTGGGAGTTCGTGCTGTCGGTCGACCTGAACGACGTCGTGAAGTACAACCGCTCGCGCCTCGACGACCCGATCGTCGCGGCGCTCGGCGACAACCGTGCGTACGACGTCGACCACGAGGAGGACCACGTCTGGCTGCGCGTCCTCGACGTGGCCGCGGTGCTCGAGTCGCGGCCGTTCGCCGTCGACGGCTCGCTGACCCTCGCGGTCACCGATGCGCTCGGCCACACGACCGGCACGTACCGGCTGGACGTCCAGGAGGCCCGTGGCAGCGTCACGCGCATCGCCGACGACGCCGACGTGGCCGGTTCCGACGTCCAGCTCGACGTGGCAGAGCTCGGTGCCCTGCTCATCGGGTCGGTCTCGCCCGTCACCCTGGCGGCCGCCGGCCTGGTCCGCGCTGCGGACACCGCGTCGATCGAGCTGCTGCGCGCGATGCTCCTGCCCCCTCGGACCCCGCACGGCATCACCTACTTCTGATCCACCGCGCAGGCTGTTGCTCGGTGCGAGGTTGTTCACTCGGTGCGAGGTTGTTCCCCCGCACGGAGTGAACAACCTCGCACGAGCCGCCCTCGCGCCACCGCGCGTGCGCCGCACGGCGTAGCCTCCGCGCCATGAGCGACGACGCGGTGGTCGAGTGGCTGCTCGACTCGGACCCGGCGGTCCGGTGGCAGGTCGAGCGTGATCTGACCGGTGCGCCGCCGTCGGTGTGGCAGCAGACCCGGGCGCGGGTCGCGACCGAGGGCCTCGGGGCGGCGATGCTCGCACACCAGGACCCCGACGGGCAGTGGGCCGGTGGCGCGTACTTCCCGGCGGACTTCGACCCCGACGGTCCCGAGGCGGACGAACCCGGGCAGCCCTACACGGCGACGACCTGGTCGCTGAACGCCCTGCGCGACTGGGGACTCGACTCCGCGGTCCTCGGGGACACGGCCGCACGGCTGGCGACGAACAGCCGCTGGGAGTACGAGGACCTCCCCTACTGGAGCGGCGAGGTCGACTGCTGCATCAACGCGTTCACCCTGGCGAACGGCGCCTGGCTCGGTGCCGACGTCGGGCAGCTGGCGGACTGGTTCCTCGACCACCAGCTCGACGACGGCGGCTGGAACTGCGAGTGGATCGAGGGGTCGACGGCGTCGTCGTTCCACTCGACCCTCAACGTGATCGAGGGGCTCCTGCAGCACGAGCAGCTGACCGGCGGCACCCACCCCCGCGCGGCGGAACTCCGAGCGGCTCGACTCCGCGGCACCGAGTACCTGCTCGAACGACGGCTGCTGTTCCGGAAGCACGACGGCGAGCTCGTCGGGCCTTGGGCGACCCGGCTCGCGTACCCGCTGCGGTGGATCTACTCGGCGCTGCGGGTCACCGACCACCTGCGTGTGGCTGCGCTGCAGGACGGTACCGCGCCGGACCCCCGGGCGGCCGAGGCGATCGAGGTCGTCCGTGCCGCCAGGAACGACGACGGGACGTGGACCCAGGGAACGCGGCCGCCGGGTCGGCAGTGGTTCGAGGTCGACGTCCCCGAGGGCGAGCCGTCGAAGTGGCTCACGCTCCACGGCACGCGCGTGCTGCGCTGGTGGGACGCCGCCTGAGCTACGCCCGGCGCCGCACCCGCGGGTCGACGAACGCGTAGACCACGTCGACGATCACGTTCGCCGTGACGATCAACAGCGCCGAGAACAACGTGAAGCCCACGACGACCTGCAGGTCGAGGGTGTGCACGGCGTCGATGAGCAGCGCGCCGAGGCCCTGCATCGAGAACACCTTCTCGGTGATGACCGCACCGCCGAGCAGCGACCCGAGGTCGAGCCCGAACAGCGTCACCACCGGCAGGATCGCGGTGCGCAGTCCGTGCCGCACGACGACCTGTCGCTCGCGCAGGCCCTTGGCCCGAGCGGTCCGCACGAAGTCCTGCGACATCGACTCGAGCATCTCGCCACGGGTCAGTCGGGCGTAGATCGCGGCACTGATGAACGCGAGCACGCACCACGGCAGGATCAGGTGGGTGAACCAGCCGACCGGGTCGTCGGTGAACGCGACGTACCCGCTCGTCGGCAGGATGCCGAGCACGAACCCGAACAGCAGGATGCCGAGCAACCCGATCAGGTACGCCGGCGACGAGACCCCGGCGACCGCGACGGTCATCACGGCCCGGTCGACGAACGTGCCGCGACGGAGCGCCGACACCGCTCCGCCGAACACCCCGGCGACGAGCCACAGCACGGCGGCACCGACGGCGATCGACGCGGTGACGGGCAGGCGGGACAGGATCAGGTCGGTGACGCTCTCGTGCAGCTGGAACGAGTACCCGAAGCACGGCGCGGCGCAGGTGATCACGGACGCGCCGCTGCCGAACGTGCGGCCGGTGAAGATCCCCGCCAGGTAGGCGCCGAACTGCGCCAGCCACGGCTTGTCGGTGCCCAGGAACGCCTGCACCTCGCGCAGCCGGTCCGGCGTGCAGGGCTTGTCGCAGATCGCCCGCGCGGGGTTCGTCGGCAGCAGCATGAACAGTGCGTAGGTGATCGCGGCGACGACGAGCAGCACGACGGCTGCACCGAGGACGCGGATCGCGATGAAGCGGAAGGTGCTCATCGGCGTGCTCCTCTCGGGTCGAGGGCGTCACGCAGCGCGTCGCCGAGCACGTTGAACGCGAGGGTGATGAGGAACAGTGCCACTCCGGGGAACACGAGGTACATCGGGTCGGTCTGCACCCAACCGACGGCGTCGCCGATGCTGCGGCCCCACGAGGGCGTCGGCGGGGTCACGCCGACCGCCAGGAACGACAGCGCGGCTTCGGCGCCGATCATCGACGGGATCGAGATCGTCGCGTAGACGGTGATCGTCGCTGCCAGGTTCGGCAGCAGCTGGGTGCGGATGACGTGCCACCGGCCAGCGCCCATCGCCGTGGAGGCGACGACGTAGTTCCGACTGACGAGCGACAGTGTCTGGCCGCGGACCACGCGGGCGACGGACGGCCAGCCGAAGAACCCGATGACGAGCACGACCAGGACGGGCTTCGGGAACGACGTCGGCACGATCGCGGTCAGGGCGATCATGAAGACGAGCGACGGGAAGCCGAAGATCACGTCGACCACGCGGGAGAGCACGCGGTCGTACCAGCCGCCGAAGAAGCCGGTGGTGACGCCGACGAGCACCCCGATGACGATCGACAGGAAGGTCGCGGCGAGCCCGATGCCGAGCGACGTCCGGGCACCGTACGTCACGATCGCGAACAGGTCGCGACCGGTCAGCGGCTCGACGCCGAACCAGTGCTCGGCGCTGATCCCCCCGCCGAAGCCCTTCGGCGCCCCGAACGAGTTGAGCGCGTCGATGTCGTACCCGTAGGGGTCCTGCCCGGTGACGGCACTGATGAGCGGCGCCGCGACGGCGACCACGAGGAACACGACGATGACGACCGCCGAGGTCACGGCCCAGCGGTCCTGCCGGATGCGGCGCACCACGGCGCGGAAGCCGGTGGTGCGTCCGGACGAGGCCACGGGGCGCTCGACGACGTTGGCGGTCACGAGGACACTCCTTCCCAGGCGCGCCAGGCTTCGCGGCGGGCCGCCTGTCGCACGGGATCGGCGACGGGCGCCGCTGCGAGCAGCATGCGCGTGTAGTCCTGCTGCGGGTCGTCGAGCACGGCGTCCGTGGTCCCCCGCTCGACCACGCGACCGTCGTGCAGGACGACGACCTCGTCAGCGAGCTGCCGGACGACCGCGAGGTCGTGGCTGATGAGGAGCATGCCGAACCCGAACTCGTCCTGCAGCTGTGCAAGCAGGTCGAGCACGGCCGCCTGCACGGTCACGTCGAGCGCCGAGGTGGGCTCGTCGGCGATGACGAGCGCCGGACGGAGCGCCAAGGCCCGCGCGACGGCAACGCGCTGGCGCTGCCCGCCAGAGAGCTGGTGCGGGAACCGCTCGGCCCACGACGGGTCGAGCTGCACGGCGGTCAGCAGTTCACGGACGCGTTCCGCACGGTCGGCCGCCGAGGCCGTCCCGTGCACGAGCAACGGCTCGGCGATGCTCCAGCCGATGGTCTGCCGCGGGTTGAGCGACGACGCCGGGTCCTGGAAGACGATGCCGACGCGGCTGCGGAGCTCGCGGAGCCGTCGGCCCCTGGCGGTCCGCAGGTCGCTGCCGTCGACCTCGACCGAGCCCTCGACGACGGGCACCAGGCCCGCCAGCGCGCGGCCGATGGTCGACTTGCCGGACCCGGACTCCCCGACCAGCCCGACGGTCTCGCCGGCCCGCAGGTCCAGGTCGATACCCGACACGGTCGGTCCGCCGCGGCGCGAGTACCGCACGGCGACGTCGCGCAGCTGCGCGACCAGCGGACGGGAGGAACGGCTCGCCTCCGCCTCGTCGGCCCGGGCAGTGGACGGGTCCCCTTCGACATCCGCAGCAGCGTCGGCGGCGCCGCCACGGGCCTCCAGGCTGGGGACGGCGGCGAGGAGCTCGCGCGTGTAGTCGGCGGACGGGTGCGCGAAGACCTCGGCGACCGTGCCGTGCTCGACGGGGTCGCCGCGGCGCATCACCAGGAGCTCGTCCGCGACGTCCGCCACCACACCCATGTCGTGCGTGATGAGCAGGACGGCCAGGGAGCGCTCGCGACCGAGTCGGCGGAGCAGGTCGAGGATCCCGGCCTGCACCGTGACGTCCAGGGCGGTCGTCGGCTCGTCGGCGATCAGCGCGACCGGGTCCCCGGCCAGGGCCATCGCGATCATGGCGCGCTGCAGCTGCCCGCCGGACAGTTCGTGCGGGTAGGCCTTGCGGATGCGCTCGGGGTCGGTGAGGCCTGCGGCACGCAGCAGCTCGTCGACGCGCGCGGAGACCGCCGCACGATCCAGGTCCGTCGGGTGCGCCCGGATCGCCTCGGCGACCTGCGTGCCGATGGACAGCACCGGCGTGAAGGAGTTCATCGGTTCCTGGAACACGACGCCGATGCCGGCGCCGCGAACGGCACGGAGCGTGTCGTCGGAGGCGCCGACGAGCTCCTCGCCACGGAACCGGACGCTGCCGGAGACCCGCGCTTCGGGCGGCAGCAGGCCGAGCACGCTCATGGCGCTCACGGACTTGCCGGAGCCGGACTCCCCCACGAGGGCGAGCACACGACCGGGGGTCAGGGTGAAGGAGACATCACGGACGACGGGCTCCGCGTCGCCGAACGCGACGCGGAGCCCCTCGACCTCGAGCAGCGGCGAACTCACTTCGCGAGCGAGACCTTGAGGTAGTTCGGGTACGCCGGGAAGTCCGCGATCTGGAAGTTCTGCATGTTCGAACCGGCCAGGAACGACTGCTTCGCGTAGGTCAGCGGGACGATCGGCGCGTCGGCCATGATCTTCTTGTCCGCTTCGACCCACAGCTTCTGCGCGTCCTGCTGGTCGACGGTGGCGCTGGCCTTCTTGATCAGCGCGTCGACCTCGGGGTTGCTGTACTTCGAGACGTTGTAGCCGCCGCCACCGATCTGCGACGAGTCGTAGAGCGGCTGGATGTTGGCGTTCGCGCTCGGGAAGTCCGGCTGCCAGCTGAACAGCGCCAGGTCGAAGTCGGTGCCGTCGGTCGTCGCGGTGTAGAACGAGTCCGCGTCGAGCGGCTTCAGCGTGACGGTGATGCCGGCGCGCTTGAGGCCGGACTGCAGCGCCTGCGCCTGGGCGAGGTAGGTCGGGTCGTTCTGGGTCGCCAGGGTCAGCTTGAGGTCGGACACGCCCGCGTCCTTGAGGAGCTGCTTCGCCTTCGCGACGTCACCGTTCGCGCCGGGCTTGTACAGGTCGTAGTCCTCGCGGCCCGCGATGCCCGGGGTGATGAGGGTCGTGGCGTACGAACCGGCGAGCGCGCCGCCCGCAGCGATCCGGTACGACTTCTTGTCGACGGCGTACTGCAGGGCCTGACGGACCTTGAGGTCCTTGAGCGATCCCTTCTGGGTGTTGATCGCCATGTAGTTGATCGGGCCGGCCTTCGACGTGGCGAGGCGGTCCTGGGCGGCGGGGTTGCTCCGCACCTGGTTCAGCTCGGCTGCGCCGAGGTAGCTCGCGCCGAAGGAGTCCTTCGCGTCACCGTTGTCGGCGATCAGCGTCTGCGTGACGGTCGACGGATCCTGGCTCTCCTTGAACACGACCTTCGACGGGCCGGCGGTGCGGACGTCGTCGGTCTTCGCGCTCCACTCCTTGTTCCGGACGAGGGTGATCTGCGAGCCCTGGGTGTTCGACTGCACCTGGTACGGCCCGGACGCGACCGGCTTGCTGTCGTACGCACCCGTGTCCGTGCCGTCGCCGTCGGGAACCGGAGCGAACGCCGGCATCGACACGAGCCACGGCCAGTCGCCGTACGCGGCGTTGAGCTTGAAGACGATGGTCGAGTCGTCAGGCGTCTCGATACTGTCGAGGGTCTTGCCGTCGAACGGGCCCTTGTAGTCCTCGCCACCGACCAGGAGCGACTTGTGGTAGCTCAGGCCACCGGTCAGGGTCGGCGCGAACGAGCGCTCGATGCCCCACTTGATGTCCTTCGTGGTGATCGGCGTGCCGTCCTGGAACTTCAGCCCGTCCTTCAGGTGGTACGTCCAGGTCTTGCCGCCGTCGCTCGAGTCGCCGGTGTTCGTCGCCAGGTCCGGCACCACCTTGGCGGCCTTGCCGGGCTCGACGTCCCACGCCGTCAGCCGGCGGAGCACCAGACCCAAGGTGGTGATGTTCAGGTTCTGGCTCGTCGCCGGGTCGAGGTGCACCGCGGTGGCCGTCGTCAGGATGTTGAGCGTGCCGCCCTTGGCCGTGCCGTCACCGTCGTCGGACGAGCTCCCACCCGAGCAGCCGGTCAGGACCAGGGCTGCTGCTGCGGCGACGGCCGCGGTGATCGTCAGGCGGTTCGGGCGTCTCATGACGGTGGTGCTCCTCGTGGGAAGGGTGGTGGCGACCGTGCTGCAGCCGCTGTGGTTGCACGGACCGGGTCGCCGGGCGGCGTCCATCCTGACACCGCGGCGGTCGCCCGTCCGAATCACACGTGCGACAGACGTCGCACGACGAAACAATCCAAGTGCCGCGCGACGTCCGTCTATTCCCGATGGATCTGCACCGAGTCCACCCGAGGGGCGTGGGTCAGCGGTCGAACAGGCCCCCGAGGAAGTCGTTGCCCAGGTTCGAGGCCTGCTCGCCGAGGCCCGACGCCTGCTCACCGAGGCCGCCGAGGAGCTGCTCACCCTCGCCCGCGATCCCCTCGAAGCCGCCGCCGAGGTCGGCCCCGAGGTCGGCCAGTCCGAGGTCGCCGATGCCGGAGGCGATGCCGTCGAAGTCGACGCCGAGGTTCGCGGCCTCGGCCAGCACGGGCCCGGCGGCGGCGCTCAGCACCGCTCCCCCGGCGACCGCGACACCGATGCCGCCGAGCACCATCGCGCCGGCGCCGACCGCGGCACCGCCGGCGAAGGCGCCACCACGCCCGCGGCCGTTGCCGTTGCCGTTGCCGTTGCTCGAGCCGCCGAGGACGCGGCGGATCAGGCCCGGACGGCGGACCTCGCCGCGGGTCATCGCGCGCGCCATGCCGCCCGCCGAGTCGTCGCGCAGGTGCTCGTGCGGCGGGAGTTCGGAGTTCAGGCGGTTGCGCACCTGCTGCCGCTGCGCCGGGGTGAGGCGGGCGAAGGCGTCGTGGTGGACCTGCTCGAGCTGGTCCGGTGACGAGGTGCGGAGCAGGTAGTCGTACTTCGCCAGGGCGACCTTGTCCGAGTCGGCCGGGCCGTGCTGCTGCGGCTGCCCGTACTGCTGCTGGCCGTACTGCTGCTGGGGCGCCTGCCCGTACTGCTGCTGGCCGTACTGCTGCTGCTGCGGCTGGCCGTACTGCTGCTGCGGCCGCTGCTGCTGGCTCCGGTCGTCGCCCGTCAGCCGGTCCGCTGCACCGCGGACGACGTCACGCCAGTCGGTCCCGCCAGCGCGCTGCGCTCCGTTGCCGGGCGCACCGTCCCCCTGCCCACGCTTCTGGAGCTGCTTGTCGATGACCTTCGAGGCCATGCCGAGGATGCGGTTGAAGTTCGCCATCCCCCGACCTTTGTGGATGCACATGTGCGCTCCCAGCGACGAACCGGCGGGTCGCCCGCACATCCGGCGGGAAACCGCTGTGAGCAACGACCGGAATGTCACCGGACAGTTCGTCGTAGGCTTGACCCGGTCGCGCCACCGCCGGAGCGCGATCCGGGCGAAAGCACGAAGCCCGGGACTGCGACAACAGTTCCGGGCTTCGATTTGCCTTCCGAGTGGAAAGCCAAGGGATGAACCAACCATCCCGAGTCCAACGCTCGGAACCGATGGTAGCCGAGCACGCTCGGCGACGCATCCCTTGGTCGAAGCTCCTCGTGTCAGCCGGCGACGACACCAGGAGGTCACCGATGTCGAACGACACCGATGATCGGTCCAGGCGTCGGGTGCCCTGGCTGGGGATCGCGAGCTTGCTCGTGACCGTGGTCAGGCTCCTGATCGACCTGTCCCGCAGGGACTGAGGACCCGGGTGTCCCGCATCGCGCTCAACGGTGCGGGACACCTGTCGTCACGCGAGCAGCTGTGCCGCTCGCACGACGAAGGCAGCCGACGCCGCCAACCCGAGGATGACCGCTGCGAGTGATACTCCGAACCCGGTGATCCGTTGCCCGGTGAGCTGCCCGGCGCGTGCCAGACCGATCGCGCCGAAGACGATCCCCAGGATCCCGGGGATCGCGAACACGTTGACGATGAACCCGAGCAGCGCGAGGACCAGCCCGGCGTACCCGAACGGATTCGCTGCACGGGTCGCCCGGTCCTTGGCGATCCGGGCCTTCCGCCCTCGGAGCGGTTGCTCGGTGACGGCCGCGCGGTACTCCGACGGCGCGGGCGGACGCGGTGCCGGCTCCCACTGTGGCGCGGGGACAGCTACAGCAGGCTGGGGTGCGAGTGCTCCCCAACGTGCTCCGTCCCACCACCGTGTGCGGTTCGAGTCTTGCGGGTCCGGGTACCACCCGGCGATCGGCAGCGTCACTGTGCTCCCCTCCGTTGCCTCCGAGGAGGCTACGGAACCGGTGTCGTCACGCGCACGCCCCAGTCGTGGTGCCACGCGGCACGCCCCGTCAGGACAGGACGCGCGCCAGGTACGCGTTGCGGAACCGGCCCGTGGGGTCGACGTCGCGGGCGACCGCAGCGAAGTCCGACAGCCGCGGGTACGCCTCGTGCAGGCGCTCGACGCTCACGCCGGACACCTTGCCCCAGTGCGGCCGCGGGTCGAAGGGCGCGAGCGCTTCCTCGATCCGCGTCACTGCGGCCGCCACCGCAGCGGCATCCCGGCGGAACGTGAAGTGGATGCCGACCGACTGCCGACCGGACGACGGCGCGAGCCAGGCGGTGTCGGGCGCGATCGTACGGATCTCGGCGGCGATGAGGATCGGCGCGAACACCGACTCGAGCGGACGGAGGGCCTCGAGCGCGGACCCTGCCGACGCTGCCGGGATCAAGTACTCGGCCTGGATCTCGGCACCGGTCGACGGCGTGAACGAGGACCGGAAGTGCGGCAGCCGCTCGGCCCACGGCCCGGGGACGCCGCCCTGCTCGGTGACGCCGGCGGGGTCGTTCTCCCCCGGGTGCACGGGGCCGGTGGCGGGCCGCGCTCCGAGGGCGACGAGGTCGACGGTGGGCGAGGGCTCGTCCACGCGGTGCTTCACCCAGACCTGCCGGGCACCGCGGTCGTCGAACGAGGTGAACATCGACACCGAGTAGGCGTCGGACATGACCTGGTCGAAGTGCTCGGAGACGGCGTCCCACGGCAGGTCGAGGTGCACCGTCGTGGCGACCTCGAACGTCGGCTCGATCGCGAGCTCCACCGTGGTGACGACACCGAGCGCACCGATGGCCACCCGGTGGGCGTCGAGGGCCGCGTCCGGCGAGGACACATCGACGTGCTCGATCGCGCCGGAAGCGCGGACGACGTCGAGCCCGACCACCGCCTGCGCGAGCGACGGGTTGCGGACGCCGGAGCCGTGCGTGCCCGTGGCGACGGCCCCGGCCGTGGAGATGTGCGGCAGGGACGCGAGGTTCCCGAGTGCCCAGCCACGGGCCTCCAGACCGGCCGCGACCTGACTGTGCGTCATGCCGGCGGCCACGCGGACCACACGACGCGACGTGTCGATGTCGAGCACCGGTGGCAGGTCCTGCAACGACACCTGCACGGCGTCGGTGTCGGCGATCGTGTTGAAGGAGTGCCGTGAGCCGAGCGCCGTCAGGCGCGGGGTCGACGCGACCAGTTCCTGCAACGCGGCCACCGACGAAGGACGCGCCAGACCGGACGCCCGGTAGGTGACGTTGCCCGCCCAGTTCGTCCGCGTGCGCTGCTCTGCGATCACGTCGCTCATCGTACGGTCCGCGTCCCTCAGAAGCCGCGGTCGAGACGGTGCCACGTCTGCTGGAGACGCAGCTCGTCGCGGAAGCCGCGGGCGGTGGTGTGCTCGTCGATGACCAGGAACTCGGTGCCGACCATGGTCGCCAGGTCCTCGACCACCTGCAGACCGACGGCTGTCGTCATCACGGTGTGGTGGGCGGCGCCGGCGGTGAGCCAGGCCTCGGCGGCGACGGGGAACGACGGGCGCGGCTCCCAGACGGCACGGCCGACGGGGAGCTTCGGCAGGGCCTCGGTCGGCGGCACCACGTCGACGACGTTCGCGGTCAAGCGGAAGCCGTCGCGGGTGTCGGAGAGCGCGACCACCACGGCCTCGCCGGAGTCGGCGGTGAAGACCAGGCGGACCGGGTCGTCCTTGCCGCCGATGCCGAGCGGGTGGATCTCCAGCGTCGGCTTCGTGGTGGTGAGCGTGGGCGAGACCTCGAGCATGTGGGCACCGAGGATCTTCTCAGCACCGGGCGTGAGGTCGTAGGTGTAGTCCTCCATCAGGCTCGCACCGCCGGGCAGTCCGGCGCCGGCGACGTTCATCGCCCGGACCAGGACGGCCGTCTTCCAGTCGCCCTCGGCGCCGAAGCCGTAGCCGTCCGCCATCAGGCGCTGGACCGCGAGGCCGGGCAGCTGCTTGAGCGTGCCGAGGTCCTCGAAGTTGGTCGTGAAGGCGGCGGAGCCGTTCTGCGCCAGCAGGGTGCGGAGGCCGATCTCGATGGCGGCGCCGTCGCGGAGCGCCGCGTGTCGTTCGCCGCCGGCGCTGCGGAGTGACGGGTCCACGTCGTAGTCGCGCTCGTAGGTCGCCACGAGCGCGTCGATCTCTTGGTCCGACGCGGCGGACACGGCCGCTGCCAGCTCGTTCACCGCCCAGGTGTTCACCTGCACGCCGAGCTCGATCTCGGCCTCGGTCTTGTCGCCCTCGGTGACGGCGACGTAGCGCATGTTGTCGCCGAAGCGGGTGAGCTTCAGCTCACGGACTGCTGCGGCACCGGCTGCGGCACGGGTCCAGTTCGACACCCGCTGCTGGACGCGGGGATCCGAGACGTGCCCGACGGCGGTGGCGTGTCGGACACCGAGGCGTGCGAGCGCGTAGCCGAACTCACGGTCGCCGTGCGCGGCCTGGTTGAGGTTCATGAAGTCGAAGTCGATGTCCGCCCACGGCAGGGTGACGTTCGCCTGCGTGTGCAGGTGCAGCAGCGGCTTTGTCAGCGCCTGCAGGCCACCGATCCACATCTTCGCGGGGCTGAAGGTGTGCATCCAGGTGGTGACGCCGATGACCTTGTCGTCGGCGCTCGCCTCGATCAGGGCGCGGCGGATGCCGTCGGCGTCCTTCAGGACCGGCTTCCAGACGAGCTTGACCGGCAGGGCGCCGGCCAGTTCGGCGTGCACGGCCTTGCTCTGCTCCTCGACCTGGCGCAGCGTCTCCTCGCCGTACAGCCCCTGGGAGCCGGTGAGGAACCAGACCTCGTAGCCGTCGAGCGTGGCCTGGGGGTCGACGGTGATGTCGTGCGTCGGGGTGTCCTGCGTCATCGCATGGCTCCTTCGGGGTTCTGTCCGTAGACGTTCTGGTAGCGATCGAAGAGTCGATCGATGTCTGCTTGCGCGATCGGGACCACGTCCCCGCCCTGTTTCGCGATGTGCACGGTGCGGGCGACGTCCTCGCACATCACGGCGGCCTTGACGGCGTCCTTCGCGTCCTTGCCGATGGTGAAGACGCCGTGGTTCTGCATGAGGACCGCGCGGGATCGGTGGCCGGTCAGCGTCTCGACGATGCCGTGGCCGATGGAGTCGTCGCCGATGATCGCGAACGGGCCGACCGGGATCGGCCCGCCGAACTCGTCGGCCATCGCGGTGATCACGCACGGGATGGGTTCCGCTCGTGCGGCCCACGCCGTCGCGTACGTCGAGTGGGTGTGCACGACACCGCCGACCTCGGGCATGTTCCGGTAGACGTGGGCGTGCGCGGCGGTGTCGGAGGACGGCCCGTGCGCGTTGCCCCAACCGTCGGCCGGCTCGCCGTCGAGGGTGCAGACGACCTGGTTCTCCGGGGTCAGGTCGTCGCTCGAGACACCGCTCGGCTTGATGACGAACAGGTCGGTGCCGGGCACACGCTCGGAGACGTTGCCGCCGGTCCAGATCACCAGGCCGTAGCGGACGAGTTCGCCGTGCAGGCGGGCGACGCGTTCCCGGGTGGTCGCCACTGCCTGGCGCGTGGTCGGGTCGGTCGCGTCGGCGTGCTGGGTCGCGTTCTGCTGGGTCGCGTCCTGCTGGGTCGCGTCGGTCATCGGGTCGCTTCCTGCTCTGCCGGGAGGCGCGGGTCGGCGCCGTCGGTCTGCTCGGTCGGGCGCGTGGTCGCGCTGGGGCGGGTCGCCGCCGCCGCCACGTCCTGCACGGGCAGTGCGGCCCGGTAGCGGCCCAGGTAGGTCTGGAAGCCGTCGACGTCGGCCGGCTCGGGCTCGGCCACGTGCACGGCGTCCCCGCCGAACACGGTGTCCGACAGGAAGTCGGCGAGCTGTTGGTCGGTGTGCTCGAGGTAGGCGGCCAGGACGGCGATGCCCCACGCTCCGCCCTCGCCCGCGGTCTCCTCGAGGGCGATCGGCACCCGCAGTGCCGCGGCGAGCAGACGCTGCGGGGCGCCGGGCGTGCGGAAGAGCCCGCCGTGCGCGGTCATCCGGTCGACCTGCACCTGCTCGCCGTGCAGCACGTCCATGCCGATCGCCAGGGTGGCGAACGCGCCGTGCACCTCGGAGCGGACCAGGTTGCCCAGGGTGAAGCGGGCGTCGGGGGTGCGGAGCAGCAGGGGCCGGCCGTCCTCGACGTGGGTGACGGGTTCGCCGGCCAGGTAGTTGAACGAGAGCAGGCCGCCGGCGTCGGGGTCGGTGCTGTCCGCGATCGATTCGGTGAGCAGGGTCGTGTAGACGGTGTCGACGTCGAGGGGCCGCCCGGCCGCTTCGGCGAACCGTCCGAAGACCTTCGCCCAGCTCGCGATCTCGCTCGCGCCGTTGTTGCAGTGCACCATCGCCACGGCGTCGCCCGCCGGGGTGGTCACGACGTCGAGTTCCTCGTGCGGGGTGCTGAGCGGGTGCTCGAGGACCACCATCGCGAAGATGCTCGTGCCGACGCTGACGTTGCCGGTGCGGGGTGCGACGGCGTTCGTCGCGACCATGCCGGTGCCGGCGTCGCCCTCGGGCGGACAGAGCGGCGCGCCGGGTTCGAGCGTGCCGGTGGGGTCGAGCCACGCGGCGCCCTCGGGGGTCAGCTCACCGGCTTCGGCACCGGCGACGAGGACCTCGGGCAGCAGGGACCGCAGGTCCGGCACACCGATCAGGTCCTGCGCGGTGGCGAGCATCGCATGGTCGAAGTCCTTCGCGCCCGGGTCTCCTGGGCCGCTGTCGACGGGGCCGCCCTCGATCGGGAACACACCGGAGGCATCCCCGACGCCGAGCACGTTCCGTCCGGTGAGTCGTCGGTGCACGTAGCCCGCGAGCGTCGTGATGCCCGCGACCTCGGCCACGTGCGGTTCCTCGTCGAGGACCGCCTGGTACAGGTGTGCGATCGACCAGCGGAGCGGGATGTTGAACGACAGTGCCTCGCTGAGCTGTTCGGCTGCGGGCCCGGTCGAGGTGTTCCGCCAAGTCCGGAACGGCACGAGCAGGTCGCCCGCGGCGTCGAACGCCAGGTAGCCGTGCATCATCGCGCTCACGCCGACCGCGCGGAAGGTGGTCGGACGCACGCCGAACTGCGCTTCGACGTCGGCGACGAGCGCGGCGTACGCGGCTCGGAGACCGGTCTCGACGGCGTCGAGCGAGTAGGTCCAGCGGCCGTCGACGAACTCGTTCTCCCACTCGTGGGAGCCGGCGGCGATGGGCACGAGGTCCTCGTCCACCAGGCATGCCTTGATGCGGGTGGAGCCGAGCTCGATCCCGAGTGTCGTGCGGCCGTTCGCGACCTGCTGGGTGGGTTCGTCGCCCATGCGTTCCTCCAGAACTCCGTCGTCCTCCGTGAGCGCTCACATCCTGGCACGTGAGCGCTCACTCTCGCAACGTCCGGGCGCGCCGCCCGCTCACGCCTGCCCCACCGGTCGAGACACCCCGCTCAGTTCCCCCGGCCGGTCACGAACCGTCGTCCCGAGCAACTGCAGCCGACTGTTCCTGACCGGTCGACGTCCTACGCACGACAAGTCGTGACCGCGCGACGAACGAGGGCGACGACGACGTGCGACCCGCTGGCGCCCCACACCCGCGCACGTCCCGACCACCCACCGCCCTGCACCCGCGCACGTCCCGACCACTCACCGCCCCGCGGCCGCGCACGTCCCGACCACCCACCGCCCCACACCCGCGCACGTCCAGACCACCCGCCGCCCCACACCCGCGCATGCCGGCTCGCCGAACCGTGCCACTCCGAACGGCGGCGCCCGGTACGGTCACGACACCTCGTTGCTTCCCCATCGCGCGGTCACGAACTGTCAGCTGGAGGCGCGCCGAGCGCCGGTTCGTGACCACTCGGGCACGGAGGACGGGGTGTTGTGACCGCTCAGGGCCGACCGCAACGCGAACCGGAAACCGGCACCGGCACCCGGCACGGGGCACGGACCACGGACCACGACCGCCCTACGCGCCGGCGGTGCTCTCGCGGATGACGAGGGACGGGGTGACCGTCGCCGAGGCCGCCGCACCGCCGTCGATCAGACCGAGCAACGCCTGCCCGGCCACGCGCCCGAGCTCCTCGAGCCGCAGGTCCACCGTCGTCAGCGGCGGCCTCGAGGCGAGCGCCATCACGTCCCAGTCGTCGTACCCGGTGACGGCGACGTCCTCGGGGACCGATCGCCCGAGCTCCCGCAGCCGATCGCACACGCCGCGGGCGATCTGATCGCTGCCGCACACGATCGCGTCGACGTCGGGCGACTGCCGCGCGAGCACGTCGACGGCCTGGCGCCCCCACCGCTCCGACCACTCGCCGAACAGCGGCGGCGTGACCAGTCGTGACCCGAGCACGGAGGCCGCTCCCGCCACGCGACGTTCGGCGGAACGGTGCCGCGCGGGCCCGGTGACGACGGCGACCCGCTGCCGCCCGAGCGTCAGCACGTGCGAGGCGACGAGCGCGGACCCGGCGGAGTCGTCGAGGGTGATCGACACGTCATCGGCCGAGGTCGACGGCGTGAACGCGTACACGACCGGGATCGCCACGTCGATCGGCGGTCGCGGGTCGGCGGACCGTCCGGTCACGATGATCCCGTCGACGCCGCGGGCTGCGAGGGAGCGGAGGTAGTGGGCCTCGCGGACATGGTCGTCGCGGGTGTCGCAGAGCAGGACCGCCATCTGCCCGGCGGACAGGGCGTCCTCGGCACCGAGGAGCACGGGGATCGAGAACCGACCGAAGGAGTCGGTGGTGATCATGCCGACCGTGTAGGTCCGACCGGAGGACAGCGCACGGGCCCGGGCGTCGCCGACGAACCCGAGCTTCTCGGCGGCGTCCTTGACCCGTGCCCGCGTGGAGTCGCGGAGCTGTCCGGTGCCGTTGAGCGCCTTCGACGCCGTGCCGATCGACACCCCGGCGAGCGCGGCGACGTCGGTGATCCGGACGGGCTGCGTGCTGCGGTCGGCACCGGTGCGCTCGAGGGTCACGGCAAGTTCCTTTCCGGATCGCGGGACGTGAGGATGAGCATACGCAGAAAAACGGCCACAACTCTTGCGCACACCAGGTCGGTGTCGTACTGTCCACCGCAGAAACCGTTTTCCGAAACGCTGCACCGACGGCAGACACCGGGACGGTCCCAGTCACATCGCAAGGAGGCGACATGACCACCACGCTCGCGACCGACAGCCGTGCGCACACCGCGACCCCGGTCCTCCCGACCGCCGGCGCGCACCTCACGCTCCGGCCCCTGCCGACGGGCGACGCCCGGATCACCGGCGGCTTCTGGGCACTCCGGCAGGAGCGCAACGGCCGTGACGCGGTCCGCGGCGGGTACGCCCTGCTCGAGACCGCCGGCAACTTCCGGAACCTGCGCATCGCCGCCGGGCTCGAGGAGGGCGAGGCCACCGGCCCGATCTTCATGGACTCGGACGTGACGAAGTGGCTCGAGGCGGTGGCGTGGGAGTACGGCCGCGCCCCGTCCGAGGACCTGCTCGAACTGCAGCGCGAGGTCACCGCCCTGTACGCCCAGGCGCAGGCCGACGACGGCTACCTCGACTCCGTGCAGCAGATCCGGGGGAAGGGCGAGCGGTACACGGACCTCAAGTGGAGCCACGAGATGTACTGCGCCGGCCACCTGTACCAAGCGGCCGTGGCGCAGCACCGTGCGACGGGCGACACCGGCCTGCTCGAGGTCGCGATCAAGAACGCCGACCACCTGGTCCGCACGTTCGGCGACGGCACCGCCCCGGACGGCACGCCGAAGACCCGCGACGTCGACGGCCACCCCGTCGTCGAGATGGGCCTCGTCGAGCTGTACCGCGAGACCGCCAACCGTGAGTACCTCGACCTGGCGCACTGGTTCGTCGACGCCCGCGGCACGGGCATCATCGAGCGCGCCGGCGGTGAGCCGACGTACTTCTCCGACCGGGTGCCGAGCCGACAGGCCACGACCGTCGAGGGCCACGCCGTCCGCGCCGTGTACCTGGCAGCCGGCGCCGTCGACGTCGCGATCGAGACCGGCGACACCGAGCTGCTGGCCGCGAGCGAGCGGCAGTTCGCCGACATGATGGCGACGAAGGCGTTCATCACCGGCGGCCTCGGGGCGCGCTGGGACTGGGAGGCGTTCGGCGACCCCTACGAGCTGCCGACCGACCGTGGCTACGCCGAGACCTGCGCGGCCATCGGCGGTGTGCAGTGGGCGTGGCGCCTGCTGCTCGCCACCGGCAAGCCGGTCTACGCCGACGCGATCGAGCGCCTGCTGTACAACGCGTTCCTGGCCGGCGTGAGCCTGGCGGGCACCGAGTACTTCTACGTGAACCCCCTGCAGCAGCGGGACCACGCGCACCAGGACGAGAACCGCTCCCCCGCTCACGGGCGCCGAGGCTGGTTCGACTGCGCCTGCTGCCCGCCGAACATCATGCGCACGTTCGCGAGCCTGGACGGCTACCTGGCCACCGCGACCGACGGCGGCCTGCAGATCCACCAGTACGCGACGGCGGACCTCGGGCCGGTGTCGGTCGAGACCGGGTACCCGCACGACGGCCGCGTGGTCGTCACGGTCACCGAGGACGGCCCGCTCGCCCTCGGCCTGCGGATCCCGGTCTGGTCGGACACGACGACGGTGCAGGGACCGGACGGCGCAGCGCACCCGGAGCCGGGCACGCTGCACGTCGTCGACCGGCACTGGACGGCCGGGGACACGGTCGAGCTCGTCTTCGACACGACGCCGCACCGGTACGTGGCCGACACCCGCATCGACGCCGCCCGCGGTCAGGTCGCCATCGAGCGCGGCCCCCTCGTGTACGCCGTGGAGCAGGCGGACCAGCAGGGCTTCACGGTCGACGACCTGACGGTCGACGCGGTCGCACCGATCACCGAGGAACGTCGCGACGACCTGCTCGACGGCATCGTCACGCTGCGCGTGCCCGGACACGCCCCGGCCGGACACGAGCAGGCATCGTGGCCGTACCAGCGGCTGGACGCGACCCGGTCTGGAGGCGCGGATCACGCCGTGGACGCGACCAGCGTCGACGACGCGGCCGGCTCGCAGGGCGCCACCACGGACCTCCCGGCCGTCACCGCGACCGCGGTTCCCTACTACGCCTGGGCGAACCGGGGCGCGGCGCCGATGCGCGTGTGGCTCCCGCTGGCGCGGTGACGTGATGGACCGCAGAGCGTTCCTGGTCGGCGGTGTCGCCGGCGGCGCAGCACTCGCCCTGGCGGGGTGCTCCGGCACCCTGCCCAAGGTCGACGCGAAGGTGGCGAGCTTCGGGAAGGACGCGACCGGCACCGTGCACGTCTGGTGCCGGTCCGCGACCCAGGCCGGGCTGACCTCGGCCGTGGCCGGGTTCAACAAGGCGAATCCGAAGCTGCAGGTCGAGCTGACCCCGGTGCCGGACGGGCAGTACGTGACGAAGCTCGCGACGGCCATCCGCGGTGGTGAGCCGCCGGACGTCGTGGACATCGACGACATCAACTCGCAGCTGTTCATCTTCCGTGAGGCGTTCGCCGACCTGACCGACGTCGTCAAGGGCCTCGACTACTTCGACGCGATCTCGCCGGGTCACCTGCGGCTGCTCGAGTACCGCGACCGGTACTACGGGCTGCCCTACCTGGCGGACAACTCGCAGCTGTTCGTCAACACCGAGCTGTTCGACCGGGCCGGGCTCGACGTCGAGGAGTCGACGAAGGACCTCTCCACGCTGCTCGACGCGGCGAAGGCCATCCGGAAGCTCGACGACGACGTCTACGGGTGGTCGATCTCCGGCAACGCCGCCGGCATCATCGGCTTCGTCACCCAGCCGCACGTCTGGGCGACCGGCGTCGACATGATGTCCGGCGAGGTCGGCAAGCAGACGGCGAACATCACCGGCAACGAAGCGCTGGAACGGATGCTCGAGTTCTACCGGCAGCTCTGGAAGGACGGCGCGCTGTCGAAGGCGACCTACTCGGATGCCGGCACCACGTGGGGCGCGGACTTCCGGGCCGGCAAGGTCGGGATCTTCCCGACCTCGTACGGCGCCACCGTGCCCGCGGCCACCAAGGCGATGCGGGCGAAGATGCAGACGGTGCTCATCCCGTCGTGGGACGGCCAGCGGTCGTTCTTCGACGGCGGCGACAACATGTGCATCCCGAACGGGGCGGCGAACCCGTCCGGGGGCTGGGCGTTCATGCAGTACGCGAACGGCCTGCAGCAACAGCAGGCCCTGCCCGACGGCGGGTACTTCCCCACCCGATCCGACGCCGCGACGCCCGAGTACCGGAAGCGGTTCCCGTTGGCGTTCGGCCCGCTCGACGCCATCGACAAGGGCTACGCGCCACAGACCCTGGCGTACAACCTGCTCAACAACCAGCCGTCGTCACCGTACTTCGCGATGTTCCGCGAGGCCGTGTTCGGCTCGGGCACCGCTGCCGCGATGAAGACGGCGCAGGCGGACTACACCCGCATCCTCGGCCAGGTCCAGGCCTGACCGTCGCTCGCTCGCCTGTTCGCTCGTTCGTTCGCTCGTTGCACAGAGAGGTGCAGACATGACCACCATCTCCAACCGACGGACCGGCGCCGGCCGCCCCACCGTCGGCCGCGGCGCCGGCCGCCCGGGCCGCCAGGGTCGCTCGGGTCCGTCCCGCGGGTCGCTCACGCACCCGCCGCGCGCCGGCGCCGTGCTCGTCACCCCGGCGATCGTCTTCGTCGCGGTGTTCGTCCTCGCCCCGCTCGTGTTCGCGCTCTACATCTCGTTCACGAACTGGCCCCTGATCGGCCCGTACCGGTTCATCGGGCTGCAGAACTACCTGACGCTGTTCCAGGACCCGACGTTCGTGCACGCCATCGGGTACACGCTGCTGTACACCGCGATCGTGACGGTGCCGATCCTGGTGCTCGGCTACTTCCTGGCGGTGCTCATCCGGGCACGGCGTCGGGGCAGCACCCTGCTGCGGACGGTGTTCTTCCTGCCGTACGTCGTCGGCCTGACGACGCTGTCGTTCATGCTCGTGCTCGAGGCGCAGCCGAACTCCGGAGCCGTCAACATGGTGCTCCGCTGGCTCGGCATCACCGACGGCAGCACCGCTTGGCTCGTCAACGGCCCCCTCGCCACGCTGCTCATCTGCGTGCTCGTGGTCTGGGCGGTGTCCGGCCTGACGATGGTGCTCCTGATGTCGGCCATGCAGGGCATCCCCGACGAGGTCTACGAGTCGGCGCAGCTCGAGGGCGCGTCCTGGTGGCAGACCGAACGACTCATCACCCTGCCGATGATCCGCTCGACCATCGCCCTCAGCGCCATCATCTCGGTGATCGGCTCGCTGCTCGCGTTCAACCAGTTCTACATCCTGACCCAGGGCGGGCCGGGGACCGAGACCACGACGATCGTCAACGCGATCTACAACCGTGGCTTCGTCAACCTGCAGCTCGGCGCCGCGACCGCCGAGTCGATCGCCCTGGTCGTCGTCATCGCCGCCGTCACGGTGTTCCAGTTCTGGGCACTGCGAGAGAAGGACTGAGCCATGAGCACCACGACCTCCCGTGCCGGCCTCGCGGCGCCGGACCTGTCCACCCGCACGCTGACCACCACCGGTGACGGACGCCGCCGGCGCCACCACCAGGGCAGCGTCCGGCACCCCCGCGACACCGCCGTCAAGCGCACCCTGTACGTGATCGCCGGCGTCGGGTCGGTGCTCGTCTTCGGCGTCCCGCTGCTGTGGTCGATCCTGCGGGCGTTCCAGTCCGAGGCCGTCATCACGCAGGCCGCCGACCCCGCGACCTTCTTCCAGCTCGGCTGGCAGAACTTCGCCGCCGTCTTCAGCTCGTCGTCGCATCTGCTGACCGGCGTGTTCAACTCGTTGATCGTGTCGATCGCCACGGCGGTGCTGACAGCGGTGATCGCGACGATGGCCGGGTACGGGTTCGCCCGCTTCCGGTTCCGCGGGTCGGGCATCGTGTTCGGCCTGGTGCTGCTGACGATGATGGTGCCGTTCCAAGCGATCCTCACCCCGCTGTACCTCGAGATGAACGCCATGAAGCTCACGAACTCACTGCTCGGGCTCGTGCTGTTCTACACGACGGTGAACCTGCCGTTCGGGGTGTTCGTGATGCGGAACGCGTTCGAGTCGATCCCGACCGAGCTCGAGGACTCGGCGTTCGTCGACGGGGCCTCACGCTTCCGGGTCGTCGTGTCGGTGCTCCGCCCGCTCCTGCTGCCCGGCGCGGCCACCGCTGCGCTGTACGCGTTCCTGGCGTCGTGGACGGAGTTCCTCGGGGCGCTGACCTTCCTGACGAAGGACTCGCTCTACACGCTGCCGGTGGCGCTGCTCAACCTGCAGACCGGGGCGTACGGGCAGGTGTCGTACGGCAACCTCGTCGCCGGGTCGGTGGTGGCGATGATCCCGTGCATCGCGCTCTACGTCGGACTGCAGCGGTTCTACGTCGCAGGCCTGTCGTCCGGCGCGCTGAAGGGCTGACGGTCGGGTCAGCCTCGCACCATCCGCGCAAGCTCGGCCGCGCTCCGCGCGGGCTACGCCGACCGGCGCACCACGAGCTCGGGCGCCAGCAGGGTCTCGTCGCGGGGCTCGCCCTCGACCAGGGCCCGCACGGTGTCGAGCACCCGCTCTCCCATCGCCCGGAAGTCCTGCCGCACGGTGGTCAGCGGCGGGGTGAAGTGCGCGGCCTCGGGGACGTCGTCGAACCCGACCACCGCGATGTCGTCGGGCACGCGCAGGCCCTCGTCGGCGAAGGCGTGGAGCACCCCGAGCGCCATCTGGTCGTTGCCGGCGAACACCGCGTCGACGGCCGTCACGTCGATGTGCCGTGCGGCCGCGAACCCGCTCCCCGGGGTCCAGTCGCCGTCGAGCACGACGGGCTCGAGGCCGGCGTCCTGCATGATCCGGACGTACGTGGCACGGCGCACCTCGGACTCCTGCGACACCGGTGGTCCGGCGATGTGCACGATCCGCCGGTGCCCGCGCGCGAACAGGTGTTCCATCACGAGCGACGTCCCGGCGGCCTGGTCGATCGCGACCGCGGCGACGGTCGACGCCGCCGGGGTCCGCACGGCGTCGCGCTGCACGGCGTTGGACACGACGACCGGCACGGTGACCGGCACGGTGAGCGACCCGAGGGCGTCGAGCACCCGGTTGTCCGCGGCGACGAGCACGATCGCGGCGACGTCCTGCGCGAGCAGCGTCGTGAGTGCACCGGACAGGTCGGACGGCGTCGGTTCCTCGGGCAGGGTGGAGAGCAGCACGTGGTACCCGGCCGACCGGGCCGCGCGTTCGAAGCCGATCGCGGTGCTCGACGGACCGTACAGCGCGTCGCCAGCGGTGATGATGCCGAGCGCGCGGCTCCGCCCCCCGGCGAGTGCGCGGGCGGCGGCGCGGGGTCGGTAGCCGAGGTCGTGGACGGCGTCGGTGACCTGCGTGCGGAAGGCGTCGCGGACCGTCGGGTCGCCGTTGATCACGCGCGAGACGGTCTGGTGGGAGACGCCCGCACGCTCGGCGACGTCGAAGATCGTCGGAGCCTTCCGGCGTTTGCCGCCCGTGCCCCCTGGGGCGGTCGTGGTCGTCACGAGGCCAACCGTACCGCGCAGTCCGGCCCGCGCGGCAAGATCGCGAAACGGTCAGGTCGAGTTGACACCCCGTTACGAAAGCCCCAGTATGTGAGCGCTCACACGAGCACATCCCTCGGGGCACAGCAGCCCCGGCACCTGAGCGCGTCGAGGACGACGCGAGAGGAACAGAGGTACTTCGATGACGAAGCGCAGGATCATCGCGGGCGTTGCAGCCCTCGGCATCGCGATCGCACTCGCCGGCTGCTCGGCCGGTGGCCGCGCGTCCACCGACGGCGGCGGCAACAGCAGCGACAACAAGGGCGCCCTCGTCGGCGTCGCCATGCCGACCAAGGTCTCGGAACGCTGGATCAAGGACGGCGACGCCGTCAAGAGCGACCTCGAGAAGGCCGGTTACAAGGTCGACCTCGAGTACGGCGACAACAAGGTCCAGCAGCAGGCCCAGCAGGTCAGCAACATGATCACGAAGGGCGCGAAGGTCCTCATCATCGCGTCGATCGACGGCGGAGCCCTCTCCGACCAGCTCGACGCCGCCGCCAAGGCCGGCATCAAGGTGATCTCCTACGACCGCCTGCTGACGGGCAACAAGAACGTCGACTACTACGTGTCGTTCGACAACGAGAAGGTCGGCGTCGACCAGGCGACGAGCCTGCTCACCGGCCTCGGCGTCCTCGACGACAAGGGCGAGAAGACCGGCGAGAAGGGCCCGTTCAACATCGAGGTCTTCGCCGGCTCGCTCGACGACAACAACGCCAGCTTCTTCTTCAACGGCGCCATGAAGACCCTCAAGCCGTACCTCGAGGACGGCACGCTGAAGATCCAGTCCGGTCAGGACCAGCTCTCGCAGGCCGCCACGCAGCAGTGGGACCCGGCGACCGCCAAGGCCCGCATGCAGAACCTCGTCGCGAAGTCGTACTCGGGCGGCACCACGCTCGACGGCGTGCTCTCGCCGTACGACGGCATCTCGATCGGCATCATCTCGGCGCTGCAGGGTGCCGGCTACGGCACCAGCGACCGTCCGCTGCCGATCGTGACGGGCCAGGACGCCGAGGCGGCCTCGGTCAAGTCGATCATCGCCGGTCAGCAGTACTCGACCATCTACAAGGACACCCGCAAGCTCGCCAAGCAGTCGGTCACCATGGCCGAGGACCTGCTCACCGGTGACAAGCCCGAGGTCAACGACACGAAGAGCTACGACAACAAGGTCAAGGTCGTCCCGACCTTCCTGTTCCAGCCGACGGTCGTCACCAAGGACAACTACAAGGAAGTCCTCGTCGACTCGGGTTACTACACCGAAGCCGACCTGAAGTAGTCGCAACCCACCTGTCGGACAGGAGGCACGGGTCGACCCCGCCCCGTGCCTCCCGTCCGCCCCATCCGCGCGCCACGGCGCGCACCACGGAAGGCGGTCGACGTGACGGACACGATCCTCGAGATGCGTGACATCACCAAGACGTTCCCCGGCGTGAAGGCCCTGCAGGGCGTCTCGATCGAGGTCGAGCGTGGACAGGTCCACGCCATCTGCGGCGAGAACGGCGCCGGCAAGTCGACCCTCATGAAGGTGTTGTCGGGCGTCTACCCGCACGGCTCCTTCGAGGGCGAGATCCTGCTCGACGGGTCGCCCGTCGCGTTCCACGACATCAACGGTTCCGAAGCAGCCGGCGTCGTCATCATCCACCAGGAGCTCGCGCTGAGCCCGTTCCTGTCGATCGCCGAGAACATCTTCCTCGGCAACGAGCGGTCCAAGGGCGGCTTCATCGACTGGAACAAGACGAACCTGGCAGCCGCCGAGCTCCTGCAGCGCGTCGGCCTCAAGGACAACCCGGTCACGAAGATCGTGGACATCGGTGTCGGCAAGCAGCAGCTCGTCGAGATCGCGAAGGCGCTGTCGAAGAAGGTCAAGCTCCTCATCCTCGACGAGCCCACAGCCGCCCTGAACGACGACGACTCCGCGCACCTGCTCGAGCTCATCCGCTCGCTGCAGGCCGAGGGCATGACGGCGATCATCATCAGCCACAAGCTCAACGAGATCAAGGCGATCGCCGACAAGGTCACGATCATCCGCGACGGCAAGACCATCGAGACGCTCGACATGCACGCCGACGACGTCTCCGAGGACCGCATCATCCGCGGGATGGTCGGCCGCGACCTGTCGAACCGGTACCCCGAGCACGAACCGAAGATCGGCGAGGAACTCCTGCGGATCGAGGACTGGACGGTCCACCACCCGCTCGACGGGTCGCGCGAGATCATCCACCAGGTCGACCTGAACGTCCGCGCCGGCGAGATCGTCGGCATCGCCGGGCTCATGGGCGCCGGGCGGACCGAACTCGCGATGAGCGTGTTCGGCCGGTCGTACGGATCCGGGATCAGCGGGACCGTGTACAAGCGCGGCGAGCCGATCAAGACCCACACGGTGTCGCAGGCGATCGACCACGGCATCGCGTACGTCACCGAGGACCGCAAGCGCTACGGCCTGAACCTGATCGACGACATCAAACGGAACATCTCCGGGTCGGCGCTCGGCAAGCTCGCCAGCTGGGGCTTCGTGAACGCGTCCGAGGAGACCACGGTCGCCGGGCAGTTCCTGAAGAACCTCAACATCAAGGCACCGAACGTCGACGTCATCACGGGCAAGCTCTCCGGCGGCAACCAGCAGAAGGTCGTCCTGTCGAAGTGGATGTACACCGACCCGGACGTGCTCATCCTCGACGAGCCGACCCGCGGCATCGACGTCGGTGCGAAGTACGAGATCTACACGATCATCAACAGCCTCGCGGACCAGGGCAAGGGGGTCATCGTGATCTCCTCGGAGCTCCCGGAGCTCCTCGGCATCTGCGACCGCATCTACACACTCTCCGAGGGCACCATCACCGCCGATGTGCCCCGCTCCGAGGCCACCCCAGAGGTCCTCATGCAGTACATGACCCAGGAACGGGAGACCCCTGTCAATGAACGCGCTTAAGTCCGCCGCCGGCTACCTCACCGGGCAGCTCCGACAGATCGGCCTGTTCATCGCGCTGATCGTCATCGTCGTCTTCTTCCAGGTGACGACCAACGGCATCACCCTGGCCCCGATCAACGTCTCGAACCTGATCGTCCAGAACAGCTACATCCTCATCCTCGCCATCGGCATGGTGATGGTCATCATCGCCGGGCACATCGACCTGTCCGTCGGGTCGGTCGTCGCCTTCACCGGCGCCATGGCCGGCGTGATGATCACGCAGTGGCACATCCCGTGGCCGATCGCCGTCGTGCTCTGCCTGGTCGTCGGTGCGCTCGTCGGCGCCTGGCAGGGGTTCTGGATCGCCTACTTCGGGATCCCGGCGTTCATCGTCACCCTGGCCGGCATGCTCGCCTTCCGCGGTGCGGCGCAGATCGTGCTGCACAACCAGCAGATCTCGCCGTTCCCGGACGGGTTCCGTGCCCTCGGCTCCGGCTTCCTGCCGTCGTTCGGCACCACCGGGTACGAGCCGCTCACGATGATCCTCGGCTTCGCCGCCGCGGCGGTCATGGCCGTCACGGCGTTCCGCGGCCGGGCCACCCGCCGCAAGTACCAGCTCGAGAGCGAACCGTTCGCCTGGTTCATCGTGAAGCTCGTCTTCGGCGTCGTGCTGGTCGTCTACGTGGCCCTGCTGCTCGCGAGCTACAACGGCACCCCGATCGTGCTCGTCATCCTCGGCGCACTCGTGGTGATCTACTCGGTCATCATGCGGAGCGCGGTGTTCGGCCGCCACGTCTACGCCATCGGCGGCAACGCCCTGGCCGCGCAGCTGTCCGGCGTGAAGACGAAGCGCGTCACGTTCATGCTGTTCGTCAACATGGGAGTCATCTCGGCCCTGGCCGGCGTGGTCTTCACCGGTCAGCTCAACCTGGCGGCACCCGGTGCGGGCAACGGCTTCGAACTCGACGCCATCGCCGCGGTGTTCATCGGTGGCGCAGCGGTCACCGGCGGCATCGGCACGGTCCCCGGCGCCATCGTCGGTGGTCTCATCATCGGGCTGCTGAACAACGGCATGTCGATCCTCGGGGTCGGCACCGAGTACCAGTCGCTCATCAAGGGCTTGGTCCTGCTCGCCGCCGTCGCGTTCGACGTGTTCAACAAGCGTCGGGCGGCCGCCGCGCGCAAGTAGGGGCGTCCTTCCGGGGTCACCCCCGCGAAAGCGACAGAGTGCTGCGGAACGTCCGCGCACTTCTGTCGCTTTCGTGCGTCAGCGGGACAGGACCGCCCACCCCCTGGCCGGGAGGCGCAGGGTTCCGTCCCCGAGATCCGCGCCGCCCGCCTCCACCTGCGTCGCATCCGCCGCGGGCACCTCGACGGGATCGGCCGACAGGTTCAGGGCGGTCACCACGGCCGCGTCCGACGTCGCGGTCCGCAGGACGACCGCAGTGTTCGTCAGGTGCACCACGTCGGTGTGCGCCCGGTGCAACCACGGGTTGCGGCGGCGCAGGGCGATCAGGGCCTCGTACGCGTGCGTCAGATCGCCCGCTGCGGGTGGTGCGTCCGGGAACTCCGGTCGGACCGCGTCGTCGCCACCCTCGCGTTCCTCCTTCACCCCGGTCCAGCCGTACTCGTCGCCCGCGTAGACGATCGGGGTGCCGGCGACGGTGAACAGCACCGCTGCCGCGTGCCCGGCGAACTCCTCCCCCACCGCGCTCGCGATGCGGGTCACGTCGTGGTTGCCGATGAAGGTCGTCGGGGCGAACGTCTCGAGCAGGGCGTCGTGCCGCTCGATCGCGTGCGCCAGCTCGTGGCCGTTGCCGTCCGCGATGCCGTGCCAGATGCCCTGCCACAGTTCGTACTGCGTCAACGAGTCCATGGTCGACTCCCGCGCGATCGCCGCCGCGTCGCCGTGGATCACCTCACCGCTGAACCACGCGTCCGGGAACCGCTCGCGCACCCGTGGCAGCACCCTGGCCCAGAACGCCGGTGGCACCGCGTACGCCGCGTCGAGGCGCCAGCCGTCGATCCCGCGCTCCAGCCAGTGCGTCATCACCTGGACGACGAGGTCCTCGGTCGCTCGGCTGTCGTGGTCCAGCGCCACGAGGATGTCGTGTCCCTCGAACAACCCGACGGGCACCGGCTGCCCCGGCGTCCACCCCGACCAGTCGATCGCGAACAGGCCAGCGGTCGCCCCGTCCGGTCCCTCTTCTCCGAGCGCCCGGAACGCCGGGTGCTCACGGCCGACGTGGTTGAAGACACCGTCGAGCAGGACCCGGATCCCCCGCTCGTGCGCCCCGGACACCAGACGGTCGAAGTCGGCCTCGTCGCCGAGCCGAGGGTCGATCCGGAAGTGGTCCACCGTGTCGTAGCCATGGGTGGAGCTCGCGAACACCGGCCCGAGCACCAGGCCGTTCAAGCCGAGGTCCACCACGTGGTCGAGCCAGGGTTCGATGCGGCCGAGACGGTGCTCGACCGCGCGCTCCTCGACCGGCACCCCCGGGCGGACGTCCGCCCCGACGAACCCGAGCGGGTACACGTGCCACCACATGACGTGCGGCACCCAGGCGGGCTCGGGCGGACGGGAGGGTGCGGTGTCGGTGCTCACCGCTCCGATGCTGCCAGCCGCGCCTGTGCTGGGCGCTCCCGTGCTGGGAACGGACAGGGACGGCAGGACGAGGATGTGGGCATGGGACGTGCGATCAGGACGGAAGCGGACGCTGCGGCGTCGGAGTCGGCACAGGCCGATCGGACCTGTGTGTCGTGCGGCCGTCGGATGCCGTCGTCGGCGGCGCCTGAAACCAAGTGGTGCTCCCGTGCCTGCCGTCGCCACGGAGTGGACCGGACGGACCTGGCACTCGAGCAGCGCATCGACGAGCTGCTCGCTGCACGGGCACGCACCTCGAGCATCTGTCCGTCCGAGGTCGCTCGGTCGCTCGAACCGGACGACTGGCGCCCGCTCATGGAACCCGCCCGTCGAGCAGCCCAGCGCATGATGGCGCGCGGCGAGGTCGAGATCACCCAGGGCGGCTCCGTCGTGGACCCGTCGACGGCGAAGGGGCCGATCCGCATCCGTCGCCCGCGGTGAGGGAACACCTGTCGTGCACCGTCGGTTGGGGACGGGGATGACTGCAACCGGATCGACCGAACCGACCCCCGTCCAGCCCCGAGCCCTCGTCGTGGGGGCGAGCGGCATCACCGGCTCCGCCCTGGTGAGCCACCTGCTCGACCTCGGCTGGGACATGACCGCGCTGTCGCGCCGCCCGCTCCCCCAGCAGGACGTCCGGACCGTCGCCGCGGATCTCCGCGATCCCGACAGCCTCGGCGCCGCGCTGGCCGACGAGCGTCCCACGCACGTGTTCTTCACCGCGTGGCAGCGCCAGGGGACGGAGGCGGAGAACATCCGCGTGAACGGCGGCATGGTCCGCGACCTGCTCGCCGCACTCGCGCATGCCCCGCTGGCGCACGTCGCACTGGTGACCGGGCTGAAGCACTACCTCGGCCCGTTCGAGGCCTACGCCGCGGGCGAGATGCCGGACACGCCCTTCCACGAGGAAGAACCCCGCCTGGACACCCCGAACTTCTACTACGCGCAGGAGGACGAGCTGTTCGCCGCCGCCGAGCGCCAGGGCTTCACGTGGTCGGTGCACCGCTCGCACACCGTGATCGGGCACGCCGTCGGCAACGCCATGAACATGGGCCTGACGATCGCGGTGCAGGCGACGCTCGCGAAGGAGCTCGACCTGGACTTCGTGTTCCCGGGCAGCGAGGCGCAGTGGAACGGCCTGACCGACATGACCGAGGCGGGGATCCTCGCCGAGCAGATGGTGTGGGCGGCGACCGCACCCGAGGGCGCCGACGAGGCCTTCAACATCGTGAACGGCGACGTCTTCCGGTGGCGCTGGATGTGGCCGCGGCTCGCTGCGCACCTCGGCGTCGACCCGGCGCGGGTGGTCGGGTACCAGGACGAGCCGCGACCGCTCGAGCAGCAGATGGCGCCGCACGAGTCGGAGTGGGCCGGCATCGCCGAGCGACACGGTCTGGCAGAGGCGGACATCACACGGCTCGCCTCGTGGTGGCACACCGACGCCGACCTCGGTCGCGCGATGGAGGTCGTCACCGACATGGGGAAGAGCCGCGAGGCCGGGTTCACGGCCTTCCGCCGGACCGAACGCGCGTTCGCCGACCTCTTCGCGCGCTACCGGGCCGACCGACTCATCCCCTGAGTCGTCGGCCCGGAACAGCGGGCTACAGCGCGAGCAGGAGCACCACGAGCGTCGCGACCGACAGCACCAGCAGGACGACGGCGCCCTGCAGGTCCTTGTCGTGCGCTCGGAGGTGCGCCACCACGGCGCCGACGAAGTAGACCACCGCGCCGATGGCCGCGGCGATGGCGAGGGGCACCCACCAGATGCCGATGACGAGCCCGGCGGCAGCGGCGACCTCGAGCACACCGAGGACGGTCATCTGCGCGGGAGTGACGTGGACGGCCTGCATCGAGGCGACGATCTTCGGGTTGCGGACGAGTTTCATGACGCCCGAGCCGAGCAGGGCCACGGCGAGGACGAGGGACAGGACGACGGCTGCGATGTGCACGGGGAACTCCAGGTGATGAAACGGATGGTTGTCCCCGTTTCAAACCGGGGACTGCTCCCCGTATTCCCGGCCACGCGATCTAGGCTCGGTGCATGACCCGCCGAGACGTCGCCCGGAACCGTCAGGCGCTCGTCGACGCGGCCCGGTCCGCGTTCACCGACCACGGCCTCCAGGCTGCACTGGAACCGATCGCGGTCGCAGCGGGACTCGGCAACGCGACCCTGTACCGGCACTTCCCGACCCGAGCGGCGCTGTGGGAAGCCGTCCTGGTCGAGCCGATGCACGAGGTGCTCGACCTCGTCGAGCACTGCCGCGAGCTGTCCGCCTCGGACCCGTGGGAGGGCTTCGCGACCTTCGTCCGCGAGACGGCGGCGATCGAGGCGCGCCGCACCGGCTTCAGCGAGCTCATGACCACCGACTACCGCGACGCTCCGGAACTGCTCCGGCTCCGCATCGCCGTGCAGGACGGGATCGACGCCCTCTTCACAGCCGGACAGGCGGCCGCGGTCATCCGCGCCGACGCCACCCTGGCCGACGTCGCACTCCTGCAGCTGTCGATCGCGGAGACGATCCGCACGTTCGGCCGGGTCGCACCCGAGGCGTACCGACGCTGGGTGGACCTGGTGCTCGACGGGTTCCGGGCAACGGACGTCCCGCGCGGCGTGCTGGCCGGACGCCCCCTGCGCGGCGATCAGGTCCGTCGGGCCCTGGCGGAGCGCCACCAGCCCGCCGGCCGTCAGAAGGCGTAGCGGATCCGACAGGACGGCAGGTGCTCGGCGACGAGCTCGCGGAAGCGCTCGACGAGCTGCCCCTTCATCCCGGACCGGTAGCGGACGTTCACCGCGCCGTTCTGCGACACCTTCTGCTCCTGCAGGTCGGGGCGCCAGAGCAGGTCCTCGGCCTTCGGGTGCCAGCCGAGGTTGACCTCGTGCAGGGGTTGGTTGTGCGTGAGGAAGATCACCTCGGCCGCGATCTGCGCCTTGGCGGCCGGTGACAGTACGTCGTCGACCTGCCGCAGCAGCTCGGTCCAGTCGGACTCCCACGTCGGGGTGACGATGACGGGCGAGAAGTTCAGGTGGACCTCGTAGCCGGCGTCGACGAACTCGTTCACCGCAGCGATCCGCTCGGCGACGGGACTCGTCCGGATGTCGGTGACCTTCGCGGTGTCGTGCGGCATGAGCGAGAACCGGATGCGCGTGCGGCCCATCGGGTCCCAGTCGAGCAACTCGCGGTTGACGTACTTCGTCGCGAAGGACGCCTTCGCGGTCGGGGTCATCCGGAACAGGTCGCACAGGTCACGGACGTTGTCGCTGATCATCGCGTCGACCGAGCAGTCGCTGTTCTCGCCGATGTCGTACACCCACGACCCGGGATCGCACTGGTTCGGCTCGGTCTTCGGCCCCTGCTTCGCGATGTTGCGAGCGACGTGCTTCGTGATCTGGTCGATGTTGGCGAACACCGTGACGGGGTTGCTGTAGCCCTTGCGCCGCGGGACGTAGCAGTACGCACACGCCATCGCACAGCCGTTCGCCGTCGAGGGCGCGATGAAGTCGGCGGAGCGGCCGTTCGGTCGCGTGATCAACGACTTCTTCACGCCGAGCACCAGCGCCTCGGTCTTGATCCGGACCCACCGCTGCACGTTGCGCTCGTCGCCGTGCACCTCGGGGATGTTCCAGTGGGACTCCACCGGCACGATCTCGGCGTCCGGCCAGCGCCCGATCACCTCTTGCCCGCGCTGCAGTTCGAGGGCAGCGGGCTCGGCGTAGATCCGACGGACGTCGAGCATCGGGCGGGCGCGGTCGTTGCTCATCGACTCCTGTCTACCGGGGACCACTGACGGTGCAGACTCGGGGCATGACCGCCGAAGCCGACGACCATTACTTCGTGGTGAACGGCCGACGCTGGCGCCGCACCGACCCGGCCCTGCCCGAGGAACTCGCGGCCGCGCTCCGCTCCCACCTGGGGCGCGGGCGCAACGCGGTGAAGACCGCGAAGCGCGCCGGCGACGACGCTGCGCTGGCCGCGGCTCGGCACCGGAACGGGCTCGCGAAGCACGGTCTGGGCGAACGCGGCCCGGAGTGGTGGACGCGCCCCGAGGCCGATCGGATCGCCGACGCCGAGCGGGCACTCGCCGATCTGGACGCCCTGCCGTGACGACGATTCGTCCGCCGCGCCTGGATCGCATCCTGAACCTCATCGTGTTCGGCCCGGTGATGATCGGGACAGGAGTCGCACTCGCGAGCGTGGCCTTCGTTCCCGGAGCATCGGCGCGGGTGTTCGTCTTCGTCCTCGGTGTCGCCTTCATCGCCGGTGGGACCTGGGCCACGGCCAGGCTCCGTCGCGTCGCCGTGCACCTGTCCGACGAAACCCTCCGGTACTCCGGCTTCCTGTCGTCGTGGACCGCACCGCGTGCGGGCATCACCGCGGTGCTCGACGACGCGTACGTCGAGTGGCGCGATGATCGCGGGGTCGGCCACCGACGGCAGATCTGGCTGCTGACCCGGGCTTGGGCGGACGACGGCACGAAGTTCGCCCCGCTCTGGCGCTGGCGACACGAGGCGCTCCTCGAGGTGCGGGCGTGGGCAGCGACTCACGAAGTCCGAAACGTCCCATGACGCCCGCGGTGGAAAGCGGAATCGGGCGTACCTGGTCGGAAGTTCCGACCAGGTACGCCCGATTCGACCAGGTACGCCGGGGGCTGCGTCAGCCCTCGGTGTGCCCCAAGGACGGCTCGAGGAGCAGGTGGGCCGTGCGGGATGCCGACGCGTGCAGCTCGAGGACGACGAGGTCGTTCCGGCCTGAGCGCAGGACCGGGCCCGGGATCGCCAGGGTCTGCTGCGGGCCGCGCGACCAGTACCGACCGAGGCAGAACCCGTTGACCCACGCGACACCCTTGCGGAAGCCGTCGAGCGCCAGGTAGCGGTCGTCCACCGCGTCGAGGTCGAACGACCCCGCGGCGAACGTCGGCCCCGCGAGCACCTCGCCGTCGGTCGGCTCCACCGCGGACAGCGCATCGAGGGCGGACGGTGCGATCGGGTCGAGCGCCAACGGTGCCGCGGTCCAGCGCGACAGCGGGACACCGTCGACGGCGACTCCGCCGATCAGGCCCTTCGGTTCGCCGATGCGGATGCCGTAGTCGACCCGGCCCTGGTCCTCGACGAGCAGTTCGAGCGTGCCGGTCACCGGCGGCAAGACGACGGCGCGGTCGTGGTGCTCGCGCTCCAGGACGCCGACGACGACGCCGTCGACGGACACGATCGCGCGGTCGCGGACCTCTTGCCCGATGGTCAGCACACCGCCGGTCGGCAGGTCGACCTCGGCGCGGTACAGGACGAAGCCGCTGGCCGCACCGAGGGCGTCGAACGTCGGCGGCTCGTCGTGCGCCGACCACGTCGTGAGCGTGGGCAGCAGGGAGCGGAGCGACGCGACGCGGTCGAGGCGGACGGCGAGGTCCGTGGCGGGGGTGATCCGGGCCTCCAGGCCGACTCCGTCCGCCCCATCGGACGCGAGTCGACCCGACCCACCCGGCTCCATCGACGCCGGCAACGGCGGGACGGGCGCGTAGCGCTCGATGACCGCGCGGAAGGCGTGGAACTTCGAGGTGGGCCGACCAGCCTCGTCGAGCGGGGCGTCGTAGTCGTACGACGTCGCGATCGGTCGGTAGACGCCCTTGTCGTTGGCGCCGTTCGTGAAGCCGAAGTTCGTGCCACCGTGGAACATGTAGATGTTGACCGAGCCACCGGCGGCGAGCAGGACGTCGAGGTCCGCAGCGCTGTCCGCGGCCGAGGTGGTGTGGTGGTGCTCGCCCCAGCTGTCGAACCAGCCGTCCCAGAACTCCGAGCACATCAGGGGGCCGGTGGGCTGGGCCTGCCGCAGGCGCTCGAGGCGCGCGGCGGACCGCGAGCCGAACGAGCCGGTCTTGTGCAGCGACGGCAGCGAACCGTCCTCGAGCATCGTGCCCATCGGCTGGTCGACGCTCGTGAACGGGACGGTCAGCCCGATGTCGCGGTGCATCTGCTCGAGCGCACGCAGGTACTCGGGGTCGGAGCCGTAGGCGCCGTACTCGTTCTCGACCTGCACCAGGACGATGGGCCCGCCCTGGTCGATCTGCCGCGGGACCAGCACGGGGGCCAGCTGCTGCAGGTACGTCTGGACCGCCGCGAGGAACCCGGGCTCGTTGCGCCGGACGCCCACGGAGCCGTCGGCGAAGAGCCAGTACGGCAGGCCGCCGTTGGTCCACTCCGCACAGATGTAGGGGCCGGGGCGGACGACGGCGTGCATGCCCTCGGCGGCGACCAGGTCGAGGAACCGGCCGAGGTCGAGCCCGCCGGTCAGGTCGAAGACGTCGGGCGACGGCGCGTGCGCGTTCCAGGCGACGTAGGTCTCGATGGTGTTGAGGCCCATCAGCTTCGCCTTGCGAATCCGGTCGGCCCACAGGTCGGGGTGCACGCGGAAGTAGTGGATCGCCCCGGACAGCACGCGGTGCGGCTCGCCGTCGAGCAGGAAGTCGGTGTCGCCGATGGCGAATCGCATGAGATGACTCTTTCAGACAGCGGGGTGGGGGGGGGGGGGGGGGCCCCCCCCCCCGGGGGGGGGGGGGGGGGGGGGGGGGGGGGGCCGCGGGGCCCCCGGGCGGGGGGGGGGGGGGGGGGGGGGGGGGGCCGCCCCCCCCCCCCCCCCCGCCGCCCCCCCCCCCCCCGCCCCGGAGGGCGCCCCCGCGGAGAGAGGGGGGCGGGTG
>NZ_RKQO01000006.1:0-518337 GCF_003814955.1 Curtobacterium sp. PhB137 | reverse complement strand
GATTCGTCACACATGACTTTTCGGATTCGGCAGAAATCCAGGAATCCGCGGGAACACGGGGATGTGGCTGTACCCCCTGGCCGTCCGCTCAGGCGGTTTCGCGTGTTCCGTCCGCCGCGTTGCGTTCTGCAGCGGCGCGGATCGCCCGGGCGCACGCCATCGGGGACTCGCCCCGCTCGGCCCGGAAGAGCTGCTGCAGGCGTCGCGGCAGGACCCCGGCGGCGTCGGCGATGTCCTGCAGGGAGAGGTCCTCGGCTGCGTGCTCCTCGATGAACGCGACCGCGCGGCGGACGCGCCACGACGACCGACCGCTGTCGGGGCGTGCGGACAGCGACGTGCGGAGCGTGGCGGCGGGGTCCTCGCCGAACCGCTCGCGGTAGGCAGTGGCGAACCGGCCCGGGTTGGTGAAGCCCCACCGACGCGCGACCACGGCGACCCCGTCGGCGCCGGGGGCCCGGTCGTCGCCCGCGCGCAGGAGTTCGCTCCGGGCGCGGTCGAGCCGGTGCTCGCGCAGGAACCGGTGCGGCGTGGAGTCGAGGGTGCGGGCGAACACGTCCTGCAGCCCCCGCTGGCTGAGCCCACACGCCGCGGCGATGTCCGACACCGCCGGACGTTCGGCCGCGTGCAGTTCGACGTAGCGGATCGCGTCGCGCAGGCGGTTCGCGACGGGGACGTCGTCGCCGCGGTTGCGGATCGGGAACGTGTCGAGCACGACGATCGCCAGTCGACGGTTCAGGGCCGTCCGCATCGGACCGACCACGCGGTCGTCCACGAGTGCTGGGCCGAGCTCCCCGATCAGGTGGCGCAGTGGTTCACGGCGGGCGATGACCTCGTCCTGTTGCTCGAACAGCAGTGGGCCGTCCGGCAGTCGGTAGCCGAGGTCGCGCCCGACGGTCCGCAGGAACGAGTCCGCGATGTGCACCCCGTTGTAGACGGTGCCGTCGGACTCGAAGCGGTACGCCTCGGACGCACTCGCGATGTACGGGCTGCCCGGCTCGACCACGCGCGTGCGGTCGGGGAAGTGCATCTCGAGCCGGCCCCTGGTGAGCCAGAAGACGACGTGGTCCTCCCGCGCCCCGATGACCCCGCCCCGTCGACCACCCTCGGCGCGCATGGTCCGCAGCGTCAGGTCGTCGTCGCCCACCACGGTGTACTCGTAGCGGGCGTCGTCGGTCGCGTACGTCTCCGAGGCGAAGTCGGACCCGTGGTACTCCGCCTCGAAGATGTCGGAGTAGTCGGAGCCGTCGCCGTCGGCGAACCGCAGTCTGCGGAAGCCGTTCGTCGCCGGATCGGTCATGGTCGAAAGCATGACATCGACGGCACGGCGAGGTGAATACCCTCGTTCGTGTCCGCGCGTCCACCGGAGGGAATACCCTAGGGGGGTACCGTATTGAGGACCGTGGAGGCCACCATGCACGAACACGTCGGGTACATCGGCGACAAGGACGACCTGCTCAAGCGGCTCCGTCGCGCCGAGGGCCAGGTGCGCGGCATCGCCCGCATGGTCGAGGACGAGACGTACTGCATCGACGTCCTCACCCAGATCTCGGCGGCGAACCGGGCGCTCGAACGCGTGGCGCTGTCGCTGCTCGAGGACCACCTCAAGCACTGCGTCGCCGAGGCGGTCGCCGAGGGTGGCGACGCCGCGGACGAGAAGGTCCGCGAAGCCAGCCAGGCCATCGCCCGGCTCGTGCGCTCGTGACCGCCGCCCGCACCCGAACCACAGGAGGAGACACCGTGACCACCGAACTGCTGCTCGTCGAGGGCATGACCTGCGAGCACTGCGTGCTGAGCGTGACCAAGGAACTCACCGAACTCGAGGGGGTGTCCGACGTCGCCGTCGCGCTCGTCCCCGGCGGTGCCTCGTCGGTGACCGTCACCTCGGACGCGCCCGTCGACGCCGATGCGCTCCGCGGCGCGGTCGCCGAGGCGGGGTACGAGGTCGTGCCGTCGTGACGGACGGCATCGTCGAGCTCGACATCACGGGCATGACCTGCGCCTCGTGCGCGAACCGCATCGAACGGAAGCTCGGCAAGCTCCCCGGGGTCACCGCCACCGTCAACTACGCCACCGAGAAGGCACAGGTGCAGGTCGCCGCGGACGGCCCCGCCGACCCCGCTGCCCTCATCGCCGCCGTCGAGTCCGCGGGCTACGGTGCGACCGTCCCCGCGCCGCCGACCGACACGACGGAGCCGGACCACGACGCCGAGGACCCGGCCGGTGCGCTGCGCCGACGACTCGTCGTCTCGGCGGTCCTGGCCGTGCCGGTCGTCCTGCTCTCGATGGTGCCGGTCCTGCAGTTCCCGAACTGGCAGCGGCTCGCCCTGACGCTCGCCGCGCCCGTCGCGGTGTGGGGCGCGCTCCCGTTCCACCGCGCCGCGTGGGTGAACGCCCGACACGGTGCCGCGACCATGGACACCCTGGTCAGCGTGGGTGTGCTGGCGGCCTTCGGCTGGTCCCTCTACGCACTCTTCTTCGGCGACGCCGGCACGACCGGCATGCACATGACGTTCTCGTGGATCGCGACCGACCCCGAGGCGACCGACCTGTACCTCGAGGTCGCGGCGGCCGTCACGGTGTTCATCCTGGCCGGCCGGTACATGGAGGCCCGCGCCAAGAAGCAGTCCGGGGCGGCACTCCGCGCCCTGCTCGAACTCGGCGCGAAGGAGGCCACGGTGCTGCGCGACGGCGTCGAGCAGCGTGTGCCCGCGTCGGCGCTCGTCGTCGGGGACGTCGTCGTCGTGCGGCCGGGGGAGCGGATCCCCAGCGACGGCCTCGTGCAGGACGGGTCCTCGGCCGTCGACCGCAGCATGGTCACCGGCGAATCCGTCCCCGTCGAGGTCGGACCGGGTGACGGGGTGACCGGCGCGACGATCAACGTCGGCGGCCGGCTCGTGGTCGCCGTCACCCGTGTCGGCGCCGACACCGAGCTCGCCCGGATGGGACGGCTCGTCGAGGACGCGCAGACCGGCAAGGCCGACGTGCAACGCCTGGCCGACCGGGTGTCCGGCGTCTTCGTGCCGATCGTCATCGCGCTCGCCGTGCTGGCGTTCGTCGGCTGGCTCGTGCTCGGCGGTTCGGTCACGGCGGCGTTCACCGCAGCCGTCGCCACGCTCATCATCGCCTGCCCATGCGCCCTCGGGCTCGCGACGCCGACCGCGCTGCTCGTCGGCACCGGCCGTGGGTCCCAGCTCGGCATCCTGATCGGCGGCCCGCAGGTGCTCGAACGGACCCGTGGCGTCGACACCATCGTGCTCGACAAGACCGGCACCGTCACCACCGGCGAGATGACCCTGCGCGCCGTGACCTCGACGGACGCGACCCTCGACGCGGACGCCGTGCTCCGGCTCGCCGCCGCCGTCGAGCACGGATCGGAACACCCCGTGGCACGTGCGGTCGTGCGGGCCGCGACGGCCCGGCAACTCGACGTCCCGGCCGTCGAGCAGTTCGACTCCACCCCCGGCGCCGGCGTGCAGGCCGTCGTGGACGGCGCCGTCGTGCTCGTCGGCGGGACCCGCTGGCTCGCAGCGTCCTGGGCCGTCGTCGTGCCCGACGACGCCTCAGCCGCGGTCACCGCCGCCGAGGCCGACGGGGGCACCGCGGTCGTCGTCGCGCGGAACGGCCGCGTGCTGGGCGTCGTGGTCGTCGGCGACACCGTGAAGCCCGAGGCAGCCGACGCGGTCGCGCGCTTCGTGGCCCTCGGTCTGCACCCCGTCCTGCTCACCGGCGACAACGACGGCGCCGCACGGGCCGTCGCCGCACGGGTCGGCATCGACGAGGTGCACGCCCGCGCGACCCCGGCCGGCAAGCTCGACACCGTCCGGGGCATGCAGGCCCAGGGACGGAGCGTCGCCATGGTCGGCGACGGGGTCAACGACGCCGCGGCGCTCGCCGCGGCCGACCTCGGCATCGCGATGGGCGCCGGCACCGACGCGGCGATCGCGGCCAGCGACATCACGGTCGTGAGCGGTCGGCTCACCGTCGTCGCCGACGCCGTCCGGCTGTCGCGCGCCACGCTCGGCATCATCAAGGGCAACCTGTTCTGGGCGTTCGCGTACAACGTGGCGGCGATCCCGCTCGCGATGGCGGGGCTGCTCAACCCGGTGCTCGCCGGCGCCGCCATGGCGTTCTCGTCGGTGTTCGTCGTGACGAACAGCCTGCGGCTGCGGCGTTTCGCACCCCGGCCCTGAGGCCGACCACCCGCCGGACGTGACGCGCGCAGCGAACGCGCCCCGTGCCTCCCGTCCGGCGGTGCGCGCGACGGTGCCGACGGCACTACGCTCGAAGACGGTCCGCGACGCACTGGTGCGGTGACCTGCGGGCTGTACGTCTCGAACGTGATCCCAGGAGGACCGAAGTGACCGAATCCGCTCCCGTCGACCCCACATCGACCGAAGGCTGGAAGAAGCTCGACAGCATCGCTGCCGACTTCACCCCTGACCTGCGCGGGTGGTTCGACAGCGACCCCGGCCGTGCCGAGCAGTACACGTTCCAGGCCGCCGACCTGACCGTGGACCTGTCGAAGGGCCTCGTCACCGAGGACGTCCTCGCCGCCCTGCTGCAGGTCGCGAAGGACACCGGCGTCGCCGAGCGCTTCCAGGCGATGCTCTCCGGTGAACACATCAACGTCACCGAGGACCGCGCCGTCCTGCACACCGCGCTCCGCCGTCCGAAGGCAACCGAGGGGCTCGTCCCGGCGGCGCCGCTGACCGTCGACGGCCAGGACGTCGACGCCGACGTGCACGCCACGCTCGACAAGGTCTACGCGTTCGCGTCGCAGGTGCGCGACGGCTCGTGGACCGGTGTCACCGGCAAGCGCATCGAGACCGTCGTCAACATCGGCATCGGCGGGTCCGACCTCGGCCCCGTCATGGTCTACGAAGCACTCAAGCCGTACGTCCAGCCCGGCCTCGAAGCCCGCTTCGTGTCGAACATCGACCCGGCGGACATCTACGAGAAGACCGTGGACCTCGACCCCGAGACCACGCTGTTCATCGTCGCGTCGAAGACCTTCGGCACCCTCGAGACCCTGACGAACGCGCGACTCGCACGCCAGTGGCTGTGGGAGCGGCTCGGCCTGACCGACGCCGCCGACGACGAGAAGAAGAACGCCGTCGCGAAGCACTTCGTCGCCGTCTCCACCGCACTCGACAAGGTCGAGGCCTTCGGCATCGACCCCGAGAACGCCTTCGGGTTCTGGGACTGGGTGGGCGGCCGCTACTCCGTCGACTCCGCGATCGGCACGAGCGTCATCGTCGCGATCGGCCAGGAGAACTGGGAGCAGTTCCTCGCCGGCTTCCACGCCATCGACGAGCACGTCCGCACCACACCGCTCGAGCAGAACGTCCCCGTCCTGATGGGCCTGCTCAACGTCTGGTACACGAACTTCCTCGGTGCGCAGAGCCACGCGGTCCTGCCGTACACGCAGTACCTGCACCGCTTCGCCGCGTACCTGCAGCAGCTCACCATGGAGTCGAACGGCAAGCGCGTCCGCTGGGACGGCTCGCCCGTCACCACCGAGACCGGCGAGGTCTTCTGGGGCGAGCCCGGCACGAACGGCCAGCACGCGTTCTACCAGCTCATCCACCAGGGCACCCGCCTGATCCCGGCCGACTTCATCACGGTCGCGAACCCGGCCCGTCCGCTCAAGGACGAGACCGGCGACGGCAAGGGCGTCGCACCCGGCACCGACGTGCACACGCTGTTCCTGGCGAACTTCTTCGCGCAGACCAAGGCGCTGGCGTTCGGCAAGAGCGCCGACGAGGTCCGGGCCGAGGGCACCACCGACGAGGGGATCGTCGCGGCGCGCACCTTCCCGGGCAACAAGCCGACGACGTCGATCCTGGCGCCGGAGCTCACCCCGAGCGTGCTCGGCCAGCTCATCGCGCTCTACGAGCACATCGTGTTCACCGAGGGCACGATCTGGGGCATCGACTCGTTCGACCAGTGGGGCGTGGAGCTCGGCAAGCAGCTGGCGCTGCAGGTCACGCCCGCCGTCGAGGGCGACCAGGCCGCGCTCGACGCGCAGGACGCCTCGACCAAGGCGCTCATCGCGAAGTACCTGGAGCTGCGCAAGTAACGACGCACCCACCTGCGAGACGGGAGGCCCGTGGCGGATCCGCCACGGGCCTCCCGTCCGGCTGCCGGTCGCTGCCAAAGCGACAATTGCGCCCCACGGGGCGCCGTCAGGCCCGCGAAAGCGACAGATACGCGCCGATGTTCCGCGGAAGAGTGTCGCTTTCGTGGAGGGGTCACCGCCGCGGTCAGCGGGCGAGCGGGTCGAGGTTGAGCGTCGTTCCTTCGTAGAGGTGCTGGTCCGTCCCGAACACCTGCACGCCCTCGTTGAGCCAGACGAGCGCCCGCACGCTGATGCCGAACCGCGCGGCGACGTCTCCGATGAGGTCGTCCGGCGCGACCGTGTACGACCGCGGCGTCCCGCCGGTCGTCGTCGCGGTGACCGGACCGGTCGCGTTCGCCCGGGCGCCGGCGTCCTCCGGGTGCACGTTCGTCTGCCGCGCCGGGACGGACCACCGCACGGTCGTCACCGCGAGCACCTTGCCGGCCCCGATCTCGACCGGGGCCTCCTGCCCCGGAGCCGCCGCGGAGTAGGTCACGAGCGTGGTGAGGTGCGACGGGTCGACGCCGGATCCGCTCAGCGGGACGTCCATCGCGGTCGCCGTGCTGGTCGGCCCACCGAGCGTCCGGTCGCCGACGCCGGGGTAGGTCAGGCCGTCGCCGACCGCGCGCGGCAGGTCGAACAGGCCGACCCCGACCGGCACCGGCAGGGTCGAGGTGAAGCCGGAGTACTGCGCGGTGAACGTGTCGTCGCCGACCGCGACCACGCGGAACCGGAAGTGCACGCTGCCCTTCGGGGACGCGACGTCGCCCTGGGCGAGGACGGTCCCGGCGGGGATCGGCGTCAGCGTCGGAGCCGGAGCCGCCGACTCGGTGGGTTCCGGGGTCGGGGTGCGGGGGTGCGCCGACGACTCGAGGAAGTCACCCTCCGGGTCGGCGTCCGGCGTCGGTGTCGGCGTGGCGGACGAGGTCGGCGTCGTCGCCGGGGTGGACGGGGCGGGGAGGGCTCGGTCCGACCCGCGCAGCAGCGAGCACCCCGAGAGCGCCACGGTGGCCGCGACGACGACCCCGATCGCGAGCGTCCGGTTCATGATTCCCCCTCAGCTCGATGCTAACGGCGCGGTGTCCCCGGGGCGAACGCAGCGCCTCCGTCCTGTGTCTGCAGACGTACCGCGGATCCTCCGTCGTCCACGACGAGTGATACCGTCGGTATCAACGAGAGCAGGTGGTCATGGGCGTCAGGGTGGTCCCCGGGCAGCGCGGTGGGTCGGACCCGCGTCGACCCGACACGGAAGCCGTCGTGCGCGCGTTGGCCGGTCGGACCGACAGTGCGCCCGCGACCGTCCGTGCGGCGGTCGAGCACGTCCTGCACAGTCGTGAGCAGCAACACCACGCCGAGATGGAACTGCGGCGCGGGATCTTCAAGCTCGCCGACCTCGGCGTCCCGCAGCGCGAGATCGCGAAGCTCGCCGGGATCTCCCAGCCCGAGGTCTCGCGGCGGCTCTCCCGCCGGACCCTGACCACGAAGCGGCCGTCTCCGCGTGAGGTCATCTCCCGGCGCGAGGGTGGCCAGATCGACTCGGAGACGATGCTCCGCGAGCTGTCCTCGATGGCGTTGACGCACCGCACCCCGAAGCGTGGTGCGGCGTTCGACGGTGCCGCCTCGGCCACCGGCACCACGAAGGAACTCGCGGCGGCGTTCCAGGACGGCCTCCTGTCCGAGGTCGAGTACGAGACCGTCCGCCGGGCGATCGCCGAGCGGCAGAACCGCAAGCGCACCCGGTGACGGAACTCCGCGACCGGGTGGCCGTCGAGCTGGGCCGTGCGCTCCGGGCCGACTCGCTCGACAACCCCTGGTCGGACACGGCCGGCGCGAGCACCAGGACGATCTACGCGCCGGACGGCTTCCTGTACGAGGCGAGCCGCCTGCGGTTCCACGAGTCCGTGCTCGAGGAGCACCGCGCGCTGACCCCGTCGCCGGTCACCGACGGCTCGCTCGCGGTGGTCGTGACGGCCGGACCGCCGGGGTCGGGGAAGTCGACCGCCCTGGAGCGGATGCCGGAGCTGTGCGGCTACCGGTCGATCGACGCCGACGACTTCAAGGACCCGCTGCTCCTGCGCGCACAGGCGGACGGTCTCGTGGACCGGTGGACGGCTCGTCGCCTGGCCGACGACCGGCCGGTGCAGCTGCGTGAGATCGCCGGGTTCGTGCACGCCGAGTCGACCACCGTTGCCGACACGTTGCGCCGCCGCGCCCTCCGCAACGGCGAGAACGTCGTCGTGCACGGCACCCTGTCGAGCGTGGACTACCTCGACGACCTCCTCGCCGAGCTCGACGACGCCGGGTACGAGAAGCTGCGCATCGTCACCGTGGAGGTCCCGCTCGAGACGGCGATCGCGCAGGCGACCGATCGGTGGTGGAGCGTGCGTGATGCCGCCACGGATCCGCTCGGTGGTCGGTTCGTTCCCGAAGCAGCCATCCGTCGCTACTACCCGACCGGGTCGACCGAGTCGGTGTGCGGCGCGAACGCCCGGGTCCTCGGTGACCGGGCCGCCGACCTCGGCTGGGACGTGTCGATCGTCTGAGCGGTCGCCGGTGTCGGTCGGAACGGCTACCGTCGAGGCCATGGAGCGTTCGGAGATCCTCGCCGCGGCTGCCGCCGCGCACGCCGCCCGCATCGCAGAAGAAGGCGGTGACGACGGTGCTGCTCGTGAACGGGCGGAGAGTGTCCGGCGCCGGGCCGACGGCCTCACCGACCGGTACGACACGGTCGAGGGCGCGAGCGAGTCCGCTGCACGCGACGCCGCGCGCCGTCGAGCGGGCGAGGCCGACCGCGCGGCGTCCCGGACCGAGGGCGTGCTGTCCGACTGGCACCGCATGGGCACCCGACGCGGTGTGACGCCGGACGCCCAGGTGCGCACAGCGTGGACGGTCACCGGGGTGCCCGAGCGCGGCGACGCCCGGGCGCTGGCGAACGTCCTGCTCTCGACGGCGGGGCACGCGGGCCGGGTGGCCGATGCCGCGCGACGCAACCCGGCGCTGTCCGGTGCCGCGAGCGCAGCTGCCCGACGGACCGTCCGGCGCTACACCGACCACGGCGCGGACATCGCGTCGCTCGGTGACGTGCTGGGGGACAGCCCGACGCCCGACGAGTCCTGACGGTCGAACGGGGGCCGTTGGACCGCTCCCGTCCTGACCAGGCGTTATGTGGACCGATCCAATCGTCCTGACGACAGAATGTCCAATTGACAGGACATGGAATCGGGTTACCATCGGTGCACGCACTGAAGCGCGATCACCGACGAAGGAGTCACCGAATGGTCGACATCAAGCCGACAGCCCCGACTGTCGCACTGCCCCCGATCGGGACCGGACCGCACCGCCGACGCCTCGGCGTCCTGGCCCTGGTCGCCACGTTCGGCGGGCTGCTCTTCGGGTACGACACCGGTGTCATCAACGGTGCCCTGAACCCGATGAAGGCCGAGCTCGGCCTCACGAACTTCACCGAGGGCGTCGTCACCAGCTCCCTGTTGTTCGGTGCCGCGATCGGTGCCATGCTCGGCGGCCGCATCGCCGACGGGTGGGGGCGGCGCAAGACGATCATCGCCCTCGCCGTGACGTTCTTCCTCGGCACGCTCATCTGCGTCTTCGCACCGACGTTCGGTGTCATCGTCGTCGGTCGTGTGCTCCTCGGCCTCGCAGTGGGTGGTGCATCGACGGTCGTCCCGGTGTTCCTCGCCGAACTCGCTCCGTACGAGATCCGGGGTTCGCTGTCCGGCCGCAACGAGCTCATGATCGTGATCGGGCAGCTCGCCGCGTTCGTGGTCAACGCCATCATCGGCAACCTGTGGGGTGAGGGCAACGGCGTCTGGCGCGTCATGCTGGCCGTCTGTGCACTCCCCGCGATCGCTCTTTTCGTCGGCATGCTCCGGGTGCCGGAGTCGCCGCGTTGGCTCGCGTCGAAGGGGCGCTACGACGAAGCGCTGTCCGTCCTGCAGCAGGTCCGCACCACGGAGCGTGCGACCGCCGAGCTCGACGACATCAAGCGGAGCAACGACCTCGAGGCGAAGGCCGATCGAGTCAGCGGGTGGCAGACGCTGCGCGGCAACAAGTGGCTCATCCGCATCGTGCTCATCGGTGCCGGGCTCGGCGTGGCCCAGCAGCTCACCGGCATCAACTCGATCATGTACTACGGGCAGACCGTCCTCATCGAGTCCGGGTTCCAGGCGTCGGCGGCCCTCATCGCGAACATCGCCCCCGGCGTGATCGCCGTGGTCGGTGGCGTCATCGCGCTGTACAACATGGAGAAGATCAACCGCCGGACGACCCTGATCATCGGGTTCTCGCTGACGACGGTCTGCCACTTCCTGATCGGCATCGCCTCGGTCGCACTGCCCGAGGGCAACCCGGCTCGCCCGTGGGTGATCCTGTTCCTCGTCGTCGCGTTCGTCGGCTCGATGCAGACCTTCCTCAACATCGCCGTGTGGGTGGTGCTGTCGGAGATCTTCCCGACCCAGATCCGCGCGCTCGGCATGGGCATCTCGGTGTTCTGCCTCTGGATCGCCAACGCGTTCCTCGGGCTCTACTTCCCGACGATCGTCGCCGCGACCGGCATCACCGGGACGTTCTTCGGCTTCGGCATCGTCGGTCTGCTTGCGCTGCTCTTCATCTGGAAGTTCGTGCCGGAGAGCCGCGGTCGCACCCTCGAAGAGGTGGAAGAGGGCGTCACCACCGGCAACATCTTCACGGTCCCGCAGAAGGCGTCGCGCGGCTAGGTCGCGCGCGTGGCGCGGTGATCGCGCGTGCAGACGGCGAGGGAGGACGGTGCCAACTGGCACCGTCCTCCCTCGCAGGCTCGGTCGGCGCGCCCCGCGCAACGCTTCGCGTTGCCGCTGAGCGGGGCGCGCCCGTCCGTCGTTCTGTCGCGCTACGGGCGCAGGAGCACCTTGCCGACGCGGCCGGCGGTGTCCGAGGCGCGCACGGCGTCGCGGACGTCCTCGAACGCGAAGGTCTCGGCGACGGGGAGCGTCAGCGAGCCGTCGAGCACTCGGGTGATGAGCTCGCCGAAGAGCTGGCCCTTCGTCTCGGCCGGCATCGTCTTGCTGACGACGCTGCCCCAGAAGCCCTTCACGGTGAGCTGGCCGAAGATGACCTTGCCGGAGGGGATCTCGAGCGTGGGCGAGGCCATCGCGCCGAAGACGACGAGGGTCGCGTTCTCGCCGAGCACGCTGGCGATGTCGCCGGCGGCCTTGCCGCCGACAGACTCGACACCGGCGACGATCGGGGCGCCTCCGGTGATCGCGGTGACCTGGTCCTTCCAGTCGTCCGCGTCGGTGGCGACGATGCGCTCGATGCCCTGCTCGCGCAGCTCCTCGACACCGGCGGCGCGACGCACCAGGCCGATGACGTTGATGCCGCGGGCCGCGCCGAGCTGGGCGACCATGCGCCCGACGGCACCGTTCGCGGCGTTCTGGATGAGCCAGTCGCCCTCGTGCAGGTCGAGCGAGTGCAGCAGGCTGATGGCGCTGAACGGCATCGAGACGAGCTGTGCTGCGGCCTCGTCGGTCATGGCGTCCGGCACCGGGACGAGCCCGGCGGCGTTCGCGGTGTAGTACTCGGCCCAGACGCCGAAGGCGCCGCCGGCGACGCGCTGGCCGACCGTCAGGTTCGTGACGCCCTCGCCCAGGGCCTCGACGACGCCGAGTGCCTCGGTGCCGGAGGCGGCGGGCAGCTCGGGCTTGAAGCCGTAGGTGCCGCGGACGGTCCACAGGTCGTGGTTGTGGATGGGGGAGAGGACCGTGCGGACGAGGACCTCGCCGGCGCCGGGCGTCGGGACGGGGCGCTCCTGCACCTCGAGGACGTCGGCGGGCTCGGCGAACGTCTCGTGGACGACGGCGCGCATGGTGGTGGGGGTGGTGGTGCTCATGGGTCAGTCCTCCGAGACGACGATGGTGACGTCGATGTTGCCGCGGGTCGCGTTCGAGTACGGGCAGACCTGGTGGGCTGCGTCGGCGAGTGCCTGGGCCTGGTCGTGCTCCAGGCCGGGGATGACGACCTCGAGCATGACGGCGAGCTGGTAGCCGCCGTTGCCGTTCGGGCCGATCTGCACGCGGCCGCCGACGGACGAGTCGGTGATCTTCACCTTCTGGCTGCGGGCGACGCCCTGCAGTGCGGAGTGGAAGCAGGCGGCGTACCCGGCGGCGAAGAGCTGCTCGGGGTTGGCGCCGTTGCCGGAGCCACCCATCTCCTTCGGGATGGCGAGGTCGAACTCGACCGTGCCGTCGCTCGTGGCGACGTGGCCGTTGCGGCCTTCGCCGGTGGCCAGGGCCTCGGCGGTGTAGAGGGCTTCCATGGTGTTCCTTCCTTCGTGGGGTCAGTGGTCCGCGGCGGCGCGGTCGGGCCTCGCGGCGGTGTCGTTCGTGGCCGCGGCGTGCATCGTCTCGGTCAGCCGGTGCAGGGTCGCGATGAGCTCCGTGGCGGCCTGCTCGTCGGGGAGCCCCATGCCGGCGGCGATCGTCGCCGGGATGTGCGCGAGGTCGGCACGGATGGTGCGGCCGCGGTCGCCGAGCGTGATCGTCACGACGCGCTCGTCGGCGCTGCGGCGTTCGCGGCGGACGAGCTCGGACTGCTCCATGCGGCGGAGCAGGGGCGACAGGGTGCCGGAGTCGAGCTGCAGGTGGTCACCGAGGCTCGAGACGGTCTGATCGCCCTCGATCCACAGGGTCACGAGCACCAGGTACTGCGGGTAGGTCAGTCCCCAGGGTTCGAGCAGCGAGCGGTACGCCTGCGTCGTCGCGCGGCTCGCTGCGTAGAGGGAGAAGCACACCATCTCGTCGGTCACGGGCATGCCACCAGGATCGCACGCAACTCGGTTGTGCACAACCCAACACGTGCTCCGGCCCGGACGGTTAGGCTGACGTGACCCACGATGACCAGCAGCGACCTCGACTCCACCACGACCCCCGGCTCCGGGACCGCGTCGTCCCACGGCAAGACGATCCTGATCGGTGAGCACGCCGTGGTCTACGGCGCACCCGCACTCGTCCTGCCGGTGCTCGACGCCCGGGTCGTCGCGACCGTGAGCCCCGTCACCGCCGGCGTCGACGAGGCCACCGGCACGGTCGTCGGGCACACCCTCGAGTCCACGGTGCACACCGGCCCGCTCGACCTCGCACCTGCAGCAGTGATGCCGACCGTCACCGCCGTCACCGCGACGCTGCGGCACTTCGGGGTGACCGACCGGCACTTCCACGTCCGGGTCGAGAGCGAGGTCCCGACCGCCCGGGGCATGGGCTCGAGCGCAGCGGTCGCCGCCGCCGTGACGGCAGCCGTCGCGGACGCCCTCGGCGAGTCCCTCGACGCCGAGACCCACCACGACCTCATCCAGGAGTGCGAGCGGGTCGCCCACGGCCGTCCGTCAGGACTCGACGCCCGCGGTGTCGTCGCCGCGGTGCCGGTCTGGTTCGAGGGTGGCCGCATCGAGCCCGTCGCCCTCGGGGCCCGCTTCACCTTCGTCGTCGCCGACACCGGTGTCCCCGGCCACACCCGGCAGGCGGTCGCGGCCGTGCGGGAACGGCACGACCAGGACCCGGTCGCCGTCGACGCGGTCATCGACCGGATCGGCGCGCTCGCACGGCGGGCACGGGGGACACTCGAGGCTGGCGACGCACAGGGGCTCGGTGCCACGATGGACGCCGCGCACGACCTGCTCAGCGCACTCGACGTGTCGAGTGCCGACCTGGACCGGCTCGTCGACGCCGCACGTGCTGCGGACGCCCTCGGCGCGAAGCTGACCGGCGGCGGGCGGGGCGGGTGCGTGCTCGCACTCGCCGCGGACGACGACCACGCGGACCGCATCGCGGCCGCACTCCGCGGCGCAGGGGCCGCAGCCACCTGGACCACCACGATCGGAGCCCGCGCTTGATGACCGCCACCGCCGTCGCGCACCCCAACATCGCCCTCGTCAAGTACTGGGGCAAGGCGGACGCGCAGCTCGCGCTGCCCGCCACGGGCAGCGTCTCCATGGGCCTCGACGTGTTCCCGACGACGACGACCGTCACGCTGGACGGCGGGTCCGGCACCGGCCAGGAGGCCCGTGACCGGTTCACGCTGAACGGTCACGTCGTCGAGGACGGCGCCCTGCTGCGCGTGCAGCAGTTCCTCGACCTCGTGCGGGAGCTCGCCGGCAGCGACGCCCGCGCGTCCGTCGTGTCCGAGAACACCGTGCCGACCGGTGCTGGACTTGCCTCGAGCGCGTCGGGGTTCGCGGCGCTCGCCACCGCGGCCTCGGCGGCGTACGGCCTCGACCTGTCCCCGCGCGACCTGTCCCGCCTGGCCCGACGCGGCTCGGGGTCGGCCACGCGGTCGATCCCCGGCGGTGTCGCCGTGTGGCACGCCGGCGACGACCAGGGGTCCTTCGCCGAGCCGATCCCGGCACCGCCGATGGCCATGGTGGTCGTGACGATCGACGCCGGACCGAAGCCCATCGGTTCGCGCGAGGCGATGCGCCGCACCATCGCCACGTCGCCGTTCTACCCGGCCTGGGTCACGTCGACCACCGAGACCGTCGGCGACATGCTCGACGCCTGCGCAGCCGGCGACTTCACGCGCATCGGCGAGATCACCGAGAGCAACGCGCTGCGCATGCACGCCACGATCGAGGGCGCCTTTCCGCCCATCCGCTACCTCAACGCGCGCAGCGTCGCCGTGTTCGACGCCGTGGGCGAACTCCGCGCCGCCGGGCTCGAGGCCTACGCCACCGCCGACGCCGGCCCGAACGTGGTCGTGCTCTGCCGGCCCGAGGACCGCTCCGCCGTGGCCACCGCGCTGGCGTCGTTCGGCGACGTCATCGAGTCCGGCACCGGACCTGCCGCTCGGGTGCTCCGCTCCGAAGAGATCGGGGTCGCCGCAGCGAGCGACAGCCCCGACCAGAAGGAGTCCGTGCAGTGATCGAGTTCCGCGCCCACGGCAAGCTGTTCGTCGCCGGCGAGTACGCCGTCGTCGAACCCGGCCAGCCGTCCGTCCTCATCGCCCTCGACCGTGCCATCACGGCACGCGTGTCCGAGGCGCACGGTGCGGGCAGCGTGCACTCGGAGGAGTACGGCCACCTGCCGCTGACGTGGACGCGCGACGAGGACGGCCTCGCCCTGGACCGCGAGCACCACCCCTACGACTACGTGATGGCGACGATCGACCTCGTCGAGAAGCTCCGCGCCGAGCGGGGGATCGCCCCGCGCTTCCACGACCTGCGGATCGAGAGCCAGCTCGACGACGCCAGCGGCCGGAAGTTCGGGCTCGGGTCCTCGGCGGCGGTGACCGTCGCGACCGTCGGTGCCCTCGACCGTTTCTACGGCATCGGCCTGACGCAGCGGCAGCGCTTCCAGGTCGCCCTGCTCGCCACCATCCGGGTGAACCCGCGGGCCTCCGGCGGGGACCTCGCCGCGAGCACCTTCGGTGGGTGGCTGCGCTACAGCGCCCCGGACCGCGACCACCTCGCGTCGTTCGTCGACGAGCGCCGCGTGTCCGACATCCTCACCGACGCCGCCGCGTGGGCGGGCTTCGACGTCCAGCGGCTGCCGGCCCCCGAGAACCTGCAGCTCCTGGTCGGCTGGACCGGCTCGCCGGCCTCGACCACGAAGCTCGTCGGTGTGGTGCGTCGGCACCGCAACGGCGGGTACCAGGCGTTCCTCGACGAGAGCCGCAGCTGTGTCGACGACCTGACCACGGGCCTCCAGACCGGCGACGCGGAGCAGACGCTCGACGCGCTCCGACGTGCCCGGGTGCTGATGCAGCGCCTCGGCGACTCGGTCGGGTCGAAGATCGAGACCGAACGCCTCGCGACCCTGTGCGACGTCGTCGAGGCGGCCGGCGGAGCGGCGAAGCCGTCCGGCGCCGGCGGCGGCGACTGCGGCATCGCACTCGTCCCCGCGGACATCGACCCCGCCGGCATCCACCGCGCCTGGGAGGCGCACGACATCAGACACCTCAGCGTCGCGGTGCGAGCACCAGAAGGAGCCCTCGATGAGTGACCTGCTCACGCCGATCCCGACCAAGTGGGTCGGACCGATCCGCATCAGCGGCAACGCGGTCCAGGGCGAGCACGAGGTCCCGCTCGCCACGTACGAGTCGCCGCTCTGGCCGTCCGTCGGCCGCGGCGCCCGCATCTCGCGCATGGTCGACGACGGCATCGTCGCGACCGTCGTCGACGAGCGGATGACCCGCTCGGTCGTCGTCCGCGCGGCCAGTGCCGCCGCGGCGCACGTCGCTGCGGGGCAGATCCTCGCGCGACAGGACGAGCTCGAGGCGCTGGTCGCCGGGCAGAGCCGGTTCGCGAAGCTCATCGAGGTGCACCCCGAGATCGTCGGTGACCTGCTGTTCCTGCGGTTCGCGTTCACGACCGGTGACGCCTCCGGCCACAACATGGTCACGCAGGCGGCGGACAAGCTCCTGCCCACGATCCTGGCGTGGCAGCCGGGCCTGCGCTACGTCTCCGTGTCGGGCAACTTCTGCACCGACAAGAAGGCCAGCGCGGTGAACGGCATCCGTGGTCGTGGCCGCAACACCATCGCCGAGATCGTGATCCCCGGCGAGATCGTCGAGAAGCGCCTGCGGTCGAGCACCGAGCGCATCGTCGAACTGAACATCGCGAAGAACCTCATCGGCTCGACCATCGCCGGGGCGCTCCGCTCCGCGAACGCGCACTACGCGAACATGCTGCTCGGCTTCTACCTGGCCACCGGGCAGGACGCCGCGAACATCGTCGAGGGCTCGCAGGGCATCACGAGTGCCGAGAACCGCGACGGCGACCTGTACTTCGCCACCTCGCTGCCGCACCTGATCGTCGGCACGGTCGGCAACGGCAAGGGCGGGGACCTGCCCGTCGTCGAGGACGCCCTCGTGCGCCTCGGCTGCCGCGAGGACCGCGAGCCCGGTGCGAACGCCCGTCGGCTCGCCGCCCTGTGTGCCGCCACGGTGCTGTGCGGGGAACTCTCGCTCCTCGCCGCCCAGACGAACCCGGGTGAGCTGATGGCCGCCCACGTCGCCATGGAGCGACGGGGCACGAAGCCGGCCGGAGGCGCAGCATGACGCGCATCGGCATCCACGACATCGCCATCGCGACCGGGCACCACGTGCTCGAGCTCGACGACCTGGCCGAGCGCCTCGGCGTCGACCCGGCGAAGTACCACGTCGGCATCGGCCAGGACGCCTTCAGCGTGCCCGCCCCGGACGAGGACATCGTCACGATGGGGGCCGCCGCGGCCAAGGAGGTCATCGACCGCCACGGTGTCGACGGCATCCGAACCGTGCTGTTCGCCACCGAGTCCGGCGTCGACCAGTCCAAGGCCGCCGGGGTGTTCGTGCACGGGCTGCTCGGCCTGCCGAAGAACGTCCGCGTCGTCGAGCTGAAGCAGGCCTGCTACGGCGGGATGGCCGCCGTGCAGCTCGCCCTCGGCATCATCGCCCGGGCACCGCACGAGCGTGTGCTCGTGATCGCCGCCGACGTCGCCCGCTACGACGTCGACACCGCCGCCGAGCCCACCCAGGGTGCCGGTGCGGCCGCGATCCTGGTGTCCGCCGACCCCGACCTCATCGAGATCGAGCCGGCCGCCGGCGTCTTCACCGCGGACGTCGACGACTTCTGGCGCCCGAACGACCGCTCCACCGCGCTGGTCGACGGCCGCCTGTCCGTCAGCGCCTACGTCGACGCCTTCGTGGGCGCGTGGGACGACCTCGCCGAGCAAGGCGGACCGGCGTACGAGGACATCGTGCGCTTCGTCCACCACCAGCCGTTCACGAAGATGGCGCTCAAGGCCCACCGGAAGCTGACGCAGCACGTGGGCGTGCCGTTCGACGAGTCGGAGCTGTTCGTCGGATTCACGTACAACAAGCAGACCGGCAACACGTACACGGCGTCGCTCTGGATCGGGCTCGCCGCGCTCCTCGACCTCGACGAGGACCTGGCGGGTGAGCGCATCGCCCTGTTCAGCTACGGCTCGGGCAGCGTCGGCGAGCTCCTCACCGGCATCGTGCAGCCGTCCTACCGTGAGCACCGTCGCGTCGGCCGGGTCCGGCAGCTCCTGTCCGCCCGCGTTCCGCTGACCGTGGACGCGTACCGCGAGCTGCACGCGACCGGCGCCGCGACGAGCGACGACGTCGAGCGTCCGCGCGTCACGGCAGGGCCGTACCGCTTCGCCGGAGTGCGCGGCGGCGCGCGCCACTACGAGGCGACCGCGCAGGCCTGACCCCTCCGCGCAGGCCTGACCCCTCCGCGCAGGCCTGACCCCTCCGCGCAGGCTTCACCCCTCCGCGAAAGCGACAGATCTGTGCGGAACGTTCGCAGGGATCTGTCGCTTCCGCGTGACGGACGGGAGGCCCGTGGCGGGGCCGCCACGGGCCTCCCGTCCGTCCGCTGGTCACGTGGCGGACAGGACCTCGCGTTCCAGACGCTGGTAGCTGGTCTCCATGCCGTCGGTCATGCCGGTGGCCAGGATCATGTCCCGCTGCGTCCGGTCGGGGTAGGTGATGCGCAGCGTCAGCAGGGTGACGCCGTCGGCCTCGTCGAACTGCAGGTCGTTCGTGTTCGGCGGGAACGGCGCACCGGTCATCCGCTCGGTGGACACCATCCGCCGCTCCGGTTCCACGACGAGGTTCTCGCCCTCGAACCCGAACGGCTCGCCCTCGGTGTCACCCGTCGGCGCCCACGCCTGCCGGAACGTGCCACCCGGCGTCAGGTCGTTCTCGTACACCGTCATCTCCCACCCGTCCGGTCCGAGCAACCACTGCCGGACGAGTTCGGGCTCGGTGTGCGCCCGCCACAGCAGGTGGCGTGGTGCCGCGAAGGCCCGCGTGATGCGGACGTGGGTGTCGTCGACGAGCTCGGTGACGGTGCCGTTGCCCAGGGCGTACTCGCGCAGGTCGGCGAGGACGGCGTCGAGCTGTCCGAAGGCCTGCTCGTAGCCCTCGACCATGCCCATGTCCACCATGGTCTCGAGGTCGGCGGTGGACCCGAACGACGACCGGACGGTCACCCGCGACCCGGTTCCGACGGTCTCGAACGACAAGACGGTCTCGCTGGCCGGCAACCCGTCGTCGACCTCGCCGTCGGCGTCGGTGAAGAGGTCGCGGAACACGATGCGGTGTGGCTCGTCGACCGCGGTGACCTGCCAGACCGCGTGGAACCGCTCGCCCTGTGGTGACGTCATCCGGTAGTCGGCGCGGCCGCCGGGCCGCAGGTCGAACGAGGTGAAGGTGGCGGGGAAGCCGGGTGGGCCCCAGAAGCGTTCGAGCTGACGGGGATCGGCGAAGGCGCCCCAGAGGCGCTCGACCGGGACGGGGAACTCGGCGACGAGCGTCAGCGCGAGGGCCTCGGGATCGGTGTGGACGGACGTGGTGGGCATCATTGCTCCTTGTCGGTGTCGAGCAGGGTGTCGAGGCGGTCGAGCCGGCCCCGCCAGAGGTCGCCGTAGGCGTCGAGCAGGTCGCGGACCCGGGCGAGCTGCCCCGGTTCGGCGCGCACGATGCGGGTGCGGCCGCGTGCTTCCTTGCTCACGAGTCCGGCTCCTTCGAGGACGGCGACGTGCTTCTGGACGGCGGCGAACGACATCGAGTACGCGTCCGCGAGGTCACTGACGGACGAGGACCCGACGAGCGTGCGTCGGACGATGTCACGACGGGTCGCGTCGGCGAGTGCGTGGAACACCCGGTCGACCTCGGCGTCGGACAGTGCAATTCGTACAACCATTTGGTTGTACGTTACGACTGTCCACCCTCGTGCGCAAGGGGGACGTGCAGGTAGTCTGTCCGCGGAGATCGAAAGGGGCGATGCCAGTGGGCTCGAGCGCGTCGGACACCGTCAGTGCCCTCGTCGCGACCCTTCCTCCGTCGCCGAGGCTCCCGGACGTGGTCGCCGGGGTCGGTCGGTTCGTCGGCAAGCCGACCCGCGTGGTCGACGTCGACGGTCCGAGCTGGGGGCCGCTCACCGCGCTGGTGTCGCAGTTCGAGCACGAGAACCTCGTCCTGGTGCCGGCCGGCGCCCCCGAGCTGTACCGGATGCACTGCGTCCTGCACGAGCTCGGACACCTCGTGCACGGCGACGCCGGAGCCCCGACCACCACCTCGATCGCCGAGTTCGCCTCGGGCGGGCACGTGTGCCGCCGCGCCCTCGACGGCGACACCGGACTGGTGAGCATCTCGGACGACGACGAGCACTTCGCCGAGCGGTTCGCGTACGAGCTGGCGACCGTGCTGCTCGCCGGCAGCGCGAGCGCGGACGAGCGGGCCTACGGCTGATGGCCGTCCTGCACGCCGCCGCCTTCTGGTGCGCGGCGCTGATCTTCCTCGCCCGCACGCCCTACGTGCTGCGGAACCCGCGTGGCCGCGCCGCCTGGGGTGCGACCGGCGTCGGTGCGCTCGGGCTGCTGACCCTCGGCAGCGTCGTGCCGCAGACCGTGCTCGACGGCGCCCTCGGGGGCACGAACCTCATCAACCTGGTGCAGAACGTGTGTGCCACGGCGGCCTTCTGGCTGATGCTCCGGGCGAGCACGTCCGACCTGCCGAAGCGGCCGGGGTTGGCGAGCCCGCTCGCGCTCCTCGTGGTGGTCGTGGCCTTCGCCGTCCCGTTCTTCGCCGTGCGCGACCGGGGCGGCACCGACTTCCACTTCATCGTGCGGGAGATCCACCAGCCGGCGATGTGGCTCTACGGGTCGGTCTACATGGTCGGTGTCGGCGTGATCGCCGCCGCGACGCTCCGGTACGGCGTGCTGCGCAACCCGGTCGCGCTCGTGGTCTTCCGGGTGGGCCTGTCGCTCGTGGTCATCGCGAGCATCGACGAGCTCCTCTCCCTCACCGCCGACCACTTCGGGTGGTTCCCCGCTCCGCTGCGCGACGGACTCCGTCTGGGCTTCGACCCGCCGTTCTACCTGGGCATCGTCCTCATCGTCGTCGCGATGGCGTCCCTGACGTTCCGCCGGTGGTGGCGGGACGTGACGTGTCGTCGGCACCACCGACGGCTCCGCCGCATCGCCCGGCGCCACGAACTGCGCGCCGTCGAACGGGACGGCGACGTGCAGGCACGGACCTACGACCTCGTCATCGCGATCCGCGACGCCGAGGTGCAGGGCCGCACCCTCGACGACGCCGAACTCGCCCAGGTGCGCTCGGCGGAACTGACCCTGACCCGCAGTCTCGGAGGCTGATGCGATGACGATCGTCTGGTGGGTGCTCGGTGTGCTCGTCGTGCTGGCGGCGGCGTTCCTGCTCGTGGTGCGGAAGGTCGTCGGCAAGATCGTGCTGCCCGGCGGCGACCGCTGGACCCCGGTGCTCGAGACGACCGACGACTCGATCCGGCTCCCGATCACCGACGACACCGTGCGCCCGGGGGAGTACGGCCTGTGGCACGACGGTACCGGGCACACCACGGTCGGACCGGTGCTCGACGTCGACGAGGCCGCCGGTACCGTGCGGCGTGCGGTGGTCCGGACGACGGGCGACGTGTCGACACGGGTGCGGTGGAGCGGGCACGTGCACCCGGACCCCGCCGCGATGGACGTCGACTGGGCGGAGGTCGACCTGGCGACGCCCGTGGGCCCGGCGCCGGCGTGGGTCATCCGGCCCGGTGGCCCCGAGGCCGCGCCCGCCACCGACGCGCCCGCCGCGACCTGGGCCGTCCACGTGCACGGCATCCGCACCACCCGCGTGACGGCGCTCCGGACCGTGCCGGCGGCACTCGAGGCCGGCTGGACCTCGATCGTCCCGTCGTTCCGCGGCGACGGCGAAGCGCCCTGGCAGGGCCGCGCCTCGCACCTCGGTGCCCGCGAGTGGCCCGACGTCGAGGCCGCACTCGACCACGCCGTCGCGAACGGGGCCGAACGGCTCGTCATCGTGGGGTGGTCGATGGGCGCGACGATCACCCACGAACTGCTGGCACGGTCGGCGCACCGCGACCGATTCGTCGGACTGGTCCTCGTGTCACCGGCGCTCGACTGGGCGACCACGGTGCGCTCCCAGGCCGGTCGTGCCGGGCTCCCCGGGTTCGTCGTCGGTGCCGCGCTCCGGGCGATGGCACTGCCGCTCGTGTGCCGACTCGTCGGTCTCCGTTCACCCGTGGACGTCCGCGCGCTCTCCTGGTTGCACGCGCCGCGGAGCCTGCCGCCGACCCTGCTCATCCACTCGTCGGGGGACACCACGGTGCCGTTCGCCGTCAGCCGGGAGTTCGCCGACGCACACCCCGACACCGTGACGTTGGCGGTCAGCGAGCCCGCCGAACACGCCTGGGAGCGGAACGTCGACGCCGTCTGGTTCGACTCCACGATCACGAACTGGGCGAGATCGCTGGACCACACCGGCACCATGGAGTAGAAGGGGCCATGGGTCAGCTCATCTACGACGGCCAACCACTCGACCTCCGCATCGACGACCGGGCCCTCACACACCTGCAGATCGTGATCGTGAACATGCTCCGGCGCGAGCACCGGTTCGCGTTCTCGTGGAAGGACGACGTCATCCACGGCAACGGCCGCAGCACGATCTGGCTGAACCCGAACGTCAGCCTGCACTTCAAGTTCTCCGGCAGTCGGGTGCCGTCGATCAACCGCAGCTGGCTCGAGGACCTCTACGCCTCGGCGACGTCGGGTTCGGGACTCGTCCTGACGCCGGAGCCGACGGACACGAGCACGGCGGCCGACTCGGCGTGGTCGCGAGCGGTCGCTCCGGGGGACGCCGACGACGCCTCTGGGACGCCGAGCGGTACCACAGCTGAGTGATTCCCGTCAACGGGTTCCGAAGATCCCGTGATCGTCGTACGGTTTCTGTACCGCGGATCAGAGTCGTCCCTTCGGGCCGGCATCCAGGGAGCCGGTGACGGCAACGAACCGCGGCAGGAGGGGGACCCGAATGACCGTGACGCAGTGCGCGCCCGGCGCCGACCAACCATCGGCGATCGAGTGGCGAGCACGACGGGAGTCCCGGATCAGGAGACTCGTCGTCCAGGAAGCCGGGTCATCGTACCCGGGTCCTTGCGTCACGCCACTGGGCTCGTCGGTCAGGCCTCACTGACCGGCACCCTTCCACAGGACGCCCCGGCAGTCGGATTCGGGTTCCGCTACCGGGGCGTTCTGCTGCCCGGGCGTTCTGCTGCTCGCATCGGGCGTGGGCTGCTGGCTCAGTAGACGTCGCGGACGTACCGCTTCGTGCGTCGCAGGTCGGCCAGGTACGACAGCGCGTCGTCCTCGTCGCGGCCGCGGCCGGTGCGGATGACGTCGAGCAGCGCGGCCTCGACGTCCTTCGCCATGCGCGAGGCGTCGCCGCACACGTACACGTGGCCGCCGTCCTCGAGCCAGGCGAACAGCTCGGCGGACTGCTCGCGCATCCGGGTCTGCACGTAGACCTTCTCGGCCTGGTCGCGTGAGAACGCCAGGTCGAGGCGGTTCAGCACGCCCTGCTCCTGCAGCTCGGTGAGCTCGTCCTGGTAGACGAAGTCGGTGTCGCGGTGCTGGTCGCCGAAGAACAGCCAGTTGCGCCCCGTCGCACCGGCCGCGGCCCGCTCGTGCAGGAACCCGCGGAACGGGGCGATGCCGGTGCCCGGACCGATCATGATCATCGGTGCGGACGCGTCGGCCGGCACGCCGAACGACGCGTTCGGCTGCAGGTAGACGTCGACCGTACCGTCGGGGTCGACCCGGTCCGCCAGGAACGTCGACGCGACACCGGCGTACATCCGGTGCGGGTCGCCGTACCGGACGGACGCGATGGTCAGGTGGATGCGGTCCGGGTGCGCCAGTGGGCTCGACGAGATCGAGTACTGGCGTGCCTGCAACGGGCGCAGGTTCGGCAGCAGCTCGTCGAGTCCGGGAGCGGCCGGTCCGGCGTCGCGCAGCAGGTCGAGGACGTCACGGCCCCACAGCCAGCGGTCCAGTTCGTGCTTGTCGCCGTGCGAGACGACCGCGGCGAGTTCGCTCGCCGGGGCGCGCTGCACGAGGTCCGCGATGAGGTCCTTCGACGGCGTGCGGACCTCGCGGTCGCTCCGCAGGACCTCGGTGATCGGTCGGCCGTCGAACGACTCGCCGCCGTTCGCGCCGACCTGCTCGAGCAGCTCCGCGACGAAGACCTCGTCGTTGACCGGCACGACGGCCAGGGCGTCGCCGGCGGCGTACTCGATGCCGGAGTCGCCGAGGTCGAACTCGTAGTGCCGGATCTCCTTCGCGCTGCGCGGCGAGGAGAGCAGCCGGTTCTCGGCCAGCCGCGACGGGTACGGGTTGCGCTTGTTCCACTGCGACCCCGGCCGGGAGGCACGACCCGCGCCCGCCCCGCCGGTCGCGGTGGCACCGCCGTCGGCCCCACTGCCCGTGGTCGCGCCGGGTGCGCCCGTCGCGCCGGCCTCGGCAGCGAGCCGGTCGAGCACGGCGGCGCTCCAGAGTGCGGCGGCGTCCTCGAAGTCGACGTCGCAGTCCACGCGGTCGTGCACCCGGGTCGCGCCGAGCTGCTCGAAGCGGGTGTCGAGGAGCTTGCCGGCCTGGCAGAACTCGTCGTAGCTGGTGTCCCCGAGGCCGAGGACGGCGTACTGCAGCCCCTCGAGCCGCGGCACGGTGGACGCCTGGACCGCCTCCCAGAACAGACCGGCGTTGTCGGGCATCTCGCCCTCGCCGTACGTCGAGGTGACGACGAGCACGTGGGTCATCCCGGCGAGCTGCTCCGGGGTGACGGCGTCGAGTGCAGCGGCACGGCCACCGAGCCCGCGGGCCTTCGCCCCGGCGACGAGCTCGTCGGCCAGGAACTCCGCGTTGCCGGTCTGCGTGCCGAACAGCACGTCGATCGTCGTCGTGGGGGCGGCGCCGGACGCCTTCTTGCCGGCGGCGGCGATGCCCGCGATGAACCCGGCCAGCCAGGACTCCTGGGCAGCCGAGAACGGTGCGTCGACGGGGATCAGCGATCCGGTCGGGGGGAGCAGGCTCACGCGGACACCGCCTCGGTCGGCGCCTGGGGTGCACGGCGGGCGATGTCCTCGAGCGCCGCGGTGGCGAGCAGCTCGTCGAAGCGGGCCTCGCGGACGCGGCCGTCGTTCTTGGCGTTCTGGTGCATGATCCACCCCGTGGTGCCCGGTGCGTCCATGCTGCGGTTGTTCCGCTGCGTGAGCGCACGCTTGTAGTCGTCGAGCCGCTTGATCGCGATGAGCGTCGCGAGCTGGTCGTCCGCGAACCGGTCGAGCGTGCCGCGCAGGTACTTCACGACGCGCTGCTTCACCGAGAAGTCCTCGGTCAGGACGAGGTTCTTCACCGCTTCGGTGACGCGGGGGTCGTTCGGACCCGCACCGGGGACGCGCTCGAGGGCGACGTCCTGGGCGACACCGAGCACCGTGTACGACGACAGCAGCGAGAACATGTCGTCGCCCTGGTCGCCGAGGGCCGGGGCCCGGCCGTCGAGGACGGTGCGCTGGTCGCGGTAGTCGACCTTGAACGCACGGAGCTTGTCCGTGGCGATCGAGGACGCGAGCTCGTCGAGCAGCTCGGAGCGGGTGGCCGCCGCGAGGATCTCGCCGGCGTCCTGCGAGAGCAGCAGGGCGCGCGGCATGCCGACGAAGACGTGCTGCCGGGTGGTCTCCCAGTCGGCGAGCAGCCGCTCGGCCAGCGCCGACCCGGTCGCCTCGAGATGCCACTCGAGCAGCAGGCGCGCGCCGGCCTCGTGGAACGCGCCGCGCTCGGTGTCGGTGACGGGGAACACGAGGAGCGAGTCGGTGCTGGCGCGCTGGGCGACCTGACCGGACGGGTCGTACTGGTACAGGAACCCGCCGGACATGCCGTTGCCGAGCCCCTTGCCGAACGCGCCGAGGTTGAACACGGCGCCGCCCGTCATGTACTCGCACCCGAAGTCGCCGACGCCCTCGACCACGGCCGTGGCGCCGGAGTTGCGCACGGCGAAGCGGTCTCCGGCCTCGCCCTCGACGAACGTGCGGCCGCCGGTGGCCCCGAAGAGCGCGAAGTTGCCGATCAGGACGTTCCCGCCCTGGTCGGCACTGCCGCCGCCCGGAGCGCGGACGATGATCCGACCGCCGCTCTGGCTCTTGCCGACGCCGTCGTTCGCGGTGCCGGTGTGCTCGAGCACGATGCCGTCGTTGTTGAACACGCCGTACGACTGACCGGCCGAGCCCTGGGTACGGATCGTGACCGCACCGTCGACCAGCCGGCGGCGCCCGCGGTCGTCGGTCGCCACGGCGGGCAGCCCCTGGACGTCCTCGGCGCGGAGCTCGTGGTTGAGCAGGCGCTCGACGTCGATGCCGAGCTGACCGCCGACGGACTTGTCGCTGTTGCCGAGCAGGACGCCGTGCACGAGCACGTGCTCCTGGGCGTGGTCGACCAGCGCCGTGCGGATGCGCTCGAGCAGCGCGTCGTCGGTGTGGAAGTCCTTCTCCAGGTACTCCGGGTCCGTCACGACCTTCTCCGGCACCTGCGCGAGCAGGGCACGGGCGTCCAGACGCCCGACGCTCGCAGGGTGGTCGAGGAGCTGCAGCAGGTCGGTGCGACCCCGTGCCTCGCGCAGCGAGCGCAGACCGAGGCGAGCGAGGATCTGCCGGACGTCGTGGGCGATGTTGAGCAGGTACTGCGCGAGGGCACGCGGGTCGCCCTCGAACGCCTCGGCGTTCGTGGTGAGGCCGGCCGGGCACTTCACGTTGCAGTTCTTCGCCATGACGCAGCCGAGCATCATGAGCGCGGTCGTGCCGAACTCGAAGCTGTCGCCGCCGAGCAGGGCGCTCGTCACGACGTCGGACCCGGTCTGGTGCGCACCCGAGCACCGGAGCGTGACCTTGGAGCGCAGGCCGTTCGCGACGAGGGCCTGGTGGACCTCGGCGACGCCGATTTCCGCCGAACGTCCCGCGTACTTCAGGCTCGTGACGGCCGCGGCACCGGTGCCACCGGTGTTGCCCGCGACGTTGATGACGTCCGCACCGGCCTTGGCGACGCCGACCGCGATGGTGCCGATGCCCTCGGAGGACACGAGCTTCACGATCACCCGGACACGGGCGGCCTTGCAGTCGTGGATGAGCTGCGCCAGGTCCTCGATCGAGTACGTGTCGTGGTGCGGCGGCGGCGAGATGAGCTCGACGCCGGGGGTGCCACCACGGGCCGCGGCGATGTCCACCGTGACCTTCGGCGCGGGCAGCTGACCGCCCTCGCCGGGCTTCGCGCCCTGACCGATCTTGATCTCGAGTTCCTCGAGCATGGGGTCGGCGAGGTAGCCCGCCCAGATGCCGAAGCGACCCGAGGCGAACTGCTTGATCCGCGAGCCGCGGATGGTGCCGTAGCGGGAGTGGTGCTCGCCGCCCTCACCGCTGTTCGACATGCCGCCGACCATGTTCGTGCCGTGCGCCACCGCCTCGTGCGCGGTGGCGACGAGGGCGCCGTGGCTCATCGCGCCGGACGCCAGGGTCCGGGTGATCTCGTGCGCCGGCTGGACCTCGTCGAGCTCGACGCTGTCGGGCGCGCTCTCGAGCAGGGCGAGCAGCCCGACGGCCGCGCCGGTGGCGCGGAGCGTCACCTGGGTGGCGTCGACGGCGTCGACGTCGACCTGGCCCGGGTAGAGCAGCGCGAGGCCGTCTGCCAGGGCCTGGTGGCGCAGTGCACCCGTGGTCCCCGTGGACGCGAGGGCGAGGCGGAACCGCTCCGTGCCTCCCGGGAGCTCGTCGGAGAACGCCGGACGCGAGCCGGACAGCCCGCGCACGGTGACGCTGGCGTTGCCGGTCGTCGAGAACCGGCCCAGCTCGCGGGCGAAGTCCTCGGCCGTGTCGATGCCGGTGACGTCCGCGGGCAGCGCGAGCACGTCGCGGAGCGCAGCGGGACGGCGCGACCGCTCGTCGTGCGTGGTCTGCAGGAACGTGACGTAGCCCGGCGTGATCCGGTGCTGGTCGATCTCGGTGTCACTGAGGCGGTCGTAGCCGGTGTTGCGGTACGCGGCGTCGGTGATGCCGAAGGAGTCGTCGAGCTGACCGAGCGTCAGCAGGCGCAGTGCGTCCGAGTCGCCGGAGCGCTCGAAGGCCGGACGCTCCTCGGTCATCCCGCCGAACCCGCGGACGCTCGCGACGCCGAACGAGTGGCCGGCACCGTCCGAGCGCTCCTTGAACAGGCCGAGCAGGGGGACCTGGCCCTCGGCCGCGACCGAGCGGGCACGCTCGTGCCAGTCCGTCGCCGCCTGGGCGATGCGGGCGAAGCCGACGCCGCCCACGGGAGCCTGCATGTGCGGGAACACCCGCGCCAGGACGTCGTCGCCGGTGTCCAGGTAGTTCGGCTCGAAGAACGCGCCACCGATGTAGCTCTCGGCGGTGCACAGACCGACGCGGCCCATGGTCTTCGCCAGCGCCTTCTCGGCGGCCTTGCGGAACTGCTTCAGCGCGAGATCCGTCGCGGTGAGCTCACCGGCGGGGGCCGGCGCGGCGGGGTACTTCTCCTCGGCACGCAGGCGCGCGCTCAAGCTGTACACAGCCGAGGCGCCGAAGCCCAGGGCCGTCGCCACGTGGTGTGACGACGGCAGCTGACCGCTCTCGGCGACGACGGACACCCGCAGGCGCAGGCCGGTCTCGATGAGCCGCTGGTTCACGGCGGCCACGGCCAGGATCACGGGCAGGGGCGCACGGGCCGACGAGACCTCGCGGTCGGTCAGCACGGCGATGCCGCCGGACGTCCCCGCGAACTGCTCCACGGCGTCGCACAGGGCGTCCACGGCGTCGCGCACGGCGTCCGCGTTCGCCTGCTCGTCGCCGAGCACCGGCACGTAGAGCATGTCGAAGCGCTCGAGCGGCACGATGTCCTGGTCGCGCAGGCGCACCATGTCCAGGTGGCCGAGGATCGGCGACTGCACGACGAGCTGTCGGCTCGTCGAACCCGTGCCGTCCGGCTTCGCGCCGAGCGCCACGCGCATGCTCATGCCGTCGGCTTCACGGATCGAGTCGAGCGGCGGGTTCGTCACCTGGGCGAAGCGCTGCGAGAAGTACTTCGCCATGCCGCCCTCGGTGTCGCTCAGGGCGTTGATGGCGTTGCCGTAGCCCATCGCCGAGATCCGCTCCGAGCCGTTCTGCAGCATCGGGTCGAGCATGAACCGGAAGCTCTCCTGGTTCAGCGAGTACGCCACGTACCGGCCGGCGAGCGACAGGTCGCCCTCGTAGCCCAGGGTGGTCGTCGTGCGCTCGTAGTCCGGAGCGGGCAGGTCGTCGAGGTCCACACGGGCAGCGTCGAGCAGCGTGCCGTAGTCGCGGCGGGCCGCGAGCATGCGCAGCACCTCGTCCGTGCGCATCCGGGTGCCGGTGCGGTGGTCGACGACGAGCATGCCGCCGGCCTCGATGCGACCGCGGTGCACGACCTCGTCGGCGTCGAACGTGACCTGACCGGCCTCGGACGACACCATCAGGTACTCGGTGGTCTCGACGGTGCGCAGCGGACGCAGCCCCAGGCGGTCCAGGCGCGCGCCGACCACGTCGCCGTCGCTGAAGATCACGGCGGCCGGACCGTCGTTCTTCTCCTCGTACAGCGAGAAGTACTCGAGCATGTCCCGCACGTCGGCGGTCAGCGTGCGGTCGTTCTCCCACGCCGGCGGCATGAGCGAGACCACGGCCTCGACGATCTCGAGTCCGTCGTCGAACACGCGGCTCTGCAGCGTCTGGTCGAGGCGGCTCGAGTCCGACTGCCCGGGCGGGCGGACGATGCTGCGGGTGCGGGCACGCGCCAGCGCCTCGTCCGACAGCCGGTTCTTCCGGTCGGTGTTCAGCTCGCCGTTGTGCGCCATCAGCCGGAACGGCTGCGCCATCGTCGGGTGCGGCTCGGTGTTCGTCGAGAACCGGGTGTGGAAGTACAGCGTCCGCACCGAGTGCCGCGGGTCACGCAGGTCCGTGAAGTACCCGATGACCTCACCCGAGTTCAGGCGGCCCTTCAGGATCTGGGTCCGGGCGCTGAGCGACAGCGGGTACAGGGCCGCGTGCTCGGCGCGCTGCTCGGCGGCCTCGCCGTAGGACACCGACTCGATCGCGAGCAGGGCGCGGTTCGCCGCCGCGTCGACCTCGGTGCGGTCCCACTGCTCGGGCGCGCGGAAGACCCACTGCACGATCGGCAGCTGGTACTGCTCGGCCTCGGGCCGGGCGACGGAGTGGTCCACCGGGACGTCGCGGACGACGAGCAGCTCGAAGCCCTGCTGCTCGATGGCGTCCGTGACGGTCTGCCGCGCACGGGCGCGCTCGGCGTCCGCCGCCGCACCCGCGCCGCTCGGCACGAAGCAGTTCGCGACGCCGAAGTGACCGGCGCGGAGCTCCTGGCCGGTGATGGCGCTGAAGAACTCCACCGACAGGTCGATGCTCACACCGGCGCCGTCACCGACACCCTCGGCGGACTTGCCGCCGCGGTGGGGGATGGCGCAGAGCGCTTCGTCACCCTTGCGGATGACGTCGTGGTGGGGCGTGCCGTCGAGTCGGGTGATGAAACCGACGCCGCAGTCGCTCGATTCGCGGGCAGGGTCGTAGAGACCGAAAGATGTGGGGTTCACGTGTGCGGGTCCAGTGGGGCGTTGCCGGCAGCGGACGGCCAGGCTGCATCGATGGAGCGCTCGCCGCGGGCAGACCGGTGTTGGCAGTCGGGCCCTGTGGGGTTGTGGTGCGGTACGGCGATGCTACGGCGCGGTATACCGCCCACGCAACACCGCGGGTCCGGGCGTGTGATGGTGTCGCACCGTGCGGGTCTGTTCGGCTGGTGCGAGGTTGCCCGCTCGGTGCGCTGTTGTTGCGCTGCACGGAGCGTGCAACCTCGCACGGGATGGGCCACACCGCACGGTGCGACGGGCCGCGCGGGCCGAACGACCCCGCACCGAGTGGCCAGCCCCGCACGGTGTCAGGCCGCGCGCTCGCCGGTCCGTTCGTCGACGGCGATCGGCTCCGTCACCGCCGTGCTGGCGTCGGCGGCGGGGGTCGTGCCGGGGCGGATGAGCTCCGGGCGACGGCGGCCGCTGCGGAACACCCACGCCTTGAACAGCACGAACCGAACGCAGGTCGCGACCAGGTTGGCGGCCGTCAGCACCAGGATCTCGGCACCGTGCGATGCTCCCGGCACGCTGCTGTGGAGCACGACCAGCGACCCCGAGGTGATCGCCCACGCGATGCCGAACACCACCAGTCCCTGCACGTGATGTCGCCCGGCTCCGGCACGCCCCCGCACACCGAACGTGAACCGCCGGTTGAGCGCGGTGTTGCCGATCGCCGTCAGCAGCAGGGCCAGGAAGTCCGCGGTCTGCGCCCCGATCGCCGGACGGAACAGCGCGTACAGCACCGCGAACGCGACGGTCGACAGCACCCCGATGGCGCCGAAGCGCAGCACCTGCCCGAGGAACCCGACGTGCAGTGGCGTGAACGGACGGCGGCCGATGGTCTCGTACACGGCACCCACCGGCACCCGCCCGCTGGCGATGCCCCGCGAGACGCGCCACATGCCCTTCAGGTCCTCGGTGGCCGTCGAGGCGATCTGCACCGACGAGTTCACGTCGTCGACCCAGTCCACCGGGACCTCGTGGATGCGCAGTCCCGCGTGCTCGGCGAGGACGAGCATCTCGGTGTCGAAGAACCACGCGTCGTCCTCGCACAGCGGCAGCAGCTGGTCGGCCGCCCGTTTCGTGACCGCCTTGAACCCGCACTGCGCGTCCGAGAACGACACCCCCATCGTCGTGCGGAGCAGCAGGTTGTACGAGCGGGAGATGAACTCGCGCTTGCTACCCCGAACCACCCGCGACGAGTCCGCCAACCGCGTGCCGATCGCCAGGTCGGAGTGCCCGGAGAGCAGCGGCGCCACGAGCGGCTCGAGTGCCGCGAGGTCCGTCGACAGGTCCTCGTCGACGTACACGAGCACGGTCGCCGGAGATGCACCCCACACGGCCTTGAGCGCCCGCCCACGACCCTTCTCGGGCAGGTGGACCGCGTGCACGCCGGGCAGCATGGCGGCCAGGTCGTCGGCGATCCGCGCGGTGTCGTCGGTCGAGGCGTTGTCGGCGATCGTGATCCGCCAAGAGTGGTGCAACGACGTCCGGCAGAACGTGTGCAGGCGTCGCACGTGGGCCGCGAGCGTGTCCTGCTCGTTGTAGCAGGGGACGACGATGTCGATGTCGAGGGTCTGGTTCGTCTCCGTCATGCCGCTCATGCTCGGCAGCGGGCACATGCGGACCGAGGCAGTGCGCTGTGCTCCCGGTAAGAACGGCGTTCGGCGACCGTTCACGTCACGGTCGAACACGACAGGTGTCGCGCGGATACGGTCGACGGACGATGACGACCGAGCGCGACGACGCACACCGATCGGCGGTGCTGCTCCCGGGGGAGCGGCTCGGCCTGGCGCTCGACGAGCGGTGTCCGGAGTTCGAGGAGCTCCTGCTCACGCCTCCGCTGCACGGCATCCGACCGGACGGCCACGACTGGCTGCGACGCCGGTACGCCGAGATCGTCCCGCTCGTGCTCCCCGCGGCGCTGCGTGCCGTCGAGCGCGGTGAACCCGTCGACCGCGAGTGCCTCGCCCAGCTGCGCGCGGTGGCGGCCGCGAGCGCCGAGGACCCCCGCGTCGACGTGTCGGTCGTGCTCCGCGGGGCCCTGCCGGCGATCCGGGTCTTCGCCCTCGTCATGCACACGGCCACCCGCGACCACGCCGTCACGCTCGACCACGCCGGCCGGACGATGCTCGCGATGAGCCGCGCCTCGCTCGTCGCCCACGAACTCGGCTCGTGCTGGGCCGAGGCCTGGGCCGAGCAGCGCCGGCGATCGGCGGGCGAGTCCGCGGCGGCGGTCACCACCGGGGAGATCGACCTCGTCGCCCGTGCGCCTGGCCTCGACGAGACCGAGGAGCAGATGCTCGCGCTCGCCGCGCAGGGGCTCTCCAACGACGAGATCGCGAAGGAGACGGCCTACAGCCGCCAGGCCGTCGCGTGGCACCTCGGACGGCTGATGAAGTCGTGGAAGGCGCCGAACCGGACGGCGCTGGTGTCGGTCGCCTTCGTGAAGGGGTGGATCCGTGCACGGCGCGAGGTCCGCGGTGCAGCACGGACCTGGCCCCCGGCGATCGAGCCCGCCGCCGAGCGTCCCACCACGCACGACGACGCCCCCTGAGACCGTGGTCCCCGGGGGCGCCGGTGCAGCGCCGACGGACGGATCAGCGCTGGCGGATCAGCCGCCGTTCACGTGGATGACGTTGTCGATGCGCTCGATGTTGCCGAACGCACCCCAGTTCAGCCAGCCACCGTCACCGTTGTTCGTGATCGAGCCGGGGCCCTTGAACCAGTAGATGACGTAGTTGCCGCCCTTGATGTCGATCGACTGCGCGTCCGCGACGTCGCCGGACACCGTGATGTCCTGGTTCTTGTTGACCACCGCGACGGTGAGGCGGTCGGGGTTGCCCGCGTTCCAGTAGCCGACGTCGAGCGCGGCCTGCACGGCGCCGCCGCGGTCGCTCTGGTCGTTCACGGCGTCCTTGATCGCGTTGACGATCGCGACCGGGTCGAGGTTCACGTTGACGTTGCCGCCGACGGAGGCCGAGGTGCTCGGTGCGGGCTCAGCGGCCTGTGCCGGTGCCGCGACGAACGCCCCGGCGATGACGGCGCCACCGAGTGCGGTGCCGGCGAGGAGCTTGACGGACTTGCGCTTGAACGAGTTCATGATCGTGTTCCCATCTCTGCGGTGGTGACCCGTGTGGGTCGTCCAGCTCGGACAGGACCCAGCCTGCGTCGCCGGGTGCCGGGTTGCACGCGTTCGGCCCGGACGTTGGACGATCGTCTGACGATCCGTCCAGCGCCGCGAAGGTGTGCCACCCTCCGGGGCCCGGCCCGCCGGTGGCGTGCTTCGAGAAGTGGACCCGAGACCCATCCGGACGGTTGGGCGCTCGGGTCTTGCGCTTTCCCGGCGAGTTCTGCGGATCAGACGTCGACGTCCGTGACGACTGACCCGCAACGAGCACGCGGGTACCGTCAGGGTTGCAGCAGGATCTGCACGATCGCGAGGACCGCGAGGACCGCGATCGGCACGCCCGCGATCCACAACCCTGCACGGACCTGGGTCCGGCGGATCGTCGGCGGCGCGTGGGAACTCCGGGCGAACTCGGTCGCTGCGACGAGCTCCGGTGCGGCCGCCGGCGGTGCAGGTTCGGGCTGCGGACGGTCGTCGTCGAACGCGGGCACTTCGACCACGAGTTCCGACGGGTCCGGGCGACCCGGCAGCTCGCCGTACTCCTTCGTCATGCGACCAGTATGCGTCGCCGTCGGGGTCGGCGTCCTTCGTGAGCAGCAATGGTCGAGTCGCGCCAGAGCACGCGACCTTTTCTGCTCACGAAGCGGGTGAGGCAGACGTCACGAAGCGGGCACAGGCACCACGTCCGGCAGGTCCACCGTGAACGCCGTCCGACCGGGGCCGGAGGCCACCCGCACGCTCCCGCCGTGCGCCGACACCACGGCCTGCACGATCGCCAGCCCGAGGCCGCTCGTCCCCTGTCCCCGCGCACGGGTCCGCGAGGCCTCACCCCGGGTGAACCGGTCGAACAGGGTCGGCAGGGCCTCCGACGGGATCGGCGGCCCGTCGTTGGCCACGACGAGGCGAGCGGCCGCACCAGCACCGGACGGCCCCATCCGCTGCAACGACACCACCACCGCGGTCCCGGTCGGGGTGTGCGTCCGGGCGTTCGCGAGCAGGTTCGTCACGACGCGGCGCAGCTGCTCCGCGTCGCCCGTCACGGTCAGCGGGTGGTCGTCGACGATCTGCAGGGTCCACCGGTGCCCGGGCGCGGTGGCCCGGGCGTCCATCGTCGCCTCGACCACGATCGAGGTCAGGTCGACGGGTTCGCGCAGGAGCGGGGACACCGGAGCCCCGGACGCCAGGGCCGTCGCGTCGAGCCGCGCGAGCAGCAGGAGTTCCTCGACGAGGTCGCCCATCCGCACGGCCTCCCGGCCGATCCGGTCGACGTTCCGGTGGATCGCGTCGAGGTCCGACGAGCGCGCGGTCAGCTCGGCGTAGGCCCGGACGGTCGCGATCGGCGTCCGCAGCTCGTGCGAGGCGTCGGCGACGAAGGTCCGCATGCCGGCCTCGGCGTCGCGGCGCACCGTCAGGGCTCGGGCGACGTGCCCGAGCAGCCGGTTCAGTGCGGTACCGACCTGCCCGACCTCGCGGTTCGCGGTGAGGTCGGCGTCGGCGACCCGCACCGGGATGTCGGTGTCGCCGCGTTCCAGGTCGAGGTCGGTCACCCCGGAGGCGACCGCGGCGACGCGTTCGAGCGGTCGGAGGGACCGCCGCACGAGCAGTGCGAGGGCCCACGCTGCGACGACGAGGCCCAGCACCGTGACGATCCCGATGACGAGCAACAGGCGGGCGATGGCGGCGTTCAGGTCACCGAGGGGGAGTGCGGTGACGAACACGTCGCCGTCGTCCCCGACCGCCTGCACCCGGTAGGTGCCGAGCGAGCCGAGGTCGATCGTCGCCGGGGCGGCGCCGCTGTCGACCGCGGTGAGCGTCTGCCGTTGCGCCGACGACAGCCCGTGCTGGTCGCCGTCGCTGTCGGTGTACCCGCCGAGCACCACGGTGCCGTCGCGGACGATCGCGACGACGGTGCCGGCGGACTGCCCCGGCGCCCCGATGAAGGCGTTGTCCGGATCCGGACGGTCCGACGACGATCCCGACGACGATCCCGACGACGATCCGGGCGGCGGGCCGGTGGGTGCGTCCGCGCCGTCCCGGCCGCCGACGGTCCGGTTCGCCGCCGTCGACAGTTCCGCGTCGAGGCGGTCGACCAGGTACCCCCGGAACGCGACGACGGTCACCGCTCCGACGACGACGTTCGTCGCGACGAGCAGGAGCGCGACGGCAGCCACGACCCGCCACCGCAACGACGGCACCCGTCCGGCGCGGGTCGGACGGGCCCGGATCGCCTTCGTCGATCGGCTCACGTCGTCGGCCGCAAGACGTACCCAGCCCCGCGCACGGTCTGCAGCATCGGCTCGCGTCCGGCGTCGAGCTTCTTCCGCAGGTACGACACGTACATGTCGACCAGGTTCGACGACGACCCGAAGTCCATCCCCCAGACGCCCGCGAGCAGCTGTTCCCGCGAGAGCACCCGGTTGGCGTTCCGCGCCAGGTGCCGCAGCAGCTCGTACTCGGTCGGTGTGAGCTCGATCGGTTCGCCGGCACGGCTGACGGCGCGGGCGTCCTCGTCGAGGCGGAGGTCACCGACCACCACCTCGGCGCTCCCGCCCACCGCTGCGACCCGAGCGGATGTCCGTGCCAGGATCCGCGCCCGGACGAGCAGCTCGTCGATGCCGAAGGGCTTCGTCAGGTAGTCGTCGCCGCCGCCGGTGAGTCCGGCGAGCCGGTCCTCGGGGGCGTCGCGCGCGGTGAGGAAGAGCACACGGACGGCGTCGCGGGAGTCGCGCAGCCGCTCGAGCACCTCGAAGCCGTCGATGTCCGGCAGCATCACGTCGAGGACGATGACGTCGGGTTGGAACTCCCGCGCGGCGAACAGGACGTCGCGTCCTCGGTGCACCGCCCGCACGGCCCAGCCGTCCCCCTCGAACGCGAGGGCGACGGCGTCGGCCAGGGCGTGCTCGTCGTCGACGACGAGGGCGCGGACGGGGGTGCGGTCGGTGCGCTGCAGCGGTTGGCCGGTCACGTCCGCGAGCCTATCCACCGCGCCCTCGTCGTCGATCACTTCGTGCTGCTCAGGTCGTAGACGGTCTGCCCGCCGACCGTCGTCGACTCGTAGTTCGCCGCGACCCACTCCTGGATCGCCGATGCGGTGGACGACCCGCCGCCCATCCCGCCGCCACCGGAGCCGGAGGAGACGTAGTACCCGATGTCCCCGTCGGCGACGTACGCCTTGAACTGGGCGAGCGTGGGTGCCGGGTCGCTCGACCAGCCACCGATCGCCATGACGGCGGTGTCGGTGTCGAGTTCGAGCTGCGCGGCCGACTGCGATCCGTTGACGGCGGCCGCCCACTTCGCGTCGGACGCCTCGAGCAGCTTCTGCAGTGCCGACGAGGTCGACGCACCTTCGCCACCGCCCCCGGTCTGGAGGCCCGTCCCCGACCCACCCTCGGAGGTCGCGTCGTCCGTGCCGTCCTGGCCACTGCCCGGTGCCGTGCCGGACGTGCCGTCCGGCATCTCCGGCGCCTCGCCGGACGCGCCCTCCGGCGGGGTCCCGCCGGGACCCTGCTGGGAGTCGGACGTGCTGTCGGAGCCGCCGTCGTCGGAGCCGGAGGTCGACCCACCCGGTCCGCCCGTGCCTCCCGGCATGCCACCCGTGCCGCCGCCGCCCATCCCACCGGAGCTGCTGCCCGCCGGACCGACGCTCGGGATCGAACCGGAGTGCGCGACGGTCGTCGTGGCGAGGGCGTAGGCGGTGGTGCCGGACAGCCCGAACAGGGTGCCGGCGAGGACGCCGACCGTGACCAGCTTGCGGAGCGACGGGACACTGCCCATCACCACGAGCGCTGCGGACAGCAGCCCGCCGGCCAGCATCACCCAGCGGAGCCACGGCAGCCACGTCGGGTTCTCGTTGAGCAGGCACCAGCCCCAGAAGGCGGTGATGCCGATCATGGCGGCCAGGCCGATCCGGCCGACGAACCGCGCTCGTGCGTGCCAGAGCAGCGCGCCGCCGGTGCCGACGAGTCCGGCGATCGCCGGTGCCAACGCGACCGTGTAGTACGGGTGGATCGTGCCGGACATGTACGAGAACACCAGGCCGGTGACCAGGAGCCAGCCGCCCCACAGGACGAGTCCGGCGCGGGCCGGGTCGGCCAGGTGACGGCGTCCGACGACGACCAGACCGACCACCAGTGCGATGAGCGCTGCGGGCAGGAGCCACGAGATCTCGAGCCCCATCTCGGACGAGAACAGCCGGTTCAGGCCCGTCGAGCCACCGAAGGAGCCACCCGCGGTGCCGCCGGTCATGCCCCCGCCTCCGCCGCCGTTGCCCGATCCGCCGAAGATCCGCCCGAGGCCGTTGTAGCCGAACACCAGGTCGAGGACGGTGTTGTTCGTCGAACCGCCGATGTACGGGCGGGACTCGGCCGGCCACAACCACACGGCGACGACCCACCAGCCGGCCGACACCACGAGGGACCCCGCGGCGATGAGCAGCCCGATGACGCGCTTGCCCCAGGTGGTGCGGGCGGCGAACAGGTAGACGAGGCCGAAGGCCGGCAGGACGAGCAGCCCCTGCAGCATCTTCGTCAGGAACGCGAAGCCGAGGGCGACCCCGGCCAGTGCGATCCACTTCCAGCTGCCCCGCGGCAGCGCCCGCACGGTGCAGTACGCGCCGGCGGTCATCAGGAACACGAGCATCGCGTCCGGGTTGTCGAAGCGGAACATCAGGGCCGCCGCCGGCGTGGCCGCGACGACGAAGCCGGCGAGCAGCGCGCCCACGTTCGCGGTGGTGGTGCCGACGCGGGCGAGGGTGCGGCGGACCGTGCCCCACACCAGCGCGACCGAGCCCACGGCCATGAGTGCCTGGGGGAGCAGCAGGCTGAAGCTCGAGAAACCGAACAGCCGGGCCGACAACACCATCACCCAGAGCGACGCCGGGGGCTTGTCGACCGTGATGAAGTTCGACGAGTCGAGGGAGCCGAAGAAGAACGCCTCCCACGACTTCGTGCCGGCCTGCACGGCGGCGGCGTAGAAGCTGTTGGCGTACCCGGAGACACTGAGGTCCCAGAGGTACACCACGGCGGTCACGGCGAGGAGCGCCCAGAACGCCGGCCGGAGCCAGCGGGCGTCCTCGCGCTCGCCGAGGAACAGGCGGGCGAGCGGCTTGCGACGCCGATCCTGCGCGTCGGTCAGCGCGGGGCCACTTCGATCGGTCACGGGTATCGGGTACGTGGTCATGTCGATGAGCATCCGGGGCGTTCCCCGAGCGCGGCACTGCGCCGGCTGTGCGCGGCCTAAGGATGCACGGTGCGAGGTTGGCTGACTCGGCGCCGGCCGGGCTGGCGGGGCTGGGGCGGCGCACGGTGCGGCGCCGGTCCACGGTCGAGCAACCTCGCACGGAGTGAGCGAGCGCGCACCGTGCGCGGGTCAGGCGTACCGCTGCGCCGCGTGGAGGGCCGCCCCCGTGTACGACCCGCCGAACAGGAACACGTGCAGCAGCAGCGGCGCGAGCTGGTGGAGCTCGACGCGCTCCTGCCAGCCGTTGGCGAGCCGCGACTCCCGGTCGTAGGCGGCGAGCACCGTCTCCAACCGAGGCAGCCCGAACAGTCCGAGCAGCGCCAGGTCGGTCTCGGCGTGCCCGCCGTGCGCGATCGGGTCGATGAGCACCGCGCCGGTCGGTTCGGACGCGTCCGTCGGCCAGAGCACGTCGCCGGCCCACAGGTCGCCGTGCAGCCGTGCAGGACGGTCCCCGACGAGTGCGGGCTGCGGCGACCCGAGCGTGCCGTCCTGCACCCGGTCGGCGACCCGCTCGAACACGGCCGCCTGGGCGTGGTCGAACCCGCCGGCGTCGACGATTCGGCGGACGAAGTCGCGGATCCGGTACTCGGCGAAGAACGCGCCCCAGGTACTCGGTGCATGCGCAGCGTCGACGAACGGGGTGCGGGAGCGTCCCATCCGGAGCGCGGAACCCGTCGTCCAGCCGGCGGGCGGTGCGCCCCAGTGGTCGGCGCCGGCGGCGTGGGTGTGCGCGAGGGAGCGTCCGAAGCGCTCGGCCTGTGCGGCGGTGGGGGAGCCGTCGGTGATCAGCTCGAGGTCGAGCACGGTCGGGCTCGGCCGGTCCAGCACCCGCGCGATCCTGGTGCCGCCCGTGTCCTCGGCCGCTGCGAGCCAGACGAGTCCGGCGGCTTCGGCTGCCGCTTCGTCCGGGGTGGTGAAGGTCTTCACGTGCGTCTCGGCCATCGGTCCATCCTGCCGAGGGGCCGTCGACGTCCGTTCAGCGCACGGTCATCCGGCGAGGAACCGCAGATGTCGTTCCACCCGCCCGGCGAACGTCGGGCAATCGGCGTCACGGAGCGCCCCGGGCAGGCTCTTCCGTGCGCCGCGGGGACGGCTGGACCAGTACCGCGCCTGCTCGCGTACGACGTCGCGCACGATCCACGGCGCCGAGTCGTCGACCAGGCTGAAGAACTCGTCACAGCGGTACACCTCGTACATCGCTGCATCCGTCGCGCGGAGACCACGGTCCTGCGTGAGGAGGACGTGCGCCCCGCAGGCGATCGCGGCGGCGTGCACGTGCCGGTCGTCGGGATCGGTTCCGTGGTACTCGACCGTGGCGTCGAAGTCGTTGACGAGCTCGTCGATCGAGTCGAGGATCGCTGCTCGCAGCCGGGAGACGGCCGACCCGGGCCTGTCGGGGTGCAGTCGGCGGAGGGTGTGCGTGGTCTCGGCCAGTACGTCCTCGGTCGTGTGGAGCTGGAACATGCCGTCCGTGTGCAGTCGGAGCAGGCACGTCCAGTCTCGCAACGTCCGGCTGCAGAAGACGTTCGCATCGACGAAGACCCGCTGAAGCATCACATATCAAGCCTAGTGCGACCGGGTGTCAGTCGAAGGCCTCACCGGACTCGAGCAGTTCGCGAGCTGCCGCTGCGCGGGCGACCCGTCGTGTGTCTCGGGCTGCGAGGACGTCCGCGCGCCGGAGCCGGTGGTGGGTCCCGACGGTGTGTGCAGCGATCTCACCTCGGCCGATGGCCTTCATCAAGGTGGGCCGGGAGATCCCGATGACGTCGACGGCGACGGTCGTCGTCATCTCGTCGGGGAAAATGCTCGTCGAGATGCCAGCCCCGTCGGCCATGCTGCGGACGAGGTTCGCGACGAAGCCCCCGAGTCGCTCCGGGAGCACGAGTTCCGTGCCGTCGTCGAGGTGGAGCTCGACGGTCGCGACCTGTCGATCGCCGGCGCGCTCGACGATGTCGACGGCCTCGGCGCGAGCGACCTCGTCGACGCGGAGGGGTCGTCGTGTCGTCGTCTGGCGCATCGGGTCTCCGTCTCGCGTCCGTTGGTGGGCAACTGGCTCAACGGTACCGGGGTTGCACTTGCAAGTGCAACCTGTCAGACCGCGTCGACCAACGCCCTCGCCAGCGGGTGCCACTCGCGCGACGACGGGCCGCTCAGCACCAGGGTCCGCTCGAGTCGCCGGGCCATCGGCACCATCACGAGGTCCGGCGGCAGCATCACCCGGCCGAGCGTCGGCACGATCGAGACGCCTTCGCCCCGTTCGATCATCCCGAACATGGTGCTCATCTCCCGCACGCGGTGGGCGTACCGGAAGGGGCGTCCGTCGAGCTCGTGCAGCTTCTGGATCTGGTACTCGCACCCGCCGCCGCCCGCGACCAGGCCGTCCTCGTGCAGGTCGTCGAGCGTGAGCGCGGGCAGCTCGGCGAGCGGGTGGTCGCGTCGGACGACCGCGGCCATCTCGTCCCGGGCGACGACGACGCCCCCGGCCGGCACCGGCGCGGGGTCGACGAGCACGGCTGCGTCCACGGTGCCGCTCTCGAGCCACTCGGGCATCTCGTCGTCGTCGCCCTCGTAGACCTGCACGTCGACGTCGGGCAACGTCACCGCCCACAGCTCGCGGAGCCGCGGCAGCAGGCCCTGGCAGACGGTGGGGACGGCCGCGAGTCGCACGGTGCCGCGCGCCGTGGCGGGCCGGACCACTGCCTCCAGGGCGTCGACCGAGGCGAGCACGCTGCGGGCGTGGGCGAGCAGGCGGTCGCCCAGTGGGGTCGGGACGGCGACCGCGCCGCGCTGGACGACCGGCCCGCCGACCTCGCGCTCGAGCCCGGCGACGGCGTGCGAGACGGCCGACTGGCCGACGCCGAGCACGGAGGCCGCGGACGTGAACGACCCGGCGTCGAGCGTGGCGACGAACGCACGGAGCTGGGGGACCGAAACGGGCATGCGTGCTCCTCATGTCGGCATGAACCCCATGCGTTTGCCGCATGGGTGTTGGTGGTTCGACACTAGGCCACATGAACGCCCTCCTCTACGGTCTCGTCGCCCTCACCTGGGGCTCGAGCTTCCTCTTCGCGAAGATCGGACTCGACGGACTCGCACCGCAGCAGGTCGCCACCGTGCGGACCGTCCTGGGTGGGGTGACGCTCGTCGTGCTGCTGCTCGCGACCCGTCGGCGCTGGCCGCGCGAGCCCCGCGTGTGGGCGCACCTGGCGGTCGTCGCGTTCTTCCTGAACGCCCTGCCGTCGTCGTTGATGGCGTGGGCCGAGCAGACCGTGCCGTCCGGGCTCGCGAGCATCTACAACGCGACGACCCCGATCATGACGCTGGCGGCGCTCGCGGTGCTCGTGCCCTCCGAACGGCTGCGGGGCCGGCAGGTGGCCGGGATCGTGGTCGGCATCGTCGGCGTGCTGGTGCTCGTCGGTCCGTGGGACCTGCTCGGCGACCCGGCCGTCCTGGCGAGCGTCCCGGGGCAGGTCGCGTTGCTCGGCATGACCGCGTCCTACGGCATCGGGCTCGCCTACCTGCGGCGCGTGGCGGTGGGCAGCGCGTACGACCCGGTCACGATCGCGACGGTGCAGCTCACGCTGGCGTCCGGCATGCTCCTGCTGGTCGCGCCCGCAATCGCCACCGGCCCGGTACAGCTGGACGGGAGGATCGTGGCCGCGATGGTCGCGCTCGGTTGCGTCGGCACGGGGCTGGCCTACGCGTGGAACACGCGCCTGGTGCAGGCGTGGGGCGCCGGTCGGGCGTCGACGGTCACCTACCTGACGCCGGTGGTCGGCGTGGCGCTCGGCGTGCTCGTGCTCGGTGAGCGCGTGCGGTGGAACGAGCCGGTGGGCGGACTGGTCGTGCTGCTCGGCATCGCGCTGGCCTCGGGGGTGCTCGGTCGCCGGAGTCTGCGTCGCCCGGCACGCCCCGCCCGTACGCTGGCCGGGTGACCTCTGGCCGGGACCCCAAAGTGGTGCGACTGCTGTTCGCCTCGTCCCACCCCGGTCCGACGGTCACGGTCACGGTGCTCGCCGCCGTGGTCGCCGCAGCCGTCGGACACCCGGTGTGGCTCGTGGTCCTGGTCGCGCTGACGGTGGTCGCCGGGCAACTGTCGATCGGCCTGGCGAACGACTGGATCGACGCCGACCGCGACCGAGCCGTCGGCCGGAGCGACAAGCCCGTCGCCCGCGGACTCATCGCGGTGGAGACGGTCCGCACGGCGGCGTTCGTGACGGCCGGTGCCGCCGTGGTCCTCTCGCTGTTCCTCGGGCCCGTCGCCGCCGTGGCGCACCTCGTGCTCGTGGCCGCGGGGTGGGCCTACGATGCCGGGCTCAAGCGCACCGTGTGGTCGGTCGTGCCGTTCGTCGTCGCGTTCGGGCTGCTGCCCGTGGTCGCGGTGTCCGCCGGTCCCGAGCAGCTGTGGCCGGCGTGGTGGGCGATCGCCACCGGCGCGGTGTTCGGCGTCGCGATCCACTGCACGAACGTCCTGCCCGACCTGGTCGACGACGCCGCCACCGGGGTCCGCGGGTTCCCGCACCGCCTCGGGCTCCGGGGAGCCGGGATCGTCGCGTTCGGGTCGCTCGTCGTCGCGGCCGGCCTGGTGCTCGGCGGACAGGTGCTCGGCGACGACCCGGTCCGCGGCATCGGGGTCGTGCTCGCCGTGGTCGGGGCGGTCGTCGTGCTGGCGCTCGCCGTGGTGGGGGTCCGGCTGGTGCTGGCGGGACGGGCGTCGCGGACCCTGTTCCGGCTCGTCATCGCGTCGTCCCTGGTGCTCGTCGTCGAGCTCGGGTTCGCCGGGGTGCGGCTCGTCGCCTGACGCGAGCCGGCCGCGCGCCGACGCGAGCCGTCAGGCCCAGCGCATGGCGTAGAGCCGAGCCAGGCCGTGCGCGGTCGGCAGCGACAGGACGGTCCGGAGCAGCGCCTCCCGTCCGATGGTGGAGACGGCACCGAGCGGACGACCGAGGCCCATGTTCGCCTCGGCCTGCCGGGCCGCACGGCGGGCGGCTGCCTGCCGGCGGGCGGCGTAGCCGGGCCACGGTCCGGCCACGCCGGTCCGGACCGCACCGGCGAGCAACGGCGCGAGCTCGGCCGCGTCGAGCCAGCCGAGGTTCATGCCCTGCCCGCCGATCGGGCTGATCTCGTGGGCGGCGTCGCCGACGAGCACGACCCGGCCGACGCCGACGCGGTCGGCCGCTCGGCGCCGCACCCGGAAGCCGCTGAGCATCGTGCAGGACGACGGATCCGGGACGACGCCGGTGCGTGCGGCGACGATCGCGGCCAGTCGTGCCGCCGGCTCCGGGTCGGGGGCCGCGCCGCTCGGGGCGAACGCCAGCGAGTCCGGCACCAGGGCGACGTACCGGCGCCGACCGTGCGGCAGGGGGAAGGACTCGACGACGCCTCCGGGGCCGACGTCCACCAGGGCGGCGGTCCGGGCGTCGGCGCCCTCTGGGTCGGCGAAGTCGCCCATCACGTAGCGGTCGGGGTAGTCACGTCCGGTGGTACCGATGCCGAGCAGGTCACGGACGACGCTCCGTGCGCCGTCTGCCCCGACGACGAACGCCGCCCGGACGGTGACCCGTGCGCCGTCCGGGCCGGTGCCGACCGCGTCGACGTGGTCACGGTGCCGGGACAGGGCGGTCACCGTCGTCCCGGTGCGCAGCGCTGCTCCGTCGGCAGCGGCGAGCCGGTCCCGCAGCAGGGACTCGGTGCGGTGCTGGTCGAGCGTTGCGACGTACGGGTGGGTGTCCGAGGCGCGGTCGAAGGTCAGCGTGCCGAGCGTCCGCCCGCGGCTCCGCGCGACGCCGGTGCGCACGAGGGTGGCCTCGGCGAGCACCGGGACGTCGAGCCCGATCGCGGCGAAGGCATCGAGGGACGGCGGGTGGATGCCGATGGCGCGCGACCCCTCGGGTGGACCGGGGCGGCGCTCCCACACCTGCACGGCGATGCCCCGCGCAGCCAGCAGCGCGGCGAGGAAGAGGCCGACGGGACCACCGCCGACGACGAGGACGTCGGTGCGCTCCGTGGTCACGGGCCGAGCCTACGGTCGGGCACGCTCCGGGGCACTCAGTGAGCGGGGTGCACCAGCGTCGCCAGGGCGTCGAGTCGTTCGTGCACGATCGCAGCGAAGGGGCGGTCCTCACCCGGGGCGATCCACTGGGCGAAGGACAGGTGGAACACCGTCACGGCGGTCTCGGCGGCCATCGTCGCCGCCGGTTCGGGGACGCCGCGCTCGCGCATGACCTCGCCCAGGCGTGCCTTCAGGGTGGCGAGCTTGCCGAGCTCCCGTTCGCCGAGCGCTGCGTTCGCGTCGATGATCGTCTGCCGGGCCCGCGACCACGACCGGCGGTCCTCGGGGAAGAACCCGGCGGCGGCGTCGAGGGCGCGTCCGACCAGGTCGAAGGGCGCCGCGTCGGCCGGGGCGGCCGTGATCGGGTCGACGAACATCGCGAGGAAGTCGTCCTGGCCGGCGAACAGGACCTCGCGCTTGTCGGCGAAGTGCCGGAAGAAGGTGCGCTCGGTGACCTGGGCCTCGGCGGCGATCCGCGCGACCGTGGTGCCGTCGTAGCCCTCGGACGCGAAGAGCTGCAGCGCGACCGCCTGCAGTCGTTCACGCGTTCCGGGTTGCCATCGAGCCATGCACAGAGTCTACTGAACAGGACACCTTGATGACAGCGGCTGACATCGAGTGCTACGGTGATGTCAGTTCATGACATCACCGCCGTGGACACCTGCGAAAGGACCACTCATGCACGTGTTCGTCACCGGGGCCTCCGGCTGGATCGGCTCCCACACCGTCGACGACCTGCTCGCCGCCGGACACACCGTCACCGGGCTCGCGCGTTCCGACGCGTCGGCCACCGCGCTCGAGGCGAAGGGCGTCGCCGTCCTGCGCGGTGACCTCGACGACCTCGACGTCATCCGCCGGGGCGCTTCCGAGGCCGAGGGCGTGCTGCACCTCGCCAACAAACACGACTGGGCGAACGCCGCCGCCACCAATGCCAGCGAGCGGGCCGCCGTCGAGACCATCGGTGCGGCGCTCGTCGGCACCGACCGCCCGTTCGTCCTCGCGTCGGGCGTCGCCGGGCTCGCCCAAGGCCGCCCCTCGAACGAGACCGACGCCAACCCGTTCGTCGGGCCGGACAGCATGCGCGGCGGCAGCGAGAACCGCGGCTTCGACTTCGTCGGCCAGGGGGTACGCACGATCGCTGCCCGGTTCGCGCCCACCACGCACGGCACCGGTGACCACGGCTTCATCGCCGCGATCGTCGGCGCCGCCCGGCAGCGCGGCGTCTCCGGCTACGTCGGCGACGGCACGAACAGCTGGTCCGCCGTGCACGTCACCGACGCCGCCCGGCTCGTCCGCCTCGGTCTGGAGCAGGCGCCGGCCGGCACTCGGATGCACGCCGTCGCCGAGACCGCGATCCCGACCCGGGCGATCGCCGAGGCCATCGGCGAGGTCCTCGGGCTGCCGGTGACCTCGATCGACCCGGCGGACGCGGACGCGCACTTCGGGTTCATCGGCCGGTTCTTCGGCATGGAGATGTCCGCCACGTCCGACGCCACCCGCGAGCTCCTCGGGTGGGAGCCCACCGGCCCCGGACTGCTCGAGGACATCGCCGCCGGCGCCTACTCCGGCGTGCGGGTCGCGTAGGCGGCGCGGCTCGGGCCCGACTCGGAACGACGAGTTCGATGTCGCACGACGTCGACATGGTCGTTCCGAGTCGGCGCCAGCCCCACGCGCCCCAGCAACGGACGGGAGGCCCGTGGCGGCCCCGCCCCGCGCCTCCCGGCCGTCGCCGGTCCGAACCACGGCGCATGGTGAGCAGAAATGGTCGGGTTCAGTCACCGGACCCGACCATTTCTACTCACGAAGCGAACCGCGAAGCGACGCGCGACGCGCGAGCGCGTCGGCGCCGACTACTCGGACTTCTGCATCTGCCACGGCTCCGGCTCGCGGTCGCCGTTCGGGCGCACGGGCCGGACGTCGCCGACGATCGGGATCGCGCGCTTCCGCATGAACCACAGGTAGCGGACGAAGAAGTGCGACAGCGTCGACAGCCGGTTGCCGTTGCCGAGCAGCGACGCGATGTGCACCGCCACCCACGCCAGCCACGCGACCGGACCGACGAGCGTGATGCCACCCCGCAGCTGCGCGACCGCGGCGTTCGTACCGATGGTCGCCATCGTGCCCTTGTCGAAGTACTTGAAGTGCTCGGTGGGCTTGCCCTCGAGCAGACGCTTGATCTGCTTCGCGACGTGCCGCCCACCCTGCAGCGCCGGCTGGGCCAGCTGCGCGAGGGCCTCGGACTGCGCCGCGATGTCGCCGGCCGAGAAGATCCGCTCGGCGCCGTTGACGCGCAGGTCGTCGCCGACCTGGATGCGTCCGCCGCTGGTCTGCGGCAGGCCCCAGCCCGAGACCTCCTTGTGGGCGGCGACGCCGGTGGCCCAGATGACCTGCGAGGCGGGGATGAACTCGCCGTCGGCCGTCATCACGCCGTCGGTCTTGACCTCGGAGACGCCGGTGTTCAGCCGGAGGACGACGCCGCGCTTCCGCAGGACCTTGGCCGCGTACCGGCGCAGGCGCGGAGCGAACGGCTTGAGCAGTTCGCCACTGCGGTGCACGAGGGTGATCGTGATGGCACCCTTGTCCAGCTCGGGGTACGCCCCCTCGAGTGCCTGGTCGCGGAGCTCCGCGAGTGCGCCGGCCATCTCGACGCCGGTCGCGCCGCCGCCCACGATGACGATCTTGATCTCGTCGGGGCCCTGGTTCGCGGCAGCCTCTTCCAACCGGGTGAACAGCTCGTCGCGGATCCGCAGGGCCTGCGAGCGGGAGTACATCGAGTACGCGTACTCGTAGGCGCCCGGGGTGCCGAAGTAGCTCGTGTTCACGCCGTTCGCCAGCACCAGGTAGTCGTAGTGCAGGTGCTCGCCGTCGGACATCTCGGCGATGCGTTCGTCGGTCCGGATGCCGGTGAGCAGGCCGTGCCGGAACTCGGCGTTGTCCTGCTTGGCGCGCAGGCTGCGGAGGAAGTACGTCACATCGCCGGCGTTCAGCCCGCCCGTCGCCACCTGGTACATGAGGGGCTGGAACATGTTGTAGACGTGCCGGTCGACGAGCGTCACCCGGACGGGAGCGTCCGCCAGCTCGCGCATGGCAGCGACACCGGCGAATCCACCGCCGACGATGACGACGTGCGGGCGGGTGTCCTGGGGCATGCTGATCCGGCTTTCTTCGGTTCGTGAGGTGGTCACCCACGAGGGTACGCGCGCTGTGGACCGCTCCCGTCCACTGCCGACCGGGAGGCCCGGGTCGGCTCCGTCAGGCGTCGAGCCGTGCGTAGGTGCTCACGACGTTCCCCTTGCTCGTCACGGTGCTGTCGACCAGCCGCAGGCGCGTGGCCGGGTCGGTCGGCTCGAAGAGCTTCCGGCCGGAGCCGGCGATCGCCGGGTGCACCATCAGCTGGAGCTCGTCCAGGAGCCCCGCGAACAGCAGCTGCCGGACGACGCTCACGCTGCCGCACACCGCGATGTCGGCGCCGTCGCGTTCCTTGAGCTCGCGGACGAAGGTGTCGAGGTCGCCCGGGATCCTGGTGGTGTTCTGCCACGTCAGGTCGTCGCCGAGCGTCGTGGAGGCCACGTACTTCTCGATCGGGTTGATCCACTGCCCGAAGCCGTCGTCAGGGTGTGCCGGCCACCACTCGGACCACTCGAGGTAACTGTTCCTGCCGAGCAGGACGGTGTCGGTGCGGGCCATGAACGCGCCCATCCCGGCCCCGAGCTCGTCGTCGAAGCTGTCGTACTGGAACTCGTACGGGTCCTGCACGACGCCGTCGACCGACGTGAACAGCCCTGCGGTGACCTTGCGCATGGCCGGAGCGTACTGCGGATCAGCTGCCGGTGCCGCTGTTGCTGCTGCTGCTGCTGCCGTCCGTGCCGCTGCCGGATCCGTACCCGGGGAGCTGCCCGGTGCCGTTGCCCGGGAACTGGTTCGTGCCGCCGTTCGTGCCGGGCACCTGCGTCGTTGACTGGGACTGGTCCCCACCGATCGCATGCCCGATGGCGAAGCCGATGCCACCGCCGACGAGCAGTGCTGCGAGTCCGACGATCGCAGCCAGGACGGGCCAGAACCACGGCGGCTTCGGTGCGCTCTTCCGGCTCGTCGGGGCCGAGGCGCCGTACCACGGGGTGGCGCCGTTCGGGTCGCCCGCGTTCCAGGATCCGGCGTCGGAGCGGTAGGGCTGCTGGGCGTACTGGTTCGGTGCGGGTGCGTCGAGGGTCGCCGTGGAGGTCGGCGTCGGGGCCGAACCCCAGCCGGCCGGTGCCGCTGCCGAGGGAGTGCGGGCGGCGTTGCCCGGCTCGTGGCCGTTAGTGGGAGTCGTGTCGCTCATGGAAGGCAGTGCACACCGCGCCCCTATGTGCAGCCGATGACGAGCCTGACGCAGTGCTGCGAACCGCCGCGTACCCTCGGGGCGTGCGCGATGAGCTGGAGACGGACCCGACCACGTTCCGCACGGAGCCGGCGCGCACGGGCCGACCCGTGCCTCCCGGCATCCCGCTGGTGCGACGCGCGAGGTGGGCCGCACTCGACTGGTGGTACGCGATCTCGTGGCAGGTGCGGAGCCTCGGGCCCACCACCGCTGACGACTACCGGACCGGTGACGGCCAGCCCGTCGTGGTGATCCCCGGCGTCTACGAGACCTGGCACTTCATGCGGCCGCTCATGGACGCCCTGCACGACCGCGGGCACCCGGTGCACGTGCTGCCGGTGCTGCGGCACAACCTGCGGCCGGTGCCGGACTCGGCGCGCGACGTGTTCGCGTACCTCGAGGAGCACGACCTGCGGAACGTGCTCGTGCTCGCGCACAGCAAGGGCGGGCTCATCGGGAAGTACGCGATGACCCAGCTCGACGACCACGGCCGCATCGACCGCATGGTCGCCGTTTCGACGCCGTTCGCCGGGTCGGGCTACGCGCGACTGGCTCCGGTACGGCACCTGCGGGTGTTCCGGGCGGCCGACCCCGTGCTGGCCGGACTGGCGCGGGAGCTCGACGCGAACGCCCGCATCACCTCGGTCTACGGGGTGTTCGACACGCTCATCCCCGAGGGCAGTGAACTGTCCGGGGCGACGAACGTGCGGCTGCCGGTGGGCGGGCACTTCCGGATCCTCGGTGACGCCCGCACGCGCGCCGCGGTCCTGGCGGCCGCCGACCCGGCCTGAGGCGCGCCCGTCCCGTCCCCGCGCCCGTCCCCGCGCCCGTCCCGTCCCGTGTCGTGTCGTCCCGTCTCGTCTCGTCTCGTCCCCGAGGTTCCGAAATCTCGGCATGTCGGCGCTCGGATCGCCGCAGTTCGGAACCTCGGCGGAGATCATCCGGCATGTTGTGGAACCTCGGGGCGCGGCCAGCCTGCCTCAGGCCCCGGGCAGGAACAGGCAGAACGGGTGCCCGTCGGGGTCGAGCAGCACCCGGACGTCGTCCTGCGGTTGGAACGCGGCCTCTGTGGCACCGAGCTCCTCGGCGCGGGCGACGGCTGCCGGCAGGTCCTCCACCTGGAAGTCGAGGTGCAGCTGCATGCCGGGGGCATCGGCGGTGCCGGGCCAGGTCGGCGCGACGTACTCGGGCTCGTACTGCACGGACAGACCCGGGCCCTCGGCGGGGCGGATGCGGGCCCAGGTCGGGTCGTCCTCGTACACGGTCCACCCGGTCAGGGCGCCGTAGAACCGGGCGAGGGCGATCGGCTCCGGGGACTGCAGGACGGTCGCGGCGAGCGTCGGCATCGAGGCGTCTTCGCTGGTCATGCCGCGGAGCGTACGCCGATCAGCGATCAGCGATCAGCGGTCAGCGGTCGGCGACGCTCGCGCGCTCGACGATGCGGTGCGGCACCACCACGGTCTCGGGCGGCAGGCTCCGGTCCTCGATCCGTCGGGTCAGCAGGTCGAGTGCTGCCGTCGCGAACGCCCGCCGGTCGAACGACACCGTGCTGAGTGCGGGGATCGCGTACGCCGCACCGTCGATGTCGTCGAACCCGATGACGCTGACGTCCTCGGGGACGCGGACACCTCGGGCGGCCAGGACGTGCAGCACGCCGAAGGCGATCGAGTCCGTGAAGGCGAACACGGCGTCGGGCAGGGGGTGCTCGTCGAGCCAGGCCGCGAACGCCGTCGCTGCCGAACTCGTCGTCCAGGACGGCAGCGGCACCCGCAGTGCGGGGTCCGGTTCGATCCCGGCGGTGGCGAGTGCGGCGAGGTACCCGCGCTCCCGCAGCTCACTGGTGGCGGTGGGCTCGGACGCCCGGGCGGCACCGGCGACCGCGATCCGGCGGTGGCCCCGGGACACCAGGTAGGCGGTGACCTGCTCGGCGGCGGCCCGGCTGTCGACGTGCACCTGGTCGACGTGCTCGGGTTCGACCTCGCCGATCACGACGGTCGGCGGCAGCCCCTCGGTCGAGGCCAGGACGCTCGCGCTGAGCGACACCGGGTTGAGCACGAGGCCGTCGACGAGGTGGGCGCGGGCTCGTGAGACGAGTTCGCGCTCGCGGGCCGGGTCGTTGCCGGTCTGGTCGAGCTGGACGACCCATCCGCGCTCGCGGGCGAGTTCGACGAACCACTGCGCGAGTTCGGCGGAGTAGGCGCTGCCCATCTCGGGAAGGGTCAGGGCGATCGCACCGGAGCGGCCGTTCCGCAGCCCGCGGGCGGACAGGTTCGGCACGTAGTCGAGTTCGGCGACGGCCCGCTCGACGCGCTCGCGGGTCTCCGGGCGCACCACCACGCCGCCGTTGATGACGTTGGAGACGGTCTTCGGCGACACCCCGGCGAGGGTGGCCACGTCCCGCACGGTTGCGCGCATCGGGACGAGCGTAGCGCGGCCGGTCTCCGGTGGAGTCGTCGTGCGGGGCTGCGGGTGTGCGCTCACTGGAGCGTTACAACGATGGAAACGTTTGGCAACGGATTGCCACGTTGTAACTCCGCACGCCAGGGTCGCTGCAGGAATCCAACGGAGGAGGCCACCGAGTGACGAAGCTCGACGTCCGCGCGACGACCACCGCGCACACCGCACCACCACCCGACCCCGGGCTCCGCCGACGGAGCACGTGGCAGCGGATCCGCCGCGACCGGGTGCTGCTGCTGATGGGCCTGCCGGGAGTCGCCCTGCTGCTCGGGTTCCACTACCTGCCGCTGCTCGGGAACCTCATCGCATTCCAGGAGTACCTGCCGTTCGTGCCGCTCGGCCGCAGCCCCTGGGTCGGGTTCGAGAACTTCTCGGTGGTGTTCGACGGCAACGGCGAGTTCCTCGGCGCGCTCCGGAACACCCTCGTGATCACCCTCGTGCAGGTCGTGTTCGTGTTCCCCGCGCCGATCATCCTGGCGCTCATGCTCAACTCGCTGCTGTCCGAGCGGATCAAGGGCGTCGTGCAGTCGATCCTGTACCTGCCGCACTTCCTGTCGTGGGTGATCGTCGTCGCGGTGTTCCAGCAGATCCTCGGCGGCTCCGGGCTCGTGAACAACGCGATCCGTGCCGCCGGCGGTGACGCGATCGACTTCCTCGGCAACCCCGACGGGTTCATCGCCCTGCTCACCAGCCAGGTGATCTGGAAGGACACCGGCTGGGCGACGATCCTGTTCCTCGCCGTCCTCAGCTCGATCGACGCCAGCCTGTACGAGGCGGCGAAGATGGACGGCGCCTCGCGCTGGCGCCAGCTGTGGCACGTCACCCTGCCCGGCATGCGCGGCATCATCATCCTGCTGCTCATCCTGCGGCTCGGCGACTCGCTCACCGTCGGCTTCGAGCAGATCATCCTGCAGCAGCAGGCCGTCGGTCGTGCCGCCAGCGAGGTCCTCGACACCTACGTCTACAACAACGGCGTGCTCGGTGGGCAGTGGGGTGTCGCCGCGGCCGTCGGACTCGTCAAGGGCGTCGTGGGCGTGCTGCTCGTGCTCGGCGCCAACAAGCTCGCGCACGTCTTCGGTGAAGCGGGCGTCTACCAGAAGGAGTCGCGATGACCGCCACGCACACCGTGACCGTCCCACGGGCGAAGAAGCGCAAGCGCGGTGGCCCGGACGCGGCTCCGCTGCCCGGACGGCTGCTCACCGGAGCGGTCCTGCTCGTGATCTGCCTCGTGGTGATCCTGCCGTTCGTCGGCATCGTGTCGACGAGCCTCGCACCCACCAGCCAGGTGAACGACGCCGGCGGGTTCGTGATGTGGCCGAAGGGCTTCGACCTCAGCGCCTACGAGAGCATCTTCGCCGGCGGTGTCGTCACCCGGGCCCTGGTCGTGAGCATCGGCATCACCACCGTCGGCACGCTCATCAGCCTGTTCGTGAGCGCGATGCTCGCCTACGCCCTCAGCCGTCCGGGCTCCTACGGGTCGGGCGCCGTGCTCGGCCTCGTGCTCGTCAGCCTGCTGTTCGCGCCCGGCCTCATCCCGAACTACCTCGTCGTCAAGCAGTTCGGGCTGCTCGACTCGTACTGGGCGCTCATCCTGCCCACCGCCCTGAGCGCCTTCAACGTCATCGTGATGCGGTCGTTCTTCATGGCGATCCCGCAGGAGCTCCTCGAGTCGGCACGCATCGACGGCGCCGGTGACTTCGCGGTGTTCTGGCGGATCGTGCTGCCGCTGTCGAAGGCCGTCCTCGCCGTCATCGGCCTGTTCTACGCCGTCGGCTACTGGAACGCGTTCTTCAACGCGCTGCTCTACATCAACGACACCGCGAAGTGGCCCCTGCAGCTGGTGCTCCGCACCTACGTGATCAACAACGCGCAGCTCGGCGGCGCCGACCTCGGGGCGTCCGCCGATGCCCTCCCACCGCAGGCCTCGATCCAGATGGCGATCCTCGTCGTCTCGATCGTGCCGATCCTCATCGTCTACCCGTTCCTGCAGCGGCACTTCGCCAAGGGTGTCCTGACCGGTGCGGTGAAGGGCTGACCAGCGTGACGAACAACGGAATCACCCGCCGCGCGCTCATCGCGGGCGGTCTCGGGGTCGCAGCCACGGGCCTCCTGGCCAGCTGCTCCACCGTGACCCGCTCGACCGACGTCAAGGCGATCAACCAGGCGGTCACGCTGCCGGACTACGTGCCGTGGGCCGGCGGGCCGGAGCCGGCGTTCCCGAAGACGAGCGCCCTCATGCCGAGCGCCTTCCGGAAGATCCCGGCGGCCCTCGTGCCCACCGACGGCAAGCCCGGCGACGGCTCGACCGTGCACGGCAGCGTCCCGACGAACTCGCCCGTGCCGCCCTCGAAGGGCAGCAACCCGTACTGGCAGGGGCTCGACCAGCGGATGGGGATCGACCTCGACCTCACCATCACGCCGAACGCCGACTTCGGCAACAAGTTCGCCACGCAGGTCGCCGGCGACACCCTCGGCGACGTGTTCACGGTGTTCGGGTCGTTCCCGTACCTGCCGCAGTTCCTCGAGGCCAAGGCCGCCGACCTCAGTCCGCACCTGTCCGGCAGTGGCGTCCGCGACTACCCCTACCTCGCCAACCTGCCGACCGCGTCGTGGCGCGGCACCGTCTTCTCCGGCGGCATCTACGGCGTCCCCGTCCCGCGCGGACCGTTGACGTCGCAGGCCCTGTACCGCCGGCAGGACCGGTTCGAAGCCCTCGGCGTCGACCCCGCGTTCTCGAGCGTCGACGAGTTCGTGCAGGTCTGCCGCGACGTCTCGGACCCGCACAGCAACCGCTGGGCGCTCGCCTCGGTGCCGACGAACATCCTCGGTCCGATGCTCGGGCTGCCGAACCAGTGGCAGGTCGAGGGTGGCCGGTTCACCCACATGTACGAGCTGGACGAGTACCAGGACCTGCTCGAGGTGTCGCGGAAGCTCATCGCCGAGGACCTCGTCCACCCGGACAGCATCACCACCTACAACGGCAAGGTCTGGTTCGTGCAGGGCTCCGCCCTCATGCTCTCCGACACGTACAGCGCCATCCCCGGACTGCTGCAGCAGGCCACCCCGGGCAGCGGCTTCGAGCTGACCATCGCCCCCTTCGTCGGACCGTCCGGAGCGGAGTCGAAGCCGTGGCTCGGCGACCCGAACAACGCGATCGCGGCCGTCGCCGCCGGCGGTGAGGAGCGCGTGAAGATGCTCCTCGAGGTCCTGAACTGGTGCGCGTCGCCCTTCGGCACCGAGGCCTGGATGTACCGCAAGTTCGGCATCGAGGGCCGCGACTTCGAGTACCGCGACGGGTCCCCGGTCCTCACGAAGACCGGCAACAGCGAGACCGCGCTCGGCGAGTTCCCGTTGCAGTACTTCACCGAGTGCCCGCTGCCGCTGTACTACTCGGGCAACCCGACGATGACGGACACCGTCTACGAGTCGCTGTCGTCGTGGGTCGACCGCGGGCTGCAGAACCCCGCCTACGGCCTGTACTCGCCGACGAACTCGACGACCGGGCCGGCCCTCGGCACCTTCGCGACGAACGCGATCAACGACGTGCTGCTCGGGCGGGCGAAGGTGTCGTCGTGGAAGGGGACCGTGCGGGAGTGGCGTCGCCGGGGCGGTGACGCGATCCGCCGCGAGAACCAGCAGGCGTTGGCAGCGCGGTCGTCCTGACGCGCTGCGTCGTCGTCTGCCACGCGAGACGCCGTCGTCGTGCCGAGACGCCTCCCATCACCGAGACGCCGCGCCGTTTCGCGGCGTCTCGCGCACACGACGGCGTCGTGCGCGGCCCTGGACTCGGGGCGAGCGGACGGGAGGCCCGTGGCGGGGTCCGCCACGGGCCTCCCGTCCGTCAGCGTGGCCCGGCCACCCCGACCAGGTTGCCCGCAGGATCGCGGAAGTGCGCGACGGTGACCCCGCCGCCCTCGTTCCGGGGCGGTGGCAGTACCACCGACCCGCCCAGGCGCTCCGCGTCCTGCAGCGCGGCGGCGACGTCGTCGACGCCGACGTAGAAGACCGCGTGGGCGGCGAAGCCCGGACCGCCGCCGATGCCGCCCGCGACCGGACCCGCGCCGTCGACGGGTTCGAGGAACGAGTACGACGCCTGATCGGAGACGGCCGCAGCGACCGGCGCTCCGGGTGGCGCATCCCAACCGAACAGTGCGGCGTAGAAGGCGCGCAACCGATCCGGGTCGGGGCCGATGAGTTCGACGTGCACCACGGCGTTCGTCATGGGGCCGTTGTACTCCCGGCGCGGACCATGTGGACCTCGCGGACGCCGTCGTCGACCTGCTCGCTGCCGTCCGGCACGAAGCCGTGCTTGCGGTAGAACGCTTGCGCACGCGGATTCGGGTCGGCAACCCAGAGCGTGACCCGCTCGTCCGGGCCGACCACCGCGTCCAGGAGCCCGCTGCCGGCGCCGGATCCGTGGTGACCGTCGAGCAGGTAGAGGACGAAGAGGTGCACGTCTCCGGCACCCGCCCCGCCGGTCGCCGGACCCGCCATGGCGATGCCGACGACCGTTCCCTCGTGTTCGGTCACGGCAACCCGGTTCGCTGCGAACCGGGCGTCGGTGAGTGCCGCCGTCCAGAACGCTTCGCGACGGACGACGAAGGACGGGTCGTCGAGGACCTCGTCCCGCATCAGGCCGCGGTACGTCGTCCGCCACGATGCGACGTGGACGCGGGCCATCGCGGCCGCATCGGTCGGCAGCGCGGGTCGGACCGTCACGCCAGCCACGACGGATCGGCGAACAGGTCCTCGAGTTCCTGGACCAACCGCGAGGTGTGGAAACCGTCGGCTGCCGCGTGGTTGATCTGCAGCGCCAGCGGCATCACGGTGCGGTCACCCTCCGTCCGGTACCTGCCGAGCGTGATGATCGGCAACAGGTGGTCGTACCCGTCGCGGACGTGCAGCGCGAACCCCGTGAACGACGTGCGGGGGAAGGTCGAGACGTCGAACACGTTCCGGGGCCGGTCGTCCTGCGGGAACATCCGGACGTCGTCCCGGTACCGATCCATCGTGTCGACCGCGGCGGCGTGGAACCGGCCGGGGTCCTCGTCGTAGGGCACGACCAACGCCGAGAAGGTCTCCGTGTCCGGGTGGAACACCGTGAACATCGGGTGCACGACGTCCCAGACGCCGGGGGAGCCGTCGTCGAGCAGCTGCATCCGGAACTCGGCGCGGCGGTTGACGACGGTCGCGATCGCCCAGATCTGGGACGCGTAGGTCTTCGCCGCGCTCGTGCGGACCGCTGCGACGAAGGCCGTGACGTCGACGTCGACGGTCACCTCGTAGGTGCACTGCACACGCTGCCGGTAGTGCTCGAAGTGCTCGCGACGGGGCCAGGTGTCCAGGTCGATCGGTCGGAGCTCCGTCATGAAGTCAGTCTCGCGCGACCGGGCAGTGCCTAGGGTGGAGCCATGCCGACGCTCGAACGGGTTCCTGCCCTGACCGCCCCGGAACTGCTGGCCGCACCGGTGGCCGCAGCGCTCGCCGCGTTGCCCGCCGATGTCGCCGCACGGATCGAGGCAGCTCCGATCGACCCCGACCTGGCCGACACCGCTTCGTTCTCGGAGGCGTACGGCTTCCAGCTCGACGGCGGGGCGAACTGCATCATCGTCGCGGGCAAGCGCGGCGAGGACGTCCGGTTCGCCGCGTGCATCGTGCTCGCTCACACCCGCCTCGACGTGAACCGTGTCGTCCGGAAGCTGCTCGACGTGCGGAAGGCGAGCTTCGCGCCGATGGACCAGGCCGTGGAGCTGACGGGCATGGAGTACGGCGGGATCACCCCGATCGGGCTGCCCTCCGCTTGGCCGGTGTACGTCGATTCCCGCGTGCTCGATGCACCGGACGCGGTGATCGGTGCAGGCCGCCGCGGTGCGAAGGTGTTCCTGCCCGGCACCGTCCTCGGAGCGCTGCCGGGTGTGCAGGTCGTCGAGGGCTTGGCGACCGAGGGGCTCGCGACCGAAGGCTGATCAGTCGTTCGGGCGGATGAGGCAGAACGGGTGGCCCGCCGGGTCGAGGTAGACCCGGAACGTCGGGGTCGCCGAGCCCGTCGCGGTCGCACCGATCGCCAGGACCGCGGCCTCGCCGTCGTCGAGGTCCTCGACCTTCACGTCGAGGTGGCTCTGCTGCGGGACGAGCTGGCCGGGCCACTCGGGTGCGCGGTAGTCCTCGACCTGCTGGAACGCCAGGAGCGGCCGCTGGTCGGTGAAGGGGAGCGCGACCTCGGCCCAGTCCTCGTCGAAGCCGACGATCTCGCCGCCGAGCAGCTCCGCGTAGAAGCGTGCCAGGCCGCGAGGGTCTGCGCAGTCCAGGACGACCATGTCGAGTGTGCCGATCATGGCCGTCACGGTAGACCGATCAGCGCGCCGCGGTCAGGGCCTTCGTGATCCGCTGCAACGACACCGTCTCAGCGGTGCCGAGTTCCTGCGCGAACAGGCTGAGGCGGAACTCCTCGAGCATCCACCGCGCGTGCACGAGCTCGGGGTGCGAACCGACTGCCGGAGGGAAGGCCCCGCCGGCGTCGACGTAGCGGTCGGTGGCGACGGTGACCTCGCGCATCCACGTGGCATCGCGCCCGGGGTTCTGCAGCAGCTTCTGCACGCGCGCCTCGATGCCCTGCAGGTAGACCCGGATGCGCCGGAGCCGGTCGGTCCCGGCGACGGAGACGAACCCCGGGGAGACGAGACGCTCCATCTGCTGGCGCATGTCCGTCAGCGCACCGAGCAGGGACATCGAGTTCGCCTGCTTGAGTGCTCGTTCGGCGGACCGTTGGGCGAGGAGCACGGCAGCGAGCTCGGACACCGCCGTGAACATCGTGTCGACGACCGTCGCCGACACGGCGTCACGGACCGCTTCGAACGCGGCCTTCGTGAACACGAGCCCGTCCGGGTGAGCGCGACGGATCACCGCGTCGACGACGGCCGCGAGCACGTCGTCGAAGAGTGCGTTCGTGGAGGCGTACGGGCTCGCGGCGAGTGCGAGCTTCTCCTGCGCGGTCAGGTGCGACTGGATGTACGACACCGGCGACGGCACCGCGAGCATCACCAGGCGACGGACCCCGGCGGGCATGCGCACCTGCCGGTCGGACGGCGTCGCGAGCAACTGCACGCCGACGGTCGCCTTCGGGCCGGAGCCCTCCTCCACCAGGGACGGGTAGGCACGGATGACACCACCGGCCTGCTTGGTGTCGAGGGTCTGTGGCAGGTCCTGGGGCGGCCACGTGGTGAGGCCGGACTGTTCCACCCCGGCACCGCCACCGGCGGCGGCGACGCGAGCCGCGCCTCCTGGCTGTCCCGCAGCCCGCACCGTGGCGGAGGCGACACTCTGCTGCGTGCGGTCCTTGAGCTTCGTCTGCAGGACCGACAGGTCCTTGCCGGCCTCGACGCGCCGACCACGTTCGTCGACGACCGCCCAGGTCGGCAGCAGGTGCGACGGCACGCGGGCCAGGTCGAAGTCGGACTCCGACACCGGCACGTAGGTCATGCGCTGGATCGCTTTGGCCAGGGTCGCGCGGAACGACTCGGTCGGCTCGGTCGGGGCGTCGTCCGGCAGTTCGGCGACGATCTTCTCGGCCCAGTCGGCTGCGGGTACGACGTTCTTGCGGATCTGCTTCGGCAGCGACTTGATGAGGGCGGTCACGAGCTCCTTGCGGAGGCCGCGGACCTGCCAGTCGAAGCCCTCTTCGCGCATGCGGGGGAGCAGTGCGAGCGGAACCTGCACGCTGACGCCGTCGTCCTGCGCGCCCGGCTCGAAGCGGTACTGGATCGCGAGTCGCTGGTCGCCGCTCCGCCACTGGGTCGGGTACTCGACGTCGTCCTCCGCCGCCTCGGCAGCGGATTCGTCCAGGAGGTCCGCCCGGCGCATCGTGAGCAGGTCCGGTTGGTCGCGGCGCGTCGTCCGCCACCACCCCTCGAAGTCGCGGGTCGTCGCGATGTCGGCGGGGATGCGGGCGTCGTAGAACTCGTAGACGTTCTCGTCGTCGAGCAGGATGTCGCGGCGGCGCGTGCGCTCCTCGAGCTGCTCGAGTTCCTTGCGGAGCTTCCGGTTGGCACGGTCGAACGCCTGCTGCGACTCCCACTCGCCCTCGACCAGGGCGTGGCGGATGAAGAGCTCGCGCGAGTGCTCCGGGTCGATCCGGGCGTACTGCACGCGGCGCCGCTGCACGATCGGGACGCCGAACAGGGTCACCCGCTCGTAGGCGACGACCGCGCCCTGCTTCTTCTCCCAGTGCGGTTCGCCGTAGGTGCGCTTCAGCAGGTCACCGGCGAGGGGCTCGACCCAGGCGGGGTCGATCCGGCCGACGGTCCGTGCGAACAGTCGACTGGTCTCGACGAGTTCGGCCGCCATCACCGCGTCGGGCTGCTTCTTCGCGAGCACACTGCCCGGGAACACCACGAACCGGGTGTTCCGCGAGCCGAGGTAGTCGCGCTTCTCGCGGTCGCGCAGCCCGATCTGGCTGAGCAGACCGGCGAGCAGGGACCGGTGCACCGCGTCGCCGTCGTCGGAACGGGACTGCCCGACCCGGACGTCGACCTGCTTCGCGGCGCGGGAGAGCTGGCGGTAGAGGTCCTGCCACTCGCGGATGCGCAGGTAGTTGAGGAACTCGGCCTTGCAGAGCCGGCGGAACGCGCTCGACGACAGCTCGTCCTGCTTGTCCTCGATGTAGTTCCACAGCGCGAGCAGGGTGAGGAAGTCGCTCGTCGGGTCGGCGAAGCGGGCGTGCATCTGGTCGGCGTGGGCGCGCTTCTCGAGCGGGCGTTCGCGGGGGTCCTGGATGCTCAGGGCACTGACGACGGCGACGACCTCGCGACCGACGCCCTGGCGCCCGGCCTCGAGCACCATCCGGCCGAGCCGCGGGTCGATCGGCAGCCGGGTGAGCTGTCGTCCGGACTTGGTGATCCGGCCGTCCTTGTCGACGGCTCGGAGTTCGCGCAGCAGGTCCAGGCCGTCCTTCACGCCGCGGGAGTCCGGTGGCTGCAGGAACGGGAACGACTCGATGTCGCCGAACCCGAGCGAGATCATCTGCAGGATCACCGCGGCGAGGTTCGTCCGCAGGATCTCGGGGTCGGTGAACTCGTCGCGACGCTCGAAGTCGTCTTCGGAGTAGAGCCGGATCGCGATGCCGGCGCTCGTGCGGCCCGCTCGACCCGAACGCTGGTTCGCGCTGGCCTGCGAGATCGCCTCGATCGGCAGCCGCTGCACCTTGGCGCGCGGGGAGTACCGCGAGATGCGGGCGGTCCCGGTGTCGATGACGTACTTGATGCCGGGCACCGTCAGCGAGGTCTCGGCGACGTTCGTGGCGAGCACCACGCGTCGGCGGATCCCCGGCGTCGTGCGTCGGTCGAACACGCGGTGCTGGTCGGCGGCGGAGAGCCGGCCGTACAGGGGCAGGACCTCGGTGCCCTGGTAGCGCTTGCCCTCGATCGCGTCCTGCGCGTCACGGATCTCGTTCTCGCCGGACAGGAACACGAGCACGTCGCCGGGTTCTTCGCGCGCGAGTTCGTCGAGTGCGTCGGTGATCCCCTGCAGGGTGTCGCGGTCGTCGGCGCCGTTCGCCCCGCCGCGGTCGGCCGTGCGCGAGTCGGTCTCGTCGTCCTCATCGGTGTCGTCCGCGTCCTCGGACACGAGCGGGCGGTACCGGATCTCGACGGGGTAGGTCCGCCCGGAGACCTCGATGATCGGGGCATCGCCGAAGTGCTTCGAGAAGGACTCGGGGTCGATCGTCGCGCTCGTGATGATGAGCTTGAGGTCAGGGCGCCGCACCAGGAGTCGCTTGAGGTACCCGAGCAGGAAGTCGATCGTGAGCGACCGCTCGTGCGCCTCGTCGATGATGATCGTGTCGTACCGCTTCAGGTCGCGGTCGAAGTGGATCTCGTTCAGCAGGATGCCGTCGGTCATCAGCTTGATGCGGGTGTTCGACGACACCTTGTCGGTGAACCGGACCTGGTAGCCGACCAGGTCGCCGAGGTCGCTGCCGAGCTCTTCGGACACGCGCTCGGCGATGGTGCGAGCGGCGATCCGGCGGGGCTGGGTGTGCCCGATGTGCTCACGCCCCAGCTCGAGGCAGATCTTCGGCAGCTGGGTGGTCTTGCCCGAGCCGGTGGCACCCGCGACGATGACGACCTGGTTGTCACGGATGGCGGCCGCGATGTCGTCCCGCCGCTGCGAGACCGGCAGTTCGGGCGGGTACGTGATGACTGGCGGCGTGGGAGACATGAGCATTCCAGGATACCGTCACGCCGCCGGTGCTGCGAGTCCGGCGGCGAGGTCCGCCGCGGATCGAGCGGGCAGGGCGCACACGCGGTCGTGGCAGACGTACGCAGCCGGGTCGAGGGCGTCCCGTGCCTCGAACAGTTCGAACCCCGCAGCCGCCCAATCCGCAGCCTGCGTCGGGGTCACACGAGCGATGACCGTGCCGGGTCGGCGCGCGGCGCGGACGGCGTCGCGGAGCGGGTCGTGCTGGTCCGACGTCACGACCACGACCTCGCGCGAGGGTCGTTGCAGGCCGAGTGCGACACCGAGGGCGTCGGCGTGCCCGAGCGGTCGCTCGGTACCCGTCGTCGCGCGGTCGGCCACCAACCGCGCCGCCGCTGTCCGGTACGCGGAGTCCCCGGTCAACGCCGCGAGGCCGGCTGCCGCTGCGGCCAGCGCCACCGTGCCGGAGCGCATCGCGGTCTGCGGCTGTTCCCCGGTCGCCGTGCCCGCTCCGGCGAGCACGGCGTCGACGTCGAACCGGTTCGCCAGGCCGTCGTCGACCAGGGAACGAGCCGTCACGGCGTAGGTGACCTCGCCGGTCACCAGGGCGAGCTGGAGCAGACCCTCGGCCAGCAGCCCGACGTCCTCGATGGTCGCCGGTGCTGCTGACGCGCCGCGAGGCGTGCTCGAGCGGACCACGACGTGCCCGTCACGCACGTGCGACCGCAGCAGCGCATCGGCCGCATCCCGGGCGAGGCCGATCATCTCGGGGTCGTCGTGGCGGTCACCGGCGATCGCGAGTCCGCGGATCGCCAGGCCGTTCCAGCCGGTCAGGACCTGTTCGTCGAGTGGTGGCGGCTCGAGGAGCGCGCGCTCCGACAGCGGCCGCCGGTACCACCCGCCCTCCACCCGCTGGCCGTCGATCGTGGACTCGCTGTCCTGCGCGGCGACGAACGCCCCGTCGTCCTGCCGCAGGGTGTCGCGCAGGAAGTCCGCGATGCCGCGCGCCTGTTCGGCACCGGCGACCGCGAGGAGTCCGGCGTTGTCGTAGAGCATCCGCTCGTAGTGCGGCACAGTCCAGTCGCGCTTGGTGGCGTACCGGAAGACACCGCCGTCGGCATCGGTCAGCTCGGAGGCCCGGATCGCGTGGAGCGACCGGTCCAGCAGGCCGTCGGCCTCGGCGTCGCCGTCGCGTGCCGCGTCGGCGAGGAACTCCAGCAGCGGCGTCCTCGGGAACTTCGGAGCACCGCCGAAACCACCGTAGGTGGTGTCCTCTGCCTGCGACAACTGATCGGTGACGGCCCGGATGCTGTCGGCGGACGGGAGGCCCGTGGCTGCTCCGCCAGCACCCTCGCCAGCGCGGGCGGTCGCGTCCGCCTCGGCCCCCTGCCGGATCGCCGTCGCGATGGCCGCGGCGTTCGCGTCGACCTCGTGCCGCCGCTCGGTCCACGCATCGAGCACCGCCGCCAGGATCTGCCGGAACGCGGGCACCTGACCGACGGGGGTCGGCGGGAAGTAGGTGCCGGCGAAGAACACGTGGCCCTCGGGCGTCAGGAACGTCGTCAGGGGCCACCCGAGCTGCTGCGTGAACGCGCTCGCAGCGGCCATCAGGCTTGCGTCGACGTCGGGACGTTCTTCGCGGTCGACCTTGACGGCGACGAAGTCCTGACGGAGGAGTGCGCCGATCTCCGGATCGGCGAAGCTCTCACGCGCCATGACGTGGCACCAGTGGCACGTGGCGTAGCCGACCGACACCAGGACCGGGACGCCGCGCTCACGTGCCTCGGCGAAGGCTTCGGGGCCCCACTCGCGCCAGTCCACGGGGTTGTCGGCGTGCAGCCGGAGGTACGGGCTGACCGAGGTGCCGAGTCGGTTGTCGTTCATGGCTCCAGCGTGCCCCGTGGCGACTGAGCGGGCCAGCGACGGACGCGATCTGTGGACGGATCGCGGAGTCCACAGGCCGCAGCGGGACGGTCAGCGGGGGAGCCACCCCGTCAACGCGGCGAGACGCTGTGCGACCTGGTTGGGGGTGAGACCGTCCGTGTCCACCCGGGTGACCGTGTCCCCGGAAGCCGAGTCGAGCCTCCCGGCCGTCCGCGTGCTGTGCGCGAGCTGCGCCTGCGGGACCTCGCCACCCGACCGTCGGGCCAGCCGCTCGGCGGTGGGACCGTCCGCCGCGCGCAGCAGGACCGTCGTGACCACGGGGTCGTCGCCCATGGCGGCCGCCAGACGCTCGTGTTCCAGCACGGAAACGGTGTTCGTGTAGACCAGCCGGTGGTGGCCGAGCTCGCGGTAGGACGTCCACAGGGCTGCGAGGTTCCGCTCCGCGAGCCGCGCTTCGGGGTGCTCGACGTGCGGTGCCGGGTGCGCCAGGTCGAGCAGGTCGCCCTCGATCACCGCGTGGCGCACGTCCGCGGCGACGAGCAGGTCGTGCAGCGCCTCGGCAGCGGTGGACTTGCCGACACCGGACCGCCCGCCGATGAACAGGACCTCGGAGCGGGGCGTGCTCGGCACCGTCACCCGAGGCCCAGCGACAGGAGCGCGAGGGCAGCGTCCTCGGGGCCGTAGTCGAACATGCGCTCCCAGAACGGGTCGTCGGCCCACGGCACGTCGCCGTCCGCCGGTGTGGACTGCGCCGTCTCCACCAACCAGTCGAGTTCGGGCAGGACCGCGGTCGCGAAGGTCGGCGGCTGCCACCCGAGCGTCCGTGCCGCCGTCGTGTCGAGGACGAACGGTGACGGCGACGACCACGGGGTCGTGCCGACGAAGGCAGGGGCGTCCGCGTCGAGCAGGACCTCGTCGAACCGGTGGTCGAGGTGCCCAGCGATCGTCCGCACGATCTCGAGCGCCGTCGGAGCGGAGTCGTCGGCGACGTTGAGGATGCGCCGGTCCGGAGCGTCCGCGACCAGTCGGACGAGCGAGCCGATGCCGCTCGCCGCCGTCGTGTGGTCCACACCGCGGCCGTGGTCGGCGAGCAGGATGCGTTCCCGGCCGTCGAGGACCCGGCGGACCACGAACCACTCTCGCGGACGGCCGATGCCGATGCCGTACACCTTCGACGGGCGCAGCACCGTGACCGGGGCGCCGTGGTCGAGCAGCACTTGCTCGGACGCCACCTTCGCCGCGCCGTAGCCGTCACGGCTGGTCGGGTCGCCGTCGCCCGCCGTGACGGTCGGCTGGATCTCGGTGACCGCGGCGCCGAAGACCGGCTTGTCCGTCGAGTTCGCGTGCCGGCCCTGGTCGTCGACGTAGACCGCACGCGAGGAGACGAACACGGTGGACCCGACGTCGTCGAGGAACGGCAGGAGCTGCGTCGCGTCGTCGCGGGTCAGCCCCACGGTGTCGACGAGCAGGTCCGCGCCGGGGCGGAGGACGTCGCGCAGGGTGCTCGTGTCGCGGCGGTCACCCGCGGTGAAGGTCGCGCCGCGGGCGGTGAGGGAATCGGCTGCCGGGCCACCGCGGCGCGCGATGACGTCGACCTGCCAGTCGTCGCCGCCCCGCCCGGAGGCGTCGAGGAGTTCACGCGCGACGGCCGAACCGATCCCGCCGGTACCGCCGAGGATGACCGCGCGTCTGGAGCTCATGCGCCAACGCTAGCCGGGGCGCGCGTCGTCGTCAGGACGCCAGGGCCTCGGGCTCGTGCCGCCACCAGTCCAGCAGCGAGCCGTCGTACACGGTGACCTTGTCGTGGCCGAGCACGGTCAGCGCCAGGGCATCGACGCACGCGGCGCTACCGACCCCGCAGTACGTCACGATCTCGTCCTCGCCGACGACCGCGGCGAACGCCTCGGCGAGCTTCGGCCCGCGCAGGTACGCGTTGGTGTCCGGGTCGACCAGGGTGTCCACGGTGATCGGGGTGCTCCCCGGGATGATCGGCGGGTGGTCGTCGCCGAGGGCCGCTGCGGGCGCAGCGAACACCAGTGCCGCAGGCTGTTCGCCCGTCACTGCTCGGCGGACACGGGCGTGGTCGGCCCAGAGCGGGCGTTCTTCACCGGCGAGGAAGGCGCTGTCGTCGTCGGGCGCCTTCGCCGGCGATGGTGCCTGGCGCAGTGCACCGACGCGGACCGGCCGGCCCTCGTCGCGCCACTTCGTGAACCCGCCGTCGAGGACCGCGACGGAGTCGAAGCCGAACGACCGGAAGATCCACCACAGCCGCGCCGACCACTCGCCGACGCTGTCGTCGTAGACCACGACCGTCGAGGTGTTCGTGACGCCGAGGTCGCCGGCAGCTGCCTCGAACCGTTCGGCACTCGGGCGGGTGAAGGGCACCTCGGCGCCCGGCGTGGAGAACGCGTCGACGAGGTCGGCGAAGCGGGCGCCGGGGACGTGCCCGCGCTGCTCGTAGGAGTCGACCGCGGAGTGCCACATCGTCTCGAGGCCGGTCCCCACCGTGTGCACGGAGGCGTCGAGGACGACGAGCTCGTCACCACCGAGGTGGTCGGCGAGCCACTGCGTCGACACGAGCGGCGAGGTCAGGACGGGGGCCATGCCGCACACGATAATGCGGACCACTGACGGGTGACAGGGAAACCGACACACTGCGCAACCGGGGCGCGTGTGGTGGCTGGTGCGTCGACTCGGAACGACACGGTGGTCGTCGTACGACATCGCGATCGTCGTTCCGAGTCGGCAGCCCCGCCGGCGCCCGCCCCGCCCCGGCCCGCACCCACACGCACGCACGAACGGCCCGCCCCGGCAGAACCAGGACGGGCCGTTCGGACGAGCTGACGCGTCAGTGTGCGGCGGCGGGGATGCTCCCGGTCGTCGTGGACGCGGCGTGGGCGAGCCGGTCGAGCCGCACCGACTGCCGGTTGATGAGCAGGCCACCCGCCAGGGCGACGAGCACGAGCACACCGGCCGAGATGCCGAACGCCACGTGGTAGCCGTCGAGCGTGGCCTGCGCCTGCTGCAGCTTCGTGGGCGCCGCCGACAGCCCGGTCAGGCTGTTCTTCACGACGTCGGCGAAGATCGTCGACAGCAGCGCCGTGCCGATCGAGCCACCGATCTGCTGCATGGTGTTCACCGTCGCCGAGGCCACACCGGCGTCGGCTCGGGCCACCCCGGTGGTCGCGGTGTTCATCGCGGACGAGAAGATCGTGCCCATGCCGAGCCCGATGACGATCAGCGCCGGCAGGACGGTGCCCGCGTAGGAGCTGTCCAGGTCGGTGCGCAGCAGCAGGAGCAGGCCGATCGCGGCGACGAGGCCACCGGCGAAGATCAGGATCTTCGGGCCGATGCGCGGCAGCAGTCGCCCACCGATCTGCGTCGCCGAGATCATGATCGACAGCGGCATCGGCAGGAAGGCCAGACCGGTCTGCAGCGAGCTGAACCCGAGGGTCTGCTCGAGGTAGTAGGTCAGGAACAGGAAGATGCCGAACATGCCGATCGCCACCAGGCCGATCGCGATGAACGACCCACCGCGGTCACGGTCGAGCACGACCCGCAGCGGCAGCAGCGGGTGCGCCACACGGGTCTCGATGAACACGAACGCGGCGATCAGGACGACGCCACCGGCGAGCATCGCGATGGTGACGGGGGAGTCCCAGCCGTTGGTCTCGGCGTTCGAGAACCCGTAGACGACGCCGACCAGACCGGCGGTGATGGTGATGACGCCGGCGACGTCGATGCGCGGGCGATCGACCTTCGGCGGCTTCTCCATGAACACGAGCGCGCCGATCACGCCGAGCACGGCGAAGACGACGTTGACGTAGAGGCACCAGCGCCACGACGCGTACTCGGTGAGCACGCCGCCCAGGAGCAGGCCGATGGCCGCACCGGAACCGGCGATCGAGCCGAAGATGCCGAACGCACGACCGCGCTCCTTCGGGTCGCGGAACGTGGTGGTCAGCATGCCGAGCGCGGACGGTGCGAGCAGGGCGCCGAAGACACCCTGGAGGGCGCGGGCCGCGACGAGCAGGCCGAACGAGTCGGCGAGGCCGCCGAGCACGGACGCGACCGCGAAGCCGACCAGGCCGATGATGAACGTGTTCTTGCGGCCGAACAGGTCGCCGAGGCGCCCGCCGAGCAGCAGGAGCGAGCCGAACGCCAGCGAGTACGCGGTGACGATCCACTGGCGCTGGTCGGTGCCGAACCCCAGGTCGGCCTGGGCCGAGGGGAGCGCGATGTTCACGATCGTGGCGTCGAGCACGACCATCAGCTGGGCGAGGGCGATGACCGCCAGGGCGATCCAGCGGTGGTTGCTCTTGGCGGGGGTGGTGCCAGAAGTCGTGGGTGCTGCCCCGGTGGGGGTCGGCACGGTGTGTTCTGCCGTCACGGCAGCCTCCTTCGAGAAGGTTGGAGGGGGAGCACGAAGCGCGCACCGTCGGGCGTTTCGAAGAGGGGAGGTGTCAAACGGATGCACGGCATCCGTTTGTCGACAGTGTAGACCGAAACGGAGGGTCCGCATCCACTTATTCCCAGAAAGTTCAACTAGGTTCGGCATCGTGAGCACCACCGAGTCCGCGCCCGACCTCGAGCGCCCGCTGCGCGCCGATGCGGCACGCAACCGCGAGCTGATCCTGCAGACCGCTCGCAAGTGCTTCGCGGAGCGCGGGCTGTCGGTCACCCTGAACGACATCGCGCACGAAGCGGGGGTCGGTGTCGGCACCGTGTACCGGCGCTTCGCCGACAAGGACTCCCTGATCGAGGCGCTGCTCGCCACCAAGTTCGAGGCGATGAACGACGCAGCGGCCCGCGCCGCCGACGTCGTCGACCCGCGCGAGGCCCTGCGGGTCTACCTGACCGGGGTGTTCGAGTTCCGCGCCCGCGACCGTGCGCTCGCCGACGCCATCGTGCGTGCGGGCAAGGCGCGTCCGTCGATCGTGCAGGAGCGTGACCGGTTGGAACGCCAGGTCTCCGCGATCATCGGGCGGGCCGAGACCGCCGGGGTGGTCCGCCCCGGCTTCGACTACCGCGACCTCCCGATGCTCACCGCCATGGTGGGTGCCGTCGCGGACGCCACCCGCGAGCACGACCCGAACGCCTGGCGCCGGTACGCCGAACTCCTCATCGAGGGCGTCCTGCCGCAGACCCGGACCGCGCCGAGCATGGTCGGCGACCCGCTCGACCGCGAGTCGATCGAGCGCGCGCTGCACGCGCAGTCCTGACGCGTCCCCGCGGACCGCGCGCGGCTCCGGTGCCAACCGACTCCGGACGGGAGGCCCGTGGCGGAGTCGACCCGTGCCTCCCGTCCGGCGGTCTGGTCGCGACCAGTGCGCCGGGCCGGTCACGACCAGCGCGCCGGGCCGACACCCGACGCGCGCTACAGCCAGCTCGGCAGCCAGTAGTGCGACCGGATGAAGTCCCACGGCACCTGGATCGCGGTCCACATCGGGTACCAGTACGCCGACGCGAGCACGACCACGACCAGGTACACGCCGACCCAGACGATCGCCCGGGTCCGTCGGGGCCGCGGATCGGTCCGTGAGCCGAGCACCAACCCGATCGCCGCCGCCAGTGCCATCACCATGAAGGGCTCGAAGGCGATCGTGTAGAACTGGAAGACCGTCCGGTTGACGTACATCAGCCACGGCAGGTAGCCCGCGGCGACGCCGAGCAGGACGAAGCCGTACTGCCACTGTCGGCGCAGGATCCAGAGCACGAGCAGCGCCACGGTCGCGATGACCGCCGCGTACCAGATGAACGGGTTCGCGACGCCGGTGATCGCCTCGCCGCAGCGGCTCGCCGAGCAGCCGTCCTGGCCGGCATCGGTCCCGACGTAGAACATCGACGTGGGCCGCTGCATCACGAGCCAGAGCAGCGGGTTCGCCTGGTACGAGTGCGGCGTGTGCAGCCCGATGTTGAAGTTGTAGATCTCCGACTGGTAGTGCCACCAGTTCTGCAGACTGTCCGGCACCCACCGGAGCAATCCGGTCCAGCGTTCGCCGCCGGAGGCCAGCCAGTTCCGGTCCCAGCCGTCCTTCGACACGAACCAGCCGGTCCACGACGCGACGTAGGTGACGGCGGCGATCGGCACGGTGAGCAGGAACGACACGGGGGCCTGCTGCAGCAGCGCGCTGGACGACCAGAACTCGACCCCCGCACGGCGGCGCATCATCATGTCGCTCAGCACGGAGTACACGGCGAAGAACGCCAGGAAGTACATCCCCGACCACTTCGTCGCGGTGGCCAACCCCATCGTCAGCCCCATCGCGAACAGCCACGGACGCCACCAGAGCACGGGCCCCCACAGGGTGTCCCGGCCGGCGGCGACGCGCTCGGCGACCCAGTCGTCGAGCCGCCGCTGACTCCGGCGCCGGTCGAGCAGGAGCGCCCCGAACCCGAGCACGACGAAGAACGTCAGGATCCCGTCGAGCAGCGTGACGCGGGACATCACGATGGCCTGGCCGTCGATCGCGAGCAGGCCGCCGGCGAGCGTGCCGACCAGGGTGGAGCGGAACAGCGACCGGGCGATCACCGCGGTGAGGAACACCGTCGCGATGCCGAGCACGGCGACGGCGAACCGCCAGCCGAACGAGTTGTCCGCCCCGAACAGGAGCATGCCGAGCCCGATCAGGTACTTGCCGAGCGGCGGGTGCGCGATGAACTCCGCGGCGCTGGTGAAGATGTCCGTCTCACCACTCGAGAACCGGTCGTCGGTCGTCGGGGCGGAGTCGCTGCTCGGGTTCGCCGGCCAGGTGCCCTCGTAGCCGAGGTGGACGATCGACCAGCCGTCCTTGACGTAGTAGGTCTCGTCGAAGACCAGGGAGTGCGGGTTCCCCAGGTTCGCCAGGCGCAGCACGGCGGCGAGCAGCGTCACCGCGATCGGTCCGGCCCAGCGCCACACCGCGACGCGCTGGGCGGTGGAGAGCACCCGCCCCCACCAGTCGTCGAGGCGCGAGCCGACCGGCCCGTCGGACACGGCCGTGCGGTCGTCGGTCAGCTCGCTGGTCATCGTTGAGCATCCTACGGATCGACCGCATGTCCGCGCTGCGACCCCGCTGCGACGACAATGGGTGGCGTGATCGTCCTCGCAGCAACCCCCATCGGCAACCTCGGGGACGCCTCGCGCCGTCTCGTCGAGACCCTCTCCAACGCCACCGTGGTCGCGGCGGAGGACACCAGGACCGCCATCCACCTCATGCGTGCCCTCGGCATCGAGAACCGTCCGCGGCTCATCGCCCTGCACGAGCACAACGAACGGGCGAAGGCGTCCGAGGTCGTCGAGCTCGCTCGTGACGAGGACGTCGTGGTCCTCACCGACGCCGGCATGCCCGCGATCAGCGACCCCGGCTTCCCGCTCGTCGAGGCAGCGGCAGCCGCTGGCGTCACGGTCACGGCACTGCCCGGCCCGTCGGCGGTGCTCATGGCGCTCGCCGTCTCCGGACTGCCGACGGACCGCTTCACGTTCGAGGGGTTCCCGACGCGCAAGGGCGGGGAGCGTCGCCGCGCGTTCCAGGCGCTCGCGGGGGAGCAGCGCACGATGGTCTTCTTCGAGTCGCCGCACCGGTTGGCCGAGACGCTCGCCGACATGGCCGTCGGGTTCGGGGGCGACCGTCGTGCCGCGGTCTGCCGTGAGCTCACGAAGCTGTACGAAGAGGTCAGGCGCGGTCCGCTCGACGAGCTCGTCACGTGGGCATCAGAGGGGGTCCGGGGCGAGATCTGCATCGTCGTCGCCGGTGCCGCCGAGGCCACCGAGGAGGCGACGCTCGACGACGGGGTCCGCCTCGTGCTCGAGCGGGTGGCCGCCGGCATGCGCATGAAGGAGGCCGCAGCGGCGGTCGCGGACGCGACCGGGCTGTCGAAGCGGGACCTGTACGAAGGGGCGCTCGCGGCGCGCTGAGCGGGGCTCGTCACGTTCGCGTCGGCCGGTCTGGAGGCGCGGGGCGGGCCCGCCACGGGCCTCCCGGATCCGGTTTTCCACAGTCCACCGCCGCGCGCGTCATCCGGGTTCCGCGCGCCCGTAGGATGGTCCGCATGTCCGCCGGGTCCTCGTTCAGCATCACCACGCCGATCTTCTACGTGAACGACGTGCCCCACATCGGGCACGCCTACACCGAGGTCGCCGCGGACGTCCTCGCGCGCTGGCACCGGCAGCGGGGTGACGACACCTGGCTGCTCACCGGCACCGACGAGCACGGACAGAAGATCCTGCGCACCGCCTCGGCGAACGAGGTCACGCCCCAGGAGTGGGCCGACCGACTCGTGACCGAGGCGTGGAAGCCGCTGCTCGACACCGTCGACGTGGCCAACGACGACTTCATCCGCACCACCGACGAGCGCCACGAGCGCGGTGTGACGGCGTTCCTGCAGAAGCTCTACGACGACGGCTTCATCTACGCCGGCGAGTTCGAGGGCTTCTACTGCGTGGGCTGCGAGGAGTACAAGCAGCCGAGCGACCTGGTCCCCGGCACCGGTGCGTACGAGGGGCAGCAGGTCTGTGCCATCCACTCGATCCCGGTCGAGGTGCTGTCCGAGCGCAACTACTTCTTCCGCATGTCGGACTTCGAGCAGCGCCTGCTCGACCTGTACGAGTCGAACCCGCTGTTCATCCAGCCGGAGAGCGTCCGCAACGAGATCATCTCGTTCGTGAAGCAGGGCCTCCGCGACCTGTCGATCTCGCGGTCCAGCTTCGACTGGGGCATCAAGATCCCGTGGGACAGCGACCACGTCCTGTACGTGTGGTTCGACGCCCTGCTCAACTACGTCACGGCGCTGGGCTACGGCACCGAGGACGACGAGGCCTTCAAGCGCCTGTGGCCGAGCGTGCACATCGTCGGCAAGGACATCGCCCGCTTCCACGCGGTCATCTGGCCGGCGATGCTCATGGCTGCCGGCCTGCCCGTCCCCGAGCGCGTCTTCGGTCACGGCTGGTTGCTCGTCGGCGGCGAGAAGATGTCCAAGTCGAAGCTGACCGGCATCGCGCCGTCGGAGATCACCGACACCTTCGGCTCCGACGCCTTCCGCTACTACTTCCTCCGCGCCATCACCTTCGGGCAGGACGGCAACTTCAGCTGGGAGGACATCTCGGCGCGGTACCAGGCCGAGCTCGCGAACGGCTTCGGCAACCTGGCCTCGCGCCTGGTCGCGATGCTGCAGAAGTACTTCGACGGCGCAGTGCCGGCGCGCGGCTCGCTGACCGAGTCGGACCAGGCGATCGATGCCCTGGCGGTCTCGGTCACCGAGCGTGCCGACGCCGCCATCGCCGCGTTCGCCCCGCACGAGGCGATCGCTGCCGTCTGGGAGCTCGTCGATGCCCTGAACGGGTACATCACCGAGCAGCAGCCGTGGGCCCTGGCGAAGGACGACGCGAACCGCGAGCGGCTCGGCACCGTCCTGACCACCGCGCTCCGTGGGCTCGGCACCGTCGCGGTCCTGCTCTCCCCGGTGATGCCGAAGGCCACCGAGAAGCTGTGGGCGTCGATCGGTGCCGGCGGCTCGATCGCCGAGCAGCGAGTCGATCGTGCCTTCGAGTGGCAGGGTGCTTCGCACGTCGTGGCGCTCGAGAGCGGGCTGTTCCCGCGCATCGAGCAGGCGGAGCAGGGCGCCGCGTGACCGACGCCCACCTCCGCTCCCGTGGCGACGGGGACGGCTCCAAGCGCGACCTGACCTACCCGCCCCTGCCCGAGGCGCTCGTGGTCCCGGTCTACGACAACCACACGCACATGGAGATCGCCGACGGTGGCGACGGGGCGCTCGACTACCGCGAGCACCTCGGCCGTGCCTCGAGCGTCGGCGTCCGCGGTGTCGTGCAGGTCGGCACCGACCTCGCCACTTCGCAGTGGTCCGCGTCGATCGCCGCCCGTGAACCCCGCGTGCTCGCAGCGGTCGCACTGCACCCGAACGAGGCGCCGTCGCTGCAGGAGCAGGGGCTGCTCGACGAGCACCTCGCCGGGATCGAGGCGCTGGCAGCGTTGCCCCGCGTCCGGGCGATCGGTGAGACCGGGCTCGACTTCTTCCGCACCGGTGAGGACGGGCGCGACGCCCAGATCCGTTCGTTCGAAGAGCACATCCGCATCGCGAAGGAGCACGGCCTCGCGCTGACCATCCACGACCGCGACGCGCACGACGCCGTGGTCGAGGTGCTCGACCGCGTCGGGGCTCCGGAGCGCACCGTGTTCCACTGCTTCTCCGGCGGACCCGACCTGGCTCGGCTCTGTGCCGAGCGCGGTTGGTACATGTCGTTCGCCGGAACCGTGACGTTCAAGAACGCGGCACTGCTCCGCGAAGCCCTCGTCGTCGCGCCGCGGCACCTGATCATGGTCGAGACGGACGCGCCGTTCCTGACCCCGACGCCGTACCGCGGCCGGCCGAACGCCCCGTACCTGATCCCGATCACCCTGCGGTCGATGGCGGAGACCCTCGGCACCGATGCCTCGATGCTCGCCGCGCAGATCGCGTCGAACACCGAGCTCGTCTACGGTGCGTGGGACGCCGAGCCCGTGACGGTGGACGAGTAGTGGGCGCGCTGCTCGGCCCGGCCGAGATCCGGGAGCTCGCCGCCGAACTCGACGTGACCCCGACGAAGAAGCTCGGGCAGAACTTCGTGCACGACGCCAACACCGTCCGGCGCATCGTGTCGGTCGCCGGCGTGACGCCGTCGTCCCGAGTGCTCGAGATCGGGCCGGGCCTCGGCTCCCTGACGCTCGGGCTCACCGAGACCGGCGCCCACGTCACCGCCGTCGAGATCGACAAGCGGCTCGCGGCGCGGTTGCCGTCGACGGTGAGCGCGATGCAGCCGGAGGCCTCGTTGACGGTCGTGCAGCAGGACGCGATGACCGTCGCCGCATCGGACCTCGACACCGAACCGACCCACCTCGTCGCGAACCTGCCCTACAACATCTCGGTGCCCGTGCTGCTGCACCTCCTCGCGACCTTCCCGTCGATCGAGCGGTCGCTCGTGATGGTGCAGGCCGAAGTCGGGTACCGCCTCGCGGCGGGCCCGGGCAGCAAGGTCTACGGGTCGCCGAGTGTCAAGGCCGCCTGGTACGGCTCGTGGAGCACGGCCGGGCTCGTCAGCCGACAGGTGTTCTGGCCCGTCCCGAACGTCGACAGTGTGCTCGTGGCGTTCGACCGGCACGAGCCCCCGGGGGACGAGCGGCTGCGGTCGCGGGTGTTCACCCTGGTCGATGCGGCGTTCCAGCAGCGTCGGAAGATGCTGCGGCAGAGCCTGTCCGGTGTGCTCGGCGGCAGTGCCCACGCCTCCGAGGTCCTGACGGCGGCGGGCATCGACCCGACGGCGCGGGGCGAGGCGATCGGGGTCGACGACTTCGTGCGGCTCGGTCGGACGGTCCTGGCTGCTGCGGAGTAGCTCGTCTCCCGCCTCGGATCGGCGAAATACGGAATGTTTGGTACCGTCCGTTCGGTGCTCCTACGGTTGATCACATCGACCAAGGAGACACCATGCAGCCGACCGAACCACGCCGACCGAACCGCCGCGGCCTGACCGAGGAACAGCTCACAGCGGGACGTCGTCGCGCATTGCTCAGTGCGGACCCCGGTCGGCAGCGTGGGCCGAGGATCTTCACCGAAGCCGAACGGCAAGCGCTGTTCGCTCGGACGCCGCGACCTGAAGGCACGTTCGAAGAGCGCCGCGAGCGCCGACGACGAGCGATCGAGTCGATCGATCCGGACTGCCGGGCTGAACCCATCGCGCGCATCCGCCAGGTGGGCTGACCGTGTTCGAGCGGCTCGGATCCGATGAGTTCGACGAGCATCGGGTACTGGAGTTCGACGGATGCACCAGCAGGCCGGATGCTGTCCTCGTTGAGACGAGTTTCATCGAATGCGTGCTGCACCGTGCGGAGCCGCAGCATGGCGGGGCGTCAGCGTTCTGGGACCACCTCGACCTGGCCGACACGCGGATCCTGTACAGCGCGTTCACCGAGTTCGAACTGTTCGAATCGGCCCACCACAGGGGACTGCAGGCCGCACGTCGCCATGTGGCTGCATGGCGAGACCTGCTGCGGTCGACGCAACTGCACTGGGTCGGGATCGATGACGTCAGCGACGGAGTCCCGGGGCTGATCGAGGAGTTCGGCCTGACTGCCTCGGGTGCTGTGCACGTCGCCACGGCTTTCCATTGGGAAGTCGACGGCTTCGTGACGGTCGATCCCGCGTTCGGGGTCGTCGACAAGGAGCGCCTCCCGCTGATCATCGACGCCGAGGGTGCTCAGCTGGCGCGTCGCCTGCGGGCAGGTTCCCAGCGCTGATCCGCGAGGGCGGTGTCCTCCGGCCTACGATGGCGGCATGACCGACGGAACGGTTCGCTCGCACGCGCAGGGGATGGCGCCGGACCGTGTCCTCGCGGCGACGGGCAAGTCACCGGACGAGTGGCACGCGCTGATCGACACGGCGGGCGGAGCCACCATCGGGCACGCTGCGATCGCGTCGTGGATCGTGGGCCAAGGTGTCGAGCCATGGTGGGCGCAGGGCATCACCATCGGGTACGAACAGGCTCGTGGGCTCCGCGTCCCCGGGCAGCGCTCGGACGGCACCTTCGCGGTGTCGGCCTCACGGCAGGTCCCCGGTGAGCGCGAGGCGGTGCTCGATCGGATCGTCCCGGTGTTCACGGCCGCACTCGGGTCCACGCCGACCTCCGAGCGCCGCGGCGGCAAGCGCCCGTCGGCCCGGTGGACCTTCCCCGACCGCGAATCCGTGCTGCTGAACACCGAGGACGGTCCCAAGCCCGACACCGTCCGCATCTCGGTGCAGCGGGAGCGGCTCACCGGCCCCGAGCGGATGCCCGACGCCAAGGCCGAACTGCAGCAACTGCTCGCCGGCCTCTGACGCCGCGAACGGGGGAGCGCGCGCACGGTCGTCACGGCCCTACGATCGGCGGGTGCGTCGCATCACCCTTTCCCAGTGGCTCGCGATCGTCGCCGTGCTCGGCGGGCTCGCCATCGACTGCTTCGCAGTGTCGGTCATCGTCCGCGATCCGTCCAGCGACGGGGCGTGGGCCGCGGTGGTGCTCGGTCTGAGCATCGTCGTGTGGGGGGTCGCGTTCGCGTACTTGGACGACGGACCGGACACCGACGAGCCGAACACCGACGAACCGAACACCGACGAGCCCGGCACGACAGCGGTCGGGTCCGTGCCGCGCATGCACCGTGACCGAGCACATCGTCTGCTGAGCGCAGCACTGACGGTGATGGTGTTCACCGGGATCTACGCGGGCACCCGCTGGCAACAGGTGCCGGTCGGCTGGGCGCTCGGCGGAGCGGTGATCGCGACGGGACTCCCCATGCTGAACCGCGCCCTCGACCGGCGTATCGCTCGCAACGAGCAAGCCGAGGGCGCAGCCGACTGACGTGCCGCGCGTCAGTGCGCGCGCGACGCCATCGCCTCGAAGATCTGCTGGTGCGTGCCGTCGCGCTCGGCGAACCGGAGCGGCAGCACGTTCTGCACCAGGATCTCGGGCGAATCGCCGGCGGACAGCAGCCCGATGACCTCGTCGGCGAAGGCGTCGAGCGGCATGCCACCGAAGTCCGCTCCGCCCATCAGATCGGTCGACACTGCCGGGGGAGCGAGTTCGAGCACCGACACCGGGGTGCCGAGCAGCTGCTGACGGAGCGACTGCGTGTACGAGTGGACGCCGGCCTTCGTGGCGTTGTACGTCGGCGTCGCGGTGAGCGGGACGAACGCGAGGCCGGACGAGACCGTGACGATGGTCGAGGCGGGCTGCGCCAGCAGGTGCGGCAGGAACGCGTCGATGAGGCGGATCGTGCCGACCAGGTTGGTCTGGATGATCTCGAGCGCGTCGTGGATGTGGTCGGGGGAGCGCAGGTCCTCGTTGCGCATGATCCCCGACATGGTGACGAGGGCGTCGAGCGACGGGTACGCCTCGAGGACGGAGGCGGCGGCCTTCTCGATGGATGCGGCGTCGCTCACGTCGATCTGCACGGTGCCGAAGCCGTGCTCGGCGGCGAGCGAGTCGAGGAGCGACTGGCGGCGCCCGCCGATGACGACGGTGCTGCCGGCGGCCTGCAGGCGCTGGGCCAGGGCGAGACCGATGCCGGAGGTCGCGCCGGGGATGAAGACGGTGGAGTTCGTGATGTCCATGTCCACCACCATGCGCTGTCGTCGGCAACCCATCCAGACCTCGGTCATCGGGGGATCGGCGATCCCTGGCACGGCGGCGGGAACCCGACGACAATCGGGACCATGGACCGCGCTGCACTCGCCGACTTCCTCCGCCGTCGCCGCGAACTGCTGCGCCCCGAGGACGTCGGCCTCGGTCAGGGACCACGACGCCGGACGCCTGGTCTCCGGCGCGAAGAAGTCGCTGCGCTCGCGGGCATGTCAGTCGACTACTACACACGCCTCGAACAGCAGCGCGGACCGCAGCCGTCGGAGCAGATGATCGCCGCGATCGCCCGGGCGCTCCGCTGCAGCCTCGACGAACGCGACCACCTGTTCCACCTGGCCGGACAGAACGCCCCGACCCGGTTGCACCGGGCCGACCACGTCGACCCCGCGATCCTGCGGGTGCTCGACCGGCTCGAGGACACCCCCGCGATCGTGGTCAGCCACCTGGGCGAGACGCTGGTCGAGAACCGGCTCGCGGCGGCGCTGCTCGGGTCGTCCGTCAGCCTGCCCGGCAACGAGCGCTACCAGGCGTGGCGGTGGTTCGTGACCGGCGACGAGCTCGCGAAGTACGCGCCGGAGCAACACGAGCGACTGGCCCGGGTCGTGGTGGCGTCGCTGCGGGCGGCGGCGGGGCTGGCCGGACCGGGGGACCGTCGGGCCACCGAGCTGATCGCCGAGCTCGAGACCCGCAGCCCCGAGTTCCGCGAGCTCTGGGCACTGCACGAGGTGACGAGTCGCTGGTCCGATAACAAGACGATCGTGCAGCCGCAGCTCGGCCGGATCACCGTCGACTGCCAGGTCCTGCACACCGACGACCAAGCCCAGGCGCTGCTGCTCTTCACCGCACCCCCAGGGTCCGAGGACGCGCAGAAGCTCGAGCTCCTCGGCGTCGTCGGCCAGCAGGCCTTCGCCGGCTGACGCGGCGCGGGCCCGCGCGGCTCGTGCGAGGTTGACCACTCGGTGCCGCCCTACAGGCCGGCACCGAGTGACCAACCTCGCACCACGAAGACGCACCCGGGCGCACCACACGGAGCAACCGCGCGTCACACACTTGGCCGCGTGCGGTATACCGTGCCTAGGGTGGGCGGGTGAGCAGTCCCCGCGTGTACGTCATCCACGAGAACCCCGAGTGGTTCCCGCCGCTCGCCGCAGCCTTCGAGGCCGAGGGCGTCCCGGTGCAGGAGATCCTGCTGACCGAGGGACAGATCGACCTCGGTGTCGAGCCGGAGCCCGGTGTGTACTGGTCCCGCATGTCGGCGTCGAGCCACACCCGCGGCCACGAGCACAGCAAGGAGTACACTCGCGCGGTCCTCGGCTGGCTCGAACGAGCGGGTCGCCAGGTCGTCGGCGGCAGCCACGTGCTCGAGCTCGAGGTGTCCAAGGTGGCCCAGCACGGGCTGCTGCAGCACGCCGGGTTCGACGTGCCCCGCACCACCGCCGTGTTCGGCACGACGACGCTCAAGCAGGCCGCGCGTACCTTCGCGAACGGCCAGGACGTCCCGTTCATCACGAAGCACAACCAGGGCGGCAAGGGCCTGGGCGTCCGCCGGTTCGACTCGCTCGCCGAGTTCGACGCCTACGTCGACTCGCCGGAGTTCGAGGCGCCGGTCGACGGCATCACCCTGCTGCAGGAGTTCCTGACGGCCCGCGAGCCCTTCATCACCCGCGTCGAGTTCGTCGGCGGCGAGTTCGTGTACGCCGTCCGCGTCGACACGAGCGCCGGCAGCTTCGAGCTGTGCCCGGCGGACGCGTGCGAGGTCCCCCAGGTCATCGCCGGGGCCGTCTGCGACGTGCCGGGAGCCGAACAGCCGAGCGCGTTCAGCGTCCGGACCGAGGTCACGGCCGAGCACCCGCTCGTCCAGCAGCTCCGCACGTTCCTCGCCGACCAGCGCGTCACGATCGCGGGCGTCGAGTTCATGGAGACCACGGACGGCCGCACGGTCGTCTACGACATCAACACGAACACGAACTACAACCCCGCCGTCGAGGAGTCCGCGCCGGCCTCCGGCCCGCGTTCCATCGCGCGCTACCTCGGTGGCCTGCTGGAAACGCAGTACGCGGCGCAACTCACGGCCTGAGCACGCAAGAACCACCGGACAGGAGGCCCGTGGCGGGCCCGCCACGGGCCTCCCGTCCGTTCCGCGCCCCTTCCCGGGCACTCCCCACCTCCCCAAGGAACTCACCCCGTGCGATTCGGATACTGGACCCCGCTCTTCGGCGGCTGGCTGCGCAACGTCGACAACGAGAACATGCCGGTCACCTTCGACTACGTGAAGCGGCTGGCGCAGCGCGCCGAGCGGATCGGCTTCGACCTGACGCTCGTGCCGGAGCTCAACCTCAACGACATCAAGGGCACGGCCGCGCCGTCGCTCGAGGCCTGGTCGCTCGCGGCGGCCATCGCGGCGACGACCGAGCGCCTCGAGATCATGGCGGCCATGCGCCCCGGCTACCACCTGCCCGCGGTGACGGCGAAGCAGGCGGCGACGATCGACGACATCTCGTGCGGCCGCTTCACGTTCAACGTGGTGAGCGCGTGGTGGGCGGAGGAGGCCAAGCAGTACGGCGGCATCTTCTCGGAGCACGACGACCGCTACAAGCGGACGGCGGAGTTCGTCGAGGTGATGAAGGGGATGTGGCGGGAGACGCCGTACTCGTTCTCGGGCGAGTACTACGACATCGAGAACGCGCACCTCGAGCCGAAGCCCCGCGTGACCCCGCGCATCTACGCCGGCGGCGAGAGCGAGGCGGGCAAGGCCGCGATCACGGGGTACGCCGACGCCTACGTCACCCACGGCGGCACGGTCGAGGAACTCCGCACGAAGATCGCCGAGATGAAGCAGCGCCGCATCGACGCCGGACTGCCGCCGTTCGAGGCGTTCGGCATGGCCGCGTACGTCATCGTCCGCGAGACCGAGGAAGAGGCACAGGCCGAACTCGCGCGGATCACCGACGTGCAGCACGGGAACGCGTACGAGTCGTACCAGGACTTCATCTCGAAGTCGCAGCTCGAGCACATCCCCTCGCTCGAGGACTACTCGGTGTCGAACCGCGGCCTGCGCCCCGGGTTCGTCGGCACGCCGGCGCAGGTCGCTGCCCGGATCAAGGAGTTCGAGGACGCCGGGGTGGACACGCTGCTGCTGCAGTTCTCGCCGCAGCTCGAGGAGATGGACCGCTTCGGCGAACAGGTCATCCCGCTCGTCCGCCCGTCGGTGGTCGCGGCGTCCGAGGCGGTCGTCTGATGGGCACGACCGAGGAGGAGTGGGCGTTCGAGACCCGGCAGATCCGCGCGGGCTTCAAGGCCGACCCGGGGTTCGGTGGCAACGTCCCGCCGATCGCCCAGACCGCGGCCTTCGTCTACCCGTCCGGTGAGGACGCGGCGGACCGCTTCATGCTCAACGCCCCGGGGCACACGTACTCGCGCGTGAACAACCCGTCGGCGGCGGCGCTCGAGCGGCGCATCGCGGACCTCGAGGGCGGCGTCGGCGCGCTCGCGCTGGCGTCCGGCCAGGCGGCCACCTCGTTGGCCGTCCTCGGCGTCGCCCGGGCCGGTGACCACGTCGTGTCGAGTGCCTCGCTGTACGGCGCGACGTACACGCTGTTCGCGTCGACGCTGCACGACCTCGGCATCGCGTTCACCTTCGTGCAGGACCCCACGGACCTGGACGAGTGGGCTGCCGCGGTGCGTACGGAGACGAAGGCGTTCTTCGGCGAGTCGATCCCGAACCCGCGCGGTGACGTCCTGGACTTCGCCGGGGTGGCCGGGGTCGCGCACGACGCCGGCGTCCCGCTCATCGTCGACAACACCATCGCGACGCCCTACCTGGTCCGTCCGATCGAGCACGGTGCGGACATCGTCGTGCACTCGGCGACGAAGTACCTGGCCGGTCACGGCAGCGCCATCGCCGGACTCATCGTGGACAGCGGCAACTTCGACTGGGCGGCCCACGCCGAAAAGTTCCCGCAGCTCGCGACCACCGAACAGTCCGGGTTCGCGAACACGGACTTCGCGTCGAAGTTCGGGCGGCGCGCGTTCATCCAGCGCACCCGGTCGAAGCTCTCCGCCGACCTCGGTCCGGCGATCGCCCCCTTCAACGCCTTCCTGGTGCTGCAGGGCATCCAGACGCTCTCCCTGCGGATGGAGCGGCACGTGTCGAACGCGGCCGCCGTCGCGTCGTGGCTGGACGCGCACGACCAGGTGCTCGGCGTGCACTACGCGGGGCTGCCGTCGTCGCCGTGGCACCACCTGCAGCAGCGGTACGTGCCGAAGGGGCCGTCGGCGGTCCTGGCGTTCGACCTGGACGGCGGGGTCGAGGCCGGACGGCGGTTCGTGGCCGCCCTCGAGCTGTTCGATCACGTGTCGAACATCGGTGACGTCCGGTCGCTCGTCGTGCACCCGGCGTCGACGACCCACGTGCAGATGACGTCGTCGGAACGGGCTGCGGCCGGTGTCGGCGACGGGCTCATCCGGCTGTCGATCGGCCTCGAGCACATCGACGACGTCCTCGCCGACCTGGCGCGGGGCTTCGCGGCAGCCGCAGCGGGATAGGTTGGGGGCATGACCACGTTGGCCGCCCCGACCCGCGTGCGGACGCGCGCCCCCGGCAAGATCAACGTGTTCCTGTCCGTCGGTGCGCTGCAGGACGACGGCTACCACGACGTGGCGACCGCGTACCAGGCCGTGTCGCTGTACGAGGACGTCACGGCCGAGCACGCCGACGACTTCTCGGTGACCTTCACCGGTCCGATCGACACGTCGAACGTGCCGGTTGACGAGTCGAACCTGGCGATCCGTGCGGCCCGGCTGGTGGCCGACGCCGCTGGGCATCGGGGCGGAGTCCGGCTGACGATCGACAAGCAGGTGCCGGTGGCCGGCGGCATGGGTGGTGGCTCGGCGGACGCCGCGGCCACGCTGCTCGCCGTGGACACGCTCTGGGGCACCGCCCTCGGGCGTGAGGAACTGCTCCGTCTCGCCGCGCAGCTCGGCGCGGACGTGCCGTTCGCCTTCGCCGGTGGTACGGCCGTGGGCACCGGCCGCGGCGACGAACTCAGCCCCGCACTGGCGAAGGGCGAGTTCCACTGGGTCCTCGCGCTGAGTGACGACGGGCTGTCGACCCCGGCGGTCTACCGTGCGCTCGACGAGCACCGGGAGCGCTACCGCGCCGACATCGCACCGGCGCCGTCCCACCCCGTGGTGGAGTCGAACGTGCTGCAGGCGCTGCGTGCCGGCGACCCCGACCTGCTCGCCGACTGCGTCCACAACGACCTGCAGGCCCCGGCCATGCGGCTGCAGCCCGGACTCGCGTCGACCCTCGAACTCGGCGAGAAGGCCGGAGCGCTCGCGGGTCTGGTGTCGGGCAGCGGTCCGACGGTGGCGTTCCTGGTCGGTGACCGTGACGCCGCGCTCGAACTGCAGGTCGAGCTCAGCGCTGCCGGCCTGGTCGCGCTCCGTGCCACCGGTCCGGTGCACGGCGCCCGCCTCGTGCACTGACCGTACGACAGACCCTGACCGTACGACAGACGCTGACCGTACGACGAACGCTGACCGGCCGTCAGCTCAGCGGCTGTACTTCCACAGGATGACCGTGTCGGTGTGCCAGTACCGCACCACGTGGAAGCCCTGGTCCTTGAGCGTCTCGGAGACCTCGGGGCGGATGTTCCGCGACTTGGCGCCGACGAACCAGACGGTGTCGATGTCGGCCAGGCGTGCCGGCACGGTCGTGGCGATGTCGCCGTTCACGTTCCACAGCTGACCGCGCTGCGCACCCGTGCTCGCCACCGCCAGGTCCCGCATGCCGCTGAAGGCCTCGGGGTAGGCGTCGGCGATGACCTGCGCCGTCGCGGTCGGGTGCTCCCACACGCTGCCGTAGATCACCCCTTCGTCGGCGTCGGTGGTCACGTTCCGCTCGCGTTCGATGATCGCCGCCGCGTTCGCCCAGTGCGAGGACTGCTTGGCGTGCGGCAGCCGCACGATCGTCGACGTCGGCACGGACACCAGGAGCATCGCGACGACCGCGCCGGCGATCCAGCGCCGCGGACGGAGGGCCGTGATCGCGAGTCCGATCAGGAGCGCCACGAACGGCAGACTGATGCTCGCGTACTTGGGGGAGTACAGGTGCTCGCCGGCGGCGGTCGCGGCGACCAGCAGCGCGGTGGGCACGATCGTCAGGGGCACGGCGACCCGGACGGCCTGCATGCGGAGCACGTCGCGGGCGGCCGGCGACGGGCGTCGGGCCGCGCGCACCGCCAGCACGACGGCGACGATCATGAGCAGCCACCCGAGGGCGGCGTACGGGTAGACGACCCCGAACCACGCGGTCGCGAACACCTGGCGCAGGCTGGCCCACCCGATGCCGGTGATCCACCCGACCTGCTTGGCCTGACCGGCGGCGAGTCCGATGAACGGCAGGACGACCACGGCTGCGGCGGAGGCGGCGACGGCCCAGCGGACGACGACGGCGCGGTCCACCATCGCCGCGGGCACCGTGCCGCTGCGATCCGTCACCGTGGCCTGCCGTCGGGCTGCCCGGTCGGCGACGCCGGTCCACGCGAGCACGACGCCGTGCGCCACGACGGCGAGGGACAGGTAGACGTTGAACAGCACGGCCACGGCCGCCAGCACGCCGTAGACGACCCACCACCGCGTCGCGTGGTGCCGCACCCGCGTGCGACGGACCGCGGTCAGGCCGACGAGCGTGAGCAGCGCGGCGAAGGTGGTGACGGTCGCGTACGGGCGGCCCTCGGTGCCGGCCCAGGCGACGCGGGGCAGCAGCAGGAAGACCAGACCGGAGACGACCCCGAGCCGGACACCGCCGAGCCGCCGGCCGAGCGCCACCACGAGGGCGGCGGCGATCCCGATCGCCAGGGCACTCGGGAAGCGGAGCGTGAACGGGGAGTAGCCGACCAGCGCGAGCCAGACGTGCATGAGCGCGTAGTACAGACCGTGCACGGCGTCGACGTTCTGCAGCTCCGCCCAGAGCGCCGGCCAGCTGCGCTGCGCACTGGTCAGGGTGGCGGCTTCGTCGTACCAGACCGACGGCACCCAGGTGAAGGCGGCGGCGACGACCACACCGACCACACCGACGGTGATCTCCGGCGCACGCACCAGGGTCCGCACGGTCGACAGGGCGAGTGTCCGGAGCCGTGCGCGCGTCGACGCGTCCGACGTCGTGCGTCGGACCGTGACGGTGCCGGTGCGGGGAGAACTCACGCCCGCGACCGTACCGAGCGGCACTGAGCATCCGCCGCGTCCACCCGCTGAGCATTCACATGCAGGGATTCGGTGCGACCGGCCAGAATGACGGGATGGACCCCCTCGTCGCCCCCGTCGCAGCGCTCTCCCCGTGGCGGACACGGCTCGGCTCGCGGACCGCTGCCCTGTCCGACGTCGGCGCCGTCGGGCTCCGCCGGCTGGCCGCTTCACGCGTCCTGGTGGTCGGCGCCGGCGGGCTCGGGGCTCCCGTCGTCGCGTACCTCGCGGGGGTCGGACGGCTCACGGTCGTCGACCCCGACGTGGTCGACGCGTCGAACCTCGCACGTCAGACGCTCTTCACCGCGGCCGACGTCGGATCGTCGAAGGCCGCGGTCGCCGTCGCCCGCGCCCGCGCCGTCGACCCGGAACTCGACGCCGTCGCCGTGGTCGGCTCCTTCACCCCGGAGCTCGTCGCCGGGCACGACGTGGTCGTCGACGCGGCGGACTCCGTCCTGGTCACCCGGGCGGTCTCGGACGCCTGTGCCGACGCCGGCGTGCCGTTCGTCTGGGGCACGGTGCTCGGTCACGACGGCCAGGTCAGCGTGTTCCGCGACGCCGAACCGGACGGCGTCGACTTCCACGACCTGCACCCCGAGGCCCTGCCCGACGAGGGCTCCTGCGCCCTGGACGGCGTCGTGCCGGCACTGTGCGGCGCCGTCGGAGCGGTGATGGCCGGACAGGTGCTGGCCCTGGTCACCGGCACCGGCGAACCGCTGCTCGGACGCGTCCTGACCGTCGACGCGCGCCGCTGGCGGTGGAGCGAGAGCCCCGTCCGGCGCGGGCCGGCATCACGCCGACCCGTCGTGGTCGCTCCCGCTCGGACCGACCGCATCGCTCCGTCGGCGCTCGCCGCGCGCCTGGCCGACCCCGCGGACCCGGTGGTCGTCGTCGACGTGCGCACCGACGCCGAACGGGCGGACGGTGTGGTCGCCGGAGCCGTCACGGACGACGCGGTCGCTGGCGACGCCGAGGCGGCGGACGTGGTCGTCTACTGCGCCCGTGGCCCGCGTGCGGACGCGTGGGCTGCCGCACAACCGGCCTGGAGGCACGTGGCGGTCCTCGACGGCGGGTTCGAGGCCTGGCGCCGCGAAGGGTTGCCCGTGGCGATCGGGCACACGTCCTGATCCGACACGGTCGGGTCCAGAGCGCCGCTTCCGCGGCTAGGATCGTCGCATCATGACGCAACTGCGGATCCGCGACGCTGCTGCCTTCCTCGGGGTGAGTGACGACACCGTGCGCCGACTCGTCGACGGGGGCACCTTCGACCGGGCCACCGACGACGCCGGGCGCGCAGTCGTCGACGGTCGGCAGGTCGCCGAGTACGCCCGGACGCGGAGCACCGAGCTGGCCGCACCGGACACCGGTGTGAAGAGTTCGGCACGGAACCGCTTCGTCGGCATCGTCACCGACCTGGTCGTCGACACCGTGATGGCGCAGGTCGAACTGCAGTGCGGCCCGCACCGCGTCGTCTCGCTCATGAGCGCCGAGGCGGTGCGCGACCTCGGGCTCGAGGTCGGGTCCGTCGCCGTGGCGTCCGTCAAGGCCACGATGGTCACCGTCGAGGCGCCCACCCACCAGGAGGACCCCCGATGACCCGTCGTTTACGCTCGCTGCTCGTGCCCCTCGCCGTCGTCGCGGCCCTCGGCCTGGCGTCGTGTTCCACCGCCGACGCTCCGGCGGGGTCGTCGTCGCCGTCGTCGTCGAGCGTGGACGCCAGCGTGTCGGGCTCGATCACGGTGTTCGCCGCCGCGTCGCTCCAGAAGACCTTCACCACGCTCGGCAAGCAGTTCGAGACCGCCCACCCGGGCACCTCGATCGAGTTCTCGTTCGCGGGCTCGAGCGACCTGGTCACCCAGATCCAGAACGGTGCACCCGCCGACGTGTTCGCCTCCGCCGACGAGGCGAACATGGCGAAGTTGTCCGCGACCGACCTGGCGAGCGGGTCACCGGAGGACTTCGCGACGAACGTCCTCGAGATCGCCGTCGCGCCGGGCAACCCGAAGGGCATCACGAGCCTCGACGACCTGACCGGCTCCGACGTCCAGCTCGTCACGTGCGCCGCCCCGGTGCCGTGCGGTGCCGCGACGGCGAAGGTCGAGTCCGCCTCGGGCGTCGACCTGCAGCCCGTCAGCGAGGAGCAGTCCGTCACCGACGTGCTCGGCAAGGTCGAGTCCGGTCAGGCCGACGCCGGGCTGGTCTACGTGACCGACGTGCAGGGTGCCGACGGCAAGGTCGACGGTGTCCGGTTCGACGAGTCGAGCAAGGCCGTCAACACGTACCCGATCGGCGTGCTCAAGGCGTCCGAGGACCCGGAGCTCGCGCAGGCCTTCTCCGACTACGTCCGGTCCGCCACCGGCCAGAAGGTGCTCACCGCCGCCGGGTTCGGGAAGCCGTGACCCGTGGCCTCGCGGGCTGACGGACGGCCGCCGGTCGCCTGGTGGCTCCCGCTGCCCGCGGTGCTGGGCGGCCTGTTCGTCGTCGTCCCCGTGCTCGCGATGCTCGGTCGGGTCGACTGGTCGTCGTTCGTCGCCCTCGTCACCTCGACGGCGTCGCTCACGGCCCTCGGGCTCAGCCTCGGCACCGCGCTGACCGCCACGGCCGTCGCGTTCGTGCTCGGGTACCCGCTCGCCGTGCTGTTCGCCCGGTCCCGGTCACGGTGGGTGGGCGTCGCCCGCGCCGTCGTGCTGCTGCCGCTCGTGCTGCCGCCCGTCGTCGGCGGGCTCGCGCTGCTGGCGGCGTTCGGTCGCCTCGGGGTGGTCGGGTCGTTCCTCGACGACCACGGGCTGCACATCGCGTTCACCACCACGGCGGTCGTCATCGCGCAGACGTTCGTCGCCATGCCGTTCCTGGTGTCCTCGATCGAGGGTGCGCTCCGCGTCGAGGGGGACCGGTACGAGCGGGTCGCCGCCACCCTCGGCGCCGGTCCCACCCGCACGTTCCTCACCGTCACGACCCCGAGGGTCCTGCCCGGCATCGTCTCCGGACTGGTGCTCTGCTTCGCGCGAGCACTCGGCGAGTTCGGTGCGACCCTGACGTTCGCGGGCAGCCTGCAGGGGGTCACCCGGACCCTGCCGCTGGAGATCTACCTGCAGCGCGAGGTCGACCCGGACACCGCTGTCGCACTGGCGGTCGTGCTCGTCGTGGTCGCCGTCGTGGTCATCGGCGCCTCGTCGCTCCGGACCCGGGGCGTGGCAGCGTGAGCGGGGTCACCGCACGCATCGTCGTCGAGCGACGCGGGGTCGACGTCGCCATCGAGGTCGCGACGGGGGAGTGCGTGGCGGTCATCGGGCCGAACGGCGCGGGCAAGTCCACCGTGGTCGAGGCCCTCGCCGGCCTGCTGCCGATCGACGCCGGACAGGTGGCCTTCGGCGGCACCGTGGTGTCGGACCAGCGGCGGACCGTCCCCGCCCACCGCCGCCGCATCGGACTCGTCGCCCAGCGGCCCGACCTGTTCCCGTTCCTCGACGTCATCGGCAACGTGGCGTTCGGCCCGCGGGCAGCCGGCGTCCGACGCGCCGCGGCCCGTGCCCGCGCGCTCCGTGCCCTGGCGGCCGTCGGCGTCGACGACCTGGCAGGACGGAGCCCGGACACGCTGTCCGGCGGGCAGGCCCAACGCGCCGCGATCGCCCGGGCGCTCGCCACCGACCCGGCGGTCCTGCTGCTCGACGAACCGACGTCGGCGCTCGACGTCGCCGCGCGCGACGAGGTCCGTGCAGCCCTCCGCACCGCGATCGCCGGGCGCCCGAGCGTCCTGGTGACCCACGACCCGGTCGAGGTCGTCGCCCTGGCCGACCGGGTGGTCGTCGTCGAGCACGGCCGGGTCGTCGAGGACGGCACCCCAGCGGCCGTGCTCGGACGGCCCACGAGTGCCTTCGCGGCGGCGTTCTCCGGACTCGCGCTGGTGCGCGGGACCGCCACCGCGGGTGGGATCGCGACCGACGGCGGGGGCGAGTTGGCGTCCGGGACGCACGCCGTGCCTCCCGGACGGCCCGCCCTGGGCGCCTTCCACCCGACGGCCGCCGTGTTCACGCGGGACGGCGCCGGACCGGAGCGCACCGTCACGTCGCTCGAGCCGCGGGACGGTCTGGTGCGGGTGCGCGCTGGCGACCTGGTCGCGGACCTGACCCTGGCGCGGGTCACGGCGCTCGGGATCGGACCCGGCGATGCGGTCCACGTGGACGTTCCCGCGTCCGAACTGGCGGTGTACGCGCCGCGCGGTTGAGACAATGGACGGATGACCTCCTGGTTCCCCAAGGCGTGGCCCGTGGCCATCCCGATCCTGGCGGCCGTCGTGCTCGCGTTCTCGTACGGCCGCTACGGACTCGGCACCGTGGTCGTGGCGATCGTCGCGGTCGTGCTCGCCGCCACCGTGCTCGCGGCGGTGCACCACGCCGAGGTCGTCGCGCACCGGGTCGGGGAACCGTTCGGCTCACTCGTGCTCGCCGTCGCGGTCACGATCATCGAGGTCGCGCTGATCATCTCGCTGTCGAGCTCCGGCGGCGCCCAGGCCGAGACCCTGGCGCGCGACACGGTGTTCTCGGCCGTGATGATCACGATGAACGGGTTGGTCGGCCTCGCGATCCTGATCGGGACGCTCCGGCACAACACCGTGCGCTTCAACCAGGAGGGCGCGAGCGCCGCGACGATGACGGTGGCCGCGCTCGCGGTGCTGACCCTGGTGCTGCCGACGTTCACCACCGGTACCGACGACGCGTCCTTCACCGGGACGCAGCTCGTCTTCGTGGCCGTGGCGTCGATCGTGCTCTACGGCCTGTTCGTCGTGACGCAGACCGTGGCCCACCGCGACTTCTTCCTGCCGGTCAACCGCTCCGGCGGCGTGCTCACGGAGTCCGAGGACGCCCACGCCGCCCGGCCGACCGGACGCGCGACGATGATCTCGCTCGCACTGCTCGTCGTCGCGCTCGTCGCCGTCGTCGGGCTCGCCAAAGTCGAGTCGCCCGCGATCGAGGCCGGCGTGGCCGCGGTCGGGTTCCCGCCGTCGTTCGTCGGTGTCGTGATCGCCCTGCTCATCCTGCTGCCCGAGGGCATCGCGGCGTCGAAGGCTGCCGCCCGCAACCGGATCCAGACGAGCCTGAACCTGGCGATGGGGTCGGCGATGGCGTCGATCGGTCTGACGATCCCCTCCATCGCGGTGGCGTCGCTGTTCATGCCGGGCACGCTGCTGCTCGGCCTCGGGTCGTCGCAGATCGTGCTGCTCGCGCTGACGATCGTCGCCGCGGTGCTCACCGTGCTGCCGGGTCGGGCGACGCGACTGCAGGGCGGGGTGCACCTGGTGATCTTCGCCGCGTTCATCGTGCTGTCCGTCTCGCCGTAGCGGGTGGCGGCGCGGCGGCGCGGCGGCGGGCGCGGCCGGCCGGCGGCGTACCTGGTCGATTCGGGCGTACCTGGTCGGAAGTTCTGACCCGGTATGCCCGGAAACACCAGGCATCGCGGGCGTTCTGGGAAAGAACGGACACAGGGCGCGCAGACACGGGGACGAGTCGGGAGTACCTGGTCGAATCGGGCGTAGCTGGTCGGATCGGGCGTACCTGGTCGGAAGTTTCGACCCGGTATGCCCGGAAACACCAGGCATCGCGGGCGTTCTGGGAAAGAACGGGCGAGGGGCGCTCAGCCGCCGGCGAAAGGGGGCATGACGTCGACGACCGCGACCCCGGACAGCGCGGTGGCCCGGTCGCGGGTGGTCACGCCGTCGACCAGGTACGAGCACCGCTCCTGCAGCGCACTCCAGCGCGATGGGTCGGTGGCGGTGGCCTCGCGCAGCGCCTCGTCGAGCGTGTCGGCCGCGGTGGTCAGCGTGTCCGCGCCGACCGCCGCCCGGGCAGCGGCGAAGAACCGGATCGTGGTCATGTCTCAGCCGCCGATCGCGCTCATGCCGCGCGTCGGGTGCACGAGCTCGTCGCTGTCGTCGCCGTGGTCGCGCGGCTTCGCCCACATCGCCCGGCGCCACAGCTCGGCCAGGTCGTCGTCGGAGACCCCCGCGCGCATCGGGCCGAGCACGTCGGTCTCGGCGTCGGAGAACAGGCAGCTCCGGACGTTGCCATCGGCGGTCAACCGGGTGCGGGTGCAGTCGGCGCAGAAGGACTCGGTGATGCTCGCGATGATCCCGACGGTGCCGAGCAGCACGCCGATGCCCGACGCAGCGGCGTGGTCGCGTGCGTGCACCCGGTAGCGCTCGGCCGGGGCGCCGTCACGCGGGGCCTCGTCCGGCGTCAGCACGAACGACGACGCCAGCAGCGCCCGGGTCTCGGCAGCGGTCACCATCTCGGTGCGGTCCCAGGCGTGGTCGGGGTCGAGCGGCATCTGCTCGATGAACCGCAGCTCGTAGCCGCGGTCGAGGCACCAGCGCAGCAGCTCCGGCGCGGCGTCGTCGTTGATCCCGCGCAGCAGCACCGCGTTGACCTTGATGTCGAGGCCGGCGTCGTGGGCGGCGGACAGCCCGGCGATGACCTTGTCGAGGAACGGGCGGCGGGTCACGGTGGTGAACACGTCCGGGTCGACGGTGTCGAGCGACACGTTCACGCGCCGCAGCCCGGCGTCGTACAGAGCCTGGGCGCGGTGGGCGAGACCGATGGCGTTCGTGGTGAGCGACAGCTCCGGGGCGTCGGGCAGCGCGGCGCACCGGGCGATCACGTCGACCAGGTCGTGCCGGAGCATCGGCTCGCCGCCGGTGAACCGCACCTTGCGCACACCGAACCGCGACGCCCCGATCCGCACCAGCCGCTCGATCTCGGCGGCGGTCATCAGGGCGTCGTCGGGGGCGAAGGGCAGCCCGGCGGCCGGCATGCAGTAGGTGCAGCGCAGGTTGCACCGTTCGGTCAGCGACACCCGCAGGTCGATCGCACGACGCCCGAAGCGGTCGACGAGCCCGGCGGACGCCGGGTCCACGGTCGTGCCGAGCAGGGTCGCGGGTGCCATGCGGCTCAGCGTACGTGTTCGACGCTCCGGAACGACAGCCGTTCCCACCAGCGCCGCCAGTCCGACCGGCTCGTGCGCAGGAGCGTCACCACCACGATGACGGCCACGGCGGCGAGCAGCCACCACCGGTAGGCGTCCGTCGACGGCCACACCCCGCGCAGCGCGATGGCGAGCCCGATCGACAGCCACTCCCACCGCCCCGACAGCACCACGAACGGGATGAGCAGCAGCGCGTACCAGGGGTAGCGCGGGGTCACGGCGAGGAACGTGACGCCGATCATCAGGACCTCGCCGGACCACGGCCGCGACGGGTCGGACAGCCGCCAGGCCACGAAGGCGGCGAGCAGCACGGCGAGCCCGACCACGACGGTCGCGGCGTCGCCCCGGAAGACCAGCGACACCAGGGCGAAGCGCGAGCCGTCCTCGTAGCCCTCCTCGCTCAGGTAGCCGGGCAGGTACCCGAGCACGTCGAGCCCCGTCGTCAGCACGTAGGGCACGTAGAGCAGTCCGAACACGGCGATGCCGACCGGGATCGCCCACCAGGAACGCCACCGGCCGAGCAACGGCGGGTACACGATCGCGGGGATGAGTTTGGTGGCCGTGGCCGCTCCGAGCGCGATCCCGCCCCAGATCGGTCGACCGAACGCGACGAGGACGGCACCCGCGGTCGCGAGCGCCGCGCCGAGGGCGTCGACGTGCGAGTTCGTCACGGCCTCGGACGCCACGAGCGGCGACCAGGCCCAGAGCGCCGCCCACCAGGTCGGACGACCGGTCTTCCGCAGCACCACGACGAGGGCGATGGTCACCACGAGCGAGAGGAGCAGGCCCGCCACCTGGAACGGCATGTACTGCGCGGTCGCCGGCACGAACGCACGGACCGCGGCGAACCAGAGCTGCGCCATCGGCGGGTAGATCGTCGTCACGTCCGGCCGGTTGATCGCGGTGCAGTGGCCGTCCGCGCCGTCACCCAGGCCGCGGAACCGGGGCTTGAGGTCGTCGCACGTGCCGTTCACCTTGTCCGGGAACAGCCAGTCCGGCCGCAGACCGGACAGTGCCGTGGACTGGGGGGTGTGCGCGTACGGTGAGACTCCGGCATGCTGGACGATGCCGTCCCACGCGTACCGCGCCGAGTCGGTGCTCGTGCTCGGTGGGCCGGCCAGCGCCGCGAGGCCGACCACCACCGCCCCGACCATGACCACGGCGGTCATCCACCGGGCGGGCACGAACCGCAGCGCGAGCACGGCGATCACGAACACCGTCCAAGCGATCAGCGTCCACGCAACGAATGACGAACGAGTGTCGGATCGGAGGAACCCCAGATGCGTGACGCCGAAGGCGATGACGCCCGCGAGGGCCAGTACCCCGACGACCGCGCCCACCACGGCGAGGCGGGCACCGGGTCCGACGGCGGAGGACGGTCGGACGGCACGCAGTCGGTCGCTCATGGTCCGTCGAGGCTAGCGGGCATGCGGCACCTGCTGTTCGAGGCGCGGGCCGCTCTGGCCTCGCCGAACCGGAACGCGCGCTCCGCGGTGGTGCTCGGACGACTGCTCGGCATCGCCTTCGTGGTGTGCTTCGGCACCGGCATCTACAGTCACCTGCTGCAGGAGCCCCTCGGCTGGATGCGGTTCCCGACCCGGCCGACGCAGCTCTACCAGTTCACCCAGGGCCTGCACATCACCACCGGCATCGCGATCATCCCGCTGCTGCTGGCCAAGCTCAACACCGTCATGCCCGCGCTGGTGCAGGTCCCGCCGGTGCGCGGCGTGCTGCACCTGTTCGAGCGGCTGTCGATCGCCGTGCTCGTGTCGGCGTCGATCATCCAGGTCACGACCGGCCTGCTCAACACGTACCAGTGGTACCCGTGGCCGTTCCCGTTCCGCCAGGTCCACAACGCGATGGCGTACGTGATCATCGGGTCGCTCATCATCCACATCGCGTCGAAGCTGCCGGTGATCGCCCGCTACTGGCGGAAGCGCGACTCCTACGACGAGCAGGGCCGGTTCATCGTGGACCCCGCGTCCGGCAGCGAGTTGCTTCCCCCGGTACGGGAGGCCCGCCCCGCGTCCGCCCCGCCGGCTGCGGGTGCCGAAACGGCCCAGTCCACGGCCCCCGGCCTGCTCGGCCGCGTGTTCCGCTGGATCGACGGCGTCGACGCGGTCAAGGCGGTCGACGCAGCCCCGGACGGACCGGCGGCCGATGCGCCGGAGCCGACCCGGGCCTCCCGGTCGGTCGAGGAGCGCGCACAGGGCCGACGCCAGCGGATCGCACGACGCGGGTTCTTCGGCGGCGTGACGGCCGCGGTCGTCGGCGTCGTCGCCCTGACGGCGGGGCAGTCCTCGAAGCTCGCTGAACCGTTCAACGTGTTCGGCGCGCGCCAGCGCGGTCTCGGCGCGAACGGCCTGCCGGTCAACCGCACCGCCCGCGCGGCGGGGGTGCTCGCCAGCGCGACCGCCGCGGACTGGACGCTGACCGTCGTCGGACCCGACGTGACCCGGACCTTCGTGCGCGCGGAACTCGTCGCCCTCGGCACCACCGAGGTCGACCTGCCGATCTCGTGCGTCGAGGGGTGGAGCCAGATGGGCAGCTGGAAGGGCGTGCGGATGCGCGACCTGCTCGGCGCCGTGCAGGCCGAACCCGGATCGCACGTGCGCGTCACGAGCCTGGAACGACACGGCGGCTACCGGATCATGGACATGGGGCCGGAGTACGCCGAGGACCCGACCACCCTGGTCGCGCTCGAGCTGAACGGTTCGACGCTCGACCTGGACCACGGGTTCCCGGCGCGGATCATCGCTCCGGGGCGACCGGGCGTGCTGCAGACCAAGTGGATCGAGAAGATCGAGGTGCTGCGGTGAAGGCCGCGCGGATCGTGCTCGTCGTGCTCGGCGTGCTGGTGATCGCGTTCGGTGCCTACGTCCTGGTGACGTCGGTCAAGCCGAACCGGATCGGCGGGCTGGCGACCTGGCTGCTCGGCGCGGTGATCCTGCACGACGCGATCCTGTCGCCGTTCGTCGTCGGCGCCGGACTGCTCCTGCGTCGGGCGGGGCGGTCGCTCCGGGCGTGGGTGCTCGTCGTGGTGCAGACGGTGATCGTGCTCGGCAGTGTGCTCGCCCTCGTGGTGCTGCCCGAGATCGCGGCGAAGCGGCACGGGCAGAAGAACCCCACGATCCTGCCGTTCGACTACGGCACGCGGTTGCTGATCGTCGAGGGGGTGCTGCTGCTCGTGGTGGTGGCGGTGCTCGTCGTCGGAGTGGTTCGTGCGCGGCGGACGGCACTGGTTAAAGCGACAACCATTCGGTAGGATGCAGACATGACCGACGAGACCCCGTGGCTCACCCGCGAGCAGCTGCGCGCGTGGATGAAGCTCGTGGCCGTCATGGAACTCCTGCCGGCGGCGCTCGACCAGCAGCTGCAGCGTGACGCGGACCTGACGCACTTCGACTACATGGTCATCGCGATGCTCTCCGAGACCGACGGTCGCACGCTGCGCATGTCGGCCCTCGCCTCGGCGACGAACGCCTCGCTGCCCCGGCTGTCGCACGTGGTGTCCCGGCTCGAGAAGCGCGGGCTCGTGACGCGCTGCCCCTCGACCTCGGACCGCCGTGCGACCGACGTCCGGCTCACCGACGCCGGGTACGCCACGATCGTCGAGGCCGCTCCGGACCACGTCCGCACCGCACGCCACGTCGTGATCGACGCCCTGAGCGACGAGCAGGTCGTCCAGCTCGACGGCATCGCGGCCGCACTGCTCACACGGCTCGACCCCGAGGGGCGGTTCGCTGCCCTGACGTACCCGCGGGACGACGACGACACCGCGATCTGCGAGGCCCGGCTGACCGGTGCCAGCACCGACTGAACGGCGCTGTGCGCCCGCGTCTGCGCCCGCGTCTGCGGGCTCGGTCGTTGCAATAGGCTCGGCCCATGACCGACCCCGCCGCGCCGTCCGACACGTACTCCTACCTCGGACCCGCCGGCACCTTCACCGAGGCGGCCCTCAAGCTCGTCGAGGCCGCGGCCGGCAAGCCCTGGCGGAGCGTCAACAACGTCGGTGAAGCGCTCGACGACGTCATGTCCGGCCGCTCGGTCGGCGCGGTCATCGCGATCGAGAACAGCGTCGACGGCGGCGTCAGCGCGACGCAAGACGCCCTCGCCCGGATCCCCGGCGTGCGGATCGTGGGGGAGTACCTCGTGCCGGTCGACTTCGTGCTCGTCGCGCGCCCCGGCACCGTGCTCGCCGACGTCCGCACCGTGAACGCCCACCCGGTGGCCTACGCGCAGACCCACAACTGGCTCGAGGCGAACCTGCCCGGTCACGGCCACATCCCGGCGTCGTCGAACGTCGCCGCCGCGCTCGCCCTGCTCGAGGCGAACCCCACCGCCGACGCCGCCGTCGCACCGCCCGGCATCACCGACCACCACGACGTCGTCGTGCTCGCGTCGTCGATCGGCGACAACGCCTCGGCCGTGACCCGCTTCGTGCTCGTGTCCAAGACCTTGGCGCTGCCCGAGCCGACCGGTGCCGACAAGACGAGCGTCATCGTCGAGCTGCCCGCCGACCACCCCGGCGCCCTGGTCGACATGCTCGAGCAGTTCGCCACCCGCGGCATCAACATGGGGCTGCTGTCATCGCGGCCGATCGGTGACGAGCTCGGCCGCTACCGGTTCGTCATCGACCTGGACGGGCACGTGCAGGACGAGCGCGTGGCCGACGCACTGCTCGGTCTGCGGCGGTTCAGCCCGCGCGTGACGTTCCTCGGGTCGTACCCGCGGGCCGACGGCGCGCAGCCCGAGGTGCCGGCGCGCTACTCGGACGCCGCGTTCGTCGAGGCGCGGGACTGGCTGCGCGCGATCGTGTCCGGCGAGCCTGACGCGGGCTGACGCGCTCTGCCGTCCTTCCGCGCGGCGCTGGCTCGTCGGTCGGTGCTGCCCGGTGCGAGGTTGATCACTCCGTGCGCCCGAACAACCTCGCACCGAGTGAGCAACGCCGCACGGGCCGCACGGCCCGCCGCCGCTCAGCGCTTGCGGCCGCGCACCCAACTCGGCCGCGGCTCCACCGTCGGAACCTTGACCGTCAGCGAACCGGGGTCGATCCGCGCACGGAACGCCGTGATCTCGCCCACCGGGTCGCCGTCGATCTCGAACTCGTCGGGCTTCTCGAGTCGCAGCGTGAACTCCTCGCCGCGCATGTACCGCAGCGGACGCTCCTGCTTCGCCGCCGTGGTGATGCGTCGACCGATCAGGGTCTCGGACAGGGCCGAACGCCGGAACCAGCGCAGGATCCCGTTCTCCCAGAACACGCGGGCGCCGATCCGCACCCAGCCGAAGAAGCCGCGGGGGCGCATCACGACGATGTCGAACACGCCGTCGTCGATCTCGGCGTCGGGCAGCAGCATCGCGTTCGCCTGCAGCATGCCGCAGTTGCCGACGATCACCGAGTGCGCGCGCACCGAACCGTTGCGGGCCGACTCGTCGAGCCGGTACTTGAACTCGAAGCCGTCGGTGTCCCGCACGGAGCGCAGCAGCGAATCGAGGTAGGCGAGCCACCCGACGCGCTTCTTCAGCTCGGGGCGGGTGTTCGCGATCATCCGGGCATCGAGTCCGAGTCCCGCCATCACGACGAAGCCGAACTGCTCGCGGGCACCGTCCGGCCGCTCGATGCCGATGAGGCCGAAGTCGATCGCCCGCTCGTGGCCGGAGAAGATGGTGTGCGCGCTGCTCGCCAGGTCGTCGAGGGGGAGCTTCATGTTGCGGGCGAGCAGGTTGCCCGTCCCGCTCGGCAGCAGCGCGAGCGAGGCACCGGAGCCGTGCACGACCTCGGCGACCGCGCGCACGGTGCCGTCGCCACCCGCGGCGGCGACGACGTCGGCCCCCGCCTCGAGCGCTGCGCGGGCCATGCCCCCGCCCGGGTCTTCCTCGGTGGTCTCGAACCAGAGCGTCTCGGCCCAGCCGGCTTCCTGCTGGTGCTGTTCCACGGTGGCCTTGAGGGTCGGCAGGTGGACCTTGACCGGGTTGTAGACCACGGCAGCCGTCCGGTGCTCGGTGGGGAGGGCGTCCTGGTCCGCGGGCGCGGTCTCCGAAGGGGTCGACATGGGATCAACGGTACCGATCGGACGCTGCGAGCGGCGGGTTCCTCCCCATGTCGCCGCCTCTAGGATGGAGCGGTGATCGATCCCCAGCTGCTTCGTGACAACCCGGACGTCATCAAGGCCTCGCAGGAGTCCCGCCGCGCATCCGTCGCCGTGGTCGACGAGGCCGTCGCCGCCGACGCCGCCCGACGCAGCGCGATCACCGCGTTCGAGTCGCTCCGCGCCGAGCAGAACGCCTTCGGCAAGACCGTCGCCAAGGCCCCGAAGGACGAGAAGGCCGCGCTCGTGCAGCAGGCCCAGGCGCTCTCGGCCCGGGTGAAGGAAGCCCAGGCGACCGTCACCGCGGCCGAGGAGACCTTCAACTCCGTCGTGCGCGCCATCCCGAACGTCGTGCTGCCCGGCGTCCCCGCCGGTGGCGAAGAGGACTTCGTCACCCTCCGCACCGTCGGCACGAAGCCCGAGTTCGACTTCGAGCCGAAGGACCACGCCGACCTCGGCGAGCACCTCGGCATCATCGACATCCCGCGCGGCGTGAAGGTCTCCGGCTCGCGCTTCTACTTCCTGCGCGGCCTCGGCGCCCGGCTCGAGATCGCGCTCATGTCGCTCGGCCTCGACCGCGCCATCGCTGCCGGCTTCGAGCCGCTCATCACCCCGACGCTCGTCCGCCCCGAGACCATGGCGGGCACCGGCTTCCTCGGCGAGCACGCGGCCGAGGTCTACCGGCTCGAGGCCGACGACCTGTACCTGACCGGCACGAGCGAGGTCGCCCTCGCCGGCTTCCACGCCGACGAGATCCTCGACATCGAGAACACCGCGCACCGCTACGCCGGCTGGTCGACCTGCTACCGGCGCGAGGCCGGCTCGGCGGGCAAGGACAACCGCGGCATCCTGCGCGTGCACCAGTTCAACAAGCTCGAGATGTTCGCGTACGTCCACCCGGACCAGGCCGAGGCCGAGCACGAGAAGCTGGTGTCGTACCAGGAGCAGATGCTGCAGGACCTCGGGCTGCACTACCGCGTGATCGACGTCGCCGCTGGTGACCTCGGCACGAGCGCGGCGAAGAAGTACGACATCGAGGCCTGGGTCCCGACGCAGGGCACGTTCCGCGAGCTCACCTCGACGTCGAACTGCACGACGTTCCAGGCCCGTCGCCTCGACATCCGGTACCGCACCGAGAGCGGCAAGACCGCCCCGGTCGCCACCCTGAACGGCACCCTCGCGACCACCCGCTGGATCGTCGCGATCCTCGAGACCCACCAGCAGGCCGACGGCTCCGTCGTCGTGCCCGAGGTGCTGCGCCCCTACCTCGGTGGCGTCGAGGTGATCGAGCCCCGATGAGCACGCAGGGGCGGTTCGTGGACGGTGCGGCGCAGGGCGCGGGCGCCGGTGCTCCCGCCCGCACGAAGCGGTGGCTGGTGGCCCTCGACATCGACGGCACCACGATGCGCGAGGACGGCGTCGTCACCGAGCCCGTGGTCGCCGCCGTGCGCGATGCCGAGGCCGCCGGGCACGAGGTCATGCTCTCCACGGGCCGCAGCGAGGGCATGACGGTGCCGCTGCTCGAGACCCTCGGCATCGAGCCGAAGTACCTCGTCTGCGCCAACGGTGCGCTGACCCTGGCCCGCCGTCCGGACGGGTCCTACGAGCGTGTCCACGTCGAGCACTTCGACCCGAGCGACGTGCTGCAGACCATCCGTGGTGCCCTGGAGAACGCGGCCTTCGGCGTCGAGGACGAGACCGGCCACTTCCGGTTGTCCGAGAACTTCCCCGCCGACACCATGACGAACGCCGGCGAGCTGGTGCCGTTCGAGCAGCTGCTCACGGTCGAGGCCACCCGCGTCGTCGTGATCTCGCCGGAGCACGGGCTCGAGGAGTTCCTGCAGATCGTCGAGGACATGGGCCTGCACAAGGTCTCGTACACGGTCGGGTGGACCGCGTGGCTCGACATCGCACCAGAGGGGGTGACGAAGGCCACCGCGATGGAACGCGTGCGCGAGTGGCTCGACATCCCGCGCTCCCGCGTCTTCGCCGCGGGGGACGGCCGCAACGACATCGACATGCTCCGGTGGGCTTCGACCTCCGGTCGCGGCGTCGTGATGGGCCAGGCGCCCGACGACGTCGTCGACGCCGGCAACGAACTCACCGGTGGCGTGTCCGACGACGGCCTGGCAGCGGCGCTCGACTCCCTGCCGCGCTGACCCCGGCATGCGCTGACGCGCACGGCGGACGGGAGGCCCGTTAGACTTCCCGGGACGCGGTCACGTCTCGCCACGTGGTCGCGTCACTGGAGGGTTGTCCGAGCGGCCGATGGAGCCTGTCTTGAAAACAGGTGGGCAGAGATGTCTCGTGGGTTCGAATCCCACACCCTCCGCCATGGACACCCGGTTGCGCCTGCTCCGCGTCGACGACGCGGCGACGCTCGCCGCCGTCATCACCGCGAGCGCCGAGCACCTACGCCCGTGGGAGCCGTCCCGGGCCCCGGCGTACTTCACCGAGCAGGGCCAGCACGACGTCATCGTGCAGTCGCTCGCCGCAGAGCGCGCCGGCACCGCGGTCCCGTTCGTGATCGAGTCGACCGACGGTGAAGTCCTCGGGCGCATCACGCTGAGCGGCATCACCCGCGGGGCCCTGCAGTCCTGCGCGATGGGGTACTGGATCCGCGCCGATCGGCTGCGCCAGGGCCACGCATCCCGCGCCGTCGCCGCCGCTGCCGTCCACGCGTTCGACGTCCTCCGACTGCACCGGGTGCAGGCCGAGACGCTTCCGGAGAACGTGGGGTCGCAGCGTGCCCTCGAGTCCGCGGGGTTCAAGCGCTACGGGTTCGCGCCGGAGTACATCACGATCAACGGAGCCTGGCGCGACCACGTCATGTTCCAGCTCCTCGCACCCCCTCCTGCCACACGGCGCACTCGATGATCGAGGTCGTCGAGTACCAGCCGTCGTGGCCCGTGCGGTTCGCGGTGTTGCGGGACGCGTACGCCGCAGCCCTCGACGCCGCCGGTGCGCCCTACCGCAGCATCGAGCACGTCGGCAGCACGTCAGTGCCCGGCCTCGCGGCGAAGCCCGTGATCGACGTCGACATCGTCGTCGATGCCGGCGACGTCGCGGCGGCGGTCGCAGCGCTGGCCGTGATCGGCTTCGAGCCACGGGGAGACCTCGGCGTCCCCGACCGGCAGGCCTTCCGGACACCCGAGCGCTTCGCCCCGAGCAACACCTACGTCGCCACCGCCGGATCGCTCTCGCTCCGGAACCACCTCGCCGTCCGCGACGTGCTGCGCGCCGACCCGGCCCTGCGCGACGAGTACGCCGCCGTGAAGCGATCAGCGGCCGCAGAGGCCGAGGACATCGACGACTACATCGAGCGGAAGAGCGACGTGCTCGGTCGTGTCCTCGCTGCGGCGGGCATCTCGGTCGAGGAGCGCGCCGCGATCACCGCCGTCAACCGCGACATGACCGGCCGAGGCGCCCGCGGTTGACGGTCCTGGTTCGGGAACCTCGCGGTTCCCGAACCAGGACCGTCAACCGGCCCGGTCCTCGACGTCGCCGTGTTCGCGCTCCCACTCGTCCTTCCGCGCCACCGCCTGGTCGAGCTGCTGGTTCCTGACGGCACGCTCCGCCGCGGTCTGACCGACGTAGCCAGCGACGGCGAGCAGCGCCGAGCCGACCCCGAGCAGGATCTTCAGCAGCTCGCCGTCCGACGTCGCCAGCAGCCAGAGCGCGAGCGCGCCGAAGCCGGTGATCGGGACTCGGAGGGCGGACGCCAGGAACTGCACGTCCTCCACCGTACGGCGTACGCCGCGCCCGCGACCGGACCTCAGGCGGTCGCGAGCGCCGGGTACAGCGCCGCCAGCGGCGCACTGAGCCCGGCGCGGACGTCACGGCTGACCTGGTCCGCCAGCACCTCGTGCTCGCCGGCCTCGACGGCGTCCCAGATGAGCCGGACGATGTCGGCCGGGTCGGACTTCTCGACGTCGAGCCCCGCCGTCATGCCGGTGTCGGTGTAGCCGAGGTGTGCGCCGACGACCTGGGTGCCCTGGGGTGCGAGCTCGAGGCGCAGCGAGTTCGTGATCGACCAGAACGCTGCCTTCGACGCCGAGTACGCGCCGGCGAGCGCGACCCAGCTCAGAGCCGAGTGCACGTCGATCAGTGCGCCGCCGCCGATCGAGGGGGCGAAGGCCTTGGCGACCCGGAGCGCGCCGAAGACGTTCGTCGCGAAGATGCGCTCGACCTCTGCGACCGAGGTGTCGACGAGCGGGTCGGCGCCGGCGATCCCGGCGTTGTTCACGACGATCGTGGTGTCCGCGGCCGCACGGGTAGCGGCGTCGACGCTCTCCTGGCTCGTGACGTCGAGGGCGAGCGGGACGATGCGCTCGTCGTCCCAGGTGCGCGGGGTGCGGGCGGTCGCGTAGACCTTGGCGGCGCCGCGGTCCAGGGCCTGCTGGACGAACTCGGCGCCGAGGCCGCCGTTCGCTCCGGTGACGAGGACGATGGCGTTGGTGAGGTCGGTCATGAGGGGCTCCAGACGAGAGAAGTTGAGTACGGAAACCGAACCTAGCACGTTGTGTCCGGAAATCGAACCCAGCTAGGATGAACGCATGCTCGGCATCCTCGGCGGCGACGAGCGCTGCCCCATCGCACGGTCCCTCGACGTCCTCGGCGAGAAGTGGACGCTCATGATCGTGCGTGACGCCCTCGCCGGTTCCACGCGCTTCAGCCAGTTCCAGCAGAGCCTCGGCGTCCCGCGCGAAGTCCTGACCGCACGACTGGCCTCCCTCGTCGACGGGGGAGTGCTCGAGCGCACGACCTACAAGCCGGAGGGTGCCCGGGCGCGCGAGGAGTACGTGCTCACCGACGCCGGCCGCGATCTCTCGCTGGTGCTCCTGGCGCTCGGCGGCTGGGCGGATCGGTACCGCCCCACGGAGCTGACGTCGGACCTGCGCTTCGTCGACTCCGATTCCGGCGAGCCGGTCGAAGCGGTCGCGGTGACGCAGGAGTCCCAGCAGCGTGTGCCGCTCCAGCGGCTCACCGCCGTCATGGACCCGGCCACCTGACGGACGGGAGGCCCGTGGCGGCCCCGCCCCGCGCCTCCAGGACGGTTTGGTGGTGCGTCAGCGACGCACGTCGCACCCGCAACTCGCGCCCAGGACCAACTCGGCGGGCACAAGGTCGCGGTGCCACTGGTTGTCCGCGTCGAGCCCGAGCACACGGTCGACGGCGGCGGTCGCCATCGTCTCGATCGGCTGCCGGACCGTCGTGAGCTGCGGGTTCGTGTAGTCGGCCTCGGCACCGCCGTCGAACGACACGATCGCGACGTCCTCCGGTGCGCGCAGCCCGAGTTCCCACAGTGCCCGCAGCACACCGACGGCCTGCATGTCCGAGCTGACGAAGACGGCGCGGGGTCCCGTCCCGTCCGCGAACATGCGCAGGCCGGCCTCGTACCCGCCCCGCCGGGTGAAGTCGCAGCGCACGATCGGGCCGTCCGGCAGCCCGGCGTCGCGCAGGGCCCGCATCCAGCCCTGTTCGCGGAGCTCCATGGAGCCGGCGTGCCCCATGACCAGGCCGATCGACCCGTAGCCGTGCTCGACCAGGTGGCGGGTGCCGTCGTACGCGCCACGCAGGGCGTCGACGCCGATGCTGGCGTACTCGGGCACCTCGAAGAAGGTGTTGAGCAGGACCATCGGGATACCCGGGTCCGACACGGTGGACAGGTCCGGGTGGGTCATGATGCTCGTGACGATGATCCCGTCGACCTGGCGGGCGGACAGGCTGCGGAGCCGCTCGCGCTCCTGGCTGGCGTCGCCGTCGCTGTTGGCGAGCAGGACGTCGTAGCCGCGGGCTGCTGCGGCGTGGGTGACCTCGACGGCGAGCTCGGACCAGAAGGGGTTGTCGAGCTCGGGGACGATGAGCCCTAGCATCTTCGACGACCCGGTGCGCAGGGCCTGGGCGCTGGCGTTCGGGCGGTAGCCGAGGACCCGGATGGCGTCACGGACCCGGGCGGCGGTGGCCGCCGCGACGGGGCGGGGGCCGTCGTGCACGACGTAGCTGACGACGGAGGTGCTCACGCCGGCGTACCGGGCGACGTCGGCGCGGGTGACCGCCCTCGGGGTCGTCGGGACGCTCACGGGTGCCACCTTCGTCGGCTCGGAAGTCGCGTTCGGGTGCCGGCCCGTGTGGACCGACACCCGAACACCACTTGCTATTCGCTGGCGATACTAGACGAGGGCACCGCCGAGGTCGTCTCCGGGGCGTCCCCGAAGTCCGGCACCTCGAGGCGTGCGCCGCCCTGCAGGGCCGACTGGTGGGCGATGATGCCGGGCAGCGTGAAGCGTGCGGCGGTCCAGGCGTTCACCGGCGGCAGGGTCCGGTCGACGACGGCGCGGACGAAGTCGTCGGCCAGGAACTGGTGCGAGCCCTCGTGCCCGGTCGGCACGCCGGCGTACTCGGCGGGCAGGCGGTCGGTGTCGTGCACCTCGGCGTAGCCGGACACGAACGCGTCGCGCAGCGAGGGGTCGACGCCGGCGAGACGCGGGTCGTCGAGGTCCATCGTCGCCTGCGTGTTGATCTTGTCGCTGATGTCGTGCGAGTCCTCCTTGTCCTGCCAGACGCTGGTCTTCGCGAGCTGTTCGAAGCTCGCTTCGGTGCCGAAGTAGCGGAAGCGGGACTCGCGGATGTGCGACGGGTAGCCGACACGGCGCATCTCGTTGATGCGCATGACGCCGCCGTTGTCGAGCTCGAACAGGGCGGTGGCGTTCGAGAAGTCGTTGTCGAACTGGCTGACGTCCTTGTCGAAGACGCCGTCGCCCCGGTCGTCCTTGACGCCGATGCAGCTGACGCTGACCGCGTGTCCGGGGATGGCGCCGAGGACGCCGCCGACCGAGTGGGTCGGGTACAGCATGGGCGGGTAGCTGGCGGTGCGCTTCCAGTCCTCGCCACCGCTGAACTGGTACGCGGCGTAGAACCCGAGGTCCATGTCGTGCACGTAGTCGCCCTCGGAGTAGAAGACCCGGCCGAAGGCGCCGTCGGCGACCTGCTTGCGGGCGAACACCGTCGCGGGGTTGTAGTAGCTCGTCTCGCCCATCATGTAGGTGAGCCCGGTCTCGCGGACGGCCTCGATGATGTCGCGGATCTCGTCGACCGAGATCGCCATCGGCACCGCCGAGTAGACGTGCTTGCCGGCGCGGAGCGCCTTGACGACGAGCGGACCGTGCGTCCAGCGCTGCGTGAAGATCGCGACGGCGTCGACGTCCGAGGCGAGCACGGCGTCGAAGTCGGCGAACGTGCCGTCGAGGTGCTGCGACTCGACGAGCTCCGACGCGCGGTCGTCGACGAGGTCGGTCACGAAGACGCGGTCGACGTCCGGGTGGAGCTTGAACAGCTTGGCGAACTGGGGGGCGAACTGGCCCGCGCCGACCATTCCGACAGAGATCATCAGTGACCTTTCCAGGGTGAGGGATGCGTCGCCGGGCAGGTCGCGCCGATGCGATCGACCGCCATCCTGACACGATTGTCTACACGTGACAACCCCGGATTCGGAGCGCGAAAGAGCCTCTTGCCACCCGGTGTCACCACGTGTAGATTCCCGGCTCACGGACTGCTGCACGTCAGTTCACCGCAGACGAAGGAGTCGCGATGGCCACCGAGAGCCCTGTGTCGTCACCCTTGACGACCGCCAGCACGAGACGGAGGAGTCGGGCAGCCGACCTCCCGCTCGCCAGCACCACCGTCCCACGCCGCCGCCGTCCCCGGAACGACCTGTGGCTCGCGCTGCTGTTCATCGCGCCGGCCGCGATCGGCTTCGTGGTGTTCCTCGCCTGGCCGACCGTGCGGGGCATCTACCTGAGCTTCACGTCCTACAACCTGCTCACCGAGCCGGAGTTCACCGGGCTGCAGAACTACGCGCGGCTCGTGCAGGACTCGATCTTCTGGCACTCGATGGTCGTCACGATCGAGTACGTGCTCATCAACATCGTCATCCAGACGGTCGTCGCACTGTTCATCGCCGTGATGATGCACCGCCTGACGAAGTCGACCTTCGTGCGCGGCATCGTCCTGGCGCCCTACCTGGTGTCGAACGTCGTCGCGGCGCTCGTCTGGCTGTGGATCCTCGACACCCAGCTCGGCATCGGCAACGAGATGCTCGCGGCCCTCGGCCTGGACCGCATCCCGTTCCTGCAGAGCGACGTCTGGGGCATCCCGTCGATCGCGCTCATCAACGTGTGGCGGCACGTCGGCTACACGGCGCTCCTGATCTTCGCCGGCCTGCAGTCGCTTCCCGAGACGGTGTACGAAGCCGGCCGCATCGACGGTGCGAGCGAGTGGAAGATGTTCTGGCGCATCACGGTGCCGCTGCTCCGCCCGATCCTGTCGCTGGTGCTCATCATCACGGTGATCGGGTCGTTCCAGGTGTTCGACACCGTCGCCGTCACCACGCAGGGCGGCCCCGCGAACGCCACGAACGTCGTGCAGAACTACATCTACAACCTGGCGTTCGGCCGGTTCCAGTTCGGCTACGCGTCCGCGGTCTCGGTCGCGCTCCTCATCGTCCTCAGCATCATCACGATCATCCAGTACCGCCTCACCCGCTCGGGTGAGTCGGACCTGGACTGAACGGAGCGCCGCACCATGACCACGACCCTCACCCGTTCCGTCACCACGAAGCGTCCGCCCCGACCCGGAGCCGGCCACCGTCGCCGTCCGTCGGTCGGCCGCGTCCTCGCCTGGGTCGCGATGATCATCGTCATCGTCGTCACCCTGTTCCCGTTCTACTGGATCCTGCGCACCGCCCTGTCGTCGAACGGTGCGATCAACTCCGACCCCACGTCGCTGCTGCCCGTCGGGTTCAGCCTGGGTGGGTTCGAGCGGGTCCTCGGCCTGCAGTCCACCGAGGAGGCCCTCGCCCAGGGTGGCTCCGGCGCCGCCCTGAACTTCTGGCGGTACCTGCTCAACTCGGTGATCGTGTCGACGCTCGTGACGGTCGGCCAGGTGTTCTTCTCGGCCGCTGCCGCGTACGCCTTCGCCCGACTGCGCTGGCCCGGACGCGACAAGGTCTTCGGGGTGTTCCTCGCCGGCCTGATGGTGCCCGCGATCTTCACGCTGCTGCCGAACTTCACGCTCATCAAGCAGCTCGGGCTCGTCGACAACCTGCTCGGCATCGCGTTGCCGACGATGTTCATGACCCCGTTCGCGGTGTTCTTCCTGCGGCAGTTCTTCCTCGGCATCTCGAAGGAGGTCGAGGAGGCCGCGCTGATCGACGGCGCGGGCAAGGTCCGGGTGTTCTTCCGGCTCGTCATCCCGATGGCCGCTGCGCCGATCGCGACGCTCGCCGTGCTGACGTACATCACGAGCTGGAACGACTACTTCTGGCCGCTCATGGTGTCGTACACGGACAGCTCGCGGGTGCTCACCGTCGCACTCGGCGTCTTCAAGTCGCAGTCCCCGCAGTCCGGCACCGACTGGGCCGGGCTGATGTCCGCGACCCTCGTGGCGGCGCTCCCGATGATCGTGCTGTTCGGCGTCTTCGCCAAGCGGATCGTCAACTCCATCGGCTTCTCCGGGATCAAGTAGCCCCGGCTCGGACAGGACCACCACACCATGACGAACAACCTCTCCCGCCGCGCACTGTTCGCGGGCGGCGCTTCAGCCCTCGCCCTCGGTGCGCTCGCCGCCTGCTCGTCCCCGAGCCGTGGGACCGCGTCCAAGAGCGGCGCCCGCACCGTGAGCTACTGGCTCTGGGACTCCAACCAGCTGCCCGCCTACCAGCAGGTCGCGAAGGCCTTCCACCGCGAGAACCCCGACATCACGGTGCAGATCACCCAGCTCGGGTGGGCCGACTACTGGACCAAGCTGACGGCCGGGTTCATCGCCGGCACCGCGCCGGACGTCTTCACCGACCACCTGACGAAGTTCCCGCAGTTCTCCGACCTCGACGTGCTCTACAAGCTCGACGAGCTCGACGCGACGAAGTCCATCAGCGACGACGACTACCAGTCCGGCCTCGCCGAGCTGTGGAAGGGCCAGGACGGGCACCGCTACGGCTCGCCGAAGGACTGGGACACCATCGGGATGTTCTACGACCGGAAGGCGATGCAGAAGGCCGGCGTCTCCGACGACGAGCTCGCCACGCTCGAGTGGAACCCCGACGACGGCGGCTCGTTCGAACGGATGCTCGCGCACCTGACCATCGACTCCAAGGGTCGGCGGGGTGACGAGCCCGGCTTCGACAAGGAGAACGTCGAGGTCTACGGCATCTCGTCGAACGGGTCTGGCGGCGACGGCTTCGGCCAGACGCAGTGGTCGCCCTTCACCGGGTCGACCGACTGGTTCTACACGAACGAGAACCCGTGGGGCGACAAGTTCCGCTACGACGAGAAGACCGTGCAGGACACCCTCGCCTGGTACTACCGCCTGGCCGACAAGGGCTACATGGCGAAGTACGGCGTCTTCTCGACGACGACCGGTCCGGACGTGCAGCTCGGCGCGGGCAAGTGTGCGCTGTCGTTCAACGGTTCGTGGATGATCGGCACGTACCTGAACATGAAGGACCTCGACATCGCCGTCGCCCCGACGCCGATCGGGCCGACGGGCAAGCGGGCGTCGATGTTCAACGGGCTCGGCGACTCGATCACGAAGCAGGCGAAGGACCCGGAGGCGGCGGCGAAGTGGGTCGCGTTCCTCGGCAGCGACACCGCCCAGGAGATCGTCGGCCGCGCGGGCGTCGTGTTCCCGGCCCGTCCCGCCGGTACCGAGGCGGCGGTCGCGTCGTTCCGGAAGCGCGGGCTGGACGTGTCGGCGTTCACCCGGCAGGTCGAGGAGAAGACCACGTTCCTGTTCCCCGTCACCCGCAACCCGGCGGACGTGCAGGCGCTGCTGCAGCCGGCCTTCGACAACGTCTACGCGAACGGCAAGCCGATCTCGACGTTGACCGGCATCAACGAGCAGGTCAACAACCTGCTGGCGCTCACCTGAGCGCGCGGGTCGCCTGACGCGGTCTGACGCGACCACCCCTCGGTCTGGAGGCACGGGGCACGCCCGCCCCGCGCCTCCAGACCGTCAGACTGGTCACGTGGAACGACGTGAGCAGATCCTGGTGGCCGCTGCGGAGGAGTTCGACCGCGTCGGCTTCGCCGCCGCGACGATCGCGGCCATCGCCCGCGGGGCGGGCGTCTCGCAGGGGGCGCTGCACTTCCACTTCCCGACCAAGCTGGCCCTCGCGCTCGGTGTGATCGACGAGCAGAACGTCCGGACCTTCGACGTCGTGAGCCACACCGAGCAGTCACCAGCAGCTGCCCTGGTCGGCGCCTCGCGAGCCATCGCGGACCTGCTGCGGACCGACCCGATCGTGCGGGCGGGCATCCGGTTGTCACTGGAGCGCGGCGAGTTCCACGCGGCCACGGTCAGCTTCTACGAGCAGTGGATCGGCGGGATCGTCGACGTGTTCCGGCTGGCGATCGCGAGCGGCGAGCTCCGCACCGACCTGACCGCGGAACAGCTCGGCGCCACCGTCGTGCCGTACTTCACGGGCGTGCAACTGGTGTCCGACGTCCGCACCGGGCGGGCCGATCTGTTCCCCGCGGTCGCGACGATGTGGCGGGTGGTCCTGACGGCCACGGCTGACCCGGCGCACCGCGACCGGCTGCTCGGCGTCGTCGACGAGGCGTTCAGCGGTCGTGGAGTTCGCGGTCGCGGAACCACTTGAGCAGCCACGCCGCGCTCGTGCGGTCGAACGACCGCGGGAAGTCCGTCTCGCCGGACAGGAACGGACTGAAGCCCGGCTCCGCGTGGACGTCCGCGTCGTCGAGCGAGCGGTAGGCCATCGACCAGCCGTCGAAGCGTCGTCGCTCGATGTCCTCGCGGATGAGCGACTTCACCTCGCCGTGCCGCGGATCACGGCTGATGGCGGCGAACCGGTCGTCGACGCTCCACGCAGGGCCCTCGAGCAACTGCATGAAGCGGCCGCCCTTCACGACGAGCAGCCCGGAGACGCCGAGCGCCTCGTTGCGGAGCCGTGAGCCGTCCAGCAGCGTCGCGAGGTCGCCGTCGTCGAAGGGGACGACGGCGCGACTCATGTAGACGATGGAGACGAGCACGGGTCCATGGTGTCAGTCGGCGGGGAGTTCGTGGGCCGTGACGTCCTCGTTGCGCTTCTTGCGCCACGGACGCGCGGGGGTGTTCGGGCCGTCCCAGACCAGGATCGCGCCCCACGCGGCGGCCAGCAGCGGCACCGAGATGATGGCACCGGTGATGCCCGCCAGGACGGTGCCCGCGGTCAGGCCGATCAGGATGACCAGGCCGTGCAGCTTCAGGGTGCGTCCCATCAGCACCGGCTGGAGCAGGTTGCCCTCGAGCTGGTTCACGAGGATCACGATCCCGACGACGATGAGCGCCTGGACCGGTCCGAGGGCGACGAGCGCCACCAGCGCGGCCAGGATGCCGGCTGCCGTCGCACCGACGATCGGGATGAAGGCCGTGATGAACACGACGACGGCCAGGGGGAGTGCCAGCGGGACGCCGACGATCGCGATGCCGACACCGATGCCGATGGCGTCGACGGCGGCGACCGTGGCGGTGCCGCGGACGTACCCGCCGAGGGTCGAGACCACCCGGTCGCCCACCCGGCGTGCACGGTCGTAGCGCTCACCGGTGAACGGGCGGAGCAGGAACTCCCAGATGCTCGGGCCGTCCTTCAGGAAGAAGAACAGCACCACGATCATCAGCACGAGGCCGGTCAGGAAGTTCGCGGTGGCCGAGGCGCCGGCCAGGGCGCCGGAGCCGAACTGCGCACTCGTGATGAAGTCGGTGACGGACGCCACGGCGTCGTCGACCTGCTTGTCCGAGATCGAGATCGGCAGGTTCTTCGCGAAGTCCTGCAACTGCTGGAACCCGTCGACGGCCGACTTCTGCAGCTGCGACCACTGGTTCTCGACGGCGACGACGATGAGCCACCCGATCAGCCCGAGCACCGCGAGGACACCGATGAGCACCGCGAGGGTCGCGAGGACCGACGGCACCTTGTGCTTGCGCAACCAGGACACGATCGGGTGCATGGCCGAAGCGATGATGAGCGCGAGGAGCACCGGGATGGTGACGACGCTCAGCACGCTGCCGGCGTAGACGACGCCGGCGATGACCACGACGACGATGATCACCTGCAGGCACCGCGTCGCCAGGCGGCCCGTCGAGTCGGACCACGCCGCCTGGATCTTCGAGGGGGTGGTCGGCTGGGGGCTGTCGCGGAAGAACGGCATGGGATCGACCGTACTGATCCGCGGGACGGCGCGCCCGGACCCGCGCCCGGCGTCGCGGATCAGGTGGAGACGGTCCGCCGGACGTCGACGTCGTGGGAGTCCCGTGCGGCGGGCGCGACGACGAAGGCGGCGACGAGCAGCACGAGGGGCACCAGCATCGCCGCCTGCAGCCCGAGGTGCTCGCCGACGAAGCCGAGCAGGGGCGGTCCGACCAGGAACGCGATGTAGCCGGCGGTCGCGACGACCGACACCCGGCGGTCCCCGTCGGTCGGGTGGTCACCCGCTGCCGAGATCGCGAGCGGGAACCCGAGCGCGATGCCGAGCCCCCAGACACCCGCGGCGATCGCCGTGACCACCGGGCTCGGCGAGACCACCACGAGCAGGACCCCGATCCCGCCGACCGCGGCGCAGAGCCGGACGACCGGGCCCCGCCCCAGCCGCGTGACGAGCGGGGTGCCGGCCGACCGGCCGATGAGCATGGCGAGCGCGAACCCGGTGAAGACCAGCGAGCCGACCGCTTCCGGGGCGTCGTGGTCGGTCGTCATCAGGAGCGGGAGCCAGTCGCTGGCGGCACCTTCGGCGAAGGCCATCGCGAGCGTGATCACCGCGATGAGCGCGAGCTGCACGGTGATGACGGAGCGGCGGGTGGCCGTGGTGACGCGGGACGTGCCGGCGGCGTCTGCGGTGTCGGCTCCCTCCGTCTGCACTCCGGCACGCGGCAGCGGCTGCAGGTTGAGGGCAGCGAACGCCGCGAGTGCCGCCATCACCGCAGCCCCCACGAGCAGGTGCACGAGCACCGGTGTCCGGGCAGCCGTCATCGCGATGCCGACGACACCGCCGACGACGGTCCCCAGGCTGAAGCAGGCGTGCAGCACCGGCACCACCGGGTGGCCGATGCGCCGCTCGACCGCGGCGGCCTCGACGTTCAGCCCGATCTCGGCGACCCCCGACCCGAACCCGATCAGGAACAGCCCCGCCCAGACACCCGCCGGCACCTGTGCCGGGGCGAGCAGGGCGACGAGGACCATCCCCACCACGGGCAGCGCGCCACCGAGCAGGATCAAGGGTCGTGTCCCGAGCCGTCGGACGAGCGCACCGGCGCCGAGGATCCCGATCATCGACCCGATCGACAGCCCGAGGAGCACGAGCCCCATCGCCTCGATCGACGCCCCGAGTTCGTCGCGGATGGCGGGCGTCCTGGTCACCCACGTGGCGATGCCGAAGCCGGTCATCGTCGACGTGGCGAACAGGGCCCCTCGAGGGTGCCGGGTCATGTGACCATCTGATCGGTCCGCCGACGGCCCGTCAAGGGTGCGGTCGTCAGCGGAGCATGCCGAGGGCGCGGGCCTCGGAGACCGCGGCCGTGCGCGAGGACACCCCGAGCTTCGAGAACACGTGCACCAGGTGCGACTTCACGGTGGCGTCGCTGATGTGCAGGCGCGCGGCGACGGCGCCGTTCGACGCCCCCTCGGCGACGAGGCGCAGCACCTCGAGCTCCCGCGCCGACAGGCTCACCGACGGGGCGCGCATCCGCGCCATGAGCCGACCCGCGATCGTCGGCGCGAGGGCGCTCTGTCCGGACGCGGCGGCGCGGACGGCCGCGACGAGTTCGTGCGGGGGCGCGTCCTTGAGCAGGTACCCGCTCGCGCCGGCCTCGACCGCACCGAGGATGTCCCCGTCGGAGTCGTAGTTCGTCAGCACGAGCACGTACGGCGCGGCGTCGAGCGCGCGGATCCGTCGCGTCGCGTCCGCCCCGGTGAGGTCCTGCCCGAACTGCAGGTCCATGAGCACGAGTTCCGGCGAGAGCCGGGCGGCGAGGTCCACGGCTTCGTCCGGGGTGGACGCCTCACCCGCGACGACGATGCCGTCCGTGCCGTCGAGGAGTGCTCGGAGCCCGGCGCGGACCACCGGGTGGTCGTCGGCGATGAGGATGCGGATCACCGGACCTCCAGGATCGCGACGAGCGTCGTCCCGCGGCCAGGGGCCGAGTCGACCTCGAGCCGGCCGCCGAACTGCTCGACGCGCTCTTCGGTGGCACGCAACCCGAACGAGTCCGTCGTGCCCGACCGGTCGTGGACGGCGACCGGGTCGAAACCGACGCCGTCGTCCGCGATGGTGAGCCGGGCCTCCTGACCGTCCACGGTGAGTGACAGTCGGACGTGGGTGGCCGCGGCGTGCTGCACCACGTTGGCGACGGCGCCCTGGGCGATGCGGAGCAGCGCGGTCTGGACGTCCATCGGCAACGAGGCCTCCGCGACGTCGACCGTGACGTCGAGGCCGTCGCGCGACCACTGGGAGCCGGCCAACCGTTCCAGCGCTGCCCCGAGTCCGCGTTCGAGCGCCGGTGGTGCGAGTTCGCGGATGAACCGCCGGGTGTCGGCGAGGCCCTCGGCAGCGGTCTCACGGGCGAGCCGGATGTGCTCCGTCCCCGGACGCTCCCCGTCCGCGCGTTCGGCCGCGTGCAGCAGCATCTGGATGCTCGACAACCCCTGCGCGACGGTGTCGTGGATCTCACGGGCCAACCGGGCCCGCTCGGCGAGGACGCCCTGCTCGCGTTCGGTGACGGCCAACCGGTCGCGCGTGGCGAGGAGCTCGGCGACCAGGGCCTCGCGTTCGACCGCCTCGCGCGCGAGCGCCCGGTACCCCAGTCCGATGAGCAGTGCGACGCCCGCTCCGACGAGCGGACCGACCACACCACCGACGGTGAAGCCGCCGTGCAGTCCGAGGGCGACGACGGCGACCAGGGTCGCAGTGATGACGGCCACCGGTCCGACGATGCGCGGCAGGACGTGCAGGTACAGGAAGAAGAGCGGGAAGACGAGGTAGGCGGCCTCGGGGACACCGACGAGCAGGGCGATCCAGACGAGGGTCAGGGCGATGAGCCAGACCGCACCGGCGACCGTCCGACGGGGGCCGTCGCCGCGCGCGACGACCGCCCCGAGCAGGTACACGCCCGCGAACACCGCAGCCAGGGCCAACCGCACCCACGTGCCGGCGCCACCGTCCACGAGCACCCGCACGACGACCAGGGCGAGCAGCGCGGCCGACAGCACGTGCAGGCCGGTCCGCAGACCGACGAAGACCGGGGTGAGGGTGCTGTGCGCCATGTGCTCCCCAGCGTACGGAGGCACCGGCCGGTGGGGATCAACCGAAAGTTCGATCGGAGGACCGAACCCTCCGGCGATGCCGGGTGGGAGCACCGCGGCGAGGCTGGGAGTCGTGGTCGTGGAAGGTCTGCGACCCGGGAAGGGAACACCGTGTTCGTCGCTTGGCGCGATCTCCGGTTCGCCCGTGGCCGGTTCGTCCTCATCGGCTCCGTCGTGGCGCTCATCACCCTGCTCGTCGGGTTCCTCGCCGGGCTCACCGGCGGGCTCGCGTCGCAGAACGTCTCGGCGGTGCTCGACCTGCCCGGCGACCGCCTGGTCCTGCAGCAGCCGTCCACCGGGCAGCCGTCGTTCGGCGACTCCACCATCGGGCAGCGGGCCGTGGACGGCTGGCAGGCGGCCCGCGGGGTCGACGACGTGGTGCCGGTGGGCATCGTCCAGGGCCGGGCGACGGCACCTGGCGCGGGGTCCGGCGCTGCGGGGTCGGGCGCTGCGGGGTCGGGCGCGGCCGTCGGCGTCGCGCTGGTCGGGCTGCCGACGGGAGCACGGTCGACCCCCGTCACCGATATCGCACCCGGTCGCGACGACCAGGTCGGGCTGTCGTCCGGTGCTGCGGCCGACCTCGGCGTGCAGGTCGGCGACCGCATCACCGTCACCGGGACGGACTACCGCGTCGCCGTCGTCGGCGGCGACGCCTGGTACAGCCACACACCGGTGCTCGCCATGACCCCGGAGGCGTGGGCCGCGGCCGACCGGCGGCTCGGCGGCGACGGCGCGCCGACCGTCCTGGCCGTCAGCGGCAGCCCGGACTGGGACGCCGTCGCAGCGTCCACCGGCACGTCCGCCGCGTCGCCGCTCGGGTCGCTGACCGCCCTCGAGACCTTCCGGTCCGAGATCGGGTCGCTCGGCCTGATGATCGTCATGCTCTTCGGGGTGTCCGCGCTCGTCGTCGGGGCGTTCTTCACGGTCTGGACCATGCAGCGGGCCGGCGACGTCGCCGTGCTCAAGGCCCTCGGCGCGAGCACCGGATCACTCGTCCGCGATGCGCTCGGACAGGCGCTCGTCGTGCTCGTCCTGGGGATCGGCGTCGGGATGCTGGCCGTCGTCGGACTCGGCGCGCTCGCCGGCGGTGCACTGCCGTTCCTGCTCAGCCCGGTCACCACCGTCGTGCCGGCCGCCGCGATGGCCGTCCTCGGACTCGCCGGCGCCGCCGTCGCGCTCCGCACCGTCACCTCCGCCGACCCCCTCACCGCCCTCGGGAGCAACCGATGATCACCCTCGACGACGTCACCCTGACCTTCCCCGACGGCGACCGGCGGATCACCGCGGTCGACCACGTGTCCCTCGTCGCCCGGCCCGGCGTCGTGACCGGCATCACCGGCCCCTCCGGATCGGGCAAGTCGTCGCTGCTCGCCGTCGCCGCGACGCTCATCCGGCCGGACTCCGGTCGGGTGCTCATCGGCGACGTCGACGCGGCCGCGCTGTCCCGGGACGAAGCCACCGCCCTGCGGCGTGCGCACATCGGGATCGTGTTCCAGCAGTCGAACCTGCTGCCGTCGCTGACCGCACGGGAGCAGGTGCTCGTGATGGCGCACCTCGGCGGCCGGCACCCCGCCGGAGGTCGTCGCGCGGGAGGGCTCCGGGACCGGGCCGACGACCTGCTGGACGCCGTGGGGCTGTCCGACCACCTGGACAAGCGGCCGGCGCAGCTGTCCGGCGGGCAGCGGCAGCGCGTCGCGATCGCCCGGGCACTCGTGCACGAACCCGACGTCCTGCTCGTGGACGAACCGACGAGTGCGCTGGACCAGGAGCGCGGCGCGGCGATCATGGAGCTCATCGCCAAACTGACGCGCGAGCGGGACACCGCGACGATGCTGGTCACCCACGACCTGGTGCACCGCGGGACCCTCGACGAACTCGTCACGGTGGTGGACGGTCGGCTGGCCGGGGCGCCGGTGATCGCCGCCTAGGATCGGGCACATGGCGACCGTCCTCCTCGTCCGACACGGACGCACCACCGCGAACGCCACGGGCGTGCTCGCCGGACGCACCGCCGGCGTGCGACTCGACGCCGTCGGCCGGAAGCAGGCCGACCGCACCGCGGAGCGCATCGCTGCCGTGCCAGTCGTCGCCGTCGTGTCGAGTCCGCTCGAGCGGTGCCGGCAGACGGCCCGGGCGATCCTGGAGCGACAGCCGGGCGACCCCGCGTCGGCCATCGAGCGGGCGATCACCGAGGCGGACTACGGCGAGTGGCAAGGGCGGAAGCTCGTCGACCTGGCGAAGGAGCCGCTCTGGCGGACGGTGCAGGCGAACCCGAGCGCCGTGGTGTTCCCCGGCGGCGAGTCCATGCAGACCATGCAGTCCCGGGCGGTGTCGGCCGTCCGGCGCATCGACGCCGAGGTCGAGGCGGAGCACGGGCCCGGAGCGGTCTGGGTCGCGGTGAGCCACGGAGACATCATCAAGTCCGTCCTGGCCGACGCGTTCGGCATGCACCTCGACCTGTTCCAGCGCATCGGGGTCGGGCCGGCGTCGGTGTCGGTCGTGCGGTACGGCGAGCACCGTCCCGAGGTGGTCGCGACGAACACCGAGTCCGGCGATCTCTCGTGGCTCGCGACCGCTCCGGCGCCCAGCGGGGACGCAGCGGTCGGCGGCGGGGCCGGACATCCGGAGGCCCCGTCCGAGGCAGGCCCTGCCAGACCCTGAACGGGCGCAGGCCCGCACTCCTACAATGCGGGTATGCCCTCCATCGTCCACGGCTTCGACTGGCCGGACCGCCTCGTCGTCGGCACCATCGGCCGTCCGGGCGAGCGCGCCTTCTACCTGCAGGCCCGCTCCGGCAAGCGCGTCACGAGCGTCGCCCTCGAGAAGGAACAGACCGCCGTGCTCGCCGAGAAGATCGACGAGCTGCTGGACGAGGTCGCCACGGTCGAGGCGAACCGCTTCAGCGTGCCGGACACCGCCCCCGTGGAGCTCCGCGACCCGGAACCGCTCGACCAGCCGGTGGAGCCCGAGTTCCGCGCCGGTGCCCTGAGCCTGGGCTTCGACCCGTCGACGGCGCAGGTGGTCATCGAGGCGTACCCGATCGACGACGACGTCGAGATCGTGTCCGAGGAGAGCGAGGACGGCCTCGAGATCGAGGCGGTCGTCGAGATCCCCGAACCCGACGAGCTCTTCCAGGTCAAGATCCCGGTCGGCACCGCACGCGCGTTCGTCGAACGCACCCGCGAGATCGTCGCCGCCGGCCGTCCGCCCGGCGACGCATGAGCGACGGCTCACTGAGCATCACGGCGCGGATCCGCGAGGCCTCGAACGCGACGTTCCTGGCCGAACTGGACGGTGAGGCGGTCGTGTACAAGCCGATCGAGGGGGAGCGCCCGCTCTGGGACTTCCCGGACGGCACGCTCGCCGGCCGCGAGGTCGCCGCGCACCTGGTGTCCGAGGCGTTCGGCTGGGGCATCGTGCCACCGACGTGGCTCGGTGACGGCCCGTTCGGCCCCGGCATGGTGCAGCGCTGGCAGACGATCGACCCGGACCAGGACGCCGTCGACCTCGTCACCCCCGAGGCCGCCGAGGCGGACGGTTCGCCGTGGCTGCCCGTCCTCGAGGCGATCGACGAGCACGACCAGCCGGTGACGCTCGTGCACGAGGACTCCGAGGCGTTGCGCCGCATGGCCGTCTTCGACGTCGTGGTGAACAACGCCGACCGCAAGGGCGGGCACGTGCTGGCGATGCCCGACGGACACCGGTTCGGTGTCGACCACGGGCTGGCCTTCCACGTCGAGCACAAGCTCCGCACGGTGCTGTGGGGCTGGATCGGTGAGCCGCTCGGGCCGGACGAACTCGAGGGGCTCGACCGGGTGTCGGAAGCGCTCCGCGGTGCCCTGGGCGACGAACTCGCCGAACACCTGACGCCGGAAGAAGTCGACACGGTGCGCGCGCGGTGTGCAGCGCTGCGGGCCGTCGGCATCTTCCCGCCACCGCCGGGGCACGGCCCCGCGGTGCCGTGGCCCTTGTTCTGACGCACCCGTCGTGAGCCGGCGCCCCGGCCTGGCCTGCCGTGGCGACCCCGGCCGGCCGTGGACACCCCGGTCCGGGACGGTGGGGCCCGTCGGGTCCGGACCCCACCGACCGGTCCGCGTCCGTGATCCGTGGACGCGGATACCCGTGGCGTCCGGTGGCGTGCGCCGTTGCACTCCGGGACCCCGCGGGAGTCGACCGGTCGAGAACGGATCAGGTGCACTCGGCCGACCGCTTCCGGCGCGCCGACGAGGTCAGCGCGGGAAGAACGATCACGGCGGCCGGGGTCTGGGGCAACTGTGGTGGCGCTCAGCATACGACTGCGGAACCCCGCGCAACAGCCCCTGTCGGGATCGACTCGGCGGCTAGTCGAACAACGACTGCCCGCCGCGGCGCGACCCCAGGTACGACCCCACGACGGCGACACCGAGGTCGTCGTTCTCCGGAGCGACGACCGAGCCGTCCACCCGCTTCGCCATCGCGTCGATGAACCGTGCGAGCCCCGGGTCGTCGCCGAGGCGGAAGAACGTCGTCTGGGCGCCGAGCCGACCGGCGTTCTCGAGCTCCCGAACGGTCAGTGCGATCGTCACGGGGTCCGGCGGGTAGTCGAACCACACCTGTCCGTTCGGCTCGAGGTGCGACGTCGGTTCCCCGTCGGTGACGATGAGCAGCACGGGTTGGGCGGTCGGGTGCTTCCGGAAGTGCCGGTTGGCGAGGAGCAGCGCGTGGTGCAGGTTCGTGCCCTTGTCCCACATCGCGTCGAGACCCACGAGCTGCTCGATGTCCACGACCTCGGCCTCGCGTCCGAACGCGATGAGCTGCAGGTCGTCGCCGCGGAACCGCGTCGAGACGAGCGTGTGCAGCGCCAGGGCCGTGCGCTTCATCGGCACCCAGCGGTCCTCCATCGCCATCGAGAACGACGTGTCGACGAGCAGTGCCACGCAGGCCTGTGTGCGGGACTCGGTCTCCTGCACCTCGACGTCGTCGATGGTCAGGCGGACGCCGGGGCCCACCCGCCCGTCGGCCGCGGTCCGGGTCTGCGCGTTCGTGATCGACCGGGTGACGTCCCACGGCTCGGTGTCGCCGTACGCCCACTGCCGGGTCGCGCCCGAGGGTTCGCCGGCCGCACCGGACTGCCGGATGTCGCGGGCACCCTGTCGGCCGGACATCCGCTCGGCGACGTCACGGAGCAGGCTCTTACCGAGCTGCCGCATGGCCTTCGGGGTGAGCCGGAGCTGCCCGTCGGCACCGCGGCGCATCGCCCCGGAGTTCCGCAGGGCCTTCTCGAGCTGCTGCAGGGTCCTGGCGTCCACGGCGGCCTCGGCGCCGAGCTGCCGGGTCAGGGCGTCGAGGTCCAGGTCGTCGAGCTCGGAGCCCGGTCCGGACTGGGCGAGTTGGTCGGCGAGGGCGTCGAGGTCGGCGATGTCCTGGAAGACCCCGGTCCCGTCGCCGAGTCCGAGCCCCTGGTCGCCCTCCATGCGCTCGGATCCGCCCCAGTCCTCACCGGGGCGGAGGGACCGCAGGTTGCCGTCGAGCTGGGACAGCTGCCCCATCAGGTCGGGGGAGCCGAAGGCCTGCTGGGCGAGGGCGTCGAGTTCGTCGCGCTGCTCCTCGGTCATCGAGTTCCGCATGCGCTGGGCGGCGGCGGCCCGTGCCGCGAGGTCGTCGAGCAGCTCGTCGACGTTCGCGGGGTTCGACGGGAAGTACTCCGCGTGCTCCGCCATGAACGCGTCGAACTGCTCCTGCGAGTCGGTGCCGGCGCGGTGGTCCTCGAGCAGCTGGTTGAGGTCCTGCATCATCGCGCTGACCGCGGCACGGTCTTCGTCCGTGGCCCCCTCGAGCGCCTGCTTCATGCCCGCGAAGCGCTGGTCGAGCACCTCGCGGCCGAGCAGGTCCTTGATCTCGTCGTACTTCTGCCGGGCCTCGCGGCTCGTCCAGTCGTACCCGCCGAGCTCCTGCACCGCGGCGGCCGGCGACGGGGACAGGCTGTCGAGCTGCATCTCGGCCAGGGCGCGGTCGCCGTCGTCGAGGTCCACGTTGCGTGCGAGTTCGCCGCGTTCGGCGCGGAGCGCCTGGTCGAGCAGTTCGCGGACCTGTTGCAGGGTGCCGTCGAGGTTGTTCTTCGCGGTGAGTTCCCGCCGCCGCTCCGCGACCTTGCGCGCGAGGTCGTCGAGTCCGCGCTGCGTCCGGCCACCACGGCGCAGGAACTCCCGCATGGCCCGCTCCGGTGAGGTGCCGGCCATCACGTCCTGCCCGATGGCGTCGAGTGCTTCGGCGAGGTCGGCGGGCGGCGCGAGCGGGTCCGGACCGTCGTGGTACTTCCCGTACAGCGCTGCGGCGCCGTACCGGGTGTCCCGCGTCAGTCGTCGGTTCTGCCTAGCCATAGACGGCTTCGCCCCCGCCGGACTCCTTGCTGATGCGGCGGGCGAGGAAGAGCCCCTCGAGCGCGAGTTCGATCGCACCCGCGCGCTCGCCGTCGTTCGTGGCACCGAGGCGTTCGCAGACCTGGTCGTACAGGTCGGACTCGCCGATCGACGGCAGCCCCTCGAGGAACGCCCGTGCGCCGACCTGTTCGCCCGTCGTCACCATCGTCCCTCCGTCGAGCGCCTCGACGAGCACCCCGAAGTCGAGTCCGCGGAACCGGGCACGCACCGTCTCGGCCGTGGCGGTCCGCAGCAGGTGCTCGAGGACCTCGTCCGCGCGGTCCTCTTCGCCGTTCTCGAACTCGATCTTGCCGCCGAGCACGTCGACCGCCGTCTCGAGGTCGATCGGTCGCGCGACGGCCTCCGGCTCGCCCTGGCGTGCTGCACGGTGCACGGCCGCCGCGGCGACCGTCTCGGCGCCGGCGATCGCGAACCGGGCGCTGACACCGCTGCGCTGGTCGACCGCGCTCGACCCGCGCAGGGCACGGGTGAAGCGGGCGAGGATCTCGACGATCGCGTCCGGCACCTCGGCGGTGAGCTGCGCCTCCTGCCGGATGACCGCGATCTCGTCCTCGAGTTCGATCGGGTAGTGGGTCCGGATCTCCGCGCCGAAGCGGTCCTTCAGCGGCGTGATGATCCGGCCGCGGTTCGTGTAGTCCTCCGGGTTCGCGCTGGCCACCACGAGCACGTCGAGGGGGAGTCGGAGCACGTAGCCACGGATCTGGACGTCGCGTTCCTCCATCACGTTGAGCATCGCCACCTGGATGCGTTCGGCGAGGTCCGGCAGCTCGTTGATCGCGACGATGCCGCGGTGGCCGCGGGGGACGAGTCCGAAGTGGATGGTCTCCGGGTCGCCCAGGCTGCGCCCCTCGGCGACCTTCATCGGGTCGACGTCGCCGATCAGGTCGGCGACGCTCGTGTCCGGCGTCGCGAGCTTCTCGACGTAGCGGTCGTCGCGGTGCCGCCACGAGATCGGCAGGGCATCGCCGAGGTCGTCGGCTCGGCGGGCGCTCGCGGTGGTGATGGGCTCGTAGGGGTGCTCGCCGAGCTCGGAGCCGGTGATCACAGGGGTCCACTCGTCGAGCAGGCCCTGCAGGGTGCGGAGCAGGCGGGTCTTGCCCTGGCCGCGCTCACCGAGCAGGACGACGTCGTGTCCGGCGATCAGGGCACGTTCGAGTTGCGGGATCACGGTCGTCTCGAACCCGTGCAGGCCGGGCCAGGGGTCGTCTCCCGCGCGCAGCGCGGTGAGCAGGTTGTCGCGGATCTCGGCGCGGACCGTCTTCTGGACGTGGCCAGAAGTGCGGAGCTCGCCGACCGTGCGGATGTCGGGTCGGGTCACCGCTTCGACGCTACGCCGCGATCGCGAAAGCGACCGGAAGGCGGACGGGAGGCCCGTGGCGGGCCCGCCCCGTCCTCCCTCGCAGGCTCGGTCGGCGCGCCCCGCGCAACGCTTCGCGTTGCCGCTGAGCGGGGCGCGCCCGTCCGCTTGTGGGTTTCCATAGCAACCGCAATGATTGAGGCTCCGGCATCGGAGCCGGATTCGATAGGGGGATCCGGCTCCGAGCCGGCCCCGTCGTACCGAATGTGAACCATCTCGCCGATCTCGGCGTAGGTTCCCCTCTCGTGAGCAGCACGAACGGGGCGATCAAGAGCCTGGTCCCCGCCAGGATGGACAGACTGCCGTGGACGAGGTTCCACTGGAGTGTCGTCGTCGGACTCGGGGTCTCCTGGATCCTGGACGGTCTGGAGATCCAGATCGTCTCCAACGCCGGCTTCCAGGCCGACCTGAACCTGTCGACGCAACAGGTGACCTCCCTCGGCACGATCTACCTGGTCGGCCAGGTGGTCGGAGCGCTGGTGTTCGGGCGCATGTCCGACCGGCTCGGGCGGCGCAAGCTCTTCATCCTGACGCTCGCGATCTACCTGATCGGCTCGGGCGTCGCCGGTCTCGCCCAGGACTTCTGGTTCCTGGCCGCGTTCCGGTTCGTCGCCGGTCTCGGCATCGGCGGCGAGTACGCGGCGATCAACTCGGCGATCGACGAACTGATCCCCGCGAAGTACCGCGGCCACGTCGACATCGCCATCAACGGCACCTACTGGGGCGGCGCCGCGCTCGGCGCCTTCGCGAACATCTACCTGCTCGACACGGCCAACTTCTCGGAGAGCATCGGCTGGCGCATCGGCTTCTTCCTCGGCCCGGTGCTCGGCATCGCGATCATCTTCCTGCGGCGGCACATCCCCGAGAGTCCGCGCTGGCTCATGACCCACGGGCGCGAGGAAGAGGCCGAAGCGACCGTCACCCAGATCGAGGAGGCGGTCGAGAAGTCCACGGGCAAGCGGCTGCCGGACGTCGACGAGTCGAAGGCCATGACCGTCACGCCGACCGACCGCGTCGGGTTCCTGACCATCGCGCGCGTGCTGCTCAAGCAGTACCCGACGCGCACCCTGGTCGGTGCGTCGATGATGATCACGCAGGCGTTCCTCTACAACGCGATCTTCTTCACCTACGCGCTCGTCCTGACGAACTTCTTCGGCCTGAAGACCGCGCAGACGTCGATCTACTTCTTCCCGTTCGCGATCGGGAACCTGCTCGGACCGATCATCCTCGGTCGGTTCTTCGACACGTGGGGCCGTCGGCAGATGATCTTCCTGACGTACCTGGTGTCGGGGCTCGTCCTGGCGACCTCGGCGTTCCTCTTCCGCGCCGACGCGATCTCGGCGACGGTGCAGGTGGCCTTCTGGTGCGTGTCGTTCTTCTTCGCTTCCGCCGGTGCCTCGAGCGCGTACCTGACGGTCAGCGAGATCTTCCCCCTCGAGCTGCGGTCGCAGGCCATCTCGTACTTCTTCGCGCTCGCGCAGGTCTTCGGTGCGGTCGCACCGCTGATCTACGGTGCCTTCATCGGGGACGGGTCCTCGCGTGAACCGCTCTTCTGGGGGTACCTGCTCGGGTCTGCGGTGATGATCGGCGGTGGGGTGATAGCCCTGGTCTTCGGGGTCGATGCCGCACGGAAGGGGCTCGAGGACGTCACCCAGCCCCTGTCCGTCCTGACCGGGGACGCGGAACAGCAGCGACGCTGAACAGCAACGGCGGCCATGCAACATTCTGTATTCAGAGTGTTTAGCACGGCCGTCGTCGTGGTGTCACGGTGCTGGCATGGCACTCCTCCACAGCGCGACACCCACCACGACGATCCACGACGGTGCCGGTGCGGTCGGCCAGGGTGACCGCCGTGCGTGAGGCTGGCGCGATGGAGCAGTCACCGATGCGTGTCGGCCGGGGCGACCGCGACCCCCACGGCCTCCGGCGCAGTCTGTTGCGCGACGCGGTCTTCCTCCGCCTGCTCGACAGCGTGCTGCGCGGCGAGTACCGCCGCGGGCAGCGCCTGCGCCTCGACACCATCGCCGAGGACATGCGGGTCTCCCGCACGCCGGTGCGCGAAGCCCTCGTCTCCCTCGAGTCCCATCAGCTCGTCACCGTGCAGCGGTACGTCGGCGTGGTGATCACGCAGTGGTCCGTCGGGCAGATGACCGAGCGCCTGCGCATCGCCCGGGCGCTGGTCGTCGACCCGCCGGTGAGCGGCACGGGCCACGACGACCGATTCGACCCGGCCTGGCTCCGCGAGTGCTGGACCGAAGCCGGGGCGTTCGTCGAACTCGCCGCGTGGTTCCTCCGGCGGCGCGGCGCCTCGGTCAGCGCCGACTGGATGCTGTCGCAGCGCACCGTGCTCGACACGTTCTTCACCGACGACATCGCACTGGCCAACGGGATCGACGCCGTGGTCGACCGGGCGCGGCGACTCGACCTCGTCGACCAGGCCGTGCGGGCAGCGGAGCGTGACGCGCTCGACGACTGCGCCGTGGTGCTGCTCGAGCTCGCGGCGGCGCTCATCGCCCTGCCGGACCGGTTCCGGGTGGCCGTGGCCTCCTGAGCCGTCCCGGCTGCGGGTTCGCACAGGTCGGCGCCACGGCGCACGGATCCGGGGGTCGACGGTGGCCCGGTGGGCTCGCTCCGACGTCGTTCGCACTGGATCGCCAGGGACCTCCGTGGCAGCCTTGACCGGTTGCCGCCCCGGCGCGTCCACCGACGACAGGAGAGCCCGTGAACGACGTCCGCGATCGCTCCCACCGACTCAACCGAGCCGACGGGATCGCACGGCACGGACGTCTCCGTCGTTCCGGACCCCTCCGGACCGTCGCTGCGCTGGTCGCGAGCGTGGCCGCAGTGGCGCTCGTCAGCACCGCCTCGGTCGCCGCGATCGCCGCGAAGCAGGTGACCGACGACCTCGGTGACGGCGTGCAGATCGAGGGGCAGCCCGCGCCGCGGTCGAACGGCACCAAGGCCCCGTCGCTCAGCGCGTACAAGGGCGGCTTCAACATGCTCGTCGTCGGGACGGACAACGACCCGGACCAGTCCGCGGAGTTCGGGGAGCGCGATGCCACGCTCAACGACGTCAACATCCTGCTCCACGTGTCGGCCGACCACACCAACGCGACCGCGGTGAGCATCCCCCGTGACCTCGTCACCCCGATCCCCGCGTGCAAGAAGACCGACGGCTCCGGGACCGCACCGGCCATGGCTGCGCAGCCGATCAACACCTCGTTCAGCGACGGCGGGCTGAACTGCGTGACCCAGACCGTGCAGGGGCTCACCGGCCTGGACATCCAGTACTCGGCCGCGGTCTCGTTCAACGGCGTCATCGAGATGTCGAACGCGATCGGTGGTGTGCCGGTCTGCGTGGCGCAGCCGATCGAGGACCCCTACACCGGGCTCGACCTGCCCGCCGGCACCTCGACCCTGCAGGGCGACGAAGCCCTCGCGTTCCTCCGGACCCGGCACGGCGTCGGTGACGGTTCCGACCTCGGCCGGATCTCGAGCCAGCAGGTGTTCCTGTCGTCGCTGCTCCGGACCGTGAAGTCGAACGACACCCTCACGTCGCCGCCCACCCTGTACAAGCTGGCCCGCGCCGCGGCGTCGAACATGCAGCTGTCCCAGAGCCTGAACGACATCGGGACGATGGTGCAGATGGGTCGGGCGCTGCAGGACCTCCCGCTGTCGCAGGTGAACTTCGTGCAGTACCCGGGCACGACCGGCGGGACCGGGGTCTACGCGGGCAAGGTCCAGCCGACGACGTACCTGGCCGACCAGTTGTTCGCGAAGATCAAGGCGGACCAGTCGTTCTCCCTGGGGGAGGACAGCACGGGCATCGGGTCCGAGGCGAACGCGGCGCCGTCGGAAGCGGCCTCGTCGCCGGCTGCTGCGGCGCCGTCGGCTCCGGCGTCCGCACCCGCGGCTGCTGCGCCGTCGTCGCCTGCCGCTGCTGCTCCGACTGCCTCCGCGACGCCGGAGACCATCGACGGGCTCGAGGGGCAGTCCGCCGACCAGGAAACGTGCTCCAAGGCCTTCGGCTACTGACCCGGCTGGGGCTCTGGGCCCGCCGGGCTCCCGCCCACGCGAAAGCGACAGTCTGCCGCCGAACATCGGCGGCACACTGTCGCGCTGACGGCACAGACCACGGGCCGTGCTGGGGCACTGTCGCTTTCGCGTACTGGTCGGCCGCCATGCCCGGACGCAGAAACGGGGGCGCGGTGGTGGACCGCGCCCCCGGAAGCCGCTCCCCGAGCGGGCGCCAGACAACCGGGCGCGCCGGGCCCGGCTCGGAGAGCGACGTCGGTGCTGTGTCGCGACTACGGGGACGAGCCCCGGAATGTGATCGCCGCGTCTCGATGATGCTATTCACCGGGGTACGTCGGGACAACCCCGAGGTGTCCCCACTTCGGGGGACCCGCGTTCTGCGACCGTGCCACGCGCGGGGTGCGGTCGGGTCGAGAGTGGCCCGGTCCTCCTGTATGGTGGTCGGAGCGCTCGCGAGAGTGCTTGGAGACGTCGCATAGTCCGGCCGAGTGCACCACCCTGCTAAGGTGGAGTCCCCTTTAGGGGACCGAGGGTTCAAATCCCTCCGTCTCCGCACTCCATGAAACCCCGGTCCGATCGGACCGGGGTTTCGTCGTCTCCGTGCTGGTCTGCACGCCGCGTGAACCAGGTTCCGGACACGGCACCGCGGAACGGCGTGGTGCTGTGTCCGGAACCAGGTTCTGCCGGGCTGCCGTCAGGCCGTCGCGATGCTCCCTGTCGAGGTCAGCTCGCCAGCGCCGCGCGAACGCCCACGCCGCACGGCACCCGTGGCGACGAGCGTCAGGGCCACGGCAGCCAGGGTGATCCCGGCGCCCGCCCAGATCGGCGAGGTGTAGCCGAGCCCGGCGGCGATGGTGAGCCCACCGATCCAGGCACCGAGCGCGTTGCCGAGGTTGAACGCCGCGATGTTCGCCCCGCTCGCCAGGGTCGGCGCGTGGTCCGCGTACTGCATCACGCGCGTCTGCAGGGCCGGCACGGTCGCGAACCCGAAGGCGCCCATGAGCACGAGCGCGATGACGGTCAGCACGGGCGAGGTCGCGACGAGGGCGAACAGCCCGAGCACCACGGTGAGGGCGACGAGCACGACGAGCAGGGTCCGGTCGATCGAGCGTGCGGCGAGCTTGCCGCCGACGAAGTTCCCGACGAACAGCCCGAGGCCGAACACCACGAGCAGCCACGGCACCGCCGAGGACGGGAAGCCGGACACCGAGGTCAGCGTGTACGCGATGTAGGTGAACGCCCCGAACATCCCGCCGTAGCCGAGCACGGTCATGCCGAGCGACAGCCACACCTGGCCGGAGCGGAAGACCCCGAGCTCGCGGGCCAGTGACGGGGTCTCGGTCTGACGGACGGCGGGGACGAGCACGAGGACGCCGACCAGGGCGACGACACCGATCGCGACGATGGCCCAGAAGGTCGAACGCCAGCCGAGCGCCTGGCCGAGGAACGTGCCGAACGGCACCCCGAGCACGTTCGACGCCGTCAGTCCCGTGAACATCAGGGCGACCGCGGAGGCACGCTTCGACCGTTCGACCATGTTCGCGGCGACGACGGAGCCGATGCCGAAGAACGCACCGTGGCACAGGGCGGCGATGACGCGTCCGGACATCATGACCTCGTAGGTCGGTGCGATCGCGGACAGCGTGTTGCCGACGATGAACAGCACGAGCAGCCCGAGCAGGACGGGCTTGCGGGGGAGTCGGGTCGTGGCTGCGGTCAGGCCGAGGGCGCCGACGATGACGGCGAGTGCGTAGCCGGTGACGAGCCAGCCGGCCGTGGTCTCGGTGACGCCGTAGTCGGCGGCGACCTCGGGCAGCAGGCCGGTGATGACGAACTCGGTCAGTCCGATGCCGAATCCGCCGAGTGCGAGGGCGATGAGTCCCGCGGGCATGGGGGTTCCTTCCGTTGTGCGGTGGCGCTGTGCCGCGTACGCTGGTTGTTGCAGACGCGCGGTATCGATAGTTGCACACGCGGGGTATCCGCGCAAGCAACTGCACGCGCCCGCAACGACCGCGGCGACCGACCGCGGCAACCGACCGCGCAACCGACCAGAAGGAGCCCGATGTCCGTCGACGACACCTCCACCGCCGTCCGCGCCCACGGCTGGCGCACCCTGGCGGCACTGCACGGCCTGATCGAGACGCGACTCGAGCGCGCACTGCGCGACGTCGACCTGTCCGTGGTCGAGTACACCGTGCTCGATGCGCTGCGCCGGCAGGACGGCTTCCACATGCGCATGCAGCAGCTCGCCCGCGCAGCTGCCCTCAGCCCGAGCGCCACGACCCGGCTGGTCAACCGACTCGAGGAACGTGCGCTGCTCACCCGCGTGCTCTGCGCCGACGACCGCCGCGGGCTCTACACCGAGCTCACCCACGCCGGTCAGCGGCTGCTCGACGCGGCCACGCCGATCCACGCCGCTGCGCTCGAGGGGGCGCTCGCCGAAGCGCGCGAGGTCCCGGAACTCGAAGAACTCGCGGTCTCGGTCGACCGGCTCGAGGGTGCCACGGTCTGATCCGTCGGCCGGGAGGCCCGGCGCACCACCGCCCCGCGTGCTGCGGTCGGTGGGTGGCTGCGTCTCAGGCCCGCGGCGGCCCCGTCGTGGACCGCACGACGAGCGTCGGCGGCACGAGCGTCCGGATGGGATCCGCTGGATCCCCGGCGGTCGCGCCGATGCGGTCGATCAACCGCGCGGTCGCGAGCCGCCCGACCTCGTCGTTGTGCGGGTCGACCGTGGTCAGGCGCAGCAGGGGTGAGGCGGCGAGCGGGGTCTCGTCGTTGCCGACCACCGAGACGTCCTCGGGGACCCGGAGTCCGGCTTCGCGCACGGCGGCGATCGCGCCCATCGCCATGACGTCGTTCGCGGCGAACACCGCCGTCAGGTCCGGGTGGTCCCGCAGTGCGCGGCGGGTGCCCTCGTACCCGGTCGTCTCGGACGTCGGGCCGTCGCCGTAGACCAGCGGCGCGATGCCGGACGCGACCATCCGCGCGACGGTGCCCTCGCGGCGGACCGCAGCCGGGCCTCCTGAACCCGTGACGTGGACGATGCGGCGGTGACCGAGTCCGATCAGGTGATCCGCTGCCAACCGGCCGCCGGCGGCCTCGTCCGAGGCGACGACGTCGAGCCCGGCGGGCACGTCGGCGCGGGCGCCGGCGACGACGACGGGGGTGTCGGCCGGCACGACGAGGTCGGGGAAGCCCTCGGCGGCGAGGACGACGCCGTCGACCCGTAGCGAGACGAGGTCGTCGAACGGCGAGGAGTCGAGGTGGGCGTTCGCTCGGGTGTCCGCCAGGGTGAGTCGCAGGCCGTGCGGTGCGAGCGCGTCGCGGATGCCGTCGAGCAGGGGGACGAACCACGGGTTGCGGAAGTCGTCGACGATGACGCCGACGGTGCGGGTCCGGGTGCCGGCGAGGATCGCGGCGGCGCGGTTGGGGCGGTAGCCGAGCTCGGCGGCGGCCGCGAGCACGGCCGAGCGGCGTGCGTCGGAGACACCCGGGTCGTCGCGGAGCACCATCGAGACGAGTGACTTCGAGACGCCGGCACGGGTCGCGACGTCGATGATCGTCGGGGGTCGTGACACGCGGCTCCTTGACAGGACATGGGGTGGTCGGGCTACAGTCTACCGACACGTTCTGGAACGTTCCAGAATTGGCACCGGACTTCTCGAAGGAGAGAACATGAGCGACAGCATCGGCGTCGCCGTCATCGGGGCGGGCATGGCGGGCAAGGCCCACATGGCCGCGTGGCGGAACGCACCCTCACTCTTCGCCCCGACGCTGCCGCCCGTGCGGCTCGTGTCGATCGGCGACGTGTACGAGCCGTTGGCGGCCGAGGCTGCGCAGCGCTTCGGCTACGCCCGCCACGACACGGACTGGCGAGCCATCGCCGAGGCCGACGACATCGACGTCGTGAGCGTCGTCGTCGCGAACAAGCTGCACCGCGAGATCGTCGAGGGGCTGTTGGCCGCCGGCAAGCACGTCCTGTGCGAGAAGCCGCTGTCGGACTCGCTCGAGGACGCACGGGCGATGGCCACCGCGGCCACCGAGGCATCGCAGCGCGGGCTCGTCGCCCGCGTCGGCTTCACCTACCGCCGCGCCCCTGGCCTCGCCGCGATCAAGCAGCTCGTCGAGGACGGCACGCTCGGCCGTGTCCTGCACGTCTCCGCCCGTTACTGGACCGACTACGGCTCGTCGCCCGACGTGCCCTTCTCGTGGCGCTTCGCGGGTGCCCCCGGCACCGGAGCCCTCGCCGACGTCGGCTCGCACCTGGCGTACGTGGCCGAGTTCCTGGCCGGCGAGGTGCAGAGCGTCAACGGCGGCATGTTCACGACCGCCATCACGAAGCGCCCGATCGCCGCCGGGTTCGCCCTGCGCGGGCAAGCCGTCCCGCTGACGGGTGAGTTCGCCGACGTCGAGAACGACGACTACGCCACCTTCAACGCACGCTTCGGTGACGGCTCCGTGGTGGGCTCGCTCGAGGTGTCCCGGGTCGCCACGGCGCACCCGAACGGCCTGGTCATCGAGGTCTTCTGCGAGAACGGTGCAGCGCGCTGGGACCAGGAGCGCGCCTCGGAGATCGGCCTCGCGCTGCAGTCCGACGGCTCCCGCCTCGGTGGCTACCGCCAGGTCGTCCTCGGCCCGGACCACCCCTACGTCGCCGGAGGCATGGCGATGGACGCGCCCGGTGTCGGCTGGGGACAGAACCAGATGTTCGAGTACCAGGCACGCGCGTTCCTCGACGAGGTCGCCGGCGTCGCGGACCCGCTCCCCGCCAACGCCACGTTCGACGACGGCGTGCACAACATGGAGATCCTCGACGCGGTGGCACGGTCCGCCGGGGCCGGTGGGGCCTCCCTCGACGTGCCGCCCGTCCGCACCACCGAAGGAGCGCACTCATGAAGCTCGGTCTGTACAACGCGATCTTCCACGACCGGCCGCTCGCCGACGCCCTGACGGCCATCGCGGGCAACGGCCTGACCGGCATCGAGCTGAACACCGGCGGGTTCCTGCCGCCGGTGCACGTGCCGGACATCGACGCGATCCTCGAGGACGACGCAGCACGTGACGCCTTCCTCGCCCGGTTCGAGGGCACCGGGGTGTCCATCGCCGGCCTGAACTGCAACGGCAACCCGCTGCACCCGGACCGAGCTATCGGCCAGGCCCACGCGGAGGACATCCGGCGCAGCATCCGCCTCGCCGCACGCCTCGGCCAGGACCGCGTCGTCACGATGTCCGGGCTGCCGGCCGGCGAGCCCGGCGGCACCCGACCGAACTGGATCGTGAACGCCTGGAACTCCGCCGCGCTCGACGTCATCGAGTACCAGTGGAGCGTCGCGGTGCCGTTCTGGCAGGAGATCGACGCCCTTGCGCGGGAGCACGGGGTCAAGGTCGCACTCGAGCTGCACCCGCAGAACGTGGTGTTCAACCCGGCGACGATCCGCGAGCTCGTAGAACGTGGTGGCCTGACGAACACCGGCGTCGAACTCGACGCGAGTCACCTGTTCTGGCAGCAGATGGACCCGGTGGCGGTCGTCCGCGACCTCGGCGACCTGGTCTTCCACGCCGCCGCGAAGGACGTCCGGATCAACCCGCACGCGGCGATCAACGGCGTGCTCGACAACTCGTTCCGTCGGCTGTCGCCGGACGAGCCGCGCACGAACCTCGGTGGCGACGAGTGGGCCAACGAGTGGCCGAAGCCGTCCGCGTGGGACTTCGTCGCGCTCGGCAAGGGTCACGACGAGGCGTACTGGTCGGCGTTCCTCGAGGCCCTGCGCGAGGTGGACCCGGACATGTGGGTCAACATCGAGCACGAGGACACCGAGCTCGGTCGCGAAGAAGGGGTCGCGGTCGCCGCGAAGGTCCTGCTCGCAGCCGACACGGCGCTCACGATGCGCGCGTGAGTCGCGTCTGAGACGCACCACGTGATCCGGACGGGAGGCCCGTGGGACGTGCGCTGATCGGCGCACGCTCCACGGGCCTCCCGTCCAGTGCGCATCGGTGACACGCCCACCGGGCGCTGTCACCGGACCGATGTAGCATGCACGACACCTGTCCCGAGACGAGGAGCCCTGCGTGCCGGAGCCGACCGACCCCGCCTTCCCCCTCGAGCGCATCCGAGAGGTCGGCGACGCCATCGTCGCGTCCGTCTCGACGGTGATCGACGGCAAGACCGAGGCGATCCGCACCGCCCTCACCGTGATGCTGGCCGAGGGACACCTGCTCGTCGAGGACGTCCCCGGCGTCGGCAAGACGGTCCTGGCGAAGGCACTCGGCGCCTCGGTGGGCGGCTCGGTGAACCGCATCCAGTTCACGTCCGACATGCTGCCGTCGGACGTCACCGGGGTGAACATCTTCGACCAGTCCTCGGGCACGTTCCGGTTCTCACCGGGGCCGGTGTTCGCGAACGTCGTCATCGGTGACGAGATCAACCGCACCAGCCCGAAGACCCAGTCCGCCCTGCTCGAGGCGATGGCCGAGTCCCAGGTCACGGTCGACGGCGTGACCCGGCTGCTCGACCGCCCCTTCATGATCGTGGCGACGCAGAACCCGATCGACATGGAGGGCACCTACCCGTTGCCCGAGGCCCAGCGTGACCGCTTCATGGCGCGCATCACGATGGGGTACCCGAGCGTCGACGCCGAACGGCAGATGCTCGCGAACCGCGGCGGCGGCGACCCGCTGTCGCACCTGCGACCGATCGTCGACGTGACCACGCTGCGCGGGATCATCGAGGCCGTGGCGAACGTCCACATCGCCCCCGACGTCGAGGCGTACGTCATCGCGATCGTCCGCTCCACCCGCACCCACCCCGACCTGGTGCTCGGCGCCAGCCCCCGGGCCACGCTGCACCTGGCCCAGGCGGCCCGTGCCCACGCGGCGTTGCTCGGCCGGCCGTTCGTCACGCCGGACGACGTCGCCGCGCTGGCACCGATCGTGCTCGCCCACCGGCTCGTGCCGGTGGCGCGCGGACTCGGTGGCACGGGCGAGGACACCGTGCGCGAGATCGTCGTCCGCATCGTCTCCGACACCGCCGTGCCGTTCACGGCGACCCCCGTCCGCTCCTGATGCCCGGCCGATCGGCACCGTCGTCGCTGCTGCGGCGCACCGGTGCCGCGCGCTCGACGCTGGGGCGCTTCGGCCGCCGTGGGCTGTCCCTGCTCCGGCGCACGCCGTTCCCCCGTCCGACCGTGCGCGGCTGGACCGTCATCGCGATCGGCATCGGGCTGATCGGGGGCGGGCTCGTGGGCACCACCAGCGTCGCCGTCTCGGCCGGGCTGCTGCTGCTCGTGCTCGTCGTGCTCGGCATCGTGATGGCGTTCGTGGTCGCCGCGCCGCTCCGGGGCAGCCGGAGCACGGCCCGCGCGATCGTGCAGGTCGGCGAGGTGTACCGCGAGCGGATCACCCTCGGCAGCACCAGCCTGCCGATCGGCCCGCGGTCGACCCTGCTCGTCCGCGAACAGCTCGAGGACGCCTTCGCCAGTGCGTCCGAGGCGGAGACCTACGCGCTCGTCGGCCCGGGCCTGCCGCCAGCGGTGCTTGACGTCGAGGCGCTCGCGATGCACCGCGGCCGCACGCTCGTCGGACCCGTCACCATCCGGGTCGAAGACCCCTTCGGCCTGCTCCGCATCGACCGCCCGGTGGTGCCGGCAGAAGAGGTCGTCGTCGTCCCCGCGAGCGCACCCCTCGCCGCGATCGACACCGGCGCCCTCGCCGGGGCCGTCTCCGCCGACGAAGGACGGGTCGGGCAGGGCGGGTCCGCCGACGACAGCGAACTCCGGCCGTACCGTCCCGGCGACCCGATCCGTCGGGTGCACTGGGCGCAGAGTGCTCGCCGCGGCGAACTGCACGTCCGGCAGACCACGCAGGCGCAACCACCCGAGGCCGTCATCGCGCTCGACGTCCGGCGCGAGTCCTACCAGGGCCTCGGGCGTGAGGACCTGGCGGAGCTGTCCGACCTGGGCGGTGACCAGGCCTTCGAGCACGCGGTCGTCGTCGCCGCCAGTGTCGCCCGCGCCCTCGCCGCCCGGACCTCGCGCGTCGTGCTCGTGAGCGACGGGCCGTCCGGCAGCACCCGGCACGCCGGTGACGTCGGCGGCCTCACCGACGTGCTCGTCGGACTCGCGGACGTCCGGCTCCGCAGCGACGCTCGTCCGGTCACCGAGGTCCTGCCCGAGGTGCGTGGGCGGGACGTGCACGGCATGACCGCGGTGGTCACCGGCAACTGCACCGCCGAGCAAGCGGCTGAACTCGTGACGGCGACGAGCGGATCGAGCCGCGGGATCATGGCGACGATCGTGCCGCCGGACCCGGTGGTCCGCGGGATCCTCGACCGCGGTGGTTGGCGCACCCTCGTGGTACCGGTCGCCGGGGCGACCGCGTCCGGAGCCGCACGGTGAGCGGCACCGCTGCGTCGTCGCGTCGGCCCGTCGACGTGCGTGAGGTCCTGGACCGCGACGACGACACCCGTGACACCCCGAGCACCTGGGTCGTCGCGCTCGCCCCGGTGCCCGTGCTCATCGCCGCGCTCGCGATCCGCCCGCTCGTGCAGGGCACCGCCTGGTGGGTGTCCGGCGTCGTGGTCGTCGCGGTGCTCGTGGCCGTCATGCTCGCGGTGCGTCGCCGGGCCGCCGGGGTCCGGTTCGTGGCACTCGTCGCCACCCTCGTGCTGTGCTCGTGCGCCGCCGCCCTGGTCAACGACGTGCAACCCCTCGGCTGGCTCGACGCCGACGGAGCGCTGGGCGAGACGCTCGCCGCCATCCGCCTGAACCCCGCGCCGCTGCCGCAGACCGACGCGATCCGACTGGTCGTGACCGTGTCGATCGCCTGGGTGGCGGGCGTCTCGTTGTTCCTCGCCGCGATCGCCCGGATCCCGTCGCTCGCCGCCGCGCCGGCACTCGTCATCCTCATCGTCCCGGGGATCATCACCGGACAGCCGGCGGGCACCGCACTCGTGATCACCACGGCCGTCGCCTTCCTCGCCCTGCTGTGGCTGTCGGTCCGACCCGTGCAGCGAGCGGTCCCGGCCGCGGTCGTCGGTGCGATCGGGCTCGTCGTCGCGATCGGCCTGCCCGCGATCGTGCCGCTCAACGCGAGCTGGCTGTCCGGCGTCACCGGGGCCATCCAGTCGCCGATCCAACCCGGGCGACCCGGCACCCTGCTCGAGCTCGGCAACGACCTGCGGCAGCCGAGCGAACTCGAGGTGCTCCGCTACCGGTCGTCCGACGGCCAGCCCGAGTACCTCAAGCTCGCCGACCTGGACGAGTTCGGCACCGGGGACTGGGTGCCGACGGTGACGAACGCCGCTGAGGCCGACACCGCCGACCAACAGCAGTGGGCCGAGGGCGTGAACCCCCGCCTGGCGACGCGCGGCGACGTCACGGTCCGGATCACCGGGCTGTCGAGCACGTACCTACCGGTGCCGTCCGGGGCGGTGTCGATCGAGTCGCGTTCCACCAACCTCGACCTGTCGCAGTGGCGCTGGATGGGGTCCTCGAGCACCGTGCGGTCGACCGGTCCGGCCACGCCGCGCGGTGCGACGTACGAGGTCTACGGTGCCTCGACCTTCGCGAACGCGTACCTCGACGCCGTCGCGGCCTCGGGTGTCCTGTCCCGTGCCGACGGCCGGGGGTTCCGCGAGCCGAGCGGCGACCAGCTGCAGACCGACCTGACGCTGCCGAAGGACCTGCCCGCGAACATCACGTCGACCGCGGAGCGGGTGGCCGGGGCCGCGTCCGACGACTACGCCCAGGCCCGCGCCCTCGAGCAGTGGTTCCGCAGCGACCTGTTCACCTACTCCGAGACGGCCCCCGTCGAGCAGGGCTACGACGGCGACAGCATGGACGTCGTCTCGACCTTCCTGCAGGTGCGCGAGGGCTACTGCGTCCACTTCTCGTCGGCGATGGCCGTGATGGCCCGGACGCTCGGCATCCCGTCCCGGATCGCGGTGGGGTACCGGGCCGGTGCGGCGCAGCCCGACGGTGAGTACGCGGTGTCGAACCGGCAGCTGCACTCCTGGCCCGAGCTGTACATCAAGGGGGCCGGCTGGGTCGCGTTCGAGCCGACGCCGGACTCCGACGCGGCAGCGCAGCCCTCGACCGAACCCACCGAGACCCCGACCGCCGCGACGCCCGAGTCCCCGCTGCCCGCGCCCGAGCAGTCCGCTCCCGCCGAGTCCTCGGCGACGCCGACCCCCTCGGCGTCGGCGCAGCCCGGTGCGGCCGGTGCCTCGGGTGGCAGCGGTCCGGCCGGCCTGCTGTTCGGCGCGGCACTCGTCCTCGCGTTGCTCATCGCCCCCGGACTCGTCCGAGCACTCCGACGGCGGTCGCGGTTGTCGGCCGTCGCCGCTGGTCGCTCACCCGCGGTGAACGCCTGGCGTGAGGCCCTCGACGACGTCGCCGACCACGGCTACGCCCCGGGGCTGGCACCACCCGGTGACGCAGGGGCTGCGGCCCGGACCGCCCGGGCCGTCCTCGGGCGACTCCGTCCGGTGCTGCCGGCCTCGGCGCTCCCGCACCTCGACGCCGTGGTCGACGCCGTCGACCGTGAACGGTTCGCGGCCGGCGGGGTCGCAGCGGTCGACGGCGAGGCGCTCGTGCGGCACGTGCAGCACGCGCGGGAGGCCCTCGACGCCTCGGTCTCCGGTGGGCGGGTGCTGCGGTCGCGCCTGCTGCCGCCGAGCCTGCTGCCGTCGTCCGCGTGGTCGCACGAGGGTCGTCGGCGCTCCCGTCGCCCTGCCTGACCCCGGAGTCTCGGCTGGTGCGAGGTTGGCCACTCGGTGCGGCGCAACAAGCTCGCACCGAGTGGTCAACGCCGCACTACGCCGCAGCACCACGCCAGAGCGCCATGCCGCCGCGCCGTGCGCCGCCGCGCCGGGTCAGCGGCGGCGGACGACCGCCTCGACCAGGGCGGCGATGACCTCGCCGGGGTCGACCCCCGGCAGCGCGGGCCCGTCGAACACGACCCCGACGTTGGCGGCGACGAGCGCCGTGGCGAAGGCGTCGAGCGGCATGCCGGCGTCGACCTCCGGGTGCGCCCCGAACCACAGTCGCACCAGCTCGTGCACGCCGTCCTGCAGCACCCGTCGCTGCCGCACGAACTCGGGCAGCAGGTCGGTGTGTCGGATCGCGTAGGCGCGGAACTCCGACAGCAGGGCGAACTGCGCGCGCTGGTCGTGCCGTCCGAAGGCCGCTCGCACGACGTCCGCGATGTCCGCCGCGGCGATGTCGGCGCGGATGAGCTCCTGCAGCGACCCGAGCACCAGGTTCGTCCCGCGCTGCATGACCTGCGCGAGCAGGTCCTCCTTCGACGAGAAGTTCGAGTAGACCGCGCCCTTGCTGAACCCGGCACGGGCGGCGACCTCGTCGAGACGCGCTCCGTGCACGCCCTGTTCGGCGAAGACGGCAGCGCCGGCGATGAGGAGACGTTCTCGGACTTCGGCCCGTGGTGTCCGCGGCGTGGGGGAGTCGGAGACGTCGTCGTTCATCGTTCCTGCCGGGGCGGGGCACCGGGGCTGGAACCCGGGCGGGCGAGCTGGGGGCGGGCGAGCTGGGGGCGGGCGAGCTTGGGGTGGGAGACCTGCCGCGCCGCGCGTCTGATCACGCACGGCATCAGCGAAGCCCCCATCACCACGTCTGCGCTGAACCGGCGCGTTCGGGTCGCGTCGGTTCGGTGCGGACGACATGAGCCGGGTCGATACCCGACGGTAGGGATGCTACGCCGGAGCACTGACAGATGACACCCCTCAGTCGTCGAACGAGGAATCCGTTGCCGTGTCGTGTTCTTCGCGCACACTGCCCGCTCCCGTCCGCCGTCCGGGGCGTCGGAGCAGCCGGAGTGCGTCGGGTCGCAGGCTCCGCCCGCGCCGCAGCAGCGAGCCGAGCGTCGACTTCGGCTGCCAGTCACGACCGTTGGGCAGTCCCCAGCCGCGGCGGACCGCACCCCAGCGCAGACCGAGCGACAGCGCGATCGCGGCCACGATCCCGATCGACGGCGACCCGAGGGCGGACGCGACGACCATGACCACCGACGCCGCGACGGCCACGGTGGCGTACAGCGCGTTCCCACCGAACACCGCGGGCACCCGGCGCAGCAGCAGGTCCCGCATCGCGCCGCCGCCGACCGCGGTGATCGTGCCCATGATGATCGCGGCGGGCCACTCCAGGCCGGCGTCGTAGGTGCGCTGCACCCCGACCACCGCCCAGAACCCGATCACCGCGGCGTCGAGCACGGTGAACAGCCGGTCCCAGGTGATCTCGGAGAACGACACGAAGAAGGCGATGAGTGCCCCGGCCAGCGCGACCGGCACGTAGAGCGGGTCGACGAGTGCGACCGGGGGGCCGTTCTGCAGCAGGGTGTCGCGCAGCATGCCGCCGCCGAGCCCCGAGACGAAGCCGACGACCAGGAACCCGAACAGGTCGAAGTCCATCGCGCGGGCGATCGATCCACCGAGGAGGGCGGACGCGAACACCCCGGCGAGGTCGAGCACGTTCGTGACCGACGCCAGGCCATCGACGGACAGCAGGTTCATGAGAACCATCAAACCCCACGCCGAACGACTGGCGGGCCGAACGGCGGTTAGGTTAGCCTCACCTACGTCATGCTCGCCACTCTCGTCATCGGCCTCCGTGAAGGCCTCGAAGCGACGCTCATCGTCGGCATCATCGCCGCGTTCCTGCGTCGCAACCGTGTCCCCCTCGCCCCCATGTGGTTCGGCGTCGGGGTCGCCGTCGTGCTCAGCATCGGCGTCGGGTTCGGCCTGCAGGTCGTCGAGCAGGCCCTGCCGCAGGCGCAGCAGGAGGGCATGGAGGCGATCATCGGCATCGTCGCCGTGGTCTTCGTCACCGGCATGATCGTCTGGATGCGCACCCACGCGCGCACCCTGACCAAGGAACTCGAGGCGAGCGCGACCGAGGCGCTCGGCCGCGGTACCGCGTGGGCACTGGCCGGCATGGCCTTCCTCGCCGTGCTCAAGGAGGGCTTCGAGACCGCGGTCTTCCTCCTCGCCACCTTCCAGGCGTCGTCGGACACCGGTCTCGCCGCCCTCGGCGCGGTCATCGGCATCGCGGGCGCCGTCGTCATCGGCTACGGCATCTACACCGGCGGCGTCCGGCTGAACATGTCGAAGTTCTTCACCGGCACCGGCGTCTTCCTGGTGTTCGTCGCCGGCGGGCTCGTGCTGACGGTGCTCCGGCGCGCGCACGAGGCCGGGTGGATCGTCATCGGGCAGCAGCGGACCGTCGACCTGTCCTGGCTCGCCCCGAACGGGTCGGTGCAGGGTGCGCTCGTCACGGGCGTGCTCGGCATCCCGCCGGACCCCCGCGTCATCGAGGTGCTCGGCTGGGTCCTCTACGTGGTGCCGGTCCTCGCCCTGACGCTCTGGCCCCGCGCCTTGCGTCCGTCGTCGGCACGCGTCCCGATGGTCCGCGCCACCGTCGCCGGAGCCCTCGCGGTGGCCGCAGCCGCGCTGGCGATCGCCGTCCCGACGGGCGGCGTCGACCTGCCCGGCTCCGCCACCGTCCGCGGCGACGCCACGTCCGTCTCGGCGGACATCCACGGTGCGTCCGGCGTCCTCCGCGTCGCCGGCACCACCACCGGCCAGGAGGCACGGCTCACGTTGCCGACGTCGGCCCACCGCCGCGTGACCCGCGCGGGCGTGGCCGCCGACCGGTGGCGGATCCGCACGTCGGCCACCGCCGCGGACCGCCCGGCGACGCTGACGCTCGACGACCTCGTCGACCTGTTCGGCCGGATCCCGGTCGGCGTCTCGCCGTCGACGAACCCCGGCCCGTTCACCGCCCGCTGGGCGGTGCGCGACACCGTGACCCTGTGGACGGTCCGTGGTGGGGTCCTGGACGCCACCCGCGACGAACGCACCGTGCTGACGCTGAGCGGTGGGGGCCTCCCGTCCGCGCGCACCACGACACTGGACCGCTCCGTGTGGTCCGTTCCCGACTCCCGCGTCGAGCGGTCCGCCACTGCGGTGGCGACCGCGGACTCGCGGGCTGCCGAGCTGCTGCTCTGGAAGGCCTGGTTGCCGATCGCCCTCGGCGTCGCAGCGGCCGCCCAGGCGCTGCTCGCGCTCCGTGACCGCCGTCGTCGGACGGCACCCGTGAACCCCACCCCCGAAACCGTCCCGACACGCGGCCCACCCGCCGGGGACCCTGCAAGGAGCAACGACTATGCCGTTCGGTAAGCCCGTTCGACCCCTGATCACCCTCGGCGCCCTCGGCGTCGTCACCGCCCTCGCACTGACCGGTTGCGCGAGCTCCGACGGTGCCTCTGACAGCTCCACCGACGCCGCGAAGGTCTCGCGCGTCACCATCACCCTGACGAACGACGGCTCGGACCAGTGCAAGGTCTCCGAGACGAAGGTCCCCGCCGGGCCGGTCACGTTCTCGGTGAAGAACGAGTCCTCGACCGCCATCACCGAGGTCGAACTGCTGCAGGACCAGCGGATCCTGGGCGAGAAGGAGAACCTGGCACCCGGCCTCGACGCCGTGCAGTTCACCGCGACCCTGACCGGTGGGAAGTACCAGGTGTACTGCCCCGGAGCCGACACCGAGCTCACCGACTTCACGGTCACGGGCAAGGTCACCTCGACCGCGAACAGCAGCGCCGCCACCCTGCTCGACGAGGGCACGAAGGGCTACGCCGACTACGTCGACGGCCAGGTCACCGACATGGTCGCCGCGGTCGAACTCCTGCAGAAGGACATCGATGCCGGCGACCTCGACGCCGCGAAGACCGACTACGCGAACGCCCGCCCGTTCTACGAGCACGTCGAGAGCGACGTCGACGGCTTCGTCAAGAAGGGCCACAAGGCGACCGACAACGCCGGCAACCTCGACTACCTGATCGACATGCGCGCCTCGAACCTCGACCCGGCCGTCGGCTGGAGCGGGTTCCACGCCGTCGAGAAGGACCTGTTCCAGGCGGGGGAGATCACCGCGTCGACCAAGAAGACCGCGGCCGACCTGACCGAGAACGTGCAGCTGCTCGCGAAGCTCGTCCCGACGCTCGACTACAAGCCCGAGGACCTGGCGAACGGTGCCGCCGGCCTGCTCGAGGAGGTCCAGTCGAACAAGGTCACCGGTGAGGAAGAGGCGTACAGCCACATCGACCTCGTCGACCTCGCCGCCAACGTCGAGGGTGCCCGTCAGGCCTTCGCGTACCTCAAGCCGGGCCTGACGAAGCTCGACCCTACCCTGACGAAGCAGATCGCGAAGCAGTTCGACGCGACGAACACGCTGATGGACGGCTACCGGAACGCCGACGACCTCGGCGGCTTCGACACGTGGGACGCCGCGACCAAGAAGTCCGACGCCAACGCGGTCTCGCAGCAGATCCAGGCGCTGCAGGACCCGCTGTCCCGCCTCGCCGAGAAGGTCGCCACCGCGTGACGCAGCCAGACGACGACCGCGCAGCCCGTACCGGGGTCTCCCGGCGCGGGCTGTTCGGCGCGGGACTCGCCGCGGCCGGAGCCGGGGCGGGCGCCGCTGTCGGCATCGGCGGCGCGACGGCCGCGACGGGCGTCAACCCGTTCACGGCGGCCGCGAACGGCGACGAGTCCATCGACCTGTCGCAGAGCCACCCGTTCTACGCGACCGCTGCACGGCAGTCGCAGGGCGGGGTGCAGACCGCGCCCCAGCGGTACTGCGTGTTCATGACGTTCGACCTGTCCACGAGCGTCACGACCGAACTCCAGGTGCTCCTCGCCCGCTGGTCGGCGGCGATCGCCCAGCTGCAGGCCGGCAAGACCGTCGGCAGCGTCGAGCCCGCCCACGGTGACGGCGTCGGCGCGGACACCGGTGAGGCGCTCGACCTCGGCCCGGCGTCCCTGACCGTCACCGTCGGACTCGGCCCCGGCGTCTTCGACGAACGCTTCGGTCTGGCCGACAAGCGTCCGGCGGCCCTCGCCGACGTGCCTCGGCTGCCGAGCGACAACCTGCAGGCCGGACTGACCGGGGGCGACCTGTCGTTGCAGGCCTGCGCCGACGACCCGCAGGTGGCGTACCACGCGGTCCGCGACCTGGCCCGGATGGCGCGGGGGACGGCGACCGTGCGGTGGACCGTGCTCGGCTTCGGTCGTGCGTCGGCCGGCCCGCACCAGACGACGCCGCGCAACCTGATGGGCTTCAAGGACGGCACCAGGAACATCACGACGGACGAGGACCACGACCGCTTCGTGTGGGTCGACGACCCGGGCGACGGTGCGGCGTGGATGACCGGCGGCACCTACCAGGTGGTGCGGAAGATCCGGATGAACATCGAGATCTGGGACGCCGACGTCGTCAGCGACCAGCAGCGCGTCTTCGGTCGGACCAAGATCGAGGGCGCACCGTTGTCCGGTGGGACCGAGCACACGACGCCGGACTTCGCGGCGACCGGGAAGTCCGGTGCCACGAAGATCGATGCGACGTCCCACATCGCCCTGGCCGCCCACGAGGCGAACGGCGGGGTGAAGATCCTGCGTCGACCGTACAACTACACCGACGGCCTCAACGAGTACGGCCAGCTCGATGCCGGGCTGCTGTTCCTGGCGTACATGAACGATCCGGAGCACTTCACCCGGCTGCAGCGGAAGCTCGGCGCCTCGGACCGGTTGAACGAGTACATCTCGCACATCGGTTCCGCGGTGTTCGCGATCCCGCCGGCACCGCGCAAGGGGTCGTACATCGGCGAGCAGCTGTTCCGCTGACCGTGTCCGGAGCGCGCTGACGCCGCTGGGGGAGAGGGCGCCCTCCGCCGTTTCCCTGGAGGCGGAGGGCACCCGCGCCGCGGGGTCTCGTCGAACGGAACCACCGCCGACCTGAGAGGCGACCCGGCGCGACGCGTCGCGATGCGACAGCCCCGAGAGTACCCCGCCGATCCCCGGATCCGCAGTGCGAGCGCTGCTATGGGACAGGGAGCGCGGCAGCGGATCCGCGCGCGGTGCGCGCCGGACGCGATCCGTGCCTCCCGGCGCGACGGAACGGGCCGCCTCACGGTGGTGAGACGGCCCGTTCGTGTCGGACTGGAGGCCCGGTGTCAGTCGGTCTGGACGCTCGCGTCGGTCCGTGCGCGCTTCCGGCGCACGGCGACGAGTGCGGTGATGCCCGCCAGCAGGAGCAGGCCCGCTGCGATCCCCGGCGCCGTCAGGTCCGCGCCCGTGTAGGCGAGGTCACCGCCGGCGTTCGTCGAGTCGGACGGGTCGCCCGCCAGGTCCGTGCCGGTGCCCGTGTCCGTTCCCGGAGCGTTGCCGTTGCCGTTGCCGTTGCCGGCACCCGGGGCGTCCCCGTTGCCCGCGCCCGGGTCGGCCGGGTCCGTGGGGTCGGTCGGGTCCGTGGGCTCGGTCGGGTCCGTCGGGTCGACGGCCGCGGCGAGCGGGATGGTCACGGCGAGCGTGATCGTCTGGCCGCCCGGCAGGGTGACGACGAGCGGCTCGTCCGTCGTCGCGGCGGCACGGGCAGCCGTCCGGACCGTCGCTGCGTCGGCCGACGACTCGACGGTCGGCACGGCGAAGGTCAGCGTCGCACGACCCTGCTCGTCGTTCGTGTCGACGATCGTCGCGTCGATCTCGGCGGTGGCGAGCTCGACGTCACCGGCGCTCACCGACACGGTGCCGGCTGCAGCGGGGTCGTCGCTGCTGAACACGAGCGACGACAGGTCGATGCTGATCTCGTCACCGGGCTGGAACCCGCCCTCGGGGGTCGGCGTGACCGTGGTGCCGACGGCACGCTGGTCGGACGGCGGGGTGACCGTCGGGTTGGCCAGGAAGTAGTCCACCTGCGCCTGCAGGTCGACCTGGCCCGAGTCGGCGATGTTCGCGCCGGTCGCGAAGGCGGCGAAGTTGTCGCCACCGGTCGACAGGAACGAGTTGACCGTCACCTTGAGGGTGTCGTCGAGGGCGATCGACTCGCCGTTCAAGGTCATGCCGGTGATGCGCTCGCCACGGCCCTTCGCGGGGTCGTAGGTGTACGCGAAGCCGTCCGAGACGCCGAGCTTGAGGAACGGACGCGGCAGGCCGTCCGGCTGCCACTGCTGCTCGAGGGCGTCCTTGATCTGCTGGCCGGTCATGTCCTCGGTGACGAGGGTGTTCGCGAACGGCTGGACGAGCGCGGCCTCCTTGTAGGTCACCGTGCCGTCCGGGTCGCCGGCACCGCTCGACGCGTAGACCATGTCCGTGCGCAGCCCGCCGGGGTTCATGAAGGCGATCTGCGAGCCGTTGCGCTCGGTCGCGGAGCGCTGCACCTCGGCGATGTAGTTCCCCAGGACGGACTCGCCGCCGCGGTTCTCGGTCGTGCGGTCCGACTGCACCGCACGACGCAGGTCGCCGGTGATCTCACCGAGCTTCTTGCTGCCCTCGACGTCGGCGACGGCCTTCGCAGCCGTCACGATGTCGGCCACCGCGTCCACCGAGGTGGAGTCGGCCGGCACGCGGTTCTCACCGTTGACCGACTTGACCTCGGACGTGATGCCGGTGAGCTGCTTGTCGGCGTCGACGGTGAGCTGCAGGTGTCCGTAGTTCACGCCGTAGGAACCGGTCTGGATCACCGGGCGGGTCGTACCGTCGGGACCCGCGATCTGGTGGTTGTAGGTCGCGTGGGTGTGTGCGGAGACGATCGCGGACACCTTCGACGAGACGCCCGAGGTGATCGTGCCGAACACGCCGGACCCGGTCGCGTCGGCGAGGGCGTTCGTGGGAGCACCCTCGTGCACCAGCAGGACGAGCACGTCGGCCTCGCCGTTGCCGTCGACACCGTCGGTGAGCTGGTCGGCGTACTTGTTGACCTGGCTGACGATCGGGGCCATCGCGAGGCCCTCGACACCGCCGGGGCTGACGAGCCCCGGGATGAGGTCCTCGGTGGTCGCGCCGATGAAGCCCACCTTCACGCCGCCCTTCTCCACGATGGAGTACGGCTCGAACGCGGGGTCGGTCGTGCCCTGCTTGACGATGTTCGCCGAGACGTAGGGCCAGTCGGCCCGGTCCTCGATGCGCCCGGTCAGGTCGTCCTGGCCCTTGTCGAGCTCGTGGTTGCCGATCGCGCTGACGTCGAGGTCCATGGCATTGAGCGCATCGATCGTCGGGGCGTCCTGCTGGATCAGCGAGGTGAACGTCGAGGCACCGACGTTGTCGCCGACGCTGGCGAAGATCGTGTTCGGGTTGGCCTCGCGGTACGACTGCACGACACCGGCGAGCTCGGCGGCACCGGCGGCCTTGTCGACGGCGGTGCCCTCGGACTCGATGCGGCCGTGGAAGTCGTTGACGTCGATGATGTCGATCGTCGTGTCGCCCTCGGCGGCGACGGCGGTGGAGGGGACGGACAGTGCGACGAGCACACCCGCGGTGGCGAAGGCCGCGCCGCTGATGATGCGCCGTCGGCGGCGCGGAGAGGAGTGGAGGTTCATCGTCGGAGAACCTATGAGGACGCACAGCCGACCCGCCAGTGTCGGGTCGAAGTCGTCACACGACGTTCACATGAGCAACACCCGTCGTGCTGCGTGCTGCTCGACGTGCCGTCACTCCGCGGCGATGAGGGGGCGGAGCGTGCGGTGGGCGATGCGCAGCCCCTCGAGGACCTTCTCGTCGGTGCCGCCCCAGAGCGGGTCCTCGTGCTCGACCGACAGGGTGCCGTCGAACCCCGCTTCGTACAGGCGGTCGACGACGTGCGGCCAGTCCACGACGCCACGGCCCGGCACCCGGAAGCGCCACCAGCCCATGTCCCACGGGTCGCCGCCCTTGTCGACCTTGCCGAAGAACCCGTACGCGTCGCGCTTCGCCGGGAAGAGCTCGAGGTCCTTCGCCTGCGCGTGCACGATGTGCTCGGCGAACGGCAGGATCGTCTCGACCGGGTCGATGCCGATCCAGGTCAGGTGCGACGGGTCCCAGTTCAGACCGAAGCCGAGGCCGGTGACCCAACCCCAGAGCTCGGGGGAGTACGCCAGGTTGCCGGGGTAGCCGTCCGGGTGCCAGCCCTCCATCACGCAGTTCTCGATGATCAACCGCACGCCGCGCTCGCCGGCGTAGTCGACGAGCTCGGGGAGGACCTGGTTCCCTTCGGCCATGTTCTCCCGCACCGACTTGCTGTTGTCGCGGCCGATGAACGTGCCGACGTACGGCACGCCGAGCACCTGCGCGGCATCGATCGCGTGCTTGAGGTGGGTGCGGACCTCCTCGCGCCGGTCGAGGTCCTGGTGCAGGTTGTTCTCGTAGTACGCGAGCGCCGAGATCTCGAGGCCGGTGCGGTCGAGCAGGTCACGGGTCGCAGCGGCGTCCTCGTCGGTGAACGTCGCCACCGGCAGGTGCGCCGCCTCGAAGTCGCGGCCACCGGTGCCGGGCCACACGCCGACCTCGAGCCGCTCGTACCCCTGCTCGGCGGCGAAGTCCGCGATGCGGTCGAGGGGCCAGCCGGGCAGGCAGGCCGTCAGCATGCCGAGCTTCACCGGATCTCCCGCCACGTGGTCTCGGCCGCGCTGGTGATCACGGCGTCGATGATGTCGGCGGAACGTGCGCCGTCCGCGAAGGTCGGCAGGCCGTCGGGGGCCACACCGGTGCGGACCGCGGTGTAGGTGTCGGCGACGAACGCGGCGAAGGCGTCGAGGTAGCCCTGCGGGTGCCCGGACGGCACGACCGCCAGACGCCGCTGGTCCGGGTACCCCTGCGACGGGTCGCGCACGACGATCTGCGCACCACGCTCGTTGCCGAACCACGCGGACTCGGGCTGTTCCTGGTCGAAGGCGGCGCTGCCCCGGGTGCCGTCGACCTCGAACCACAGGCGGTTCTTCCGACCGGACGCCACCTGCGAGATCACCACGTTGCCGATGCGCCCGGTGCCGGTGCGGAACGTCGCGACCGCGGTGTCCTCGGTGGTGACCTCGGCCCGTTCCGCGGCGTCGGCGACCGGGTCGGGGTCCGGCGAGCCGGAGAACGACGGCCCCGAGGCCGCGGGGCGGGTCGGGTAGACGATGTCGGTCGCCGCGGACACCGAGGTGAAGCGCTCACCGGTGACGAACTCGACCAGGTCGCACCAGTGCGAGCCGATGTCGGCGAACGCGCGGGACAACCCGCTCGAGGTCGGGTCGACCCGCCAGCTCGAGGCGTCCTCGTCGAGCATCCAGTCCTGCAGGTAGTGGCCGTGCACGGCGAGCAGTCGACCGAGGTCGCCGTCGGCGATGCGCGCGCGGATCTCACGGATCATCGGGTGGTAGCGGTACACGAACGGCACCGTGGCGACGACACCGGCGTCCGCCGCCGCGGCGACGAGTTCGGCGGCCTGCGCCGGGTCGATCGCGAGGGGCTTCTCGCACACCACGTGGATGCCCGCGGCGATGACCGCCATCGCCTGCGGGTGGTGCTGGTCGTTCGGCGTGCAGATGTGCACGACGTCGGGGGCGTCCGCGATGACGTCGTCGAGCGAGGCGTACCCACGAGGCAGGTCGAGTTGCGCCGCGACCTGCTCGGAGCGCGATGCGTTCCGGCCGAGCACCCCGAGCACCTCGGCACCAGCGGCCCGGGCCGCGCGGGCGTGGACCCCCGCGATCATGCCGGTGCCGATCACGACGACGCGGAGGCGTCGTCCTTCGTACCCACTGCTCATGGTGCTCCCTCGCGCCGAACTGTCACCACCGTAGCGGCCCGGCCGTCCACCGGGGCCGATGAGTACGGTCGGAGGCATGTCGAGCCTCCAGACCAGCCTGCTCATCCTCGGAGCCAGCGGCGACCTGTCCAAGCGCCTGCTCCTGCCGGGTCTCGCGACCCTGCTCGAGGTCAAGGACGACTGGGACGTCCAGCTCATCGGGGCGGGTGTCGAGGACCTCTCCGACGCCGACTGGAAGGCGCAGGTGCGCGAGTCCTTCGAGAACGCGCAGGCGTCGAAGAACGAGGGCGACGAAGGCGCGGAGGGCGAGTCGTCGCTGTCGGAGCGGCTGCAGGCCGTGATCGACGCGTCCTCGTACCGCAAGGCCGACGTCACGAGCGCCGACGACCTGCGCGCGCTGCTCGGAGCCTGCGACCACGACCCCGCGATCTACTTCGCGCTGCCCCCGGCCGTGACCGAGAAGAGCTGCGAACAGCTCGCCCACCTCGACCTGCCGAAGCGCACCCGCCTGGCGCTCGAGAAGCCGTTCGGTACCGACGCCGCCAGCGCCGAGCACCTGAACGACCTGCTGCACTCGTTCATCCCCGAGGAGCGCATCCACCGGGTCGACCACTTCCTCGGCCGTTCGACGGTGCTCAACCTGATCGGGCTGCGCTTCGCGAACCGCATCATCGAGCCCCTGCTGTCCTCGCAGCACGTCGAACGCGTCGACATCGTGTACGACGAGACCCTCGGGCTCGAGGGTCGCGCCCGCTACTACGACAAGGCCGGCGCCCTCACCGACATGATCCAGAGCCACCTGCTCCAGGTCATGGCCGTCGTGGCCATGGAGGCGCCGGCGTCGATCGACGCCGACGACCTGCGGACCCAGAAGGAACTCGTGCTGCGCGCCGTGCGGCCGTGGGGCGGCGACGTCGTCGCCGCCGGCAAGCGCGCCCGGTACACCGCGGGCACGGTCGGCGACCGCAAGCTGCCGTCGTACGCCGACGAGGACGGGGTCGACCCGTCGCTCGGCACCGAGACCCTGGCCCAGCTGACCCTCGAGATCGCGAACTGGCGATGGGCCGGCGTCCCCTTCACGCTGCGTTCCGGCAAGGCGCTCGCGAAGCAGCGCCGCGAGATCGTCATCACGTTCAAGGACTCCCCGCAGGTGCCCGTCGGCCTGTCCGGTGCCGCCCACCCGGACCGGCTCCGGATCTGGATCGCCCCGGACGAGATGCAGCTCGAGCTGAACGTCAACGGGCCCGGCGACCCGTACACGATCGACCGCACGAGTCTCGAGACGACGTTCAACCCCGGACGACTCAGCGCCTACGGCGAGGTCCTGGCCGGTGTGCTCGAGGGCGATGCGACGCTGTCGGTCCGCGGTGACAGTGCCGTGCAGGGCTGGAAGGTCGTCGGACCGTTCCTCGAGGCGTGGAAGGCCGGCACGACGCCGCTCGACGAGTACCCGGCCGGGTCGAGCGGTCCTGAGGACTGGGACAACATCGACGCCTGAGCCGGACGGCGGCGTAGCGTCGGACGACGTGACCACCATCGACGACGTCCTGCAGACCGTTCCCGAACCCGCCGGCGCCGACATCCGTGTCGAGCCCGTCCACTACGACCACGAGGGCACCGACCTGCTCGGCGTGCTCGCGAAGGACGCGGCCGTCGCCGGTCCTCGCCCGGCCGTCCTGGTCGTGCACGACTGGCACGGCGTGAACGAGCACGTCGAAGCGCGCGTGACGATGCTCGCCCGCCTGGGCTACGTCGCCTTCGGTGCGGACATCTACGGTGCCGGCGTGCGGCCCGGTGACGACACCGCCGGCCAGGTCGCCGGGTCGTACTACCAGGACCTGCCGTTGCTCCGGGCACGTGCAACCGCCGGCCTCGACCGGCTGCGACAGGACCCCGACGTCGATCCGGCCCGCATCGTCGTCATCGGCTACTGCTTCGGCGGCTCCACCGCGATCGAGCTCGCACGCACCGGCGCGGACCTCGTCGGTGCGGTGTCGTTCCACGGCGGGCTCATCACGCACGACCCCGCCGACGCCTCGGCGATCCAGGCGAAGCTGCTCGTGCTGACCGGGGGAGCGGACCCCGTCGTGCCCGACGACGCCGTGCACGCCTGGCAGGACGAGATGCGCACCGAGCCCGGCGTCGACTGGCAGGTCGTCACGTACGCCGGGGCCATGCACGCGTTCGCCGTGCCGGGGACCGACGCGCCCGACCACGGCGCCCAGTACCAGGAGCGCGCCGACCGCCGATCGTGGCAGGCGCTGCGGGTGTTCCTGGCCGAGGTCTTCGGCGAGGAGGCCGCGGCGCTGTGAGGTCGAGGGCTCGGCTGTCGCCTCGCGACACGCCGGGTGGAGCGGTCGGGCGGCCTCGATTGGCGCCCGGGCCGGAGCTGTTGTAGAGTCTTCCACGGCCGCAAGGCCACGCGCTCGTAGCTCAATGGATAGAGCATCTGACTACGGATCAGAAGGTTGGGGGTTCGAGTCCCTTCGAGCGCACAGTGCCGGTTGAACGGCGCGACACCGAACAGATGAAGGGCCCCGGCGGATTCCGCCGGGGCCCTTCGTCGTTGGTGGTTCGTGCGCGAGTCGTCTTTCACCGGCGCTGACGCCCGAGCAGCGCGATCCCCAGTACGACCAGCGCCACGACGACGAGCCCGACGACGACGAGCAGGGGAAGCAGGTTGATCGACGCGGTGTCGTCGTGGCAGTCGACGTTCGCGACGGCACAGGAGGCGAGGACGGTCGTCGCGGTCATGGTCCGAGTGAAGCACGGCGAGGTTGGATGGGGAACATGACGACGACGTCCGTGTTCGAACAGGTACCACGAGCGCAGTGGGTCGCGGACGACGAGTTCGTCTTCGCGATCCTCGATGCACACCCGGTGTCACCTGGTCACACGCTCGTCATCCCGAAGCGGCGGATCACCAGCTGGTTCGATGCGACCGAGGGAGAGCTCGCCGCGATGACCCGGATGGTGGCGCTGCTGAAGGCCCGGCTCGACGAGCAGCACCACCCCGACGGCTACAACGTCGGGTTCAACGACGGATCGGCCGCTGGCCAGACCGTCTTCCACGCCCACCTGCACGTCATCCCGCGCTTCGACGGCGATGTCCCGGCGCCGGCTGGCGGGGTGCGGCACGCCGTCGTCGGGCGCGGCCACTCCTGAGCGCGGTGGTCATTGGCCAGTGGCCAGTGGCCGGTGGAACGACGGGGCGACGAGTCAGCCCCAGAGGTGGATCGTCGAGTCGATGACGCCGGACAGCGCGAGGGCTCCGGGGACGAGCACGCCGAACAGCGTGAGCGTCGCGCCGATCAGGATGGCCGCGAACGCCAGTCCGTCCCCGCGCTCGCCGGTCCGTCGGACCTCGTGCCGCGCGATGAACCCGACGACGACGCCGCCGATCGGGGCGACGAAGGCGAGCGCGATCGCCACGACGGCGAGCAGGCTCAGCGGCGCGAGTCCGGGTGTCCCGTCCGTGCTCGGGGTGGAGGCTGCCGGGGCGGAGGCGGCCGGCGCGGAACGCTCGGGGGCGAGGTCGGTCACGGGTGTCTTCCGTTCAGTCGGCGCACGTGGCGAGCTGCGGGCGTGCGAGGTCCGCTCAAGAGTAGAGCGACGGCGCCCGGAGCGGAGGCCCGCATTCGGGGTCCAGCTGCCCGGTCGGGCGACTTCGTGAACAGAAATGGTCGGGTTCATCGACGGGACTCGACCATTTGTGCTCACGAAGCGCACGCGCTCACGAAGCGCACGCGCTCACGAAGCGCTCGCGCTCACGAAGCGCACGCGCTCAGCGCCCGAGCGCCGTGAGCTGCTTCTGCAATCCGCGCTCGAGGTACGGCTCCAACGACGTCGCCCACGTCGCCGTGATGTGGGTGGTGTCCCGGTAGACCAGCACGCCGCCGATCACCGCGGGACAGGTCGTCTCGGTGCAGTAGTAGTCGGTCAGGTCGATCACCCCGGCTCGTCCTCCGGCGGCCTTGAACGCCCGCACGGCCTCGATCGACGAGTCGGTCTGGGCGAGCGCCTCGGAGCGGGGCCGGTCGCACGACGTGTTCGTCGGCCCGGACATCTTGCTCACACAGGCGATGACGTCGGGCCGGGGGACCGGGTTGTCGCGGATCGCGATGACGGGGAGTTCGTCGCCGGCGGCCTGCTCCCAGGCGTCGACGAGGCCGTTGCGGGTCGCGATGTCGCGTGAGGCTCCGGCCGGCAGGCTGACGGGCATCTGCGTGGCGGAGTGGGTGACGACCAGGGCGTCGGCGTCGCGGTTGGCTCGGACGTAGTCGATGGCCGCGTGCTTCCACGCGTTGCAGCCGCGCAGCGCGCCGGCGTTCACCGAGTTCTGCTGCGCCGTGGTGAGGTAGCAGCCGCCGATGCCGGCCAGGTCGATGCGCCACCCGTTGTCGTCGGCGATCTTCTCGTAGGCGCCGAGCAGGGCGTTGCTGTGCGAGTCACCGATGACGATCAGGTGCTTCGACCAGCCGGTCGCCTTGCCGAGCACGCAGGTGCGGAAGGTGCCGTTCCAGCACTCGGGGCGGTTCGCGTCGTCGTCCTCGGCCGCGGCGGGGGCCGGGATCCGTGTGTCGGCGAGGGCCGGGTCGACGCAGGGGTCGGCTGAGCTGATCCGTGCGGCTGCTCCGATGCAGGACTCGTCGTCCTGTGCCCGTTCGGTCGCGAGCCGCTTCGTGAGCTGCTGGGTGGCGCCTTCGGCGTGGACCTCCTGCACGTAGACGGCGGTCAGGGTCGAGGCGCCGAGCGTGACGACCGTGAAGGTGCAGATGACGCCGAGCGCGACGACCCCGCGGGGCCGCAGGTCGCGCAGCCAGGTCGAGAAGCGGACGGGTTCCTCGAACCAGATGGTCGTGACGGCTGCCAGTCCGACCGACACCAGGAGCACCGAGGTGCTGGTCGCCCAGTCCAGCGGGCCTCCGAGCATGATCGGCAGGATCACGACGAGCGGCCAGTGCCAGAGGTACAGCGCGTACGAGATCCGTCCGGTGAACGCGACCGGTCCGAGCGCGCCGATCGACTCGAACACGGTGCGTCCGCCGAACAGCACCACGAGGGTCGCACCGGCGACGGGGAGCAGCGCGGCGATCCCGGGGAACGGCGTCTCCGCCCCGATGACGAACAGGGACAGGACGAGGGCCACGGCGCCGATGCTCGTCAGGATCATGCGCACCCGCCGGGCGACCTCGGTGCGGACCTCGGGCAGGTGCACGGTCGCGGCGAGGCCGCCCAGTGCGAACTCCCACGCGCGGGTGCCGGTGGAGAAGTACGCGACGCCGGGGTTCGTGCTGGTCTGCACGATGCTCCACACCAGGGACAGCACGACGACCGCGCCGAGCAGCAGGCGTGCGGTGGTCAGCGTCGAGAGGCGCCCGCGCACGGCGACGGCCAACCCGATCAGCAGCAGCGGCAGGACGATGTAGAACTGCTCCTCGACCGACAGCGACCAGAAGTGCTGGAACGGTGAGGGGTCGTCCGCCGAGGCCAGGTAGTCGACCGAGTTCGCCGCCAGCTCCCAGTTCTGCAGGTAGACCGTCGACGCGATGAGCTCGCGGCCGTACTGCCCCCACAGGGCGCTCGGCACGGCGACGAGCACCGCTGCGCCGGTGGTGAGGATGGTGAGGAACGCGGCCGGCAGCAGGCGTTTGGCCCGGCGTGACCAGAACCGGCCGAGGTGGATCGTGCCGGTGGCGACCTGTTCGCGCAGCAGGAGTCCGGTGATGAGGAACCCGGAGATCACGAAGAAGACGTCGACCCCGACGAACCCGCCCCGCAGGGCGTGCGGCCACAGGTGGTACACGACGACGGCCAGCACCGCGAACGCGCGGAGACCCTGGATGTCCCACCGCGTCGTGTCGCGCGCGCGGTGCGCGGGGCCCCGCTCGCCCGGCGTTGCAGTGTTCACTGCGACGATCCTACGAGAAGCGCGTCACGCCCTGGGACGGCACGCGAGAAGACGGGAGGCCCGTGGCGGTCTCGCCACGGGCCTCCCGTCCGTCGTTCGCTCGCCCCCACCCCGTGGGGTTCCGAGATCTCGGAACCTCGCGGGCACGCGCCGTCCTGATCGGAACCTCGACGGAACGCACGCGGGGTGTCGTGGAACCTCGACGCACAGCGCGCTGCGTGTCGCGGATCCGCGCGCAGCCCTAGACGGTCGCGCGCACCTCGGCCAGCGACGGGTAGTCGGTGTAGCCCTCGGCGGTCGCGCCGTAGAAGAGCTCGGGGCGGGGCTCGTTGAGCTCCGCATCCTGCTCCCAGCGGTGCGCGAGGTCCGGGTTCGCGATGGCGGGACGGCCGACGGCGATCGCGTCGGCGATGTCCTCGTCGTCGACGACGGTGATCGCTTCCTCACGCGTCGTCATCGCGCTGAAGCCCGAGTTGACGATGAACGGTGCGCCCGCGGTGCGACGGACGTGCTGCACCAGGCCGCCGGTCGGCTCGGCGTGCAGGACGTCGATGAAGGCGAGTCCGAGCGGCGCGAGGCCCTCGGCGATCGCGGTGTAGGTCGCGCGGACGTCGGCTGCGTCGTCCTCGATGACGCCCTGGATGCCGTGCTCGGGCGACAGGCGGATGCCGGTGCGGTCCGCGCCGACGGCCTCGGCGACGGCGGTCGTGACCTCGATCGCGAAGCGGGCGCGGTTCTCGGGCGAGCCGCCGTACTGGTCGGTGCGGGTGTTCGACACCGGGGACATGAACTCGTGCACGAGGTAGCCGTTGGCACCGTGGACCTCGACGCCGTCGAGTCCGGCGGCGATCGCGTTGCGGGCGGCCTGCGCGAAGCCCTGCACGGCGTCCTGCACTTCGGCGGTGGTCAGCTCGTGGGGGACGGGCATGTCGGCCTTGCCGGTCGCGGTGTGGGTCTGTCCGGGAGCGGCGATGGCGCTCGGGGCGACGATGCGCGGCGTCTGCGAGATGTCAGGGTGGGAGACGCGGCCACCGTGCATGAGCTGCATCACGATGGTGCCGCCCTCGGCGTGCACGGCGTCGGCGACGCGGCGCCAGCCGGCGATCTGCTCGTCGGTCTCGATGCCGGGCTGCCCGGGGTAGGAGCGGCCTTCCTGCACGGGCCAGGTGCCCTCGGTGATGATCATGCCGAGGCCCGCACGCTGACGGTAGTGCTCGACGAGCAGGTCGTTCGGGATGCCGTGCTCACCGGCGCGGGTGCGCGTGAGCGGGGCCATGACGACGCGGTTCGACAGGCGCAGGGCGCCGAAGGAGGTGGGTTCGAAGAGCTTCACGAGGGAGTGGAACGTCGTGTTGCTCGGTGCAATTCCCGCCGTCAGTCGCGCGGGCAGACCAGGGTCGACGAACGGACCTGGCCCTCGGGGCGGATCACCTGGTGCAGGGAGAGGGGCTTGCCGCAGATCGGGCAGCCGCGGTCCACTGACCGGTCGTCGACCCCCTCGGGGTGTCCGGCGCCGATCTGCGACGGTCCCATCTTGTTGATGAGCGTCGTGTTCCACCGTTCGTACCACTTGCCGAAGCGCCCCACGGTGCGTCCTTTCGTTCGTGCACGAACCATTATGGCACCATCGGCCCCGGGATCACACCTGGTCGACCCGCTCCAGCAGTTCCATCAGGTCGTCCTTGAGCGCTTCGAGGCGTTCCAGTGGCCACCCGAGCCGGTCCGCGACCGCCAGGGGGACCGCTCGTGCGCGGTCGCGCAGGGCCCGCCCGGCCGTGGTGAGCGAGACCTCGAGTTGCCGTTCGTCGGCGGCGCTGCGGGTCCGGCGGACGTAGCCGGAGGCCTCGAGCCGCTTGAGCAACGGGCTGAGGGTGGCCGAGTCGAGCCGCAGTTCGCCGGCGATCTCGCGCACCGACCGGGGGTCCTGCTCCCAGAGTGCGAGCATCACGAGGTACTGCGGATGCGTCAGGCCCATCGGCTCGAGCAGGTCGCGGTACAGCCCGATGACGCTCCGGCTCGTGGCCGCGAGGGCGAAGCAGAGCTGCCGGTCGAGCGCGAGCGGGTCGGGTGCGGAGGTCATGCGCCCACGATACCGTTCGCCCACGAAGTGTTCCGGGGTCCTCTCACGATGCCGCGCGGGCGCTTCCATGCGTGAGCAGGATTCGACAGAACACCAGTCGATCAACGCGTGTTCTGTCGCACCATGCGGACACATCAGGTGCGTGCGCATGTTCCGACGTTCCACGCGTCGATCAACGGGTGGTTCGTCGGAAGGTGCGGACGCATGCGTCCGGCCGCCGGGCGCGGGGTGGGCGCACGCACGGGAGGCCCGGTGCCGGTCTCGTGGACTGGCCCCGGGCCTCCAGGCTGGGTGCGTCGACTACGCTCGGTGCGCGGGCGGGTGCCCCGACTCGTGCGCGTTGGCGTCCGGCGCCACGGGGAGGGCGTGCGACCCCGTGTGGGTGTCCTCGCGACCGGGCTGGCCGGGCTGGCCGGGCTGACCGGCGACCGGGTGCGACCGCTCGAGCTTCGCGCCCTCGACGTCGACGTCCGGCACGATCCGGTCGAGCCACTTCGGGAACCACCACGCGCTCTGGCCGAGCAGGTGCATCGCCGCCGGGATCAGCAGCATGCGGACGACGAACGCGTCGATGAGCACACCGAACGCCAGCCCGAAGCCGATCGGCTTGATGGTGGAGGAGTCCGAGAAGATGAAGCCCGCGAACACCGAGATCATGATGATCGCCGCTGCCGTGACCACCGCGCGACCGGCGTGCAGCCCGCGCTGGACCGCGACCTTCGCCGAGGCGCCGTGGGCGTAGGCCTCACGCATGCCGGACACCAGGAACAGCTGGTAGTCCATCGCCAGACCGAACAGGATGCCGATCTCGATGATGGGCAGGAAGCTCAGGATCGGCGCCGGGTCGTGCACGCCGAACACGGAGCCGAGCCAGCCCCACTGGTAGATCGCGGTCAGGCCACCGAAGGACGCCATCACGGACAGGATGAAGCCCGCCGTCGCCGTGATCGGGACCAGGAAGGACCGGAACACGATGATCAGGATGATGAGCGACAGGCCGACGACCACCACGAGGTAGAGCGGCAGGACGTTCGACAGCTTCTCGGACACGTCGATGTTGGCGGACGCGTTGCCCGCGACACCGAGCGTGACCGTCCCGTCGTCGGTCGTGACGGTCTGCTCGCGCAGGTCCTTGACCAGGTTCTCGGTGGAGATGCTGTCGGGACCGCCGCCGGGCTTCACCTGGAACGCGATGATGTCGCGGTCCGACGAGGTGCCGATCGGCAGGACGGCCTTGACGTCGTCGTTCTTCGCCAGGGCCTCGCCGATGGTGACCTCGGTCGCGGTGACGTCGGACTTGCTGATCGACTCCGGCAGGGTCGCGACGACGAGCAGCGGGCCGTTCTGACCGGCACCGAACTCCTCGTCGAGGGCCTTGTACGCCTTGTACTGGCTCGAGTCGACGGACTCGGACGCACCGGTCGGCAGGCCGAGGCGCATCTGCGTCGCGGGGAGTGCGATGACACCGAGCACGGCGACACCGGCGACGAGCGTGACGATCGCGCGCCAGGTCTTCATCGGCTTGTTCGGCACCCGGGTCGAGCCGGTGTTGCCGATCGTCGTGCGCTCCTTCTTCCGCAGGATCCGCATGCCGATGACGGACAGCAGTGCCGGCGTGAAGGACGTGGCGATGAGAATCGCGAAGAGCACCGCGACCGCACCCACCGTGCCCATGAGCCCGAGGAACGGGATGCCGGTGATGTTCAGCGCGAGCAGCGCGACGATGACGGTCGCACCCGCGAAGACCACGGCGTTGCCCGAGGTGCCGTTCGCGAGGCCGATGGACTCGTGCACCTGCATGCCCTGCTTCAGCTGGGTGCGGTGTCGGTTCAGGATGAAGAGCGAGTAGTCGATGCCGACCGCCAGGCCCAACATCACCCCCAGCACCGGCGTGACCGAGATGAACTCGACCAGGCCGGAGAACGACAGCGATGCGAGTGACGCTACGCCGACACCGAGCACGGCGCTGACGAGCGGGATCGCCGCACCGATGATGGTGCGGAGCATCAGGAAGAGCACGAGCGCGGCGATGATGACGCCGACGATCTCGCCCGGGCCGAGGATCGACGGCACGCCCTGCGCGATGTCGTTCGACACGTAGACGTTCACGCCGCTGATGTCGGCCGAGTCGGCGTCGTCCGCGATGGCGGTCTTCGTGTCGGCGGGGACCTCGTAGGTCGACTTCGTGAACTGGACGGTGCCGATGACGGCGCTGCCGTTCGACGACACGAAGCGGACGTCCTTCGACAGGTTGAGGAGCTTCGAGCCCTGCTCCAGCTCCTCGGAGCTGTCGTCGAGCTTCTTCGTGTTGGCGTCGATCGTCTTCTGCGCGTCGGCGATCTGCTGCTCGCCGGCATCGATCTGCGCCTGCTGGGCGTCGACCTGCGCCTGGGCCTGCTGGAGCTGCGCGGCCGCGGCCTGCGCCTGCGCTGCGGGGAGCGCTGCGCCGGCGGCCTCGGCCTGGGCCTTCTGGGCGTCGAGCTGCGCCTGGGCGTCCTTGATCTGCTGCTTGCCGGAGGTCAGCTGCGCCTTCTGGGCGTCGAGCTGGTCCTGGCCGGTCTCGAGCTTCGCGCGGCCGTCGGTGATCTCCTTGCGGCCGTCGACGATCTTCTGACGCTGCTCGTCGAGCTGGTCCTGGGTGTCGAAGCCGCTCGTCGCGCCCTTGACGCCGTCGAGCTTCTCGACCTTGGTGAGGAAGTCCGCGACCTCCGACTTCTGCGCGTCGGTGAACGCCTTGCCGTTCTTCGTCTCGAAGACGATCGTGCCGTTGCCGCCGTTCGCGGACGGGAACTTGTCGGCGAGCTCGTCCTGCACCTGACTGGTCTTGGTGTTCGGGATCGAGATCGCCGACGAGATCGTGCCCGAGAACAGGCTGTAGGTGACGCCGGCGACGGCCATGATCACCACCCAGGTGATGATCACGAACCAGTGGCGTCGTGCGGAGAACCGTCCGAGACGGTAGAGGAGACCGGCCATGCGGTTGCCCCGTTCCTTTCGTTGCAGGTGCTGTGTGGAGCGGGGTGCGCCGGTGGACCCCTGGGGAGGGAAGTGTCAGTCGGTGGGCATGTAGCCGCTGCGGACGCTGTGCACCAGTCGTGCCAGCAGGGCGTCCCAGTCGGCGACGGACTGCTCGTCGATCGCGGGGCCGGAGGTGGCCAACCAGTGTTCCGCGATCACGACGATGCCGCTCATGAGCGACTCGACGAGCAGGGCGGCATCGAGGGGATCCGCCGCCGGGTAGCGACGTGCGACCTCGTCGCGGAGTCGTTCGGTGACCCGCGAGAACGCCGTCTGGGTGAGGACCGCGGCCTTCGGGTCGTCCTTGCCCGGGTCGCCGAGGATCCGGTACATGCTCGAGATCGCGGCTGCCAGGTCGGCCCCGCGTGCGGCGGACTCGAGCTCGTCGAACATCGAGGCCCGGCTGCCGTCGCCGACCGGGGTGCGTGCCATGTCGGCGAGGAACCGGTCGATGATCACGGACAGCTCCTGCTCGCACACGGCCAGCAGGACCTCGTCGAGCGAGGCGAAGTGGTTGAACACCGTCCGCCGCGCGATGTCGGCCCGTGCTGCCAGGTCGTCGACGCTGAACTCACGGCCGCCGCGTTCGTCGACCAGGTCGCGTGCGGCCTGCAGGATCGCCGCACGGTGCTTCGCCTTGAGGGCGGCGCGGCGGTCGGTCGTGAGGGTCACGAATGAGAACACTAGGTGCATCGATGCACTCGGTGCAACGACCAGGAGTACATCTTCAGGTTCGTACCCCGCGGTGGAAACTCGGTTCTGAACAGATGTGCGCATGGTTGACTGCACCCAGCACGACCGCCGGTGCGACCGGCGGCGCGACCACCAGAACGACCGCCGTACGAAGGAGTACCCGATGCCCGTCCGCCTGTCCCCGGAGACCCTCGACGAGATCGCCGCGAGCGGTGTCGCCGTCCCGACCTACGACCGCAGCGGGATCACCGCCGGCATCGTGCACTTCGGCGTCGGCGGCTTCCACCGCGCGCACCAGGCGATGGTGATCGACCGGCTGCTCCAGCAGGGCGAGGCGCGCGAGTACGGCATCTGCGGCGTCGGTGTCCTCGAGCAGGACCGCCGGATGGCCACGGCCATGGCGGAGCAGGGCGGGCTCTACACGCTCGTCCTCAAACACCCCGACGGCACCCGCGAGTCCCGCGTCGTCGGCAGCATCGTCGACTACCTGCTCGCCGTCGACGACCCGGACGCCGTCGTCGAGAAGATGGCGCACCCGGACACCAGGATCGTCAGCCTGACCATCACCGAGGGCGGCTACAACTTCGACCACGTCACCGGCGAGTTCGTCGCGGACGAGCCCGGCGTCGCGGCCGACCTGCGCGGCGACGGACCGCCCCGCACGGTGTTCGGTCTGGTCGTCGAAGCCCTGCGTCGACGGCGTGACCGCGGCGAGCAGCCGTTCACCGTGATGTCCTGCGACAACATCCAGGGCAACGGCCACGTCGCCCGCGACATGTTCACCGCCTACGCACGCCTGCAGGACCCGGCGTTCTCCGACTGGATGGACGAGCACGTGTCGTTCCCGAACTCGATGGTCGACCGCATCACCCCGGTCACCGCCGACGAGGACCGCGCCTGGGTCCGCGACGAGCTCGGCATCGAGGACGCCTGGCCCGTCGTCGCCGAACCGTTCTTCCAGTGGGTGCTCGAGGACGACCACCCCGCCGGACGTCCGCCGTACCAGGACGCCGACGTGCAGATCGTCGAGGACGTCGAGCCGTACGAGCTGATGAAGCTCCGGTTGCTCAACGCCTCGCACCAGGGCCTGTGCTACTTCGGGTACCTCTCGGGGTACCGCTACGCGCACGAGGCCACGCAGGACCCCGCGATCGCCACGTTCCTGCGCCGCTACATGGACGAAGAGGGCTCGCCGACCCTGCACCCCGTGCCCGGCATCGACCTCGAGGACTACAAGTCCACCCTCATCGAGCGCTTCCAGAACCCCGAGGTCCGCGACACCCTGGCCCGGCTCTGTGCCGAGTCGAGCGACCGGATCCCGAAGTGGCTGCTGCCGGTGGTCCGCGACAACCTCGCCGCCGGCCGGCCCGTCACGCTGTCCGCCGGCATCGTCGCGTCGTGGGCGCGCTACGACGAGGGAACGGACGAGTCCGGCGAGCCGATCCAGATCGTCGACCGGCTGGCCGAACCGCTGCACCGCATCGCCCTCACCCAGCGCGACGACCGGCTCGCCTTCATCGCGAACCGGCAGGTCTTCGGCGACCTGATCGACGACGAACGGTTCGTCGCGGCGTACCGCGACGCCCTCGACGGGCTCATCGCCGACGGCGCCCACGCCACGGTCGAACGCTTGTCGCGTTCCTGACGCGAGTCGCGCTCTGCGCGTGACCAGACGGCGGACGGGAGGCCCGGTGCCAGCTGGCACCGTGCCTCCCGTCCGGTGCCCGGTAGCGTCGAGACCATGGCGACGATCGCGCTCATCAGTGGCGCTCCCGGGAGTGGCAAGACGACGCTCGCGTCGGCGCTCGCCGCCGAACTCGGCTGGCCGCGCGTCGACCGCGATCAGCTGTACGCCGGGTTGATGGCCGGTGCCGACTTCGGTCGCGACGAGGTCGTGCCGCACGGCGTCCGGTTGTTCTGGACTGTGACGGCGCACCTCGCGGCAGCCGGGTGCAGCGTCATCGCCGACGCGACGCTGTACCGCGGTCAGTCCGAGGCTGACGTGCGCACTGCCCTGGTGTCGGTCGGGGACGTGCGGAACGTGCACTGCCGATCCGCGCTGGCGTTCGACCGGTTCGTCGCCCGAGGTCACCCACAGGAGCTGAACGACCGGGTCGCACGCAACGCGCCGGTCGTCACCGAGCCGCTCGACCTCGGGGTCTCACGCCTCGACGTGGACACGACCGACGGCTACGACCCAGAGCTCCTGCGGGTCGTCGACTGGTTGCGTGCTCCGTCGTGAACCGGACCGACCGCCTGTACGCGCTCGTCGAGGAGCTCCGCGCCGCTGCGCCCGCGCTGCGGAGCGCGCGCCGACTCGCTGAGCGGTTCGGGGTCAGTGTGCGCACGGTCGAGCGGGACCTGCTGTCCCTGCAGCAAGCCGGAGTGCCGATCTGGGCCGAGCCGGGGCGGACCGGCGGGTACACGATCGACGCCCGTGCGACGCTCCCGCCGCTCGGGCTGACCGTCGACGAAGCGCTCGCGGTGGCGATCGGCCTCGGCACGCTCGGCTCCAGCCCGTTCCGGGACGCGGCGCGCAGCGCTGCCCGCAAGGTCACCGCGGTGCTCGCCGAGGACGACGCCCGACGGGCAGCGCGACTCGCGAGTCGCGTGCACCTGCTGGAGTCGGGGGAGCGCGCGCCTGCTCCCACGGCGCTCGCCGGTGCGCTGACCGGCGGGCGCGTCGTCCGGATGCGGTACCGCGACGCAGCGGGCGTGGAGACCGATCGCGTCGTCGAACCGCTCGGGTACATCGGGAAGGGCGAGGACTGGTACCTGGTCGCGTGGTGCCGGTTGCGCGACGGCGTCCGTGCCTTCCGCGGAGACCGGGTGCTGGCGGTCGAGGAGACCGATGAACAGGCCCCGCCCCGGGTGGTCGACCTCGACGAACTCGACATCCCGCACGGCGTCCTGCGCCCCGTGCTCGGAGAACTGCTCGGGAACTGAACCGCCAGATCCGCTTGCTCATTCGCCGAAACACCGACAGGACGGTGTCGCGGTGGTCGCGCATGCTCGACGAGTCCGGTCACGGTGGCCGGCCAGGAGGGCTTCCCATGCAGTTCGCGTCCATCCGGATCATCACCGACGACCTCGACGGGATGGTGCGGTTCTACGAGCGCGTCACCGGGACCGAGGCGCGGCGGCCCGCACCCGTCTTCGCCGAGATCGTGACCGGTGGCGCCGTGCTCGCCCTCGCGATCCCGGTGACCGTGGCGATGCTCGGACCGGCCGCGCCGGAGCCCCGCACGAACGGCAGCGTGTTCCTCGAGTTCGTGGTGGACGACGTCGACGTCGCGTTCGCGGGGTTGCGTGGTGCCCTCGACGACGTGGTGCTGCCGCCGACGACGATGCCCTGGGGAAACCGGTCGGCGCTGTTCCGTGACCCTGACGGCAACCTCGTGAACATCTTCACCCGTCCCGCATGAGCACGCTGGCGGTGCTGGCGCTGCGGACGGCCACCGGCGGCCGATCGCGCGTCACGCCCTGGACGCAGCCACCCGCCCCAGCGGAGTGGCCGTGGCGGGCGTGCCCCGCGCCTCCCGTCCGCTCTGGACCGTGACGCGAGACGCGCCGGGCAAGCACGTTCCTCGTGCGGTGACGGTTCTGGTTCACGTTCCCCGTGGATCACGAACCAGAACCGTCAGTCGTCAGGAAGCACGTCGTCGTCCCACGGCACCGGCGTCGTTTCGCCCGTCTCCCAGTCGTGGCGCAGCATCCCGTACCCGACCGACGCGACCGCGCGGCCGCCTTCGATCGGCCACCCCTCGCGGTAGTGCGCCTCCTTGACCCACCCGGCACGCACGAAGACCCGGCGCATCGCCGTGTTGTCCTCGCGGGTCTGGCCCTCGAAGCGGGTCACCGACGGCAGGGTGCCGAAGACGTGGTCGGTGACCGCGCGAAGCGTCGGGACGCCGAGTCCGCGGCCGCGGAACGCGCCGGCGATGCGCAGGTCGAAGAGCGGGACCGGGTCTTCCAGATCCTCCAGCCGGACGAACCCGATGCGGCCGTGCTCCGTGTGGTCGACCCAGTACGAGTCGTGCTCGTCGTCGCGGTAGGAGCCGGACGCCACGGCCTCGACGGCCTGCGCACGGGTCCACGACCGCCGCACGTGGAAGGGGAAGTCCTCGGTCGACAGGAAGTCGACGAGGGCATCGTGGTCGATCCCGATCGGGTCGAGCCGGGTCAGCCGGACGGAGCGGTCGGTCATCGCGCCACGCTAGCGGGGCTGCAGCGTGGTGGCCCAGCGTCCGATCGCGTCGTACGCCTGCTCCCGCACGTCGGGCGCGGACAGCACCACGTCGTGCACGGCTCCCGGCAGTCGGCGGACCGTCACCTCGTTGCCGAGTGACAGGGCTCGGTGGGCCACCGTGTCGACGTTCAGCGCGACGTCGGCGTGTGCCATGCCGGGGTCCCACCGGGGTTGCAACATGCTCTTGTCGCTGAGCATGACCAGGACGGGGACCTGGATGTCGAGCCCGTGCTCGACCGTCTCCTGCCCCGCGAAGACCGCCGCGAGCCAACCGGGGTGCAGGGGGAACCCGCGTTCCGGCCGCCACTGCTGGTCGTACGTCCACGAGCCCTCGCCCGCGGCCGACACGGTGCGCGTGTAGAAGCCGGGGTCGACGGCGGGCATCGGGGCGAGGGGGTTCCGCTTCGCGCCGAGCTTGATGACGGGCGCGACGATCGCCCGGCCCACGGCGGTCGCCTGGAACTCGAGCCAGGGACTGTTCAGGACGACGCCGTCGACGAGTTCGGGGTGGCGCGCAGCCCACAGCGACAGCGTCAGACCGCCGGTGGAGTGCCCCATCAGCACGAGCCGCCGCTCGCCGGGGCCGGGGTGCTCGGCGGACACCGCGTCGAGCGCTGCGGCGATGTCCTCGTCGTACACCGCCAGGTCGTCGACGTTGCCCGGGGTCTGGTGGGGGCGGAGGCTCCGGCCGTACTTCCGCAGGTCCAGCGCGTGGAAGCGGGCCCCGAGCCGTTCGATCCGCTCCGCCAGCTCGGTCTGGAAGAAGTAGTCCGACCACCCGTGCACGTACAGCACGTCAGCGCCGTGCAGCGGCCCGCGCCCGTGCAGCAGCAGGTCCGTCGGGGTGTGCCGACGACGGACGAGGGTGGCGACGACCGGCCCCTCGGGGTCGGAGCCGAGCGGCAGTTCGAGTCGCTCGTAGGGCGCTCCGAGGACGTCCTCGTGCCACCGCTGGACGACCATGACCCCACCGTATCCGGCACCGCTGCGGGTGGTACCGGGGTACCACGGTCGCTCCGCGGAGATCGTCTGCGACGGCGATGTGGTGGACCCGGCCGTCTCCGTACCGTTGCCGCATGATCGAGATCCAGAACCTCACCAAGCGCTACGGCGAGAAGGTCGCCGTCGACGACGTGTCCTTCACGGTGCGCCCCGGCGTCGTCACCGGCTTCCTCGGTCCGAACGGCGCGGGCAAGTCCACCACGATGCGCGCCGTCGTCGGACTCGACCGGCCGACCTCGGGCACCGCCCACGTCGACGGACGCCCCTACCGCGAGCTGCGCGACCCGCTGCGTCGCGTCGGCGCACTGCTCGAGGCCAAGGCGGTCCACAAGGGACGCAGCGCCTTCGACCACCTGTCGGCGCTCGCCGCGACGCACCGGATCCCGACGGCCCGGGTGCACGAGGTCATCGGGATGACCGGCCTCGAGAACGTCGCGAAGAAGCGCGTCGGCGGTTTCTCGCTCGGCATGGGGCAGCGGCTCGGGATCGCGGCGGCCCTGCTGGGAGACCCGCAGACGCTGATCCTCGACGAGCCGGTCAACGGCCTCGACCCCGAGGGCGTCGTGTGGGTGCGTCGGCTCGCCCGCAGCCTGGCCGCCGAGGGACGTGCGGTGTTCATCTCGAGCCACCTGATGAGCGAGATGGCCCTGACCGCCGACCGCATCGTCGTGATGGGTCGCGGCCGGGTGCTCGCGGACATGGACATCGCGGACCTGGTCGCCGCCGCCACGGAGCGGTCGGTCACCGTGCGGACGCCGGAGCCCGAGCGGCTCCTCGACGCGATCGCCGGACCGGACGTCACCATCGGCTACGAGGGCGACGGGTCGCTGCAGGTCCGTGGCCTCGGCGCCGAGCAGATCGGCGAGGCAGCGGGTGCCGCGGGCATCGTCCTGCACCAGCTGGCCACCACCGAGGCGAGCCTGGAGCAGGCCTACCTCGAACTCACGCACGACCAGGTCGAGTACCGATCGGAGGTGGCCCGGTGAGCGCGGTCACGAGCAACACCCTGCCGCGGCACGACGGAGCCGGCGGCCACTCGTCCGGCGTCCACTTCTCCGGCGTCCTGCGCTCGGAGTGGATCAAGCTCCGCTCGCTGCGGTCGACGGCGTGGAGCTTCCTGCTGGTGCTCGTCCTGCCGATCGGCATCGGTGTGCTCCTGGCGTCCTTCGCGGACAACGGCGGTCAGGGGCTCTCGGGTGACGCGGCTCGGAACGCCCTCGTCCTCTACAGCACGAGCGGCACGATGCTCTCGTCGCTGATCGTCGCGGTGATCGGCGCCCTCGTCGTCACCGGCGAGTACGGCACCGGCATGATCCGCTCGTCGTTCGCGGCGGTCCCACGGCGGTCGGTCGCGCTGGCGGCGAAGGCGATCGTCCTCGCCGTGGCCGTCTTCGTCACGAGTGCCGTGAGCGTCTGGGCCACCGCGTTCACCACCCTGCCCATCGCCGCGGGACGGAACGTCGAGGCGTCGTTGGACGCGAGTGTCGCGATGCCGCTGCTGGGTGCCTCCGTCTACCTGACGCTCATCGCGCTGCTGGCCTTCGCGGTCGGCGTGGTCCTGCGCTCCACAGCTGGCGCGATCGCCGGGGTCCTCGGCCTGATGCTGGTCGCCCCGGTCGTCGTGCAGCTGGTGCAGTCGTTCACCGGGGCGGACTGGCTCGGCACGCTGACCAACCTGCTGCCGCAGAACGCGGGCCAACCGCTCATGCAGTTCGGCACCGAGGTGACGTCGGGGTGGCACGACGGCGTCCTAGCCTTGGGGGGATGGAGCGGATTCGCGGTACTGCTGGCCTGGGTGGTCGTCGCCTCGGTGACGGCGCTCGCCCTGGTCGAGAAGCGGGACGCGTGACCCCTGCCGACCTCGCCCCCGGTGCCGTCCAGGACGGTGCCGGGGGCATCGCCCTGCCCGACGCACCCGGCCGGCTCCGGCGGTTCTGGGCACGCCACCCGGTCATGACCGACGCGCTGCTCATGGTCTTCTGGGGTGCGATCGAGGTCGTCGTCGCGTTCCGGAGTGCGTGGCAGGTCGACGGGAGCCCCGCCGCGCGGGGCACGGTCGTCGTCCTCGTGGTCATCGCCGTCTCCGGCATCCCGCTCCGGCGCACGCACCCCGCGGTGACGGCGGTGCTCGGGCTCGCGTCCGTCGTCGCGATGACGTGGACGGAAGCGGGGTACTCGCCGGTGCTCTTCACCGTGTACGCCGCGACCGTGTGGTGGTCGCGTGCCGCCGGGTGGTGGACGGGCGCGGTCGCCGTCGTGCTGGCGGCGGGGGCGACGGCGCTGCGCGTCTTCGTGGTCGCGCCGGGGTCCGGAGGACTCGCGGACGTCCTGTACCCGCAGCCCACGACGTTCCTGCTGGCAGCGGTCCTGATCGGGGTCAACGTGTCGAACCGCCGTCGCTACACCCAGGCCCTCATCGACCGCGCGCACCAGCTGGCCCGGGAGCGCGACCAGCAGGCGCAGCTCGCCACCGCCGCGGAGCGGGCCCGGATCGCGCGGGAGATGCACGACATCGTGTCGCACTCGCTCACGGTGATGGTGCGGCTGGCCGAGGGCGCGGCGGCCGGGTCGGCAGCCGGGTCGGCGGCCGGATCGGCGGCCGCGACGTCCGCGGGGGCGTCGTCCGGTGGGGCGTCGTCCGGTGGGGCCGAGTCCGCAGCGACGGCGGCCATGCGCGGAGTCGCCGACGTCGGCCGTGGCGCGATGGGCGACATGCGCCGCATGCTCGGGGTGCTCGGAGGCGACGGCGAACCCGCGCTCGCGCCGCAACCGGGCATCCACGACGTCCCGCAGCTCGTCGACCGGTTCCGCGCGCTGGGCGCCCCCGTCGCCCTCGAACTGGTCGGCGTCGTCCCCGACGACGACGCCCTGCAGCTCGCCGTGTACCGGGTCGTGCAGGAGGGCCTCACCAACACCGCCCGGCACGCGCAGCACGTCCGATCGGTCGACGTCCGCGTGGCCGCGTCCGCCACCGAGGTCACCGTGGTCGTCACCGACGACGGACGGACAGGAGGCCCGACTCGGCCGGGCGGATCGGCCCACGCCCCAGCGGGGTCGGGTCGAGGGCTCATCGGGATCGACGAGCGCATCCGTGCGCTGGGTGGGCAGGTGCGCGCGGGCTCCCGCGACGGCACCGATGGTTGGCAGATCCGGGCGACGATCCCGGTCAGGACGGAGGACCGGTGATCCGCGTGGCGATCGTCGACGACCAGCAGCTCATCCGGACGGGGTTCCGACTGCTGCTCGAGGCACAGTCCGACATCGAGGTCGTCGGTGAGGCCGGCGACGGCGGTGCGGGTGTTCGGCTCGTGCGTGCCCTGCGTCCGGACGTCGTGCTGATGGACGTCCGGATGCCCCACGTCGACGGCGTCACGGCGACGGCCGCGATCGTCGAGCAGGTCCCCGAGACCCGGGTGCTCGTGCTGACGACCTTCGACCTGGACGAGTACGCGTTCGGTGGCCTGCGTGCCGGGGCGAGCGGGTTCCTGCTCAAGGACGTCAGCGCCGCGCAGCTCCTCGACGCCGTCCGGTCCGTGGCAGCGGGAGAGGCCGCCGTCTCACCGCGGGTGACGCAGCGGATGCTCGAGCTCTTCGGCTCCGTGCTGCCGGACGACCGGCCGGCGGGTCCGGACCCGCTGGAGCCCCTGACCCCGCGGGAGCGCGAGGTGCTGCTCGCTATGGCCCGCGGGTTGTCGAACCCCGAGATCGCCGCACACCTGGTGACGAGCGAGTCCACGGTCAAGACGCACGTCGGGCGGGTGCTCGGCAAACTGGGCCTGCGCGACCGGGTGCACGCGGTGATCTTCGCCTACGAGCACGGTCTCGTGCCGCGGTCCTAGCTGCGCGGGGCCCTCGCAAAGAACAGGGTGATCGCGCCGAGGGCGATGGACGCGACGATCAGCACCCAGGCGAGCACGGGGATCAAGCCGTCCCACGGTGTGAACAGGAGCACGATGCCGATCACCAGCACGACGGCGGCGGCGATCAGCACGAGGCGGTGCGGTCTTGCCGGGTGGGTTCTGGTCACAGGTGCACCGTACGCGTCGGGACTGCGGACGGGCGCAGTCGCGCGCCGCTAGCCTGGCCGAAGTGACACAATCTCCCGCTCTGTGACGCAGAGCCCATCCAGCGACACCGGTTCGCTCCTCGGACGAGGGGCGGTGATCTCGTGCGCCCGGAACGGGGACTCCCGACGGAGTTCCCCAGCACCCCGGCGCCCTGTCGAGACCACTCCAGAGAGACCGTTCGTCCATGTCATCGTCTTCTTCTTCATCCTCTCCTTCTGCTCCCTCCGACCGCTCGGGGCTCCGCGCTTCGTGCGGTGACTGCTTCGCGCTCTGCTGCACCGCCTTCGGGTTCCAGCGGTCCAGCGACTTCCCGATCGACAAGCCCGCCGGCACCCCGTGCCGGAACCTGGCCGACGACTTCTCCTGCACGATCCACCAGGCGCTCCGTCCGCGGGGCTTCACCGGGTGCACCACGTTCGACTGCTTCGGGGCCGGCCAGTACGTCTCGCAGGTCCTGTTCGACGGCACGAGTTGGGTGGACCGGCCGGACTCGAAGCCCGAGATGTTCCGGGCCTTCGCCGTCGCCCGGCAGCTCCACGAGATGCTCTGGTACCTGGCCGAGGCGGTGTCCCGCTCGACGACTCTGGGGTCAGCGGATGCACCGACCGTGCGCCAGCACCGTGTCCAGCAGGTCCTCGACGGTGAGTTGGCCGGCGTCCTCGCGGTGGACGTCGAGTCGCTCCGGTCCGAGGTCCGTTCCGTCCTGATCGACGTCAGCGCGGAGGCCCGAGGTGGGTACCCCGCTGCCGGCGACTCGGCCGGTGACCTGCACCCGTCGACCGACCTGGCCGGCCGCGACCTGCGATCTCGCGTCCTGGTCGGCGCCGATCTGCGCGGTGCGGTCCTGATCGCCGCGGACCTGCGGGGATGCGACCTGTCGGGCGTGGACCTGCTCGGGGCGGACCTGCGCGATGCCCGGCTCGGGGGAGCGGACCTGTCGAACGCGCTGTTCCTCACCCAGCCGCAGGTGAACGCCGCTCAGGGCGATGCGTCAACGGTGCTGCCCGACGACCTCGATCGTCCAGGGCACTGGTCGCTCCCGTGATCCGGGTCAGGGCAGGACGATGACCTTGCCGGCGATCCGACCTGCTGCGCCCTCGGCGTGCAGCGCCGGCAGGTCGGCCAGGGAGATGCGCCGCGTGACCTCGACCGTCAGGGCACCGTCGTCGACCAGCGCGACGAGTTTCGCCAGGCGTTCCCGGTTCGGCAGGACGAACACGGTCGACGCGCGCACGCCTCGGGACGCGTCACCCGGCGTGGCCATGAACGCCGTCGTGCTCACGACGACTCCGCCGTCACGGACCGCAGCAACATCCGCCGCGAACTGCTCGGGCTCGATCGGCGCCAGGTTGAGCAGCACGTCGACCTGACCGTCGAGGGCGTCGAGCAGGTCGGTGGCGGTGTGGTCGATGACCTGGTCGGCACCGGCCGCGCGCACGGCATCGGCACTGCGGGGGCTGGCGGTCGCGATGACGTGTGCTCCGGCGCGCTTGGCGAGCTGGACGGCGTACTTGCCGACGACCCCGCCGGCACCCACGACGAGCAGCCGCTGCCCGGCGGTGAGCCGGCCGTCGTCGAACAGGGCCTGCCAGGCGGTCAGAGCGACGGACGGCAGGGCGGCCGCGTCGGCCAGTGGGATGCTCGTCGGCGCTGCGACCACGGCGTCCGCCGGTGCGATGACGTACTCGGCTGCCCCGCCGTCGCGGTCCATGGGGAGGAACGCGATGACCGCGTCGCCCACGGTCAACCCGGTCACGCCCTCGCCGATCGCCTCGACCGTGCCGGAGACGTCGTATCCGGGGACGTGCGGCAGCTGGATCGGGATCGGCAGGAAGCCGGCCCGGATGCCGTTGTCCGCGGCGTTGTACGCGGACGCCGCGACGCGCAGTCGCACCTGTCCTGCTGCCGGAGTCGGCTGCTCGACCTCGCCGTACTGGAGGACCTCGGGTCCGCCGACTTCGTGGAACTGCACTGCCTTCATGGTGATGTCCTCTCGGATTTGCTTCGAATTCGAAGCGCTTGTCGGAGACGCTAGCACTGCTTCGAACTCGAAGCAACAGGTAGGATGGCTCCATGAGCGACACCCCCACCGCACTGACCCCGACACAGCTCGGGGCCTACTTCGCGCTGACCGAGGTGAGTGCGCTCCTGCGCCCTGCGGTCGAGAAGCAGCTCCGCGACGTCGGCGGGCTGAGCGCCGTGCAGTTCCAGCTCCTGGCGCGGTTGGGGGACGCTCCGGAGGGGCACCTGCGCATGACGGACCTGGCCGACGGTGTCGTGTACAGCCGCAGCGGGCTGACCTACCAGGCGCAACTGCTCGAACAGCGCGGCCTCGTCACGAGGTCACCGTCGCCGGACGACGAACGCAGCACCGTCGTCGCGATCACCGACGCGGGGCGCGAAGTCCTTGCCGACGTGTTCCCCGGCCACATCGGCACCGTGCACGGACTCCTGTTCGCACCGATCACGGACGACGACGCGAGTGACCTCGCCCGGGTCCTCGGACGCATCAGCGAACACCTGCGAGCGAACCCACCGCGGTCGGCGTCGCGACGATCCGTGAAGGGGGCGTCCGCGTGACCGTCGGAGCGCGCGCCGCTCGGTGGATCGTCGTCGGCTCGGTCGTCGTCGGACTGGCGCTGACCGTCTACGCGACGTCCTACTGGCTGTTCCCGACGTCGTTCCAACTCCAGGAGCGGTTGCCCGACGGATCGATCAACCCGCGCGCATGGGCAGACCTGCTCGTCTCGTACATCCTCGCGCTCGGCTGCTTCGCGGTCGCCGGATGGGTGGGCGTGCAGCGGCTCCGCACCCGCCGCCGCTGAGGCGTCAGCTGCGCGTGCGTGACCGTCGCCGCGACACGGTGCCGACGACGAGCGTGGCGACGCCGAGCGCGATCCCGATCAGACCGAGCAGGTAGCCGAACAGCATCAGGATTCCGCCGCCGATGTTCGCACCGCCCCCGGTGTCGTTCGCGAGCGACCACCCACCGATCCCGACCGACAGGAAGGCGCCCAACAGGAACACCGTGCACATCACGTGCAGGACCCTCGTGCTCTGGGAGGTCATGGTGGCTCGCTTCCGTGCGTGGACCGGTACCGGATGGTAGCGCGACCTGCGAGGGTGGAGCGATGACCCTCGAGATGCTCTGGGAACGAGCCGATCCCACCGAGGTGCTGCGGAGCCGTTTCGGGTTCACGGACGTCGCCGCTGCCGAGGACTGGCTCATCCGGACGCTCGAGCGGTGGTGGAACGTGCGCGTCGTCGTATGCGAGCGCATCGTGATGAGCGACCACAACGCGCTCGCCTGGGTCTCGACCGCTGGCGGCCGGATGCTCCTGAAGTGGTCGATCGCACCGGAGGGGTTCGAGCGCTTGGCGTTCGCGGCGGACCTCACGGCGTGGCTCACGGAGCGCGGCCTGCCCGTTTCCGCCCCGGTGCCGACACCCGACGGACGGGTGCAGGTCGAGGACGACGGGGTTTCGATGGGTCTCCAGCACGTCATCGGCGGAACCCTGCTGGACGTCCGCGACCCGGCACAGGTCCACGCCGCCGGTGCGACGCTCGCCCGCATCCACGACGCCCTGCGGGACAGCCCCGATCGGGCGCGCGCAGCCGGTGTGCGCCCGCCACCGACCCCGCTCGTGCAGCAGGTCGAGGGGTGGCTCGAGGCTGCGCCGATGCACTTGCCGGAGCGTGTCCAGCGGACGCTTCGACGCCGGCTCGGGGCCGCGCCCTCCGACGACTTGCCGGTCCAGATCGTGCACGGCGACTACCGAGCGGCGAACGTCCTGTGCGCTGACGCGGACGTCGTCGCCGTCATCGACTTCGAGGACCTGCGCCTCGATCACAGGATCGTCGAGCTGGCACGCTCGGCCGTCCTGCTCGGGACGCTCTTCCACGACTGGGGCCCGGTCCCCGCGGCGGTCCACCGAGAGCTGCTCGACGGCTACCGCTCGGTGAGCGCGCTCACTGCCGACGAGCTCGCGTGGTGGGACGTCCTGGTGCTCTGGAACACGATGCTGTTCGTCCCGCCGGGGGATGACCCCACCGGGTGGGGCGCTGCCGCCGGGGCGCTCGCCGGTTAGCGGACGAAGCGCTTCGCCGACCGGGCGACGGCCACGAGCGCGGTGACCCCGAGTGCGATCCCGGCGATGCCGACGACCATGCCGCCCATGTACATGAACCCCGCGGCGAAGTTCACGCCGGTGCCGTCCGGGGTGAGGATCGTCCAGACGGAACCACCGGCGGTGAGCAGGAAGCCCAGACCGAGGAAGACGATCGCGAGGGTGACGATCGAGCGGATGGCGTGCATGGTCCGAACCTACCGAACCCGAACCGGTGGCAGAGTGGCGTGATGGGGAGCATCCGGAACATCGCGGTCGGGCTGCCGGTCAAGGACGGCCACGTGCTGCTGTCCGAGTCGTTCGACGGCGTGCGGGACCTCCGCTTCCACCGTGCCGTCGGCGGCGGCATCGAGTTCGGCGAGACCGCGGTCCAGGCGCTCCGCCGGGAGTTCCGCGAGGAGCTCGACGTCGCCCTCGACGACGTCCGGCTGCTCGGTGTCCTCGAGAACCTGTTCGAGTACGAGGGGCAGCCCGGACACGAGTACGTCCACGTGTTCGCCGTCCGGTCGGCGGAGCTGGACGCGGTGCCGCTGGACGCTGAACTCGTGGTGCTGGACGAGGGCAGCCCGGTGCGCTGGGTACCCGTCGACACGGACGTCCCGGTGTTCCCGGACGGCGTGCTCGACCTGCTCGCAGGCACCATCCCGGCGACGCAAGGTGACCACTCGACCCGCTGACGTCACGATCCCGTCACGACGGGCGCATTCCCAGCGGACACGGCGGTGTTCCGCGGCGAAGTCCCGGCGACCGCCCGAGATCGGCTGGGACGCTCCCGAACGACAGCACCAGATCGGTGCGGTGATGCACCACGGGGGATCCAGAGCGATGACGATGAGACGTGCAGGGGGAGCCGCGCTCGGCTTCGTGGGCGGCAGTGTGCTCGCCGGGTTGATGATCGGGGTCGGCGTGACGCCGATGATCGCGGTCGCCGGGGTGAGCACGACGTCGGCGATCGGGGTGTTCGAGTCGCTGCCGGAGCACATCGAGATCGGGGACCTGCCGCAGCGCAACCAGGTCTGGGCGTACCGCGGTGGCGAACCGGTGCACCTGGCGAACGTGTGGGCGCAGGACCGGCAGGAGCTGTCGTTCGACCAGATCAGCGACCAGCTGAAGCACGCTGCGGTCGACGGCGAGGACAAGCGGTTCTACGAGACCGGTGGTGTGGACGCGACATCGATGGTCCGCTCCCTGGTGAGCGTCGCCGCGTCGCAGGGCGAGGGCGGATCGGGTGGCTCGACGCTCACGATGCAGCTCGTGCGCAACATCAAGATCCAGCGGGCGAGCGAGCTGCCGACGCTCGAGGAGCAGAAGGCCGGCTACAAGGAGGCGACGAAGCGGTCGCCCCAGCGGAAGCTCGCCGAGATGAAGCTCGCGATCGGCCTGGCGAAGAAGTACACCAAGGAGCAGATCCTGACGGCGTACCTGAACATCGCGTACTTCGGCGACCAGACCTACGGCGTGCAGTCGGCCGCGCAGCACTACTACGGCAAGTCCGCCACCGACCTGACCCCGGCCGAGGCGGCATCGCTCATCGCGATCGTGCAGTGGCCGGAGCGCCGCGACCTGTCCACGCCGGACCACTACCGCGACAACGCTGCGCGGCGGAACGTGATCCTCCGCTCGATGCACGAGCAGGGGCACCTGACGACCGACGAGTACCGCACGGCACGGCTGTCGCGGCTGGCCGATTACGTGCGCATCACCGCGCCGCAGCAGGGGTGCGAGGCCGTCGAGACCGGGGCGGAGTTCTTCTGCGACTACGCCAAGCGCGTCGCCGAACGTCTGCCGCAGCTCGGCGCGACGAAGCAGCAGCGCGCCGATGCTTGGCGGACGGGTGGGTACCGCATCCAGACGACGCTCGACCTCGACCTGAACACGAAGCAGAAGGAACTGCTCGACCGGTACGACCCGAAGACCGAGACCCGGTTGGCGCTGGGCGCGACGCTGAACACCGTCGAGGCGGGCACCGGCCGGGTGCTCACGATGGCGCAGAACACCGACTACGACCGGTCGGAGCAGGCGCCACCGACGGCGACGTCGCTGAACTACGCCGTCGACCAGACCGACGGAGATTCGACGGGCTTCCAGACCGGCTCGACCTACAAGATGTTCACCCTGCTGGCGTGGCTCGAAGCCGGCCGCAGCCCGGACACGGTCGTGAACGGCACCCCGCACCCGCAGAGCACGTGGACGGCGTGCGGCGAACAGACGACGGCCTTCTGGCAGCCGAAGAACGACTCGCCCGGCCAGAAGGGGCCGTACTCGGTCCGCTCGGCCACGGCCCAGTCCGTGAACGCCGCCTACCAGTCGATGGCCGCGCAGCTCGACCTTTGCGACATCCGCGACGTCGCGAAGCGCCTCGGTGTGCACCTGGCCGCCGGCGGCGAGCTGCCGTGGAACCCCGCGTCGCTGCTCGGCACCGAGAGCATCGCGCCGCTGACGATGGCGGCGGCGTACGCGGGCGTCGCGAACGGTGGTCGGTACTGCGCGCCGGTCGTCATCGACCAGGTCACCGCACCGGACGGCACGGAGCTCGGCGGGCAGCCGCGCACCTGCTCGCAGGCCGTCTCGCCGCAGACCGCGGCGACGGCGTTCGAGGTCATGCAGGGCGCGTTCCGAGGCGGCACGGCGAGCGGCGGCCAGACCCCGGACGGCACCACGCTGTTCGGCAAGACCGGGACGGCCGACGCCGCCGACCAGGTGTGGTTGGTCGGCGGGAGCTCGCGTGCTGTGACCGCGTACTGGCAGGGCAACACCGACGGCGGGAAGCACAACCTGCGGTACTACTCGAACGGTCAGGGCGGCACCTACGCGGGGTCCCGCGCAGCGGTCTGGCGCGATGCGCAGACCGCGGTGAACGCCGCCTTGCCGGCGGGCTGACGACAGCAGCGGGTCACGTGCACGAGACGCGACACCGAACAGACGGGAGGCCCGTTGCCAGCTGGCAACGGGCCTCCCGTCCGATCGTTGGTTGCGTCCTAGGACAACTTCTTGCTGTCCTCGAGCCAGCCCGCCAGCTCCGTCATGTAGCCGGCCTGCGAGGCGTAGTCGAGCGCCGGGAAGGTGAAGCTGTGCACCTGGCCGGCCTCGAGCGCCGCGTTGTCGGCGAAGGTCGGCTGCTTCTCGAGGTCCGCGACCTGGTAGCCCTGCTGCGACAGCAGCAGGACGTCGGCCTTGATCTGGCCCGCGTTCTCCCACGAGTAGATGCCCCAGTAGAAGCCCTTCGGCTTCGGGTTCACGAAGTCGACACCGAACGACGAGTACATCTGCAGCAGCGGCTCGTCGGTCGGGCGGGTGACGTAGGCGCCGTCACCGTCGGCGTACATGGAGACGACCGACAGGTCCTGCTCCTTCGCGACCTTCTCGAGCTCGTCGCCGGCGGTGTCGAAGCGCTTCTCGGCGGCCTCGATCGTCGACTCCTTCGCACCGAGCGACTCGCTCAGGTCGGCGATCTTCTCGATGACGTCCTCGCCCTTGCCGCCCCACTTGACCTGGACGACCGGCGCGATGGCCTCGATCTGCTTCTCCTGCTCGTTGTCCTTGAAGCCGTAGCCGGGCTGCGTGTCGTCGAGCGTGCCCTTCTCGTCGGTCGGGTAGACCGAGGTCACGACGAGGTCGGGCTTCAGCGCGGCGAGCTTCTCGAGGTCGACGTCGCCGTACCCGGTGCCGAGCTGCGTGATGCCGTCGGTGTCCAGGTCGTCGAAGCGGGCGTCCTTCGCCATGGTCAGCTGGCCGAAGGTGCCGACCGGCTTCAGGCCGTACTCGATGAACGAGATCGCGATGTCGTTCAGCACGACGACGCGCTTCGGCGTGTGGTCGACCTTGACGGTCGTGCCGGTGGCGTCCTCGTAGGACCAGGCCTTCGACGCCGCGGTGTCACCGTCGGAGTCGTTCGAGTCGGTGCTCGAGCAGCCGGCGAGGAGGAGGGCCGAGACGGCCACGGAGGTCAGGAGAGTGGCTCGGAGGGAGCCGCGTCGGGAGAGCTTCACGTTAGGAGAGGCTAACCTAAGTGCGCGGCACCCGCCAGTTCGACGTCCGGTTCGGCATGCGGCGCCGGGTCGTGCTCGTCGGCCTCGGGCACGATCATCGGGGCACCGGTCACGGGGTCCGGGAACACGCGCGCGTGCAGCCCGAAGGCGTGCTCGAGCAACGCGGGGGTCAGCACCTCGTGCGGTGCGCCGTCGGCAGCGACGCCGCCGTCGTGCAGGACGACGAGCCGGTCGGAGAACCGGGCCGCGAGCGACAGGTCGTGCAGGACCATCACGATGGTGGAGCCCTGCTCGCGGTTGAGTCGGCGCACCAGGCGCAGGACCTCGAGCTGGTGCGCGAGGTCGAGGTAGGTCGTCGGTTCGTCGAGCAGCAACGTGTCGGCCTGCTGCGCCACCACCAGGGCGATCCATGCACGCTGTCGCTGGCCACCCGACAGGCTCGCGACGTCGCGGTGGGCGACGTCGGTCAGCCCGGTCGCCGCGATGGCCTGCTCCGCCACGTCGGCGTCGTCCGCGGTCCACGGCTTCGCCCACGACTGGTGCGGGTTGCGGCCGCGCATCACCAGGTCGAGCACGCTCGTGCCCGCGGGTGCGACGGGGGACTGCGGCAGGATCGCGAGCTTCCGCGCGACCTGGCGGTTCGGTTCCTTGCGGATCGGGGCACCGTCGAGCAGGACCTCGCCGGACTGCGGCTTCAGCACGCGCCCGAAGGCCTTGAGCAGGGTCGACTTGCCGCAGCCGTTCGCGCCGAGGAACGTCGTCACGGTGCCGCGCTCGATGCGCAGGTCGAGATCGGTCAGCACGGGGTGCCGGTCGTAGCCGACGGACAGGCCGCGGGCTTCGAGGACCGGGGTGGACGGGGGTGTCGACGGGGGAGTCATCGGGACATCTCCTTGCGGTGACGGATGAGGAGCCAGATCAGGTACGGGGCACCGATCACGGTCGTGATGATGCCGACGGGCACCTGCCACGGGAACGCCGATCGGGACAGCAGGTCCGCGGCGAGGACGAGAGCTGCGCCGAGCAGACCGGCGAGCAGCAGGGGCGGACGGTTCGTGCCGGCCAGCCGGAGTCCGACCTGCGGTACCACGAACGCGACGAAACCGACCGGTCCGGCGGCGGCGACGGCGGCGGCGGTGAGCACGACGGCCAGGGCGATCACGAGCAGGCGGTGCCGCTGGACGGCGAGCCCCACCCCGGTCGCGACCTCGTCACCGAGCTGTCCGATGCCGAGCGCCGCACTCGTCGCCAGGGCGATCGGCACCGCGACCGCGGCGACGATCAGCAAGGGCCAGACGCTCGACCACGAGGTGCTCGACAGGCTGCCGACGAGCCACTGCGACGCCGCGGTCGCGATGGTGATCTTGGCGCGGACGAGCAGGTAGCTCGTCACGGCGTCGAGGGTCGCGCTCACGCCGATGCCGACCAGGATGAGCCGGTAGCTCTGCACCCCGCCGCGCCAGCCGAGCCCGTACACGACGGCGGCGGCGACGAGCGCACCGATCGTCGCGGCCACCGGGATCCCGCCGCTGAGCACGATCGAGGACACCGAGTACGTGCCCCCGCCGAGCACGATGGCCGCCACGGCGCCGACGCTCGCGCCCGAGGTCACGCCGATGATGTCCGGGGTGCCCAGGGGGTTCCGCGTGAAGGTCTGGGTCAGTGCGCCGGCGATGCCGAGGGTCAGCCCGACGAGCGCTCCGGTGAGGACACGGGGCAGCCGGAGTGTGGTGATGATGAAGCCGTCCGGGCCGGTCTCGAGCCCGACCAGGGAGCGGAGCACGATGCCCGGGGCGATCCAGGTCGAGCCGATCGCCACACCGAGGACGACGAGCGCCAGGACCAGACCGAGCGAGGCCACCGTGTACCAGAACACCCGCGGGCGCCAGGCGAGGCCGATCGGACCGATGCGGACACCGGAACGGCCGGGCGCGCGGACCGCAGCGCCCGTCACAGGGACACCAGCGATCGGCGACGGGCGACGGCGACGAACACGGGGCCGCCGATGACGGCCAGGACGATGCCGACCTCGACCTCCGAGAACCCGCCGATCAGGCGTCCGACGACGTCGGCGAGCAGCACGAGCGCCGCTCCGACGAGCCCGGAGACCGGCAGGGTCCACCGGTGCCCGGTGCCGACGAGGGCTCGGGCGACGTGCGGCACGGTCAGGCCGACGAAGCCGATCGGCCCGGCGGCGGCGGTCGCACCGGCTGCGAGCAACGTGATGGCCCCGAGCCCGACGAGCCGCGCGACGAGCACGTTCTCGCCCAGGCCCTTGGCCAGGTCCGAGCCGAGCCCGAGCGCATCGAGTGCCCGGACGTTCAGGATCGCGAGCACCAGCCCGGCGACCAGGAACGGCCACACTGCCCCGAGGATGTCGAGCTGTCGTGCGGCGAGGGAACCGACGACCCACAGCCGGTACGCGTCGAGCGAGTCCTGGTCGGTCAGGACGACGAACGAGGTCAGCGCGCCCAACAGGGCCGAGACGGCGGCGCCCGCGAGGGCGAGGGGCACCGGGCTCGCCGTCCCGCTGCCCGCGATGGTCACCGAGAACACCACGACGCTCGCGACCAGCGCACCGCCGAGGGCGAACCACACCGTCGCGCCGGTGCTCGTGACCCCGAACACGTAGACGCCGAGGACGACGGCGAGCCCGGCGCCCGACGAGACCCCGAACAGTCCGGGGTCGGCGAGCGGGTTGCGCGTGTGTCCCTGCATCAGGAGTCCCGCGATCCCCAGCGCCGCACCGACCGCGGCACCGATGAGCGTGCGCGGGACCCGGGAGCCCCAGACGATCGCCTCGTCGGTGGTCGACCCGGTCCGGAAGAGGCCGTCGAGCACCCGGTCGACGCCGATCCGGTTGCTGCCGAGGAGCATGCTCGCGACCGCCACCAGGACCAGCACGACGACCAGTCCGGCGATCACCAGGACGCGCCGACGGACGGCGGTGCGGTGGACACCGAGGGCTGCTGACGCATCGGCGGTGCGGGCCTCCGAGACGGAAGCCAGGGCAGGGGAGGGGGCTGGCACGGAGAACATCTTAGGTTAGCCTTGCCTCATGGCGAAGACTCCGCGGCTCCTGCCCGAGAATCCCCGGCTCTTCCGTGCCCGGGTCCTGCGGACCGAGCGCACGACGCCGTCGATGCAGCGTGTCACCGTCACCGGCGACGACCTGCACGAGTTCCCGTTCCTCGGCTTCGACCACTGGTTCCGCCTGTTCACCGGGCGTCCGGACCAGGACGCGTTCCGGATGCCGGACCTCGACGGCAAGAAGTGGTGGCCGACGTTCCTGGCCATCCCCGAGGACGTCCGTCCGCACTGCGCGAACTACACCGTCGCCGCGTTCCGCCCGATGCCCGACGGCACCGCCGAGATGGACATCGACTTCGTCGTGCACACCGACGCTGACGGCGAGCCCGAGGGCCGTGCCGCGATCTGGGCCTGCGGCGCCCGCCCAGGCGACCAGCTGGCGATGCTCGACCAGGGCTGCATCTTCGACTGCCCGGACGACACCAGCGAGATCGTGATCGCGGCCGAGGAGACCGGCCTGCCCGGCGTGCTCGGCATCGCCGCATCGCTGCCCCGGAACGCCGTCGGACGCATCATCCAAGAGGTCCCCACCGCCGGCGACGTCCGCGAGATCGACGCACCGGCCGGGGTCGCGGTCACGTGGATCGTCCGCGACGAGGTCGACCACCACGCCGTCCCGGGCCGCGCCGCGCTCGCCGAACTGCAGCGGCACGTGCCCGTCGACGACCGCGGGTACGCCTTCGTGGTCGGCGAGTCGACCCTCGCCACCGAGGGCCGCCGGCACCTGCACCGTGCGGGTCTGCCGAAGGCGCGCATCACGTTCTCGGGCTTCTGGAAGCACGAGGCCAAGGAGTCCGTCTCCGCCTGAGCGGTGCCCGTTCCTTCCCATGGCGTGTGCGATGCCTGGTGCTTCCGGGCGTACCGTCACGGAACTTCTCACCAGGTACGCCCGTTTCCGCCAGGTACGCCCGGAACGCGACCAGCACGACGGACGGGAGGCCCGGTGCCAGCTGGCACCGGGCCTCCCGTCCGTCGTGGGGTGGCGTCAGCCCTTGAGGCCGGAACCCGTCACGCCCTCCACGATCTGCCGCTGGAAGATCAGGTAGAGGATGATCAGCGGCAACGCCGCCAGGATCGCTCCGGCCTGGATGTCCGCGTAGCGCTGACCGAAGCTGCCCTGAACCGTGGCGAGCCCGACCGGGATCGTCATGAGGTCCGGGTTCGACAGCACGAACAGCGGCAGCAGCAGGTTGTTCCAGACACCGACGAACGTCAGGATCGTCACCGCGGCGATCACCGGACGTGACAGCGGCAGGATGACCGACCAGTAGATCTTCCAGATGTTGGCGCCGTCGATGCGAGCCGCTTCCTCCAGCTCCTTCGGGATGCCGTCGAAGAACTGCTTGAAGATGAACACCGCGATCACGGCGGGCACCTGCGGGAAGATGACCGACCAGTAGGTGTTCAGCAGGCCGACGGCGTTGAGCTCCTGGAAGATCGGGATGATCAGGACCTGCGTCGGGATCATGATGCCGAGGATGATGAGCAGGAACGCGATGTTCCGACCGCGGAACACCAGGCGGGACAGCGCGAACGCCGCCATCGAGGCGAACATGACCGTCAGGACGGCCGTGATCACGCTCGTGATGGCGCTGGCGAGGTACCAGTTCCAGATGTCACCGGCCTGGAACAGTGCCGCGTAGGAGTGCAGCGTCGGGTTCCAGTTCGACAGGATCGAGTTCGCGCCGAGGGCGGCGACGCCGTTGTCGGACAGCGACGTCTTCAGGGCGAACAGGCTGGGGATGAGCCAGATGATCGCGAAGACGATCAGGATGATCCCGGCGACCAGGTTGAAGCCCTTGCCGGAGACGCCGATCTTGGCGGCGTTCGCGGGGGCGGCGGCCGAGACGCCGGTGCGGAGCTTGGCGCGGCCGGTGGTGATGCTCTCGGTGGCGGTCATGTCAGGCCCCGATCTCTCGCTTGGCGGCAGCGCGCTCGACGAGCTGCCGGATGACCGCGATCGCGACGATCACGATGAACAGGAGCACCGACGCTGCCGAGGCGGCACCGAGTCGGTTGTCGGTGAAGCCGACGCCCGTGATGAGCTGCAGCGAGACCTGGGTGGAGATGCCCGGTCCGCCGTTCGTCATCAGGTACACCTGGTCGAAGATCTTCAGGCTCGCGATGATCTGCAACAGGATGACCAGCGTCGTGGTGCGGCCGAGCAGCGGCAGCGTGATCGACTTGATCTGCTGCCAGTTCGACGCACCGTCGACGGCGGCCGCTTCGTACAGTTCGCGCGGGATCTCCTGCAGGCCGGCCAGGTAGAGCACGAAGTTGAAGCCGAGGGTCCACCAGACGGTGGCGATCGCGACACCGATCATCGCGGTGTTCGGGCTGGACAGCATGCCGGAGCCCGGGGTGAGGCCGATCGCCGACTGCATGCTCGCCCACAGGCCGGTCGCCGGCGTGAAGATGAACACCCAGATGAGCGAGATCGTCGCCGACGGCAGGATGAACGGCAGGAAGAACGCCAGTCGGAAGAACCACTGGCCGCGGTTCATCCGGTTCGTCAGCACGGCGAAGACGAACGCCAGGATGACGAGCGGCGGCGTCGTGTACAGCGTGAACTGCAGCGTGTGCCAGAGCGACGACCAGAAGTCGGAGCGTCCGAGCATCTCGGCGTAGTTCGCGAACCCGGCGAAGCTGCCGAGGCCCGTGCGCACGGTCGAGGTGTTGAAGAAGCTCGAGACGATCATCCAGACCGTCGGGCCGAGCAGGAAGGCCGCGTAGAACAAGCCGAACGGGGCGAGGAAGAGCCAGCCGCTGCGGCCCTGGCCACGGGTGAGGCTGGTGCCGTAGGTGCGGTTCCGGCGCGGACGCGACGCGGTGGCTGCGTCCGTGGGCCGGTCGAGGACAGGTGCTGTGGTCACGTCATCGTGCCTTTCGCGCGGTGTTCACGGCGATCGCGTGGGTCGTGTGCCCGGAGCGTACGAGCCGGGCGGTCGTGTGCCCGGTCACAGCGGGCTCGGGGTGTTCAGGTAGGTCGCGAGCTGCGACTTGATGGCACTGAGCGCCTGTGCGGGCGACGAGCTGCCCTGCTGCACGAGTGCCAGCTGGGCGCCGACGGTGCCCTCGAAGGTCGAGCCGGAGCCGCCGTACCAGGCGGGGTCGTCGAACACGGCGGTCTCGGCTGCGGCCGCGTAGTTCGACTGGGGCTTGAGCTCCTTGTAGGCGCTGCTGTCGAAGGTCGGGATGTAGGCGGGGACGTGCCCGCCCTCGGCCCAGGTCAGGCTCTGCTCGAGCATCTGCTTGATGAAGAGCATGTGCTGCTTGCGCTGCTCCGGCGTGCGGTCCTTCTTCGGCAGCACGAAGGTGTGCGAGTCCGCCTGCGTCGCGGGCTTGTCGTAGAGCTGCGGGATCGGGGCCATGCCGAACTTCAGTCCCTTGATGGACTGCGCCGTGCTGATCTCCCACTCGCCCTGCATGAAGAAGCCGGCCTTGCCGTCGAACATCAGGGACTGTGCCGTGGCGTAGTCGAGCGCCTTGTTCATCCAGCCCTGCTTGACCCACTTCTGGGTGCGGCTGGTGACCTCGTTGTAGGCGTCCTCGTTGACGGTGAGCTTCGCGCCGCCGTCGCTGATGAAGGGGGTCGCGTCGTTGATCTGGTTGTACATCGTCCAGAAGAAGCGCCACGGGGTGGCGGTCTCCGGCACGACGTTGGCGACGTTGAGCGCGGTGCCGCCGGTGACCTTCGCGACCGCGGCGAGGGCACTCTCGAACGTGTCCATGCCGGACAGGTCCTTGAGGTTGCCGTCGCTGTCGAGCAGGCCCGCCTTCTTGCACACATCAACGTTGTAGAAGAGCACGAAGGGGTGGGTGTCGAGCGGGATGGCGATGTTGTTGCCGTCGGTCTTCTGCGCCGTCCACGCCTTCTGGTTGAAGTCGGCGGCGCTCAGGCCGACGCTCGCCAGGTCCTCGGACGTGATCGGGTCGAGCAGGTCGCCGTCCCACAGTGGCTTCGCGCGGGTCAGGTGGGCGACCGCGACGTCCGGCGGCTTGTTCCCGACGGTGGCCAGTGTCAGCTTCGAGTAGTACGGGTTGCCCCACGCGAACGTGGTGGCCTGCAGTGAGCTCGATCCGCCGTGCTGCTTTGCGTAGCCGTCCTCCATCGCCTGCATGCGGAGGCCGTCACCGCCGCCGAAGAGGTTCCAGAAGACGAGCGTCTCGGGGTTGAGCGCACTGCCGGCCAGGCCGGCCGCGATCGGGCTCGAGCACGCGGCGAGCGGCAGCACCGTCGCGGCGGCCGCTCCTGCGGCGAGGAAGCCGCGGCGCGAGAGGCGCGACGCGGGTGTTGCTGGGCGGTTCGGCATGGCATCACTCCATCGGGATGGGCCGGGCTCGGGAGCAGGGTCGGTGCTCCCGCCGGAGCATCGCTGCTCCGTTCGCGGAACACTGCTGCTCCGTGCACGAGAGCCGTGGGTCGGTGCTCCGTGAGCGCTCACATTAGCGCTCGCGAAGATCATCCGCCACCCCTTTCGCGTCGCCGTGGAACCCGGTAGCGTTTCAGGCAGGTGAGCGCTCACTTTCGTGACGGTCCGCTTCGCTACCCCTGGCGCCGGACCGAGCACGCGCACCGCACGACCCGCAGTACCCGCTCTCGCACGATCGAAGGAGATCCATGCCCCGCACACACCTCGTCCTCGACGCCGCGTTCACCGTGGGGCCGGTGCGACGTCGCCTGTTCGGCGGGTTCGTCGAGCACCTCGGCCGCCACGTCTACGACGGCATCCACGAGCCCGCGCACGAGACCGCTGACGAGCACGGCTTCCGGAAGGACGTCGTCGAGCTCGTCAAGGAACTCGGCGTCTCCGCCATCCGCTACCCCGGCGGCAACTTCGTCTCCGGCTACAAGTGGGAGGACGGCGTCGGCCCCGTCGAGCAGCGCCCGAAGCGCCTCGACCTGGCCTGGCACTCGACCGAGACCAACGAGGTCGGCCTGCACGAGTTCCAGCACTGGCTCGACCAGGTCGGTTCGGAGCTCATGCTCGCCGTGAACCTCGGCACGCGCGGCACCGCCGAGGCGATCGAGCTGCTCGAGTACGCGAACATCAACGCCGGCACCGCACTGTCCGAGTACCGCAAGTCCAATGGCCGCCAGGAGCCCTTCGCCATCAAGATGTGGTGCCTCGGCAACGAGATGGACGGCCCGTGGCAGCTCGGCCACAAGAACGCCGAGGACTACGGCAAGCTCGCCGCCATGACCGCGAAGGCCATGCGCCAGATCCAGCCCGACCTCGAGCTGGTCGCCTGCGGTTCGTCCGGAGCGTCGATGCCGACGTTCGGCGAGTGGGAGCGCACCGTCCTCGAGCACACCTACGACGACGTGGACTACATCTCCGCGCACGCCTACTACGAAGAGGACAACGACCTGCCGTCGTTCCTCGCCGCCGGCGTCAACATGGACCACTTCATCAAGACGGTCACCACCGCTGCCGACCACGTGCAGGCGCAGAAGAAGTCCGACAAGCGCATCGACATCTCGTTCGACGAGTGGAACGTCTGGTCGATCACGAAGTGGCACGAGCAGGCCGCCGAGTTCACGCTCGACGAGTGGCCCGTCGCCCCGCGTCTGCTCGAGGACGTCTACACCGTCGCCGACGCCGTCGTCGTGGGTGGGCTGCTCATCTCGCTGCTCCGCCACGCGGACCGCGTCGCATCGGCCTCGCTCGCGCAGCTCGTCAACGTCATCGGCCCGATCATGACCGAGCCCGGCGGCCCGGCGTGGCGCCAGACGACGTTCTTCCCGTTCTCGGTGACGTCGCGCCTGGCGAACGGCACGTCGCTGCAGGTCAAGTCCTCGGGTGACACCGTCGACGGCGGCAAGTACGGCGACGTGCCGGTCGTGGACTCGGCCGCCACCGTGACCGAGGACGGCAAGGCAGCGGTCTTCCTCATCAACCGCCACCCGTCCGAGTCGACCACCGTCACGATCGACCTCGCGGGCCTGGCGGCCTCGGGCGACGTCCGTGCCGAGGGCGTCTGGGACGACGACATCCACGCCGTGAACGACCTCTCGTCCACCGAGCGCGTCGGGCTCCGCACGAACGAGACGGTCAGCCGCGACGGCGACACCATCACGATCGAGCTGCCGCCCGTGTCCTGGACCGCCGTGTCGATCGGCTGAGACGCCTCGGCGTTCGCTGCGGCGGGCGTCGAGTGAGCACAGAGGACGTCGGGCGCTCGCGCCCGACGTCCTCTGCTCGTTCGTGCGGGGCGCGGGCGCGGGGCGCGTGTCGCGTGTCGTGTGTCGGTCCGGTCCGGTCCGGTCCGGTCCGCGAAAGCGACAGTCTCCCGGCATGCTGCGGCGTCCGGTCCGTGAAAGCGACAGTTCTCCGCAAATGGTTGGCAGCACACTGTCGCTTTCGCGGGTGTGCCCCGGGCGGCGGACGGGAGGCCCGTGGCGGGCTGGCACCGTGCCTCCCGTCCGCCTGTTGGTCGCGAAAGCGACAGATGTGCGGCCCGCTGCGCCGTCAGGCCCGCGAAAGCGACAGTTCTCCGCGGAAGGTTGGCGGCACAGTGTCGCTTCCGCGAACCGGGGCCGCGATCCGGCGCCCGAGCCCGGGCGCGTCAGCGCTCGGGCGGCGGCGCGGTGCTCGCCCGCTCCACCAGGCGCACGGGCACCAGGTCGGGGGCGGAGGACACGCTCTCGCCGTCGATCTGGGCGAGCAGGTTCGCGACGGCTCGGCGCCCGACCTCGTCGAAGGACTGGTGCACGGTGGTGAGCGGCGGCCAGAAGGAGTCGGACTCGGGGGAGTCGTCGAAGCCCACCACGCTGAGCGACGACGGCACGGACCGCCCGAGCTCGTGCGCGGCGCGGAGCACTCCGAGCGCGGTCTGGTCGTTGGCGGCGAAGACGGCGGTGATGTCCGGGCGTGCGGCGATGGTCAGGCCGGCGCGGTAGCCGGAGTCGGTGCTCCAGCCACCGTGGAACACCGGCGGGACGAGCCGTCCGGCGCGCTCGAGGGTGTCCTGCCACGCGGCCAACCGGCGCGCGGCAGAGTACGACGAGGTCGGTCCGGCGACGTGCCAGACGGTCTCGTGGCCGAGGTCGAGCAGGTGCTGGGTGGCCTGGCGCGCGCCGTCGGTCTGGTCGGTGTCGATCGCCGGGTGGTCGGTGCTGCCGGTGGAGTCGATGATGACCATGGGCACGCCGTCGGGCAGCACCACCTCGGCCGTGTCGATGATGTGCGACTCGATGATGATCACGACGCCGTCGACGGCCTGTTCGTGCAGGCGGGAGAACGCGGAGCGCACGCCTTCTTCGGTGCGCGAGGCCATCGGCAGCAACGTGATCGTGAAGTCGGCGGTGCCGGCGGCGTCGGCGATCGCCTCGAGCGTGCGCATGTTGCCGAAGGACGCGAGCGTGAACATGATCACGCCGATGGTGCGGAAGCGCCCCGATCGCAGGGCCCGTGCGGCACGGTTGGGCCGGTAGCCCAGGGTGTCCATCGCGCGCTGCACGCGGTCGCGGGTGTCCGGGCTGACGTTGTCGAACCCGCGGGCGACGCGCGAGACGGTCTGCATCGAGACCCCGGCGGCGTCGGCGACGGCGGCCATCGAGGGGGAGCGGCGGGTGCCGGCGGGGGACTCGGTCGTCATCGGCTCGAGCTCCTTCCGTTGCGGGATCACGCAGTCTGCGTTCCCGGACGCTAGCGCATGTTGACGTTGCCATGCTATCGTCCTGACGTTCGATGTTGACGTCAACATCTGCGACCGCCAGGGCGCCCGTCACCGGGCCCGGGTCGCGGCCGAGACACCGGACACCCGAACGCAGCAGACGAAGGAGTCACATGAGCACGCTCGCAGCGCGGCCCGGCGAGGCAGCCGCAGCGCAGCCGGCAGCCCCCCGCCCGGCAGGTCGCCGGACCAAGGCGCGGGGGCGCTACACCGGCTGGCTGTTCGTCGGCCCCTTCGTGGTCGTCCTGATCGCCATGCTCATCGTCCCGATCGGCTACGCCCTCTGGCTCAGCCTGTTCCGCGACCAGCTCATCGGCGGCAACCAGTTCGTCTGGTTCGCCAACTACGTCCAGCTCTTCCAGGACGCCAAGTTCTGGTCCGGCTTCGGTCGGGTCGCGATCTTCCTGGTCGTCCAGGTGCCGATCATGCTCGGGCTCGCACTCGTCGCCGCCCTCGCACTCGACAGCGCACGGCTCTGGGGCACGTCGTTCTTCCGCATCGCGGTGTTCCTGCCCTACGCCGTCCCCGGTGTCGTCGCGGCCCTGATCTGGGGCTTCATCTACGGCAACCAGTTCGGCCTGACCGGTGCGGCGAACGACGCGCTCGGCATCGACCTGCTGCAGCCGTTCAGCCCCAGCTGGGTGCTGACCTCCATCGGCAACGTGGTCACGTGGGAGTTCCTCGGCTACAACATGCTGATCTTCTACGCCGCACTCCGCACGGTCCCCGGTGAGCTGTACGAGGCCGCCGAGCTCGACGGCGCCGGCCCCCTGCGCACGGTCTTCTCGATCAAGCTCCCGGCGCTGCGCGGCCCGATGGTCATCGCCACGATCTTCTCGATCATCGGCAGCTTCCAGCTCTTCAACGAGCCGAACCTGCTGAAGACCCTGGCCCCCAACGTCATCGGCAGCGCCTTCACCCCGAACATGTACGCCTACTCGCTGTCCTTCAGCGGCCAGCAGTTCAACTACTCCGCCACCGTCGCGATCGTGATGGGCGTGATCACCGCGGTGATCGCCTACGTCGTCCAGGTCCGCGGAACCCGCCAGGAGAACCGATGAGCACCATCCAGCACCCCGCGACCGGCGCCGCCGGACCGGCCACGGTCACCGAGGCGACCACGACGCAGCGCGACCCGCGCACCCGCTCGACCCGGGCCTCCAGGAAGGCCGAGCGGAAGGCTGAGCAGCACGTCGACGGACGCAAGCCGAAGCGTTCCGGCCTGCTGACCGCGGTCATGGTCGTCTTCGTCGTCTACTCGTTCGCGCCGCTGTTCTACCTGCTCGTGAACAGCACGAAGACGCAGGCGTCGCTGCTCTCCACGTTCGGGCTCTGGTTCGGCGGGGACTTCAACCTCTGGCAGAACATCGTCGACACCGTCACGTACAACGACGGCATCTTCCTGCAGTGGTTCGGCAACACGTTGCTCTACGTGGTCGTCGGTGCCGGTGGCGCCACCCTGCTCGCGACCGTCGCCGGCTACGGCATGGCGAAGTTCCAGTTCCCCGGACGCCGCGCGGTGTTCGCCATCGTGCTCGGTGCCATCGCGGTCCCCGGCACGGCCCTGGCGGTTCCGACCTTCCTGCTCTTCTCGCAGGTCGGCCTGACCAACACCCCGTGGTCGATCATCCTGCCGTCGCTCATCAGCCCGTTCGGCATGTACCTGATCTGGACCTACGCGGTCGACGCGATCCCCGCCGAACTCCTCGAGGCCGCCCGCATGGACGGCGCCGGCGAGTTCCGGATCTTCTTCACCATCGCGCTCCGTTTGCTCGCTCCCGGTGTCGTCACCGTCCTGCTCTTCGCGGTCGTCGCCACCTGGAACAACTACTTCCTGCCGCTCATCATGCTGAGCGACCCGAAGTGGTACCCCCTGACGGTCGGCCTGAACCAGTGGAACGCCCAGGCCACCGGTTCCGGTGCGCAGCCGATCTACAACCTCGTCGTCACGGGATCGCTCCTCACGATCATCCCGATCGTGGTCGCGTTCCTCTTCCTCCAGCGCTTCTGGCAGTCCGGCCTCGCGGCCGGGTCCGTCAAGGCCTGATCCGTCGGACGGGAGGCCCGTGGCGACCTCGCCACGCGCCATCCGGTCCGGAACGCAGCAGCCCTACCCCCCTCTCCACGAAGAAGTGAAAGGCACCCCCATGAACAAGCGTCTCCGGCGCGGGCTCAGCGCCCTCGCCATCGGCGTCACCGCCACGATCGCCCTCGCCGCCTGCGCGACCGGCGGCTCGTCGTCCGGTGGCTCGTCCGACGACATCACCAAGGCACTGAAGGACGGTGGCACCCTGACCTACTGGTCGTGGACCCCCTCCGCCAAGGCCCAGGTCGCCGCGTTCGAGAAGCAGTACCCCAAGGTGAAGGTCAAGCTCGTCAACGCCGGCACCGGCGCCGACCAGTACACCAAGCTCCAGAACACCGTGAAGGCCGGCTCGGGCGCCCCCGACGTCGCCCAGGTCGAGTACTTCGCGCTGCCGCAGTTCGCCCTGTCCGACTCGCTGCTCGACCTGTCCGGCTACGGCTTCGACTCGCTCGAGGACAAGTTCGCGAAGAGCACCTGGAGCTCGGTGTCGATCGACGACAAGGTCTACGGCCTGCCGCAGGACTCCGGCCCCATGGCGCTGTTCTACAACAAGACGGTCTTCGACAAGCACGACATCGCCGTGCCGAAGACCTGGGACGAGTACGTCGCCGCCGCGAAGAAGCTGCACGAGGCCGACCCGAACGCCTACATCGCGGCCGACTCCGGCGACGCCGGCTTCACCACGAGCATGATCGCCCAGGCCGGCGGTACCCCGTTCACCACCGACGGTGACAAGGTGACCATCAACCTGCAGGACGAGGGCTCGAAGAAGTGGACGAGCACCTGGAACGAGCTCGTCGAGCAGGGCCTGCTGTCGAAGACCGTCGGCTGGACCGACGACTGGTACAAGCAGCTCGGCAACGGTGAGATCGCCACGATGATCACCGGCGCCTGGATGCCCGGCAACCTGGAGTCCGGCGTCGCCCAGGCCTCGGGTGACTGGCGCGTCGCCCCGATGCCGACCTACGACGGCGGCACCGCCCAGACCGCGAACAACGGCGGCAGCGCCGAGGTCGTCATGAAGCAGTCGAAGAACCCGGCCCTCGCCGCGGGCTTCCTGAAGTGGCTGAACTCGTCCAAGGAGTCGACCGGCGTCTTCATGAAGTCCGGTGGGTTCCCATCGACGACCGCTGACCTCGACTCGTCGGCCTTCCTCGACGAGAAGCCGTCCTACTTCGGTGGGCAGCAGATCAACAAGGTGCTCGTCGACGCGTCGAAGTCCTCGGACAACGACTTCACCTACCTGCCGTACCAGGTGTACGCGAACAGCGTCTACGCCGACACCGTCGGTCAGGCGTACGAGAACGGCACCTCGCTCGACGCCGGCCTCGAGGCCTGGCAGAAGGCCCTCGCCAAGTACGGCAAGGACCAGGGCTTCACGGTCTCGACCAAGTAGCACCGGCACCAACTCCCCGGGGTGGGGGGGGGGGGGGGGGGCGCCCCCCCCCCGGGGGGGGGGGGGGGGGGGTGGGGGGGGGGGGGGGGGGGGGCCCGCGGGGGGGGGGGGGGCGGCGGGGGGGGGGGGGGGGGGGGGGCCGCGGGGGGGGGGGGGGGGCGGGGCGGGGGGGGGGGGGGGGGGGGGCGCGCCGGGGGGGGGGGGGGGGGGGGGGGGGGGGGCCGGGGGGGGGGGGGGTAGGGTCGTGTGCGCGCGAGTGGTCACGACATGCCGCGCGGTGGTTGCCCGGGGGTCACGAACTGTCGGCTGGGGTCCGCGCGAGCGACGGTTCGTGACCACTCGGCGTCGCGGCGGCAGCGCGTCGTGACCGTGCGCTGACCGGTGGCCGGCCGTGGTGGAGCGGACCGTGAGCCTCGGCGCGCCACGGGACGCTCCACTGGCTGCGAAAGTCCTCCACTTTCCTCCACGGCCGCCACACCCGCCCAGATCCCCGGCACGACGGGCATCCGCCACCGCTGTCCGGGCTTCGGTGCTGCCGAAACGGCCCCAAAAGGGGTGCCACGGGGCGAAAAGGGAGCGGGATCCTGGCCGAGGGGAGGGCAGTGGAGTAAAGTGGGGCTCGCAACGGTCCGGTGGAGCGGAGGGGAGGCCCGACGTGCTGCTCGGTACTCATGCCCCGAAGCTCGACGAGAAGGGTCGCGTGATCCTCCCCGCCAAGTTCCGGGACGAACTGTCCGGGGGACTCGTGATGACCCGCGGCCAGGAACGCTGCGTCGTGGTCTTCAGCGCCCGGACGTTCGAGGAACTCCACGAACGCATCCGGACCGCACCGATGACGTCGAAGCGCACCAGGGACTACATGCGCCTGTTCCTCTCGGGGGCCAGCGCCGAGCAGCCCGACAAGCAGAACCGCGTGACGATCCCGCAGAACCTCCGTGAGTACGCGGGGCTCGAGCGGGACCTGACGGTCATCGGCAGCGGTGACCGTGCCGAGATCTGGTCGACCACCGCGTGGGAGGCCTACTACGCCGAAGCCGAAGAGGCGTTCGCCGACAACGACGAGGAGGTGATCCCGGGGATCTTCTGATCCGTGGATCGGGACTCCCAGCCGTGAAGCCCTGACATCACTTCCCCGATGTCAGGTCGCATGGATGGGGATCCGGACCCGCGGCCCGGAAGACGAGGGGCTGCACATGGCCGACAACGACAACGGGACACCACGCTTCCCGCACACGCCGGTGATGCTCGAGCGCATCGTCGACCTGTTCACGCCGACGCTCGACGGACCGGGCAAGGTCGTCGTCGACGCCACGCTCGGCATGGGCGGACACTCCGAGGGGCTGCTCGAGCGGTTCCCGGACCTGACGCTGATCGGTCTCGACCGTGACACCGACGCCCTCGGCATCGCGGGGGAGCGCCTGGCCCGCTTCGGCGACCGCGTCCGCCTGGTGCACACCGTGTACGACGGCATCGTCGACGCGATCGAGGGCGAGGGCTTCCGCCAGGTCGACGGCGTGCTGTTCGACCTCGGGGTCAGCTCGCTGCAGCTCGACCGGGCCGAGCGCGGGTTCGCGTACAGCCAGGACGCCCCGCTCGACATGCGCATGGACCGGACCGAGGGGCAGACCGCCGCCGACGTCCTGGCCACCTACGACGAGGGCGAACTGCGCCGCATCTTCCAGCGCTACGGCGAGGAGAAGCTCGCCGGCCGCTACGCCCGGGCCATCGTCGACCGCCGCGCGAGCGTGCCGTTCGAGATGTCGGGCGACCTGGTGCAGGTGCTCCACGACGCGACCCCGGTCGCGATCCAGCGCCAGGGCCACCCCGCGAAGCGCGTGTTCCAGGCGCTGCGCATCGAGGTGAACGCCGAACTCAGCGTCCTGGAACGCGCGATCCCGGCGGCGCTCGACGCCATCGCGGTCGGCGGTCGCATCGTCGTGGAGTCGTACCAGTCGCTCGAGGACCGCATCGTCAAGCGGGCACTGGTGGCGCGCACGAAGTCGAGCGCCCCTGCCGGGCTGCCGGTCGAGCTCCCCGAGCACGCCCCCACCTTCTCCCTGATCGTCAAGGGCGCCGAGCTGGCCGACGAGGCCGAGCGCGCCGCCAACCCCCGAGCAACACCCGTGCGCCTGCGCGCGGCCGAGCGGATCCGGAAGTGACATGAGCACGAACCTCGCACTCGTCGACCCCGCCGTCGTCCCGTCCCGCGCCCCGCGCCCGGACCGCCAGAGCCGACCGGAGCTCGTCGAGGTCACACCGACCGCGGCCCAGCGCCGTGCGCGGCCCCGCATCGGCTACGCCGTCACCGCGGTCGTCGCGCTCGGCATCCTGCTGCTCGCCCAGCTCGGCATCAGCATGGTGCTCAGCCAGGGGGCCTACACGCTGAGCGCCCTCGGCACGGAGCAGACGAACCTCTCCCGCACGCAGCAGTCGCTCTCCGAGGAACTCCGGGTGCTCGACTCGCCGCAGAACCTGGCCCGCAACGCGCAGTCGCTCGGGATGATCGCCAACTCCACGCCGGTGTACCTCGACCCCAAGACGGGCCGGGTGTACGGCACGCCGACGCCCGCGGTCGCCGACCCGGCCACGGCGAGCACGGAGAACCAGGTGCCGAACTCCCTGCTGAACGACGTCCCCCTCGCCGCGAAGCAGGGCGACACGTCGACGAGCAAGGAGACGGGCTCGACCACCGGCAGCGCCAGCACCGCCGGCAGCGCCGACGCGAAGGCCGATGACGCCGCCGACAGCGCGACGAGCAGCACGGCCGGCAGCGCCGCGTCTGAGAAGACGAGCGGCGCCAGCGCGTCGGACGGGGGTTCCTCGAAGTCCTCCGTAGAGTCCGACGCGAACCAGCTCCAGGCGCCCTCCACCCGGTGACCTGCGGGTCTGAACCACCCTCAGCACCATCCGGGAAGGACCGCACCGCGTGACGAAGACGATCCGCAACCGCCGACTGCGCTACAGCATCGTGATGATCGCCGTGATCGCCCTGGTGGGTGTCTTCGTGGTCCGCCTCGTCGACATCCAGGTCGTGCAGGCCTCGGCCCTCAACGAGCAGTCGACCCAGAAGCGCAGCATCCCGGTGACGATCTACGGCACCCGCGGGTCGATCGTCGACCGCAACGGCACGGAACTCGCCGACAGCGTCACCCGGTACAACATCACCACCGCCCCGCGCCTGGTCAAGAAGTTCAAGGGCAAGCTCGGCGGGACCCGGGTCAAGGACATCAGCGTGTCGACGGCGCTCACCGCCCTGGCGAAGGCCTCGGGTGGCGACGTCGCGACCATGCGGAAGAACATCGCCGCGAACCCGAAGTCGGACTTCGCCTACCTGGTCAAGGGCCTCGACGTGAAGCACTACGAGGCCGTCACCGACCTCGGCATCCCCTGGATCTACAAGGAGCAGCAGGCGTCGCGGGTCTACCCGACGGGTGCGACCACGGGCAACGTCACCGGCTTCATGGGCACCGACGGCGCACAGGCCGGCCTGGAGTACGCCTACAACAAGTGCCTCGCGGGCACGAACGGCTCGGAGACGTACGAGCGCGGCGAGGACGGCGTCCAGCTGCCCGGCAGCACCGTGACGAAGAAGCAGGCCAAGGACGGCGGCACGCTCGTCACGACCATCGACAGCGACCTGCAGTACATGGCGTTGCAGACCATCGCCTCTGCCTCGAAGACCCTGCAGGCCGAGTCCGCGACGGCCACGGTCACGAACGTCAAGACGGGTGAGCTGCTCGCGGTCGCCGACTACCCCACCGTCGACCCGAACGACGTGGACGCCACCACCGACAAGGGGGCGTACGGTTCGCGGGCGCTCACGGCGAGCTACGAGCCCGGATCGACGATCAAGGCCGCCATCGCCGCGGCCCTGATCGACCAGGGCAAGTCGAGTCCCACCGACCAGGCGGTCGTGCCGTACTCGCGCACCTTCCCCTGGGGTGGCACGATCCACGACTCCGAGTTCCACGAGACCGAGAACCTGACGCTGACGGGCATCCTGCAGAACTCGTCGAACGTCGGCATCACCGAGCTCGGGTCGCGCCTCACCGCGCAGCAGCGGTACGACTACATGCAGAAGTTCGGATTGTTCGAGCCGGAGTCGGCGATCGACTACCCGGGCCAGCCGTCGATGGACTACGGCTCGAGCCCGAACTGGGACCAGCAGACGAACATCAACTCGATGTTCGGCCAGGGCATCTCGACGACCGCGGTCCAGGTCGCCAGCGTGTTCCAGACCATCGCGAACGACGGTGTCCGGATCCCGCTGCACTTCGTCAAGGGCTGCACCACCTCGGACGGCAAGACCATCGACGCGCCCGACGTGCAGAAGCAGCGCGTCGTGTCCGCCGACGCTGCGACCCAGGTCACCGACATGCTCCAGAGCGTGGTCACGGGCGGCACGCTCGTGGGCATGAAGCCGATCTCGGGCTACAACATCGCCGCGAAGACCGGTACCGCCGAGGTGGCCGAAGGGTCGAAGGGCTACGGCGGTCAGCGCATCACCTCGGTGGCCGGAATGGCACCCGCCGAAGACCCCCAGTATGTTGTCACGGTGACGTTCACGAAGCCGCAGACCAACAAGTGGTCGAGCGGAGCGGCTCCGGCGTTCCGCACACTCATGTCCCAGGTGCTCGAGAAGTACCGAGTAGCCCCCTCCGCGTCCGAGGCGAAGCTCTACCCGTCCACGTGGTGAGGAAGAAGGAACACTTGTCCGCACGGATCCCCCCGGTCCTCCGGCCCGAACACCCGACCCCGAGGGCGGTCGCCGAACTCGCGAACGCGTTCGGCCTCCGCGTCGTCGGGTCCCTCGACGCCGTCGAGACGACCGGTGTCACGCTGAGCGCCGCCGAGGTGCAGCCGGGTGACGTCTTCGTCGGCGTGCACGGTGCGAACCGGCACGGCGCGGAGTTCTCCGCCGAGGCCGCCGAGCGCGGTGCCGTCGCCGTCCTGACCGACGACGCGGGCGTGGAGAGCGCACGAGCGGCCGGCCTGCCGGTCCTCGTCGTGGACGACCCCCGTGCAGCCCTGGGCGACGTGTCCGCCTGGGTGTACCGCACCCACCCGGACGAGGCCACCGACCTGCCGCAGCTGTTCGCCGTCACCGGCACGAACGGCAAGACGAGCACGTCGTACATCCTCGAAGGGATCCTCAAGCAGCTCGGCCTGGTCACCGGCCTGAGCTCGACCGCCGAGCGCCACATCGGCACGCTCAGCGTGACGAGCCGCCTCACCACGCCCGAGGCCAGCGAGATGCACGCGCTCCTCGCCCGGATGCGCGAGAGCGAGGTGCGCGCGGTCGCCGTCGAGGTGAGCGCGCAGGCCCTCAGCCGTCACCGGGTCGACGGCATCGTCTTCGACGTCGCGGCCTTCACGAACCTGTCGCACGACCACCTCGACGACTACGCCGACATGGAGGAGTACTACCAGGCGAAGCTCCCGCTGTTCCAGCCCGAGCACGCCCGTCGCGGCGTCGTCTCGCTGGACACCGACTGGGGCCACCGCGTGGTGCAGGACTCCCGCATCCCGGTCACGACGATCACGGTGCACCCGGACGTCGAGGCCGAGTGGCACGTCGACATCGTCGAGGCGCACGCCGCGTACACCGAGTTCCGCCTGACCGGTCCCGAGGGCCGCGAGCTCACCACCCGTGTGCCCCTGATCGGCTGGCACATGGCCGCGAACGCCGCACTGGCGATCGTCATGCTGGTCGAAGGCGGTTTCGAGCTCGGTGCCATCGCACACGCGCTCGACAGCAACCACCGCCGCTACCCGGACGAAGACGACCGCGACGAGCACGAGGCCCGAAGCGACCGCGACCGCGACCGCGACGGCGCCGTGCGCCGCGTGTCCGCCATCGAGTGCTACCTGCCCGGCCGGACCGAGCGCGTCTCGGGCGAGCACGGCCCGAGCGTCTACGTCGACTTCGGCCACAGCGCCGACGCGTTCGAGAACACCCTCGCGGCCGTCCGGCAGTTCACGTCCGGCAAGGTCCTCATGCTGTTCGGCGCCGACGGCGACCGCGACACCACGAAGCGCGGCGACATGGCTCGCGTCGCGGCGGCCGGCAGCGACATCCTCGTCGTCACCGATCACCACCCCCGCTTCGAGGACGCCGCGTCGATCCGGAAGACCCTGGTCGACGCCGCGCGCGAGGCGTTCCCGGACCACGAGCTGCACGAGGTGAGCCCGCCCGAGGCCGCCATCCGCCTGGCCGTCGGTCTGCTCGGCGAAGGCGACTCCATCCTCTGGGCCGGCCCCGGCCACCAGGACTACCGCGACATCGCCGGGGTCCGCACCCCCTACTCGGCACGCGACGAGGCCCGTCAGGCCCTGCGCGAAGCCGGTTGGGAGCCGAACTCCGGTCCGGCCGAGGACCTCCGATGATCGCGCTCACCCTCGCCGAGATCGCCACCGCGGTCGGCGGCGAGCTGATCGGTGGTGCCCAGGCGACCGACGTCGCCGAGCCCGGCGACCTGGTGGTGGAGGGCTCGGTCGAGACCGACTCGCGCCTGGTCCGCCCCGGCAGTGTCTTCTTCGCCCTGCCCGGCGAGGTCACGGACGGGCGCCGCTTCGTGCCCGCCGCGACCGAGGCGGGTGCCGCGCTGGTCATCACGCCCGAGCGCGTCGAGACCACCGCGCCGCAGATCGTCGTCGCGGACGGCTACGCAGCCCTCGCCGCGCTCGCGCACGAGGTCGTCACCCGGGTCCGGATGGCATCCGCCGACCGCGTCGACGCCGAGGGGCGTCCGGCACCGCTCAAGGTCGTCGGCATCACCGGCTCGAACGGCAAGACGAGCACGAAGAACATGCTCCGGACGATCCTCGAGCAGCACGGCGAGACCGTCGCGCCCCAGGGGTCCTTCAACAACCACGTCGGGGCACCGATCTCGATGCTCCGGGTCACGTACGACACCCGGTTCCTGGTCGTCGAGATGGGGGCCAGTGGCGTCGGCCACATCGCGGCGCTCGTCCGCATCGCCGAGCCGGACGTCGGTGTCGTGCTCAAGGTGGGCCTGGCGCACGCCGGCGAGTTCGGCGGCATCGAGGCGACGCAGCGCGCGAAGTCCGAGATGGTCACCGACCTGCCTGCCTCCGCGACCGCACTGCTCAACGTCGACGACGACCGGGTCGCGTCGATGCGCGACCTGACGGCCGCCCAGGTGGTCGGCTTCGGCACGTCGGCGGATGCCGACTACCGCATCACCGGCATCGAGACGGACCGCAGCGGCACCCGCTTCACCCTCACCGCGCCTCCCGTCGATCAGGAAGGCGACCGTCCGACGGACGGTAGCCAGCCTGGAGGCCCGGATCACGTGGACGTGCGCCTCGCGATCCTGGGTGAGCACCACGCGATGAACGCGGCCGCGGCCCTGACGGTCGCCCACCGCTGGGGCGTCCCGCTCGCCGACGGCGCCGCGGCGCTCGCGTCGATGACGCGCGCCGAGCGCTGGCGCATGGAGCTGCTGCAGGGCGGCCCCGAGGGCGTCACCGTGATCAACGACGCCTACAACGCGTCGCCGGACTCGACCGCGGCGGCGCTGCGGACCCTGGCGCAGATCGTGCGCCCGGGGGAGCGGACCGTCGCCGTGCTCGGCGAGATGGCCGAGCTCGGCGAGTTCTCGACCGAGGAGCACGACCGCATCGGTCGGCTCGTCGTCCGTCTCGGCATCGGACAGCTCGTGGTCGTCGGCCGCGGCGCGATGCCCATCCACCAGGCCGCCACCCTCGAGGGATCGTGGGACGGCGAGTCGGTGTTCATCGAGGACGTCGACGACGCCGTCCGGTCACTCCAGGACATGCTCCGCCCCGGCGACGTGGTCCTGGTCAAGTCCTCGAAGTCGGCCGAACTGCGATTCCTCGGCGACCGCCTCGGAGGTGTCACCGAATGATCGCGCTCCTCATCGCCGGCGCTACGTCGCTGGTGTTCACGTTGCTGCTCACCCCGTTCTTCATCAAGCTGTTCCACCGTCTCGGGTGGGGACAGTTCATCCGTGACGACGGTCCGCAGTCGCACCACACCAAGCGCGGCACCGCGACGATGGGCGGCATCGTCCTCATCATCGGCGCCGTGATCGGGTACTTCGTCGGCCACCTGGTCGGACGTGACTCGATCACCCTGTCCGGCCTGCTCGTGCTGTTCCTCATGGTGGGGCTGGGCTTCGTCGGGTTCATCGACGACTTCCTCAAGGTCCGGCGCCAGCGGAGCCTCGGGCTCGGCGGGTGGGCCAAGGTCCTCGGCCAGGTCATCGTCGGCGTCATCTTCGCCACGGTCGCCCTGGTGGTGCCGACGTCGAACGGCAAGCCCCCGGCGTCGACCATGATCTCCGCGATCCGTGACATCCCGTGGCTCGACTTCATGGCGCTCGGCACGGTCATCGGCACCGTGCTGTTCCTGGCCTGGATCGTGCTGCTCACGGTGTCGACGTCGAACGGCGTCAACGTGGCGGACGGGCTCGACGGTCTCGCGACCGGCTCGAGCATCCTGGCGATCGGTTCGTACGTCATCATCGGCTTCTGGCAGTCCAACCAGATCTGCGGCGGCGCCCGTCTCGACGCGAGCACGGAGCACGCCTGCTACACCGTGAGCAACCCGCTCGACCTGGCGGTCGTCGCGGCCGCGGTCTGCGGTGGGCTCATCGGGTTCCTCTGGTACAACACCTCGCCGGCGCAGATCTTCCTCGGCGACACCGGTTCGCTCGGCCTCGGTGGGGCGCTGGCGGGTCTCGCGATCCTCAGCCGCACCGAGCTCCTGCTCATCCTGATCGGTGGCCTGTTCTTCATCGTCACCGGCTCGGTCATCCTGCAGCGGGCGTACTTCAAGATCACCCACGGCAAGCGGATCTTCCGGATGAGTCCGCTGCACCACCACTTCGAGTTGAAGGGGTGGGCCGAGGTGACGGTCGTCGTCCGGTTCTGGATCATCGCGGGGCTCTTCGTCGCCGCGGGGGTCGGCCTCTTCTACCTCGAATGGATCGCACGCGTTGGTTGACCCGGTGTCCACGTCCTCCCGCCTCCAGTCCCTCGACAGCTGGTACTCCGAGGGGTGGAAGGGCCTGAACGTCGCCGTCCTCGGGCTCGGCGCGACCGGGTTCTCGGTCGCCGACACCCTGGTGGAGCTCGGCAGTGCGGTGACGGTCTACTCGTCCGACGCGCCGTCGGACAACGTCGACCTGCTCGACGTCATCGGCGCGCGCTTCGTGCAGACGGCGCTCGACACCGTGCCGGCCGCGCTGCAGGAGCAGGCACCGGACGTCGTCATCGTGTCGCCCGGCCTGCCGCCGCACAACGCGACCGTCGAGTGGTCCGTCCAGAACAGCACGGTCTGGGGTGACATCGAGCTCGCCTGGCGCGTGCGCGACAAGGTCGTGCGAGGTCCGGTCGCGGCGCCGTGGATCACGATCACGGGCACGAACGGCAAGACCACCACGACGCAGCTCACGACCGCGATGTACGAGGCCGGCGGCCTGCGTGCCGTGGCCTGCGGCAACATCGGCGTGCCGGTGCTCGACGTCGTCCGCGACCCGGACGGCTACGACGTGCTCGTGGTCGAGCTCTCCAGCCACCAGCTGCACTACATGGCGACCTCGGGCGACGGCGCGGTCGTGCCGCTCGCGAGCGCCTGCCTGAACATCGCCGACGACCACCTCGAGTGGCACGGCTCCGCCGCGGCGTACCGCGCCGCGAAGGCCAAGGTCTACGAGCGCACCGTGATGGCGTGCGTCTACAACACCGCCGACGACGTCACGCGCGACATGGTGCAGGACGCCGACGTCGTCGAGGGCTGCCGTGCCGTCGGCTTCACGCCGGGGGTGCCCGCGCCCGGGGACGTCGGCATCGTCGAGGACGTCCTGTGCGACCGCGCCTTCAACGACGACCGTCGGAACAGCGCGCTCGAGCTGTCGACCCTCGCCGACCTCGAGGTCGCCGGGCTCGCCAGCCCGCACATGACGATGAACGTCCTGGCCGCCGCGGCCCTCGCCCGTGCCGGCACCGTCCAGCCGAGTGCGATCCAGTCCGCCGTCCGGGCCTTCCGCGCCGACCACCACCGCACGGAGCTCGTGGCCGAGTCGGCCGGCGTCGCGTGGGTGGACGACTCGAAGGCCACGAACCCGCACGCCGCCACCGCCTCGCTCGCCTCGTTCGACACCGTGGTGTGGATCGTCGGCGGCCTGTTCAAGGGCGTCGACGTCGACGGGCTCGTCGCACGCTTCGGCCCCGAGGTCCGTGCCGTCGTCGTGATCGGCACCGACCGGACCCCCGTCCTGGAGGCATTCGCGCGACACGCGTCCGGGGTGCCGGTGCTCCAGGTGGAGACGACGGACACTGATCAGGTCATGCCCGAGGCGGTCCGGCATGCCGCATCGGTCGCGAGGCCGGGCGACACGGTCCTCCTCGCCCCGGCGGCTGCGTCGTTCGACCAGTTCGGCTCCTACGCCGACCGGGGGCGTCGTTTCGCGGCGGCGGTCCACGAGCACCTGGGAGGCAACGCCGATGGCGACGACGGATCTTCCGAACAGTCGTAGCACGCCGGCGACGGGCAACCCGCGTCGCACGAACGGTGCACTCGTCGCCGTCAAGAACGTCTTCGTCGCCGAGTCCAGCACGTTCTACACGATCCTCGGCGTCACGCTCTTCCTGGTCGTCTTCGGCGTCGTGATGGTCCTGTCGTCGTCGAGCGTCGAGCAGTACGCCGCGACGCACGACTTCTTCGGCGCAGCGTCCCGCCAGGGTCTGTACGCGGTCCTCGGCGTTCCGCTCATGCTCGTCGCGAGCCGGATCCCGACACGGCTGTGGCGGAAGTGGGCGATGCGGTTGCTCGGTGCCGCGCTCGTCCTGCAGCTGCTCGTGTACACACCGCTCGGCATCGACGTCCAGGGCAACCGGAACTGGATCGGCATCGGCTCGTTCACCGCGCAGCCGTCCGAGGTCGTCAAGCTCGGCCTGGTGCTCGGCATCGGCGCGATCATGTACGTCAAGCGCGACAAGCTCGACGACTGGAAAGAGGTGTTCATCCCGATCGGGATCGCCTCGCTCCTGTCGCTCGGCCTCGTGATCCTCGGTGGCGACCAGGGCACCGCGATGATCATGCTCATCCTGATCCTCGGTGCGCTCTACGTCGGCGGAGCCCGCGCCCGCCACCTGCTCGTCGGCCTGGCGGCGATGGCGGTCATGCTGCCGTTCGTCACGATGGCGTCGTCGTCCCGTCAGGTGCGCATCAGCGCCTGGCTGTCCGGCTGCACCGACTCGAACCAGTACGCCGACCTGTGCTGGCAGCCCGTGCACGGCATGTGGGCGCTGGCGTCCGGTGGCGTGTTCGGCGTCGGACTCGGCAACTCCAAGGCGAAGTGGTCGTGGCTGCCCGAGGCGGACAACGACTACATCTTCGCGATCATCGGCGAGGAACTCGGCCTGATCGGCGCCGTCGTCGTGCTCGCACTGTTCGTCGTGCTCGCCGTCGGCATGATCAAGATCATCCGGCAGTCCCGCGACCCGTTCGTGAAGACCGTCACGGGCGGCATCCTGGCGTGGATCATCGGTCAGGCGCTCGTGAACATCGCCGTGGTGCTCGGCCTGCTGCCGGTCCTCGGCGTCCCACTGCCGCTGATCTCGGCCGGCGGGTCCGCGCTCATCATGACCCTGGTGGCGATCGGCGTCGTGCTGTCGTTCGCCCGCGACCTGCCCGGCAAGAACGACCCGCGCACCACGAACCCGCCCCTCGACAGCACCACCACGAACGGACGACTCCGGTGAGCAAGTACCTCTTCGCCGGCGGGGGCACCGCCGGACACGTCAACCCCCTGCTCGCGGTCGCCGACCGGCTGACCGAGCGCGAGCCGGATGCCGAGGTGCTCGTCCTGGGCACCGCCGAGGGTCTCGAGGCCCGCCTGGTGCCGATGCGCGGCTACGAGCTCCTGACGATCCCGCGCCTGCCGTTCCCCCGGAAGCTGAACGGCGCGGCCCTGCGCTTCCCCCAGCGCTTCGCCGCGGCCGTCAAGCGCACCGAGCAGATCATCCGCGAGCACGAGGTCGAGGTCGTCCTCGGCGTCGGCGGCTACGCGGCGGCGCCGGCGTACATCGCTGCCCGGCGCACCGGCACCCCGATCGTCGTGCACGAGCAGAACGCGAAGCCGGGGTTGGCGAACCGCCTCGCCGCGTTCCTCACCGAGCACGTCGGCCTGACCTTCTCGAACACCCGACTGCGGCACGGCCGGGTCGTCGGCATGCCGCTCCGGCGCGAGATCGAGTCGCTCGACCGCCGTGCCAGTCGTACCGAGGCCCTCGCCGAGTTCGGGCTCGACCCGGCTCGCCCGGTGCTCCTCGTCACGGGGGGTTCCTCGGGCGCCCGCAGCATCAACCGCACGATCAACAAGTCCGCGGCGACCATCGTGGGCGCCGGCTGGCAGGTCCTGCACGTCGTCGGTGCCGCGTCGGACATCGGTCCGAGCGACCTCGACGGCTACCACGTGCTCGCCTACTGCGACCGGATGGACCTGGCGTACGCGGCGAGCGACTTCGTCGTGTCCCGCTCCGGCGCCGGCATGGTCTGCGAGCTCACCGCGGTCGGGCTGCCGAGCGTGCTCGTGCCGTACCCTGTCGGCAACGGCGAGCAGCGGCACAACGCCAAGGACGTCGTCGACGCCGGGGGAGCAGTGCTCGTGGCGGACGGGGAATTCGACCCCGACTGGGTGACGTTCCAGCTCCTGACGATCCTGCAGGACCGGGCCCGCATCGCGGACATGACGGTCCGGGCAGGCAGCGTCGGACACCGCGACGGCGCGGACCGGATGACCGACCTCGTCCTGGACGCAGCACGAGGCACCGAACGAGGTGCCGCACGAGGAACCGAACGAGGCAACGGCGCCGCCAGCACCACGGAGGAACCATGACCATCAAGCCGGACCTGACGCAGCCGATCCCGGACGACCTCGGCACCGTCCACTTCGTCGGCATCGGCGGCGCCGGCATGAGCGGCATCGCCCGGATGTTCCTCGCCGCCGGTCACCGCGTGACGGGCAGCGACTCCCGCGAGACCGAGACGACGGGCATCATGCGCGACCTCGGCGCCGCGGTGCACATCGGCCACGACGCCGCGAACGTCGGCGACGCGGACACGATCGTCGTCACGAGCGCGCTCTGGCCGGACAACCCCGAACTGCTCGAGGCGCAGCGCCGCGGCCTGCCGGTGCTGCACCGGTCCCAGGCCCTCGCCGCCCTCATCGCCGAGCACCGCCTCGTCGCGGTCGCCGGCGCGCACGGCAAGACCACCTCGACCGGCATGATCGTCACCGCGATGGTCGAGCTCGGCCTCGACCCGAGCTTCGTCAACGGCGGCGTCATCCAGTCGCTCGGCACGAGCTCGGCGCCGGGCTCGAGCGACCTGTTCGTGGTCGAGGCCGACGAGTCCGACGGTTCGTTCCTGCTCTACGACGTCGCCGTGGCCCTGATCACGAACGTCGACGCCGACCACCTCGACCACTACGGCAGCGAGGAGGCCTTCACCGAGGCGTTCGTCGAGTTCGCCGCGAAGGCGAGCGAGCGCGTCGTCATCTCGAGCGACGACGCCGGCGCGAAGACCGTCACGGCGGGCATCCGCGCGCGTGCCGACGCCCCCGAGGTCGTCACCTTCGGCGAGGCCGTCGACGCCGACGTGCGCATCGAGCGGATCATCGAGTCCGCGGGCGTCGAGGTCGCGTTCCGCGCCGGCGGCGAGGCACACCACCTGACCCTGCGCGTGCCGGGCCGGCACAACGCGATCAACGCCGTCGGTGCCTTCGCGGTCCTGACCGGTCTGGGCGTGAGCGCCGCCGACGCGATCCGCGGGCTCGAGGCCTTCGGCGGCACCCAGCGCCGCTTCGAACTGCACGGTGTCGAGCGCGGGGTGTCGGTCTACGACGACTACGCGCACCACCCGACCGAGGTCGCCGCGGCGCTCAAGGCCGCCCGCAACGTCGTCGGCGACGGCCGCATCATCGCGATCCACCAGCCCCACCTGTACTCGCGCACCCGTCTGATGGCCGGTGACTTCGCGCGGGTCTACGAGGAGCTCGCCGACCACACGGTCGTCCTCGACGTCTACGGCGCGCGCGAGGACCCGGAGCCCGGCGTCACCGGCGCCCTGGTGCAGGAGCGCTTCGCCGACCAGTCCCGCGTGGAGTTCCTGCCGGACTGGGACGAGGCCGCCACCCGTGCCGCCGCGGTCGCCCGCGACGGCGACATCATCATGACGCTCAGCTGCGGTGACGTGTACCGGATCATCCCGCAGGTACTGGGAGCGTTGGGCCGGTGAGGCGACCCGAGGGGTTCGACGAGGGGGACGCCCGTAGGGACGCCCCGGTCGAGGGCGCCGACGCGCCCCGGCAGCGTCGTGGCCCCTCGATGCCGCGGCTCCCGTTCCGTGGGCGCACACCCGACGACCGGGAGGCCCGTCCCGCGCCCGACGAGTCCGCTGCGGGCGACGAGGCCCCGGCCGTCACTCCCGCACCCGGTTCCTCCGAATCGCGCCCCCCAGCGGTCGGTGCGCCCCCGAGCACCGGGGCGCGACGGCCGTCCGCGGGCGCGGAACCGACCACCGATGCCGCAGACTCGACGCGCGACCGCGTCGGCGCCCTCGCGGGCGCGGCCGGCCGCCGCGTCGGCGCCGGCTTCGGTGCCGTCGCCGACCGCCTGCGCGAGTACACACCGGACGAGGAGCACCGCGACCCGCGCCCCGACGCGGGCAACGCGCCCCGAGGAGACGGGGCGCAACGACCGTCCGGGGGCGCGGCGGGCAGTGCACGCGACCACGACGCGACCGTGACCGACGTGCTCGACGCGGGCAGTGCCTCCCGGCCGGTCCAGCACGACGACGCACCCATCGGTGCCGGCGTCCGCGCTGCCGAGACCGCGCGTGAGGCGCGCATCGCGAAGCGTCGCCGTCGCCTGCTCGAGCGGGCCGAGGTGCGGCGGTTCACCCGGCGGAGCCGCCACCGTCGCGCCGCGTGGATCACCGCGGCCGGCATCGTGCTCGTGCTCGGCGTCTCGATCCTGGTGGCGGTGTTCTCGCCGCTGATGGCCCTGCAGACGATCGAGGTCAAGGGCACCAACCGCGTCGACGAGACCGCGCTGCGGCAGGCCCTGTCCGACCAGATCGGCACCCCGCTCGCGCGGCTCGACTTCGACGAGATCAAGCAGGACATCGCCGGCTTCCCGCTCATCGAGAGCTACGTGACCGAAGAGGCCCCGCCGCACACCCTCGTCGTGACGGTGACCGAGCGCACCCCCGTCGTCGCGGTGAAGTCCGGCAGCTCGTTCGACCTCGTCGACCCGGCCGGCATCGTCGTGCAGTCGTCGCCGCAGCGTCCGGCCACCATGCCGCTCGCCGACATCGCCCGTGCGCGCCTCGGGTCCTCGAGCTTCCGCACGATGACCGAGGTCGTGCTGGCGCTGCCGTCGACCGTCCGGTCGCAGGTCACGCGGGTCGCCGGGTCCACCGCCGACGACGTGACCCTGACGCTCAAGGACGGCTCGACCGTCGTGTGGGGGAGCCCCGACGACTCCGAGGCGAAGGCCGCGCTGCTCGCCGCCCTGGTGAAGGACCACGCGGCGCGGAACCCGGGTGTCGTGGTCGAGTACGACGTGTCCGCACCGGACAACGGCGTGATCCGCGCGAAGGACTGAATTGCCGACCTGATCGGCGACACGCGGCGTGGCGGGGCGACAGTGCGCGGAACCCACCCGTAGCGTCGAAGCCAGCACCACATCTACCAGCATTGCCCCTGAACTTCAAGTAGAGGTTGAGGGTTCAACCGGAGGCCTGACTGACGTGACCACGAACCACAACTACCTCGCCGTCATCAAGGTCGTCGGTGTCGGCGGCGGCGGCGTCAACGCCGTCAACCGGATGATCGAACTCGGCCTCCGTGGCGTCGAGTTCATCGCGATCAACACCGACGCGCAGGCGCTCCTGCTCAGCGACGCCGACGTCAAGCTCGACGTCGGCCGCGAGATCACCCGCGGCCTCGGCGCCGGCGCGGACCCCGAGGTCGGCCGTCGTGCCGCCGAGGACCACGCCGAGGAGATCGAAGAGGCCCTCGCCGGTGCCGACATGGTCTTCGTCACCGCCGGTGAGGGCGGTGGGACCGGCACGGGTGGTGCGCCCGTCGTCGCCCGCATCGCCAAGTCGATCGGCGCCCTCACCATCGGCGTCGTCACGAAGCCGTTCAGCTTCGAGGGCAAGCGTCGCCAGTCCCAGGCCGAGAACGGTGTCGCCGGGCTCAAGGACGAGGTCGACACGCTCATCGTCGTGCCGAACGACCGCCTGCTCGAGATCAGCGACCGCGGCATCTCGATGGTCGAGGCCTTCGCCACGGCCGACCAGGTGCTCCTCGCCGGCGTGCAGGGCATCACCGACCTCATCACCACCCCGGGTCTCATCAACCTCGACTTCGCCGACGTCAAGTCCGTCATGCAGGGTGCGGGCTCCGCGCTCATGGGCATCGGCTCGTCGCGCGGTGCCGACCGTGCCATCAAGGCCGCCGAGCTCGCCGTCGCGTCCCCGCTGCTCGAGGCCTCGATCGACGGAGCGCACGGTGTGCTGCTCTCGATCCAGGGTGGCTCGAACCTCGGCATCTTCGAGATCAACGACGCCGCGCGTCTGGTGCAGGAAGCCGTGCACCCCGAGGCGAACATCATCTTCGGTGCGGTCATCGACGACACCCTCGGCGACGAGGTCCGCGTGACCGTCATCGCCGCGGGCTTCGACGGCGGCGAGCCGGCGCAGCAGCAGAAGGAGCGTCGCTCGAGCTACGTCGACCCCGAGTCGAGCGCGACGGCCCCCGTCGCCGCCTCGACCGGTGCGATCGAGGACTCCAGCACGTCGAGCCCCTCCTGGGCCTCGCAGGAACACCAGCCGCCGGTGCAGCGCGCCGCCGACCCGGCGTTCGACGACGACGACGAGCTCGACGTCCCCGACTTCCTGAAGTAACCCCTCCTTGGTAGCAGACACGCGCCTCCCGTCCGCCTCGTCATCAGACGACGGACTGGAGGCGCGTCTCGCGTCCGTCAGAGGTGGCATCGCCGACGCGGCGCGCGCCGCAGGGCGCTCGGCCGACGACCTCACGCTGATCGTCGTCACGAAGTACCACCCGGCGTCACTCGTCCGTGCGCTGGCGTCACTCGGCGTCACCGACGTGGGGGAGAACCGCCACCAAGAGGCACAGGCCAAGGCCGCGGAGCTCGCCGACCTCGACCTGACCTGGCACTTCATCGGGCAGCTGCAGTCGAAGAAGGCCCGGCAGGTCCGTCGCTACGCGCACGTCGTGCAGTCCCTCGACCGCACGTCGGTCGTGGATGCCTTCGCACCGACCGAGGCCGAGCCGGATCCACCGGTCATCGACGGGTTCGTGCAGGTCAACCTGACCGACGACCCCGGCCGCGGCGGCGTGCAACCGGACGACGTCGAGGCGATGGCCGCACGCGTGCTCGAGACCGGCACCATCCGGTTGCGCGGGGTCATGGCCGTCGCGCCGCTGGACGAGGAGCCCCGTGCGGCGTTCGCTCGGCTGCGGGCGATCTCGGACCGGGTCGTGGCGCTCGAGCCCGGCGCCACCGACATCTCGGCCGGCATGAGCGGCGACTACGCCGACGCCGTGCTCGAGGGCGCGACACACCTGCGGATCGGCACCGCAATCACGGGAAATCGGCCGGCGGCACCCTAGCCTCGTTGCAGGGCATCCACGTGCACCAACCTCCGGAGGAACCATGGCCAACCCGCTGAAGAAGACGATGGTCTACCTCGGCCTCGCCGACGAGGAACTCGACTACGAGGACGAGCAGCCGCAGCAGGCCGCGCCCGCGCGCCAGCAGGCTCCCGCCACTCCGGCCGCAGCCCCGCAGGATGCCCCCGCCCCGGCGGACGCTCCCGCGGCCGCCGCAGCTCCGGCAGCGGCCCCGGCCGCCGCTCCCGCGAAGACGCACACCCACCAGCGCGGCGCCCAGGTCACTCCGCTCCGCCGCTCGCACACGACCGCACAGAAGGCGACCCCGGTCCAGGAAATGAACGAGATCCTCACCGTCCACCCGCGCGAGTACAAGGACGCCCAGTCCATCGCCGAGAGCTTCCGCGACGGGATCCCCGTCATCATCAACCTCTCGCAGATGACCGAGAACGACGCCCGACGCATGATCGACTTCGCCTCCGGCCTGTCGCTCGGCCTGTACGGCAAGATCGAGCGCGTCACCAACAAGGTCTTCCTGCTGTCGCCCGCACACGTCGCAGTGAGCGGTGAGCCGGCTGAGGTAGAGTCCGACATCGAGGCGAACTTCTTCGCCCAGTCCTGAGCCGTCCCCCGGCCACCCGCCCGTGAGCGTCGTCGCATGACGGCACTCGCCCGAGACGAGCGAGCCCCATCGTGTCCGTGATCCTAGGGATCATCTCCCTCGCCCTCCTGCTGTACTTCTTCGTCATGTGGGGGCGGTTCGCGCTCGACCTCGTGCAGAACTTCAACCGGTCCTGGCGGCCGCGCGGGGGACTGCTCGTGGTCTCCGAGTTCGTCTACACGATCACCGATCCGCCGATCCGCGCGGTCCGGCGGGTCCTGCCGCCGCTCCGCATGGGGCCGGTGGCACTCGACTTCGGCTGGACGATCGTCATGCTCGTCGTGATCATCGCCCGGGTCGTCGTCAACGGCATCGCCGTCGCGGTCTGACCCGATCCAGGGTCGATCCAGGTCCGCGACACGCGCCGCGCCGATGCAGTGGTCGTCGTTCCTCCCCGTCGTCGGTGTACGGTGGTCGGGATCGATGCTCGCCTCCGGCGCGGCATCCGCACCACACGTGGTGACTGGTAAGTTCGGTCACGACGCAAGTGGTTCCACACGTTCAGCAGTTCTATTGAGGTGACGGCAATGGCTTTGACGCCGGAAGACGTAGTCAACAAGCGGTTCCAGCCGACGAAGTTCCGCGAGGGCTACGACCAGGACGAGGTCGACGACTTCCTCGACGAGGTCGTGGTCGAGCTGCGTCGCCTGACCGCGGAGAACGACGAGCTCCGCCAGCGCCTGCAGGCGGCCGAGTCGGCCCCGCAGTCGGCGCAGGCCGAGCAGCCCGCTCCCGCGGCAGAACCCGAGCCGGAGCCCGTGCCGGCCCCGGTCGAGGCGGCTCCCGAGCCCGCTCCGGTCGCAGCGGCCGCCCCGGCGACCACGGTCCCGGCGGACGAGGACACCGAGGGCACCACGAACCTCCTGACGCTCGCGCGTCGTCTCCACGAGGAGCACGTCCGCGAAGGCGTCGAGAAGCGCGACGCGCTCATCGCCGAGGGCACCGCCCAGGCAGCGCGTCTCGTCTCCGAGGCCGAGGCCAAGCAGCGCCAGATCATCGCCGACACCGAGAACACGAACCGTCAGCGTGTCCAGGTGCTCGAGCAGGAGCAGCGCCAGCTCGAGGGCAAGATCGACGAGCTCCGGACGTTCGAGCGCGACTACCGCGCCCAGCTCAAGAGCTACATCCAGGGGCAGCTCTCCGAGCTCGACTCCTCGAACGAGCAGTCCGGTCTCACCCCGGCGCCGGCATCGGCGCAGGGCTTCGGCAACTGACGTTGTCGCGACCAGCATCACGAGCGAAGGTCAGTGTCTGCGCTATCGCGGCACTGGCCTTCGCCGCTGTCGTGGTGGTGGCGTTCGACCAGGTCGCGAAGGCACTGGTCGTCGCGAACCTGCCGTACGGCACCCCCGTCCCGATCCTGGGCGGGGCGCTCCAGTTCCTGTACGTCCGGAACCCCGGGGCTGCGTTCTCCTTCGCGGTGAACATGACGTGGGTGTTCTCGATCATCTCGGCGGCGGTCGTCGTCGCGATCATCATCTACTCGCGTCGGATCCGGTCGATGTGGTGGGCCGTCGTGCTCGGCATGCTGCTGGGCGGCGCGCTCGGCAACCTGATCGACCGACTCTTCCGTGAGCCCGGCTTCGGCCGCGGCCACGTGGTCGACTTCATCTCGACGCCGTGGATGATGCCGGCCATCTACAACGTCGCCGACTCGTTCATCTGCATCAGCATGGTGGTCTTCGTGCTGCTGGTGATCCTCGGGGTGAACCTCGACGGGTCCCGCACGGTGTCCGCCAAGCGCGCTGCGCAGGCGGACACGACGGAGCCGCTCGACGGTGGGGCCGCGTTCTCGTCAGCTGACGCTGCTGTCGACGAGCCGACCCGCGCCTCCAGACCGAACGACGGCGACCGGCGCGACGCGCTGGGGCACGACGCCACGTGAGCGAGTCGCGTTCCCTTCCCGTCCCCGACGGGCTCGCCGGCGAGCGTGTCGACGCCGCCATCGCGAAGCTCCTCGGGTTCAGCCGGTCGTTCGCGGCCGACGTGGTCGCCGCCGGTGGGGTCCGGGTCGACGGCGTCCCCGTCGACAAGTCCGACCGCCTGCACGCCGACTCGTGGCTCGAGGTCGAGTGGTCCCCGAAGGAGCCGCCGCGCATCGTGCCGGCGGCCGTGCCCGGGATGACGATCGTGCACGACGACGAGGACATCGTGGTCGTCGACAAGCCCATCGGCGTCGCCGCGCACCCCTCGCCCGGTTGGGACGGCCCGACCGTGCCCGGGGGCCTCGCCGCAGCTGGGTTCACCATCGCGACCTCGGGCGCCGCCGAGCGTGCGGGCATCGTGCACCGCCTCGACGTCGGCACGTCGGGACTCATGGTCGTCGCGAAGACCGAGCTCGCGTACACCCACCTCAAGCGCGCCTTCAAGGAGCGCACGGTCGAGAAGGTCTACCACGCGCTCGCGCAGGGGCACCCCGACCCGACCTCCGGCACCGTGGACGCCCCGATCGGCAGGCACCCGTCGAGCGACTGGAAGTTCGCGGTCACGGCCGACGGCAAGCCGAGCGTCACCCACTACGAGACCCTCGAGGCGTTCCGGTCGGCGACCCTGCTCGAGGTGCACCTCGAGACCGGGCGCACCCACCAGATCCGCGTGCACATGGCCGCGACCCGCCACCCGCTGGTCGGCGACACGATGTACGGCGCCGACCCGGTGCTGGCGCAGGAGCTCGGGCTGACCCGCCAGTGGCTCGACGCCGTGCGACTCGGGTTCGACCACCCGCGCACCGGCGAGTGGGTGTCGTTCCAGGCGGAGTACCCCGACGACCTGCGCCTCGCGCTCGACCGCATCCGAGCCGCTTCGTCCTGACGCGCGTGCGCGTCGTCGTCGCGCCGGTCGCGCCGGTCGCGTCGTCCCGCCGAGGTTCCGAAATCTCGGCATCTGGGCGCGCTGTGCGTCGGTCTGTGGAACCCCGGCGGAGCGCCCGCGGCGTGTTGTGGAACCTCGACAGGGGAGCGACGGGCGTGTCGCGCGCGTGACGAGCGCGTGACGCCCACAACCGGCCGGGAGGCCCGTGGCGCCGCCGCCCTGTGCCTCCCGTCCGCCACGCGCGGGCTCCACCGCCGTGGTGACACGATCTGCAGGCTTCGGGCCCGCCGACCGACGGTTCCTGCACCCTCGACGGGCTGCGCGCGGCGTGTCGTGCGACCTCGGCGTCGGACCGCTCGGACACGCGCGGGTTTGTCCGCGGTCGCGGTTAGGCTGTTCGCGTCCCGCAAGCAGCTCGTTCGACCGGAGGTTCCGTGGCGGATTCCGACTCCTTCGTCCACCTACACGTGCACAGCGAGTACTCGATGCTCGACGGCGCGGCCAGGCTCGGCGACCTCGTGCAGGAGACCGCTGCGCAGGGCATGCCGGCCGTGGCGGTGACCGACCACGGCAACATGTTCGGCGCCTTCGAGTTCTGGAAGGCCGCCAAGGCCGGCGGCGTCAAGCCGATCATCGGGACCGAGGCGTACATCACGCCCCGGACGCACCGCACGGACAAGACCCGTGTGCGGTGGGGCGACGGCGGTGGGGACGACGTCTCCGGTGCCGGTTCGTACACGCACATGACGATGTTCGCCGAGAACACGACGGGCATGCACAACCTGTTCCGGCTGTCGTCGAAGGCGTCGCTCGAGGGCTACTACTTCAAGCCGCGCATGGACATCGAACTGCTCGAGGAGTACCACGAGGGCATCATCGCCACGACGGGGTGCCCGTCGGGCGAGGTCCAGACGCGCCTGCGCCTCGGCCAGTACGACGAAGCCGTCAAGGCTGCCGCTGACTACCGCGACATCTTCGGCAAGGAGAACTACTTCGCCGAGGTCATGGACCACGGGCTCGAGATCGAGCGTCGGATCATGAGTGATCTGATCCGGCTGGCGAAGGACCTCGACATCCCGCTGGTCGGCACGAACGACTTGCACTACACGCACGCACACGACGCCAAGTCGCACGCGGCCCTGCTGTGCGTGCAGTCGGGTTCGACGCTGAACGACCCGAACCGGTTCAAGTTCGACGCCGACGAGTTCTACCTGAAGTCCCCGCAGCAGATGCGGCACGTCTTCCGCGACAACCCCGAGGCCTGCGACAACACGCTGCTCATCGCCGAGCGGTGCAACGTCGAGTTCGACACCTCGGCGAACTACATGCCGAAGTTCCCGGTGCCGGCGGGCGAGACCGAGCACTCCTGGTTCGAGAAAGAGGTCGCGAAGGGGCTGGACTACCGGTACCCCGACGGCATCCCGGCCGAGGTGCAGGAGCGTGCCGACTACGAGGTCGGCATCATCAACCAGATGGGGTTCCCGGGGTACTTCCTGGTGGTCTCCGACTTCATCCTGTGGTCGAAGAACAACGGCATCCGCGTCGGCCCCGGCCGTGGTTCCGGTGCCGGCTCGATGGTCGCCTACGCGATGCGCATCACCGACCTCGACCCGATCCGGCACGGCCTGATCTTCGAGCGGTTCCTGAACCCGGACCGCGTCTCGATGCCCGACTTCGACGTCGACTTCGACGACCGGCGCCGCGGTGAGGCGATCAAGTACGTCACCGAGAAGTACGGGTCGGAGCGCGTCGCGCAGATCGTCACGTACGGCACGATCAAGGCGAAGCAGGCACTGAAGGACTCCTCGCGCGTCCTCGGGTTCCCGTTCGGCATGGGCGAGAAGCTCACCAAGGCGATGCCGCCGCCCGTGATGGGCAAGGACATCCCGCTCACCGGGATCTTCGACAAGGACCACCCGCGCTACAAGGAAGCCGTCGACGTCCGCACCGTGGTCGAGACCGACCCCGAGGCGAAGACGGTCTTCGACACCGCGCTCGGGCTCGAGGGGCTGAAGCGCCAGTGGGGCGTGCACGCGGCCGGCGTCATCATGTCGAGCGACCCGCTCATCGACATCATCCCGATCATGAAGCGGGAGCAGGACGGCCAGGTCGTCACGCAGTTCGACTACCCGGCAGCGGAGTCGCTCGGCCTGATCAAGATGGACTTCCTGGGGCTCCGCAACCTCACGATCATCAGTGACGCCCTCGACAACATCAAGAACAACCGTGGCATCGAGCTCGACCTCGAGACCATGGGGCTCGAGGACCCCGAGGCGTACGCGCTCCTGCAGCGCGGTGACACACTCGGCGTCTTCCAGCTCGACGGCGGACCGATGCGTGGCCTGCTGCGCCTGATGAAGCCCGACAACTTCGAGGACATCTCCGCGCTCATCGCCCTGTACCGTCCGGGCCCCATGGGTGCGAACTCGCACACGAACTACGCGCTCCGCAAGAACGGCGAGCAGGCGATCACACCGATCCACCCGGAGCTCGAAGAGCCCCTGGCGGAGATCCTCGGCGGGACCTACGGCCTGATCATCTACCAGGAGCAGGTCATGGCCATCGCGCAGAAGGTCGCGGGGTTCTCCCTCGGCCAGGCGGACATCCTCCGCCGCGCGATGGGCAAGAAGAAGAAGTCCGAGCTCGACAAGCAGTACGCGGGCTTCGAGAAGGGCATGCTGGACAACGGCTACTCGGCCGCGGCGATCAAGATGCTGTGGGACATCCTGCTGCCGTTCTCCGACTACGCGTTCAACAAGGCGCACTCCGCCGCGTACGGCGTCGTCTCGTTCTGGACCGCGTACCTGAAGGCGCACTACCCGGCCGAGTACATGGCGGCGCTGCTCACCTCGGTGGGCGACGCCCGCGACAAGCTCGCGCTGTACCTGAACGAGTGCCGCCGCATGGGCATCAAGGTCATGCCGCCGGACGTCAACGAGTCGATCGGCTTCTTCGCCGCTGTCGGTGAGGACATCCGGTTCGGCATGGGCGCGATCCGCAACGTCGGGTTCAACGTCGTCGACGACATCGTGAAGGCCCGCACCGAAAAGGGCGCGTTCGAGTCGTTCCACGACTTCCTGCGCAAGATCCCGATCTCGTCGGCGAACAAGCGGACCGTCGAGTCGCTCATCAAGGCGGGTGCCTTCGACGAGTTCGGCGACTCCCGCCGCGCCCTGGTCGAGATCCACGAGGGCGCGGTCGAAGGCGCCGTCAAGGTCAAGCGTGACGAGGCCCACGGCAACGTCGGCTTCGACTTCGACTCGCTGTTCGCCGAGGTCGCCGAGGAATCGCCGGCCACCGGTCCGGTGTCACAGGTGCCTGACCGTCCGGAGTGGTCCAAGCGCGACAAGCTCGCGTTCGAGCGCGACATGCTCGGCCTCTACGTCTCCGACCACCCGCTCGCCGGGCTCGAGATCGAGCTCGCGAAGCACCAGTCGATCACCATCGCCGACCTCATCGCGGCCGACGACTCGGTCGAGGGCGAGACCGTCACGGTCGCGGGTCTGCTGACGAGCGTGCAACACCGGGTGGCGAAGACGAGCGGCAACCCGTACGGCATCGTCGACATCGAGGACTTCGGCGGCCAGATCGGCGTGATGTTCCTCGGCAAGACCTACCAGGAGTTCGGTCCGTCGCTCGTGGCCGACTCGATCGTGGTCCTGCGCGGTCGCGTGAACGTCCGCGACGACGGCAAGGCCCTGCACGCGGTGAGCATGTTCCAGCCGGCGATCGGCGACGCGATGGGCTCCGGCCCGCTCACGTTGTCGCTGCCGGAGCGGCAGGCCACGACCTCGACGGTCACGGAGCTCGCGGCCGTGCTCGGACGGCACCAGGGCGAGACCGAGGTCCGGCTGAAGCTGCTGAAGGACGACGTCGCGCGCACGTTCGAGCTGCCGTTCCCGGTGAACCTGACACCCGACCTGTTCGGCGAGCTGAAGAGCCTGCTCGGGCCGCGCTGCCTGGTGTAGCGGGGGCGTGACCGTGGCCGGACACCGGATCTTCGGGACGCCCCTCGCGGCGGTCTACCCGCACTACCTGGCGAAGGTGGAGCGGAAGGGCCACACGAAGGGCGAGCTCGACGCCGTCATCACGTGGCTGACCGGGTTCGACGACGCAGCGCTCGCACGGCACCTGGCGGACGAGACCACGTTCGAGGACTTCTTCGCCGCCGCGCAGCTGCACCCGAACGCGCCGCTGATCACGGGCGTGATCTGCGGCGTCCGGATCGAGGAGATCGACGACCCGCTCATGCGGCAGATCCGGTACCTCGACAAGCTCGTCGACGAGGTCGCGAAGGGCCGTCCGATGGCGAAGGTGTTGCGGACCGCGTGACCGGAGCCGGCGGGAGCGTTCCCGGCGCCGAGGTGCTGCGTGCGTTCGGGGTCGCCGGGTCCACGCCCGTGCCGCTCGCGGGTGGCCGCGGGCTGACCTGGCGTGCCGGGGGCATCGTCCTCCGGCCCCACGACGGCGTTGCGGTGACCGACTGGCGTGCCGGCGTCCTGTCGGAACTCGAGCGCGCAGCGGAGTCCGAGCACCCGGCCGAGTTCCGCACACCCCGACCCGTGGCCACCCGCGACGGCAGCTGGCGGTCGGGGGACTGGGAAGCATGGGAGTTCGTGCCCGGCGCGGCCGACGAGTCCCGCGTCGAGGACGTGATCCGGGCGGGTCGTGCCTTCCACCGCGCGATCGCCGGCCTGGAACGGCCCGCGTTCCTCGGCACCGATCCCGGCACCGCATCCAGCGCCGGCACCGACCCGTGGGCACGTGCCGACCGGATGGCGTGGGGCGAGGAACCGCTGCCGTCGGACCCGACCCTCGACCGGCTCGCCGCGGCGTTCCGCCCGGTCCGAGCACCGTCGCAGCTGGTCCACGGGGACCTGCTCGGCAACGTGCTGTTCGCCGACGGGCAGCCACCGACGATCATCGACTGGCCGCCGTACTGGCGTCCGGCGGGGTTCGGCACCGCGATCGCGGCCGTCGACGCGGTGTGCTGGCACGGGGTCCCGGTTGGTCGGCTCGACGCGCTCGGCGACGACGAGCCGGAGTGGCGTCAGCTGCTGGTCCGGGCGCTCGTGTTCCGCATCGCGACGCTCCACCAGCTGGGCGCGTGGGACGCGACGTGCGTCGCACGCCACCGTCCGGTGGTCGACGTGGTCGCCGTCTGACGGGAGGCCCGTGGCGGGGCCGCCACGGGCCTCCCGTCAGCAGGTGCGTCGTGTCAGGCGCCGCGCCCGGTGATCGCGCGGATCCGCGCGACGACGCGGGGGTTGCGCGCCCCGAAGCTCAGCGCGGTGAGCCGGCGGAGCGACACGGTCGCCCGGTGGACGAGCAGGCCCGTCGCCTCGGCGATGTCGGAGACGGCGTGCCACCGGGCACGGAGCGATGCCGGGTCGATCTCGGTGGCGGCCGCCATCCGGATCAGCTCGACGAGCCCCTCGCCGCCACGCCAGGAGGTGCTCTGGTTCTCGAAGCGGCGCAGGATGCGGTCGATCGCCGAGGCACGGTGGTTCGCGACGGCGTGCGACCAGCGCACGTCCTGCGACACCGGGTCGACGAGGATCCAGCGGGGGGCGTTCGCGTTGAGCGCCGAGAGCTGCGCGAACGTCGTCAGGGTGCCGAGGGCGATCGCGACGTCGAAGATCTGCCGCGGGCGACCGCCCACGGCGATGGCTGCCCCGGGGAACGCCTGCCGCGCGGTCCGGATCTGCGACTTCGCGACGATGACCGTCACGACCACGTCGTCCGGAGCGGCTTCGAGGGTGTTGAGGACTCGAGCGACGACTTCGTTCGTCAGGTCCGCCGGCACGTGCAGTGCGACGCGGACCACGTCGTCGTCGGGCAGGAACGCGTCGGCGAACACGTCGACGGCATCGCGGTAGCGGGCGAGGAACAGGGCGACGGCACCGGCGTAGAACGGGTACCGCTCGAGCAGGACGCGCTCGTGCTCCAACCGGAGCGAGGGGCCGCGGTCACCGCTGAAGCTCGTCGAGCCGGTGTGCAGGACGAGCGCGCGGTTCGCCAGGACCGACGTGTAGCCGTGCTCGTTGATGCGCAGGCAGAAGTCGTTCTCCTCGCCGTAGCCGGGGGAGAAGACCTCGTCGAACAGGCCGAAGCGGTCGACCATCTCGCGCCGGATCAGGAAGCAGAACCCCATCGCCACCGGTGACACGGTCGAGCGGGGGAGCAGGTACTTCGTGCGGCCGTGCAGCTCGCGCGTCCGGCGCGGCGGCAGCGTCGCACGCGGGTTGCGCCGGGCGTACGGGAACGACGCGATGGTCGCGTTGTCGCTCCGCGCACACACGACGCCGATCGCGTCGTCGGACGCGAGCACCGCGGTCATCTCGTCGAGGAACCCGGGCATCGGCACCGTGTCGCTGTTGAGCAGCAGGACGTCGTTGCCGGTCCGGTCGAGGTCGAGGACGGCGCGGTTGCAGTTGCCGACGAACCCGAGGTTGCGCGGGTTGCGGGTGTACTCGAAACCGGGGTGCTCGCCGACGAGCTCGAGGACGCGGGCTTCGATCGTGTCGACGTGGGGACCGACGTCGTTGGCCAGCAGGACCCGGTCGACCGAGAAGTCGACGGTCTCCAGCAGCGCCTGGATGCAGCGCTCGAGGCCGGGGAGGTCGTCGTAGATCGGGACGACGATCGTCACCGGACGTCGGTCGCGGCTCATCGTCGCACCAGCTTCCGCGCGACCACACCCGGTCGGGCGAGCAGTCGGCCGACCGTCCCGGAGCGGGCGCGCACCCGGTTCGCGAGCAGGCCGAGCGCGGCGCGCGCACTCGTGGCACCGAGCGACGCGTACGCGCCCGGGAGCTCGAACCAGTACCGCGCGGCTTGGGGGAGTCGGTAGCCCTCGGTGCCGACCAGCGCGACGAGGCGTGCGATCGCTGCCGCGTTGTCGTGGCCTGTGCCCGTGACCGAGCCGAGCCGGTCCGGAGCAGCCGCACCGTGCCTCCTGGCCGTGTCCGGGTCGGTCGCGTACGACGCGAGCGCGTCCGCGAGGGCCGAGACGTCGTCGGCGTCCACGAGCACGCCGGTGACACCGTCGTCGACCAGCTCCGCGCTCCCGCCCTGGCGGGTCGCGACGACCGCCTTGCCCAGGGTCATGTACTCGGCCGTCGTGCGGCCGAAGGCCTCGATCGTCGACGGTGTGATGCAGACGTCCGCCGCCTGGATGAACGGAGCGGGCATGTGCTGCTCGCCCGCGAACACGACACGGTCGGCGACGCCGAGCGCGCGGGCGCGCTCGGTCAGGCGCTGGTCCTCGCCGGGGTGCTTCCAGCTGCCGACGAAGCACACGCTCGCGGCGACGCCACGTTCGTGCAGCGCGCCGAGGGCGTCCACGACCCGGTGCTGCCCCTTCGACTCCTCGACACGCCCGAGGACCGTGATCCGGAGTCCGGGCTCGGCCTGCGGGAACGGTGCGACCGCCGGCTTCTCGTCCTTCGTGGCCAGGAGTCGCTCGGTGTCGACCGTCGGGTACGCGACGGACAGCTTGTCGGCGGGGATGTACTGCGCCAGGTGCTCGCGCATCGCCTCGGAGTTGGTGACGACGGCGCCGGACAGCAGGCCGATGTCGCCGAGGACACCCGCGCGCCCGGTCTGGAACTGCAGCCCGTGGTCGAGGTCGCCGTACTCACGGACGAACCACGCCTGCGGGATCCCGAGGACCGCGGCGGCGAACGACGCCCACGGTGCGACGAGGGTGTTCGTGACCACCAGGTCCGGGCGCTGCCGCTCGTACAGACGGATGATCGCGTTCACCGCGGCGTAGTCGACGGTGGCGAACGCGGCACGTTCCGCGGCCGGAGCCGGCTGCGGGCTCGGCAGCGCCCACCCGCGGAACCGCAGGGCGTCGTAGGACCAGCCGCGGTCGTCGAGCGCCTCGATGAACTTGCCCTTCGGGGCCTTCGTGACGAAGGTCGGGGTCATCGTCGGGTCGATCGCCAGCCAGTCCTCGACGAACCGGAGGAGGGACCGCTCCGCGCCGCCGAGGTTGACGGGCGCCGTCGAGTGGTTGGCGAAGCTGACGATCACCCATCAACTCTACTAATGATTTTCCAAGCGTTTGCTCTCTGGCCACTCGCCGCGCGCCCGTGTCACCGCGTCGAACGTGCGTTGTGCAACCAGTGTGCGAGAATGCCTCGTCCCTGAATCCCTGTGAGGAGCGCTCCGTTGCGCCCCGGAGGAGCCTGCACCCGAAGCATGACGTACCTGAACGAGCTCATGTCGTCGCGCGAGCTGCTGGCGAACCTCACTGCGCGCGAGGTCAAGGGCAAGTACCGCCGCACGGTCTTCGGGCAGCTGTGGTCCCTGATCAACCCGCTCGCGACGATGCTGATCTACACGATCGTGTACTCGTTCATCTTCCGGGCGCGTCTCGAGGTCGGCGACCCCAGCGGACTGAACATCTACCCGCTGTGGCTGATGTGCGGCCTGCTGCCGTGGATCTTCGCGCGCAACGTCATCAACTCGGGCATGACCTCGATCGTGGCCAACGGCTCGCTGATCAAGAAGGTCTACTTCCCGCGGATGACACTGCCGCTCGCGGCCGTCGGGTCGTTCGGCTTCACCTGGCTAGTCGAGATGGGTGTGCTGTTGATCGCCCTCGCGATCGCGGGGTCGAACTTCTGGATCTACCTTCCGTTGATCGCGCTGACGATGGTGTTCCTCGCCATGTTCGCCGCCGGCCTCGGGCTGATCCTGTCGATCATCAACGTGCACTTCCGCGACATGCAGCACCTCGTCGGCATCGGCCTGCAGATGTGGATGTACCTGTCGCCGATCATCTACCCGCTGTCGCTCGTCGAGGACGCCGCGAACAAGGCCGGACACCCGTGGATCATCCACGTCTACAAGCTCAACCCGATCGAGCGGTTCTCCGAGGTCTTCCGGAACCTCATGTACGACAACCGTCTCCCGAACTGGACCGACCTGGTCGCGTGCGCCCTCGCGGGATGCGCCTCGCTCGCACTCGGCTACTTCGTGTTCTCCCGCAACGAGAAGAAACTGGCTGAACTGCTGTGACCGATGCTGCCGTGACCGTCGAACACGTGTCCAAGCGTTTCCGCATGTACCACGAGCGGAACGACTCGCTGAAGAGCATGGTGATGCGGGGGAAGAAGTCCGTCCACGAAGACTTCTGGGCGTTGAAGGACGTCTCATTCGAGGTGCCGCACGGAACGACGTTCGGGCTGATCGGCAAGAACGGCTCGGGCAAGTCGACGCTGCTGAAGTGCCTGGCCAAGATCCTCTGGCCGGAGGAGGGGTCGATCACCGCCCGTGGCAAGCAAGCCTCGTTGCTCGAGGTCGGTTCGGGCTTCCACCCCGAGCTCTCCGGGCGCGAGAACGTCTTCCTCAACGGCTCGATCCTCGGCATGAGCCGCAAGGAGGTGGCGCGGAAGTTCGACGAGATCGTGTCGTTCTCCGGCGTGGGTCACTTCATCGACCAGCCGGTCAAGAACTACTCGTCCGGCATGTACGTCCGCCTCGGCTTCTCGGTCGCCGTAGCCGTCACACCGGACATCCTCGTCGTGGACGAGGTGCTGGCCGTCGGTGACGCCACGTTCCAGAAACGGTGCCGTGAGAAGTTCAAGGAGATGAAGCAGGACGGCCGCACGGTCATCCTCGTCTCCCACTCGATGAGCACGGTGAAGGACATGTGCGACGAGGTGGCCTGGCTCAATCAGGGTGAGCTGAAGATGATCGGCAAGACCGACGAGATCGCCAAGGCGTACAACGCCACCGTCTGACGGCCTCGTACCTCGCTTCCTTCAACCCGGACGGGCGTCGCTCTGACGCTCGCCTGGAGTGAGACACCCAGGTCAGCGCCGGAGCGCGTCCAGAGCGGTCGCGTTGGCACCGAGGTCGACGTCCCAGGTCGACCGGAAGGCAGCTGAGGAGAACTTGTCCTTCGGCTGGGCTACGTCCGGGCGAGACCACAGGTAATCAATTTCGGTTGCGAGCAGTGTCGCGAACAAGTGCTCGCTCCGACTCGTGTTCGAGTCGTGCGTCACGACCACGATGTGCTCCGGGTCCGCCGCGAAGAGCGAGGCGTGGAGCGCGCCGCCGGAGAACCCCGCCACCGTCCGCGCTCCGCGCAGGGTCCGAGCAACCTCGGATGCGGTCGCGGAGTCAAGGTTGACGATGGTGAAGCCGAGCGCACCGAAGCGTGCCATGACCTCTGCCGCGTTGCGGGGGAGCGGCGCGCCGTTGCTGTCATGACGGGTGAGGAAGACTCGGTCCGGACCATCTCCATCGACCCCGAGACCTCGTCTGATCGCAGCCCAAGTCTCTGCGTTCACCGGGTGCGCGTAGTGGTGGCCGCCGTCCTGCCAGGACTGTGACGCGATCACCAGGCGCTCCACCACGACGTCGCAGTCCACCATGTGGACGTCCTCCGGCACGATGCCGAACGCATGCAGGACGTCGCGCTGGAACACCGCCTCGGGGTCCTCGGGGCTGGTCCGGTACAGGGCGCGCAGTGCCGGTTCGCGGCGCTTTGCCTCGGCCCACCCCCACAGCTTCGACAGCGACACCGAGAGGAACTGGGCCCGGTCGCCGGGTTCCGGGGCCGTGAGATCGAAGAAGACGCCGTCGAGCCGCGGCGTTTCAGGCCGAGGCTCCGTCATGGGCAGGGCGATCTGCTCACTTACGTTGCGGAGCTCGTCGTTCCATGCGCGCCACGGGTGCTTGAACGAGCTGGGGAGCACCGTCGACCCGGTCACGGCCAGCATGGCCGGGCCGAGGGTGGTTCCGCCCCGCACCTCGAGCAGGGACAGTTCCGGAGCCTGCATCGGGAAGGCGGGCAGCTTGTGGGCGACGTCGGAACCGGTCGAGCGGACGATTGGCTGGTCCTTGACCGTCGCTGCCCTACGTGAGCCGAGGACTCGGACGTTCTGGGCTCCGAGACGGCCGGGAAGCAGTTCGAGAGCGTCTTCGTGTCGTACCTTGACGAGGTGGTCCCGCTGCTTCGCGGAGATCGTCCTGCCATCGCTGTCCCACGTGCGAGTGATGCTGTCCTGGAGCTCTTCGACTTCACCGGCACCGATGCGGCGCGACCCAAGCGACTCGAGCGCCGCAGCCCACGGCGAGCGTTCTTCGGTGCGCAGCGAGATGAACGAGCCCCCGGCCGCGATGTGGAAAAAGCTCCGCTGCCAGCGCTGTAGCTGCTCGACGAGCGTCCTTGCCTGCTCGTCGACCACGGCGGCGACGGGACCGATAGAGCGGAGGTACGCCGCGATCTCGTCGTTGGTCGCGGCCTGCACGGCACCCGACTCCTCGAGTTCTGGGCGGGCGCGGAGGTCCGCCAAGACGTGGAGCCGGTACTCGAACGCGGCGCGCCACCGAGGGAGGTCCCGTTTCGACGTCGGGCCGGCGATGAGCACGACTGGGCGCTTCATCCGGCGGAGGTCGTCGAGGTGTTCCTCCAGGTCGGGTCCTGCTGCGTTCAGCTGCGTTCCACCGTCGGTTCGGTCGCCACGTCCACGCAGGATTCTCATCCCTTCAGGCTAGCCGAAGCGCCGAAGCGCCGAAGCGCCGAAGCGCCGGGGTGTCGCGGCCACGAGGCCGGTCAGGACGGACGGCGGAAGGCGCGGGCGAGTGCGTCGCTGATACGGGTGATACGCCGGTCCCGGTACCGCTGGACCTCGCGCCGGTACCCGAGCGCTGCTGCACGCCACCGCGCCTTCTCCGCAGAGAGACGCTCGCCCTCGGCGGCCAGGTCGGCGGTGGCACGCTGCTCCTCGGCGAACTCTCTCCTGAGGGCCGCCGCTTCGGAGCGTGTGTGCTCGACGAGCTCCCGCGCCTCGCCGAGCTGCTGCTCGACTGTTCGACGCTCCCGCGACTCGCGTCCGAGCCGGAGTTCGAGCTCCGAGCGTTCCGCAGCGACGGCCTCCAAGCGCTCGGTGGTCCAGCGGTGCGCTTCGCGCTCGCGTCCGGAATCCACACCGAGGACGGGGGCGGCGTCGGCCAACACTGCTTCGGTGACTCCGAGCGGCACTTGGGCAGGCGGGTCCATCGGTTTGAACATGAAGGGCTCACCCCGCAATGCGCAGCCGAGCGCGCGCCACCAATCCGATTGGCCCTGCTGGACGGCCCGGACCGCCGAGTTGACGCCTTCGGTCACGTGCGGCCACTCGTCTACGAGCGACGAGACGAGGCCCGCGAGGACCGTCGGGTCGTCGAGGACTGTACCGGGGAGCACGGTCCGTGCCAGTCCGTACTGCGATGTGGCTCCGACCATGCGTTGCCAGGTGTAGGCCGTGTCGGCGAAGCCGAGCGCCGGAACACCTGCGGCCGCGGCGAACACGACGGGGTGGTACCGGGTGGACAGGGACACGAGCGCGCGCGACGTCACCGCGAGGGTCTGGCCGGCAGGCAGCACCGGGAGCAGCACCGGCCGGGAGACATTAACGGCGATCGCAGCGTGGTAGACGATGTCGTCCTTCGGAGTCTCGACGTCGAGCGAGCCCGCGTGTGGGACGAACACGACGGCGCAGTCGAGCGCCTGGCTGACCGCCTCGAGTGCCCGGCCGACGCGGTCGGCATGTGCTCGTGCCCTCTCGTCGTCGAGGCCCGGCGGCCGCTCGAAGCTCGCGACCAAGTAGCGTTCCGGCAGGTCGTCTACCTCGTCGTCGAGCGGTGCCCGGGGGAGGAGCAACGCGTCGTCGCCGGTGGTGAAGACGCGTCCGGCATCGGCGGCCAGCGAGCGAGCGAGCGTGGCACTGGTCCCCTCGCGAGCCCCGAACACAGCCGCTGAGTCGATGATCTCGGTCATCACCGGCAGGTCGACTTCCCTGAAGGTGGCGCCGAGCGTCTGGCTCGTGACGAAGACCGGCCGGCCGAAATGGCGAGCCACACGGACCAGGGCGAGTCGCTCGTACAGCTGGTGCACGTACTGACTCGTCATGTTTCCGCCGCCGGCGATGACGACCGCGTCCGCGTCGTGCACAGCGTCCAGGACGGTCTGCGCCGGTCCCGTCCTGCGCTGGAAGCCGGCCAACGGGGCGAGGACCTTCTCGAGGTGGCTGTCGTGCCAGTCACGGGGCCACCCGAGCTTGAAGTGGAAGCGGGGGACTGCTGCCACTCCATGGAGCCGTGCCGCAACCTCGGGATCGGCCGCAACCACGGTGACGTCGACGACACCGTCAGCGGTGAGCCGGTCGATCGCGACCTGGGTCATCGCTTCGTCACCCACGTGGTACAGGTGCGGCCAGCCGACGTCGCCCATGACGACGACCCGACGCGCGGGAGCGGGATGGTCGTTCATCATTCAGCCCTCCGGCCATGAGACCGGGCATCGCCGATGGCAGCCTGCACGGCACGACGGAGCTTCGGGGCGAACGGGCGTTCGATCCCGTAATGAACACCGGCGGCAAGTGCGATACTCACGGTCGTTGCAAGTAGGACCGCGACGAGCCAGCCGTACTGCTGCGTGTGGGCGATGACCTTCCAGCCGATGTGTTCGTGCAGGAGATAGAGCGGATAGGTCAACGCTCCGACGGTTGTGAGCCAGCTCCACGACAGGCGCCGGACGGGAGTCAGCGTGACGAGGAGTACTGCGCCGAAGCACATCACGATGAGCACGAACTGGGTCCACTCAGGGATCGGGCTCCCCGTGGTGCTCTCGATCCTCTGCGCGGCTTCCGGGCCAGCAGTGGTGATCGCAAAGGCGATGTTGACGGCGAGCAGCATCCAAGCCATGACGTTGCGACGCTCACGCACGATGAGGTAGATCAACATGCCGCCCGCGAACAGCGGAGCGTGCTGCCAGACGAGCATGTACGCCAGAAAGTCGAAGCCGTGGCGTTCTGCAAGAACGGCGACAACGGGCCACACGACCGACAAGACGAGCACCTTCCGCTCGGTCAGCCTGAAGCAGAGCAAGATCGCGATTAGCAAGTAGAACCGCATCTCGACCCAGAGCGTCCAATAGACCCCATCGACGTGGTCGACGCCGAACGGTTCGTGCAACATCGTGAGGTTGATGGCGATCTCGCTCGGTGAGAGCCAGTACGCCCCGGTCGCGATCAGCACCGCGGCCGTCAGAAGCACCGAGACCCAATACGCGGGGTACAGCCGTGCGATGCGCGAAGCGACGAAACCGTCCAGCGGTCTGCCCCACGCGCTCATCAGGATGACGAAGCCGCTGATGACGAAGAAGAGGTCGACTCCGAAGACTCCGTACTTCGAAACGTCGAACACTCCTGGGGCGAACTCCGAGGCGGGTGTCGTCCAGGCGTCGGTCTCGCGCGCAGTGTAGTGGAAGGCCAACACCGCCAGTGCGGCAACGAAGCGAAGACCGTCCAGCGCTGCGTACCGCTGGGTCTGCGGGAGCGCCCGCTCACGGAGCAGGGGGGCAGGGGTCATCTCGACCATGCTCGAACCTCTCGGTCGGGCCGCGGCTCAGCCGCGGATCAGGTCAGCGTCGGAGTCGGTGGCGAGCGCGGCGGGGGCCGCGGGACGAGGGCCGCGCCCACGCGTGGCCTGCATGGCAGCGATGACGCGCTCGGAACTGCGGCCGTCCCGCATCGTGAACGTCCGCGCCACCCGCGATGCGAACGGCTCAGCCAGCTGCCAGCCGTTGGCGGCGACCGCCCCGATGGCGTCCACCGCCGCATCGACGGTCAGCACGCGCTCGCCGAACCCGTCCCGCTCGTAGTCGAAGTACCCGCGTCGCCCGATGTGCATGCCGTTGAAGAAGTCCTCGGCGTCGAACTGGAAGTTGACCACCGGGATGTGCAGGAACGAGGCCTCGAAACCGAGCGAGGAGTAGTCCGTGAGGACGAGGCAGGCACGCGCGAGGACCGACTGGACGTCGTTGCCGTCGTAGCCGAGCAGGGTGACGTGGTCCGGGACGTCGAAGTCGTCGAGGTGAGGCTTCATGTTCGGGTGCGGCATGAAGACGATGCGCTTGCCCGACGCCTCCGCGATCGCGCGCAGCCGCTCGGATCGGAGCAACGCTCCGTACTGCTGGGCGTACTCGCTCGAGGCGAAGTTCTCGCCCTTCGCCCGAGCGTTGGAGCCCGGAATCGAGGCCCCAAGGAGCACCTGCCGCCAAGTCGGCATCAGCACGATCGAGTCGCGTTCGGTCTCGGACAACGCCGCCCGCTTGGCGAGGAGTGCGTCGTGCCGCGGGAAGCCAGTGAGCTGCGTCTCGCGTGAGGTGAACACAAAGGGTCCATCTCCCGCGATCGAGTGCCACTCCGGCGGCGTCGCTGTGACGAACACGTCGATCGGCTTGATGTTCAGCCAGCGTGAGAGGTCGTCCTTGGTGATGCCGTGCTGTAGGAAGGTGAACTTGAAGTGCGACTTGCCGTACCGACGCGCGTCCAGCGGGTGGATCACGTAGTGGTCGATGTGTGACGAGGCGAGGTGGTCGGCCGAGAGCAGGAGCGACGCCCAGTCCTTCGACTTGTACTCGACGAGCCGGAAGCCCTCGCGCTCCAGCCGGTCCCAGTCGCTCGACCGCCGGTCGAGGATGAACCAGGCGTTGATGTCCGGCCGGTTCGCCGCCACCCACCGGTACAGGTGCTCAGCGTTGTCACCGGCGTCGGTGTCCTTGTCCATGAACGCCCAAGCGTGCGCGAACTTGTCGCGGGTCGACTGCTTGTGCAGGTGGCGGGAGGTCGCGGCGTTCTCGCGGGCGCGCTTCGAGACGTACTTGCGGACGTCGCCGCGGATGCGGCGGAGCAGCGCACCGGTGCGCTGACGAGTTGTCTCCTCGGGTGCGCCAAGCCGTGGGGTGGCTCGGCGGCGCTCGTCGTGGATCACCGGTGCGAGGTCACGGATGGTGATCGCCTCGGTGTGCCCCCACTGCTCGTGCCGCACGCTCGGGAGGGCGCGGCCGTCGACCTCGACGACGGTCCTCGTGCCACGGGCGAGCCAGACGTGGCGTCGTCGCATCGTCACCCGACCGTAGAAGGCGAAGTCCTCGGTCTTGGCGTGCAAGGGCTCGACCTGCTGACCGTCGACGACGAAGCGCTCCTGCGGGTTCACCCCGGTGAACCAGTAGGTGAGATGAACCTCCTGACGGATTTCGTCGACCTCGTTCAGTCGGACGTACTCGGGAGCCCACCGTGCGCCGGCGTAGCCGTGCAGGAACGTCGCCTTGATCGGGAACTCGACGCCCATCACGTTGAACTCGCGGATCGCGTCGTCGCTGATCGACTGCAGGACGAGCCCGACGAGCTCGTGGAAGCGGGGGAGCACCGTCGTGGGTGCCGCCGCCGTGATGGAGCGGATCTTGCGTTCGTTCTTGTAGTACCAGAAGAGTTCGTAGAGCAGGACGTTCTCGAGCCACCGCGGCAGGTCGCCGGCTGCTCGGTGCGCTGTCTCGACGAGGTCGAGGTACCCGGCCTCGAGGAGCTGCGTGTACTTGTCCTCCTTGAGGTAGCTCACCTGGACGAGGGAGCTGCCGTCGGTGCGGGTCCGGTAGTGGTACTTCGCCGAGGCGAGCAGTCCGAGCTTGTGTGTCCCGTTGAGGAGCAAGTACCGCGCGATGAAGTGCCCGTCCTCGAAGTTGGGGCGCACCTCGGGGTCGAAGAGCAGCCCGAGCTCCCGGATGAGTCCGAGGCGCATGAACGAGGAGTTCGCGCTCATGTGGACGAGAGGCTCCACGTGCAAGTCCGCGATCCGGCTCCCCGTCGCGAACTTGTGACGGAGCGGGTGGGTGTCTGTGAGAAGGCCGGTCGTCTCATCCCACACCACCTGGTGCGTGCCCAGCAGGGTCAGGTCGGGAAGGTCGTAGAGGCGCATGAACTTCAGCGCCTCGGCGAAGTAGTTCGCGTCGAGCCGGTCATCCGGGTCTGGGAAGCTCACCCACACGCCCGAGGCCTCGGCCATGCCGGCGTTCCGCGCGTTCGACAGCCCAGCGTTCTCCTGGTCCACCACGACGACGCCGTCGCGCCCGACGGCCCAGCGCTCGATGACTGCGAGCGAGTCGTCCGGGGAACCGTCGTTGACGAAGACGAGTTCGACGTCGTCGAGGCCGCTCGTCTGAGCGTCAAGCGAGGCGAGGAACTCGGGCAGGTACCGACCGACGTTGTAGCACGGGATGACGGCAGAGATGAGGGGGGAAGTTTCGCTGCGCAACGCGCGTGCCTTTCGGGGTGTGGACGTCGAGCTCGGCCATGGGCGAACGCGCCGAGCGGAGCGACGCCCGGAGAGGTTATCAGCAGCCGCGCCCGGTGCAGGAGGAACGCCCGACTCTTGGTAGCGTCGGCGGGTGATCGAGCACAGTGACGACGACGCCCTCCTCTCGGTCGTCATAGCGGCGCGGAACGCTGGGCGCTGGATCGACGAAGCGCTGGACTCCCTGCTCGCCCAGGGGCCATCGGTGGCCGAGGTGCTCGTCGTCGACAACGGGTCGACGGACGACACCGCGGAACGGGTGGCAGCCGCGGCGCGGTCCGACCCTCGCGTTCGTCTCCTCGTCTCGACCGCACCGACCGCCGCCGCCGCACGGAACGAGGGTGTCGCCGCTGCGACGGGCGAGTACCTCGCCTTCGCCGACGCCGACGACATCGTCCCTGACGGCGCCTACGCGGCCATGCTCGCGTCGCTGGAGGCGAGCGGTTCCGACGTGGTGATCGGCGACCACCTCAAGTTCTCCGCGACGAGGACGTGGAGTCCCACCCGCCGCTGGTACCGGTTCGACGAGGTCGTCCGAGCCGCCGCTCCGGAGGCTGTTCCGGAGCTCCTGTCCGGACGCGCCTGCTGGAACCGGGTGTTCCGTCGGTCCGCCTGGGACCGTATGGGACTGTGGTTCCCCGAGGTCCAGAGCGTCGAGGACATACAGCCGATGACGCGGGCGTTCGTCGAGGCGCGCAGCATCGACATCGTCCCTCAGTGTGTCTACCTGTACCGTGACCGCGGGGACACGACGTCGTTGTCGCTCCGCGCCGATGCGGCGGGCACCGTGCGCTACCTCGAACAGGAGCTTGCCTGCGCCGTTGCGGTGAGCGGTAGCCCCGTGCTCCGTGCTCAGCACGCTATGGTCGTCCTCGACGCGGACGGCTGGGCGCACCTGCACCGGTTCCTGCTCACCGATCCCGACGCCGTTGCGATGGCGACGGTCGCGCGAGCTACGGCAGCGCTCGCAGCGGCCCTCCCGGTCGATCTCCTGCGCGACGTCGCTCCCGCCCGTCGTGCGCTCTGGGCACTGGTCCTGCAGGGCGACTGGCCCGCTGCGCGGTCGTTCGTGCTCGGCGAGGCGAGCACGATCGCGACCGAACGGATCGGGGCGTGGATCGACGCCGTGGCGCGGGCGTCCCGGGCGGAACCGGACATCGCTGAGACCCTTGCCCGGGATGGGCTCGTGCCGACGCTGGTGAACACCGCCGAGGAGGTCGACCCGGTCTGGCTGGCTCACCGGCTGCCGGCGGTCGCGGTCGTCGTGCCTCCATCGGGCGCGGTCCTCGCCGACGCGATGACAGCTGCGGTCGGAATGCGCGACCCCGACGGCGTCCGGGCGGTGTCGGCGCTCCGGCACGTCGTGCCCCTCATGGTTGACCGAGTCGAGGTCACGGCGACGGGCCTGGTGATCGGTGGCCCGGTCGACCTCGTGGCACGCGGGCTCCGAGCCACCGTGCTGCTGGCGGATACCGACGCCAACGAGCACGCCGTCGCGGTCTTCGCCGACGGTGCTCGCTGGCGAGCGGAGGTGCTCGCTGAGCGGGTCACGTCAGGTCGCCACAGGGTGTCGGTGTCCTTCGCCGGTGTCGACGGCCGTTTCCCGGTGGTCACCGCACGGATGCCTCTCCCGCCCGTCGCCGACACCGTCCCGATGCAACCCCTCGCGGACCGCAAGGACGGCTGGCGCTTCCTGGTCGACCGCCGCACCCCGGAACGCCCGGGGCTCGGGAGCCTCCTTGCCAGGATCGCGCGCCGCCTCCGCTGACCGGAAGGGATGGCCGCTGACCCGCAGGTCGATCGCCGCAGTTGCGCCGAGCAATGTGCGGCCCATGGCGCGCATCGTCGAGAATGGGGGACATGCGCCGTTCCGTACCCGTCGTCGTGGCCGTGCTGGTGGTGGCCTTCGTCGTGGCGGCGCTCGCCTGGGTGAGCGCCGAGTCGCTCCGCGACACCGAGTCGACCCTGATCGCGGCCGACGCTTCACCGTCGGCGCCGCTCCGGGTGGCGGTCGTCGGGGATTCGCTTAGCGCCGGGCACTCGCCGTTCCTCGGCAACGGATTCGATGAGGACTCCTGGATGACGTACGCCGTGGGCGACGGGATCCAGTTCGCAGGCGGGTGGGCACGGGCCGGCGCGACGCCGGAGCAGATGGCCGACGCCGTCCGCCCCGTCGAGCGCGTCGACGTGCTCGTCGTCCTGGCGGGCACCAACGCCGTGCTGCACGGGGAGACGGTCGCCGACACGGCCGACTCCTACGACCGCATCGCCGAGGTCATCCACCCCGATCGCGTCCTCGTCGCGGCGATCCCGCCGTATCGGGCACATGCGGCCGAGGCCCTCGCCTACAACCGCGACCTCCGCGTTCTCACACGGGAGCGGGGCTGGACGTGGGTGGATCCGTGGACCGCGGCGCGCGATGGGGACGCCTGGGCGCCGGGTTTCAGCGCCGACGGTATCCACCCGGCCGGGCCACAGCAGTACGCGGTGCTCGGTCACGCGTTCCGCCAGCTCATCCTCGAGCACCGACCGTCAACAGCGCTGGCGGACTCCTGACGAGTGGCGCGCTCGCCGAGGAGCATGCCCCCCCGCCCGACGCTCAGCCCCGGACCCGCTCCAGCAGCTCCGCGTACGCTCGCGACCGCCTGAACGGCGCGAGCCGTCGGCTGAACACGTCCGCTCCCACCGCCGCCGCCGGACCCATCAACAGCGAGGCGAGAGACGATCCCGGAGTGAGCGACGATGCCGCGTCCGACGGATCGAACCACCGGACCCATTCCTCGCCCCCGAACTCCGCACGCAGGTACGGCTCGTCCGGTAGCACGGCCGGCACCTCGAACGACGCGGCGAGGTGCAGTGCGCCGGAGTTGAGGACGCGGCGGTAGGGGAACACCGCGAGGTCGGCCGCCCGAAACCACCGCTGCACGTCCACGTCCTCTACGTGGTCGTGCTCGCGCACAGCACGGACGTCGTCGCCGAGCAGCGAATCGATGACGGCGCGGTCCTCGTCGGAGGTCCTGCCGGCGAGGAGCAGAACCGGACGCTCAGCGGGGGCGAGCGCACGGACGGCTTCGACCAGGACGTCGATGCCCTTGTACGGGCGCATCTGGCCGAAGGCGAGGACGGCGTGGTCGAGGTCAGTGAGTCCGAGCGACGCACGCGCTTCCTCGCGCGACACCGAGTCCGGGTACACGCCCTGGTAGCTCGGGTGCGGGAGGTGCACGACCTTCGCCGGGTCGAGCTCGTAGTACGAGGACACGGCCGTGGGTGTGTCCCTGTTCATCACGTGGACGACGTCTGCGGCGCCGGCCAGGTAGCGGTTCAGGTCGAGTTCGAGCTCGAGGTGCCGTGCATCGTGGGGGAGGACGTTGTGGATGGTCCAGACGAGACGTGCTCCGCGCGTGCGCGCCGCGTCGACGGCGGCGCGGAAGCGATCGAGCCGCGCCTGCGCTTCGTCGAGGTCGTCGTCGTGTCGCTGCACGATCGGGGACGTCCAGTGCATGTGGAAGACGTCGCCGGTACCGAGCCGGCCGAGGTGCTGCTCGAGCTGCTCCAGACGCAGGCTCTCGAGGACGATCCAGCCGCGTGCCCGCGGGGCCAGCAGCATGAGGTTGAGGTACGGGTTGTCGCGGTAGGCAGGGAACACCGCAAGGAGGCGATCGGGCACCGACCGATCCTACGGGGACTCGGCCGGAGAGCGGGGTGGCGTCAGTCGAGCGTGGCGACGATGTACTCGGCCTCGTGCAGGACCGAGCAGAACGCCTGGCCCTCGTGGTCGAGCGCATCGCGCTTCAGGATGACTGCACCGCACACCGAGCACTTGGTCGTGAAGGTCGACCGCACGACGTCTGAGATGAGCGACATACGGCACATGCTGCGCGCCGAAGGTGAACAACGGGGAGCGATCGCCTCGGAAGCGGGTGAACGACCCCGAAGAATGTGCCTGGGAGGCGACGAAGCCTCGGGTCAGAGCGTCCGGACGACCTGCTCGACACCGGCACCGGCCGGCACGACCTCGGCGAAGTCCCCGCCCGCCACGACCTGCCCCGCCGCGAGCCACACGACGTTCCGCGCGCCGGGCTGCGGCACGAACGACGAGACGTCCGACCTTGTGCCGCCGCCGACCAGCACCGTGACGTCGTCGAGTCCGCTCGACCCCCGGTACCACGACGTCGGAACATCGACCTGCACGGCGTGCCCGACCGCCTCGAGCGCCGTCACCAGCGCGGTGACGTCTGCCATCCGAGTCCCGTCGTGCTTCACCGCGACCCGGAGACCGACAGCACCGGGACCGCCGGCAGCACCAGCAGCACCGGCAGCTCCAGCGAGGTCCCTGACGACGATCGGCCGCGACGACCGCACCATCACGGCGTGCCCCTTCGGCAGCCCCGGCTCGACACCGAGCCACCGCAGCCCGGCCGCCTCGTAGTGTGCTCCAGCGTCCGCTGCCGGGTACCGCCCACGCCAGCGCTCGTCGAACACCCGCCGGTTGTCGACCCGGGCGTCGTCGCGACCGGGGGTGCGGCTCTCGTGGTGCACGACGACCGATGACGGCACCACGGCGAACGCCGAGCCGTCCGGCGACGCATCGAGGGCCCGCAGGCACAGGTCGACGTCCTCGAGCCCGTTCGCGAACACCGGGTCGAACCCGTGCCAGCGGATCAGGTCGACGGCCCGGAACGCAGCGGCAGCAGCAGTGATCGCCGAGAAGCGGCGACCACCGGCAGCACCCAGCCGGGCGGCGTCGGTCCCGGCACCCGCCAACGCCCGCGAAGCATCGTGCCGCGGGTGGTCGCCGAGGAAGTGCCAGGGCAGCACCTTGTCCCCGCCGAACACCGTGCCCGCTGCCTGCACGACCCCGTCCGGGTACACGAGCAGCGGTTGCGCGCCGAGCACGGACGGGTCGTCCAGCGCGGAGACCAGCGGCCGCAGCCACCCGGTCGTGACCTCGGTGTCGTTGTTGAGCATGACGACGGTGCCGCCGGTGGACCGGGCCAGGCCGAGGTCGCTGCCCAGCCCGAAGTTCCGGTTCCGGTCCTCGCGCTGCAGCAGGACCCGCGGCTCGTCGCCGAACCAGGCGCCGAGCACGGCCGAGACCGAGCGCGGTGAGCCGTTGTCGACCAGGACCACCTCGACCCGGTCGCCCTCGTGGTCGGCGGCGTGCAGCACGGCGTCCACGGCGCGCCGGGTCATCGTCCAGTCGCGGAACACCGGCACGACGACGGAGACGAGTCCGGCGTCGCGCGCCGGTGCTGCCTCGGCAAGGGCGTCCCAGTCGATGCGGTGGCGGGCGAGCGCGACCTCCTGCCACGAGGCGGGCTGGGCGGAGGAGACCCGCCGCGGGTCGCGGACGTTGTCGTAGTCGACACCGATCACGGGTACGTACGCGGGCACGCCGGAGCGCTTCCCGATGCGCAGCAGCCACTCCCAGTCGATCCAGCGGCGCAGGGTCTCGTCGAACGGGCCGACGGCAGCGGCGACGTCACGACGGACGACGAGCGCGTTCAGGTCGATGAAGTTGCCGGCGAGCAGGTCGTCGAGCGTGCCGTCCTCGCCGCGGTACGTCTCGGCGGGGGCGGTGGAGTCGTCGGCGTTGTTCGCGCCGATCATCCGGACGCCGGTGTGCACGCCGGGGCCGTCCGTCTCGAGCAGCCCGGCGAGTGCGGCGGACAGGTGCTCGGGTCGCCAGGTGTTGTCGGCGTCGAGGAACGCGACGAAGTCGCCGCGCACCGCCGCGAGTCCGGTGTTGCGCGCGGCTCCCGCCCCGCCGTTCTCCCGCTCGACCAGGCGGACGCGCGGTTCGTCGGCGGCGATCCGGCGCACGACCTCGGCGGTCTCGTCACCGGATCCGTCGTCGACGACGAGGAGCTCCCAGTTCGCGTGCTGCTGCGCGCGCACCGAGGCGATCGCCGCACCGACGACGTCGGCGCGCCGGTACACCGGCATCACGATCGACACGAGCGGTTGCTCCGCGTCGCGTCGCGCGACACCGCGCGGGTACCGGCCGAGCGCCTCGGCGACGTCGGGCCCGTCCCACGTGGCCCGGTAGCGGCGCCGGGTCCGGTGCTGCGCGTCGGCGAAGGCGCGGGCAGCGGAGACGGCTGCGTCGCGTGCGGCGCCCCAGGTCGGTGCGTGGCCACGGCGGCCGGGAGGCACGGGGAGCGTGGTCGCGTCGGTCGCGTTCCGCAGGAAGTCGCGGAGCGCATCGAGCGTGGACGCCGGGCGGTCGGCTTCCGGCACCGAGGCGGCGTACACGCCGGCGTCGAAGAGCGGTCCGGTCTGGAAGAGCTCCGGGCCCTCCTGGTGCAGGGCGTCGTACCAGGACATCGCCGGGACGGGCTGGTGCTCGCGCATCCACTCGTGCTCGATCAGCGGGTGCAGCGAGAGTCCTCGCTGCCCGTCGTTGTGCACGTAGAACGCGATGGCGTCGGCGTCGCTGTCGAACGTCCGTCCGGTCTGGGCCTCGAAGTACGCGCGGTCGAGCACACCGAACTCGGCGATCCGCCGGGCCCAGCGGTCGAGCCGGTCCGTGACGGTCAACGGCTTCTCGGGGCCACGGAACGGGCGCGCCAGGCGTCGCGCGACGCGGCCGAGGCCCTTCGCCTCGGCCATCAGCGGCGACCCGGCAGCCGTGCGGCGACCTTGGCGATCGCCTGGCCGGTGCGGAACGAGCGGCTCGCGCGCAGGTCGTCGAGCTCGCGGCGGAGCCGGGTGACCTCGTCGGAGGCGTTCCCCGCCGCGACCTCGGCGGCGGTGAGGTCGAGGGGGAGGAGCGCTGCCCATCGGCTCTCGAGGGCCTCGGAGCGCGACGCGAGCGGCGCGGTCAGGCGACGGTCGAGTTGCTCGCGCGCCGCGACGAGTCCGCCGCGGGTCGTGGCGACGACGTGCGGGTCCAGCAGCACGGCGACCTGGTCGGCTCCGGCTCGGTGCGCCGGGGACGACCACGGCAGCGTGGTCGGCGCGGACCGCACGACGACGAGCTCCAGCGACCGCCGGTTGGCGGCGACGACCTCGGCGGGTGTGGGGTCCACGAGGACCGTGACGGTGACGAGGTCGTCCGGGTTCGGGGCGTCGGAGGTGACCGTCCACCCACCGGGGGCCGCCGTGCCGGGGGCGAGCCGGGCCTCCAGGTCGAAGCCGTCCGCGAAGGCCGCGTCGATCTCGCGGACCAGGCCACCGGCGTCCTCGACGTGCCGCAGGTCGACGGCGAGGCGGGGCGGGGGACCCGCGGGGACCAGCGCGTCGGCGAAGCGCTCCGTCGCCGTCGAGCCGTGCCGCTGGTAGGCGGCGACGGCGTCCGGCAGGAACGGGTAGCGGCGCTCGAGTTCGCGCTGGTGCGCAGCGCGGAGGGCGTTGCGGTTGCCCGAGAAGCTCTTGCCACCGGCGTGCAGGACCAGGGCACGGTTGGCGATCCGCGACGTCCAGCCGTGCTCGGCGAGGCGCAGGCAGTAGTCGTTCTCCTCGCCGTACCCGGGGGCGAAGGCGTCGTCGAACAACCCGTGCTCGGTGATCAGCTCGCGGCGGGTGAGGAAGCAGAAGCCCATCGCGACGGGCAGGACCTGCGAGATCGGCAGGAGCGGGGCGATCGCTCCCCAGACGGCCCGCGTGCGCTCCTCGGTGCGTGCTGCACCCCGGTTGGTCAGGCGGTACGGGATGCTCGCGATCGTGGCGTTGTCGCTCCGTGACGTGACGACACCGGTGCGGTCCTCGTCGAGCACGTCGAGCATGGCGTCCAGGAAGCCCGCGGTGGGCACGGCGTCGCTGTTGAGCAGCAGGACGGCCTCTCCGGTGTCGCCGGTGCCGGTGTCGCCGGTGCCGGTGCCGGTGCCGCGGTCGAGCTCGAGGACGGCGCGGTTGCACGTGCCGACGAACCCGAGGTTGCGGTCGTTGCGCTCGTACCGGAACCCCGGCCGACCGTCGATCCGCTCGAGCAGGGCGCGTTCGATCGCGTCGGCGTCAGGGCCGCAGTCGTTGACGAGCAGCACCCGGTGCACGGACGTGTCGAGGTGCTCGACGAGTCCGTCCACGCAGCGCAGCAGGGACTCGAGGTCTCCGTAGACGGGGACGACGACGAGGGTGGTGCGGGTCATCGGGCGGGCTCCTCGTGGTCGTGCTGGTCGTCGTGGCTGTCGCGGCTGTCGCGGCTGTCGCGACTGTCGTGCTCGAGCGCGTTCGCGAGTGCGTCGACGGCTGCGTCGAGCGGACCGCCGAGCGCGTGCTCGGCGAGCGGGGCGAAGCCGGTGGGGCCCTCGGCCGCGGCGCGGCGGACGGCGTCGGCGACGGCCAGGCCGAGCGACCGGGCGTCGGCGGGCACGGCCGTCAGGTTGGGGTGCAGGTGCGCACGGGTGCCGCGGAACTCGTTCGTGACCACGCGGGCGCCGGAGATCGCACCGTCGAACGGCGGGTGGCTCGGGTGCGGACTGTGCTGGAGCGAGAGCACGACGTTGGTCGAGGCGATGAAGCGGAAGTAGTCGTCCCAGGGCATCGTGCCGTGGCTCACGAGCTTGACGTCGCCCCTGCCGCCGTCGAGCTCGACGTCGCCGTGCTGCTCGCCGGCCGAGTGGAACTCCACCCGGATCCCGTCGGCCGCGAGCTCCTGCACCGCGACGCGCAGGGCGGCGACACCGAGCCGGAACAGGTTGCGGTGCTTGCTCGGGCGGCCGTAGAACAGCACCCGGACGACGTCCTCGTGCCGTCGGGCCGTGGCGACGCGTTCGAGCAGCTCCACGTCGAGGTGCGGTGCGAAGGTCCGCTCCGCCGGCACGTCCAGGTCCTCGACGTCGGCCAGGTACTTCCGCAGGGGCTCCGAGTTGACGAGCACCCGGAAGCCGGCACGGTAGGTCGAGGCGGCGACGGCGTACTCGGTCGACCACGGGCTGAAGCCGGGCTCGTAGTCCTGCACCAGGTACACCACCCGGTCGCGCGGGACGACCCCGGCGGTCACGGCGACGTCGATCGGGTGCGCGGTCTTCCAGTGCGTGGCGATCCAGACGTCGTCGCGGCCGAACTCGGTGTCCAGGACGTCCTCGCGTCGGACCACGCGGACCCCCGGGCGGCCGTCGACCCGCGACTCTGGGAACCGGTCCGCCACGAGCGCCTCGGCCGCGGCCGCACTGTTGCCGGGCGTGGTCCAGCGGACCATGACGACCCGGACCGACCGGCCCAGGCGTGCGCCGAGCGCGATCGCGACGGCCAGCGCCGTCTGCACCCCGGCGAACGCCGCGCCCTCGCGGAGCTCGTCGACGACGAGCACGACCTCGGGCTCCCGGTCGACCGTCCGGATGCCCGCCAGGGCGAGGCTCGTCTCGACCAGCCCCTCGAACGGTCGGGCAGCCAGTGGTGCGCGGTCACGCTCGCGCCGGGCCACGCCGACGTCCACGCGGGACACCGTGCGCCCGAGTCGTTCGCGGACGTCGTTGCGGTAGTGGCCGTCCCGCGCGTACCGCTCGTTCACCCGGACGAGGTCGCTGACGAGGCGCCGTGCCTTCTCGAAGTTCATCGACCCTCACGTTACTGGGCGTGGGGGAGCACCTCGGTAGGCTTGTCCCCTGATGATGCAGCGAATCGACCTCCGTGGCGGCCTGCCCGCCCGTGCCGAACTCCTCCGACTCATGCCGCGCGCCGTGGGTGACGTCTCGCACGCGGTCGACGCCGCCCGCGAGCTGGTCGAGGACGTCCGACACCGCGGAGCGGACGCACTGCACGACCAGGCCGAACGCTTCGACGGCGGCGCCCCGGCGAACGTCCGGGTGCCGGTCGCCGAGATCGCAGCAGCCGTGGCCGGGCTGACCCCCGAACTACGGGAAGCGCTCGACGAAGCCATCCTCCGCGTCCGCGCCGCCAGCGCCGCACAGGTGCCGGCCGGCTCCGTCACCACGCTTGCCGACGGCGCCGAGGTGCACCAGCGCTGGCAGCCGATGCGCCGCGTCGGCCTCTACGTGCCCGGCGGCAAGGCCGTCTACCCGTCGAGCGTCGTCATGAACGTCGTGCCCGCACAGGTCGCCGGGGTCAGGTCGATCGCACTCGTGTCCCCGCCGCAGCGCGACCACGGCGGTGCGGTCCACCCGACGATCCTGGCCGCGGCCGGACTGCTCGGCATCGACGAGGTCTACGCGATGGGCGGTGCCGGGGCGATCGGCGCGCTGGCGTACGGCGTCCCCGCGATCGACCTCGAGCCCGTCGACCTGGTCACCGGTCCTGGCAACAACTACGTCGCCGCCGCGAAGCGCCTGGTGCGCGGTGTCGTCGGCATCGACGCCGAGGCCGGCGCGACCGAGATCCTCGTGATCGCCGACGAGACAGCCGACCCCGGGTTCGTCGCCGCCGACCTCATCAGCCAGGCCGAGCACGACGAGCAGGCCGGCAGTGTGCTGGTGACGACGTCGGCGACGTTCGCCGATGCGGTCGAAGCCGCCATCCCGGAACGCACGGCGGTGCTCGGGACGGCTGCGCGCCTCCAGACCGCCCTGGACGGACCGCAGTCCGCGATCGTGCTGGTGGACTCGCTCGCCGACGCCGCGACCGTGAGCAACGCGTACGGGCCGGAGCACCTCGAGATCCAGACGGCCGACGACGACGCGGTGCTCGCCGACATCGACGCCGCCGGAGCGGTGTTCGTCGGGCCGAGCACGCCCGTCAGCCTGGGGGACTACCTGGCCGGGTCGAACCACGTGCTGCCCACCGGCGGCCAGGCGCGCTTCGGTTCCGGGCTGTCCGCGTCGACGTTCCTGCGGCCGCAGCAGGTCATCCGGTACTCGGCGTCGGCGCTCGACGAGGTCGCCGCGCACATCGTCGCGCTGTCGACCGAGGAGCAGCTCCCCGCGCACGGCGCCGCCGTGACGGAGCGCACGAACCGATAGCCTGGGCGACGACATGTTCTGCCCTTTCTGCCGCCACCCGGACTCCCGCGTCGTCGACTCACGGACGAGCGACGACGGAACCTCCATCCGCCGCCGTCGACAGTGCCCGAACTGCGGACGACGCTTCTCGACCACCGAGACCGCGTCGCTCAACGTCGTCAAGCGCAACGGCGTCACCGAACCCTTCAGCCGCGACAAGATCGTCTCCGGCGTGCGCAAGGCCTGCCAGGGGCGCCCGGTCACCGACGGCGACCTGGCCGTGCTCGCGCAGCGGGTCGAGGAGACCGTCCGGTCGTCCGGTTCGAGCCAGATCGACGCGAACGACATCGGCCTCGCGATCCTCGCGCCGCTCCGTGAGCTGGACGAGGTCGCGTACCTGCGGTTCGCCAGCGTGTACCAGGCGTTCGACTCGCTCGAGGACTTCGAGGACGCCATCAGCCAGCTCCGCCGTGACCACCACGCTGCGGGCGCGGCGTCGGGTGCCGCCGGTTCGCCTGCGGGTGCCGCCGGTTCGTCGGCCGGTGCCGGCGCGTGAGCGGCGTCGCGGAAGGCCTGGTCCGCTCCGGGTACGCCGTCGTCTTCCGGTCGGTCTTCGCCAAGATGGATCCCGAGCGGGCGCACCACCTTGCGTTCGCCGTCATCAAGGCGCTGCCGCACGTGCCGTTCGTGGGCGGTCTGGTCGAGCGGTACTCCCGCCCGGCAGCTGCTGACGGCATCACGACGATGGGCATCCACTTCCCGTCGCGCTTCGGCCTCGCCGCCGGGTTCGACAAGGACGCCCGCGGCATCGGCGGTCTCGGCCTGCTCGGCTTCGGTCACGTCGAGGTCGGCACGATCACGGCGAAGCCCCAGCCCGGCAACGAGCGTCCGCGCCTGTTCCGTCTCATCGAGGACCGCGCCCTCATCAACCGGATGGGCTTCAACAACCACGGCGCCGGTGCTGCTGCCCGACGGCTCGAGCGCGCCCGACGCAACCCGGGTCGCCCGGTCATCGGCGTGAACATCGGCAAGAGCCGGGTCGTCGCCGTCGAGGACGCCATCGACGACTACCTCGAGTCGACACGACGCCTCGCGCCGTTCGCCGACTACCTGGCGGTCAACGTCAGCTCCCCGAACACGCCCGGCCTGCGCGGCCTGCAGGAACTCGACCAGCTCCGACCGCTGCTGTCCGCCGTCCGCGACGCCGCCGGCGACACGCCCGTGCTGGTGAAGATCGCGCCGGACCTGACCGACGAGCAGGTCGACGCCATCGCCGGCCTCGCGGTGTCGCTCGGGCTGTCGGGCATCATCGCCAACAACACGACGATCTCCCGTGAGGGGCTCACCGCGGACCCGGCCGACGTCGAAGCCATGGGTGCCGGGGGACTCTCCGGCGCTCCGGTCGCCGCGCGTTCGCTCGAGGTGCTGCGTCGGGTCCGTGCCGCGGTGCCCGCCGAGTTCTGCGTCATCGCCGTCGGCGGGGTGACGACCGAGCAGGACGTGCAGGACCGCATCGACGCCGGTGCCACCCTGGTGCAGGGCTACACGGCGTTCCTCTACGAGGGGCCGAGCTGGGCCACGCGCATCAACCGCTTGCGTAGCAAGCGGCTGCGCCGCGCCGCGCGCTGAGCGCGGGCGGGCGTCCCGTCCGTCCCGTCCTGCCCGCGCGTCCCGCCCGGCGCGTCCCGCCCGGCGCCCTCCAGGTTCCGAAATCTCGGCATCTCGCGTCCCTCAGCGGCCGTCTGTGGAACCTCGGCGGCGTGCATGCGGCGAGTCGTGGAACCTCGCCGACCACCCATGGGACGGGAGGCCCGGTGCGATCCCGTCACGGGCCTCCCGTCCGCCGGTGCGTGGCCACGCCCGGCCGCGGCCGCTGAGTGTCCGAGATCTCGGAACCTCGGCGCGCGGGCGGGCCGTCTGTGGAACCTCGGCGACGCGCATGCGGCGAGTCGTGGAACGTCGCCGACCGCCCCTCGCACGCCAGACGACGAAGCGCCGCCCGGCGAGGCCGGACGGCGCTTCGGACAGCGACCCTGGGGTCAGAGGGCGGGGTACTGCCCGCGCTTGACCTGGGGCTTCGGCAGGCGCAGGAACCGCAGCTGCCACGCGCGCGTCAGGATGTAGAGGAACGTGCCGCGCTGCATCTCGCCGAACTTGGTGGTGAGCTTGCGACGCATCGACAGCCAGAGGACCACGCAGTCGAGCACGAACAGGGCCACGAACGCCCAGACGAGCAGGAGCGAGTACGAGGCGATCGCGGTCTGCGAGGCGGCGAACCCGACGATCAGGAACAGCACGAGCACCGGCATCATGATCTCGCCGACGTTCCAGCGCGCGTCGATCCAGTTGCGGACGAAGCGACGCTGCTCACCGCGGTCCTTCGCCGGCAGGTAGCGCTCCTCGCCGTTGGCCATGCCGACGCGGGCACGCTCGCGGTCGGAGTTGAGACGCGCGCGGGCGGCCTTCTTGTCGACCGGCGTGTTGCCGACGAGGGGGCGGCGGTTCGCTGCCTCGCGCTCACGGCGGGACGGCGTCGGGCGGCCCTTGCCCTGCTCGAGGAGTTCTTCCTCGGTGGGGTTCACGGTCGTGTTGGTCTTGGGGGCTGCCTTCGCCACGGTGCGTTCCTAACGGCGTTGTGCGTGCGGGATCGTCCTCTAGATTACCGGGCATGACCGACACCGCACAGCCCAGCTCCGCGACCGACCCCGCTCTCCTCGACGCCCTGCGCGAACAGGTGCAGGGTGCACTGCCCACGACGATCGCCGATCTGTCCGCGCTGGTGCGGATCCCGTCGGTGTCGTGGTCGGCGTTCGACGAGTCGCACGTGCTCGCGAGCGCGCGTGCCGTGGCGGACCTGGCGCTGAGCACCGGTGTCTTCGCCGAGGACCAGGTGGAGATCATCCGTTCGGCCATCAGCGACGACGAGCCGCTCGAGCTCGGTCAGCCCGCCGTGCTCGCCGTCCGCCCGGCCCGGAACGGCAAGCCGACCGTCATGCTCTACGCCCACCACGACGTGCAGCCGCAGGGCGACGACGCCCTGTGGGAGACGCCGCCGTTCGAGCCGACCCTCCGCGGTGACCGGCTGTACGGTCGCGGCGCCTCGGACGACAAGGCCGGTGTGATGGCCCACATCGCGTCACTCCGAGCGATCCACGCGCAGTTCGGCGACGACCTCGACCTCGGTGTCGTCCTGTTCGTCGAGGGCGAGGAGGAGTTCGGCTCCCGGTCCTTCCGCACCTTCCTCGCCGACCAGAAGGAGCGCCTGGCAGCCGACGTCATCGTGGTCGCCGACAGTGACAACTGGTCGGTGGACGTGCCGTCGATCACGGTCTCGCTCCGCGGCAACGTCACCTTCAAGCTCACCCTGACGACCCTCGAACACGCCAGCCACAGCGGGATGTTCGGGGGAGCGGCGCCGGACGCCATGATCCCGATGGTCAAGCTGCTCGCGTCGCTGCACGACGACGCCGGTTCGGTCGCCGTCGACGGGCTCACCTCGTACGATGCCGACGTCCCGGCACGGACCGACGACGAGCTCGCCGTGGACGCGGCCCTGGTCGAGGGCGTCCGACCGATCGGAACCGGCGAGGTCCTGTCGCGCATGTGGTTCCAGCCGTCGATCACCGTGACCGGCATGGACGTGCCGAGCGTCGCGAACGCCTCCAACACGCTGCTGCCGACCGTCTCCGCCCGCGTGTCGGTGCGGGTCGCGCCCGGTCAGCCCGCCACGGAGGCGTACGCGGCCGTCGAGCGGCACCTTCGGGCACACGTGCCCTTCGGCGCCCGCCTGGAGATCTCCGAGCCGGACAGCGGCGACGGCTTCCTCGTCGACACGGCCGGCTGGGCCGTCCAGGAGGCCCGCACGGCCATGCGCGAGGGCTGGGGGGCCGAGGCGGTCGAGCAGGGCATCGGCGGCTCGATCCCGTTCGTCTCGGACCTCGCGGCAGAGTTCCCGGAGGCCCAGATCCTGGTCACCGGGGTGGAGGACCCGGACACCCGCGCCCACAGCCCGAACGAGTCGCAGCACCTCGGCGTCCTGCACCGGGCCATCGCGTCCGAGGCGATCCTGCTCGCCAGGCTCGCGACGCGCAGCTGACGGTGCTTACAATCGACGCCAGGCGCGGTGAACCGCACCGCCCGGAGGGAGACGCGCGATGAGCGACACCATCACCACCGACGCACCGGTGACCGAGGCGGCCTCGCACGGCGTCCTCCTGAGCGACGCCGCGGCCGGCAAGGTGGCGAGTCTCCTCGAGCAGGAGGGCCGCGACGACCTGCGCCTGCGCCTCGCCGTCCAGCCCGGGGGATGCTCGGGTCTGATCTACCAGCTGTACTTCGACGAGCGCCTGCTCGACGGTGACGTCACCGCCGAGTTCGACGGGGTCGAGGTCGTCGTCGACAAGATGAGCGTCCCGTACCTCGACGGCGCGACGATCGACTTCGAGGACACCATCCAGAAGCAGGGCTTCACGATCGACAACCCGAACGCGCAGGGCAGCTGCGCGTGTGGTGACAGCTTCCACTGATCACCAGCCGATCCGACACGCGAGCGGGGAGCGACCGACACGGTCGCTCCCCGCTCGCGTTCGTCGCGGGGTGCGGTCGCAGTGTGACCGGGGAAAACGGCCGGTCAGGAGTGCGGATCGCGGCGATGAGCGTGTCGGGTGTGCGCGAGCGGTACCGAGCTGCGAGTAAGCTAGGAGTGTTCCAATCAAGCTGGGAGCCAGCCAAGTGTCGCCTTCGTGCGGCTCGGCGGGTTCGGCTCCGGGCTCACGTCTTTTGCGAGAGGTAACAGTGCGTTCGAATCGCCGTATACGTTGGGCGGCCGTCCCGGTGGCCGTCGGTCTGGTCATCGCACTGGCTGGCTGCACGCAGCAGCAGATGAACGGATGGCTCCCCGGCACGGAGGAGACGAAGGACGTCACCAACCACACGAGCCGCATCGTCGGCCTGTGGACCACCAGCTGGGTGGTGCTCCTCGCCGTCGGTCTCATCGTCTGGGGCCTGATCATCTGGGCCGCCATCGTGTACCGCCGCCGGAAGGGCCAGACCGGCCTGCCCGTGCAGATGCGCTACAACATGCCGCTCGAGATCTTCTACACGATCGTGCCGCTCATCCTCGTGCTGGGCTTCTTCGCCTTCACCGCGAAGGACCAGGCCGCGATCGAGAAGCCGTTCGACGACCCCGACGCCACCGTGCACGTGTACGGCAAGCGCTGGGCGTGGGACTTCAACTACATCAACAAGGACAACCCCGAGGACAGCGTCTACTACCAGGGCATCCAGGCCCAGGAAGAAGAGAACGCCAAGGGCGCCATCGACGAGTCGCAGCTGCCGACCCTCTACCTGCCGCAGGGCAAGAAGGTCGCGATCGAGCTCTCCTCGCGCGACGTCGACCACTCCTTCTGGATCATCGACTTCCTGTACAAGAAGGACATGCTCCCCGGCAAGACGAACTGGGAGTACTTCATCCCGGAGAAGCTCGGGACGTACCAGGGCAAGTGCGCGGAGCTCTGCGGTGAGTACCACTCGCTGATGCTCTTCCAGGTGAAGGTCGTCACGCCGGCGCAGTACCAGGACTACCTCGACACCCTGAAGGACCAGGGCAAGGTCGGGCTCCTCGGCGACGAGTACAACACCAACACGAACGAACCGAACAACAAGGCGCCGGTCGAGGCGTCCAGCGAGAACAAGTAGGGGCTCGTCAGATGACAACGTCTTTCGTCGGCCAACCGACCCAGACTGCTTCGCCGGACTTCCAGGCGTCGAAGGTGGGCCGGAAGGGCAACATCATCGTCCGGTGGATCACCTCCACCGACCACAAGACCATCGGGTACATGTACCTGATCGCGTCGTTCGTCTTCTTCCTGCTCGCGGGTGTGATGGCCCTGGTCATCCGTGCCCAGCTGTTCGAGCCCGGCCTGCACGTGGTCGCGACGAAGGAGCAGTACAACCAGCTCTTCACGATGCACGGCACGATCATGCTGCTGATGTTCGCGACGCCGCTCTTCTCGGGCTTCGCGAACGCGATCATGCCGCTCCAGATCGGTGCTCCCGACGTCGCCTTCCCGCGACTCAACGGCTTCGCGTTCTGGCTCTACCTGTTCGGCTCGCTCATCGCGGTCGGCGGCTTCCTCACCCCGCAGGGTGCGGCCTCGTTCGGCTGGTTCGCCTACGCGCCACTGAGTGACACGACGTTCACACCAGGGCTCGGCGGCACACTCTGGGTCTTCGGACTCGGCATGACCGGCTTCTCGACGATCCTCGGCGCGGTGAACTTCATCACCACCATCATCACGATGCGTGCCCCGGGTCTGACGATGTTCCGCATGTCGATCTTCACGTGGAACACCCTCGTGACGGCGCTGCTCGTCCTGATGGCCTTCCCGGTGCTCGCCACCGCGCTGTTCGGCCTCGGGCTCGACCGGGTGTTCGACGCGCAGATCTTCAACCCGGCCAACGGCGGTGCGCTGCTCTGGCAGCACCTGTTCTGGTTCTTCGGGCACCCCGAGGTGTACATCATCGCGCTGCCGTTCTTCGGCATCGTGTCCGAGGTCTTCCCGGTCTTCAGCCGCAAGCCGATCTTCGGGTACAAGACCCTCGTCTACGCGACCATCGCGATCGCGGCCCTGTCGGTCACGGTCTGGGCGCACCACATGTACGTGACCGGTGGCGTGCTGCTGCCCTGGTTCTCGCTCATGACGATGCTCATCGCGGTCCCGACCGGCGTGAAGATCTTCAACTGGGTCGGCACCATGTGGCGTGGCTCGGTGACGTTCGAGACCCCGCTGCTGTGGGCCGTCGGCTTCCTCATCACGTTCACGTTCGGTGGCCTCACCGGTGTGATCCTGGCGTCGCCGCCGCTCGACTTCCACGTGTCCGACTCGTACTTCGTCGTGGCGCACTTCCACTACGTGGTCTTCGGCACCGTCGTCTTCGCGATGTTCTCCGGCTTCTACTTCTGGTGGCCGAAGTGGACGGGCAAGATGCTCAACGAGCGTCTCGGCAAGATCCACTTCTGGCTCCTGTTCATCGGGTTCCACACCACGTTCCTCATCCAGCACTGGCTGGGCGTCATCGGCATGCCGCGTCGTTACGCGACCTACCTGCCGAACGACGGCTTCACCTGGATGAACCAGCTGTCGACGATCGGCTCGATGATCCTCGCGATCTCGTTCCTCCCGTTCATCTTCAACGTCTACGTGACGGCCCGGAACGCACCGAAGGTCGCCGTGAACGACCCGTGGGGCTACGGCCGCTCGCTCGAGTGGGCCACCAGCTGCCCGCCGCCCCGCCACAACTTCACGTCGATCCCGCGGATCCGTTCCGAGTCCCCGGCCTTCGACCTGAACCACCCCGAGGCAGGTGTGCCGATCGGTGTCGGCCCCGCGAAGGACGCCCCGGATGCCCCGACCTACGACGCCGCGAAGGGCGAGGTGAAGTAAGCCGATGCGCGCGAACACCAACCTGTTCTGGATCCTCTTCGGGTTCTTCATCCTCGCGGACGCCGCGTACACGATCTGGGCGCTGCTCTACTACGGCCACCCGGAGTGGGTCGGCACCGTGGCGATCGGCCTGACCGGCATCATGTCCGCGTTCATCGCCTTCTACCTCGGCAAGGTCATGGCGTCCCAGGGCGGCGTGCTGCCCGAGGACCGCCCCGACGCAAACATCGAGGACGGCGACGCCGAGCTCGGGCACTTCAGCCCGTGGTCGTGGTGGCCCATCCTGCTGGCAGCAGCGGTCGCCGTCTGCTTCCTCGGTGTCGCAGCCGGGCTGTGGATCGTCCCGATCGGACTCGCCCTGGTGGCGGTCACCCTGGTCGGCTGGGTCTACGAGTACTACCGCGGCAACTTCGGGCACTGACCTGACGCTGCAACGCACCTGACACTTCGGGCGGCACCACATCCGGTGCCGCCCGAAGTGCGTCCAGGCGCTGCACGACCACAGCACACGACCCTGCGCTGGCAATGCAGCGCACGACCCGGCGCTGCACACCACAGCGCCCCACGATCTCCGGTCCCCGATCCGGAACAAACGGGCCCGCCCGCGGCTTGACTGGAGCGGACCTCCCACCACAGCGAAAGGAGTCACCTCAGGTGACCGACAAGCGCACCCTCATCATCTTCGGCGCGACGGGCGACCTCGCCTCCCGCCTGCTGCTGCCGGGACTCGGCACGTTCCTGCAGAGCGGTCGAGCGGTTCCCGTCCAGCTCATCGGCACGGGCCGCAGCGCCCGCAGCGAGGAGCAGTGGAAGGACATCGTCACGAAGTCCTTCGCGTCGCAGGACGTCAAGGGACCCGAGGTCGACGCGACGCTCGCGTCGACCCAGTTCATCCAGGGCGACCCCACCGACCCGGAGCACCTCACGGCACTGCTCGAGGCGGCCGAGGCCGAGCCGATCCTCTACTTCGCCCTGCCCCCGCAGATCGCCTCCGACATCTGCGAGGCACTGCAGCAGGTCGAGCTCCCCGCTGGCACCACCCTCGCCTTCGAGAAGCCGTTCGGCACCGACGTCGCGAGCGCCCAGGCCCTCAACGAGACCGTGCTGAAGCTGGTCCCGGAAGAGCGCGTGCACCGCACCGACCACTTCCTCGGACGCACCACGGTCCTGAACATCATCGGTCTGCGCTTCGCGAACCGCCTGTTCGAGCCGATCTGGAACGCGGACAACATCGAGAAGGTCGACGTCTTCTACGACGAGACCCTCGGTCTCGAGAACCGCGCCCAGTACTACGACGAGGCCGGCGCGATGGTCGACATGATCCAGTCGCACCTGCTGCAGATCCTCGGCATCGTGACGATGGACGCCCCGGCGGACATCGACGCGGTCGAGTTCCGCTCGTCCCTGGCCCGGGTGCTCCGTTCGACGCGGCTCAAGGGCGACGACGCGAAGATCGCGTCGCGCCGCGCCGTCTACACGGCCGGCACGATCGACGGCAAGGAGCTGCCGTCGTACCAGGACGAGGACGGCGTCGACAAGTCGCGGAGCACCGAGACGCTCGCCGAGATCTCGGTCGAGGTCGACACGGCCCGCTGGAAGGGCGTCCCGTTCACGCTGCGGTCCGGCAAGGCACTCGGCAACAGCCGGAAAGAGGTCCTGATCACCTTCAAGCCGGTCACGCGCCTGCCCTCCGGCCTGAGCGGTCGCCCGAAGGCGGACACGCTCCGCATCGTCCTGAACCCGGACGAGATCGAGCTGACCGTGTCGGCCAACGGCGGTGGCAACCCGTTCGAGATGGGCCAGGTCACCCTGTCGTCGTCGTTCAGCGACGGCGAGCTGACCCCCTACGGCGAGGTCCTGAACGGCATCTTCCACGACGACCCGCTGCTGTCGATCCGCGGCGACGTGGCCGAGCGCTGCTGGGAGATCGTCGAGCCGGTCGTCAAGGCCTGGAAGGCCGACGAGGTCCCGCTCGAGGAGTACCGCGCCGGTTCGCGCGGCCCGGCGGACTGGGAGTCGTCGTCCTGACGGACGTGACCGTCGCGCCCTGAACGGGCGGAACTGCGGACGGGAGGCACGGAGCCAGCTGGCACCGCGCCTCCCGTCCGTTTCGTGGTCAGGACCACCGCGTCAGGCGGGGGTGCCCGCCCGCTCGCCCTCGCCGGTCCACGAGCGGGTGCCGCCGTCGTGCACGGGCAGCCGCGTGCGGTGCCCGGTCGACGCGCCCCGCGCCCGCGCGATCGCGTCCGACGCGGACACGAGCGTCAGGTGCGACAGCACCTGCGGGGTGTTGCCGACGTGGTGTCCGGTGGCGACGTCGATCTCCTCGGAGAGCATGCCGACGTCGTTGGCGTACCCGACGAGCACGTCCATGAGGCGCTCGGCGTCGTCGATCCGCCCTGAGGCCGCGTACTGCTCGACGAGCCAGAACGAGCACGCCAGGAACGGGTGCTCCGCGCCGGCGAGCCCGTCGAACCCCGACGACGTCCGGTACCGCAGCACGAGACCGTCGGAGCCGGTGGACAGGTCCTGCTCGATGGCGGCGACGGTGCCGGTCATGCGGGCGTCGTGGGCGGAGACGTAGCCGATCTGCGGCAGGACGAGCAGGCTCGCGTCGACCTCGTCGGTGTCGTAGTGCTGCCGGTAGCTGCCGCGTGCAGCGTTCCAGCCGTGCTCCTCGATCTCGGCCCGGACCTGGTTGCGCAGGGTGCGCCAGCGGTCCACGGGCCCTTCGAGACCGAACTCCTCGACCGCAGCGACCCCACGGTCGAACGCGGCCCAGATCATCGCGCGCGAGTGCGTGAAGTGCCGTCGCGGGCCGCGCATCTCCCAGATGCCGTTGTCGGGCTCCTGCCAGTGCTCCTCGACGTAGCCGAGCAGGGCGCGCTGCAGGGCCCACGAGTCGGCGTTCTCCTCGACCCCGAGCTCGCGGGCGTCGTGCAGGGCGGCCAGGACCTCGCCGAACACGTCGCCCTGGTACTGCGTGTACGCGCCGTTGCCGACCCGGACGGGCGTCGAGCCGGCGTACCCGGGCAGGTGCGGGAGCTCCCGTTCCGGCAGTTCGCGCTCCCCGGCGATGCCGTACATGATCTGCACGTCGGCGGGGTCGCCGGCGATGGCGCGGAGCAACCAGCCGCGCCAGTGCGCCGCCTCGTCGCGGTAGCCGTGCGCGATGAGCGAGGCGAGGGCGAGGGAGGCGTCGCGGAGCCAGACGTAGCGGTAGTCCCAGTTGCGTTCGCCGCCCGGGTCCTCCGGCAGGCTCGTGGTCACGGCGGCCACCACCCCGCCGGTCTCGCCGTGGGTCATCGCGCGGAGCAGCAAGAGCGAGCGGCGGGCGGCGTCGGCGTAGCGTCCCTCGGTGCGTGCCGTCGCCATCCAGTCGGTCCACCACGTCACGGTGCGGTGGAGTTCGGCGTCGACGTCGACGGGTTCCGGGGGCTCGCGGTGCGAGGGGTACCAGGTGAGGACGGTGTCGAGCACGTCACCGTCGTGGATCGTCACGGTGGCCGTGTGCCGGTGGTCCGAGGCCCGGAAGCGCGGGCCGCGCACGATGACCGACCCGGGGCCGGCGGTGGCGAGCAGTGCCGGGTCATCGTCGCCGCCGATCTGGCGCACCCACGGCAGCGCGAGGGCGTAGTCGAACCGGATCCGCAGGGTCTGCTGCACCTCGACCGTGCCGCTCAATCCGCGGACACGCCGGACGATGGACGGGCGGTGCGCGCCGACGGGCATGAACTCGGTCACCTCGACGGCACCGTCTGCCGTGGTCCACACCGTCGACAGGACGAGGGTGTCGCCGTGGTACTTCCGGTGCGCCGTCGCCGCGGGGTCGGTCGGTCGGAGCGTCCAGTGCCCGTGGTCCTCGGTGCCGAGCAGCGAGGCGAACGTGGCGGCGCTGTCGAACCGCGGCAGGCACGCCCAGTCGATCGTGCCGTCGCGGCCGACGAGTGCGGCGGTCGAGGTGTCGCCGATGACGGCGTGGTCCTCGATCAGGTTCGGGGGAGTCGCGGGGGGCGCGGGTGCTCGCTCGGTGTCGGCGGTCCGGTCCGTGTCGGTGCTCATGCCCCGATCGAACACCCGGAGGCCGAGCGTCGTGGCCGCGCGGACGGGCCGCCGGCCGTCTGGCGGCCGTGTGCCGTCGGTGTGCCTGAAGCCTCGCTCAGGCCGGGTCGGAGGCGTCCGCCTCGGCGAGCCCGACCCGCGCGAGTTCGGACCAGAGCCCGGCACCGTCGGGTGCGTAGACCCACGGCGCCGAGGTGTCGCGGGAGCGTTCCTGCGCCCGGGAGCGTCCGCCGGCCAGGACCGCCTCGCTCGTGGACAGCTGCCGGATGGCGACGCCCGCGACGTTCTCCGGGTGCTCGCGGGCGAACTCGCCGTACAGCGACTCGTCGTGCTGGCCGTCGTCGCCGACGAGCAGCCACTGCACGTCCGGGAAGTCCTTCGCCAGGCGCCGCAGGTTCTGCTGCTTGTGCAGCTGCCCGCTCCGGAAGAAGCGGTCGTGCGTGGGCCCCCAGTCGGTGAGCAGGAGCGTGCCGGACGGGTACATGTTGCGGGTCAGGAAGCGCTGCAGGGTCGGCGCGACGTTCCAGGCACCGGTGGACAGGTACACGGTCGGGGAGCCGGGGTGCTGCGCCTGCACGCGTTCGTACAGCACGGACATGCCCGGCACGGGGCGGCGGGCGTGCTCGGTGAGGACGAAGGAGTTCCACGCCGCCAGCATCGGACGGGGGAGCGAGGTCACCATGACGGTGTCGTCGATGTCGGACAGCAACCCGAAGCGGGTGTCGGGGTGCACGACGAACACGTCCGCCTCGACGTCGCGCCCGCCGCCGGCCGACAACCGGACGGTGCGCCAGCCCGGCTCGAGGTCGATCGGCACGATGGTGTCGACGACCCCGCCACGGTCGGTCTCGACGACGTGCGAGACCCCACCGGCGGTGACGGTGACCTCGGCGTGGTCGACCGCGACGCTCGTGAAGCTCTTCCACCCGCGGACACCGGCGTACGAGACGTCTGAGGCGAGGCCACGGCGGGTCAGCAGCACGCGGCAGAGGATGCGGACCCATCCGGGAGCGCCGTAGCCGGTGTAGGGGACGACGGTCGGGACCAGGCCACGGCTTCGGGCGCGGTGCTCGCGGAACTCCTGGACGGCGTCCTCGATGCGGGCCGCGCGGTGCAGGAGCGGCTCGGCCAACGACGGCTCGTGGGGCGTCGGGTCGGGCATCGCCCCATCATCCCATGCAGGACCCGGAAGTCCACGTCCCGCGGCACCTGTGGTGAGTCGCAGCCATGTTCCAGCCGGTCTCTGCGAAAATCATCCTCGTCACACCAACGAACCGCGCTGGAGCGCAAGAGGAGAACACGTGCTCGTCACCGAGGTAACGAACGCTCTGCCGGGGGGATCATCACTGCTCAGGAACGAGCCGGTCCAAGCCCGCAGTTCGGCGCGCCTCGCGGGTCTGCTCGACGCTGCTGCCGCGGTGATCGACGAGATCGGGTTCGAGCGACTCACGACCGCGATGGTCGCCGAGCGTGCCGGAGCGTCCATCGGCACCGTCTACCGCTACTTCCCGGACCGCATCGCCGTGGTCGACGCCCTCGCCATCCGCTGCACGCAGCGGCTCGCAGCGCGCTTCGTCGCGGCGCTCGACGCGAGCGGCGCGGAGACCTGGCAGCAGGCCTGCGACGCACTGATCGACGAGACCGCCGAGCTGTACCGCACCGAGCCCGGCTTCCGCGCGATCCGCTTCGGCGACACCGCGGACACCGGCACCGGTGACGCCGAGGACCGCATGGGGGCGCTCGGCGCCGCCGTCGGGCAGATCATGCGCGACCGGTTCGGGCTGCCCGACAACGAGCGCATCGCACGTGCCTGGGTGGTGCTGGCCGAGTCCGGCCACGCCGTGCTGGCGCGGGCGCACCGCGACCGCGAGCACCCCGACACGGCGCTCATCGCCGAGTACCGCACGATGAGCCGTGCCCACATGGAGTCCGTGGTCGCCGCCGGCTGACCGCCGCGGGGTCCCGCACCCATCCGACGACGCCCGTGCTTCCGAACAGGAGGCGCGGGCGTCGTCGTCCGCGCTGGTTCCGTCGTGCGCTCGGTCCGGTCCACGGCGGTGCGCACCTGTCCGGGACGCGCCGCGTGCCGGAACGGGTGAACCGCTGTCGGACCCGACGGGTACTCTCATCCGGAGTCGGGCTACCTCCGAACAGAAGGGCACCCATGATCGAGTTCCGCTCGGTACGAAAGACCTACCCGGACGGCACCACCGCGGTCGACGACTTCGACCTCGTGATCCCGTCCCGGACCACCACCGTCTTCGTCGGCTCCAGCGGCTGCGGCAAGACGACGCTGCTCCGGATGATCAACCGCATGGTCGACCCCACCTCGGGTTCCGTGCAGATCGACGGATCCGACGTCTCCGGCGTCGACCCCGTGAAGCTCCGGCGGAGCATCGGGTACGTCATGCAGAACTCCGGTCTGCTGCCGCACCGCAAGGTCGTCGACAACATCGCGACCGTTCCCCTGCTCACCGGGGTGTCGAAGGCCGACGCCCGCACGCGTGCGCTCGAGCTCATGGACACCGTGGGACTCGACCGGGCGTTCGCCGACCGGTACCCGTCCCAGCTGTCCGGCGGGCAGCAGCAGCGCGTCGGTGTGGCCCGCGGCCTCGCCGTCGACCCGAACATCCTGCTCATGGACGAGCCCTTCGGCGCCGTCGACCCGCTGGTCCGCAACGACCTGCAGGACGAGCTCATCCGCCTGCAGCGTGAACTCGGCAAGACCGTCGTGTTCGTGACGCACGACATCGACGAGGCGTTCAAGCTCGGCGACCAGGTCGTCATCCTGAAGAAGGGCGGCGAGATCGCCCAGCAGGGCACGCCGTCCGAGATCCTCGCCGAGCCGGCGGACGACTTCGTCGCGAACTTCATCGGCGTCGGCCGAGGGCGTCGGTCGCTGCGCGTCGAGCACACGCCCACGGGCCCCATCGTCGTGGACGGCGACGGGCGTGCAGCCGGTGTCCTCACCGGACCGGTCAACGTCGTCGACGCCGCCGCAGCGGTACAGGCCGACCCCGCATCGAACCAGGCCGGAGCGTCATTCGACGCCCCGGGTGCTCCGGCGCAGGGTGAGGGCACGCGGTGAAGTGGGTCCTCGCGAACCTCGACACGATCCGTGACGCCACGGTCGCGCACCTGGCCATCGCCATCCCGCCGATCATCATCGCGTTCCTGCTGTCCATCCCCATCGGCTGGCTCGTCGTCCGACTCCAGCGACCCGGCGGATCGCGGTTCGCCTCGGGTGTCGGCAGCGGCATCGTGACGTTCGCCGGACTGCTCTACGCGATCCCGTCCCTTGCGTTGTTCGTGGCGCTGCCGGGCATCATCGGCACCGGGCTGCAGAGCCCGGTCAACGTCGTGATCGGGTTGACCCTGTACGGCCTCGCGCTCATGGTCCGGTCGACCGTCGACGGGCTCACCTCGGTGGACTCGGGGACGAAGTCGGCCTCGACCGCGATGGGGTACTCGTCGGCGCAGCGGTTCTTCCGCGTCGAACTGCCGCTGGCCGGGCCGGTGCTGCTCGCCGGGCTGCGGGTGGTCTCGGTGTCCACGATCTCGCTGACCACCGTCGGCGCCGTCCTCGGCATCCAGAGCCTCGGGTCGCTGTTCACGGACGGCCTCGGGCGCGGGATCTACGAGGAGATCATCTCCGGCATCGTCATGGTCCTCGTCCTGGCGTTCGTGCTCGACGGGATCCTGGTGCTGCTCGGCCGGATCGTCATGCCGTGGACCCGGACGACCTCGGTGTCGCGCCGCCGGACCCGCCGTGTCCTGCAAGCAGCGGAGGTCGCCTCGTGATCATCGGACAGGCCTTCGCCTGGGTCTTCGACCCCACCAACTACTCCGGGTACAACGCGATCCCCGGCCGCCTCTGGGAGCACATCTGGATCACGCTGCTCGCCGTGGTGATCGCCTCGGTGATCGCCGTGCCGATCGGGTACGCCATCGGCCACACGCGCCGCGCACGGGGCTTCTCGATCGCCGTGTCCGGCGGGATCCGCGCACTGCCGACGCTCGGCGTGCTCTCCCTGTTCGGACTCCTGCTCGGCATCGGCCTGCAGGCTCCGCTCCTGGCGCTCGTCGTGCTCGCCATCCCCTCGGTGCTGGCTGGTGCGTACTCGGGCATCGAGTCGGTCGAACCCGTGACCGTCGACGCCGCCAAGGCCCAGGGCATGACGGGCTGGCAGATCCTGTGGAAGGTCGAGGTCCCGCTCGGCCTGCCCCTGCTGATCGGCGGCTTCCGCGCAGCCGTGCTGCAGGTCGTGGCCACGGCGACGCTCGCCGCGTACGTCGGTGCCGGCGGCCTCGGCGGCTACTTCTTCCTCGGTCTGAAGACCCAGGACTACGCCGAGATGCTCGGCGCCTCCATCCTCGTGATCGCACTCGCGATCGCGTTCGAGATCGTGTTCGCCGTGCTGCAGCGGGCGTCGGTGCCCAAGGGCACCGCCGACCCGTCGGCCCGGCAGCGCCAGGGATCGCGCGAGCGAGCCCGCAATCCCATCCCGGAAGGAAATCCATCGTGATCACAGCAAAGATCCGTGCGGGCGTCGCAGCAGCGCTCGCACTGGGCGTCGCCGCCGCCCTGACCGGCTGCGCGTCGAGTGACCCGCTCGACAGCGGCTCCAGCGCGTCGTCCGACTCCAAGACGATCGTCGTCGGCTCGCAGCAGTACTACTCGAACGAGATCATCGCCGAGCTGTACGCACAGGTCCTCGAGAAGAACGGCTTCGAGGTCAAGCGCAACTTCAACATCGGGCAGCGCGAGGTCTACATCCCGCAGCTCGAGAAGGGCGCGATCGACGTCATGCCCGAGTACAGCGGCAACCTGCTGCAGTACTTCGACAAGGACTCCACGGCGAAGACCGCCGACCAGATCGACGACGGCCTCGAGACGGCGCTGCCGAAGGGCCTCCGGGTCCTCGACGAGGCCGAGGCGACCGACCAGGACAGCTACACCGTCACGAAGAAGTTCTCCGAGGACAACGACGTGACGAGCCTGGCCGACCTGAAGGACGTCACGTCGAAGCTCACCGTCGGCGCGAACTCCGAGTTCCAGACCCGTCCGTACGGTCCGAAGGGCCTGAAGTCGGTCTACGGCGTCGACGTCGACTTCAAGGCGGTCGAGGACTCCGGCGGGGCCCTGACAGTCAAGGCGCTGAAGGACGGCACCGTCCAGCTTGCCGACATCTACAGCGCCGACCCGAGCATCAAGGCGAACGACTTCGTCACGCTCGAGGACCCGGAGAACCTGATCCTGCCGCAGAACGTCATCCCCGTCGTCTCCGACAAGGTGAACGACAAGGCCGCGGACGCGATCGACTCGGTCAACGAGAAGCTGACGCCCGAGGCCCTGATCGAGCTCAACACCAAGAGCACGGCGGACAAGGAGAAGGCGTCCACCATCGCCAAGGAGTTCCTGACCGACGAGGGCCTGCTGTAACAACAGTGCTCGTGCGTTAGACGACAGGCGTCGGGCAACTGCCCGGCGCCTGTCGTCGTTCGGCGGAGCAGGAATCGGCACATCCGTGCCGCACGGTTGTGCCGTGCAGCACCCTTGCACGTTCGTGCACGGAACATTTCTACAAGTTGTCGAAGTCGGTGGTGACGCGGTACCGTTGAAGAGTCCCAACGGCTGTGACATCTGATGTATCCGTTCCACAGGAAGACACTGACGTGCACCGACTGCGCGCGGCGACCCGACTGGGAAGTGCCGCATGACCGACCTCCTCGACCCGCTCATCCTGTCGCGGTGGCAGTTCGGTCTGACGACCATCTACCACTTCCTCTTCGTCCCGCTGACGATCGGCATGGCCGCCGTGGTGGCCGTGTTCCAGACCGCCTGGTACCGGACGGGGCGCGCGCACTACCTGCAGCTGACCCGGTTCTTCGGACGGATCTTCCTGATCAACTTCGCGATGGGCGTCGTGACGGGCATCGTGCAGGAGTTCCAGTTCGGCATGAACTGGTCGAACTACTCGCGCTTCGTCGGTGACGTCTTCGGCGCCCCGCTCGCGCTCGAGGGGATCCTGGCCTTCTTCTTCGAAGCCGCGTTCATCGGCGTCTGGATCTTCGGCTGGGACCGCTTGCCGAAGGGACTGCACCTGGCGAGCATCTGGTGCGTCAGCGCCGGCACGATCATGTCGGCGTACTTCATCATCGCCGCGAACGCGTTCATGCAGCACCCGGTCGGCTTCTCGATGAACGAGGCCAAGGGGCGCGCGGAGCTCACCGACATCTGGGCGGTCCTCGGCAACAAGGTCGCCCTCGCCGCCTTCCCGCACACGTTGTTCGCCTGCTTCATGGTCGCCGCAGCAGTGATCATCTCGGTCGCGGCCTACCACCTGGCGCGGAACCAGAACCTCGAGACGATGATGCCGGCGCTCAAGTTCGGCATGTGGACGATGGTGGCGGCGGGTGCCCTGACGGTGCTCACCGGCGACCAGCTCGGCCTGACCATGGTCGACACCCAGCCGATGAAGATGGCCGCAGCCGAAGCGCTGTACAACACGGCGACCGGCAAGGACGCCTCGTTCTCGATCTTCACCCTCGGCACCCCCGACGGCGTGCACGAACTGTTCTCGATCCGGGTGCCCTACCTGCTGTCGTTCCTGTCCACGCACACCTTCAACGGCACGGTCGAGGGCATCAACGACCTGCAGGCGCAGTACACCCAGGTGTACGGGCCCGGCGACTACAAGCCGATCATCTGGGTCACCTACTGGTCGTTCCGCTGGATGATCGCGCTCGGCGTCGGTGCGGTCATGGTGTCGCTCGCCGGCCTCTGGCTGACCCGCAAGGGCCGGTTCCCGACGAAGCGCTGGATCTGGCGCGTCGCCACCTGGACCGTCCCGCTCCCGATGGCCGCGATGATCGTCGGCTGGATCTTCACCGAGATGGGTCGCCAGCCGTGGCTCGTGTTCGGGTTGCTCAAGACCAGCGACGGCGTCTCGCCGAACGTGACCGGGCTCGAGGTCCTCATCTCGCTCGTCGTGTTCACCGTGATCTACGGCTCGCTGGCGGTGGTCGAGTTCAAGCTCATCAAGAAGGTCGCGCAAGAGGGCCCTGCCGCTCCGGCAGAGGTCGACGAGGAGACCGGCGAGGTCAAGCACGAAGTGACGGTGTACTGAGATGGATCTGCCTGTCCTCTGGTTCGCGATCGTCGGCGTGTTCTTCGTCGGCTACTTCGTCCTCGACGGCTTCGACTTCGGGGTCGGCATGTCCCTGCCCTTCCTGGGCAAGGACGACACCGACCGTCGGGTGCTCATCAACACGATCGGCCCGGTCTGGGACCTCAACGAGACGTGGGTCATCGTCGCCGGCGCCTGCCTGTTCGCGGCGTTCCCCGAGTGGTACGCCACGATGTTCTCCGGGTTCTACCTGGCGCTGCTGCTCATCCTCGCGGCGCTGATCCTGCGCGGTGTCTCGTTCGAGTACCGCCACCAGAACAAGCACCTCGAGTGGAAGCGTCGCTTCGACCTGATGATCATCGTCGGCTCCGCCCTGCCGTCGTTCCTCTGGGGCGTCGCGTTCGGCAACGTCGTCCGCGGGATCCCGATGGACTCCGGGCACAACTACACGGGCACGCTCTTCGACCTGCTCAACCCGTTCGCGCTCCTGACCGGCGTGGCGACGCTGCTGGTGTTCTTCACGCACGGCGTCGTGTTCGTCGCGCTGAAGACCGAGGGCGAGATCCGCGAGCGGGCGAAGCGCCTGGCGACCCGGGCCGGCATCCTGACGATCGTCGTCGGTGCCGCGTTCCTGGTCTGGATGGCGTTCGTCCGGGCGACCCCGGCCTCGCTCGTGCTCTCGGTGGTCGCGGCACTCGCGCTCGTCCTGGCCGTGCTGTGCAACGCCTGGGGCAAGGAGGGCCGGGCGTTCACGCTCATGGCCGTCACCATCGCCGCGATCGTGCTCGCCATGTTCACGGCGATCTTCCCGGACGTCATGCCCGCCACCAACGACCCGGCGAACAGCCTGAACGTGTACAACGCCTCGAGCGGTTCGTACACGCTGACGGTGATGAGCTGGGTGGCGCTGATCTTCGTGCCCCTCGTGTTCGCGTACCAGGCCTGGACGTACTGGGTGTTCCGCAAGCGTGTCTCGCGGGCCCAGGTCACCCAGGCCGCGCACTAGGCAGGCGACGGTGAAGCCGCTCGATCCGCGACTCCTGCGCCTGTCGCGGACGGCGCGCGGCTTCATCGTCGCGGCCGCCGGCACCGGCGTCCTCCGCACGGTCGCGACCATCGCGATCGCGTGGGGGATCGCCGCCGCCGTGACCCTCGGCATCGACGCGGTCCAGGACGGCCGTGTCCCGGGCGCCTTCGGGCAGGCACTCGCGCTGCTGGGCGGCGCGTTCGTGCTCCGTGCCGTGGCGGCCTGGGCGACCGACGACCTGGCGGCCCGCGCCGCGGCGAAGGTGAAGAGCGAGATGCGCACCACGGTGCTCGCCCGCGCCGCCGAGCGGGGTCCGTCCTGGCTGGCGGGCCGGTCGAGCGCGGGGTTCGCCACCACCCTCGGGCCGGGCCTCGACGCGCTCGACGCCTACTTCGGTCGCTACCTGCCGCAGCTCGCACTCACCGCGATCGCCACACCGCTGCTGCTGGTCGCGATCGGCCTCGGTGACCTGACGAGCGGGTTGATCATCCTGTTCGCCCTGCCGGTCATCCCGGTGTTCATGATCCTGATCGGCCTCGCGACCCAGTCGTTGCAGCGGAAGCAGTCCGACGCCCTCGCCAAGCTGGGCGGCGCCTTCCTCGAGGCCGTCGAGGGCCTGGCCACCCTCAAGGTGTTCGGTCGCGCCCGGCGCCAGGTCGGCCGCATCGGCGCCGTCACGGACGAGTACCGTCGTGGCACGCTCGGGGTGCTCCGGCTGTCGTTCGTCAGCGGGTTCGCGCTCGAGCTCGCCGCGAGCCTGTCCGTCGCCCTCGTCGCGGTGTCGATCGGCATCCGGCTGGTCGACGGCTCGCTCGGGCTCGGCGCCGCGATGTTCGTCCTGGTCCTCGCCCCCGAAGCGTTCGCCCCCATCCGCCAGGTCGGCGCGGACTTCCACGCCGCCCAGGACGGCGTCGAGGCATCGGCAGCGGTCCTCGACGTCCTCGACGACGACACGGAGCCCGCGCCGCACCACGACACGGACCCCGCGGCGACCGCTCCGGCTGCCACGGCGCTGGCCGTGCACGGTCTGACCGTCCGCCGGCCCGACGTGGTGATCGGCCCGCTCGACCTGCACGCCGACCCCGGCACCGTCGTCGTGCTCGCCGGCCCGAGCGGCTCGGGCAAGTCGAGCGTCATCGCCGCACTCCGCGGCGTCCTGCCGCACGACGGCACCGTGGTCGTCCCGGGCGCCGCCGGTACGACCGCCGCCGGCCGCACCACCTGGGCCGACCAGCGACCCCGCCTCGTGCGCGGGACCGTCGCCGAGAACGTCGCGCTCAGCGCGACCCCCGACGCCGTGGACGTCCAGACTGCGTTGCGCGACGCGGGGCTGGGGGTCGACCCGGGCCTCCCGATCGGCGCCGGCGGCAGCGGACTGTCCGGCGGCCAGGCGCAGCGCGTCGCCGTCGCGCGGGCGCTGTACCGCGCCCGCCGCGTCGGCACACCGTTGGTCCTGCTCGACGAACCGACGTCGGCGCTCGACGCCAAGGCCGAGGCCCACGTCGTCGCCGCGATCCGCGGCCTGGCGGCGGACGGCGCGGTCGTCGTGGTGGCCAGCCATCGACCGGCGGTCGTCGCCGCGGCCGACGTCCGGGTCGACATCGGCACCGGTGGGTCGGTCACCGTCCGGACGGGGGTGCGCGCATGAGCCGCCAGGGCCGTGGAGCGTCCGTCCTGCGCCTCGCGATGCCGCACGGGTCGGGTTGGGCGAAGGCGGTTGCCGCTGGTGCGCTCAGTGCGGTCTGCGCCGTGGCCCTCCTCGCCGCGAGCGGCTACCTCATCACCCGTGCCGCGGAGCACCCGCCGATCCTCTACCTGACCCTCGTGATGGTCGGCGTGCGGGCGTTCGCACTCGGGCGTGCGGCGCTGCGCTACGTCGACCGGCTCGCCGGGCACGACGCGTCCTTCCGGCAGCTCGCGGTGGTGCGCACCGAGATGTACCGGCGGCTCGCCTCGGTCGCACCGGCAGGGCTCGGCAGCACCGGCCGTGGCGACCTGATGACCCGCCTGGTCACCGACACCGACCGGCTGCAGGACCTGCCCATCCGCGTCGTCGGGCCGCTGGTGTCCGCCGGGGTGGTCGCCCTGCTGTCCGTCGTCGCGGTGGCGATCGTGTCGGTGCCGGCCGCCCTCGTGCTCCTGCTCGGCCTGGCGGTCGCGGCGCTGCTCGGGTCGGTCGTGACACGGTCGATCGCCGAGCGCTCCGACCGTGAGACCGCGGCGGAACGTGGTCGGGTCGCCGACCTCGTGCTCGACACCGTGCGGACGCTCGACGTGTTCGCGGCCTACGGCACCCTCGACGAGCGGCTGGCGCACATCGCCCGTCTCGACGCCGGCGTCACCCGTGCAGTGCGCCGCCGTGGCACGGTCGAGGCGCTCGTCGGTGCCCTGGTCGGGCTGGTCGGCGGCGGCGCGGTCATCGGGATCCTGGCCGTCGGTGCACCGGTCGTGGTGTCCGGGGCGCTCGACGGACCGCTCTGGGCGCTGACCGTGTTCGTGCCGCTCGCCCTGTTCGAGGTCGTCGGCGGGGTCCCGCTCGCCGTCCTCACGCTGCGCCGCGTGCGCGCCGCCGCTGAGCGGGTCGAGCAGGTCGTCCCGGCCCGGGTGCCCGCGGGCATCGTGCCCGAACCCGAGCAGGACGCCGACCCGGCCGAACTGGCGGTGTCCGGTCCGGTCACCGTGGCGGTGCGCGACCTGACCGTGCAGTGGCCCGGAGCCACGACGCCGGCGGTCGACGGGGTCTCGCTCGACCTGCACCCCGGCGAGGTCGTCGTGCTCGAAGGGCCGAGCGGCGCGGGGAAGTCCACCCTCGTCGACGCGCTCGTCCGGTTCGTCGACCACCAGGGCTCGTACACGCTCGACGGGGTCTCGGCGAAGGACATGCACCCCGACGCCGTCCGTGCCCGCATCGGGCTCATCGAGCAGGACCCGTTCGTCTTCGACCAGTCCGTCCGGCAGAACCTGCTGTTCGCCCGCGAGACCGCGACCGACGACGAGCTGCTCGCCGTGCTCGACCGGGTCGGCCTCGGCGAGTGGGTCGGACGTCGCGGCGGGCTCGATGCGTCGGTGGGGGAGCGCGGTGGCCTCGTCTCCGGCGGACAAGCGCACCGGCTCGCCCTGGCACGCGCGCTCCTACATGCGTTCCCGGTGCTCGTGCTCGACGAACCCACGGCCGACATCGACCCGGACCTCGGCGACGCCGTCCTGCACGACCTCGTCACGACGGCCCGCGCAGCGGGCCGGACGGTCGTGATCGTGTCGCACGTGCCGGTCCGGGCGGACCTGGTCGACCGCACCCTGCGGATGGCCGCCGGCCGCCTGCTCGTCGGATGACCCGACAGGCGGACGCTGGACGGGCCTCCCGGCTTGTATCGTTGACGTCCGTGACCACCGAGCAGCACGCCGAGGACCCGAACGCCTACGACTTCCGTCGTATCCAGGAGAAGTGGCAGCCCCGCTGGGAAGAGCTCGGGCTCTTCACCACCGACCTGGACGACACGCGTCCGCGCAAGTACATCCTCGAGATGTTCCCGTACCCGTCCGGCGACCTCCACATGGGGCACGCCGAGAACTGGGCCCTCGGCGACTTCGTGGCGCGCTACTGGCGTCAGCAGGGCTTCAACGTCCTGCACCCCATCGGCTGGGACTCCTTCGGCCTGCCCGCCGAGAACGCCGCGATCAAGCGCGGGGTGGACCCGAAGGACTGGACCTACGCGAACATCGCGCAGCAGAAGGCGTCCTTCAAGCGCTACGCGCCGTCGTTCGACTGGAGCACCGAGATCCACACCTCGGACCCCGAGTACTACAAGTGGAACCAGTGGCTGTTCCTGAAGATGTACGAGAAGGGCCTGGCGTACCGCAAGGACAGCTGGGTCAACTGGGACCCGGTGGACCAGACCGTGCTCGCGAACGAGCAGGTCCTGCCCGACGGCACCTCGGACCGCTCCGGCGCCGTCGTCGTCAAGAAGAAGCTCACGCAGTGGTACTTCAAGATCACGGAGTACGCCGACCGCCTGCTCGACGACCTCAACCAGCTCGAGGGACGGTGGCCCGCCAAGGTCATCGCGCAGCAGCGCAACTGGATCGGCCGGTCGGTCGGCGCCGACGTCGACTTCGTGATCGAGGGCCGTGACGAGCCCGTCACGGTGTTCACGACGCGTCCCGACACGATCCACGGCGTGACGTTCCTGGTCGTCGCACCGGACTCGGACCTGGCTGCCTCGCTGGTCGCTTCTGCGTCCTCCTCCGTCCGTGCGGACTTCGATGCCTACCTCGTCGCCACGCAGAAGACGTCGGAGATCGACCGGCAGAACGCGGACCGCCCGAAGACCGGTGTGCCGCTCGGCCGTTTCGCGATCCACCCGCTGACGGGGGAGCGCCTGCCCATCTGGGCCGCCGACTACGTGCTGGCCGACTACGGTCACGGCGCCGTCATGGCCGTCCCGGCGCACGACCAGCGCGACCTCGACTTCGCCCGGGCGTTCGACCTGCCCGTGAAGGTCGTCGTCGACACCAACGCCGCGGTCACCGGAGCGATCCCGGTGATCACCGAGGACACCGAGCTGCCCGACCTCAACCCCGCCACCACGGGCGAGGCGCTCACGGGTCAGGGCCGGATGATGAACTCCGGCCCCCTCGACGGCATGTCGAAGCAGCACGCGATCACCGCCGCGATCTCCCTGCTCGAGGAACGCGGGACCGGTCGCGCCGCCAAGACCTACCGCCTGCGCGACTGGCTCATCTCGCGCCAGCGCTTCTGGGGCACGCCGATCCCGATCATCCACGGCGCCGACGGCAGCGAGCACCCCGTGCCGCTCGACCAGCTACCGGTGCGGCTGCCCGACACCGAGGGGCTCGACCTCAAGCCCAAGGGCACCTCGCCCCTCGGCGGAGCGACCGACTGGGTCAACGTCCCGAACCCCGTCGACGGGACGCCCGCGCTCCGTGACACCGACACGATGGACACCTTCGTCGACTCGTCGTGGTACTTCCTGCGCTTCCTGGCGGCGAACGACGACACCCAGGCGTTCGACCCCGCGGTCGCTCGCAAGTGGGCGCCGGTCGACCAGTACATCGGCGGCATCGAGCACGCGATCCTGCACCTGCTGTACGCGCGCTTCGTCACCAAGGTGCTCTTCGACCTCGGTTACCTCGACTTCACCGAGCCGTTCTCGGCACTGCTCAACCAGGGCATGGTGCTGTCCGGCGGCTCGAAGATGTCGAAGTCCAAGGGCGGCGTCTCGCTCGGGGACGAGCTCGACGCGAACGGCGTCGACGCGATCCGCCTGGTGATGGGCTTCGCCGGGCCGCCCGAGGACGACATCAACTGGGAGGACGTCTCGCCGTCCGCCTCGGCACGCTTCCTGGCCCGTGCCTACCGCCTGGCGACCGACGTCACGTCGACGCCCGACGTCGTCTGGGCCGAGGGCGACCGCGCCCTGCGCCAGGTGACGCACCGGTTCCTGGCCGATGCGCCGGGCCTGATGGAGTCGTTCAAGTTCAACGTCGTGATCGCACGGCTCATGGACCTGGTCAACGTGACCCGCAAGGCGATCGACAGCGGCCCCGGTGCCGCCGACCCCGCCGTGCGCGAAGCCGTCGAGACCGTCACGCTCGGCCTCGCCGTGTTCGCGCCGTACACCGGCGAGGAGATGTGGGAGCAGCTCGGGTACGAGGCCACCGTCGCGCTGCACGGTTGGCGGAAGGCCGACCCGACGCTGCTGGTGCAGGAGACCCTCACCGCCGTCGTGCAGGTCAACGGCAAGGTGCGCGACTCGTTCGAGGTGTCGAAGTCGATCGAGCCGTCCGAGCTCGAGGCACTCGCGCGGGCTTCTGCGAACGTGCAGCGGTACATCGGTGACCGCGAGATCGTGAAGGTCATCGTGCGGGCGCCGAAGCTCGTGAACATCGCCATCAAGGGGTAGTCCTCGGGCGGCGCGGCCGTCCACAGGGTGGGCGTCCGACGCACCTGTCCACAGACCAGCACTCCGGAGCCCGGCCGATCGGCCGGGCTCCGTAGCGTTCGGGGCATGTCGTCGCCCTCGTCACCGGACCCTCGGTCAGTGGACGGCGCGCCCGCATCGGGACGCGTGCTCTGGTCGCGACTGGTGCTGTCGCCGCGGGCCGCGGTGGTGCTGGCCGGGGTCGTCGTGGCTGTGGCGCTCGTGGTGGTCCTGGTCGGGTCGCTGACGGGCCGCGGTGGTGCAGGGGCGGGCGGGGTCGTCGTCAGTGGTGCGCCCACCGCCGGCGCGCCGACTGCCGGGGTGCCGACCGCCGGTGCGCCCATCGCTGGCGCGCCGACCGCTGGGCCGTCGACTGCTGGTCCTGCATCCGGTGGGGAAGCGGCTGCCACTGGTGCGGCGCGTGTGGTGGTGCACGTGCTCGGGGCGGTCGAGCGCGACGGCGTGGTGCGCCTGCCGCCGTCGAGCCGGGTCACCGACGCGATCGAGCGGGCCGGCGGCGCGACTCCGGACGCGGACCTCGACCGACTGAACCTGGCACGGGTCCTGACCGACGGCGAGCGGCTGTACGTGCCGCGCGTGGGCGAGGACGAGGTGCCGGCGGCGCTCGATCCGGTCGACGGCGGTGCGGCCGCGGCGGGCAGCAGCGGGGGCAGCAGTACGGGTGCCGCGGCTGCCTCGGGAACCGGCGCCGACTCCGTCGTCGACCTGAACAGCGCCGATCAGGCTGCGCTCGAGACCCTGCCCGGCATCGGCCCGGGCTTGGCCGGCCGGATCCTCGCCTGGCGCGACGAACACGGCCGGTTCACCGCGGTCGCGGACCTGCTCGACGTCAGCGGCATCGGCGACGTCCGGTTCGCGGAGCTGCGTGACCGCGTGCGGGTCTGAGCCGTGCCCCTGCAGCTGCGACCCAGTGCGACGGACCTGCGGGTTGCGGTGCCGGTGGCGATCGCCTGGATCGTGACGACCGTGCTCGTCGGGGGACCGACGGCAGCGCCGGTGGTCGGGATCGTGGCCGCCGTGCTGGCCGTACTGGCCGTGCTCGCCGGAGGGAGTGCGGTCGTCGCTGGTCGTCGTCGCTCGGGCCGTCGCTGCCGCACCGTGACCGCCGGTGCCGGCCCGGTGCTCGTCGCGGCGGCGCTGACCGCGTTGCTCGCGGTGTCGGTCACCGTGGGGGAGACCCGACGGACGCCGGAGGTGCTCCGGGCACTCGCCTCCGGACCGGGCACCGTCTCGTTCGACGCAGTCCTGTCGCGCGACCTGGGCCCGGGTGACCGCTCCGTGCTCGCGACGCTCGAGCGTGCCGACACGGAGCGTGCGCTCCGGGTACCGGTCCGGCTCGTCCCGCCGGGCGACGGTGCGCTCGTCCCGCCGGGTGACGATCACGACCGCGTGCTGGCCGCGGGAACGCGGGTGACCGGCACCGGGACGATCGAGGCCGACGTCCCCGGTTCCGCGACCGCGTTCGTGCTGTTCCTCCGGGGTGTGCCCGCCACCGAGCCACCCGGGGGACTGCTCGGAGCCACCGACACCGCGCGCCGGGCCTTCGTCCGCGCGACGGCGGACCTGCCCGAGCCCGGGGCTGCGCTCCTGCGTGGCCTGGCGATCGGCGACCGGTCCGGCCTCGACGCCGCGACCGAGGCAGCGATGGAGACCTCGGCGCTGACCCACCTGACCGCGGTGTCCGGGGCGAACTGCGCGGTGATCGTCGGCCTCGTCGTGGTGGTCGGGCGACTCTGCGGGGTGCCTCGGGGGCTCCGGGCGGCGTCTGCCGTCGCCGTGCTGCTCGCGTTCGTGGTGCTCGTACGGCCAGACCCGTCGATCGTCCGGGCCACGGTGATGGCGGTCGTCGTGCTGGTCGTGCACCTGTCCGGCCGCCCCGTGCGCGGCGTGCCGCTCATCGCCCTGGCCGCGATCGGCATGCTGGTGGTCGACCCCTGGTTCGCGCGGTCGTTCGGGTTCGCGCTGTCGGTGCTCGCCACGAGCGGCATCGTGGTGCTCGGGCCACCGCTCACCAGGCTCCTCGCCCGACGGCTGTGGACCCCGGCGGCCGCTGCCCTCGCCGTTCCGGTGGCAGCACAGGTCGCCTGCTGGCCCGTGACGATTCCGCTGTCCGCGGCGCTGCCGACCTACGCGGTGCCGGCGAACCTGCTGGCCGAGCCCCTGGCACCGATCGTCACCGTCGTCGGCCTCGGTGCGTGTCTGCTCGCGCCGGTCTGGCCGTGGGGTGGGTCGGTGCTGGCAGCCGTCGCCTGGGCCCCCGCGTCGGCGGTCGGGGGCATCGCCCACGGTGCAGCGCTGCTGCCGTACGCGTCGGCGCCGTGGCCGGGTGGGACCGTCGGGGTGGTCGGCGCCGTGGTCGTGAGCACGTGCCTCGCGGTCGCCGTGCTGAGCACTCCGACGGTGCGGAGCCGCCTGCTGCTCGTCGCGGGAGTCGTCGTGGTGGTCGGTGTCGCCGCCGTCGCGGTTCCCGTGCTGGTCGTGCGCGGTACCGTCCCGCGCGACTGGGCGGTCGCGGCGTGCGACGTCGGACAGGGCGACGCCGTGCTGGTTCGTGGCGGCGACAGCACGGCCCTGATCGACACCGGTGACGACCCGGATCGTCTCCGGGCCTGCCTCGACCTGCTGGGGGTCCGCCGGATCGACCTGCTCGTTCTCACGCACTTCGACCGCGACCACGTCGGGGCGGTCGACGAGGTCGCGGGCATCGTCGACACGGCGCTCGTCGGACCCGTCGGCCGTGCGTCGGACAGCCGCGTCGTGCAGGACCTGCAGCGCGGTGGCGTCGACGTCCGGCAGGCCGACGACCGGGTGTCCGGCGTGCTCGGGCCGCTCGGTTGGCGCGTGGTGTGGCCGCGCGCGGGCAGCCCGGACGCCGGCAACGACGCGAGCATCGTGCTCGTGACCGAGCCGCCGCCCGGCGACGACTGCCCCACGTGCCTGTCCGGGGTGTTCCTCGGCGACCTGGGGGAGACCGCCCAGCGCCGTGTCCGCTCCGGCAGTGCACTCCCCGACGGGCGCGTCGACGTCGTGAAGGTCTCGCATCACGGTTCGGCCGACCAGGACCCGCTGCTGTACCGGCAGCTCGCGTCCCGCGTCGGACTCATCGGCGTCGGCGCGGACAACACGTACGGCCACCCGACACGGTCGGCGCTGTCGATGCTCGCATCGTCGGGGACCGCCTCGTACCGGACCGACGAACTCGGCACCGTCGTGGTGGGCCGGACGGCCATCGACGACCTGCGGGTGTGGACGGAGCACACGCCGTCGGTGGCCGCCCGTAGGATCGTCGGAGCACTCGTCGCACCGGCACCGTCCGGGTCGGCACCACCGGAAGGACCGCATGCCCGCCAAGAAGCCCGCGCGCGCCGCAGCGAAGATCGACCAGGTCCCCTGGTCGGGGATCCGCCCGGCCCCGGTCGTGCTCGTCACCGGGCCCGAGGCGTTCCTGGCCGACCGGGCGAGCAGTGTGCTCAAGGACCTGCTCGTGGGCGAGGACCCGGCGCTCGAGGTGCACGACCTCGAGGCCGACCAGTACGCTCCCGGGCTGCTCGCGACCCTCGCCAGCCCGTCGTTGTTCGGCGAGCCGCGACTCGTCCGGGTCACCAACGTGGAGAAGTGCACCGACGCCTTCATCACCGAGACCATCTCGTACCTGCAGGCCCCGGCCGACGACGTCACCCTGGTGCTCCGGCACGGCGGCGGGGTGCGTGGCAAGAAGCTGCTCGACACGATCCGCAGCGGGGTCGGCGGTGGGGTCGAGGTCCTGTGCGACGAACTCAAGCGCGAGACCGACCGCATCGACTTCGTGAACGCCGAGTTCCGCGCCGCCCGACGCAAGATCGCGCCGTCGGCGGTCCGCACCCTCGTGGTCGCCTTCGCGGACGACCTGGCTGAGCTCGCCGCCGCGTGCCGGCAGCTCCTGGCGGACGAAGCGCAGGAGATCACCGACAAGGTCGTCGACAAGTACTACGGCGGTCGCGTCGAGACGAACGCGTTCAAGGTGGCCGACATCGCCCTGGCCGGACGGTCCGCTCCGGCGATCGTCGAGTTGCGGCACGCGCTGGCGACGGGCGAAGCACCGGTGCCGATCGTCGCGGCGTTCGCGAGCAAGGTCCGCACGATGGCGAAGGTCAGCGCGTTCCGCGGGCCGAGCGGTCAGGCGGCGTCGGCGCTCGGCATGGCCCCGTGGCAGGTGCAGCGCGCGCAGCGTGACGTCGCCTCGTGGAGTGAGACGGGTCTCGCGAACGCGATCACGAGCATCGCTGAGGCGGACACCGCGGTGAAGGGCGGCTCGCGCGACGCGCACTACGCACTCGAGGTCATGGTCCGCACCATCGCCCGACGCGGCGAGGCGCGCTGAGACGACCCGCGCCTCCCGGTCGTCGCGCGCTCGCGCGCCCACACCCGCGCACTTGGTGAGCAGAAATGGTCGAGTGCCGACCGGCCACCCGACCATTTCTGCTCACGAAGCGTGCGGCCCGCCGCCGCCACCACCCAGACGCCCACCGCCCACGCCCCACCCCCGCACACGACGAAGGCCCCACACCGTTCGGTGCGGGGCCTTCGTGCAGCGCTCAGGAGATCAGAGCGACGCAACCTTCTTCGCGATGGCCGACTTGCGGTTCGCTGCCTGGTTGCGGTGGATGACACCCTTGCTCACGGCCTTGTCGAGCTTCTTCGACGCGGTGGCCAGGGCGGCAACGGCCTTGTCCTTGTCGCCAGCGGCAACGGCGTCGTTGGTGTGACGGATGAACGTCTTCAGCTCCGACTTGTAGGCCTTGTTGCGCTCGGTGGCCTTGAGGTTGGTCTTGATGCGCTTGATCTGCGACTTGATGTTCGCCATGTGTAGCTCCTGCTTCGTCTCGTACGGGTGGGCGCGACCGCGGGGTAGAGGGGCCCTCGGTCGCATCGCGTTCCACCCGTGGGCGGGGAACGCGCAAGCCAGCCACCAACATTACCAGGCGAACGGCCCGCCACCAAAGCACGAAACACCGCCGGATCGGCGTGATCTCGCGGCAACACGCACCGGATACGGTGTCGGGCATGCCATCCCTCGCTCCTCGGATCGACACCGTGCCCGCCTCCGGCATCCGGAGGGTCTTCGAGCAGGCAGCGCTGCTGCAGTCCGCCGGCACCCCGGTCACGATGCTCGTGATCGGCGAACCGGACGTGCCCGTGGCACCGCACATCGGTGACGCGGCCCGCCGCGCGTGGACCGAGGACCGCACCGACTACACGCCGAACGGCGGCATCGCACCCCTGCGCGAGGCGATCCGCGACAAGCTCCGCCGCGAGAACCGCATCGAGGCCGACCTCGAACAGATCTGGATGACGATCGGTGCGACGCAGGCCCTGTTCCAGGCGATGACGCTGACGCTGAGTCCCGGCGACGAGGTCCTGGTGCCGGACCCCGGCTACACGACCTTCACGATGAACGCGCACATCCTCGGGGCCACGCCAGTGCCGTACCGGCTCGAACCGCAGCACCGGTTCGAACCAGACCTCGAGGCACTCGAGGCGAGCGTCACCGAGCGCACGCGCGTGCTCGTGGTGAACTCGCCGTCGAACCCGCTCGGCTCGGTGTTCGGCGAGGACACCCTCCGCGCGCTGCTCTCCTTCGCGAAGCGGCACGACCTGTGGGTGATAAGCGACGAGGTCTACGAGTACTTCACCTACGGCACCCGTCACGTCAGCCTGGCCGCGCTCGACGAGGACGACCGGGTGTTCTCCGCGTTCTCGCTGAGCAAGACCTACGCCATGACGGGCGTCCGGGTGGGGTACCTCGTCACGCCGAAGGGCCTCGGCGCGACGATGCGCACCACGCAGGAGGCGATGATCAGCTGCGTCGCCGAGCCCGACCAGTACGCGGCGCTGGCGGCGATCGTGGGGGACCACTCCGCGGTCCGCGACGCCCGCGAGCACTACCGGGCGAACCTCGAGGTCGCGAAGGAGGTCCTCGACGCCGCCGGCATCCGGTACCTCGACCCGCGCGGCGCCTTCTACCTCTGGGTCGACGTGTCGCACGCCTCGGACGGCGACGTCGCGGCGTGGGCGCTCGGCCTCCTGCAGCGCGAGGCCGTCGCGGTCGCGCCCGGCAGCGCGTTCGGCCGCACCGGCGAGGGCTGGATCCGCGTCTGCCTGGCCGCCACTCCCGACGACCTGCGGCGCGGGCTGGGCGCGTTGCCGGCGCCGGCGCACGCTTCCGTCTGACGGCGGCGACCGTCCGGACCGGGGCGGGTGACGCACGGGAGGCCCGCCCCGCGTTCCGCATCGCACGTCGCGCAGCCGCGCCGTGCCTCCAGAGCGGGTGAAGCATGGGAGACTGGGCCGACCGTCCGACCCACCTGAGGAACCGTGAGCCCACAAGCATCCGCTCCGCTCGAGCCCGCCGCGACCCCGGCCGGCGCGATCCGCAACTTCTGCATCATCGCGCACATCGACCACGGCAAGTCCACGCTGGCCGACCGCATGCTGCAGATGACCGGCGTCGTCGAGGAGCGCGCGATGCGCGCGCAGTACCTCGACCGCATGGACATCGAGCGCGAGCGCGGCATCACGATCAAGTCGCAGGCCGTGCGCATGCCGTGGGAACTCGACGGTGAGACCTTCGCGCTCAACATGATCGACACCCCCGGACACGTCGACTTCTCTTACGAGGTCTCCCGTTCCCTGGCGGCGTGCGAGGGCGCGATCCTGCTCGTCGACGCCGCCCAGGGCATCGAGGCGCAGACGCTGGCCAACCTGTACCTGGCGCTCGAGAACGACCTCGAGATCATCCCGGTGCTCAACAAGATCGACCTGCCGGCAGCGGAACCCGAGAAGTACGCGGCCGAGCTCGCGCAGCTCATCGGCGGCAAGCCGGAGGACGTCCTGCGCGTCTCCGGCAAGACCGGTGTCGGCGTGCCCGAACTCCTCGACCTGGTGGTCCGGCGTGTGCCGGCCCCCGTCGGCGACGTCGAGGCCGCGCCTCGCGCGATGATCTTCGACTCGGTCTACGACAGCTACCGCGGTGTCGTGACGTACATCCGGATGATCGACGGCTCCATCAAGCCGCGCGAGAAGGTCCAGATGATGTCGACGAAGTCGACGCACGAGATCCTCGAGATCGGGGTGTCGAGCCCCGAGCCGATCCCGACGAAGGGGCTCTCCGTCGGCGAGGTCGGGTACCTCATCACCGGCGTCAAGGACGTCCGCCAGTCCAAGGTCGGCGACACCGTCACGAGCGCGCAGAAGCCCGCGACCGACGCGCTGCCCGGCTACACGGACCCGAAGCCGATGGTGTTCTCGGGCCTGTACCCGATCGACGGGTCGGACTACCCGGACCTCCGCGACGCGCTCGACAAGCTCAAGCTGTCCGACGCGGCCCTGGTGTACGAGCCCGAGACGTCGGTGGCGCTCGGCTTCGGCTTCCGCTGCGGGTTCCTCGGCCTGCTGCACCTCGAGATCATCACCGAGCGGCTCTCGCGCGAGTTCGGCCTCGACCTCATCACGACCGCGCCCAGCGTGATCTACGAGGTCACGAACGAGGACAACTCCGTGACCGAGGTCACGAACCCGTCCGAGTTCCCCGGCGGCCGCATCGTCGAGGTCCGCGAGCCCATGGTCCGCGCGGCGATCCTCGCCCCGAAGGACTACGTCGGCGCGATCATGGAGCTGTGCCAGTCGCGCCGCGGCTCGCTGCTCGGAATGGAGTACCTCGGCGAGGACCGCGTCGAGATCCGCTACGAGATGCCCCTCGGCGAGATCGTGTTCGACTTCTTCGACCAGCTGAAGAGCAAGACGCAGGGCTACGCCTCGCTCGACTACGAGCCCATCGGCGACCAGGCGGCCGACCTCGTCAAGGTCGACATCCTGCTGCAGGGCGACCAGGTCGACGCGTTCAGCGCGATCGTGCACCGCGACAAGGCCTACGCCTACGGCACGCTGATGACCGAGCGGCTGCGCAAGCTCATCCCGCGCCAGCAGTTCGAGGTCCCGATCCAGGCGGCCATCGGCGCGCGGATCATCGCCCGCGAGAGCATCCGCGCGATGCGCAAGGACGTCCTGGCGAAGTGCTACGGCGGTGACATCACCCGAAAGCGCAAGCTCCTCGAGAAGCAGAAGGAGGGCAAGAAGCGCATGAAGACCATCGGCCGGGTCGAGGTCCCGCAGGAAGCCTTCATCGCAGCGCTCTCCGGCGACGTGGAAGAGAAGAAGAAGTAGCGACGGGTCAGCGGGTCCGAGCGGCCCGCGCCCGCAGCACGGCCAGGCAGAGGGCCGGGAGGCTCGCGGCGGCCAGTCCCGCCAGTGCGGTCCGCAGGATGACCAGCCCGGCGGCCGCACCGAAGTCCGTCTGCTGGGTCGCGGCGATCCCGGATACGACGGCGCCGAGGGCCAGGGCGATCGTCACGGCGCCGAGCCACTGCGGCATCCGCGTGGCCCGGTGCCGCCGCACGGCGGACACGAGGCTGGCGCCGAACAGCAGGACCCCGGCTCCGGCGCAGCACGCACCGACCGCGGCGATCGCGTTCGCGGTGTCGAAGGTGTCCCACTGCGCGGCCGGCACGGTGACGTACCGCGTCGACGAGCCGATGCTCGCCGTCGTCGCGTCGACGAGGACACGCGCGAGTGCGGCGGCGCCGAAGGCGACGAGCGTGAGCGCGGCGAGCGTCGCGGTCCGACGGTCGACGGACCGCCAGGGCGCGGGGGTGGAGCGGGGCACGCTGCAACGATAGGGGCGGGGCGGGCGGGTGTCGGGCCTCCAGTTCGGGGTGCACGCGAACCGGACGACGCGACCCGGACGACGCGACCTGAGCGGTGATCGGTTCGATCCGACGGGGCAGGCGCAAGTAGGCTGGCGGCATGAGCATCCGCGGGAGCTACCGGACCGCCCTGACCTACGGCGCGGTGGGGGCGACCCAGGCGTCGGACCTCATGACGTACCCGCCCGAAGGGTTCACCCCCACCGAGTCGCGTGCCCGGATCGGGCACGGCGACCAGCGGTTCGAGACCGCGGTGACGCAGGCCCTGACGTGGCAGATCCAGGAGCGCAGCGGCATCCGTGTGCGCGTCGAGGAACAGCCCGACGACGACGAGGTCCGGTACAACCCGGTGACCTTCGACGACGACGGCGTCCCGATCGCCCCGGCCTCGATCGGCACGCCCCGGGTCGAGAAGTTCGCGCCGGACGGCACCCCGCTGGTGACCGCCGGCACGTCGGCGACGCTCACGATGCACGCCTTCGGGCGGACCGTGCAGGCGCCCGTGCGCGTCGTGTCGATCATCGACGAGCACGACCGCAAGGGCTTCGCGTACGGCACGCTCGAGGGGCACCCGCTCTCCGGCGAGGAGTCGTTCGTCGTCGAGCGCACGTCGGACGGCTCCGTGTGGCTGCAGATCCGGCAGTTCTCGCAGCCGTCGAGCCGGAAGTGGCAGTTCGTCGCGCCGCTGCTGCGACGGCAGCAGAAGGTGATGGCGGAGCAGTACCTGGCGGCGCTGCGGGGCGACTAGCGGGGAGCGCGTGCTTGCGTGCGCGTGCGTGCGTGCGTGCTTTCGTGCGTGCGTGCGTGCGTGCGTGCTTGCGTGCGTGCGTGTGCTTTGTGCGCTTGCACGCTGGGTCAGCGCAGTGGCGGCAACGCCGCGATGGCGTCCTCGATCAGCGCGGCGTCGACCCGGCAGTCCCGCGCGACCGTGACCGCGTTGGTGACCCGCAGCGCCTCGACGTCGAACACCCCGGTGGCGACCGCCAGGAACGGGATGCCGGCGGCGTCCGCGGCCTCGCCGTCACGCGGGGTGTCGCCGACGATCACGGCACGGGTGCCGGCGAGCTCCGCCGCCGCGCGGGTGGTGACGTCCGCACGCTCCACCTCGGTGTCGCCGAAGTAGGAGTGGTTCCAGTCGAACAGGCCCTCGTCGAACCCGGCACCGGCCAGCTTGACGCGTGCGCGGTACTCGGAGTTCCCGGTGAGCAGGCCGTTCCGCCACCCGAGCTCCGCGAAGCGGGTGAGCAGCGCGGTGGCGCCGGGGACGGGGGACCGGTGGTCACCCGAGGCGTGCCGCTCGGCGGTGAGGTCGCGCAGGTGGCCGCTGACGGTCGGGATGATCGTGTCCTCGAACGCGTGCGCACGGACGTGCTCGGCGATGAGCCCGGCATCGGTCCGACCGTGCTGGTGCCCGACGCGCAGGGTGAGGTCGCGGCCGACCGCCCGCTCGAGCGCGAGGTGGTAGAGGTTGCCCGGGGACGACGCGTTCATCACGAGGGTGCCGTCGATGTCCCACAGGACCGTGGTGGGGACGGGGTGGTGCTCCATGCGTCCATCATGACGGACAATGGACTCCATGCCGAGTGCTCTCCCGATCGCCGATCCGGCACCCGCTGACGGACTGATCGTGCCGCGAGCCGCGGCGGGCTCCGCCGCCGGTTCCGACCCGGCGGCCGTGCCGTTCGGGGTCTACGTCCACGTGCCGTTCTGCCGGGTGCGCTGCGGCTACTGCGACTTCAACACGTACACGGCGTCCGAGCTCCGCGGCGTGCGCCGCGACGACTACGCCGGCCACGCCGTGCGGGAGATCGAGTGGGCCGCGACCGTGCTCGACCGCTCCGGCGTCCCGCGCCGGCCCGTGTCGACCGTGTTCTTCGGTGGCGGGACCCCGACGATGCTGCCGGCGTCCGACCTGGCGATGATCCTGCGGGCCATCGACGACACGTGGGGGATCCTGCCCGGCGCCGAGGTCACGACCGAGGCGAACCCGGACTCGGTCGACGCGTCCTCGTTGCAGACACTGCGCGAGGGTGGGTTCAACCGGATCAGCTACGGCATGCAGTCCGCGGTCCCGCACGTGCTCGCGACCCTCGACCGCACGCACGACCCGTTGCGCGTGCCGGTCGTCGTCGACCTCGCGAAGCAGCAGGGCCTCGACGTCTCCCTCGACCTCATCTACTCGACGCCGGGGGAGTCCCTCGACGACTGGCGCACCTCGCTCGACGCCGCGCTGGCCTGCGAGCCCGACCACGTGTCGGCGTACTCGCTCATCGTCGAGGACGGCACCGCCATGGGCCGCATGGTGGCGCGCGGGGAGCTCCCCGCCCCCGACGACGACCTGGCCGCCGACATGTACGAGCTCGCCGACCAGGTGCTCGGCGATGCCGGGTACTCCTGGTACGAGGTGTCGAACTGGGCGCGCGGCGACGCGCATACGAGTCGCCACAACCTGTCCTACTGGAAGGGCCACGACTGGTGGGGTGTCGGCCCCGGCGCGCACTCCGCGGTCGCCGGCACGCGCTGGTGGAACGTGAAGCACCCGGCCGCGTACGCGAACCGGGTGCTGTCCGGCGAGTCGCCGGCCGCCGGGCGCGAGGTCATCGACGACGAGACCCGCTACGTCGAGCGCCTGCTCCTCGCCGCGCGGGTCCGCGGGGAGCTCGCGACGAGCGAGATCCGCCAGGAGGCCCGTGGCCGGGTCGCCGGCCTCATCGCACGCGGTCTCGTGGACGGGTCGGCCGCGGTGCGGGGACGCATCGACCTGACCCTGCAGGGTCGCCTGCTGGCCGACGCGGTGGTGCGGGAGCTGCTGGACTGACCGGCGTCCCTACTGCTTGATGAACTCGATCGACAGGGGGTAGCGGTAGAACTGGCCCTGGTTCGCGGCGACCGCCGCCATGATGCCGAAGACGATCGTCAGGATCGCGATGATCGGGAGCAACAGTGCCCCGATCAGCGCGAGCGTGAGGATCCCCGATACCACGTAGGCGATGCCCATCGTGATGTGGAAGTTCAGTGCGACCCGGGTGTGCTCGCGGATGAAGCCGCCGCGGTCGCGCAGCACCAGGTACGCCACGAGCGGGGCGACGAAGTTGAAGAAGATCCCGCCGATGTGGGTCAGCGTGGCCCAGAGGCGCTGGTCCTCCGGGCTCATCGGCTGCGGCGGGGTGTACCCGCCCGGGTACTGGGGCCCGTTGGGGTTCTGCGGGCCACCGGGCTGCTGTCCGTAGGTCATGCCGGAAGCGTATCGGGGGTGCAGTCGTGCGGGCGTAGGATCAGCAGTCGACACGTCCGAGTGCCAGGTCGACCAGGAAGGAGCGCTCGTGGTCAGTGAACGCAGCCTCGAGGTCCTGAAGGCCATCGTGCGCGACTACGTGGCGTCCCGTGAACCGGTCGGCTCCAAGACGATCGTCGAGCGGCACGCCTTCGGCGTCAGTGCCGCCACGATCCGCAACGACATGGCCCTGCTCGAGGACGAGCAGCTCATCGTCGCGCCGCACACCTCGTCCGGCCGGGTGCCGACCGACAAGGGCTACCGGCTGTTCGTCGACCACCTCGCCGCAGCCCGGCCGCTGACGAGCGCCCAGCGGCACGCCATCGAGACCTTCCTCGGCGCCCCGAACGACCTCGACGAGGTCCTCGGCCGCACCGTGCGCCTGCTCAGCCAGCTCACGAACCAGGTCGCCCTGGTGCAGTACCCCTCGATGGTGCGCGCCCGGGTGCAGCACGTCGAGCTGGTACGCCTCGGCGACGCGCGGCTCATGGTCGTGCTCATCACCGACACCGCCCGGGTCGAACAACGCGTCGTCGAGACCGACGTCGCGCTCGACGAGCCGCTGCTGACCGAACTCCGTACCGTGCTGAACGGCGCGGCCGTGGGGCTCCTGCTGCAGGACGTGCCCACCGCGCTCCGTGCGGTGCCGCAACAGCTCCGGCCCGACGCCCAGGCGCTCGGCGGGGTCGTCGTGGCGACCCTCATCGAGCAGGTCGCGGCGAACCGTCAGGACCGCCTGGTGATGGCCGGCGCCGCCAACCTGGCGAAGAGCGAGCAGGACTTCTCCGGCGGCCTCTTCCCGGTGCTCGAAGCGATCGAGGAACAAGTCACCCTGCTCCGGTTGTTCGGGGAGATGCAGGTGGACGACATCGCGGTGGCGGCCAGCATCGGCGTCGAGAACGCCGAGTACGGGCTCGACGCCACGAGCATCGTCGCCGGCGGGTACCTCGCCGGTGGCGGCGAGGTGGCACGCCTGGGTGTCCTGGGACCGACCCGGATGGACTACGGCACGAACATGGCTGCCGTCCGGGCCGTCGCACGGTACCTGTCCAAGCTCCTGGGCGAACACTGATCGACTGCAACACCGACCGACCGACCGAACACAACCGACTGAGGGATACGTGGCAGACCACTACGACGTCCTCGGCGTCCAGCGAGACGCCTCCGATGCCGACATCAAGAAGGCCTACCGCCGCCTGGCGCGTGAGCTCCACCCGGACGTGAACCCTGCCCCAGAGGCAGCCGAGCGGTTCAAGGACGTCACGCACGCGTACGACGTCCTGAGCGACCCGGAGCAGCGGCGCCGGTACGACGCCGGGCCCCAGGCCGACAGCCCCTTCGGTGGCGGCGCCGGCGGGTTCAGCGACATCTTCGACGCCTTCTTCGGCGGCGGTGGCGGTGGCGGCCGGGGCAGTGGTCCCCGCAGCCGTGCCGAGCGCGGGCAGGACGCCCTGCTCCGCATCGACGTCGACCTCGACGAGGTCGTCTTCGGCACCCACAAGGACGTCGAGGTCGACACCGCCGTCCTGTGCGAGACCTGTCACGGGTCGTGCTGCGCACCCGGCACCAGCCCGCGCACCTGCGACATCTGCGGCGGTTCCGGCAACATCCAGCGCCAGGTCCGCTCGCTGCTGGGCAACGTCGTGACGAGCGCCCCGTGCGGCACCTGCCGCGGCTACGGCACCGTCATCCCGAGCCCCTGCCCGACCTGCCAGGGTCAGGGTCGCGTCCGCGCCCGTCGCACCGTGCCGGTCGACGTCCCCGCCGGCGTCGACTCGGGCCTGCGCCTGCAGATGCCCGGCCAGGGCGAGGTCGGCCCCGCCGGTGGCCCCTCCGGCGACCTGTACCTGGAGATCCGGGTGCGGCACGACGACGTCTTCAGCCGCGACGGTGACGACCTGCTCGCCACCCTCGAGGTCGCGATGACCGACGCCGTGCTCGGCACCACCACGACGATCGACGGACTCGACGGGCCCGTCGAGCTCGAGATCCGTCCCGGGGTGCAGAGCGCGGACGTCCTGGTGATCAAGGACCGCGGAATCACGAAGCTGCGCGGGAGCGGCCGCGGCGACCTCCGGGTCGGCGTGCAGGTCGTCACCCCGACGAAGCTCTCGCACAAGGAACGCCAGCTCGTCGAGCAGCTCGCGAAGTCGCACAAGGCGTCGGCGCCGCAGCTCGCCCGGTTCCAGCAGGGCATGTTCGGCAAGCTCCGCGACCGCTTCTTCAACTTCTGATGGCATCGCTCTACGTCGTGGAGTCGCTCGACGGGGTCGCCGTCGGTGGCTCCGTGACGCTCGACGGGGCAGAAGGGCGGCACGCCGTGACCGTCTCGCGCGTGCGGGTCGGTGAGACGCTGCGGCTCTCGGACGGACGGGGGACCGTCGTGTCCGGTGCGGTGGAATCCGTCGACCGCGACTCGCTGGTGCTGTCCGTGGAATCGCTGTCCGTCGACCCGCTGCCGGTCCCGTCGCTGACGCTCGTGCAGGCCCTCGCCAAGGGCGGCCGCGACGAGATGGCGGTGCAGGCGTCGACGGAGATCGGCGTCGACCGGATCGTGCCGTGGTCGGCCGCGCGCAGTGTCTCCCGGTGGGAGGGCCCGAAGGTCGAGAAGGGTCGATCGCGGTGGACGGCCATCGCGCACGAGGCCGCGAAGCAGGCGATCCGCTCGCGGGTGCCCGAGGTCGGGCCGCTCGTCACGACGGCGCAGCTCGTCCCCGCGCTCGGTGCCGGTGCTGCGGTGCTCGTGCTCGACCCCACCGCGACCCTGCGGCTCGCGACCTGGGAACCGACGGCGGACCTCGACGAGATCGCCCTCGTGGTGGGGCCGGAGGGCGGCATCGACGGCTCCGAGCTCGAGCGGCTCGAAGCCGCGGGAGCGATCAGGGTCCGGCTCGGTGACAGCGTGCTTCGGACGTCGACCGCCGGTCCCGCGGCACTCGCGATCCTGCAGGCCGGACTCGGGCGCTGGTGAGGGAAGGCCCGAGGTCGGTCCCGCGTTCTACGATGGAGTCATGAGCACCAGCACGCCCAGCGTCTTCAGCAAGATCATCGCGCGCGAGATCCCGGCGACCGTCGTCGCCGAGGACGACCGCGTGATCGCGATCGAGGACATCGCCCCGAAGGCACCCGTCCACGTGCTGGTCATCCCCAAGACCGAGCAGTACGCGAACGTCGCCGAACTCGCGGCCGGTGACCCCGACCTCCTCGCCCACCTGGTCGCCACCGCGCAGCGCATCGCCGACGAGCGCGCCGGCGGCCAGTTCCGTCTCGTCTTCAACACCGGCGAAGCCGCCGGTCAGACCGTGTTCCACGTGCACGCGCACGTACTCGCAGGTGAACTGCAGGAAGGCACCCTTGCCGGCTAACGAACCAGCACAGCCCACCACCGACGACGACCAGGTCGTCTCCGTCGCCCTCCAGGTCGACGGCATCGCCATGGTCCAGCTCCTCGGTCCCCAGGACCGCCTGCTGAAGACCGTCGAACGGCAGTACCCGGGCGTCAAGGTCGTCGTCCGCGGCAACGAGGTCACGCTCACCGGGCCCGAGCGCGAGGTCGCGCGGGCGAAGGCGCTCGTCGACGAACTCGTCGGCATGGTCAAGCGCGGGCAGGACATCGGCCCGTCGGACATCCCGATGTCGGCACGGATCCTCGACGACGACCGCAAGCCGTCCGACACCTTCGGCACGCCGATCGTGTCGAGCCGCGGGAAGTCCGTCCGGCCGAAGACCGACGGGCAGCGCGCCTACGTCGACGCCATCGACGAGCACACCATCACGTTCGGCATCGGCCCCGCCGGCACCGGCAAGACGTACCTGGCGATGGCGAAGGCCGTGCAGGCCCTGCAGCGGCGCGAGGTCACCCGGATCATCCTGACCCGTCCCGCGGTCGAGGCCGGCGAGCGGCTCGGGTTCCTGCCGGGCACGCTCACCGACAAGATCGACCCGTACCTGCGGCCGCTGTACGACGCCCTGAACGAGATGATGGACCCCGAGCTGGTCCCGAAGCTGCTGGCTGCGGGCACGGTCGAGGTCGCGCCGCTCGCGTACATGCGCGGCCGGACGCTCAACGACTCGTTCGTCGTCCTCGACGAGGCGCAGAACACGACGCCCGAGCAGATGAAGATGTTCCTGACGCGTCTCGGGTTCGGCTCGAAGATGGTCGTCACGGGTGACATCACCCAGGTCGACCTGCCGGGCAACGTGTCCGGACTCCGGCTCGTGACGCGGATCCTCGAGACGGTCGAGGACATCCACTTCGCCCGCCTCGGCAGCGAGGACGTCGTGCGGCACACGCTCGTCGGTCGCATCGTCGACGCCTACACCGTCTACGACGAGGAGCGCCTCGCCGAGCAGGCCGGTCACCGTCCCGGTGGCCGGGGCACCGCGCCGGTCGGCAACCCCGACGGCGCCAACCGTGCCGAGCGCCGTGGTCGGCCGCCGCAGGACCGCCAGCGACCCCCGTACCCCCAGAACGACGCCCGAGGAGGCAGCCGGTGAGCATCGAGCTCAACAACGAGTCCGGGGTCGAGGTGGACGAGGCAGCCATCCAGCGCCTCGCCGCGTTCGCCCTCGACGCGATGCACGTGCACGCGGACGCCGAACTCGCGATCGTCCTGGTCGACGAGGGCGCGATGGAACAGCTGCACGTGCGGTGGATGGACGAGCCCGGCCCCACCGACGTCCTGAGCTTCCCGATGGACGAGCTCCGACCGGGCACCGAAGAGGACCCCACGCCCGCCGGCCTGCTCGGCGACATCGTGCTCTGCCCGCAGGTCGCCGAGGAACAGGCGAAGACCGCCGGGCACTCCAGCACCGACGAGATGCTGCTGCTCACCTGCCACGGCATCCTGCACCTGCTCGGGTTCGACCACGCCGAGCCGGACGAGAAGGCCGAGATGTTCGGGCTGCAGGGCGAGATCCTGACGGCCTTCGCGGCCCAGCGCCGGGGTCGGTAGCCGATGCTCGTCGTCGTCGGTCTGCTCGCGGTCGCGCTCGGGCTCGTCGTGCTCGGCGGGCTCCTCGCCGCGAGCGACGCCGCGCTCTCCGTGGTGTCCCGTGCCGACCTCGACGAGATCGCCCGCGGCAACGAGCGTCGTCGTGCGCTCGAGGCGATCGCGGACGACGTCGGCGCGCACGTCAACGCCCTGAACTTCTTCCGCGTGCTCGCCGAGACCGCTGCGGCCGTGCTCGTCACGATCGCCCTGGTGCGGGCGTTCGACAGCTGGTGGGTGGCGCTCATCGTCTCCGCCGCGATCATGACGGCCGTGTCGTTCGTGCTCGTCGGGTCGAGTCCGCGCAGCGTCGGACGGGCGCACGCCGAACGGCTGCTGGCGTCCACCGGCGGCCTGGTCCGCGCCGTCCGGATCGTGCTCGGTCCGCTCGCCGGTCTGCTCGTCCGGATCGGTGACCGCGTGACCCCGGGCCGCGGCCGCAGCGCCTCGACGGTGTCGAGCGAAGAACAACTGCTGTCCCTCGTCGACGAGGCCACCGAGAGCAACGTGCTCGAGGACGAGGACCGCGAACTCATCCACTCGGTCTTCGAGTTCAGCGACACCCTCGTGCGCGAGGTGATGGTGCCGCGCACCGACATGCTCACGGTCGACGGCTCGGACACGCTCGCCGCGGGCATGGAGCAGTTCCTCGCCGCCGGGGTGTCCCGCATGCCCGTCACCGGCAAGGACAGCGACGACGTCCTCGGCGTCCTGTACCTGCGTGACGTGTCGCGGGCGCTGTACGAGCGACCGGGGTCCGGCAGTGAGCGGGTCACCCGGCTGCTGCGTCCGGCCGAGTTCGTGCCGGAGTCGAAGGCCGCCGACGACACCCTGCGGCACATGCAGGTCGCGAAGAACCACCTGGTCCTGGTCGTCGACGAGTACGGCGGCGTCGCCGGTCTCGTCACGATGGAGGACCTCATCGAAGAGCTCGTCGGGGACATCTCCGACGAGTACGACCGCGCCGTGGTCGACCGGGTCGAGGTCGAGCCCGGCCTCTGGCGCATCTCGGCCCGACTGCCCGTCGACGAGCTCGGCGACCTGTTCGGCATCGAGCTCGACGACGACGACGTCGACACCGCCGGCGGTCTGCTCACCAAGGAGCTCGGCCACCTGGCGGTGTCCGGCGACACGGTCACGGTGTCCGGCGTCGTCCTGACGGCCGACCGGGTCGAGGGCAAGCGCCGCCACCTCATCACCGTGCTCGCCGAACGCACTCACGCCCTCGCGGGTGTCGAGGACGCCTTCGACGACGCCACCACCACGACGGGAACCACGCACGCATGACCGACTCCGACTCCACCCCCACCGCCTCGGGCAAGCCCTACCGCGCGGGCTTCGTCTCGTTCGTCGGGCGTCCGAACGTGGGCAAGTCCACGCTGACGAACGCGCTGGTGGGCCAGAAGGTCGCGATCACCTCGTCGAAGCCGCAGACCACCCGTCGCGCGATCCGCGGCATCGTGCACCGGCCCGACGGCCAGGTCATCATCGTCGACACCCCGGGTGTGCACCGTCCCCGCACCCTGCTCGGCGAGCGGCTCAACGACCTGGTGCAGTCCACGCTCGGTGACGTCGACGTCATCGGGTTCTGCGTCCCCGCCAACGAGCCGATCGGCCCGGGCGACCGCTTCATCAACGACACCCTCGACCAGTACCCGCGGGCCAAGAAGGTCGCGATCGTCACCAAGATCGACCGCACCTCGAAGGACAAGGTCGGCGAGCAGCTGCTGGCCGTCTCCCGGCTCCGCGACTGGGACTCGATCATCCCGACGTCGGGCACGAAGGGCCTGCAGCTCGAGGACCTCCTCGGCGAGATCACCTCGTTGCTGCCGGAGTCGCCCCAGCTGTACGACTCGTCGGCCGTGACCGAGGAGACCGACGAGGAGCGCATCAGCGAACTCATCCGCGAAGCCGCGCTCGAGGGCGTCCGCGACGAACTGCCGCACTCGCTCGCCGTCGTGATCGAGGACATCGTCGAGCCGGACGAGGACGACGACGCCGACGGGCCCCTGCGCATCTTCGCGAACCTGTTCGTCGAACGCGACAGCCAGAAGGCGATCGTCATCGGCCACAAGGGGGAGCGCCTGCAGGACGTCGGCTCCCGCGCTCGCGTCGAGATCGAGTCGCTGCTCGGCGGTCGGCACGTGTACCTCAACATCCGTGTGAAGGTCGCCAAGGAGTGGCAGCGTGACCCCAAGCAGCTCGGACGCCTCGGCTTCTGAGCGTCCGGCGCCAGGAGTCATCCACACGAGGGACGCGCCCGTGAGCCGAGCGCCGTACCGTGGACGCGTGTTCCGTCCCATGCTGCGCGCGCAGGTCATCACCGACGTCGTCATCGCCGTGGTGCTCGGCTCGCTCGTGCTGATCACCTCGGCGCGGGGCATGGACTCCCCGCTCGCGATCGTCACGGTCGTCGGCATGACAGCTGCCCTCGCACTTCGACGGCTGTCGCCCGGACTCGCTCTGGCCGTCGCCTGGGTGTTCGCGGTCTTCGAGATGGTCACGGGCCAGATGCCCGACCTGTCGAACGCCTTCATCGCCGCGGTGCTCTACACGACGAGCGCCTACGGCAGTCGGCGGGTGCGGCTGGCAGGACTCGTCTCGGCGATCGTCGGGTCCGTCACCGCGGCGCTCTACATCGGTGTCGACGACTACCGGAACCGGTTGACGATCGAGACCGCGTCGACCCCGTTCCAGGAGTCGGTGCAGGTCACGGTCTCGTACTTCGCCGTCGTCCTGCTCCTGTTGCTGCTGCCGTGGTTGGCGGGCCTCGTGGTCCGTACCCGCCGGTCGGCGAGCATGAGCCGCGAGGCCCAGCTGCTCGCCGAGCGCGACGCCGCCCGAGCCGACCGAGCGGTCGCGGTCGAACAGGAGCGCGTGCGCATCGCCCGGGACATGCACGACATCGTCGCGCACTCACTCGCGGTCGTCATCGCCCAGGCGGACGGAGCCCGCTACGCACTGAAGGCCGACCCTGCCGTCGCGGACCAGGCCCTCGGCACCATCTCGACCACCGCCCGCCGGGCCCTCGGCGACGTCCGCGAGCTCCTCGGCGCGCTCCGACACGAGCAGGGGACCGTCCCGACGCCGGAGATCGACGACATCGACCGGCTCGTCGGCGAGATGCGCCAGGTCGGCCTCGACGTCCGGGTAGAGCGCGAGGGCGACCCGACCGGCCTCCCCACCACGACGCAGCTCGCGGTGTACCGGATCGTGCAGGAGAGCCTGACGAACGCCTACAAGCACGGTGAGCCCGGGACGCCGGTGCACGCATCACTGACCTACCGCCCGGACACCGTCGAGATCGCGGTGGTGAACCGCCGCGCCGACGACGGCACCCGGGGTCCCGGCACCGGGCACGGCCTGGTCGGCATGCGCGAGCGTGCCACCATGACCGGCGGCACGATGACCGCCGGGGTCCGTGGCCCCGACTTCGAGGTCGCCGTCCGCATGCCCGCCGTCCCCGCGAGCGGGCAGATGCCCCGCGGGCGCATCACCCCGACCGCGAGCCGGGCCGCGAGCCCGGCTGCGGGCCCGACCGCCGAGTCGGCCCCCGCCCCGACCATCAGTCCGACAGAGCAGGAGCGCACCGCCCGATGACCACCACCCCGCCGGCCGACGGCCGCATCCGCGTCGCCCTCGTCGACGACCAGGCACTCTTCCGCACCGGCATCCGGATGCTCATCGGCTCTCAACCCGACCTGCACTTCGTGGGCGAGGCGGGCGACGGTGCCGAGGGCGTCGAACTCGTCCGGCGCACCCGTCCGGACGTCGTGCTCATGGACGTCCGGATGCCCGTGATGGACGGCATCACGGCGACCGCGCACATCGTCGAGCAGGCCGGCACCGACGGCGCGAAGGTGCTCGTCCTGACCACGTTCGACTTCGACGAGGCCGCGGCGAAGGCCATCCGGGCGGGGGCGAGCGGCTTCGTGCTGAAGGACGCCGACCCCGAGTTCCTGCTCGCCGCCGTGCGGACCGTGCACGCCGGCACCGCGGTCTTCGCGGCCTCGGCGACGCGGGAACTCCTGCGGCGCTACGACGACTCCGTCGAGCAGGCCGCCACCGTGCCGGCGACGTTCGACGACCTCACCCCGCGCGAGCGCGAGATCTTCGACCTGGCGGCCCGCGGCTTCAGCAACAGCGAGATCGCGCAGCACGAGTACGTCAGCGAGGCGACCGTGAAGACCCACATCTCGCGGGTCCTGACGAAGCTCGGACTCCGCGACCGCGTGCGCCTCGTCGTGTTCGCGCACGAGCACGGGCTGGTGAGCAAGGCCGACTGACGGACGTCATCCGATCGGATGACCTGTCCACAGGAAGTCGAGCCGAGCGGCTCATCCACAGGAGCCGCCCGACGGACGCGGGGCGGGCCTCCCGGACGCCATCGTTGGTGCATGACCACCAGCCACGCTCCGATCATCCGACTCGACCACGTGTCCAAGCACTACGGCGACGCCGCGCGCCGGGTGACCGCGCTCGACGACGTCAGCGTCGACATCGGCGCGGGGGAGTTCACTGCCGTGATGGGGCCGTCCGGGTCCGGCAAGTCGACGCTCATGCACGTCGCCGCGGGCCTCGACGCGGTGTCCGCGGGCCGCATCGAGATCGACGGGGTCGACATCACGGGGCTCGGTGACAAAGACCTGACCGAGCTCCGTCGCCGCCGGCTCGGGTTCGTGTTCCAGTCGTTCAACCTGGTGCCGACGCTCGACGTCAGCGAGAACATCCGGCTGCCGTTCCTGCTCGGCGGGCACAAGCCGTCGAAGGACGAGAGCGCGTGGATCGACCGCCTGGTCGACCAGCTCGGACTCGGCAACCGGCTCTCGCACCGCCCGCACCAGCTGTCGGGTGGGCAGCAGCAGCGCGTCGCCATCGCCCGGGCACTCGCCTCGCGGCCGGCAGTCGTCGTCGCCGACGAGCCGACGGGTGCCCTGGACTCGCGCACCGGCCGTGACGTGCTCGCGATACTGCGCGGGGCCGTGCAGGAGTGGGGCCAGAGCGTCGTCATGGTGACGCACGACCCCGTCGCCGCCGCCAACGCCGACCGGATCCTGTTCCTCGCCGACGGCCGGGTCGTCGCCGACCGCCCGGCGATGGACGCCGGCGCGATCTCCACCACGATGCTGGGGATGGAGGCGGCAGCGTGAACGGCGTCCGCTCCTTCGCCCCCACCGTGCTGGTGGCGGCGCTCGGCACCACGTTCGGCTCGGCACTCGTCATCGCCCCGGGCATCGTGACCGAGGCGCTCGGCGCCGCCGGGCTCGCCGACCTCGGGCCGGTCAGGGCGATCCTGTCCGTCGTCGGGTGGCTGTTCCTCGGCATCGCGCTGTACGTCGGCGCGATCGTCACCGCCAACACCTGCGCGACCCTCATCGCCGGGCAGACCCGCATCATCGCGTTGCAGCGGCTCGTCGGTGCCACCGGCGCGACGCTCCGGGCCCGGATCACCCGGACCGGACTGGTCGTCGGGGTGCTCGGCGGACTGATCGGCGCCGTCGTGGGTACCGGGCTGTCCGCGGTGTTCGTGATCGTCCTGCGCGGCAACGGGTTCCTGCCCGACATCGACTACACGCTCCTGCCGTGGGAACTCGTGCTCCCGGTCGTGGCTGTGGTCCTGGCGACCTGGGGAGCGTTCGCAGCGGGTTCCCGCCGGGTGCTGACCGTCACCCCGCTCGAGGCGCTCTCCTCGAGCGTCGAACCGAGCCACGACGACGTCCGCTCGGGCACCGCCCGCAAGGTCTGGGCCATCGTGCTCATGGCCGGCGGCGCGGCGCTCATGCTCATCGGGCTCGCGGTCAGCGCGAGCTCGCCGATCGCGGTGCTGCCGGCTGCCCTCGGCGGGTTCGTGTCGTTCGCCGGCGTCGCCGTCGGAGCGACCATCGTGATGCCGCCGGTGCTGCAGCTCATCGGTCGGATCGGCTCGCACGACCCCGTCGTCCTGCTCGCCGGCCGCAACGCCATGCGTGCGCCGGGTCGGTCCTCGCGGGCGACGATCGGGCTCGTCATCGGCGTCACCCTGCTCGTCACCTTCGCCGTCGCACTGGGGATCATGCAGCACGTGCTCGAGGCCCAGCTCGAGCAGATGGGACAGGGCCAGACGACGACCGAGATGGTGCAGGCGCAGCGCGACTTCTTCGTCCAGCTGAACGCCGTCGTCAGCGTCATCGTCGGGTTCTCGGCCGTGATCGCCGCCGTCGGGGTCGTCAACGCGCTGGCACTCGGGGTCCTGCAGCGCCGACGCGAGCTCGGGCTGCTGCGGGTGCTCGGTCTCACCGGGGCGCAGGTCCGCCGGATGATCGTGACCGAGGCCGTGCAGATGGTCGTCGCGGCCGTCGTCTCGGGGCTCGTGCTCGGCACCTTCTACGGCTGGGTCGGCGGGCAGACGCTGCTCGGGTCGCTCGGGCACCCGGTCACGCCCGTGCTGCCGCCGCTCACCATCGGGATCGTCGTCGTCGGGGCGCTCGTGCTGGCGGTCGTCGCGACGATCGCGCCGGTGCGGCGCGCGATGCGCGTGCCCCCGACCGAGGCGCTCGCGGTCGACTGACGCGGCGCCCTGGTCGCACCACGCGGCGGACGGGAGGCACGGTGCCAGCTTGCACCGTGCCTCCCGTCCGCCGCGTGGTCGCGTGGACGTGTGCCGCACCGCAGTGCCACGCCGCTCACGTCCGTTGAATGGTCACGAACTGTCGCCTTGACGCGGCTCAGGTGACAGAACGTGACCGCTCGGCGGCCGACCCGCGGCATGTCGTGACCGCTCGCCCCCCGTCCGGTGTCCGGCTCGGACCGTGCCTGGCCGCCCCCGCGTCACGCGCTTGTCACACAGCAGCCCGCCGGTGCTACCGTGGACTCGATGTACTCGGCACTCCTCCTCCTTCGCTGCCGCGACGAGGCCTGACACACCGGCCCACCTCGTCGCGGAGTCCGTCGTGGCCGCACTCACCAGAGCACACGAACACGCGACGAAAGCGACGAACGATGCAGAACACGCAGCAGCCCTCCGGGATGCCGATCCACAAGTACGTCCCCTTCCACGAACAGATCTCGGTCGACCTGCCCGACCGCACCTGGCCGACGAAGCGCATCGAGCGGGCCCCGCGCTGGTGTGCGGTCGACCTGCGCGACGGCAACCAGGCCCTCATCGACCCGATGGACGCCGAGCGCAAGCGCGCCATGTTCGACCTGCTCGTCGGCATGGGCTACAAGGAGATCGAGGTCGGGTTCCCGAGCGCCTCGCAGACCGACTTCGACTTCGTCCGCAGCCTGATCGACGAGGGCGCGATCCCCGACGACGTCACCATCCAGGTGCTGACCCAGGCGCGCGAGCACCTCATCCAGCGCACGTACGAGGCGATCGACGGCGCGAAGCAGGCCATCGTCCACCTGTACAACTCGACGTCGATCGTGCAGCGCGAGGTCGTCTTCCGCACCGACGTCCAGGGTGTCGTCGACATCGCGGTGGCCGGCGCGAAGCTGTGCAAGGCGGCCGAGGCGACGCTGCAGCACGACACGACGGTCTACTACGAGTACTCGCCGGAGTCCTACACGGGCACCGAGCTCGAGGTCGCGCTGCAGATCTGCAACGCCGTGCTCGAGGTCTTCGAGCCCACCCCCGACCGCAAGGTCATCATCAACCTGCCGGCCACCGTCGAGATGGCGACGCCGAACGTCTACGCCGACTCGATCGAGTGGATGTCGCGCAACCTCGCGCACCGCCAGGACGTCATCCTCTCGCTGCACCCGCACAACGACCGTGGCACCGCCGTCGCCGCCGCCGAGCTGGGCTACATGGCCGGCGCGGACCGCATCGAGGGCTGCCTGTTCGGCAACGGTGAGCGCACCGGCAACGTCGACCTCGTCGCGCTGGGCATGAACCTGTTCACGCAGGGCATCGACCCGGAGATCTCGTTCGCGGACATCGACCAGGTGAAGCGCACCGTCGAGTACTGCAACCAGCTGCCGGTGCCGGAGCGTCAGCCGTGGGCGGGCGACCTCGTCTACACGGCGTTCAGCGGTTCGCACCAGGACGCCATCAACAAGGGCTTCGAGGCGATGAAGGCCAAGGCCGCGGCCGCGGGCAAGGACATCGACGAGATCGAGTGGGCGGTGCCGTACCTGCCCGTCGACCCGAAGGACATCGGCCGGTCGTACGAGGCCGTCATCCGCGTCAACTCGCAGTCCGGCAAGGGCGGCGTCGCGTACCTGCTCAAGACCGACCACGCCCTCGACCTGCCCCGCAAGCTGCAGATCGAGTTCTCCGGCGTCGTGCAGCGGCACACCGACACCGAGGGCGGCGAGTTCTCGTCGCAGCGCATCTGGGACGTGTTCCAGGACGAGTACCTGCCCGCCTCGACCGACGACGACAAGTGGGGCCGGTACGAACTCACCAAGACGGCGACCTCGAGCGACTTCGACGGCACGACCTCGCTGTCGGTCGCACTCCGCGTCGACGAGGGCTCCGTCACCGCCGACGCCGTGGGCACAGGTCCGATCGACGCGTTCCTCAAGGTCCTCGCCGAGCAGGGCGTCCAGGTCACGCTGTACGACTACTCGGAGCACACGATGAGCGCCTCCGGTGACGCCAAGGCGGCGTCGTACGTCGAGCTCGACGTCGACGGCGTGCGCCTGTGGGGCGTCGGCATCGACGCCGACATCTCGACGGCCTCGCTCAAGGCGATCGTGTCCGCGGTGAACCGCGCGGTGCGCGCCGGTGCTGCTGCCGGCGCCGACTCGCCGGAGCTCGTCTCCGCCTGAGACGCGGCCAGACCGGGAGGCGCGGTGCGGGTCCGTCCTTCACCTGGGCCCACGCCGGCCGGTTCCGGGCCGACGCGCCAGCGGCGGACCGGCCGTGCCCGGTGGGGAGCCTCCCGTCTGTGCCCGGTCCTTCCCCCGTCACGCGCGATGGCAAGTCGAATCGGGCGTACCTGGTCGTTTCTTTCGACCAGGTACGCCCGATTCCGCCAAGTACGCCCCCGCGCGCGCGCTGCGCGCCGCACGCGGTGTCGGCGGGGCAGGGGATACTGGGGGCATGCCGCTGTACCGGGACGAGTGCGTCGTGTTGCGCACCCACAAGCTCGGGGAAGCCGACCGCATCGTCACCATGCTCAGCCGGCAGCACGGCAAGATCCGTGCGGTGGCCAAGGGCGTGCGGCGGACGGCGTCGAAGTTCGGCAGCCGGCTCGAGCCGTTCATGGTCGTCGACGCCCAGTTCTACGAGGGCCGGTCGCTCGACATCGTCACGCAGGCCGAGTCGCTCGGGGCCTACGGGGCGCAGATCGTCGCCGACTACGGCGCGTACACGGCGGCCAGCGCGATGGTCGAGACCGCCGACCGCCTGAGCGAGGCCGACGCCGGGCTGCAGCAGTACCTGTTGCTCGTCGGCGCGCTGCGGTCGCTGTCGCGCGGTGAGCACCACTCCAGCGCCACGCTCGACTCCTACCTGCTCCGCGCGATGAGCATCGCGGGGTGGGCGCCGTCGTTCAGCGACTGCGCGGTCACGGGGGAGCCCGGGCCGCACTCCGCGTTCGTGGTGCAGCTCGGCGGGGTCGTCGCCGACCGGGCTGCGCCTCCCGGCACGCCGCGGCTCGACCCGGCGACCCTCGGCGTGCTCGGCTCGCTGCTCGCCGGCGACTGGGCGAGCGTCGACGCCACCGACGAACGGACGCGGTCGCGGGCCTCCGGCGTGGTCGCGGCCTACGCCCAGTGGCACCTGGAACGATCGCTCCGGTCCCTGCCGCACGTCGACCGCTCGGAGCACCCGCTGCCCGTGCCGCTGACCCATGATGGACCCGAGGCGACAGCACGCGCGGTGGCCTCGACCCCCGCACCCGCCGTCCCCGAGCCCGATCCCGCCGTGGAAGGAACCCGCACCGTGGAAGGAACCCCCACCGCATGAGCCCCCGCCGCCCCGACGACGCCGAGCCGTTCCGCCCGATCGACTGGACCGGTGAGACGCCTCCGGCGATCCCGGCCCGGTTCGTGCCGGACCACGTCGCGATCGTGATGGACGGCAACGGTCGGTGGGCCAACGGCCGCGGGCTCACCCGGATCGAGGGACACAAGGCGGGCGAGGCCTCGCTGCTCGACGTCGTCGCCGGCGGGATCCAGATCGGCGTCAAACACATTTCGGCGTACGCGTTCTCCACCGAGAACTGGAAGCGTTCGCCGGAAGAGGTCCGGTTCCTGATGGGCTTCAACCGTGACGTGATCCGTCGTCGGCGCGACCAACTGAACGAGTGGGGCGTCAAGGTGCGGTGGGCCGGACGGCGTCCGCGGCTGTGGCGGAGCGTCATCGACGAACTCGACCGTGCCGAGCAGATGACCGCGGGCAACGACGTGCTGACCCTGACGATGTGCGTCAACTACGGCGGCCGGAACGAGATCGTCGACGCCGTGCGGGGGATGGCCGAAGAGGTCGCCGCCGGACGCCTCAAGCCGAGCCAGGTCACCGAGAAGGCCCTGGCGAAGCGGCTCTACGTGCCCGAGATGCCCGACGTCGACCTGTTCCTGCGCAGTTCGGGGGAGCAGCGCACGAGCAACTTCCTGCTGTGGCAGTCGGCGTACGCCGAGATGGTGTTCCTGGACCGCCTGTGGCCGGACTTCCGGCGCACCGACCTGTGGGGCGCGATCGAGGAGTACGCACGCCGCGACCGTCGCTACGGCGGTGCGGTCGACGCCCCGACCGCCTGACGCACCCGTCAGCCGGGCAGCGGCCCGTCGAGCAGGTGCGCCGCCGACCGCACCGCGTCCAGGGCCGCACGGACGCTCGGGACGCGCTCGGCCCCTCGGGCGACGACGACCTCGACCCGTCGGGCCAGGTCGTCGTCCACGGGGTCGACCCGGACCTCGGCGGGGATCACCGTCGTCGCGAGCGCCAACCGGGGGAGCAGCGCCACGCCGAGTCCGGCGGCGACGAGCCCCACCACCGCTGCCGCGTTGTCGGTCTCGAGCACGATGTCCGGGGTGAACCCGGCGGTCGCACACGAGGCGAGCAGGTGGCCGCGGCACCGTGGGCAGCCGCCGATCCAGCGGGCGTCGCGGTGCGACGCAAGGTCCACGACACCGGCGTCCGCGGTGCCCGAGCCTCCGGACGGCGTCACCAGGGCGAGCGGATCCCGCCCGAGTGCCCGCGTGACGAGCCCGGGGTCCGGGGCAGACCCGACCTCGTCGCCGACGTAGGTGAAGGTCAGGGCGACGTCGACCTCCCCGCTCCGCAGCAGGTCGAGCGCCTCGGGCGGTTCGACCTCGACGTACGAGGTCGTCACCCCCGGAGCCGTCGACGCCAGCCGAGCGAGCACGGCTGGCACGAGGGCCGAGGACGCGCTCGGGAACCCGGCGAGGCGCACTCGGCCGCGGGTCAGGCCCCCGACGGCGTCGAGGTCCTCGCGCGCGGCGGTCAGCGCGGCCTGCACGTGCAGGGCGTGGTCCGCGAGCACCCGACCGGCGTCCGTCAGGGTGGCACCGCGCCCGCCGCGACCGTCCTGCCCGGACCGCAGCACCAGGGTGTGCCCGAGCCGCCGTTCGGCCCGGGCGAGCAACTGGCTGACCGCGGGTTGGCTCGACCCGAGCGCTGCGGCGGCGCGGGTGATCGACCCACCGTCGGCCACGGCGCGGAGGACCCGGAGCAGCTGGGGATCGATGTCGTCCATCACGCGATGTTATCGGCTGCACAACGAACCCGGCCTGGTGTGATGGAGCACGAGCCGGGACGCTGTCCGCATGGACTCCTTCCCCGCCGGTCGTGGCTACCTCGCGGCGTGCACCGCCGGTCTGCCGACCCGGGCCACGCTCGCCGCCCAGCGGGCCGACCTCGACGCGTGGTCCCGCGCCGAGACCTCGCCGGCCCACTACGGGGCGTTGGTCGAGGAGGGCCGCGCGCTGTTCGCCGCCCTCGTCGGGGTGCCGGTGTCCCACGTGGCAACCGGCTCGCAGACCTCGGTGATGGCCGCGGTCGTCGCCGACGCCCTGCCGGACGGTGCTGAGGTGGTCGTCCCCGACGGCGACTTCAGCTCGGTCGTCTTCCCGTTCCTCGCCCAGGCGCACCGAGGCGTCCGCGTCCGGCACGTCCCGCTCGACCGGCTCGCCGCGTCCGTCGGGCCCGACACCGCCCTCGTCGCGTGGTCCGCGGTGCAGTCCGCCACCGGCGCCGTCACGGATCCTCACCCGGTCGTCGCCGCGGCCCGGCGGGTCGGTGCCCTCACTCTCTGCGACCTCACGCAAGCAGCCGGCGTCCTGCCCGTCGACGCGGCACTGTTCGACGTGACGCTCACGCACGGCTACAAGTGGCTCTGCGCACCGCGCGGCGTCGCCTTCATGACACTCTCCGACACCGCCCTCGGTCGGCTCCGCCCGGTCCAGGCCGGCTGGTACGCCGGCGCGGACGTCTGGTCGTCCTGCTACGGCCCCGACATGCGCCTGGCCGACGACGCCCGTCGCTTCGACGTCTCGCCGGCCTGGCAGGCGTGGCCCGGTGCCGTGGCCGCGCTCGAACACGCGGTCGCGCTCGACCAGCAGGCGGTCTGGAGGCACGCCACCGGTCTCGCAGACCGGCTGTGCGACGCCCTCGGGTCGCCTCGGCAGGGCGACGGGCAGGCGATCGTGACGTTCGCGGACGCCGATGGGTCGGCCCTCCGGGCCCTCACCGCCGCCGGGCTCACCGCGTCGGGGCGTGCCGGGCGACTCCGGATCGCGTTCCACCTGTGGAACGACGAGTCCGACGTGACCGACGTGGCGGCCGCACTGCGCGGGGTGGGGGCGACCACGTCGGCGAGGTGAGCGTGACGGGCGGACGCGGGGCGGGCCTCCCGGCCGACGATCGCCGGTAGTCTTGCCCGGACCGTTTCCGCACCGAGCACCCAGCTCGGCGACCTCTGGAGCACTCTTTGGCACAGCCCACCCGTCTCGACAGCGTCATCGCCCTGGCCAAGCGCCGCGGCTTCGTCTTCCAGTCGGGTGAGATCTACGGAGGCTCCCGCTCCGCGTGGGACTACGGGCCCCTCGGTGTGGAGCTCAAGGAGAACATCAAGCGTCAGTGGTGGCAGCGGTTCGTCCGCGGCCGTGGCGACATGGTCGGCCTCGACTCCGCCGTCATCCTGCCCCGCAAGGTGTGGGAGGCCTCCGGCCACGTCGCGACCTTCACCGACCCGCTCGTGGAGTGCCTGCACTGCCACCACCGGTTCCGCGAGGACCACCTGATCGAGGCGTTCGTCGCCAAGAAGGGCCGCGACCCCGAGGGCCGCATGGCCGAGATCGCCTGCCCGAACTGCGGCACCCGCGGCGAGTGGACCGAGCCCCGCGAGTTCTCCGGGATGCTCAAGACGTACCTCGGCCCGGTCGAGTCCGAAGAGGGCCTGAACTTCCTGCGCCCCGAGACCGCCCAGGGCATCTTCGTCGACTTCGCGCAGGTCGTGACGACCAGCCGGATGAAGCCCCCGTTCGGCATCGGCCAGGTCGGCAAGGCGTTCCGCAACGAGATCACGCCCGGCAACTTCATCTTCCGCACCCGCGAGTTCGAGCAGATGGAGATCGAGTACTTCGTGCCGCCGGCCGAGGCTGGGGAGCACTACGAGCAGTGGATCGCCGACTCGATCGCGTTCTACACCGAGCTCGGCATCGACCCGGAGAACCTCCGCCGCTTCGACGTGCCGGACGGCGAGCGGGCGCACTACTCCGACGCCACCGCCGACATCGAGTACCGCTTCGGGTTCACCGGATCGGAGTGGGGCGAGCTCATGGGCGTCGCGAACCGCACCGACTTCGACCTCAACAACCACATCGAGTCGTCCGGCCAGGACCTGCGCTTCTTCGACCAGGCGGCGAACGAGAAGTACGTGCCGTACGTCATCGAGCCGTCCTTCGGCCTGACCCGTGCGCTCATGGCGTTCCTGCTCGACTCGTACCACGAGGACGAAGCACCGAACGCGAAGGGCGGCGTCGACAAGCGCACCGTGCTGCGACTCGACCCGCGCCTGGCGCCCGTCAAGGCCGCGGTGCTGCCGCTGTCGCGCAACGAGCAGCTCTCGCCGGTCGCCCGCGGCCTGGCCGACGACCTGCGCAAGAACTGGAACGTGGACTTCGACGACGCCGGGGCGATCGGCCGTCGCTACCGTCGCCACGACGAGATCGGCACGCCGTTCTGCATCACGGTCGACTTCGACACGCTCGAGGACAAGGCCGTCACGGTGCGCGAGCGCGACACGATGGCGCAGGAGCGGGTCGCCCTCGACCAGCTGCAGGGCTACCTGGCGCAGCGCCTGCTCGGCGCGTAGGGGTTTCGGCTCCGCAGAACACCGGTGTTCGTGCGTTGCACACCCGCAGTCGGGTGTTCGACCTGCGAACACCGGTGTTCTGCTGCCAGCGGCGGGAATGCGCGCGCAACGTCCGCGTTGGGATCAGCATGAACGACTCCGTGAAGGTCGATGTCTGGTCGGACATCGCCTGCCCCTGGTGCTACATCGGCAAGCGCAAGTTCGAGGCCGGCGTCGCCGCGTTCGGCGCCTCGGCGGACGGCCGCCCGGTCGAGGTCGAGTACCACTCCTTCGAGCTCAGCCCGGACACCCCCGTCGACTTCGAGGGCACCGAGGCCGAGTTCCTGTCGGAGCACAAGGGCATGCCCGTCGAGCTGGCGCAGCAGATGCTCGACCAGGTCACCGGCATCGCGGCCTCGGTCGGGCTGGACTACGACTTCGAGGCCATGCACCACACGAACACCGTGAAGGCGCACCAGGTCATCCACCTCGCCAAGCAGCACGGCAAGCAGCTCGACATGGTCGAGCGCCTGTTCACCGCCTACTTCGAGCGCGGCGAGCACGTCGGCGACGACGCGACGCTGGCCGACCTGGCCGCCGAGATCGGGCTCGACCGCGACGAGGTCCTCGCCACGCTCCGCGACGACTCCCAGCTCGCAGCCGTCCGCGCCGACCAGGCCCAGGCGCAGGCCTTCGGCATCAACGGCGTCCCCTTCTTCGTCATCGACGGCAAGTACGGCGTCTCGGGGGCGCAGGACCCGGCCGCGTTCGAGCAGGTGCTGACGCAGGTCGTCGCGCTGCGCGGGACGACTCCGGACGAGGTCGCCTCGGCGACCGAACGCGCTGCGGACGACGCGAGCGCCGACGTGGCGGCGACCCGATGACGGGCGCGACGGTCACCGTCGGGGGTGGGGCGGGCCTCCCGTCCGCCCTGTCGGTCCCGGATGCGATCTCCGGTCTGGAGGCGCGCCCCGGCCTGCTCACGCTGGTCACGCCCGGCGGTGCGCCGGTCTGCGACGGTGATTCGTGCCTGATCGACGCCGGATCGTTCGCCGGTGCCGAGGGCGACTGGACCGAGGTGCCGGACTGACGGTTCCGTCGGTCGCGCCTCGCGCGCTGCTGGTCCCGCGCCCCCGTGCGGTCGTTGCGCCCCGACTCTGCGGGGCGCAACGGCTGTGCGGGGGCGCGATCCGTCGGTCGCCGGACCGATCAGGCGCGCTGCGGTTCCTCGTCGGTGATGTCGGCGACCGTCGCGCCGTACGCGGCGACGAGGTCGTCGGCGTCGACGAAGGCACTCGCGCCGTGGCGACCGGCGCCGAGGGCGACCCGTCGACCGACGATGCGTTCGTCGGCGTAGACGGGCAGGTCGCCGGTCGCTCCGATGGGCGTGATCGTGCCGCGTTCGTAGCCGGACGCCTGGAGCGCGGTCGCCGCGTCGGGCATCGAGAGCTTGTTCACGCCGACGACGGTGCGGAGCTTCTTCCACGCGATGCTCCGGCCGCCCGGAACGAGCGCGAGCAGGAAGCCGCCGTCGTGCCGCTTGACGACCAGCGTCTTCACGATGTCGCCGGGGTCGATGCCGAGCAGTTCGGCGGCCTGCTGCAGGGAGTCCGCGGCGGGGCGTTCGACGACCTCGACGGACAGGCCGCGGGCCGCTGCGTCGGTGTCGAAGCGGGTGCTGGCGTCGATCGTCATGTGGAGAACGCTACCGGCGAGCACCGACGTGGGAGGATGGACCAGGTATGACGATCACACAAGCCCCAGCACGGCCTCTGCGCATCGGCCCGATCGAGGTCGACGTGCCGGTCGTGCTCGCGCCCATGGCGGGCATCACGAACATGGCGTACCGCCGGCTCTGCCGCGAGTACGGCGCCGGTCTCTACGTCTGCGAGATGATCACCTCGCGCGCACTGGTCGAACGCACTCCCGTGTCGATGCAGCTCATCCAGCACCACGAGTCCGAGACCCCGCGGTCGATCCAGCTGTACGGCGTCGAGCCGAACACCGTGGCCGAGGCCGCGTCGATCCTGGTGGGCGAGGACCGTGCCGACCACATCGACCTGAACTTCGGCTGCCCGGTGCCCAAGGTCACCCGCAAGGGCGGCGGCGCGGCCCTGCCCTGGAAGCTCGAGCTGTTCCGCGAACTCGTCACGAAGACCGTCCGCGCCGCAGGGAACGTGCCGGTCACCGTGAAGATGCGCAAGGGCATCGACGAAGACCACCTGACCTACCTCGACGCCGCCCGCATCGCGCGGGACGCCGGCGTCGCCGCGGTGTCGCTGCACGCCCGCACGGCGAACGAGCACTACTCCGGTCATGCCGACTGGTCGGCGATCGCGACGCTGAAGGAGACCGTCACCGACATCCCGATCCTCGGCAACGGGGACATCTGGTCGGCAGCCGACGCCCTGCGCATGGTCGACGAGACCGGCGTCGACGGCGTCGTCGTCGGACGCGGGTGCCTCGGGCGTCCGTGGCTGTTCGGCGACCTGGCTGCGGCGTTCCGCGGCGAAGGGCTGCGGTACATGCCGACCCTGGGCGAGGTCGCCGACGGGTTCCGTCGGCACGCCGAACTGCTCGTCGAGTTCTTCGGGTCCGAAGACCACGGCTGTCGCGACGCCCGCAAGCACGTGGCCTGGTACTTCAAGGGGTACCCGATCGGCAGCGACGTGCGGTCCGGTCTCGCGCTGTCGTCGAGCCTGCAGGAGATCGACGACCTGCTCGGGCAGCTCGACCGCGACGCACCGTACCCCGGCGAGGGCGCCGAGGGTCCCCGTGGTCGCTCCGGCAACCCGAAGCGCACCGCCCTGCCCGACCGCTGGCTCGAGTCCCGCGACGTCGACAGCGAGTTCCGCAAGGTCCTCGCCGCCGCCGAGCTGCACCACAGCGGCGGATGAGCGCCACCGCCTCGTACGGCCCGGCCGACGCCGAGCGCTGGCTCCCCGAAGAGCACGGCAACCGCCGATCGGACTTCGCCCGCGACCGCGCACGGCTGCTGCACTCCAGCGCGCTCCGTCGCCTCGCCGCGAAGACCCAGGTGCTCAGCCCGACAACCGGGCTCGACTTCGCCCGCAACCGCCTGACCCACTCGCTCGAGGTGGCGCAGGTCGGTCGAGAGCTCGCGGACTCGCTGGGCCTCGACCCCGACGTGGTGGACACCGCGTGCCTGGCGCACGACATCGGCCACCCGCCCTTCGGCCACAACGGTGAGACCGCCGTCAACACCTGGGCCGCCGGCATCGGCGGGTTCGAGGGCAACGCGCAGACGCTACGGCTGCTCACCCGGCTCGAGCCGAAGGTGTACGGGGTGCGGCCTGGGTCGGGCGCCGCTGTCGCTGCCGGCGCTGGCGCGGGGGCTGGCGCTGGCGCTGGCGTCGAGCGTCCCTTCGGGCTCAACCTGACGCGCGCGTCACTCGACGCCAGCTGCAAGTACCCGTGGCCCGCGGCGCAGGGCGTCTCCGAGTCGTCATCGGGTCGGACCAAGTTCGGCTTCTACGACGACGACCACGACGCCTTCGAGTGGCTCCGTGCCGGGGCGCCCCGGCGGCAGCGGTGCATCGAGGCGCAGGTCATGGACCTGTCCGACGACATCGCGTACTCGGTGCACGACTTCGAGGACGCCGTCGTCGCCGGGTTCATCGACGTCGCGGCGCTCGGCGACCGCGTCGGCGAGAACGACATCGTCACCGCGATGCACGCGTGGGTGGGCGACGACCTGAGTCGTGAGGAACTGCTCGAGGCGTTCGACCGCCTCCGGGCCCTGCCGCTCTGGATGACCTCGTACGACGGGTCCCGGCGTGACGCAGCGCACCTGAAGAACCTGACCTCGCAGCTGATCGGCCGCTTCGCGCGGACGGCAACGGCCGCGACCCGTGAGTCCTACGCCTCCGGGTCCCTGGTGCGGTTCGCGGCGTCGGTGGTGACGCCGCCGGAGATCATCGGCGAGATCGCGGTCCTCAAGGGGATCGTGGCGGCGTTCGTGATGACGCAGGGCGACCGGCAGCCCGTGTACGAAGACCAGCGTCGGATCCTGACGGAGCTGCTCGACGCCCTGGCGGCGTCGGGTGCGTCGGACCTCGAGCCCGGCTTCGCCGCCGACTGGCGTGCGGCGTCCGACGACGACGGCCGACTCCGCGCCGTGGTCGACCAGGTCGCGAGCCTGACGGACCAAGGGGCGATCGCCTGGCACCGGCGGTTGGTCGTCGGCGAGCGGGAAGCGGTCCACATCCCGGTGTGAGCGGGGTGCTCCGTCGGCCTCGGTGGTTCGTCCACATCTCGGGGCCGCGGTCGGCCGAGGTCGGTCCCACGAACTAGGATCAGAGGGTGGCTGGCAGGATCGCGCGGAACGACATCGACGAGGTCCGCTCGCGTGTCAACATCGCCGACGTCGTCGGCGACTACGTCACGCTGAAGAACGCGGGCGTCGGGTCGATGAAGGGGCTCTGCCCCTTCCACGACGAACGTTCCCCGTCGTTCCACGTCCGGCCCCAGGTCGGCCGGTACCACTGCTTCGGCTGCGGCGAGGACGGCGACGTCTTCAGCTTCATCATGGCGCAGGACCACACCACCTTCGCCGAGGCCGTCGAGCGCATGGCCGCGAAGATCGGCTTCACCCTGCACTACGAAGAGGGCGACGGGCCGCGCACCGACTACAACACCCGCGCCCGGCTGATCGCCGCCAACGAAGCCGCGCTCGAGTTCTACACGGCGCAGCTCACCACCGCCGCGGCCGACCCCGCACGGCGGTTCCTGGGGGAGCGCGGGTTCGATCCCTCGGCGGCGCAGCACTTCGGTGTCGGCTTCGCCCCGAAGTCGTTCGACATGCTCAAGGACCACCTGCGCGGTCGGGGCTTCACGCTCGAGGAACTCACCTCGGCCGGGCTCGTCAGCCAGGGCGACCGGTCGCCGTACGATCGGTTCCGTGGTCGCCTGATGTGGCCGATCCGCGACGTCACCGGAGCGACGATCGGGTTCGGCGCCCGTCGCCTGCTCGACGACGACAAGGGCCCGAAGTACCTCAACACGCCCGAGACCCCGATCTACCACAAGAGCCAGGTGCTCTACGGGCTCGACCTGGCCCGCCGCGACATCTCGAAGCAGAAGCAGGTCGTGATCGTCGAGGGCTACACCGACGTCATGGCCTGCCACGTCGCCGGCATCACCACCGCGGTCGCCACGTGCGGCACCTCGTTCGGCGTCGACCACATCAAGGTGCTCCGACCGATGCTCGGCGACCTGGCCGGCGCCGACCCGAACGCCAACGGCGAGGTCGTCTTCACCTTCGACCCGGACGAGGCCGGGCAGCGTGCCGCATCTCGCGCCTTCGCCGAGGAACAGCGGTTCGCGGCGCAGACCTTCGTCGCCGTGGCACCCGGTGGCCTCGACCCGTGCGACCTCCGGCTCGCCCGCGGCGACGACGCCATCCGCCGCCTGATCACGAACAAGCGCCCGATGTTCGAGTTCATGATCCGCCGCACGTTGGAGGGCCACGACCTCGAGACGGTCGAGGGCCGCGTCAGTGCCCTCCGCGCCGCCGCGCCCGTTCTCGCCGGCATCCGCGACCGCTCGCTCACGCAGGGGTACGTCCGCGAGCTCGCCGGCTGGCTCGGCATGGACATGCCCGAGGTCCGTCGATCGGTCGAGACCGCGCGTCGGCGTGCGGGGTCGACGGACGATCGGTCAGGAGGCCCGGGGCGCGACGGTCGCGCCGGTCACGCCACCGACGGGGCCGGTGTGGTCGAGGAGCCCGTCGCCGGGATCCGCTCGCTGCCGAACGACCCGATCAGCCGCATGGAGCGCGACGCCGTCATGGCGATGGTGCAGCAGCCGACCTCGGTCGGAGCGCCGCTGCTCGGGCTCGCCGCATCGGCCACGTTCTCGGCGCCGATGCTCGCCGTCGTGCGGGACGCCGTGGTCGCCAACGTCGACGTCATCGGGGCGGGGGACTGGCTCGACCGGTTGCTCGCCGACGTGCCGACCCCCTTGCGCACCCTGACGCACGAGCTGGCCCTCGCGCCGATCCCCGCCCGCAACGCCGAGGACCTCGCCGCGTACTGCCGGAGCATCGTCGTCGCCCTGGTCGAGCGGGACCTGCTCGCCCGCAAGGCCTCGTTGCTCGGACAACTGCAGCGTGCGGACCCGCACGAGCAGGCCGAGCGGCGCGCTGAGATCCAGCGGCAGCTCGTGGACATCGACGCGCAGCGCATGCGGCTCCGCGCCGACGCCGAGGCGTCCTAGCCCCTCCCTCTCGCCGCGCGAGTGTCGGGGCGCCTGCCGCGCGGCCGTGTCGGGCGTCGAGTGGTCGCAAGGCGTCGGCTGGCCGGGGTTCGGCCGACGGGACGTGACCGCTCGGGGTGGGACGGGCGGTGTGTCGTGACCGGTCGGCGGGGGCGAGGGACGGGGCCGACGTGGGGCGAGCCTCCAGGCCGACGGTGTGGCCGCACGACGTGCCGCGTGTCGGGCGTCGAGTGGTCGCAGGGCGTCGGCTGGCCGGCGTCCGGCCGACGGGACGTGACCGCTCGGGGTGGGACGGGCGGTGTGTCGTGACCGGTCGGCGAGCCCCGGACCACCCAGGTTGCAGCGCGCAACTTTCGTGTGCGGCGCGCCGGGTCGATGCGCACGAATGATGCATCACGCGACGGGTGCTTGCATTACAGCGGTGTAAACAAATCGCTCCCGGTTCGATCTGTTCCGTGACAGGGTGATACCAATGAGCGTTCCTGGCCGGGCACACAGACGTACCACCCGCCGGTCCGGACACTTGCACCCAACTTCAAGAGAGGCATCGAACATGGCATCCGTGTTCAAGAAGCGCACAGCCACGTGGGGCAGGCGCGGCATCGCGCTCGGCGCCGGAGCAGCAGCGACGGCGCTGGTGCTGACCGGCTGCGCGAGCAGCAGCGTGAGCGACACCGAGCTGAACGGCCTGAGCATCGGGACGACGGACAAGATCACGTCCCTCGACCCGGCCGGCTCCTACGACAACGGCTCGTTCGCCGTGCAGAACCAGGTCTTCCCGTTCCTGATGAACACGCCCGTGGGCAGCCCGGACGTCGAGCCGGACATCGCCACGAAGGCGGAGTTCACGAGCCCGACCACGTACGAGGTCACCCTCAAGGACGGCCTCGAGTTCGCGAACGGCAACAAGCTCACCTCGAGTGACGTTAAGTTCTCGTTCGACCGTGAACTCAAGATCAACAACGAGAACGGCCCGCAGTCGCTGCTCGCCAACCTCAAGAGCATCGACACCCCGGACGACACGACCGTGGTGTTCAACCTCGACCACGCCGACCAGACCTGGCCGCAGGTGCTCTCGAGCCCCGCCGGCCCGATCGTCGACGAGGACGTCTTCAGCGCGACGAAGCTCACCAGCGCCGACGACATCGTCAAGGGCAAGGCGTTCGCCGGGCAGTACCAGATCAGCTCCTACAAGGAGAACCAGCTGATCCAGTACAAGACGAACCCGAAGTACGACGGCCTGCTCGGCAAGGCGAAGACCTCCGAGGTGACGGCCAACTACTACACCAAGGAGACCGACCTCAAGCTCGCCGTGCAGCAGGGCGACGTCGACGTTGCGTACCGCTCCCTGACGCCGACCGACATCTCGGACCTGCGCAAGGACGACAAGCTCAAGGTCACCGACGGCCCCGGCGGCGAGATCCGCTACGTGGTCTTCAACTTCAAGACGCAGCCGTTCGGCACCGGTCAGGACGACGCCGACGAGGCGAAGGCCCTCGCCGTGCGACAGGCCGCCGCCGACGTGGTCGACCGCGCCGCCCTGGCGAAGGAGGTCTACAACGACACCTTCACGCCGCTGTACTCGATGGTGCCGGACGGCCTCACCGGTGCGGTCCAGCCGTTCAAGGACATGTACGGCGACGGCGACGGTGGCCCCGACGTCGACAAGGCGAAGAAGACCCTCGCCGACGCCGGTGTCTCCGGCAAGGTGCAGCTCGACATCCAGTACGCGCCCGACCACTACGGTTCGGCGTCGGACGACGAGTACGCGCTGCTGAAGACGCAGCTCGAGGACTCGGGCCTGTTCACCGTCAACATCCAGTCGACGGTCTACACGACCTACGCCCAGGAGCGCACCAAGGACGCGTACCCGGAGTACCAGCTCGGTTGGTTCCCGGACTTCTCCGACGCCGACAACTACCTGTCGCCGTTCTTCACCAAGGAGAACTTCGTCCAGAACCACTACGACGACTCGGTCATCCAGGACCTCATCGCGAAGGAGCAGGCGGAGTCCGACCCGGACAAGCGTGCCGACCTGATCGAGCAGGCCCAGGAGCGCGAGGCATCGCAGATCTCGACGCTGCCCCTGCTGCAGGGCAAGTCCGTCGCCGTCGCCGGCAAGGACGTCAAGGGTCTGACCCTCGACGCCTCGTTCAAGTTCCGGTACGCCACCCTCAGCAAGTAGCACCACGCCCCTCGCGCAGGCCGCGGGCGTTCCCACGAGGAACGCCCGCGTGCCTGCGCACCGGCATGAAAGGCACCCCTCCCCGTGACCCTGAGCACCCCAGAGGCGACCCAGGACGTGAACGGCACCGATCCGACCAAGCCACAGGCACAACGTCGTGCCAAGAGCAGTGGCGGCGGACTCGGCCGGTACGTCCTCGTCAGGTTCCTCCTCATCATCCCGACCGTCTTCATCCTGGTGACGCTCGTGTTCTTCCTGATGCGCGTCATCGGGAACCCGATCACCGCGTCGGTCGGCGGCCGACTCACCCCGACGCAGCTGCAGGAACGCCTGCACGCCGCCGGGTACGACCGTCCCGTGCTCGTGCAGTACTTCGAGTACCTCGGCGGCATCCTGCGCGGTGACTTCGGCAACGCGTCGACCGACAACCGGCCGATCACCGAGATCATCCTGCAGTACGGCGGCGCGACCGCCGAGCTCGTCTTCTACGCCCTCGTCGTCGCGCTCGTGCTCGGCATCCCGCTCGGCATGCTGGCCGCGTACACGCGCGACAAGTGGCCCGACGTGCTGCTCCGTGCCCTCGCGATCCTGACGTACGCGACCCCGGTGTTCTTCGGCGGTCTGCTGCTCAAGCTCGTCTTCTCGGTGTGGCTCGGTTGGCTGCCGCTCGGCGACCGCGCGTCGACCAGGGTGGAGCTCATCCTCGACGGCATCCCCGGCGCGAGCGGCATCTACATCATCGATGCACTGCGGACCGGCAACGCGGCGGTCATCGGCGACGTGCTGCAGCACGCCGTCCTGCCGGCGCTGACCCTCGGACTGCTGACCGCCGGCATCTTCCTGCGCCTGGTGCGCGCGAACATGATCGGGTCGCTCGGCTCCGAGTACGTCGACGCGGCCCGCTCCCGCGGTGTCCGCGAGTCGCGGCTGGTGCGGACGCACGCGTTCCGCCCCGCCCTCGTGCCGATCATCACGGTCATGGGCCTGCAGATCGCGATGCTGCTGGGCGGTTCGGTCCTGACCGAGACCACCTTCGGGTGGCGCGGCCTGGGCTTCGAGCTCAACCAGTACCTGTCGGCCCGTGACTTCGTCGCGGTCCAGGGCATCGTCGCGATGCTGGCGGTGATCGTCGCGGTGACCAACTTCATCGTCGACGTCGTCGCCGCCCTGATCGACCCGAGAGTGAGGTTCTGACGATGGCCGACACCACCCTCGTCGACCGCCACGAGCCGCTCTGGAAGCGGCTGCCCGTGGTGGTCCAGCTCCGCAAGAGCACCGGCTGGCAGCGCGCCATGCTCATCGTCGGCGTGGTCATCTGCGCCCTGTACCTGCTCGTCGCGGTCTTCGCGCCGCTGCTGGCCCCGTACGGCTTCGGCCAGCTGCAGGGCGCGGACGGCGAGAGCTTCCCGCGCACGGGCGCACCGAGCGCCGAGCACATCTGGGGCACCACCGTCGGCGGGTTCGACGTGTTCAGCCGGGTGGTCTACGGCGCCCGGACGGCGGTCCTCGTCGTGATCGTCGCGGTCGTCGTGTCGATCATCGTCGGCGTGCTGCTCGGGCTGGTCTCCGGCTACCTGGGCGGTTGGCTCGACCGGGTCCTCGTCGTGGTCGCCGACGCGATCTACGCGTTCCCCTCGCTGCTGCTCGCGATCGTCGTGTCGATCGTGATCTCCGGCGGCAACTCGAGCTACTCGGGCGGCATCATCGCGGCGGCGATCTCGATCACCGTCGTCTACGTGCCGCAGTACTTCCGGGTGGTCCGTGCCGAGGCCGTGCGTCTGAAGAACGACGCGTTCGTCGAGTCGGCGCGCGTGATGGGCACGAACCCGTGGCGCATCATGACCCGCCACGTGCTGCGCAACTCGACCAGGTCCCTGCCGCTCATCCTGACGCTCAACGCCAGCGACGCGATCCTGACCCTGGCCGGCCTCGGCTTCCTCGGGTTCGGCATCGGTCCGACGTCCGGCGCCGAGTGGGGCTACGACCTCAGCCGTGCGCTGTCCGACGTCGCGAGCGGCGTCTGGTGGACCGGTGTCTACCCGGGTGTCGCGATCGTGGTGCTGGTGCTCGGTGTGACGTTCATCGGCGAGAGCCTCAACGACATCTCCGACCCCCGTCTTCGTGCGCGCCGACGGCTGAAGCAGCTGGTGTCCACGCGCGACGCGCGCAACACGGCCACCGCGGAAGGATCGGGCGCATGACGACCGACACCGAGAACGCACCCGTGGTCGTCGTCGACGACCTCACGGTCACCTTCGCCACCGACGGCGGCGCGGTCGACGCGGTGAAGGGCGTCAGCCTCGACGTCCGCCCCGGCGAGGTCCTCGCCCTGGTCGGCGAGTCCGGCTCCGGCAAGTCCGTCACGGCTCGCGCCATGCTCCGGCTCATGCCCGAGACGGCGACGCTCGGCGGCGCGGTGCTGCTCGACGGCACCGACGTCGTCACCGTCGGCGCGCAGAAGCTCCGCAGCCTGCGGGGGACCGCCGGTGCGATGGTCTTCCAGGAGCCGTCGACCGCCCTCAACCCGGTCTTCACGGTCGGGTGGCAGATCGCCGAGGGGCTCCGCGCCCACGGCGGCATGTCCAAGAAGGAGGCGCGGGCGAAGGCCATCGACTACCTCGGCCGCGTCGGCATCCCCGACCCCGAGACCCGCGTCGACCACTACCCACACCAGTTCTCCGGCGGCCAGAAGCAGCGTGTCGTCATCGCGAGTGCCCTGGCCCTCGAGCCGTCGGTGATCATCGCCGACGAGCCGACCACGGCGCTCGACGTCACGGTGCAGGCCGAGATCCTCGACCTGCTCCGCCGCTGCCGCGACGAGTTCGGCACGGCGATCGTGATCATCACGCACAACATGGGTGTGGTGGCCGACCTGGCCGACCGCGTCGCCGTGATGTACCAGGGCGAGATCGTCGAAGAGGCATCGGCGACGGACCTGTTCGCGCGTCCGCAGGCCGACTACACGAAGCGGCTGCTCGCCGCCGTGCCCCGGCTCGAGGCGTCGACGGGCACCGCCCGCCGTGCCGCGATCACCGAGGACGTCACCCCGCTGGTCGAGGCGAAGGGGCTCGAGATCGAGTACCCCGGCCGCCTCGGTTCGCCCGCGTTCCGTGCCGTGAAGGGCGTCGACCTGGCGATCCGTCCCGGCGAGGTCCTCGGCTTGGTGGGGGAGTCCGGCTCCGGCAAGACCACGATCGGTCGCGCCATGGCCGGGCTGACGAAGGTCACCGGCGGCTCGCTGAAGGTCCTCGGCGCCGAGATGCTCGGCTACCGGGAGCGCGACTTCAAGCACCTGCGCAAGGACATCGGGTTCGTGTTCCAGGACCCGGCGACGTCGTTCAACCCGCTGCTCACGATCGCCGAGTGCGTCGCCGAGCCGCTGGTCGTCCACAAGGAGGTGTCGAGCCCGCGTGCGGCCCGTAAGCGCGTCGACGAACTCCTCGAGGCGGTCCAGCTGCCGAAGGCGTACGGGGACCGCTACCCGCACGAGCTCTCCGGTGGGCAGCGCCAGCGCGCCTCGCTCGCCCGGTCGCTCGCGCTCCGGCCGAAGCTGCTCATCGCCGACGAGCCGACGAGTGCGCTCGACGTGTCGGTGCAGGCCCGCGTGCTCGAGCTCTTCCTCGAGCTCCAGCAGGACCTGGGCTTCGCGTCGCTGTTCATCAGCCACGACCTGGCGGTCGTGGGCGCGCTGTCCGACCGGATCGCGGTGCTGTACCGCGGCGACCTGGTCGAGGTGGGCACGACGGCGCAGGTCCTCGGCGCCCCGCAGCACCCGTACACGCAGCGCCTGCTGGCGTCGCTCCCGGTGCCGGACCCTGCGGAGCAGGCCGAGCGACGGCGTACGCTGGAGCAACTGGAGAACGTCGGGTCCTGACCCGATGCGACCCGCGTCTGGTCTCGACCCGGCGCGACCCGTCCAGGAGGCCCGTCCAGCGTCGTCGACGCACGCCGGGCCTCCTGGACGGTCGCCTCCACAGCTGTACGCACGACGGTCCTGCCAGCGCGGTCCGTCGCGAACCGCCGCCAGGGGGCGGCGTGGAAGGGGACCCATGATCGCGGTCAACGGACCGGCGGTCGTCGCGGACGACGTGTCGATCGAGTACCGGGGCGGACGGGGGTCCGAGTCGATCCGAGCGGTCGACGGGGTCAGCCTGACGGTGCGGCAGGGCGAGATCCTCGCACTGCTCGGTGAGTCGGGGTCGGGCAAGTCGACCTTCGCCGCCGCGATCGCGGGGCAGCTCGGGTCGCACGGCGAGGGTGACGGTGCGCTGCGCCGGCACATCGTCGGAGGCGAACTGACCGTCCTCGGCCAGAAGACCCGCGGGCTGCGCGGTTCGTCCCGCAAGCTCGAGCGGCTGAGCGGCCGGATCGGCTACCTGCCGCAGGACGGCGCCGATCGGCTCAGTCCGGACCTCACCGTCGGCGAGGCCATCGCCGAACCGATCTACCAGCGCGACCGCCGCTTCGACCGCAAGGAAGCGGGCATGATCGTCGCGCGCCTGGTCGACGCCGTGCACCTGCCGCTCGGCGTGATGCGGCTGAACACCTGGGAGCTCTCCAGCGGGCAGCGGCAGCGTGTCGCCCTGGCGCGGGCCCTCGTGCTCGAACCCCAGCTCCTGGTCGCCGACGAACCCGCCCGCGGCGTCGACGTGCTCGTGCGCCAGTCGGTGCTCGAGGCCCTGGCGACCCTGCAGCGCAACCGGCAGTTCTCCGCCGTCGTGGTGTCCAGCGACCTGCGCGAAGCCGGCGCCCTGGCCGACCGCGTCGCCGTGATGGCCGATGCCCGGTTGGTCGGCCTCGGCACCTTCGACGAGGTCCTCGACAACCCCGTCGACCCCTACGTCAAGACCCTGGCCGCGACCGCGGCCCGCGGCGTGAAGCGTCGCCCGGCACCCACCGCCCCGCGCCGCTCGACGGCGCCACGCCGACCGGTCGCCGCCGGCACCGGCCCCCGCACGGACCGACAGGAGAACCCGTGAGCACCGCCACCCGAGGCCACCGCGCCGTCGTCCCCACCTCCGGCGCCCCGCTGCCGATCGACGCACCGCAGTCCGGCCCCGTCGCCGTGCTGCCGGAGCCGACCGACCTGCACGTCACCGCCGTGACCGAGGCCGGCGGGACCGTCGCGCCGCTCGACGCGGACACCCGCGGGCTCGTCTGGCTCGACCCCCGCGACCCGTCCGGCCTGGCGGACGCGCTCGACGCCGCACCGGGGATCGGCTGGGTGCAGCTGCCGTTCGCCGGGGTCGACGCCTTCGCACACCTCATCCAGGAGCACGGGGACCGTGTGCTCTTCACCTCGGCGAAGGGCGCGTACGCGGAGCCCGTCGCCGAGCACGCCCTGGCACTGACGCTCGGGACGCTGCGGGTCCTGCAGAAGCGTGCCCGTGCACACTCGTGGGCCACCGAGCCCGAGGGTGTGTCGCTGTACGGCCGGAACGTCGTCGTCATCGGCGCCGGCGGGATCGCGCTCGAGTACATCCGCCTGCTCGCCCCGTTCGACGTCGACGTCACCGTGGTGCGTCGCTCCGCCGACCCGGTGGCCGGCGCATCGCGCACCGTCACCACCGACCAGCTCGACGAGGTCCTGCCCGACGCCGACGTCGTGATGATCGCAGCAGCCATGACCTCGGGCACCGCGAAGCTCTTCGGCGAGCGGCAGTTCGCGATCATGAAGCCGTCCGCCCGGCTCGTCAACATCGCCCGCGGGGGACTCGTCGACACCGACGCCCTGGTCGAGGCCCTGCGCACCGGTGCGATCGCCGCCGCAGGGCTCGACGTCACCGACCCCGAGCCGTTGCCGGACGGCCACCCGCTGTGGTCCGAGCCCGGCGCGGTCATCACGCCGCACCAGGCCGACACCCCGGAGATGGTCGCGCCGCTGCTCGCCGAGCGGGTGCGACTCAACACCACGGCGTTCCTCGACGGCAGCGGCGAGGGCTTCGTCGGCGTCGTCGACCCGGTCGCCGGGTACTGAGGAGCAGCGCTGCACCGGGGCCCGCAGCGCGGCGCGCCCGGGCGGCGTGTCCGATGCGGTGAGGGGCCCTGCGGTGCTGCTATGCTGTTACCCGTTGTTCGCACGACATTCGCCAGCGAACAGTGATCCTCGATAGCTCAATTGGCAGAGCAGCCGGCTGTTAACCGGCAGGTTGTTGGTTCGAGTCCAACTCGGGGAGCGTCTGGCCCGGATCCTCACGGATCCGGGCCTTTTGCGTTTCCGGCGCGGTGCCCACGGCCGCGCGGCCGCGCGCCGCGCGGCCGCGCGCCGCACGGGCGCGCCGGTCAGGACGCGGGGGTGCTCGGCTCGATGTGCAGCGTGCCGTCGCGGTTGTTGTCGTCGATCGTGCCGGTCTTCGGCACGTAGACGTCGAGGTAGTCGAGCCGGAAGTGGTCGAGCTGATCGGCGTACTCGGACAGGAACTCCGTGACCTGGTGGGGCATGGCCCGACGGTGGTCGTGGCCGACCACGATCGCGTCGAACGGTCCGTACTGCGGCTTCTGCGTGCCCCGGTCGGGCAGGTAGATCCGCCAGGTGTTCGCACTGAAGCGGGCGAACAGCACGCCCTCGGAGTCCTTGCCGCGCACGTGCAGGGCGTCGGAGAGCAGGGCGATGCCGCTCGGGCGGGACTGCGCCACCGCGACCCCGAGCCGCACCGCCGGCACGAGCAGGCAGGCGACGAGGACGGCCGCCGCGATGCGTCCGACGGGTGGCCGCACCGATGCCAGTCGGCCGTACCCGATGGCGGCCAGGGCGATGATCAGCGGCATCCAGGCGTCGTAGTAGTACGGGAGCGAGACGTTCGCGACGATGACGTAGAAGACGAGGAAGACACCGAGCGCGATGCCGAGGAACGCGACGAGCCGGTCCGGCCGGATCGCCAGAGCGCAGGCGACGCCGACGACCAGCACCGTGAGCAGCAACCAGCCGGTGCCCGCCGCCAGGAACGCGAAGTTCGCCCACCACGGCGCCTGGGGGTAGATCGTGCCGAGGATCGTCGTCGGGTGTCCGTGCGCGTTCTGCTGTGCCTGGAACTTCAGCATGTGTCCGATGGCGGTGAAGAGCCCCACCGGCAGGTACAGGAGCACGAAGACCACCACGAACGCGACGCCGCCGTACAGTGCGCCCACGCCCAGGTCGCGCCAGCGGCGGAACAGCAGCGGCAGGGCGCCGATCGCGAGCACGAGCACGGCGGTCGAGACCTTCGACGTGACGGACATCGCGAGCAGCGCCCCTGCTGCGGCGATCCACCACCGGTTGCCGGTGCGCATCCAGGTCCACGCGGCGGCGAGCGAGGCGATCGCGAAGAAGACCATGAGGGGCTCGAGCATCGCGAAGCGGTCGATCCGCGCGCCGATCACCGAACCCGCCTCGGCCCACGACGCACCGGACCCGCGCGGCGTCAGCCACCACGCACCGGCGGCGAGGAGCCCCGTCCAGAAGCCGACCTCGCGGCGCAACCAGACGAACAGGACCACGCCGGTGCCGAGCATCGCGGCCGCGGCGACCAGGCGGGGCCCGAGCGGCCCCTGTCCGACGACGAGCTGCGCGATGCCGTACAGGTACTTCGCCGTCGGCGGGTGCTCGAGGTTGAGCGAGAAGTTGCCGTGCACGTACGCCCAGCTCGCCCGGAGGTAGACGAACTCGTCGTTGACGATGGTCGGCCGGCCGAGGTGCCAGAAGGCGACGAACAGGGCAGCCACGGCGACGACCACGAGGGCGGCGACGCGGACGGGGCGGGAGTGCAGGCGGGGGATGAGGACCTCCAGGGCGGGGCGTGCCCGACCATCATCGCAGGAGCGACCGTGCGGGTCCTGCCGGGCAGTTGCTGTTAGCGTTCACAGGTGCACCGATCCCGTCCGCCCCGCGCCGTGCTCCTCGGCGTGCTGCTCGCGGCGGTCATCGCGCCCGTGCTGGTCGGATGCAGCGGTGCCGGACCCTACACCGACTCGTCAGAGGAGCCCACGAGCTCGGAGACCGGGCTCGGGTCGGGTGCCTCGCCGGTGGTGTTCGCCTTCGTGTGCGACGACGGCGACCGCGAGACCTACACGACCTACTCGGCGGTGTGGGAGGACGAGCGGACCTCGTGCACCGCGAAGCGGCTCACGGGCTCGGTGCCGTCGACGCAGCAGCAGGCCGCTGTCGACGCGACCCGGGGCGACGCCACCCTCGTCGAGCTCGCGAGCACCTGCGCCGTGACCGGCACGGACCCGTGGACGTCGGCCGTGGCCGACGACGGCGCAGCGCACCTCGCCGCCGGCCTCCTGCAGTACTGCCCGGGGCACCCGGAGACCGACCACCTGCGCGACGCGCTGACGACGTACCGGAGCTGAGCCGGGCCTCCCGGCCGTCAGCCGACCACGGCAGGCGACGCGCGGGCCGGACCGACCCGTCAGCCCTCGGGGTGGTCGCGACCCGGTAGCCACGACTGGCCGGGGCCGCCCCAGCTGTTCTTGCGGATGGCCTTGGCGACCTGCTTGGCGTAGGGGTGCGCCAGGCGGTCGGCGTAGAGCCAGCCGTCCAGGTGGTCGTACTCGTGCTGGAAGATGCGTGCGAGCCATCCGTCGGCCCGGACCTCGAACGGTTCGCCGTGCTCGTCGAACGCCCGGAGCAGCGCGCTGCCGGAGCGGCGCAGCGGGAAGCGCTCGCCCGGCACGGACAGGCAGCCCTCGGACTCGTCGTCCTCGTCGAGCTCGTCGACCGACTCGGGGACCGGCGGGCTGATCCAGAGGACCGGGTTCACGGCCGCGGCGCGGTGCAGTACGTCGTCGTCGTCGGTGTACGAGTACACGAACAGGCGCTTGCCGACGCCGACCTGGGGTCCGGCCAGCCCGACGCCGGGGGCGAGGTCCATGGTCTCGAACATGTCGGCGACGAGGGAACGGAGGTCGTCATCGAACTCGGTGACCTCGGCTGCACGCTCGTGCAGGACGGGTTCGCCGGTGATGCGGATCGGGAGAACGGCCATTCACCCAGGTTATCCGGCGGTGGACGGTAGCCTCGACGCGTGACGACGGACCTCCAGCTGCCCGACGCAGTGAACCTGACGCCGTTCCAGGCCCTCATGATCCCCGTCGCGCTCATCGGTGCGGTGTTCCTGTCGCTGGGAGCGCAGTTCCAGAGTCGTGGTGTGCAGCGGGTCGAGGCGCGGCTGGGGCGGCAGTCGAAGGGACTGAGCGTCCGGCACGTCGTCGGGCTGGTCTCGAGCGGCTACTGGGTGCTCGGAACGCTGATGCTCGGCATCGCCGTCGTGCTGCAGCTCATCAGCATCACGTACGCGCCGCTGATCGTCGTGCAGCCGCTCGGGGCGGTCGCGCTCGTGATCACCACGTGGTTCTCCTCCCGGTCGTCGGGCGTGCCGCTGGGCCGTCGGGCGAAGCGTGCGGTGTGGACCTGCATCATCGGTGTCGCGATCTTCGTCGGCATCGCGGCGTTCGTCGGGCACGAGAGCGCGATCACCCGGCAGCAGCTGGTGACCGTCCTGATCATCCTGGCCGTGGTGCTGGTACTGGTGCTGGTGTCGTTCCGACTCGTGGCCAAGCACAAGAGCGCGCTCTACTACATCGTCGGCGCGGGCATCCTCTACGGGTTCGTCGCGACGCTCGCCAAGGTCGTGCTGAACCGGTTCGTGAACGGCACGTTCGACTGGTTGACGGTCCTGGCGATCATCGGGGTGGTCGTCGCGGCGTCGCTCGGCGGGTACTTCGTGCAGAACGCGTACTCGGCCGGTTCGGCGGACCTCGTCATCGCGGGGCTGACCGTGATCGACCCGATCGTCGCCGTCGGGATCGGCGTGGTCGTGCTCGACGAGGCGTCCGGGGCACCGTGGGGTGCGGTCGCCGGGTTCGTGGTCGCGGCCGGCATCGCCATCACCGGGGTGTTCCTGCTCGCCAAGCACCACCCGCAGGCCCGCGCCTGACCGCGCGGGCCGCGGGGCGGCGCCGCGCCGTCGCACCGTCACCCTGGGGTACCACGGGGTCCTCCGCGCGGCTGACGCGGCCGCGGAACCAGGTGCGGTACCGTCGGCAGTCCGACCAGCAATCGCCCACGAGAGGACGACGCCAGCCGTGTCAGGAGACGTCACCACCGCCACCGCCGAACCGACGGGTGCGACGGGCGGACACCGACCCTTGCGCATCCTGATCGCCGCGGACACCTTCCCGCCGGACGTCAACGGCGCCGCCACCTTCGCCGAGCAGCTCGCCGTCGGCCTGGCCGAGCGCGGGCACGAGGTCCACGTCGTCGCCCCGGCCTCGAGCCGCAACTACGGCACCTTCGACGAGGAACACCAGGGCGTGACCCTCGTCGTGCACCGCCTGAAGTCGTACAAGTGGCCGCTGCACGCCTGGCTCCGTTTCGTGTGGCCGTGGAGCGTCAAGAAGTGGACCGGCCCGATCCTCGACGCCGTGAAGCCCGACGTCCTGCACATCCAGTCGCACGTCGTCATCGGTCGCGGGATCGTCCCCGAGGCGAACGCGCGCGGCATCCGGGTCATCGCGACGAACCACTTCATGCCCGAGAACCTGCTCGAGTACACGCCGTTCGGCAAGTGGACGCTGCCCATCGCGCTGAAGATCGCGTGGAGCGACGCGGCGAAGACCTACCGGCTCGCCGACACCATCACGACGCCGACGAACCTGGCTGCCGACTACCTGCGCAAGGCCATCGCCGGTCAGCGGGTGCTGGCGATCTCGTGCGGGATCGACGCGTCGCGGTACGTCGCGCGCGAGGGCCGTCCGGTCAACAACGACATCGTGTTCGTCGGCCGCGTGGCGCCGGAGAAGAACCTCGACGTGCTGGTCCGGGCCGTGGCGCTGCTGCCCGGTTCGCTCACGGCGACCCTGACGATCGTCGGTGACGGCGAGATGATCCCGAAGCTGACCGCCCTGGCGAAGGAGCTCGGGCTCGAGGACCGCGTCCGGTTCCTCGGGTTCGTCTCGGACGAGGTCAAGCGCACCGCCCTGACGAACGGCACCGTGTTCGCGATGCCCTCCACCGCCGAGCTGCAGAGCATCTCCTCGCTCGAGGCCATGGCGTCCGGGCTGCCGGTCGTCGCCGCCGACTCGATGGCGCTGCCCCACCTGATCGACGGCAACGGGTACCTGTTCGCCCCCGGCGACGAACACGCCCTCGCCGCCAAGCTCGAGGCGGTGTTGACGGCGTCGGAAGCGGAGTACACGGCCATGCGGGAGCGCAGTTCGGCCATGATCGAGGCACACGACATCAACCGCACGCTCACGACGTTCGAGGCGCTGTATCGTGGGGAACCGGTGGCCTGACGGTCGTCGAGGGGCGGTAGCCAAGCTGGTCAAGGCAGTCGGCTCATAACCGAACGATTCGCGGGTTCAAGTCCCGCCCGCCCTACGTGCAGATGAAACGCAAGCGCGAGGACGACCACGACGCAGCTGGTCCGACGCCGAACGTCACGTTCCAGGTGAACCGTGGTGGCACCGGCGTGCGCGTCAACGCCTTCCGCATCGGGTTCATGGGTGCCATCGGTGTGCTCGTCGCGCTGCTCGCCGGCACCATCATCGGCGAGCTCAGCACCGTCCTCGTCTACATCGGGGTCGCGCTCTTCCTCGCGCTCGGCATCGACCCGCTCGTCTCGTTCCTCGAGCGGCTCATCCCGCGGTGGGCGGCGATCACCGTCGTCGTCGTGGGGGTCCTTGCGGCGTTCGCCGGGGTCGTCTTCGCGGTCGTCCCGATCCTGGTCGAGCAGGCGACCAACCTGATCCAGAACTTCCCCGAGGTCGTCGACGACATCTCGAAACAGCAGTGGGTGCAGGACCTGTCGAAGCAGTTCGCCGGGTCGTTCGACATCGACCACGCCCTCGAGTCGGTGCAGTCGTTCGTCGAGAACCCGGGCAACCTGCTCAGCGTCGGCGGCGGCATCCTGGCGGTCGGCAGCGGCATCCTGTCGGGGCTCACCGGCGTGCTCATCGTCCTCATCTTGATGCTCTACTTCCTCGCGTCGATGCGGGGCATGAAGCGTGCGGCGTACCGGTTCGTTCCGGCGTCCCGCCGCGAGAACTTCATCGACGTCAGTGAGCAGATCACCCAGGCGGTCGGTCGGTACGTCGTCGGCCAGGTGTCGCAGGCACTCATCAACGGCATCCTGAGCCTGGTGTTCCTGCTCATCATCGGTGCGCCGCTGCCCGTGCTGCTGGCCTCGTTCGCGTTCCTCGGCTCGCTCATCCCGCTCGTCGGCACCCTCGGCGCCGCGATCGTCATCTCGCTGCTCTGCCTGTTCGCGTCGCCCGCCACAGCACTCGCCGCGGCGATCTACTACCTCGTCTACATGCAGGTCGAGGCGTACCTCATCTCGCCGCGCATCATGTCGCGTGCGGTGCAGGTGCCCGGGGCCCTCGTGGTGATCGCCGCGGTGGCCGGTGGCACGATCGGCGGCGTGCTCGGTGCCCTGGTCGCCCTGCCCGTCGCCGCGTCGATCATCATCATCGTGCAGAAGGTCATCTACCCGCGGCAGGAGCTGGCGTGACGGACACCGCCGCCGACTTCGCCGACCACGTCGCCGAACGCGATCGCTGGGCACGCAGTCCCCGTGGCCCCTTGGCTCTCGTGAACGCCCAGCACGTCGACCACCCGCAGCCGGTGTGGCCGGTCCCCGGCACCTGGGCACCCACGGTCGGCGGCCTCACGGTGACGGCCGCCGCCACCGACGGTGTCGTCGTGGACGGCGTCCCGGTCGACGGCACGGTGCTGGTCGCCGGTGACACCGCCGTGGTGCCGTCCGCCGTCGCGTTCCCCGACGGCTTCGCGGGCACGGTGTCCGGCTCGACGCTGCGCGTCTGGGACCCCGCGGCGGAGCCGATCCACCGCTTCGCGCGCATCGACCGGTTCGACCGGTCCGACGACTGGGTGGCTTCCGGCACGTACGTCCCGCTGGACGCCGGTGCGGGCGACGACCGGGAGGCCCGTGGCAGCGTCCTCGACGCCGCCGGCGACGCTCTGCCGGTCGCCGGGCACATCGAGACGGCCGTCGGCAGCACGACCATGCGGCTCGTCGCGGTTCGGTCCGCGGCGTTCCGGGGTGCGCCGCGGCTGCAGCTCATCGTGCAGGACGCCACGAGCGTCCTCGCCGAGGACGACCCTGGCAGCACCTACTCGATGGGCCGCTTCCTGTACCTCGACGACCCCGGCGCCGCGGGCCCGGTCGAGCTCGACTGGAACCTGCTCGTGCTGCCGCCCTGCGCGTTCTCCTACCAGTTCGCCTGCCCGATCCCGCCGGCCGAGAACCGCGTGCCCGCGCCGATCACGGCGGGCGAGCGGCACCCCGTCGACGCTGCGGGCACCGTCCTGCACTGAACCGGACCGCGCTCGGCGGGGTCCTTGCCGTTCCCAGCCGGAACGCTGCATAATGGGCGTGTCCTGTCGGGACATCACAATCGCATACCGAATGGTTCCGTGGCTCGCAGCCGCTCGGATCCTCCGCACCAGGTCGATGGGGAAGTCGCACCTGACGTATCGGAGGAACCGTGAACGGAACGACGACAGGAGTGCTCTACGTGCACTCCTCACCCCGCGCGCTCTGCCCGCACGTCGAATGGGCAGCAGGTCGCGCGATGAACCGCGCCGTGAACTTCTCGTGGCTCGACCAGCCGGCACAGGACGGTGCCCGGCGGACCGAGTTCACCTGGACCGGCGCGGTCGGTGCCGGTGCCGCGATCGCCTCCGCGCTGCGCGGCTGGGAGCACCTGCGCTACGAGGTGACCGAGGAGCCGACGACCGAGTCCGACGGCGGCCGTTGGATGCACACGCCTGACCTCGGGGTCTTCTACGCGCAGACCGACGTGACCGGGAACATGGTCATTCCCGAGGACCGCGTCCGCTACGCGATGGAGGTCGCGGGCAGCAACGCGCTCGAACTCCACCGTGAGCTCCGGCTCGCGCTCGGACAGGCCTGGGACGACGAGCTCGAGCCCTTCCGGCACGCGGCCGAGGGCAACCCCGTCGTCTGGCTGCACCGCGTCGGCTGAGACTCGGGCCGCGCTGGCGTCTCCGCCGTTTCGCGAAAGCGACACTGTGCCGCCAACATTCGGCCGCAGACTGTCGCTTTGGCGGTGCGGTCGTGAACGTGTGGCCGCAAACTGTCGCCTTCGCGGCACTGAAGCCGGCAACACACACGACGGAAGCCCGCCCCGACGACGCGGGACGGGCCTCCTGGCAGGGTGCGACGGATCAGACGCTGCGGAACGCGACCACGGCGTTGTGCCCGCCGAAGCCGAACGAGTTGCTCACCGCGAGGAGGTCGCCGTCGGGCAGCGCGCGCGGCTCGCGCGCGACGTCCATGACGATCTCCGGATCCTGGTCGTTGAGGTTGATCGTCGGCGGTGCGACGCGGTTGTGCAGCGCGAGGACCGTGAACGCGGCTTCGATCGCACCGGCGCCACCGAGCAGGTGCCCAGTGGACGCCTTGGTCGCCGACACGACGATGTCGTCGAGGTGGTCACCGAAGACGCGACGCATGGCGTGGTACTCGGCGACGTCGCCCACCGGGGTCGAGGTGGCGTGCGCGTTGACGTGCACGACGTCCTCGCGGCTGGCTCCGGCGTGGTCGAGGGCCTGCAGGACCGCACGGGCGGCCGCGCTGCCCTCGGGGTCCGGTGCCGTGATGTGGAACGCGTCCGAGGTGATGCCGGCGCCGGCGACCTCGGCGTAGATGGTCGCACCGCGGGCCTCGGCGTGCTCCTTCGACTCGAGGATGAGCGCCGCGGCGCCGTCACCGAGGACGAAGCCGTCACGGGTGACGTCGTACGGACGCGACGCGGTCTCGGGGGAGTCGTTGCGGCGCGACAGGGCCTGCATCGCCGCGAACGCCGCCAGGGGCAGCGGGTGCAGTGCGGCCTCGGCGCCACCGGTGATGACGATGTCGGCGTCCCCGTCGGCGACGTGGCGGTACGCCTCGGCCAGCGACTCGGTCGACGAGGCACAGGCCGACAGGTAGGTGCGGGCGCCGCCACGGGCGCCGAACTCCATCTCGATGGCAGCGGCCGGACCGTTCGCCATGAGCATCGGGACCGTCATCGGCAGGACCCGACGCGGGCCCTTCTCGCGCAGGGTGTCCCAGGCGTCGAGCAGGGTGTTCACGCCACCGATGCCGGTCGCCCAGTCGACGATGAGGCGCTCGGGGACGACGGACTCGGCGTCGATGCCGGCGTCGGCCCACGCCTCACGCGCCGCGACGAGCGACAGCTGCGACGAGGGGTCCAGGCGCTTCGACTCGGGGCGGGTGAGCTGGTCGGTGAGGAACCGACGTGCCTGGCCGGCGAACTCCACGGGGAGTTCGAGCTCGGCGTAGCGCGGGTCCTCGATGCGGGTGATGCCGGACTTGCCGGCGAGCAGCGCGTCCCACGTTTCCGGGGCAGTCGCGGCGAGGGGTGAGATCGCACCGATCCCGGTGACGACGACGGTCTTCTTGGTCATGGAACGACGGTTCTTTCGTTGGGGAACAAGATGAGCGCCGCGGCCGACGGTGACCGCTGGCCGCGGCGCTCAGGAAGCTCGTGTCAGGCCTGGGCCTTGACGATGTAGTCGACCGCGTTGCCCACGGTCTTGAGGTTCTTGACCTCTTCGTCCGGGATCTTCACGTCGAACTTCTCCTCGGCGTTGACCACGATGGTCATCATCGAGATGGAGTCGATGTCGAGGTCGTCCGTGAAGGACTTGTCGGCGGCGACGGTGTCGGTGGCGATACCGGTCTCGTCGTTGATCAGCTCGGCCAGGCCGGCGAGGACTTCTTCGTTGGACAGGGCCATGAGTTTCTCCTTGAGGGGGGTGTCGTTTGACCGTGGACCAGCCTAGGGCACGCAGCGTGCTCGCGCCCGGAGACTCGTCGGGGTGGTCGCTGGTCGCGCGGGATGCGCGGCCGGGTGGGATCAGGGCAGGACGACGACCTGGGCGCCGAACACGAGCCCGGCACCGAAGCCGATCTGCAGGGCGAGCCCGCCGGACAGCTCGGGGTGTTCCTCGAGCAGGCGGTGGGTGGCGAGCGGGATGCTCGCGGCGGAGGTGTTGCCGGTGGTGGTGATGTCACGGGCGATCGTGACCGACTCGGGCAGGCCGAGCTGCTTCGCGAACTCGTCGATGATGCGGATGTTCGCCTGGTGCGGCACGAACGCCGCGAGGTCCTCCGGTCGGACACCGGCGGTCTCGAGCGCTTCGCGGGCGACCTTCACCATCTCCCACACGGCCCAGCGGAAGACCGTCTGGCCCGCCTGGCGCATGGTCGGGCGGGGCGCGCCGGCCTCCCACTCGTTGTAGGTCGCCGTCATGCCGATGGCGTCCCACTTCGAGCCGTCCGAGCCCCAGATGGTCGGGGCGATTCCGGGGAAGTCGCTCGGGCCGACGACGGCCGCGCCCGCACCGTCGCCGAGCAGGAACGAGATCGAGCGGTCGGTCGGGTCGACGACGTCGCTGAGCTTCTCGGCACCGACGACCAGGACGTGGTCGGCGAGGCCGGACTTGATGAACGAGTCGGCCTGGGCGATGCCGTAGGCGTACCCGGCGCACGCGGCGCTGATGTCGTACGCGGCGGCGGGCGTCGCGCCGATCCGCTCGGCGAGCAGCGACGCCATCGACGGAGTCGCGACGGTGTGCGTCACGGTGCTTACCAGCACGACACCGATCTGGTCGGGGGACAGGCCGGCCTTCTCGATCGCCTCGCGCGCGGCGGCCTCGGCGAGGTCGACGGCCTCGACGTCCTTGCCGGCACGCTTGCGCGTGATGATCCCGGTGCGCTGGCGGATCCACTCGTCGGACGAGTCGATCGGGCCGACCAGGTCGTCGTTCGGCACGACGTTCTCGCCGCGGGCGGCGCCGAAGGCCAGGATCCGGGTGAACTCGTGGCCGCGGCGCTGGGAGAGTGCGGGACGTTCGGTCATGCGGTGGCGTCTGCTTCCTGGTCCGCGCGCTGCAGCAGGTCGATCGCTGCGGGCAGGTCCTCGGGGGTCTTGATGGCGACGGACGGCGTACCGCGCAGGCCGCGCTTGGCGAGCCCGACCAGGGCGCCGGCCGGCGCGAGCTCGATGATGCCGGTGACGCCGGCGGCCCCGAACGACTCCATCACGGCGTCCCAGTGCACGGGGCTCGCGATCTGCTGGACCATCAGGTCGACGAACCGGCGACCGTCGTCGACCCGTGAACCGTCGGCGTTGGTCCAGATCGGCAGGGTCGGGTCGTGCACCGTGGCGGCCGCGGCGACCGGGGCCACGCGCTCGACCGCGGGGGCCATGAAGTGGGTGTGGAACGCACCGGCGACCGCGAGCGGGACCACGCGGGCCTTGGCGGGCGGGTCCGCCACGAGCGCGGCGATGCCGGCGGCCGTGCCGGCGACGACGGTCTGGCCGCCGCCGTTGTGGTTCGCGGGGACGAGCCCGTGGGACTGCAGTGCTGCGGCGACCGCGTCGGCGTCGCCACCGAGCACGGCGGCCATCGAGGTCGCTTCGAGGGCAGCGGCGTCCGCCATGGCCCGGCCTCGCTCGGCGACGAGCGACACGGCGTCGGTCGGCTCGAGGACCCCGGCGACCGCGGCGGCGGTGAACTCGCCGACCGAGTGCCCGGCGACCCCGCCGACGAGCGCACGGCGGCCGTCGGCCAGCAGCGCGTCGGCGGTCACGAGACCGGCGGCGACGATGAGGGGCTGCGCGAGTGCGGTGTCCTTGATGGTGTCCGCGTCCGACGTGGTGCCGTGTGCGGCGAGGTCTACCCCGATCGACTCGGACCACTGCCCGACACGTTCACGAACGGCGGCGTCCTCGAGCCAGGGGGCGAGGAAGCCGGGGGTCTGGGAGCCCTGTCCGGGCGCGACGACGACGATCACCGGACAATCCTGTCGCTCATGCACCGCGGGGCCCGTGTGGGCTTCCCACACGAAACCCCGCGTGACATTGTCGGTTCCCTACCGGCGAGGGGTGATGCGGCGACGACCCGTGGCCGATTCGGACATCGCGCCGAGGATCAGGGCCGACTGCACGATCAGGGCGTCCCGAGCGTGCGTGGCGTCCCACCCGATGATGTCCGCGACGCGGCGCAGGCGGTAGCGGACGGTGTTCGGGTGCACGAAGAGCTCGCGCGCCGTGGCCTCGAGCGACCGACCGGTGTCCAGGTAGCACCACAGGGTCTGCAGGAGCTCGGTGGACTGGTCCTTGAGCGGCACGTAGATCCGCTGCACCAGGGCGGACCGGGCGAGCGGGTCGCCGGCCAGGGCACGTTCGGGCAGCAGGTCGTCGGCCAGCGCCGGACGGGGGACCCCGCGCCATGCCCGCGCGACGGCGAACCCGGCGAGGGCTGCCTTCGCGCTGGTCGAGGCGTCGACGACCCCGGGGACCTCGTTGCCGAGCACCAGGTGGCCCTCGCCGAACAGCGGTTCGAGGGCCTGCGCGATGGCGGTGAACGAGACCGGGTCCTCTCCTTCGGGGACGTCGTCCCGCGGGGTCGAGCGCCCGATCACCACGACGAGCCGCGAGCCCTGCACGCCGACGAGCACGTCGGCGTCCATGTGGCGGGCGGTGCGGCGGACCTGGTCGACCTCGAGCTGCTTCGGTGCCGTGCCGACGAGCACCGCGACCTCGCCGTGCCCGTGCCACCCGAGGGCGGCGATGCGGGACGGCAGCTCGTCGTCGTACTCGCCCGACAGGATCGAGTCGACCACGAGCGCTTCGAGTCGGGCGTCCCACAGCCCGCGGGCCTCGGCCGCCCGGGCGTAGACGTCCGCCGCCGCGAAGGCGATGTCCCGCGAGTACTTCAGGATCGCTTCCTGCAGCATCTCGTCGTCGGCGGCGCGTTCCTCGACCACGGTCACGACCACGCGGATGAGCTGCAGGGTCTGCTGCAGGCTCACCGAGCGCAGCAGCTCACGCGGGGCCGAACCGAAGACGTCGGCCGCGGCGATCCACGGCGTCGACGCGGTGCCCTCGAGCCAGCTGATGAACGAGGTGATGCCTGCCTGGGCGACGAGGCCCACGGCGGAGCGGCGCCCCGGCGGCATCTCGCTGTACCAGGGAAGGGTGTCCTCGAGCCGCTTGATCGTGGCGGTGGAGAGTTCTCCGGACACCTGACGGAGCCAGGAGAGCGCCCGCTCGCGCGCGCTCTCCTGGCTCTGGGCCTTCGACAGGCCCTCGGTGTCCGGCTGGACGGGCGTCACCTGCTGATCAGCTCTCGCCGCCCGCGCTGCCCGTGGTGCCGGCGGTCACGTCGTGCAGGCGGTACTTGTCGATCGCCTGCTGGACGAGTGCGCCGTCGACCTTGCCCTGGCGGGCGAGCTGCTGCAGCGTCCGCACGACGACCGAGGGGCCGTCGATGTGGAAGAAGCGACGAGCGGCCGGACGGGTGTCCGAGAAGCCGAAGCCGTCGGCGCCGAGCGTGGCGTAGTCGGTCGGCACGAACGGGCGGATCTGCTCCTGCACCTGGTGCATGAAGTCGCTGACGGCGACGACCGGCCCCTCGGTGGCGAGCAGGCGCTCGGTGACGTACGGCGTGCGCGGCGACTCGTTCGGGTTGAGGAACGCGTGCTGCTCCGCGTCGAGACCGTCGCGGTACAGCTCACCCCAGCTCGTGACGCTCCAGACGTCGGCGGAGACGCCCCAGTCCTCGGCGAGGAGCTGCTGCGCCTCGAGGATCCACGGCACGGCCACACCGGAAGCGAGCAGCTGGGCCTTCGGGCCGTCGTGCTCGCTCGGCTTGAGCAGGTACATGCCCTTGACGATGCCGTCGACGTCGATGCCCTCGGGCTCGGCCGGCTGGACGATCGGCTCGTTGTAGACCGTCAGGTAGTACATGACGTTCGGGTCGCTGTGCTTCGGCGAGCCGTCCTCGTTCGTGCCGTACATCCGGTCGAGGCCGGCCTGCACGATGTGCCCGATCTCGTACCCGTACGCGGGGTCGTACGACACCACGGCGGGGTTCGTCGTCGCGAGGAGCAGCGAGTGGCCGTCGGCGTGCTGCAGCCCCTCGCCCGTCAGCGTCGTGCGACCGGCGGTGGCGCCGATCATGAAGCCACGGGTCATCTGGTCGCCGGCGGCCCAGATGGCGTCACCCGTGCGCTGGAACCCGAACATCGAGTAGAAGACGTAGACCGGGATGAGCGGCTCGCCCTGCGTCGAGTACGAGGTGCCGACCGCGGTGAACGCCGCCATGGCCCCGGCCTCGTTGATGCCGACGTGGATGATCTGGCCCTGCGGGCTCTCCTTGTACGCCAGGAGCAGCTCGCGGTCGACCGAAGTGTAGTGCTGGCCGTTCGGGTTGTAGATCTTCGCCGTCGGGAAGTACGCGTCCATGCCGAACGTGCGCGCTTCGTCCGGGATGATCGGCACCACGCGGTTGCCGAAGTCCGGGGAGCGGAGCAGGTCCTTCAGCAGCCGGGCGAACGCCATGGTGGTGGCGATCTCCTGCTTGCCGGAGCCCTTCTTGACGACCTGGTACTTCGCATCCTCGGGGAGGGTGATCGAGGTGTACTTGGTCCGACGCTCCGGCACGTAGCCGCCGAGCGCCTGACGACGCTCGTGCATGTACTGGATCGCCTCGTCGTCGTTGCCCGGGTGGTAGTACGGCGGCGTGTAGGGGTTCTCCTCCAGCTGCGCGTCGGAGATCGGGATGCGCATCTCGTCGCGGAACTGCTTGAGGTTGTCGAGCGTGAGCTTCTTCATCTGGTGGGTCGCGTTGCGGCCCTCGAAGCTCGGGCCGAGGCCGTAGCCCTTGACCGTCTTCGCCAGGATGACCGTCGGCTGGCCCTTGTGCTCGGTCGCAGCCTTGAACGCGGCGTAGACCTTCCGGTAGTCGTGACCACCGCGCTTGAGGTTCCAGACCTGGTCGTCGCTGTAGCCCTCGATGAGCTCGAGCGCCTTCGGGTCGCGCCCGAAGAAGTTCTCGCGGACGTACGCGCCGTTCTCGGCCTTGTACGTCTGGTAGTCGCCGTCCGGCGTCTGGTTCATCAGGTTGAGCAGCGCGCCCTCGGTGTCGCGGGCGAGCAGGTCGTCCCACTCACGCCCCCAGACGACCTTGATGACGTTCCAGCCCGCACCGCGGAAGAACGCCTCGAGCTCCTGGATGATCTTGCCGTTGCCGCGCACCGGACCGTCGAGTCGCTGCAGGTTGCAGTTGATCACGAAGTTCAGGTTGTCGAGGCCGTCGTTCGCCGCGACCTGGAGCTGTCCGCGCGACTCGACCTCGTCCATCTCGCCGTCGCCGAGGAACGCCCAGACCTGCTGGTCGGAGGCGTCCTTGATGCCGCGGTTGGTGAGGTACTTGGCCTGCTGCGCCTGGTAGATCGCGTTGATCGGGCCGATGCCCATCGACACGGTCGGGAACTGCCAGAAGTGCGGCATGAGCCGGGGGTGCGGGTACGACGACAGGCCGCCGCCGGCGTGGGACTTCTCCTGACGGAACCCGTCGAGCTGGTCCTCGCCGAGACGCCCTTCCATGTAAGCGCGGGCGTACATGCCGGGGGAGGCGTGGCCCTGGAAGAACACCTGGTCGCCGCCGGACGCGTGGTCCTGCGCGCGGAAGAAGTGGTTGTAGCCGACCTCGTACAGCGCGGCGCTCGACGCGTACGTCGAGATGTGGCCGCCGACGCTGATGCCCGGACGCTGCGCGCGGTGCACCGTGATGGCCGCGTTCCAGCGGATCCACCGGCGGTACCGGCGCTCCAGTTCCTCGTCGCCGGGGAACTCGGGTTCGTTCTCCGGCGCGATGGTGTTCACGTAGTCCGTCGTCGGGACCATCGGCACACCGAGGTGCAGTTCCTTGGACCGCTTGAGCAGGCTCAGCATGATCTCGCGACCGCGCTGGTGTCCGTGGGTCTGGACCAATCCGTCGAGGGACTCACGCCATTCGGCGGTCTCCTGCGGGTCCTGGTCGTTCGCCCCGGTGCTGTACGGGTCCTGGTCGTTCACCGTCACCCTTGACCTCGTTCGTTCTCGTGGTGGTGGACATGGTGGCTCCGGTGGTCGGGTCACGACCGGATGGGGCCCCGTCCACTCTAGGCCCCAGCACCGACGGTGATGCTGATGGTGCGGTGCACGTGGCGGGTGCTTGCATTCGGGTGCGGTCGGCGTAGCATGGCCGATCGTGCACACGCGACCCGCGTGCGCACGGACCCGACGGGTACACCCCACACCCGAGGAAGAAGCACACGTCCCGATGGCTCTCGAGATCGGCTCTCTCGCGCCGGACTTCGAGCTCCCGAACCAGTTCGGTGAGCACGTCCGACTCAGCGACTTCCGCGGCAACCGCCCGGTCGCACTCGTCTTCTTCCCGCTCGCGTTCTCGTCGAACTGCACGAACGAGCTCTGCGCCCTGCAGGACAACGTCGCGATGTTCCAGGACCAGCGCGTCGAGCTGATCGGCATCTCGGTCGACTCCAAGGCGACGCTCCGCTCCTTCGCCGAGCTCAACGGCTACGACTTCGAGCTCCTCGCCGACTTCTGGCCGCACGGCGCGGTCTCGAAGGAGTACGGCGTCTTCCTCGAGCACAAGGGCTTCGCCACCCGCGCGACCTTCGTCATCGACGTGCAGGGCCGGATCAAGGCCTCGATCATCACGGAGCCCGGCCTGCAGCGCGACGTCGCCGAGTACAAGGCCGCGCTAGACCGCCTCGCCGCCTGCACCGCACCCGTCCCGGTCGGCTAGCGTTCCGAATCCCTCCTGCGACGCATCCGCGTCGACAGCGGACAGGAGGCCCGGTGCACGCCATCGACACGGACGCACGTGACCGTGAGGTCACCGCCGAGGCGTACGCCCCCTACGCGGTGTCGCCCACGCCCGCCGCGTGGCACCTCCGGCGCACCGAGGTCCTGACGCCCGCCGGACCCGTCGTGGTGCACCACCGCCCGGGTCCCGACCCGCTCCTGCTGCTGCACGGCGTCGCGGGCTCCTGGTCGACGTGGACCCCGCTGCTGACCGCGGCGCGCGGCGTCGGTGCCCGTGGCCTGGTGCTCGTCGACCTGCCGGGATGGGGATCGTCGCCGGCGCCGAGCGGTGCGTTCGACCTCGACGACGTGACCGTGTCGCTGGTCACGGTGCTGGATGCGCTCGGGATCACGACGGTGGACGTCGTCGGGCACTCGATGGGGGCCTTCGTCGGCATGCACCTGGCGGTCGTCGCACCCCGGCGCGTGCGCTCCGTCGCCCTGGTGTCCGGCACGACCGTCGCGACCGCGGACGCCGCACGGCACCCGCTCCGAGGGCTCCGGACGCTGCCGTCGTTCACCCTGCTGCGTGCTGGCCTGTCGATCACCGGCGAGGCCGCGCGGCCGATGCTCCGGGCGCTGTCCCGCGTCGGGCTGCTGCCGCTGCTCGCCGCACCCGTGTTCACGCACGTGCGACGCCTCGACCGCAGCGTGCTCGACGCCTTCGTCCAGGAACTCCGGCCGACCCGGTTCACCGACGCGGCGCGGACCGCTGCGGGCTACGACCTCGGCCGCTGGCGGGGGATCACCTGCCCGGTCACCGCGATCGCCGGGCGCGACGACGTGTTCGCGCGCGTCTCGGACCTCGAGGCCCTGCGGGAGTTCGTGCCGCAGGTCCGCACGGTGCTGCTCGACGACTGCGGGCACTTCGCGCACGTCGAGCACCCGGACGCCGTGGCCCGGGAGCTCGGGCTCGTCTGACCGCGTCCGGCGCCGATGCGCTCGATCCGGGCGTGCCCCGCGCGACAAAGCGGTTGTCGTACGACGTCGACCATGTCGTCCCCGCGTGGCCGCAACAGTTGCGGTCGCGCGGCTACGACACCCTCGATGTCGTACGACGTCGAGGGTGTCGTTCGGAGTCGGGACGCGAGGGTCAGGCGGGGACGGGGAACGTCGCCGCGACGCGGGAGCGCACCTCGGCGCGCACGGCGCGACGCATCACGGGGGAGAACAGCGAGTGGTCGCCGTCCTCGACCCGCACGATCGACACCGAACCGCGCCGACCGACACCGCCGTAGCGGCGCAGGGCCTTCTGTCCGCCGAGCCGGTCGAACAGCGCGGCGTCGTCCGGGGCGGCGATCACGACGACGTCGGTGCCGTGCTCCACGAGCGGCCGGACGTGCTCGACGACGCCGCCGACGCGGTCCCGCCGCGCGATCCACTCGCGCAGGGCCTTCGGCACGACGGCGTTGTACCGCCGACGGACCCACAGCCGACGTGCCGAGGGAGCGTCGACCGCGCGGACGGCGTCCTCGTAGCTGCCGGGGGCCGCCGGCTGCCGGCGGTAGTCGTTCGGGCTGATCTCGACGACCAAGCGCGGGGCCTCGTCCGCCGACCGACCGGCGAGCCACGCGCCGGCGCACATGCCGACGAGCACCAGGCGGTCCGAAGGGGTACCGAGGTCGGCGACGACGGCGGACTGGTCCTCCACCCACTCCTGGGCGAAGAGGAAGCTGCGTTCGTCCTCGCGCACGCTGGTGCTCTCGCCGGTGGCACGGCGGTCGACCCGGACGACGCGGGCGCCGTCTCGCGCGAGCGCACGGGCGAGGTCGACCTGGTAGTCGGTGGCACCGACCCGGTGTTCGGCGGCGCCGTTGTGCAGGACGACGAGCGGGGCGTCGTGGTGCTGGGCGGACGACACGGTCTCGACGGCGAACAGCGCGTCGGGGCCGAGGCGGACGATGCGCTCCGACACGCGGCCGTCGACGTCCAGGACCTCGTCGAGCACGGGCGGCACCACCTGCGCCGCAGCGGTCGGCGCCCAGGCGTCGAGCCAGGCGACGGCTCGGTCGACCGCGGCTCCGGGGATCCGGGCGTGGATGCTCGTGCCGTCGAGCAACTCGGCGCTGCCGGGCACCTCGACGGTCTCGACGGGTCCGAGGGCCTTCGGCGCGCGGGTCTCGGGCCGCACCAGCGCCACGGTCGGACCGGTGCGCGGCGCGAAGGCGAGGGCGGAGAGCGCCGTCGCCTCGTCGGGTTCGACCTCGATGCCGATCAGGCTCTCGACGCCGTCCACGATCCGCTCGCTGCCGATCGTGATCGTCGCGAGGGCACGTTGCCGACGGAGCCAGCCCCGACCGGACGCCGGGGCGTCCCAGACGAGCAGGGCGTCGGCGTCCTCCGCGGCGGCCGCGGCGACGAGGGCTGCGGAGGCGAGTCCGACGAACGCGACGTGCTGCACTCCCGACGTGTGGAGCACGGCGGCCGCGTGGCGTGCGGACCGGACCTGCGCGTCGGGGTCGGTGTCGGGTGCACCGTCACCACGTCCGGACGGGTCGTAGCGCACCGAGGCGATGCCACGGGCCTCCAGGCGGTCTGCGAGCAGGCGGAGCGTGCGGTACGCGATCACGCCCTCCTGTCCCAGCGGCGGGCAGATGACGACGCCGGCCCGCGCCGCGGGTGGCAGCTGCACGGCGGCCCGGACGGCCGGTGAACCGGACCATCCGTGCAGCGTCGTCACAGCTCGAGTGCCGCGCGGACCGACGCCGGCCAGGCGTCGACGTCCGTGCCGTGTGCGGCGAACAGGGCGATGGTGATGCGCTCCAGGCCGAAGGCGATGCAGGCGCTGTGGGCGACCTCACCGTCGGCGGTGCGGAGGCCGAACGAGGTGCCGAAGTGGTCCTCGTGCAGGTTCGCCGAGCTGATCGCCGTGGTCGGGTGGTCGTCGCCGTAGACCGGCGTGACGAACTCGAACTTGAGCGCCTGCTCGACCTGGTTGCGGGCGAGCATCTGCCCGACGCGGCCGAAGAACGGGTCGTTGGCGGGGACGACGTCGATCTCGAGGCCGAACGACTCGAGCAACTCGCGCATCACCGGGATCCGGCCGTCGCGGTGCTGCTGGGCCGACGCCGGCGTGCCGATGTGCACGAACTCGTGCATGTGGAAGGCCTGCAGGCGCATCGGGTCGAGCGACGGCTCGCGGCGGAAGGAGTCGCCGACGATGTCGAAGAAGCGGCCCTCCTGCGGGATCGTGTCGCCGACCAGGCCGTACACCGGGTGGCAGACCGCGGGGGTGAGCATGAGGTCGGCAGGCTCGAGGAAGCCCTCCCAGCGCTCACCGCGCTCGCGGGCGGCGAGCAGTGCCCGGTGCGTGCGGTCGTCGCCGGTGAAGCCGGAGATCGACGCGGCGAGGTCCGGGAACGACGCGATGTAGTCAGTGCGCTCGAACGCGGCGAGCGGCTCGACCGGCGGGAACCGCAGCACCTCGGCGTCGAGGTCCTGCTGGCTGCGCTCGGCTGCGGCGTCGACGGCCGTGTACACGCGCTCGAACACGCCGGTGCGGCCGTACAGCCCGGGGGAGCCGAGGTCGATGAGCACGCGGTCGGCGAGCAGGCGGGCACGGAGTGCGGCGCGGGCGGCGTCGAGGTCCGGAGCGGTGGTGGTGGTGGGGTCCGTGAGGGTCACAGGATCACTCCCGTCATGAGGGCCAGGTCGGCGTCGTTCTTGAGGAGACGGTCGTTGCTCACCATGACGGCGGCGCCGTGGGCGTCTCGGAGGTGTCGGGCGATGCTCATCGGGCCGGAGGCCGCGTAGCCCGCGATCCCGACGATCCGCATCGCCTTCGTGACGATGTCGGTGACGCGCTCGGACGCCCCGATCTTCAGGGCGTTCGCGGCGAGGGCGTAGGCGCTCGAGGCGAGCACCTCGGGGTCGTCGGCCGCGGCGTCGAACCGCTCGGCGGCGTGCCGGACGGAGTCGGCGAGGGCCTGCAGGTCGACCAGGAGTTCGGCGAGCCGGAGTGCTCCGGGCGGGGTCGTCCCGATCGCGGCGCGGGCCTGCTTGCGGACGGCCGTCCGGGCGCGCTCGCTCGCCGAGGCGGCGATGCCGAGCCACACCGAGGCCCAGAGCACGTGCGAGACCGGCAGGACCGTCTGCGCCGAGATGGCGGCGTAGTCGTCGCGGAACACCCGGTCGACGGTGGTCTCGGTGTCGAGGATCCAGCCGTTGCTGCAGGTCCCGCGCAGCCCCATGGTGTCCCAGGTGGAGGTCTGCGACAGCACCATCGAGTCGGTCCGGCAGATGAGCAGCCGCTGGTCGGAGGCCGGGGCGTCCGGGTCGCGGCGGGCGGTGACGAACACCGCGTCGGCCTCGGTGGCGTACGAGATCACCGGCGCGTCCTTGCGCAGGCGGATCCGGCCGTCGTCGGTGGCCTCGATCGAGCACGTGGAACGGCGGGCGTCGCCGCCGACACCGCGCTCCGTGGTGGCCGAGGCGACGAGTGCGCCGTCGCGGACCGCTGCGATGGTCTCGAGCACGCCGGCACCGTCGCCGCCGTGCCGCCAGAGCGCCATCACCTGGCCCTGGTGCATCGCGAAGACCATCCCGGTGGCGGCACAGGCACGCCCGAGCTCGGTGGCGATCGCGGAGAGCTCGGACACCGAGGCGCCCTCGCCCCCGTGCTCGGCGGGGACGGCAGCGGCGAGCAGACCGTACTCGCGCATCGCAGCGATGGCCTCGCGCGGCGGACGGGCGTCGCGGTCGACCTCGTCCGCGACCTGCGCGGCGACCGCGGCGACGGCGGCGGCACGCTCGGCGAACCGGTCGACGACCGCGGTCGCCGCCATGGTCAGGGTCACGAGGCGAGCTCCGCAGCGGCCACGATCGACTCGACGGTGGCGAAGGTGGACCGGTTCAGGACCGAGTCGGGGAACTCGACGTCGAGCTCGGACTCGACGGCGAGCATGACGTTCACCGTGGCGTGCGACGACAGCCCGAGCGCGTACAGGTCGGCGATCGAGGCGACGTCCTGCGCGTCCACGGTCAGGCGCCCGTGGTCGGCGAGGGCGCGGCGGACGGCCTGCTCGATCGCCGGGTCGGCGAGCGTCGCGGTCGTGGTCGCCGTCGGTGCGGTCGTGCTGGAGAGCTGTGGTTCCTGGTCCATGACGGCAACGATAAGGAAGACCGGGCCTCGGGAAACCGCCGTGCGGGTGCGCGAAACCGCACGGCGTCCGACGCCCCTGTGCGGTGGTACAGGGTGGCGCGGGCGGTGGTGCCGGTGCGCCCGTCAGCGGTCGGACAGCGCGACCGCCGTCGCCACGGCCAGCCCCCGCTCGTGCGCGAGTGACACCGCGATCGGGCCGCACCCGACCGACTCGGCCAGCGCGGCGGCGGCCCCGGTCAGCTCGACCGTCGGCGCCCCGCGGTCGTCGAGGACGATCGCCACGTCGCGCAGCGGGATCGCCTGTTCCGGCGCGGGGCGGAGGAGCTTCACCACCGCTTCCTTGCCCGCGAACCGTGCCGCCAGACGCTCCGGGTCGTCGCCCGCGTCGGTACGCTCCCGCACGGTGAAGAGCCGGTCCAGGTACCGCTCACCGTGGGCGGAGATGCTCGCGACGACGTCCTCGACCGCGGCGAGGTCGGTGCCGGTCCGGATCGTGCCCATGGCAGCAGGCTACGCAGGTCGCGGCGACCCCGCATGCCGGCAGCGGCATGGGCGTCGGAGGGGGTTCGTATGATCGGTGCCAGAGACCACCGAGGGGGAACCGATGGCATCACCGTGGACCGGCATCATCGAGGACGCGCGACACTACCCGTCGCCGCACAACTCGCAACCGATCGTCGTGCGCGTCGAGGACGAACGCACCGCGACCGTGTTCTACGACCTGCGACGGGGGCTGCCGGCGGAGTCCTTCGGCATCCCGTTCGGGCACGTCTGCGCGGGGGTGTTCCTGGCCGGGCTCGAGGTCGTCGCCCGGGCGCACGGCTTCACCGTGCAGGAGCGGCTCGACCACGCCGAGATGGACTTCGGCCGGCTGGACGGCGCGGCCGATGACCGTCTGCACCGCTTGGGCAGCGTGACCTTGCGTCCGCGGGCGGTCACGGCGGACGACCGGGAGGCCCTGGCCCGCTTCCTCGCGCGGCGCACCTCACGCAGGCCCTACGACGCCACCCTGGTGGACGATTCGGCGATCGAGGCCGCGTCCGCCATCGCGTCGGCAGCCGGGCAGCGCTTCCGCACCACGTCTGACCGGCCGACCGTCGACGAGATCGTGCGCGTCAACCAGGAGACGCTGTTCGACGACCTGCAGCACGACGCCGTGCACGACGAGATCCTGCACTGGCTGCGGTTCTCGAAGCGGCAGGCGGCGACGACCGGTGACGGCTTGTCGGCCGAGACGATGCTCATGCCCGGACCGGTGCTCCGGTTCGCGATGGAGCACCGCGGGCTGTGGGAAGCACCCGGAGTCGGCGGGGTCTTCAAGCGCGTGTACCTGTCGACGATGCGCGGGGTCCGGCAGCTCGGCTGGCTCGAAGGGCCGTTCCGCACGCCGGCCGAGTACGTCGAGGCCGGCCGCGTGTTCATGCGGATCTGGCTCGAGTTCACCGCGCGGGGGATCGCCCTGCACCCGTTCGGAACCGTGATCACGAACCCGCGCTCGCACGCCGCCTTCGTCGAACAGGCCGGCGTCGACGAGTCCGACGGCCGGATGGCGTGGATGCTGTTCCGCTTCGGGCACAGCGCGCCACCACCCTTGGCGCACCGCAGACCCGCGGCCGCCATGACGCTCGGGGGTGCACGGTGAAGCGCGCCGCGGTGTTCTCGGTCGTCTGGGTCGTCGAGACCTTCGTGGCGCTGTTCATGCCGCGCGTCGGCACCCACAAGCTCCTGCTCACGCCGGGCATCGAGCCGCTCCGCTGGACCCTCGGACGCTGGCGTGCCTGGCGGACCGTGGAGCGGGCTGCGAAGCGGGTGCCTGCGTACGGGGCCTTCCTGGCGGAGGCGGGGCGGGCCTCCCGTCCGTTCCGTCTCGACACGCGTGGCGGGATCGCCGCAGCGATCTCGGGGCTGCCCGAGATGGACAAGGAGTCGTACGTCAAGCGGTGGAGCATCCCCGAGCGCTGCGTCGACGGACGGCTGCCACGGCGCGGGGTCGTCGTCGACGAGTCGAGCGGGTCGAGCGGCACGCCGACCAGCTGGGTGCGCGGTCCCGACGAACGCCAGGCCACACGGCAACTGCTGCAGCTCGGGTTCTCGCGCACCGCGAAGGACCTGCCGAAGCAGCCGTTCGTGCTCAACGCGTTCTCGCTCGGGGCGTGGGCAACCGGCATGAACGTGACGGCGTCGCTCACCGAGTCGTCGATGATCAAGTCGATCGGGCCCGACCGCGACAAGATCGTGCAGACGATGCGCGAGTTCGGCACCGACTTCACGTACATCATCTGCAGCTACCCGCCGTTCCTGAAGGCGCTGTTCGAGGACGACCGGCTCGACTGGAGCGAGTACACGATCGTCGCGGCGTTCGGTGGCGAGGGCATCAGCGAGAACATGCGAGCCCACATCGAGCAGTACGCGCAGGCCGTCCTCGGGTCGTACGGGGCGAGCGACCTCGAGATCAACCTCGGCATCGAGACGCCGTTCAGCGTGCAGCTGCGTCGGGCGATCGCGGCGTCGCCCGAGCTGTCCGCCGCGCTGACGAAGCAAGCCGAGTACGGCGTGCTGCCGATGGTGTTCCAGTTCAACCCGTTCGGGTACCTGATCGAGACGAACGAACTCGGCGAACTCGTCGTCACGATCACCCGGTCCGAGAACATCAGCCCGCGGATCCGGTACAACATCCACGACCGCGGGCACGTCGTGCGGATGCGTCCACTGCGGCAGACGCTCCGCGCACACGGCTTCGACGAACTCGCCGACGCCGCCGAGCTCGACCTGCCGCTGCTGTTCCACTACGGCCGGTCCGACCTGTCCGTCGACTACAACGGCGCGGTCGTCGCACCCGACGTCGTGCGCGACGTGGTCTACGGCGACCCGGAGCTGCTCGAGGCCGTCGAGAACCACCGGCTCATCAGCTACGAGGACGACCGGGGCGACCGCCAGCTGCACATCGCGTTCCAGCTCGCGGCGGGCGCCGGGTCCTTCGACTCGGACGCGGCGCGCCCCGCGGTCATCGCCGAACTGCGGCAGCTGAACAAGGACTTCTCGAACGCGATCCGCACTGCGCCGCCCGGCACACTGCCGACGGTGGCGTTCTACCCGTACCGGACGGGGCCGTTCCGCGAGGACGGTAAGAAGCTCAAGAACGAGTACGTGTGGCAGTTGCCGGCCGGCTCGGTGGAGCGGTGGGAGCTCGACCTGGCGTGGGTCGCGCCGAAGGAGGCGTGAGCGGGCGGTGCGGTGCTCGCTAGCCGTACTGCGGCGGCCAGTGAAAGGGGGCCGGCAGGCGCGGGACCTCGCCGATCGTCGTGACGATCAGGACGACCTCGCGCCGGTTCGTCAGCTCGATGGAGCGTGGGTTGCCGATCGTCCGGCGCCCGTCCACCCACACCGTGAGCTCACCGCGCAGGCCACCGACGTGTTCCGGACCGAGCGAGACACCCCACTCGTCGAAGAACTGACCGAGCGTGAACGTCTGCTCGGTGGGGGACTCGACGTGCACGATGCCCGAGGTGTCGTGCGTGTGGATCTCGGCGGCGAACTTCCCCCGGTCCGAGTGCCCGATGTTCGCCGGGACCGTCACCGGGGTGTCACCGTCGAGGATCGTCAGGTGGGTGTGGACGTGCTCGGCGAGCCGCTCGCCCCACACGTTCCGGAGGCCCGCAGCGTCGGCACGGGCGGACAGGTCGGTCGGCCGCGGCCACGGCGGAGCGTCGCGCGACGCCCCCGCCCCCGGCGCTGCGCATCCCGACAGCAGCAGGAGTGCGGCCACCGCGACCGCGACGACGCGGGTCCTCACCAGCGGTCGTGGACCGTGGCGCGGAACCACGTGTCGTAGAGGTCGCGCACCGTGGCGTCCAGGCCGTCGATCTCCGGCAGGTCGCCGGCCGCCGCGTTCGACCGGGCCTGCTCCGGGTTGCGGGCTCCGGGGATCGCCGCGGTCACGCCGTCCTGCGCGATGACCCAGGCGAGCGCCGCCTGGGGCACCGAGACGGCGTCCGGCAGCGACGCTGCGAAGGTCTGCGCCGCGCGCACGCCGTCGTCGTAGTCCACACCGCTGAACGTCTCGCCCTGGTCGAAGGCCTCGCCGTGGCGGTTGTAGTTGCGGTGGTCGCCCTCGGCGAACGACGTCTCCGTCGTGTACTTGCCGGACAGCAACCCCGATGCCAACGGGACGCGCGCGAGGATGCCGACCCCTGCCTCCAGGGCTGCCGGCAGCACGCGGTCGAGCGGCTTGAGCCGGAACGCGTTGAGGATGATCTGGACGCTCGCGACGCCGGGCCGGGCGATCGCGGCGAGTGCCTGGTCGGCCGTCTCGACGCTGACGCCGTAGGCGGCGACCGAGCCGTCGGCGACCAGCGCGTCGAGGGCGTCGTACACGGCGTCGTCGCCGATCACGTCGGACGGCGGGCAGTGCAGCTGCACCAGGTCGAGCGTGTCCTGCCGCAGGTTCGTCCGGGAGCGGTCGACCCACTCGCGGAAGTTCGCCGCGACGTAGTTCGCCGGGACTTGCTCGGCACGGCGGCCCATCTTCGTCGTGACCGTCAACGGCACGTCGGGGTTCGATGCGCGCCACGAACCGATGAGCTGCTCGCTGCGACCGTCGCCGTACACGTCGGCGGTGTCGAAGAGCGTGACACCGGAGTCGACCGAGGCGTCCATCACGGCGTTCGCGTCCGCTTCGCTCACCGGACCCCAGTCACCGCCGAACTGCCACGTACCGAGACTGATGGGGGAGACTTCGCGGCCGGTGCGACCGAGGGTGCGACTCTGCATGCCGCCGAGCGTAGTCAGCGGGTTCCGGCGGTCGCTCAGCCAATGGTCCCGCGCGGTCGCTCAGCCGATCGTGGAGACGCCGCGGCGGAGCAGCGCACGGGCCGCTCGAGCGCGGGGGATGACCCACACCGCCGCCCACAGGACCATTCCGGCCCAGAGCAGGATCAACATCGTCGTGATGAGGGCGTCGTGCTGGTCACGCATCGACCACGTCATCGCGATCCACAGCGTGCCGAGGACGACCTTGCCCCAGCCGGCTCCTTCGCGGTCGGCCTGCGCCTGGACGAGCGGGATCCACAGCTCGGCGGGTACTCCGACCGGGATCTGGCCCTCGGCGACCCAGTCGCGGACCAGGACCGAGTTCTCGTACCCGCCCTCGGCGCGCCAGGACCGGAGCTGCAGGTACACGGCGATCGCGGCACCTGCCGCCGCGGACGGGATGCCGACGGAGACCAGGACGGTGGTGGTCGCCTCGGTCCACGACGACAGCACGAGCATGACGAGGACGACCGCGAACGCGGCACCCGTCAGCCCGGAGCCGAGGAGCCGCAGCCGCCCGGATTCGTCGAGGACACCGGCACCGTTCACGAGGGAGAGGGTACCCGCCACCCCCGTGGTTCTCGGGTGCGGGTGCGCCCGAGGTTCCGCGGTGTGCCGCCGAGGTTCCGAAATCTCGGCATCTCGGGCCGCTGTTCGCCCGGGATCGGCACCTCGGTGATCATCGCGCGGCATGTCGTGGAACCTCACCGCGTCCTCCGGGTTCGGACTGGAGGCCCGTCCCACGTCGTTCTCCACAGATGCGTCCGACCGCGGTCGGGCCCGGCGCCTCGTGCGCGATGCTCTCGTCATGGGGAGCCGAGCACGACACGACCACTCGCCGAGGCCGTTCCTGGTGCGGCAGGCCATCGCGGCCGGAGCGAGCCCTGCGTGGCTGACCCGCCGCGACCTCAGGGCTCCGGTCCACGGCGTCCGCGTCCGAGCGGACGTCCCCGTGACGGTCGTGGAAGCGATCGCCGTCGTCCTCCGGAGCGACCAGTTCGTCAGCCACACCACGGCCGCTCGGCTCTGGGGAGCGCCGCTCCCGTCACGGCTCGACGACGAACTCGTGCACGTGACGGCGATCGGGACCGCGCCGATCATGCGCCGCCCCCAGGTCATCCCGCACCGGCTTCGGATCGAGGGCTTCCGGCCGGAACTCGTCCGCGGCATCCCGGTCAGTCCGCCAGCGCGCGCGTGGTTCGAATCCGCGTCAGTGCTGACCGCCGTCGAACTCGTCGTCCTGGGTGACCACCTCGTCGGTCCGAGCGGGCTCGCCACCATCGACGGACTGGCGGCCGCGATCGTTGCCGGGAGTCGCTCGGCACGACGAGCACGAGCCGCACTCGACAGGGTGCGGACCGGAGTCGAGTCGCCCATGGAGACCCGTCTCCGGCTCGGAGTGGTCGATGCGGGGTTCCCGGAACCCGAGGTGAACGTCGACGTCGTGGACGACCACGGTTCCTTCCTCGGCCGAGCAGACCTCGCCTGGCCGACGCTCCGGATCGCCCTCGAGTACGACGGCGATCACCACCGTGACCGCCGGACCTTCCAGCACGATCAGCGACGGTCGAGCGGGTTCGCGGTGAACGGCTGGATCGTCATCCACGCGACAGCTGCCGACACCGGGCGTCCGGCCGTGCTGCTCGAGCGACTCCGACAGGCGTTCGTCCAACGTCAGGTCGAGGGTCGGGCCCGCCGCGCAGCCTGACGAGGCTCCGAAAGCGCCCGATGCCGGGCGGACTCGCTGGGCCGAGGTTCCACGACTCGCCGCCGGTTCATCGCCGAGGTTCCACGGCGGCACGCTCGGGGCCGCGAGATGCCGAGATTTCGGAACCTCGGGGACCGACCGACCGACCGATGGACGGGTGGGCGAGTGGGCGGGAGCGACGGGCTCCGCGCGGGTCAGCTGTGCGCCAGGAGCCAGCACATGCCAGCAGCGGCGAAGGCCATCGCCCAGCTCACCAGGCTGCCGATCAGGAAGTACTCCGCCTGGTAGCCGGTCGTCTCGCGCCGGATCTCGGGGAACCGGACGATGCCCTTGGCCGCGATCAGTGCGGCGACCACCGGGAAGGCCCCCGCCACCGCGAACCCGGCCAGGAGCAGCCGTTCGATCGGGCCGATCAGTCGTCCACCCTTGAGGCTCACCGTGCTGTCCCCGGACTGTTCGGCGTCGGCGTCGGAGCGTCGGCGTCGCCCGAACCGGCGGCGGAGGTCATCGGCCTCGGCGCCCGTGGTGGCTCCGCGCTGCAGTCCCGGCGGGAGTGCCTGGGCGACGACCACGTTCGCGGAGTCGACGAGGAACAGCGCCGAGCCGACACCGCCCACGACGGCGGCGAGCGGAACGGCGTCGACGAACGCCAGGCCTGAGCCGTCGTGCCAGTCGACCACGAAGCCCGTGCCGTCGGGCAGCGGCCCCCAGAGCAGCAGCACGGCGACGGCGACGGCGAGCAGGACCGCGGGCCAGGACCCGGACCGCCGCAGCAGCCCCCGGGTCGTCGGCGCGTCACGGTCGTCGTCGGCGGTCCCGGCACCGGCTCGGACGGGCGCGGTCGTGGCGATCCACGCCGCCGCGAGCACCACCGTGACGAGGACGCCCCACACGGGGACACCGAGACCGAGCCACGCCACGGCGGACACCCCGGCCCACAGCACGACGACCGCGATGGTGGTCAGCGCGCGCTGCCGGTGTGCATCGGCACCGGTGCGGGCCCGGACGACGTCGCCCAGACCGATGAGTGCGAGGAGGATCCCGGCGAGCATCAGCGTTCCTGTCCCACGAGGACGCGGAGGCCCTCGACGATCGCGGCCACACCCGACTTCTGCACCGACTGGGACACCGCTGACGGGGTGATCCCCTCGGTCACGGCGATCTGCGCTTGGGTCCGGCCCTGGACGAGGCCGAGCGCGATGCGTCTTGCCCGGGGTGTCAGGCGGGCCAGGACGTGGTCGCGGCTGAGGAAGTAGGCGTTCACGAGTCGCTCCTCGGTGCCGTGGCGATCGTCGGACGCGTGGAACCACGACCGGAGGAAGGACGTCCGGCCGTCTTCGCGGCGGTGCGTCTCGTTGATGGCGTCGCGGGCGGACCACCACGCCGGGCCGTCCTGGAGCGGACCGCTCGTGCCGGACCCCACCGTGCGCACCGTCCCGCGACCCATCCCGAGCCGGACCTGCACCGTCGGTGGCAGCGCGAGCATGGCGGCGGTGCTGGCGACGAGCGCGTCCGTGAGCGTGGCGTAGATGACCTGGAACTCGTCGCCGACGGTCGCGTGCACCGGGTCCACCGGGGTGACGTCCGTCGTCTCGCGGAACGCCTGCTCGACCTCGCGCTGTGCGGCGGGGCGGTCGTCGAGCGTTCGTGAGTCGACGAGGTCGAGGATCACGGCGTAGACGGGGTCGTCGGACATGGGTTAAGTGTACGGCTTACTATCGGCGAAATGAAGCCGAGCGCTGAACTGGCCAACGGACGGGATGTCCAGCGCAACGATACGGGGAATCGACCTCTAGGATCGTGTCGCGGGCTCTTAGCTCAGTTGGTAGAGCACTTCGTTTACACCGAAGTGGTCGGCGGTTCGAGCCCGCCAGAGCCCACCGCAGACGCGATCACGGGGGGTCCGATGAACAGCCGACGACACGAGCCGGTCCGACAGCACTCCGTCGACTTCTTGCCGGGAACGAGTGGGAACCCGGTCGCCCCGTTCCAGCGCGACCACCAGCCCGGACAGGGTCCGATCCGTCACGACTGGGTGTACCTCGTCCCGATCGGCGCGGTCTTGGTCGGCGGGGTCATCGCGTTCTTCGTGTGGGGGAACTGACCTCGTGAACGGTCGACCCGTGTCGGCGCCCGACGACTGACCCACACCGCGATCGTGATGCGACGCGGTACGACGAGGCCGTTGTCGCACGACGTCGACCTCGTCGTTCCGCATCGGGTCAGCGCCCGCCCAGCGCCCGGGTCAGCCGGCCACCGCGTGCGGGTACTCGTCCGAGCGCCCCTGGAACGCGAGGATCGCCGGGTTCCGCACGTGGCCGTCCGCGATCTCGACGGCGCGTCGGATCGTCTCCGAGTCGGCCCACGCAGCCGCACCGGCCATCACCGGCCTGAGGAACGGCATCAGCGCGTCGCTGATCTCCCACGTCGTCGAGTTCCAGAGCAGCGACGGGCTGTGGTCGACGGCGTAGTAGTTCGTGCTCTCGCCGACGGTGGTCATCGGTTCGGCGAAGGTCGTCGCCTGCGCCCATTCGAACCCCATCCCCACGTCGATCGAGACGTCGACGATGAGGCTGCCCGGACGGAACACGCCCAGGTCCTCGGTGCGCAGGTACGTGAGCGGCGCGTTCGGGTCCTGGAGCGTGCAGTTCACGACGATGTCGTTCTCGGCCAGGTACGGCGCCAGCGGCACCGGACCGTCCTCGGTCTTGACCGTGTTGCCGCTGGGGTCGTGGTCGTCCTGGCTGATCTGCAGCATGTCGACGGAGGGGATCGGCGACCCCACGGCGGCGATGTCGCGGTTGGTCAGGACGCGGACGTCGTGGATCCCGTGGGCGTTCAGCGCGGTGACGGCACCGCGGGCGGTGGCCCCGAAGCCGATCACGACCGCGGTGAGGCGGCGGCCGTAGTCCCCGGTGGAACCACAGAGCTGCAGGGCGTGGATGACCGAGCAGTAGCCCGCGAGCTCGTTGTTCTTGTGGAACACGTGCAGGCTGAACCCGCCGTCCGACCGCCAGTGGTTCATCGACTCCCACGCGATGAGGGTCAGGCGCTTGTCGATCGCGACCTGGGTGAGGGCGGGGTCCTGCACGCAGTGCGGCCAGCCCCACAGGACCTGCCCGTCCCGCAGGTCCTCGAGGTCGGACACCTGGGGCTTGGGCAGCAGGACGACGTCCGACGCGGCGATGAGCTCGGCTCGGTCCGCCATGGCGCCGACGAGGGGTTCGAGCTGGTCGTCCGTGACGCCGAAGCGGCGACCGTACCCGCGTTCCAGGATGATGTTCGCGCGCAGATCGGGGTCGATGCGCTCGAAGTGGGCGGGGTGGATCGGGAGGCGGCGTTCGTCGGGTTTCCGCGACTCGGCCAGCACCCCGAGGTGCAGCAGCGGCGATGCTGCCGGTGTTTGGGTCATGGTGCACTCTACGGCCGCTTGCCGCCGCCGAGCGGCCGAGCCGTCGAGCCGTCGAGCGGCCGAGCGGCCGAGCGGCCACGTCACCCGCGGCGGTCGGCGAGCGCCGTGAGCACCAGGGTCTCCATGTCGGGGCCGTCCGTGGCCTCGTGGTCGATCAACAGCCCGTGCATCCCGGCGGCCCAGGCCGCCTCCACGTCGTGCGCGACACTGTCCCCGACGAACAAGCAGCCGCTCGGCTCGACGCCGAGTTCGGCGGACAGGGTCTCGAACGCGCGACGGTCCGGCTTCTGCACCCCGATCCGCTCCGAGGTGCACACGACGTCGACCGCGTCGAGCAAGCCGGTGCGGCGCAGCTTGTCGACCTGCTGCGTCTCGGTGCCGTTCGTCAGCACGCCGATGCGGTTCCCCTGCACACGGAGCGTCCGCAGCAGCGGCAGGCTCCTCGGGTACGCACGCCACGATGCCTCGTACTGGTGCCGGTACGCGTCGAAGAGCTCGTCCAGCCCACCGTCGTCGGCGGGGATCGGCACGCCGAGCGCGGGAAGGACGGCCCGCAGCCGTTCGCGCCGCTGCTCGGGGAAGCTGATCTGCCCTGTTCGCCACCGCTCGAACTGCTCGGTCTCGGCGGCGAACCAGCGGCCGATGGCGAACGCCGAGGCGTGCACGCCGAGTGACTCGAGGAACCGGGCGGCACCGGCGGTCGCTGCGCCACGGTGGTCGAACAGCGTCCCGTCGAGGTCGAACCCGACCGCTCGCAGATGCGCCATGTCCTCAGCGTAGGGACGGCGACCTCGACGACCTGACGTGATGCGGTTCTCCGCACGAAATGGGCCGGCCCGTCGGAGCTCGGCCAGGATGCACTGGGAGGCGTCGTCCTGCCGGAAGAGGAGTCACCCCATGCGGGTCCTGAGCTACGTCCTGCTCATCGTGCTGATCACAGCGCTCACCCTCGGGGGCACCCTGCTGGCGGTGTTCGAACTCAGCGACGTTTCGGACGTCCTGATCATCGCGGTGAGCGTCAGCATCCCGATGTTCGTCGTCGGACCTGCGGTGGTCGGGTCGTTGGCGGGCTACTGGGACCACCGGTCGTCCACGGACAGCTCCCGGTACCTGCGGTGGTGGCTGCTGGGCGTGGTCGCCGTGGACGTGGCGGGTGCGGTGGTCGTCGTGCTCGCGTCGGTCTCGGCCGGCGCGCCGGTCTGGGTGCCGGTCGTGCTGATCGGGGGAGCGGCGGTGCTGCTGGTGATCGCGCGACCACTCGGTGCGCTGTTCCGGCGCACGGAGCCGTCGCCGGCGGCGTACCCGGTCGGCTACCGGTTCGGACCGGCCGAACTCCGCCACACGATCATGGTGATCGCGGTGACCTTCGGCGTGTCCATCGTCGTCGTGACGATCGGCGTGGTGGTCCTGGCCGCCTTCACCGGGGACGACCCCGCTGGACTCACCCAGGCGGCCTTCCTCGCCGGCCAGCTGGTCTTCACTGCGACCGCGTTCGCGGCCCTGCTCCAGTCGCTGCCGTTGAACGGGCTCTTGCGGGCGTCCGCCGGCCACGACCTCGGTCGACTCCGTCGCTTCGCGAAGATCGTGGCCCGCGGCGCGGACCTGCCGCTCGACCCGGCTGAGCAGGTCGGCGCCGTCCGGTACGCCACGGTGGTCCCACTCGCGCTGCGGTTCCAGCTCGCGTACATCGGGCTGCTCTACACAGCGCTCGCGTTCCAGATGGTGTCGACGTGGATCCGCGGCGACCTCGGGATCCTGCCGCCGGTGTTCCTCGCGCTCATGGTGGCGGTGCTCGTCTGGATCGTCCCGCTGACGCTCCGCCGGATCCGCCGTGCGACGGCCTACGCCGCGCGGCACGCGGACCTGGTCGACATCGACCAGACTTGATCCGTGTCCCAGACGATCCACTTCCACCAGAAGCACCACGACGCCGTCCAGCGCGGCGAGAAGGTCACGACGGTGCGCTGGCACGAGGACGTTCGCACCGGCCCCGCGGTGTTCGTCTTCGACGAGCACCCCTCGGCGACGCCGTTGGCCGGCCAGGTCACCGAGGTGACCGACCACCGCCTGGCGGAGCTCACCCCTCGGGCGGCGCACCAGCCGGCCGACACCGACATGGTCGACTTCGCCCGGCAGCTGCGCGCCAACTACTACCCGGACATGCCGGACGACGCGGTGGTCCAGGTCGCGGTCATCGCGCTCGACGCGACGCCGTCTGCGTGACGTCCGCCAGGGCGGTGGACGGGACGACCTGACGGACGGGAGGCGCGGTCCGGGCCCGCCCTGCGCCTCCCGTCCGCCCGTCGGCCCTGCCCAGGGCGCGTGGTGCGCGCTCGACCGGTCACCGGTGCAGCGTGGCCTTCGGGTACTCGCCGTAGCGGCTCGTGTACTCCGCCGAGAACCGGCCGAGGTGGGCGAACCCCCAGCTGCGTGCGACCTCGCTCACCGAGGTGGTCGCGGTGTCGAGTCGCAGCAGGTCGCCCCGGACGCGCTGGAGCCGGACGGACCGGACGTAGGCCGACGGCGGCATCCCGAACAGCCGCTGGAACGACTCCTGCACGGCACGGACGCTCAAGCCGGACACCGCGGCGAGGTCCGACACGGCGATGGGTTCCGCCGCGTGCTCGTGCACGTGGTCGACCGCTCGCCGGATCCGGGCGTTCCGGGGTGCCCACAGGGCGCTCGACGGTTCGGCGGCCTTCGGTGGGTACAGGGCGAGGAAGGCGACGGCGACGGCCCGGGTGGCGTCCGACCAGGCGGTGGAGGCCACACCCTGCGCCGCGAGGACCCGACGAGCGGACTCGAGGACCTGCCGCCAGCGCACGACGGCGTCCGCTGCGGGGACGGCACGCTCGTCGAGGTGCAGGCCGCCGGAGGGCAGTCCGTGGCGCTCCTCGGCGACGGACCGCACGAACGCGCGGGTGAGGTGCACCATGACGGCGTCGTGGTTGCTGGCCTCGACGACGGCGCGTCGTTCGGTGGGCATCAGCGCCGGCACGCCGTTGTCGACCGGCCCGCCGCCGCGCAGGAGGTCGAGCGTGACGACGCCGCCGAGCACCAGGACGACGATGTACGCGTCGTCGGGGGCCACGGTGCCGCGGACGTAGCCGCGCATCTGCGACCGGCGGAGCGTCACGTTGCCGTCACCGACGGCCAGGTACCGGAACGAGTACGCCCCGGTGGTCGGACGGGTCTGCCACGAGGTGCCCGTGACGAGGCCCGGCAACTGCTCGAGGGCCTGTTCGGGCGAGGACGCCGAGGCCTCCAGGCGGACCGGTGCGGCAGCGGTGGCGGTGTTCGGTTCGGTGGTGGTCGCGGATGACGTCTCGTCGACGGATTGTTGCGGCACGGTGACACTCCCTGATCGTCTCGAGGAACACAGGAGTTCCGGCGACCGGGGTCCGGGGCAGCTGCCGCCAAGCTACGTCGGTCCTGCTCCGGGCACAAGGGCGGTGATGATGCTCCTGTTCCGCGCTGTGCGCGCTCTCCTACGTTCCGTGACGAATCACTGCGCCCCGTTACGTCGACGCTCGTGCGCGTCGCTCGCTCGTGTTTGCATCGCTCCACTGACGAGGGAGTGTTGCATGACGCACGTCGAACGCACCGCCCGCGCGGCCACGGTGCCGTTGCGGATCGCGGTGTTCTCGCACGGCACCGAGGCGCCGCCGGCGACCCGGGCCTACCGCGAGGAGCTCGAGCTCTTCACCGCGGCGGAACGCCTCGGGTACGACGGGGCCTGGGTGCGCCAGTTCCACTTCCGACACGACGACGCACCGGCGCGCGGCGGACTGCCGTCACCGTTCGTGTTCTTCGCGGCCCTCGCCGAGCGGACGTCCACCCTGCGGCTCGGGCTCGGAGCGGTCACGCTGCCGCACGAGGACCCGGTCCGGGTTGCCGAGGACGCCGCCGTCCTCGACGCGATCAGCGACGGCCGCGTGGAACTCGGCGTCGCGAACGGTGGCGGCCCGGAGACCCTCGACGTCTTCGCACCCGGTCTGGTCGGGGCCGACCACGACACCCGTCGTGCCGCGTTCGACGAGCAGCTCGCACGGCTGCTCGACGCGCTGCGTGGTGCGTCACTCGGCACGGGGACCGCACGCCTGAACCCGGACGGCAGCGGGCTGCTCGACCGGATCTGGGACGCCACGCTCAGCGCCGAGAGCGCCGCGATCGCCGCCCGTCGGGGGCACGGGGTGCTGATCGGCACCACGCAGACCGTGCCGGCCGAGGTCACCGCGGACGCCTACCACGCCGCACTGCCGGACGGCGCTGTTCCCCGCGTCGCGCTCTCGACGGCGATCTACCCGGCCCCGGACCGCGAGACCGCGCTGCGCGAGGCGCGTGCGGGCATCGAGGCGAAGTACGCGTGGGGCGAGTCGTTCCTGCCGCCGGCGACGACCCTGGCCGAGAAGGCCGCGTCGCTCAACCTGCACTACGGCACGGCCGACGACATCGCGGAGTCGATCGCGTCGAAGCCGTACTCCCGGTACGCGACGCAGCTCAACGTGCAGGTCGACGACGGCTACTCCGACGTCGGTGCACGGACGGACGCCCTCGCGCTGTTCGCCGAGCAGGTGGCCCCGCAGCTCGGCGCCGTCCTGGCCCACGAGGCGGTGACGGCATGACCCGCGACGGCGGCCTGGTGCTCGGCGGGATGGTGTTCTACCCCGGCGGCGAGCACGTCACGAGCTGGCGCCTGCCGGGCAGCGAACCGGACGCCTACCTGGACGTCGAGTACTACGTCCGGTTCGCGCAGACGCTCGAGCGCGGTGGGTTCGCGACGCTGTTCATCGCCGACGAGCTGTACGTCTGGGACCGCTTCGCATCGGGCATCGACCACGCCGTGAACATCCGCACCGAACCCTTCACCCTGCTCGGTGCCCTGTCGCAGCGGACCGAGCACATCGGGCTCGCCGCGACCGTCTCGACCACCTACAACGAGCCGTACCACGTGGCCCGGAAGCTGGCGTCGATCGACCACCTCAGCGAGGGCCGGGCCGCCTGGAACCTCGTCACGAGCGCCTCGGACGAAGAGGCCTGGAACTTCGGTCGCGACGCGAACCTCGACCACGCCGTCCGCTACCGCCGGGGTGCCGAGTTCGTCGACGTCGTGCAGGGCCTCTGGGACAGCTGGGACGACGACGCGTTCCTGTACGACCAGGAGTCCGGGTACTTCGCGAAGCGCGACGGACTGCACGTGCTCGACCACGAGGGCGAGTTCTTCCGCGTGCGCGGGCCGCTCAACATCGCCCGGCCGCCGCAGGCCCACCCGGTGCTGTTCCAGGCCGGGGCGTCCGAGGCCGGCCGCGCGCTGGCCGGGGCGAAGGCCGAGGGCGTCTTCACCCTCTGGCAGGACGACCTCGCCGACGCGCAGGCCCTGTACGCCGACTACAAGCGCCGCGCCGTCGAGCACGGACGTGACGCGTCGTCGATGCTGATCCTGCCGGCGGTGTCGCCGGTGATCGGCGACACCGAGGCCGACGCGCTGCGGCAGCTCGACGAGATCGAGGAGCTGACACCGGACCGCGTCTCGCTCGACCTGCTGTCCCACTACCTGCAGACCGACCTGTCCGACCGGCCGCTCGACGCACCGTTCGAGCACGTCTTCGACGAGACGGCGATCAACCAGTCGAAGTCCGTCTACGAGTCGATCCGCCGCATCGCCGCCGAGGCCACCACGCTGCGCGAGGTCTACCGGACGATCCTGCGCCGTCGGTTCCTGCCGGGCACGCCCGAGCAGATCGCCGACTGGCTGACCGAGCGCTACCAGCAGGACGCCGCCGACGGCTACATGCTCGCGTTCTCGTCGATCCCGGTGAGCGTCGACCGGTTCGTCGACCAGGTCGTGCCGGAGCTCGAACGTCGCGGCGTGTACGACCGCACGTACCGCGGCGACACCCTGCGGGAGCACCTCGGGTTGGCGCGACCGGCGAGCCGGTACGACGGTTCGGCAGCCGCGCCCGCGCCCGCGGCTGTCGACCAGGAGGCGTCCGCATGAGCGACCGCATCCTGCTGGGCGCCTTCGCCTTCCACCCGGGCGGCGCGCACGTCACCGGGTGGCGGCACCCGTCCTCTCGCCCCGCCGAGCACCTGAGCATGCGGCACCACCGGCACATCGCGCAGACCGCCGAGCGCGGCGTGTTCGACACGCTCTTCCTCGCCGACGGCCTGTACTTCTGGGACCGGTACCCGTCGGGCGTCGACCACTACGGGGCGCTGCGGCCCGAACCGTTCACGCTGCTCGCCGCGCTGTCCCAGGTGACGTCGCGGATCGGCCTCGCCGCGACCGTGTCGACGACGTACAACGAGCCGTACCACGTGGCCAGGACCCTCGCCTCGCTCGACCACCTCAGCGGTGGGCGGGCCGCGTGGAACCTCGTCACGAGCCGCTACGACGAAGAGGCCCGCAACTTCGGTGGTGACGCCCACATCGACCACTCCCGACGGTACGAGCGCGGTCGCGAGTTCGTCGACGTCGTGAACGGGCTGCTGGACAGCTGGGACGACGACGCGATCGTGGCCGACCCGGCGTCCGGGGTCTTCGCGCGCCGCGACGGCCTGCACCGTCTCGACCACGAGGGCGAGTTCTTCCGGGTGCGCGGGCCGCTCAACATCGCCCGGCCGCCGCAGGGCCACCCGCTGCTGTTCCAGGCCGGCGGGTCCGAGTCCGGGCTGGAACTCGCCGCGGACACGGCCGACGCGGTGTTCACCCGTGGTGGCTCCACCGCGGACGTCCGACGCTTCGTCGACGACCTGCGCGCCCGCGCCGTCCGGCACGGCCGCTCCGCCGACGCGGTGAAGATCATGCCGTCGGTGATGCCGGTCGTGGGGGAGACCGCCGCCGACGCCCGAGCCGAGGCGGACGCGATCCTCGCCCTGACGCCGGACGCCCTCATCCTCGAGGACGTGTCGCACCAGATCGGGCAGGACCTGTCCGGCCGCGACGTCGACGTGCCGTTCGACTACGCCGAGGAGTTCGACACCTCGAACGAGACCCGCTCGCCGAAGCCCGCGGTCGACCGGCTGCTCGCCGACGGCCCCGCGACGCCCCGCGACGTCTACGAGTGGTCGTACCGCCGCAGCCTGCTGACGGGCACCGGACCGGAGATCGCCGACCGGTTCGAGGAGCTCGCCGACGACGGTGGCGCCGACGGCTTCATCGTGCAGTTCCCGTACCTGCCCGGCGGGATCGACCGGTTCGTCGACCACGTCGTGCCGGAACTGCAGCGCCGCGGCCGGACCGCCACGGCGTACGACGACCTCACCCTGCGCGAGCGCTTCGGACACCCCCGGGTGCCGGACCGCGCGCACCGCTGACCGCACCACCCCTCCCAGCACCGCACCCCTGCAACCCGAACCCCTAGGAGTCATCCGTGACCGTCGACCTCACGTCGCGGCGGCGTCGCCTCAAGCGCCTCGCCCTCGCGGCCACCGCGTCCGCCCTCGCCCTCACGCTCGCCGCGTGCTCGTCCGGCGGCGATGCCTCGCCCGGATCGTCCTCGGACACCGGCACCTACACGCTCGGACTCCAGGAGCCCGACAGCACGATCAACCCGCTCACCACCTCGGACTACAACGCGATGTTCATCGTGGGGTTGGCGTCCGAGGGTCTGCTCAGCCAGGACGCGAAGGGCAAGCTCGAGGGCCGTCTGGCCGACTCGTGGAAGGCGTCGTCAGACGGACGCACCTGGACGGTGCAGCTCCGCGACGACCTGCAGTTCTCGGACGGTGCCGCGCTCACGAGCAAGGACGTCGTCGCGACGTTCGACTCGATCATCGGCAAGGACAGCCAGTCGCCCGGCAAGTCGAGCTTCGACGGCATCCTGCAGTCGGTCGCCGCCGACGGTGCCTCGACCATCGACTTCACGCTCGCCAAGCCGTACGCCGACTTTCCCTACCTGCTCACGGGCTCGAACACGACCATCCAGCCGGCCGGCTTCGACGCCGGCGCGAACTGGGCCAAGCAGCCCGTCGGCGCCGGACAGTTCGTGCTGACGAAGTACTCGGCCGGCCAGGGCGCCACGTTCACGAAGAACCCGGACTACTGGGACGCGAAGGACGTGGAGCTGCAGCAGGTCGACGTGAAGTTCTACGCCGACGACCAGGCCCAGCTGCTCGCGTTCCAGAGCGGGGAGATCGACCAGATCGCCGCCAGCCCCACCGCGACGTCGACGCTGCAGGCCTCGGACCACACCGAGACCGAGCCGTACTTCAACAAGTTCGACGGCATCTTCCTCGACGTCACCAAGGCGCCCTTCGACGACCCGAAGGTCCGTGAGGCCTTCGCCCTCGCGCTCGACCGTGAGGAGATCGTCAAGACGGTCTACGGCGGCGCAGCCGAGGTCGGCAACGACACCACGTTCTTCCCGAGTTCGGCGATCCAGCCGAAGGGACTCGAGCAGCGCGAGCAGGACAAGGCGAAGGTCGCGGACCTGCTCGGCGGCAGGACGGTCTCGTTCGAGATCACGACGCTCGACGCCGAGAAGGCCCTCGCCCAGGTGGTGCAGCAGCAGCTCGAGGCGGTCGGCGGGTTCGACGTCACCCTCAAGGTGCTGACGAGCGCGCAGTACTACGCCGACGGCGACGACACCCCGTGGCTGAACGCCCCGGTGACGATCACCAACTGGGCGCAGCGCCTGCCCGCGCAGTACGTCGACCTGATCTACCGCGACGGCGCCGTCTGGAACGCCTCGAAGTACTCGAGCCCAGAGCTCGAGCAGCTGACCGACCGGTACGAGTCGACGACCGACGAGTCGGAGCGGCAGGACCTGGCGAACCAGATCGCCGAGATCGAGTGGACCGACCTGCCCGTGATCGTCCCCGCGTTCGCGTCGAGCAGCATCCTGCTGCAGAAGCGCGTCACGGGCACCTTCCGGTCGGGGCAGGACTTCCCGGGCGGGTTCGACTTCCGGGGCATCGGGGTCACCGCGTCATGAGCACCGCGCGCCGCCGTCGTCTGCTGACCCTGGTCGGGCAACGGGTCGTCCAGATCCCGCTCGTCCTGGTCGTGGTCTCCGTCCTGACGTTCTGGCTCGTCCAGGTCGTGCCGGGGGACCCGGGCCGGAACGCCCTCGGGCAGTACGCGACGGCGGCGCAGGTGCGCGCGTGGAACGTCGACCACGGGCTCGACGGGTCCCTCGTCAGCCGGTACCTGCACTGGATCAGCGGGTTCGTCACGGGGGACTGGGGCACGAGCTTCGTCTACTCCGAGCCGGTCCGCGACCTGGTGCTCGGCCGTCTCGGCAACTCCCTGCTGCTCGGCGCGTACGCGTTCGTCATCATGGTGCCGGTTGCGATCACGCTCGGTGCCGTGCAGGCGTACCGGCAGGGTCGCCGCTCCGACCGTGCCGTCACGGTCGCGCTGCTGACGATCTCGGCGGTGCCGGAGTTCGTCGTCGGGATCGTGCTGCTGCTCGTCTTCGCGGTCTGGCTGCGGGTGGTGCCCGTGCAGGCGTCCGGTGCGCTCGACGCCGGGTTCGGCGAGCGGCTCCGGGTGCTCACGCTGCCCGCCGTGGTGCTCGCCCTGGCGTACCTCGCCGTCCTGACCCGGATGGTGCGTGCGGGGACGATCGAGACGATCCGGTCGCAGTTCCACCGCACCGCCGTGCTCAAGGGCCTGACCACCGGCCAGGTCGTCCGCCGGCACGTCGTCCGCAACGCGCTCATCCCGACGTTCTCGGTGCTCGGCATCTACCTCGGCACCCTGCTCGGCGGCAGCGTCATCGTGGAGACCCTGTTCTCCTACCCGGGCCTCGGCGCCCTGCTCGTGTCGGCCGCCGAGCGTAAGGACGCCCTGCTGCTCGAGAGCGGGGTGATGCTCGCCGGGGCGCTCTCGCTCGGCGCGCTCCTGCTCACCGACCTGCTGTTCGTGGTGGTCGATCCCCGGATCCGCTTCGAACGGGTGGCCACCGCATGACCGCCGTCGTCCCCGGCGCCGTCGAGACCGACGCCCTCGCCGGTCGGCCGTCGGCGTCGACCACCACGGGCACCGCACGGGTCACCCGCCGCGGGTGGCGCGGACTCCTCCGGCGTCCCACGTTCCTGGTCTCCGTGGCGATCCTGCTCTGGTGGGTCGTCCTGGCCGTGGGCTGGCACCTGCTCGGCCTGCAGCCCTTCGCTCGCACCGGTGAGCTCCTGCAGGCGCCGAGCGCTGCGCACTGGTTCGGCACCGACTCGCTCGGCCGCGACGTCTTCGCCCGCGTCGCCGCCGGGGCCCGGCCGGCGCTCGTCATCGGCCCGTTCGGCGCGGCGCTGGCGACCGTCGTCGGCGGCACCCTCGGCCTGCTCGCCGGCTACCACCGCGGCTGGGTCGACACCGCCCTGATGCGGTTCTTCGACGTGCTGCTCGCGTTGCCCAGCCTGATCTTCCTGGTCGTGCTCGTCGGTGCGTTCGGGGTGTCGACGCCCGCGCTCGTCCTCATCGTCGGCGTGCTCTTCGCGCCGGGCATCGCGCGGATCGTCCGGGCCGCGGTGCTCGTCGAGATGGGCAAGTCCTACGTCCAGGCCGCACGGCTGCAGGGCGAGAGCGCCGTCCGGGCGATGGTCACCGAGTTGCTGCCGAACGTGATCGGGGTCTTCGTGATCCAGGCGGTCCTGAGCCTCGGTGCCGCGATCTTCATCACCGCGTCGCTGTCGTTCCTCGGGCTCGGTTCGCAACCACCGGCCGCCGACTGGGGGCTCGACATCAACGCGAACCGCGCCTACCTGCAGGCCGCGTGGTGGACGGTCGTGTTCCCGGGTGTCGCCGTGGCGTCGATCGTCGTGTCCGCGAACCTGATCGCCGACAACCTCAAGGAGGTCTCCGAGTGACCGAGCAGACCGGCACGAGCCAGCAGCCCCGGACCACCGGCACGACCGACGCACTGGTCCGCGTCGAGGGTCTCACCGTGTCGTACCGCGGCACCCGGGTGGTCGACGACGTCGCCTTCGTGATCGAGCCCGGTGGCTCGTACGGGCTCGTGGGCGAGTCCGGCTCCGGCAAGAGCACCGTGGCCGGCACGCTGACGGCGTCGCTCGGCCCGGACGCCGCCGTCGGGTCGTCGGCGCTGGTCGTCTACGGCGTCGACGTCGCGTCCCTGCGCGGTGAGCGCCTCCGGCGGTTCCGGCGCGACGTCGTGGCGGTCGTCCACCAGGAACCCGGCCTCGCCCTCAACCCGACGATGACGGTCGGACGCCAGGTCGCCGAGGTCCTGCGCGCCACGGGCTCCGGCCGCGCGGCTGCGGACACCGCGACGATCGAGGCGTTCACGCGGGTCGGGCTGCCGTCTCCGACGACGATCGGGGTGCGGTACCCGCACGAGCTGTCCGGCGGTCAGCAGCAGCGCGTCGCGATCGCGATGGCCCTGGTGGCCCGTCCGCGCCTGCTCGTGCTCGACGAACCGACGACCGGCCTGGACAGCACGGTCGAGGCGGGCATCATGGCGCTCATCGACGAGCTCCGGACCGAGATCGGCTTCGCGACCCTGCTCATCAGCCACAACCTGCCGCTGGTCGCGGCGCACTGCGGACGGGTCGGGGTGCTCCGCCACGGGGTGCTCGTCGAGGAGGGCACCGCGACCCAGGTGCTGCTCCACCCCACGGAGCCGTACACGAAGCAGCTCGTCGACGCCCTGCCAGACATCACGACGGGCAAGGCGGGAACGGCGGGCAAGGCGGGAACGACGGGCACCACCGCCGAGACCGCGCAGCACGACGTGCTCGCGACGATCAGGGGCCTCCGCAAGGAGTACGACGGCGCCGTCGCCCTCGACGGCATCGACCTCGAGCTGCGCCGCGGTGAGGTGCTGGGCGTCGTGGGGGAGTCCGGTTCCGGCAAGACGACCTTCGGCCGAGCACTCGCCGGACTGGTCCGACACGACGGCACGATCGCGCTGGACGCCGGCGACCGAACGCCGGCCGGCACCCCACCCGTGCAGGTCGTGTTCCAGAACGCGGACGCCTCGCTCAACCCGCGGCGCACGGTCCGACAGGTGCTGGGACGGGCGATCCGGCTGCTGCACGGCGACGGCACCGCCGAGCAGCTCGCGGCGCGGGTCGGGCTGCCCGCCGACGTCCTCGACCGCCGGCCGGCCCAGCTGTCCGGCGGGCAGAAGCAGCGCGTCGCCATCGCCCGGGCGTTCGCCGGACCGGTGCCGCTGGTGGTGTGCGACGAACCCACGTCGGCCCTCGATGTCTCGGTGCAGGCGCGGATCCTCGACCTGGTGCTCGACCTGCAGCGCACCACCGGCACGACCTGCGTGTTCATCTCGCACGACCTCGCCGTCGTGCGCCGGGTCGCCGACCGCATCGCGGTCTTCGACGGCGGTCGTGTCGTCGACGTGGGCCCCGCGGAGCGGCTGTTCGACGCGGACGCGCACCCGCGTACCCGCGAGCTCGTCGCGGCCGCGCTCGACCTGCGCCGGCGCGCCGGTCTGGTGGCTCCCGCGGCCTGAGTGGGGCCCTGGACCTGCGCACAGGAGGACGGGCGCGGGCCGATCAGCGTGACGCGCCAGCGGCACGCGGGCCGCGCCGACCGAGCCTGCGAGGGAGGGGTGGCGGGTCTGCCACGGGCCTCCCGTCCGCCTGTCGGTCGCGTTCCGTGCCGCGGACGCTGAGCGTTCCGCGCTACTTCGCGAGGAACGCCAGCACCACGCGGTTCCACTCGTCCGGGTGGCTGACGTTGACGCCGTGCGGGCCGCCGGCCACGACGTGCAGCTCGGAGCCGGCGATCGCGGCGTGCGTGCGGGCACCCGAGCCGTCGAACGGCACGGTCGCGTCTCCGTCACCGTGGATGACGAGCGTCGGCACGGTGACCTTCGGCAGGTCGTCACGGAAGTCGGTGTTCGCGAAGGACGCCATCGCCTCGAGCGCGGCGGTCTTCGACGCCTGCTTCGCGAGCGTGAGTGCCTGCTGCCGGTCCTCCTCGGAGACGACCAGGGTGCCGTCCACCGAGAAGAAGTCGGTCGTGAACTGGTCGTAGAACGCGTCCTCGTCCTTCGTCAGGCCCGCGGTCATCTCGGCCGCCTGCTCCTTCGGCAGCGGGCCGTCCGGGTTGTCCGAAGTCTGCAGCAGGTACGGCGGCACGGCCGAGGCGAAGACGACGCTGTGCAGCCGCTCGGTGCCGTACTTCGAGAAGTAGCGGGCGACCTCGCCGCCGCCCATCGAGAAGCCGACGAGGGTGACGTCCTGCAGGTCGAGCTCGGTGAGGATCGTGTGCAGGTCCTCGGTGAGGTGGTCGTAGTCGTAGCCGGTCTTCGGCTTGTCGCTGCGACCGAAGCCGCGACGGTCGTAGGTGACGACGCGGTGTCCGGCGTCGACGAACGCCGGGACCTGCTTGCTCCAGGACTCGCCGGACAGCGGCCAGCCGTGGATCAGGACGACGGTGCGGCCGGAGCCGCCGGTGTCGTCGACGTGCAGGTTCGTGTCCTTGAAGAGCCCGTGGTGGGCGGTGATCTCGGTCAAGAGTCGCTTCCTTCCCGCGCCGCACGGGTGGCGGCACGCACCTCGTTGCTACCAGCGGGATCCCGAGCGACAGCGCGGATTGGACAGACCCCTCGGCGCCGTCTCTGGCGTCGGTGTCTGTGACGCGCGCGGCGACCACGGCCTACTGTCCAGCAGGATCAGGGAACCGTCACCGCGGCGGATGCCCCTCGTCACGAGGGAGCACCGATGAAGTACGTCAACTACGCGGGGACCGTCCGGGTCCTGACCGGTGACACGGTCGCCGACGCGGTGATCCGGTACGCGGCCGCCCTGCACCAGAGCCGGTTGAGCGACGTCGTGTCGGTCCCGACGACCGACGAGTTCGGCGCGGCCAGCACGGTGGAGCTGCTCCTCGCACCAGCGGTGGCGGTCGCCCTGGAGCCGGCGCCGGACGACGACCTGGAACCCGAGAGTGGGGCGTTCCTGGCCGAGCTGAGCCGACGGACCGAGGCGGTCCTGGCGGTCGACGCCAGCAGGTTCCCGACCGACCTCGGGCGGTGAGCGCGGTGCGCGCGGTGAGCGCGGTGGGCGCTGTGCGCGCGGTGCGTGTCGCTCCGACCGCGCTGCGGTCAGGCGACCGGTCCGTCGCCCGTCAGGTCCGAGCGGGTGTCGGCGTGGATCGTCTCAGGGTGGTCGAACGTCTGCGCTGCAGCACGCAGGCGTTCCACGAACTCACCGTTCTCGACCTCGAGCTCGTCCTCGTCCGCGTCGGCGACGACGATCTCGCTCGACGGGCCGATGAGGATCTTCGTGGTCGTCATCGTGCCGTCCTCCGCCACCGTCGGGACCGCGATCGCGTCGGCGCGACTGCCGCCGGCGAGCGCCGCGGCGTACTCGATCACGGCGTCGGCGACGTCGTCGCTCGTCAGGAACGTGGAGCGGTCGTACTGGATGTACTTCATGTCGCATCAGTCAAACGCGCGGATGCTGGTCGTCGTCCAGGAAACCCGGCGCGTCGTGCGTTGCGCGGATGCCGACATGTCGCGAGGATCATCACGTGCCCGAGATGATGCACCGCACGCAGCGGGAGATCAGGACAGACGAGCCGTCGGTCGCGGCCGAGGCACTGTCGGTGACCCACGTGACCCACGGACTCACCGTCGAGGCGACCGGAGAGGGCTTCGTCTTCGAGGAGCGCGTGCGAGGCACCGCCCTGCTCTCCCTCGAGTCGACGCGGTGCACGGGTGCCCTGAGCGGCGCGGTCGAGCCCGGGCGGGCGATGATGATCGTCTGGGTGAAGGCCGGTTCGGCGCAGGTCGACGACAACCCGGTGCAGATCGGCCGCCCCGTGCTCTACCGACAGGACCCGCAGCGGTTCCGGTGGGTGGACTTCCAGCACGACGTGCTGCGCATCGACCGGTCGATCGTCGAGCAGGTCGCCGCCGAGCGCGGTGATTGGGCGCCGGGTCCGCTGGAGTTCCGTCCCCGACACGTGCCAGAGGGGGCGCCGCTCGCCGCCTGGTGGCTCATGGTCCGGTCGGTCGCGCAGGAGGTCCTGCAGGGTCCGACAGACGTGCCGCTCGAGCGGGAGCGCGAGCTCGCCCGGTTCGCCGCCGGCGGCTTGCTGACCGCGATCCCGCACTGGCCGGTGGGGCAGCACGAGCCGGTCATGGCGTCGACCGCGCGCTTCGCCCGTGCCGAGACGTTCCTGCTCGACCACGCGACCGAGCAGATCACCGTCAACGACGTTGCCGAGGCCGCGGGGCTGAGTGTCCGCGGGGTGCAGGCGGCGTTCCAGCGGCACCACGGCATCACGCCGACGATGTACCTGCGTCGGATCCGGCTCCTGCTCGCCCGGGAACAGCTCGAGGCGGGCGACGACCGCAGCGTCGCCGAGATCGCCCGGGCGACGGGGTTCGCGCACCTGGGCCGGTTCGCGGGGAGCTACCGGCAGGAGTTCGGGGAGCTGCCCCGGCAGACGGCGCTGGCGGCGCGGGAGTAGCGGTCCGGGGCGTTACCGCAAGGATCACGCAACGGCCCGGGACTCCGTTGTCGGTCTCCTGGGGAGCGCTTACGTTTCCGGTGTGTGGTGTCGCCGCACGAGTCCCCCGAGCCCAGGAGGCCGCATGGCCACGCCAGCCGTCCCCGTCCCCTCGATGTTGGTCCGCCTGCTGCGCGAGGACGCCGCGCACGCTCGGGAGCACCTCGTCCTCACCGTTCTGCTCGGTTCGCCGTTCCTGCCGCGCGTGCTGCGACAGCTGATCCTGAAGGCGGCTGGGGCGCGCGCGGAGTCGGCGCCGGGCCCCGGCTTCTCGCTCACGGGTGACCCGCGCAACCTCTCCGTGGCTCGCGGCGTCTACTGCAACCGAGGAGTGACCATCGAGGCCATCGCCCCCGTCAGCATCGGTGCGAACGCCGCGATCGGCATGCAGGTCCTCATCATGACGAGCCACCACCCGATCGACGCCGACGGCCGGTGGAGCGAGACGCCGACCGGCCGTCCGGTGGTCATCGAGGACCGCGTGTGGATCGGCGGCCGTGCGACGATCCTGCCCGGCGCGCACATCGAGCACGACGTGGTCGTCGCGGCCGGCGCGGTCGTCACCGGGCGCCTGCTGGCGCACGGCGTCTACGCCGGCGTGCCGGCGAAGCGCATCCGTGACCTCGCCGGGGCGGACCCGACCACGGTCCGCGACGCGACCGCCTGACGGCCTGGAGGCGCGGAGCGGCGCCGCCACCCCCCCCCCTCGCAAGCTCGGTCGGCGCGGCCCGCGTGCCGCTGGCGCGTCACCGCTGAGCGGGTCGCGCCCGTCCGCATCGCACGTCCGTCCAAGGCACCGCGCCCTTCCGCGGGCACGTCGCGTCTGCGACGATGGGCGCGCAGCGGGCGACGACGCCCGCCCGTCGTGAGGAGTCCACCATGTCCGTGCGTCTCAACCCGTACCTCGGCTTCCGCTCGGGGGCCCGCGAAGCCCTCGACTTCTACCACTCGGTGTTCCACGGCGAGCTCACGATCGGCACCTTCGGCGAAGCCGGCATGAGCCAGGACCCCGCCGATGCCGACAAGGTCATGCACGGGCAGCTCGAGGGCGAGAACGGCCTGCTGCTGATGGCCTCGGACGCGCCGACGGGCATGGAGACGCCGTCGGAGAGCACGATCTCGTTGTCGCTCAGCGGCGACGACCACGAGGCCCTGACCCGCTACTGGAACGGGCTCGCCGAGGGCGCGTCGATCATCGAACCGCTCACGACGGCCCCGTGGGGCGACACCTTCGGGATGCTCACCGACCGGTTCCGCGTCACGTGGCTCGTGAACATCACCGGCGCGGCGAGCTGAGGGGGACCGGGACCCCGCCGACGCTCGCCGCGATCGGCCACCGTGGCACCCAGCACCGGACACGGGCGGCGTAGCGGCGGAAGTCCTCGCCGAAGCGGGCCTCGAGGTCGGCCTCCTCGAGCGGCCGGACGACGCAGTTCCACACGATCGACCCGGCGAGTGCGTAGACGACGACCATCCACGACCCGAGCAGCAGCCCGACGGCGACGCCCTGGGTGATGCCGGCGAGCGCCATCGGGTTGCGCACCGAGCGGTACGGGCCGGCGACGACCAACCGGTTCGCACTGGCGGACGGCAGCGGGGTGCCAGCGCCCTTGGTCGACATCGCCGCCGCCGACGCGATGCCGAGCGCGCTGGCGAGCGCGAGGACGACGAGCCCGACCACCAGCAGCGCGGTCACGACCGGTCCGGGCAGTGCGGGGTGCAGCCGCCAGCGGTGCTCGGCGACGGCGATGGCCACGGGGAACACCCCGAGGAACAGCCCCCAGAAGACGACGATCTGCACGGTCGTCGCGACCACGTGCCGTGACGTCGCGGCACCCGGGTCGGCCGTGCGGAACCGCAGCGGACCGGACGTCAACCACTCAGTCGGTACCCGGCCGAGCAGGACGAGGGCGAGGGCCAGCACGGAACCGACGGTCGCCGCGGTCATGACGACGACGCCCCAGCCGGCCTCGCCGGTGACGGTCGCCCAGACGGCGAGTCCGGCGAGGACGAGCGCGGTCCACACGGTGGCGACGGTCGCCGCGATCCGTCCGACCATGCCGGCGGAGACCGCCGCGAGCGCCGAGGCCACGACGAAGAGCGGGACGTCGAGGGCCGCGACGACCACCGGGTCCAGCGAGCCGAGCGTGAGCGTCCGGACGGCGGGGACGGTCGCGACGGTGATCCACCACACTGCGCCGCCGATGGCCTGCAGTGCGAAGTAGAGCCGGCCCCAGGACACGTCTGCACGCTAGCAGTGGGCGACCGCGGCGGCGGGCGCCGGGGGCGCTTCGTGAGCAGGAATGGTCGGGTGCTGCAAGCGAACCCGACCATTCCTGCTCACGATGTACCGCGGATCAGTCCTCGCGGTTGATCTGCCCGTCGGCGCGCGGTGCAGGTCAGGGCGTGACCATGCCGCCGTTCACGTTGAGCGTCTCGCCGACGACGTAGCTCGACTCGTCCGACGCCAGGAACACGTAGGCCGGTGCGAGTTCGGCCGGCTGTCCGGCGCGGCCCATCGGCGACTCGCTGCTGCCGAACTCGGGCAGCGTCGACGGGTCGACGCCGCCGCTCGGCTGCAGGACCGTCCACGTCGGCCCGGGAGCGACGACGTTCACGCGGATGCCACGCTCGACGAGCAGCTGCGACAGCCCCTTCGACAGGTTGTTGATCGCGCCCTTCGACGCCGCGTAGTCGAGCCGGTCGGGTGCCGGCTTGTACGCCTCCATGGACGCCGTCGTGGTGATCGTCGCACCGGGCTCCAGGTGCGGCAGCGCCGCCTTGACGAGGCGGAACAGCCCGAAGACGTTCACGTCGAAGGTCGCTTCGAACTGGTCGTCGGTGATGTCGAGCACGTCCGGCTGCCAGCGCTGCTTGCCGGCGACGCTCACCAGGGCGTCGAGTCCGCCGAGTCCGGCGACGGCCTGGTCGACGAGCTCCTGCGCGTACGCCTTGTCACGCAGGTCGCCGGGGATCGCCACGGCGGTGCGTCCGGCGGCACGGATCTGCTCGAGCACGTGGTCGGCGTCGGACTGCTCCTCCGGCAGGTAGGCGATCGCGACGTCGGCGCCCTCGCGGGCGAACGCGATCGCGACGGCGCCGCCGATGCCGGAGTCACCGCCGGTGATCAGGGCCTTGCGGCCGGCGAGCCGGCCGGTGCCCCGGTAGCTCGTCTCGCCCAGGTCGGGGACCGGGTCCATGGCGGACTGGAGGCCCGGCTCGTCCTGCGTCTGCGGCTCCGGCTTGACGTCGGGGTAGCGGGTGCGCGGGTCGCCGTGTTCGTACTGGTCGGTGGGCATGCGAGTTCCTTCCTGCTCGTGCCTCCACGGAACCCGTCCCGGCTGGACGGCGGCGGAGCGCCATCCGCCCTGCGCACCCGTCCAGGACCGCGGGGTTGCCTCGGGACCATGAGTGACGACGACGACCAGCAGACCGAGCGCGACTTCGCCGACGCGGTGAACATGACCCCGTCGGAGCTCCGCGAGTGGCTCGACACCGACGAGTCGAAGCAGGTCGGGCAGAAGCCCCCGGGCGGCGGTGAGTCGACCGGGCACGAGAGCGGGCGGCACATCATCCGGATCCTCGAGAAGCACAAGGCGGACCGGACCGACGACGACCACGCCCACATGCGGAAGGTCGTCGGCTACGTCGCCCGGCACTCGGAGCAGCGGCCGGACGGTGACGTGCACGACGCCCCGTGGCGGTACTCGTTGATGAACTGGGGCCACGACCCCGAGAAGCGCTGAGCCGCGCGCCGGCTCGGAACGACGCCGGGTCGGCGCGCGTACCGTGACGCACCATGCCGAACCAACTCAAGAAGCCGGACATGTACGAGGAGCTCCGCAAGGAGGGCAACTTGAAGGAGAAGGCCGCGCGGATCAGCAACGCCGCAGCGGCCCGCGGCGAGGAGGCCGTCGGGAAGAAGGGCGGCGAGTCCGGCTCGTACGACGAATGGACCGTCGCCGACCTCCGGAAGCGGGCGAAGGAGCTCGGCCTGACCGGGTACTCGTCGAAGCGCAAGGCCGAGCTCGTCGAGGCGCTGCGGGATCACTGACCGAGGTCGGCGACCGCGTCGATGCCCTCGGCGATCTCCGCCGCGTGCGTGTGGTGCAGGTAGTGCCCGCCGTCGAGCAGGACGACCTGGCCGTCGGTGACCGACGCCGCCTGCTCACGGTGCAGGCGCTCCCACCCCGGCACATCCGGGTCGTCGCCCACGACGAACAGGCGGACCGGCAGATCGGCGGGGAACGCGAGGCTGCGGGCGTGCCGGAAGTTCGCGCCGAGGTGCTCGTACTCGTCCAGGTACGTCGCGCGCATGCTGGTGCGGTGTGACAGCAGGGTCATCTGCTCCTTCTGCGCATCGGTGTAGGGCAACCCGGCGTACGCGTCGCCGGACACGGCAGCGAGCACACGGGCGAGCCCGGTGGCCTTCACGAAGCGGAACAGGCCAGACCCGACGGCCTCGTCGATGCCGGGCTGCGTCGGCACACTGCTGTCGATGCCGACGAACGCCTGCACCTCGTCCGGGTACGTGTTCGTGTACTCGAGCGCGTAGATCCCGGCGACCGAGTGCCCCGCGAGCACGTACCGGTCGATGCCGAGGGTCGACAGCGCCTGGTGCACCTCGTCGACGATGTTCGCGCTGGTCCGGGGCCGGTCGGTGCCGTCGCTCAGGCCGTACCCGAGCGGCTCGACGACCACCACCCGGTGCGTGTCCTGCAGCCGGTCGACGAGCGGGGCGAAGTCGATCACGGGGGATGCCGTGCCGAAGCCTGGCAGCAGCACGACGGTCGTCGCCCCGGACCCGGTGACGGCGACGTTGACCCGGCCGCCGGTGACGGGGACGAGTTCGCCGTACGGGCGGATGTCGTCCCGTTCCGCCGCCGTCGCGATCGCGTCGTAGGTGGCCGTGCCGCCGAGCGTGAGGGCGCCGAGGCCGACGAGCCCGACGAGCGAGAAGCCGATGATCCGGAGCGGGCGACGGCGTCGGCGTGCAGGGCGGGCCGGGGTGCTGGTGGGGGTGGCCGTGGGGTGGTGCGTGTCCATGCCTGCACGCTAGGTCCGGCCTGCGGGGCCGCACATCGGAGCACGGTACCGACGTGCCTCGCCCGCGTCGTACCGCGGGCTGACGTCGGGCGACCGCACGGCGGGCTCGGCATGGGGGAGAATGGCCGGGTGAACGAGACGGGCATGCCGCGCTTCCGACGGATCTGGTCGACCGTGCAGGTCGGCGTGCTGGCGATCGCCGTTGCCTTCTGCATCGTGATGCTCGTCATCGGGCAGGGGAAGCTCGACCGCGTCTACGCCGTCGCCGCGATCTTCTTCGGCCTGGCGCTCGTCGGGCACAGCACGTACCTCGGGCTCCTCGCCCGGAACGCCCGCACCGGCCGCTGAACCGAGGGGGTCGACGCTTCGTCTCCGGTCTCGGATCGGCTCCGGCTACACGCCGAAGCGCAGCGCGAGCGGCACGAGCAAGCCGGCCACCCAGACGAGCACCATCACGAGCGCACCGATCGCGATGAACCGACGGCGACGACGCAGCTTCGGACTCCGCTCCTCGCCCCACATCTGTGCGCGGACGAGCACCCGGTTCGCCTGCTCGACGACCTTGCGGACCTCGGGGTCGTCCAGCTCGAGGGCACCGGACCGGGCGTGTTCGGCGATGACCGTGGCTTCGTCGACGGTCAGGTCGTCCTTGCGCATGCTCCATCCTCGCACCGGGGCGAGGGGTACGGCCCGTCTGTGCGGGAACGGACCAGCAGGCGCGTACCAAGGACGCATGGGACATCGGTACCGCGGGAAGATCGTCGTCGTCACCGGAGCATCGAGCGGCATCGGGAGGGCCGCGGCGCACGAGTTCGCCCGACAGGGTGCCACGCTCGTGCTCGCCGCACGCGGCCACGACTCCCTCGAGGCCGCCGCCGCCGAGTGCCGTGCACTCGGGGCCGACGCGGTCGCGATCCCGACGGACGTCGCCGACGAGCACCAGGTCAAGGACCTCATCGGCACGGTGACGAGTCGGCACGGGCGGATCGACGTCTTCGTCGGCAACGCGGCCCTGTTCGTCTACGGCCTGTTCGAGCAGACCCCCACCGAGTCGTTCAAGCGGGTCGTCGACACGAACCTCTACGGCCACCTCAACGCGATCACCCACCTGCTCCCGCACTGGAAGCAGCGCGGCACGGGCACGTACGTGCTCGTCGGCTCGATCCAGTCACTGCTGTCAGCGCCCTACCAGTCGGCGTACGTCACGAGCAAGCACGCGGCGCTCGGCCTGGTCGACGTCCTCGGTGACGAGTTCGCGCACACCGGCATCCGCTTCACCACGCTGCTGCCGTCGACGATCGACACGCCGATCTACCAGAACGGCGCCAACTACACCGGCAAGAACTCGCACCCGCTGCCGCCGACGGTGTCGGTCGAGCGCGCGGGTCGTGCCGTCGTGACCGCCGCCACACACCCGAAGCGGTACCGCTACGTCGGCCGCGTCCAGGCGTCGCTCGTCCCGCTGCAGTACGTGTTCCCGGGGCTGTTCCACAAGATCACGAAGCCCATGGTCGAGACCTTCGCGCTGCGCGGGAAGGGCGACCCGACCGACGGCAACCTCTACGCCCCGGCGGACGCCGGCAACGCCACGAACGGCGGCTGGGTCGCGAAGCGTCGGCGTGTCACGCGTCCGCTCGTGTGGCTCGGTGGCGCTGCCGCGGTCGGCGCGATCGTCCTCGGCCGCGCACGGCGGTAGCCCCTGAGGCCTGCCGAAACCGGGCGTACCGCTCCGAAACGGGCGTACCTGCCGTGATCTTCGTGGCAGGTACGCCCGTTCTTGCTTGCTACCGCAGCCGTTCTGGGAAGGAACGTGCGGCTCAGAAGAGCTTCGCGCTCGCGCGTCGTGCACCCTCGCCGAGCGACTCGAGCTTCGCGGCGGCGATCTGCGGGTGGATGCGGCCGCCCAGGCCGCAGTCGGTGCCGGCGATGACGCGCTCGCGCCCGACGACCGAGGCGAACCGCTCGATGCGCTGCGCGACCAGGTCGGGGTGCTCGACGACGTTCGTGGCGTGGCTGACGACGCCGGGGACGATCACCTTCCCGTCGGGCAGCGTGACGTCCTGCCACACGGTCCACTCGTGTTCGTGGCGGGCGTTCGCGGCCTCGAACGAGTACGCGCCGGCGTCGATGTCGAGCATGAGGTCGACGATGTGACGGAGCTCGATGTCGGTGGTGTGCGGGCCGTGCCACGAGCCCCAGCACAGGTGGAAGCGGACGCGGCTGGTGTCGAGCCCCTCGAGCGCGTGGTTGAGCGCCTCGACGCGGATGCGGGTGAAGGCGCGGTAGTCCTCGAGGCTCGGTTCCGGGTTGATCTGGTCCCAGTTCTCGGCGATCGAGGGGTCGTCGATCTGCAGCACGAGGCCCGCGTCGAGGATGATCCGGTACTCCTCGCGCAGGGCGTCGGCCCAGGCCCAGATGTGCTCTTCGTCGGTGGCGTAGTACTCGTTCGCGACCCGGGCCGCGGAGCCGGGGGAGAGTGCCGTGATGAAGCCGTTCTCGGCACCGGCGGCCTCGACCGCGTGCTTGAGGTTGACGGCGTCGGTGCGTGCGGCCTCGTGCCCGGTGTAGGCGATCGGGCCGGTCGTGGTGGGGAAGGCGGTGGCGTTCTTGCCGGTACCGATGCCCGACGCCGGGTCGGTGTAGGCCTCGCGGAAGATCGTCCAGTCGCGACGGTCCGGGAAGCTGGTCAGCTGCACGTTGCCCGGGCTCGAGCGGACCGGCTCCTGCGTGAAGATGTCGGCGTCCGTGAGCGAGAGTCCGCTGACGCGCTGGAACGAGTAGCCCCACCACGCGCCGTAGTCGACGCTGTTCGACATCGCCTTGCCGAACTCGCCGTCACCCGGCTGCGTGATGCCGAGGGCGGTCTGGCGGGCGACGACGTCGTCGACGGCCGCGCTCGTCATCGCGCGGACCTCGTCGGTGGTCTCGAGCGTGAAGCCGTCGGCGCCCACGGGGCGGGCGGCGTTCGCGGCGATGAGCTCCGGCGTGCGCGGGAGCGACCCGGCGGTTGTGGCCTGGACGTGGTCGCTGTTCTCGAAGGGCATCGGCCCAATGTGCCACGGGCCGCCTGCGAGCCGGGCTCCGTTACGCGGCACGACGCGAGCCGGGGACAATGGGACCCCTATGCCCAGCGCACGCCCGACCTCCCGCATCCCGCTCAACACCCTCGCCGCACCGTTCGGCCTGGCCGGGTTCGCGGAGACGTGGTCGTACGCGGCACCCGTTCTCGGGGTGCCAGCCGTCGTCCCGCAGGTGTTCTGGGTGGTCGCGGCGGTGGCGTGGTCGTGGCTGCTCGGCGCGCACGTCCTGCGGGGCGTCCGGGTCGACGAACGCCTGGTCGACCAGCTCCGCCACCCGGCGCAGGGCCCGATCGCCGCCCTGGTCCCCGCGACGGCGATGCTCCTCGGCGTCGACCTCGCGCGGTTCTGGGAGATCGGGGGGCAGGTCCTCGTGCTGCTCGCGGTGGCGGTCGCTGCCGGGTTCGCGGCGTGGTTGCTGAGCACGTGGTTCGAGGGGCGCCTGACCCTGGAGGCCGTGCACGGCGGCTACCTGCTGCCGACGGTCGCCGCGGCTCTCGTCGCCGCCGTCGCCACGCACGAGGTCGGTGTGGGCTGGCTGTCCTGGGCGTGCTTCGGCGTCGGCGTGTTCTTCTGGGGCGTGATGACCGGGCTGCTCCTCATCCGGCTGTCGTTCCGTCCCGCACTACCCGACCCGCTCGTCCCCACGATGGCGATCCTCGTGGCTCCGCCCGCGGTGGCGACGGTGTCCCTGTTCGCGCTCACCGACGACGCCCGGACCCTGCCCGTGCAGGCGATCGCCGGACTCGGGGTCCTCATGCTCCTCGTGCAGCTCGCCCTGCTGCCCCGGTACGTCCGGCTCGGGTTCTCGCTCGGGTTCTGGTCGTTCGTGTTCCCGGCCGCGGCGGTCGCGACGGCGGCGATCGAGTGGTTCCGGGTGCTCGACCTTCCGGTGGCGTGGGTGCCCACGACCGTGCTGCTCGTGCTGCTCACCTTGCTCGTCGTCGTGGTCGGGGTGCGGTCGCTGAGCCTGGCCGCGCGGCACCTGCTCGGGCAGGCCGAGTCGGTGCTGCACGCCGCCGACGACGAGGACGCGGCACCCGCGACGCACTGACGGTGGCGCGGTGCGTCAGCACCCGTTCTGCGACGAACCACGCGTCGAACGACTCGTGGTTCGTCGCAGAACGGGTGCGCAGTGCGACGCGATCCGCGCGGGTCAGGCGCTGACGGTCTCGTCCGCCGTCAGCACCGGGGCGATCGTCCCCGTCCGGGCGCCCTCGTACGCCGCCAGGATCATGCCGAGCACCGCGATGCCCTCGCGCTCGGTGTGGATCGGCCGCGTACCATCGCGCAGGCATGCCCCGAATGCGCCGATCTCGGCCGCGAAGGTGTCGACCTCGTTGAAGGTGACCGACTCGCTCGTGCCGTCCCGCAGGTCCCACCGCAGCGTGGTGCCGTCGCTCGTCAGGGCGCCGTGTTCGCCGACGACGCTGAACCGCTCGGTGCCGGCGGCCGGGTCGTACGCCCAGCTCGTCACGAGCTGGCCCACGGCGCCGTTGTCGAACCGGAACAGGGCCTGTGCCGAGTCCTCGCCCTCCATGAACGCCAGCCGATGCGTGGACAGCATCGCGGTGGCCTGCACCGGGACGCCCCCGGCCAGGTGCATGAGCAGGTAGCTCGGGTGGTAGCCGGTGTCGATGAGCTCACCGCCGCCGCTCGTCGACGCGTGGGCACGCCACCCCATGTTCGACGGGTCGAACTCGTTGCGGAACGAGTCGGTGGTGCGGACCTCGTAGACGGTGCCGAGCGCCCCGCCGTCGATGAGTTCCTTGGCCCTGGCGACCGCGGGCATGAACAGCTGGTTGTGCGCGCACATCAGGGTGATGCCGGACTCGGACACCGCGCGCTGCACGTCGGCGGCCTCGTCGGGGCTCAGGCACAGCGGCTTCTCGCACAGCACGTGCTTGCCCGCCTTCGCCGCGGCGACGATCGCGTCGCGGTGCAGGTGGTGCGGCAGGCAGATGTCGACGGCGTCGATGTCCGCCTGCTCGAGCATGGCGAGGTAGTCGGTGAAGAACGGGACGCCGAGCTCCGCCCCGCGTTCCTCGGCCGTGGCCGCGAACGCGTCGGCGACCGCGGCGATGCGGATCGTGTCGGGGTGCTCGGCGTACCCGGCGATGTGCGCGGACGCGATGCCGCCCCCGCCGATGAGGCCGACGCGGATGATGTCGCTGGACATGGTGACTCCTGTGGTTGGTTCGAGGTGCTGGACTGCTGGGACGGTCAGGCGGGTGCGCCGACGAGGGCGTCGCTGGTCGCGGGCTGACCCGCGGCCTCGTTCGCGGCGACCACCAGGCGGGTGAGCTCGACGGCGCGGGCGAGGTTGTCGTCGGCACGCGTGTCGGCGGCGATGTGGTCCACCCACTGACCGAAGGCGTCCTGGGCGTCGGCGGGGACGTCGAGGGTGACCGGCTCGTCGCCGTAGGCCGGTCCGCCGGCGGTGAGCCGGGCCTCCTGGTCGGAGTACGCGAGCCAGCCCCGGGTGCCGGCCACGTCGATCGTGAACGGTGTGCCCGCGACGAAGCCGGCCTCAATGACGCCGATCGCCTGCGAGGCGTAGCCGACGGTGACCACGGCGTGGTCCTCGACCGCGCGGCCGGTGTAGGAGCGGTAGACGGCCTCGACGGTGTCGGGGCGGGCGCCGAGGAACAGCTGCGTCAGGTAGACGGGGTGGCAGCCGAGGTCGGTGAGGGCGCCGCCGATCGCCGTCGCCGGGTCGAAGAAGCGCTCCGGCAGCCACGGTGCGACGGCACCGTCGTGCGAGAGTCGGACGCGGGAGTACGTGACGTCGCCGAGGCGGCCCGCGTCGAGCTCGCGCCGGATCGCGGCCGTGTAGCCGTGGTAGAGCCGCGGGAGCGAGACCACGAGCGTGACCCCGGCGGCGTCGCAGGCGGCGATGACCGCGTCGCACTCCTCGACGGTGGGGGCGAGGAGCTTCTCGGTGAAGACGTGCTTGCCGGCCGCTGCCGCGCGCTCGATCACGTCGCGGTGGACGTCGGTCGAGGTCGTGATGGTGACGGCGTCGACGTCGGTGCGGGCGAGCAGCGCATCGAGGTCGTCGGTGTACTCGACGCCGAACCGTTCGGCGCCGGCTCGGCCGCGCTCGGTGTCGTCGTCCCAGACGGCCACGAGCTCGGTGCCGGGGTGGTCGACGGTCTGCTGTGCGTAGTCGCCGGCGTGGACGTGCCAGAAGCCGAGGACGGCGACGCGCAAGGGGGTGGAGGGCATGTGTCGGTGGTTCCTTTCGTGGGGGACGACCAGAGCGTTCCCGCTCAGATCCGGACCTTGTCGTAGTCCTTCGGCAACTTGAACGGCGAGTAGGTCTGCATCATCGGGTCGACGCGGTTCTGCGCCCGCTCGACGGCTTCCTGCGGACTCGCGGTACCGAGCAGCACGCTCGAGCGCGCGTCGGCGAGGGAGTCCCACCACGCGCCGCCGACGGGCAGCGGCGGGCGGCAGGTGGACGCGCCGATCGACTCGGTGAAGAAGCGGATCGACTTCGCGGAGCCCTTCGGGTCCTTGAGCGCCGCGATGTTCGACGGCACGCTCGTGGCCGGCACCATGTAGGTCTCCTGGCCCTGCTTGCTCGTGAAGTACTTCATGAGCTCCCACACGGCCTTGTTCTTCTTCGACCCCTTCGGCACGCACAGCGCGAAGCCACCGGACCACGTGTACTTGTCGCCGCCGTCCTGCTGGGTCGGCAGGTACGCGGTGCCCCAGTCGAGGTCCTTCGGGCCGTAGTTGTCGAAGGTCTGGATGGTGGAGGGGACGCTGACCATGAACGCCATCCGGTCCGCCATGAACGCGGTCTGTCCCGGCGGGTGCCCGGTCGGCTCGTAGGTCGCGATGAAGGTGTCGGCGTCCTTGTAGCCGTACCGCTTCGCCCAGTCCTCGTAGAACTCGAAGATGCTGCGGACGCTCTTCGAGTCCATCGTCATCTTCGAGTCCTGCTGGTCGAAGTACGACGCACCGAGGCCGAGCCCCCACGTGAACGGCCAGCCTTCGCCGTACCAGGGGAGCAGTCCCATGTGGGTGTAGTTGCCACCGGACTTCTTCGTGATGCGTTCGCTGACGTCCCACATCCGGTCCATGCTCACCGGGCCGTTGTGCTCCCAGTCGAACTCGTCCGGGTCGATGCCGGCGCCGGTGAGCATCTTCCGGTTCACGAACATGCCGCGGGCGTCGGTGTCGTGGGGGAGGCCGTAGGTCTTGCCCTGGTAGCTGACCTCGCCGATCGTGAACCCGAGCCACTGCGCCAGGAACTCGTCCTTCGGCTGGTCCTCGAACTCCTCGATCATGTCGTCGATCGGTTCGATGAGCCCGATCGCCGCGTACTGCGCCGCGCTGAACCGGTCGAGGAGCCACAGGTCGGGGGCGGTGCCGCCGCGCACGGCGGTGATGATGCTCGTGGCGTCGCCGGTGCCCTGCGACGGGACGACGTTCACCTTGACGTCGACCTCGGGGTGGATCTTGTTGAAGTCCTTGATCACCTTCGTCTGGAACGGCACGAACGTGCCGGTGACACCCCAGATCGTGACCTGGTTCGGGTTGCTCCGGCCGCTCGAGCCGGAGGCGCACGATGCTGCGAGGAGCGCGAGCGCCCCCGCACCGCCGGTCGCGGCCGCACCGCGCAGGAACGTTCGTCGGTCGAATGCGCTGCTCACTTGAAGCTCCCGATCTGGACGCCCTTGATGAACGTCCGCTGGAACACGAAGAACAGGACCACGAGCGGCAGGATGATGAGCACCGATGCCGCCATCAGCTGGTTGAACTGGAAGTCCTGCGAGTTGTTGAGGCGGAAGATCTGCAGGCCGATGGACAGCGTCTGCACGTTCTCGTCCTGCAGGTAGATGAGCGGCCCGAGGAAGTCGTTCCAGGCACCCACCGCCGCGAAGATCCCGACCGTGACGAGCGCCGCCTTGGCCTGCGGGAAGACGATCCGCCAGAGGATGCCCCACTCGGAGGCGCCGTCCATCCGCGCTGCGTTGAGCAGGTCCTTCGGGATCTGCAGCAGGAACTGACGGAGCAGGAACACGTAGAACGCGGACCCGAACAGACTCGGCACGATCAGGGGCAGGAAGGTGTTGATCCAGCCGAGTCGGGCGTACAGGTCGAACATCGGGATGAGCGTGACGGGGAACGGGATGAACAGCGTGGCGAGCACGACGTAGAACACCTTGTCGCGGCCGCGCCACTCGAGGCACGAGAACCCGTACGCGATCACGAGGTTCGACACCATCGAGAAGAGCGTCACGCAGACCGTGATGATGAGCGTGTTCCGGAAGAACGTGAAGAACGGCATCGCGTCGATCGCCTTGCCGAAGTTCGACCAGTCGAGCCACTGCGGGAACCAGGTGGGCGGGAAGGCGCCGAGTTCGGAGTTGCCCTTCAGCGCCGAGATGACCATCCAGTAGATGGGGATGAGGAACAGCAGGCTCATCGCGATGAGGAGCACGCGGGCGAGGACGGACGACCACGGTGAGCGGATCGAGCCGTCGGCGTTCCGGGAGCGGTCGTCGGCACCCTTGCGACCGCGGGGCCGGACGGACTCGATCGACGAGGTGACGGTGTCGCGGTCCGGGTGTCGTTCAGTGCGCAGTGTCATCGGTCACTCCCCGGTCACGTCGTAGTTGACGAAGCGCTTGGACAGCCAGTACACGAGCCCTGACAGGATCATGCCGGCCAGGAACAGCAGCACGGCCATGGCGCTGGCGAACCCGAGCTGCGCGTAGCTGAACGCGTTCTTGTAGAGGTAGAGCATGTAGAACAAGGTCCCGTTGTCCGGGCTGCCGAGTCCTCCGGTGCCGGACGAGATCACGTACGCCTCGGTGAAGACCTGCAGGCCGTTGCTGATGCCGGTGATCAGGTTGAACAGGATCACGGGGGAGAGCAGCGGCAGCGTCAGCGCGAAGAACTGCCGGAGCGGTCCAGCCCCGTCCACGCGGGCGGCTTCGTACAGGGTCTTCGGGATCCCGCGCAGCCCGGCGAGGAAGATCAGTGCCGCGTTGCCGGCACCCATCTGGGCGAGTGCGACGATGACGAGCTTCGCCGTGGTCGGGTCGCCGAGCAGGTTCGTCGCCGGGATGCCGACGAGCTTCATGACCTGGTTGACGAGGCCGGTCTGCGGGTTGACGAGCACCACGAAGATGAACGCCAGCGCGAAGGTCGGGATGAGCGACGGGATGTAGAGGGCCGTCCGGTACCAGCCGATCTCGCGGACGTCCTGGTTCATCGCGATGGCGATCACGATGGCGATGACGATCCCGACGGGCACCGCGATGACGGCGTAGAACAGGGTGTTGCCGACCGCGGTGTGCACGAGCGGGTCGATGAACGCGGCGACGTAGTTGGCGAACCCGACCCAGGTGATGTCGGCCATGCCCGAGTACCGGGTCAGGCTGATCGCGAACGAGTAGATCAGGGGGTAGGCGATGAACACCAGCACGCCGAGGATCCACGGCGAGATGAACGCGATGCCGACGCGCAGCCGGCGCTTCTCGGCCGGGGTCCACGGATGCTTCTCGCGTGGTCGTCGACGGACCGCGACGTCACCGCCCGTGCGCGTCCGTGGTGGTGCAGTGGTTCCGGATCGTGCGGTCGTCGTCACGAGCGTCCCTTCCGACCCCGTGCCACGCCGGTGTGGCACGGGCGAATCCGTCGTCGGACGGGCGAACCGATCGCACCGTCGCGGTTTCAATCCAATTGATTGACAAATTCGTATGACCAGAGATGCTAGGGACCATGTCCGAGCCGCGTCAACCCCTTCCTGACACCGTGGTGCAGGGCAGAACGGGCGGCACGAACCTCGTGCGCGTCGGGGTCCAGAACCGTGCGCTGGTGCTCGATCTCGTCCGTCGCCGGGGACCGTTCGCCCGCGCCGAGCTGATGCGTGCGACCGGGCTCAGCGCGCAGACGGTGTCGAACATCGCGGCCGGACTCGTGGCAGCGGGACTCGTGCGCGAAGCACCGGGCGGCGGGCGACGACTCGAGGTCGTCGCGGGGTCGCGGTCGGCGATCGGGGTCCACCTCGACCCGGCGCACCTCGTCGTCGTGCGCACCGACCTGACCGGAGCCGTGCTGGCCGTCGAGCACGTCGACCTGGACGCGACGGACGACCCGGCGCGGACGCTCGACACGATGGCGGCGGCGGTGCACCGGGTCCGCGGCGACGGCAGTCGGGCCCGCTCGCGCACGGGCGTGCGCGCCCCTGCCGGCATCGGCCTCGCCGTCCCCGGCTCGATCGACCCCGACGGCGTCCGCATGGGCACCCCCGCGCAGTTGCCCGCCTGGTGGTCGCTGCCGGTCACCGACGAGCTCGCCGCCCGGGCGGGGCTGCCCGTGCGGCTCGAGAAGGACGGCGTCGCGAGCGCCCTCGGCGAGGTCTGGTCCGCTGCCGGTGCCGACGACCTGGTCTCCGTGTTCCTCGGCCACGGCATCAGCGCCGCGACGGTCGCCGCGGGCGAGGTGGTCCGCGGCGCGACCGGCAACGCCGGCGAGTTCGGTGGCATGCCCGTCGAAGCCCACGGGCGCTGGACCGAGGTCTGGGAAGCCTGCCAGCCCCTGCAGCAAGTCCGGCGCGGGATCGATGCCGGGCTGCTCCCCCCGGGCATCCCGCTCGACCGCGCGAGCGACGTCCGGCACGCGTTCGAGCGGCTCTGCGCGACGCCGTCCGCAGCGCCGCTGGTCGCCGAGGCCGGTGCCGCGCTCGGATCCGCGCTCGCCCACGTCGTCGAGCTGCTCGACGTGCCACGCGTCGTGATCGGTGGCAGCGCGGCCCTCGCCGGCGGCGACGTCTTCATCGCGGCCGTCCGGGAGCGGCTCGCGGTCCGGCTGCCGAACGGGCCGTTCCCGACGGTCGCGGCGACCGCCTTCGGCGAGGCCTCGGTGGCCCGTGGCGCCGCCTGCGCGGTGCTGCAGGCCGACCTCGCCGTGCCTGCCCCCGTCGGCCGCGGCGCCGGCGTCGCTACGGGGCGTCGACCGGGAGGCCCGGTGCACGTCCGCAGCATCGCCCACCCCTGGTGAGCGGGAGGGTCCAGGGCGTCGGGTCGGCCGTGCGCGTGACGTCGCGCGACGGGGACGTCGCGTTCGCGGCCCGGGCGTCGTAGCGTCGGGGGCATGAGCACGACGACGCCGACCGCACCCGAATCCGCCACCGAGTGGGCGGCCTGGCACGACGCCCACGAACGAGCCCGGGCGAGCGAGCACGGCTTCCTCGCCATCACGAGCATCCGGTGGCTGACGAGCACGCCCGAGCGGTTCGACGACGCCCCGGGCACCTGGTCGACGGGCGAGGACGGCCCCGTCGTCGAGCTCGCGGACGGCGAGACCATCACGGTCGACGGGCAGCCGGTCACCGGCACCCACCGCTTCGGACCACTGCCCGAGCGCTCGAGCACGAACGTCGTGTGGCAGGACGGCGACGAGACCGTCGTGATCGAGGTCGCCCGTCGTGGCGGCAGTGACGTCATCCGGCCCCGGCACCCGGGCAACCCGACCCGGACCGAGTACCCCGGCACCCCGACGTACGAGCCGTCGGACCGGTTCGTCGTCGACGCGCACTTCGAACCGTTCGACGAACCGCGCGAGGTCACCGTCGGCTCGGTCGTCGACGGGCTGCAGCACGTGTACTCGGCCCCGGGCGTCCTCACCTTCGACCTCGACGGGCCGCGGTCGCTCCTCGCGTTCAACGGGCACGGCGACGGTCTGCACGTCCTGTTCACCGACCGCACCAGCGGCGTCACGACCTACGCCGCGAACCGGAGCCTGGACATCGCCGCACCGGATGCCGCCGGCGCGACCCGGATCGACTTCAACCGCGCCACGAACCTGCCGTGCGCGTACACCGCGCACGCCACGTGCCCGCTGCCACCGGCCGAGAACCGGCTCGACGTCGCGGTCGAGGCGGGGGAGCGGCTGCCCGTCTGAGCGCGCCGCCGCGGTGCGACGCGGTACGACGTCCTCGATGTCGTACGACGTCGAGGACGACGTTCGTTGCGCGCGCGGGTCGTTGCAGCCGCGCGGGAGCGACAGGGCCGATGTCGTGCGACGTCCACGGTGTCGTTCGGCGTCGGCGGTCGGCGTGCGCCTCAGCCTGAGGGCACGCGCTGCCAGGTGCTCGTCGCCCGCCACGCCCGCGCATCGAACGCGAACACGCTGCCCATGCCGGGTTGGTCGAGCGCGCGTGACACCGGCGCTCCCGTCAGGTCGGCGAGGAGCAGCGCCCCGACCGCACCGTGCGACACGATGGTCGCGTCGCCCGCCGCAGTGAGCCGCCGGACCGCTCCGACGATGCGGGCCTGGGCGTCGACGGCCCGCTCCCATCCGCGGACCGATCGGGTCGGCTCCGCGAAGAACCGGTCGACGACACCCTCGAACTCCTTCGGCGGCAGGTAGCCCGTGGCGCTGCGGTCGATCTCGCCGAGCAGGGGATCCTGCGTGGGCACGAGCCCGACCGCGGCCCCGAGCAGCTCGGCGGTCTCGACGGCCTTGCGCTCGGTGCTCGACACGAGTGTCCGGACGCCCGGCTCCCAGGCCAGCGGACCCGACCGCGCTGCGCGTGCGCGTCCCGCGGCGGAGAGACCCCACGACTCGATCGGCTCGGCGGGTTCCACGACGACCTCGGCGTGGCTCAGGAAGTACGAGACCATCCGGCGATCCTGGCACGGACCGGGGTGGTGCGCGCGTCGGGGGCCCGCCGTAGGGTGAGCGCGTGGAGTTCCCGGGGGAGGCGGCCGACGCGCGTGACGCGTCGACCTCTCCGGGGTCACCCCGGGGCACGCAGGACCAGCAGGACGACACGCCCCGAGCAGGCGAGCGCGCTCCGCGCGCGACGCTGCACGGAGGCACCGACAGGTCCTCCGGGAACCCCACGCCCCTCTCCGTCGTCACCGCGGCGCTGGCCGATGCGTTCCTGACGGCCGAGCGGTGGGAGCCGGACGAACTGGCGGCCGTCGGGTACGTGGTCGTCGGCGTCGAGCGCGCGTACGTCGGGCTCGCGGTCGCGGCTGCGCTCGAGGCGTACCCCCGGCCACCGGTGGACGCTCCGCGCCAGCTCGCCGCCGTGCTCGCCGTCGCACCCCGGCTCGTGGCGCTGCACCGGTCGCGCGAAGACCGCCGGCCGGTCCGTGTGCTCGTGCGCCGGGCCACCGCGGTGCGTGCCCGTCCGGAGACCGCGAGCCCGTTGCTCGTCGACACCCTGCCCGAGCTCGCCCGGGCCCTCGACCTCACCGTCGGCCGGTTGCTCTGGCTCGCCGACACCCGCGCGTGGAACCGTCGCTCCGGGCCCTCGAGCCCGCTCCACCACTACCGACACGAGTGGATCACCCGACCCGGTCGAGCACCGCGCCTGCTCGAGAAGCCGATGGACATGCTCCGCCGCACGCAACGGACGATCCTCGACGAACTCCTGACGATGCTGCCCGTGCACGACGCCGCGCACGGGTTCGTGGCCGGCCGGAGCGTCGTCACGGGAGCGGCCGTGCACACCGGCCAGCAGGTCGTGGTCACCGCCGACCTCACGACGTTCTTCGCGAGCGTCAGCGCCCCGACGGTCTACGGCGTCTTCCGGGCCGCTGGGTTCGCCGAACCGCTCGCGCACGTGCTGACCGGGCTGTGCACCCACCGGGTTCCGGTGCACGTGCTCAGCGCGATGCCCGCCGGCGGCTCGCCGGAGGAACGCCACGCGCTCCGCCAGGCGCTGGCGACGGCGCACCTGCCCCAGGGCGCACCGACGTCGCCCGCGCTGGCGAACACCTCGCTCCGGCACCTCGACACCCGGCTGGCCGGGTGGGCCGGCGCCGTCGGCGCGGTGTACACCCGCTACGCCGACGACCTGACGTTCAGCGGGGGCGACCAGCTCGCCGCGCGACCGGACGCGTTCGTGCGGGGCGTCGACCGGATCGTGACCGAGCAGGGGCACCGCCTCAACCCGTCGAAGACCCGGGTGCGGCGCCGCGGGGTCCGGCAGTCGGTCACGGGCGTCGTCGTCAACGAGCGGACCTCACCAGGGCGCCGCGAGGTCGACCGGCTGCACGCCGTCCTGCACAACGCCGCGGTGCACGGGCCGGCCTCGCAGAACCGTGCGGGACACCCGGAGTTCCGGGCGCACCTGCTCGGGCGCATCGGGTGGGTCGAGCAGGTCAACCCGAGCCGGGCCCGACGGCTCCGCGAGGAGTTCGCGCGCATCGTGTGGTGAGGCCGTCCGCGCACCGTGTGACGTCCGGTTGCGCCCGGTTGCCCCGCGTTGCGGCGCCCTGCCGCGCGCCGCGCGCACCTGGGTAGCGTGCCGCCATGTGTCCGAGTGAGCTCCCGGCCGACGACCACTACGACGCGCTGATCGCGCCGCTCCGGCCCGTCATCGAGCGGATCGGTCTCGACGCCCGCCAACGGGAACGCGAGGAGCGTCTCGCCACGGACCAGCTCGGTTGGCTCGTCGACGCCGGCTTCGCACGGTGGCGGACGCCGGTCGCGTGGGGAGGCGTCGGTGCCCGTCTGTCCGACGTGTTGCGGGAGCGTGACCTACACCGACGTGCCGGTGCCCGACGAGCGGGTGCTGCCGTACGCGACCCGGTACCCGTACCAGGAGCAGTACTACCAGACCGTGATGCACGCGATCCTGGTCGGCATCGGCCGCGCTGCCCTGCGCGAGGGCGTCGAGGCGCTGCGGTCCCGGGCGCGCGGACACCACAACGGCACCGCGGCGGATCCGACCCACGATCCGGAGCTGTTGAGCGTGATCGGCACCGTCGACGCCCGGGTGCACGCCGCCGACGCCGCGTTCGCCGCGAGCCTCGGCCCGGTGGACGCGGCTGTCGACCGGCACACCGCCCTGCGTGCGGCCGGTGCGGACGCGTCGACGGACCCGGCGCTGCGTGCGGCGCTCGAGCGCAGCTGGGTCGCGGTGGCGCGCGCCCAGACCATCGTCACGGACGCCGTGCTCGACGCGACGACGCTCGTGTTCGACGCGCTCGGGTCCTCGGGGACGTTCCGCTCGCTCGGCCTCGACCGGCACTGGCGGAACGCCCGCACCCTGGCGTCGCACAACCCGCGCGTGCACAAGCGCCGCATCGTCGCCGACCTGCTCGTCAACGGCGCGAGTCCGCTGGACCGCTGACGGCAGACCGCTGAACGCTCCGCCGTAACGGACCGTCACGGGGCGCAACCCGCCGACACCTGCGTGCAGCGGGCCGAGGTGAGCACCTACGGTCGGTGCACCGGCTCGCCACGGACGCTGGGGAGGTGACCGTGGCGGGCCGTTCTGCGCACCTCGAACGGGAGGACCACCGTGACCACCGCGCCCAGCGCCCCCGCACCACTCGTCGTCGCCGTTCCGGACACGGACCTCGCCGCGGCGGCCGCCACACCCGGCGGCATCGCCCGACTCGCGGTCCGCATCGTCGGTTCCGGAGCCGCCGTCGTGGCGATCGGCACCGACCGCTTCGACGCGGCGACGAGCACCGGCCACCGACTCGACCCGACGACCGCGGCGCTCACCCTCGGCCGTGCCCTGCCGGAGCACGGCTTCCTCGTCGCCGTGGCACCGACCCGCGAGCACCCGTACAACGTCGCCCGTCGGGTGCTCTCGCTCGACCACGTCCTGGACGGCCGGGTGGGCATCGTCGTCGGCGCCCGGGACCACGGCGCACCGAGCACCGGAGCCCCGAGCGCCGGCGCACCGCACGACCCTGCCGAGTTCGCCCGGGTGCTCCGCGGGCTGTGGCGCACCTGGCCGCTCGACAGCATCGTCGGTGACCGCACGTCGGGGGTCTTCGCGCACACCGACCGGATCCGACCGCTCGACCACGACGGCGGACCGGACGGCTACCGCGTCCGGGGACCGCTCACGACGCCGTCGAGTCGGCAGGGCGAACCCGTCCTCGCGGTCTGGCACGACGTCGACGTGCCCGGAGCGGACCTGGTGCTCGGCGGTGCGGCGCACCCGCTCGCACCGCTGCCGGGGGCGACGGACGGGGCGGAGCCGCACCGGGCCTCCCGGTCGACCGTGACGCGACCTCCACGACCGACGCGACCAACGCGACCGACACGTCCGACGCTCCGCGCCCTGCTCGGGCTGGCCGTGCCGGACGCCGCGGCGGTGACCGCGTGACGGGCGCTGGCGGCGACGCCGGCCTGATCCTCGGCGTGAACCTGCAGGGCTTCGGGCAGCGTCCGGCGGCCTGGCGCACCCAGGACGTCGACCCGACCGACCTGCTCACGGCCGAGTTCTGGGGCGACCTCGGGCGCACCGCCGAACGCGGGCTGCTCGACATGGTCTTCTTCGCCGACCACCCGGCGTTCGGCGACCCGAACGTCCGCGCCTACGGACTGCTCGAGCCGTTCGTGGCGCTCGGGGCGATCGCCGACGCGACGAGCCACCTCGGGTTGGTCGGCACCGCGTCGACGACGTACAACGACCCGTTCGACGTCGCCGAGCGGCTGCTGTCGCTGGACACGGTGTCCGGCGGGCGCGTCGCCTGGAACGCCGTCACCACCTACGACCGCTCGGTCTCCGCCAACTTCGGTGTCGCGACGAACCCCGACCGGCCCGAGCGGTACGCCCGCGCGGGGGAGTTCGTCGACCTGGTGACGGCGCTCTGGCGGTCCGCTGCGACGGGGAAGCCGGTCCTGCACCACGGCGAGTTCCTCGACCTCGAGGGCGTGCTCCGGGTCCCGCCGTCGGCGCAGGGGCACCCGGTCGTGTTCCAGGCCGGGGGATCGCCGCACGGTCGTGACCTGGCGGCGCGGGTCGCCGAGGGCGTCTTCGCCGTCGAGCTGACGCCGGAACCCGCCCGCGAGCACCTGCGTGCGGTCAAGGTCGCCGCCGAGACGTACGGCCGGAGTGCAGCCGACGTCGCCGTCGTGCCCGGACTGTCGCTCGTGCTCGGCAGCACCGAGGCCGAGGCGCAGCGCCGGTTCGACGAGCTCGAGGCCCTCGCGCCGGACGGCTACTCGCTCCGGGCGCTCGGGACGCACCTCGACGCCGACCTGTCGGGGCTCGACCCGGACGCGCCGATCCCGTCGGCGGTCCTGGACCGCGAGGTCGACCCGGTCACCTACGGGCCCTCGCTCGGCTACCACGAGACGGTGGTGCGGTGGGTGCGGGCCAACAACACCTCGTTGCGGGACGTGCTGCGGGGCTTCGGCGGGTACGGCGCCCGCATCGTGGTCGGCACGCCCGAACAGGCTGCCGACACCATCGAGGACTGGTACCGCACCGGTGCCGCCGACGGCTTCAACCTGATGATCGACGAGTTCCCGCGGGGCCTCGAGACCGTCGTGGACGAACTCGTGCCGATCCTGCAGCGCCGCGGGGTGTTCCACCGGTCGTACGAGGACGTGACGTTGCGCGGGCGGTTCGCGGCGCGCGCCCGGGGGCTCTGACGCCGCACGGTGCGCGGTCCGCGGTACGGCCGCGCTGCCGCACGGTGCGAGGTTGTTCACCCCGTGCGGGCTTGCAGCCCCGCACCAGGTGATCAACCTCGCACCGCCGGCCGACCCCGCCGCCGCCGGCCGACCCCGCCGCCGGCCGACCCCGCCGCCGCCGGCCGACCCCACCGCCGGCCAACCCCGCCGCCGCCGGCCGACCCCGCCGCCGGCCAACCCCGCCGCCGCCCGCCGGCCGACCCCGCCGCCGCCGGCCGACCGCCGCCGCCGCCGCGCGGCCGCGCCCGCGCCGCGCGTGACGCCGTGTGACGGCCGGCCGGCGGCACCGTGTCACACGGCGACACCGCCGGTCACGGTCCGCAACACCCGTCGCCTCGGGGCCCCGACCGTCCTAGCGTCGCCGACATGACCGACTACCTCGACCGCGAACAGGACAAGACCTTCACGAAGGTCTACAAGCAGCAGACCCCGGACATCCTCAAGGCCTTCGTCCAGTTCGACGAGTCGGTGTTCCAGGCCGAGGGCCGCGCGATCCCGCTGAAGTACCGCGAGCTCATCGCCCTCGCCGTCGGCATCACCACGCAGTGCGTCTACTGCATCGACGGCCACAGCCAGCGCGCGGTGACGGCCGGTGCGACCGAGGCCGAGCTCGCCGAGGCCGCCTGGGTCGCCACCGCCATCCGCGCCGGCGGCGGGTTCGCGCACGGCCGACTCGGCTTCAAGTTCGGCGCCGACGCGACCCCGGCCGCCGCCGACCACGCCGCGCACACCCACTAGGAGGACCGCCATGCCCGACCGCATCACCCTCGTCACCGCGCTGCAGGGCGCCGGCTGGCACCCCGCCGCCTGGCGCGTCGCCGGCCCGGCCGCGCAGCGCCTGTCGAGCCTCCGGCACTGGCGCGACGTCGTCGTCGAGCAGGACCGCCTCGGCATCGACGCCGTCACCATCGAGGACTCGTTCACCGCGGGCCCGACGGCTGCAGACCACGACCTCGACACCACGACCGTCGTCGGGCGGCTCGACGCCCTGCTCGTCGCGAACGCGGTCGCCCCCGCGACCCGCGCCGTCGGTCTGGTGCCGACCGTCTCGGTGACGCACACCGAGCCGTTCCACGTCGCCACGGGCCTCCAGACCCTCGACCACGTCTCGCTCGGGCGAGCCGGGTGGCGGATCCAGGTGAGCCCGACGACCCGCGAGGCGGCCCTGTTCGGCCGCCGCCCCGGCGGCGACGACGCGGCCACGCTGTTCGACGAGGCCCGCGAGGCGGCGGAGGTCGTCTCCCGCCTCTGGGACAGCTGGGACGACGACGCGATCATCCGTGACGTCACGACCGGCCGCTTCATCGACCGCGACCGGATCCACAACGCCGAGTACGCGGGCCGCCACCTGTCCGTGCACGGCGCGTCGATCGTGCCGCGGTCGCCGCAGGGCCGGCCGCCGGTCTTCGCCCTGGCCCACCGTGCCGACGCTGCCGCGTTCGCCGTGGACGCTGCGGACGTCGTGCTGGTCACGCCCGGGTACCAGGGCCGGGAGGCCCGTGACCTGGTGGACGAGGTCCGTCACCTCGAGCAGGTGGCCGGGTCGGACGTCCGTCGCCCGGTCCTCGCCGACCTCGCGGTGCTGATCGGGTCCTCGACCGCTGCCGCGGTTGACGAGCTCGCCGCGCTCGACGCCGCTGCCGGTGCCCCGTACGCCGTCGGCTCCGGCTCGGACACGTCCGTGCTCGCGACGACAGTGCCCGAACTCGTGTCGCTGATCGGGGACCTGCGGGGCCTCGGTTTCGCCGGCGTCCGGCTCCGCCCCCTGCGCATCCCGATCGACAGCACCGCCATCGCCAGGCAGCTCGTCCCCGCCCTCGTCACCGCCGGGCTCCGCGCCGACGTGACGTCCCGTCCCACCGCCGACCTGCGCACGCGGCTCGGCATCGCCCCGGCGGTCAGCCGGTACGCGTCCGCACCCGCCGGTTCCGTCTCTGTGGAGGTCTCAGCATGAGCACCAAGCGTCAGGTCCACCTCGCCGCCCACTTCCCCGGCGTGAACAACACCACGATCTGGAGCGACGACCGCGCCGAGAGCCAGATCGCGTTCTCGTCGTTCGAGCACTTCGCCCGCAACGCCGAGCGCGGGTTCTTCGACTTCCTGTTCCTCGCCGAGGGCCTGCGGCTCCGCGAGCAGAAGGGGCGCATCCACGACCTCGACGTCGTCGGGCGCCCGAACACCCTCGCGGTCCTGGCCGCCCTGGCCGGGGTCACCGACCACATCGGTCTGGTCGGCACCCTGCAGACGACGTTCAACGAGCCCGTGGAGCTCGCGAAGCAGCTCGCCACGCTCGACCACCTGACCGACGGCCGTGCCGGGTGGAACGTCGTGACGAGCTCGGACGCGTTCCACGGCGCGAACTTCCGCCGCGGCGGGTTCCTCGACCACGCCGACCGGTACACGCGCGCAGCCGAGTTCATCGGGCTGTCCCGCGAGCTCTGGGACTCGTGGCAGGCCGACGCCGTCGTCGCCGGCACCGCCGCGGGCGGCGCGCTGGCGGACGACGTGTTCGCCGACCGGTCGCGCATCCGCGACGTCGACCACCACGGCGCGCAGTTCGACGTCACCGGCACGTTCCCGGTGCCCCGCAGTCCGCAGCGGCACCCGGTGATCGTGCAGGCCGGTGACTCCGACGAGGGGCGCGACCTCGCCGCCACGAACGCCGAGGTGATCTTCTCGCTGCACACCGAGTTCGACGACGCGCAGGCGTTCTACCGCGACGTGACCGAGCGGCTCGAACGGGTCGGACGATCGAAGGACGAGCTGCAGATCCTGCCCGGCGCGACGTTCGTGATCGGGTCGTCGGCGGAGGACGCCGAAGAACGGTCGAACGCCATCCGTCGCGCCCAGGTCAGCCCGGCCACGGCGATCGCGTTCCTCGAGCAGGTCTGGAACCGCGACCTGTCGTCGTACGACGTCGACGGCCCGCTGCCGACGATCGAGCCCGACTACGAGGGCACCGCGATCACCCGCGGGCGCGCACGGCACACCCGCGACGTCCCCGCCCTGGTGCAGTCCTGGCGGGACCTGGCCGAGGCCGAGCACCTGTCCATCCGCGACCTCGTCATCCGCGCCTCGACCCGCGGCGGGTTCGTCGGGACGGCGTCGCACATCGCCGCCGAGATCGACCGGTACGTGCAGGAGCGCGCCACCGACGGGTTCGTCGTCGTGCCGCACACCAACCCGTACGGCCTCGACGAGTTCGTCGACACGGTCGTCCCGCTGCTGCAGGAGCGTGGCGTCTACCGGAAGTCCTACGACGAGGGGGCGACCCTCCGGCAGACGCTCGACCTGCCCGGCACGATCCGCGACCGTTCGGCCGCCGCACGCACGGCCGCTGCGGCGGGTCCGGCGCGTGCGGCAGCGTCCGCCGGGGTGCTCGCGTGACGATCTCGAGCCTCGCGATCCTGGTCCCCGGCAACTTCGAGGACGACGCCCCAGCCGACGGTCTCGAGGCCACCCTCGACCTGTTCGCCACGGCCGAGCGGCTCGGCGTCGACGGCGCCTGGGTCCGGCACCGGCACCTCGAGCACGGCATCGGCTCGGCCGCGGTCTTCCTGGCGGCGGCGTCGCAGCGCACCACGTCCATCGAGCTCGGCGTCGCCGTCGTGCCGATCGGGTGGGAGAGTCCCTTCCGCCTGGCCGAGGACTTCTCGCTCGCCGACGTCCTGTCGCACGGTCGGCTGCAGGTCGGGCTGTCCACCGGGTCGCCGCACGCCGAGATCCTCGGCGACCTGGTGTTCGACGGTGACTGGCGCGCCTTCGACCGTGGGTACGGGCGGGTCTCCCGGTTCGTGGAGAACCTGCGCGGCGCGTTCCTCGGCGCGGACGACACCGTCATCCAGAGCCCCGGGAACGTCCAGCGCCCCCGGCTGCAGCCCTACGCGCCAGGTCTGGTCGACCGGGTCTGGTACGGCGGCGGGTCGCTCCGGTCGGCCTCCTTCGCCGGCAGTTCCGGGCTCAACCTGCTGCTCGGCAACCTCACCTCGGGCGAGGGCACTGACGACTACGGCACCGCCCAGCGGAACCAGCTCGCCGCGTACCGCGCCGCGCTGCCGACCGGGCGAACGCCCCGCGTGGCCTGGGGCCGGTGCGTCGTGCCGACCGACTCGGCCGACCGGGTCTCGCGCGAGCGGTACCGCACCTGGTACGAGTCCCGTCTCGCACGGCAGACCGCGCCCCAGGGACCGCGGCGGACCCTGTTCTCGGCCGACCTGGTGGGGCCCGCCGAGCAGATCGTCGAGCAGCTCGTGCACGACGCCACGCTCGCCGAGGTCGACGAGTTCCGGGTCGAGCTGCCCTACGAGTTCGCCGGTGACGAGTACGAGCAGATCGTCTCGGACGTCGTGGCGAAGGTCGCACCGGCGCTCGGGTGGACGCGCGCCCGGACGGCGGTGGCTGCATGACCCGCTACGTGCTCTCCCGCATCGGCCAGGCCGTGCTCGTGCTCTGGGCGGCGTGGACGATCTCGTTCTTCGTCCTCTACGTGCTGCCGAGCGACCCGGCCCGCATCATGGTCGGCCCGGACGCCACCGACGTCACGGCGGCGCAGCTCGACGCGCTCCGGCACCAGTACGGCCTCGACCAGCCGGTGCTCGTGCAGTACGTCCAGCACCTCGGCGCCCTGCTCACCGGCGACCTCGGCCGCTCGATCGGCGTCGGTCGACCGGTCGCCGACGTCATCGGCGAAGCGATCGCGCCGACCGCCCAGATCGCGGTCGCCGGCCTCGTGCTCGCGATCGTGTTCGGCGGCGGGATCGCGGTCCTCGCGACGTGGACCCGGAACCGGGCCCTCGGCCAGTTCCTGCTCCAGCTGCCCCCGATCGGCGTCGCCGTCCCCGGGTTCTGGTTCGCGCTGCTGCTGGTGCAGTGGTTCTCGTTCGGGCTGCACGTGTTCCCGGCGTTCGGTGGCGAGGGCCCAGCGTCGGTCGTCCTGCCGGCGATCACCCTGGCGCTGCCGACCGGTGCCACGATCGCCCAGCTGCTGTCGAAGTCCCTCGTCCAGACGCTCCGTGAGCCGTACGTGGACACCGCGTACGCCAAGGGTGCCGGACGGTGGCGGGTACAGCTCCGGCACGCGCTCAAGAACGCTGCGCTGCCCGCACTCACCGTGACGGGACTCATCGTCGGGCAGCTGTTCTCCGGCACCGTCGTCACCGAGACGGTGTTCTCCCGCCCGGGCCTCGGCCGGGTCACCGCCACCGCCGTGCAGCAGCAGGACATCCCCGTCGTGCAGGGCATCGTGCTGCTCGCCGCCGCGGTCTTCGTCGTCGTGAACCTGGTCGTCGACCTCGTGTACCCGCTGCTCGACCCACGCGTCGTCGTCGCCGGCAGCCGTCGGAAGCTCCGCGACCACGACGGAGCGACACCGGGAGCGACGCCCGGCACCACCCCGTCCAGCGCCACCGAACCGAAGGCGGTCCCCGCATGACCGAGACCACGCAGCTCGCCATCGGCCGCCCCGCGTCGCTCGTCAGCGACCGCGTCCCCGGCAGCACGACGACAGCGCTCCGCGCGCTCGTCGCCCGTCCGACGCTCACCATCGCCATCGTCTGGCTCGCCCTCGTCGTCCTCGCCGCGCTCCTGCCCGGAGCGCTCACCCACCACGACCCGCTCGCCGCCGATCCGGCCGCCAAGCTCACCGCTCCCGACGCCGCGCACTGGTTCGGCACCGACCAGCTCGGCCGCGACCTGTACGCCCGCGTCGTGCACGGCACCGCGCTCACACTGCAGGCCGCGGTCCTCGCGATCGTCATCGGGCTGGTCGGCGGCTCGCTCGTCGGGCTCGTCGCCGGTTTCGTCGGCGGGGTCGTCGACGCCGTGCTCATGCGCGTCGCCGACGTCCTGCTGGCGATCCCGAGCCTGCTGCTCTCGCTGACGATCGTCACCGTGCTCGGCTTCGGCACCGTGAACGTCGCGGTGGCGGTCGGCGTCGCGAGCATCGCCACGATCGCCCGCATCATGCGTTCCGAGGTCGTCCGGGTCCGCACCGCGCCGTACGTCGAGGCCGCGAGCGCGAACGGCAACCGCTGGTGGCGCGTGCTGTTCGTGCACGTGCTGCCGAACGCGGCCGGTCCCGTCCTGGTGCTCGCCGCCCTCGAGTTCGGCACCGCGATCCTCGCCGTCTCCAGCCTGAGCTTCCTCGGCTACGGCGCGCAGCCACCGCAGCCCGAGTGGGGTTCCCTCGTCGCCACCGGGCGCGACTACATCGCGTCCTCGTGGTGGCTCACGACCATCCCCGGCCTGGTGATCGCCGTCACGGTGCTCGCCGGCAACCGCGTCGCCCGTGCGCTCGACACCGAACGGAGGGCCGTCCGATGAGCCTGCTCAGCATCCAGGACCTGACCGTCACCTACGGCCGCGGCAGCAGTGCGCGCACCGCCCTCCACGGCGTCTCGCTCGAGGTCGGCCGCGGCGAGCGCGTCGCCATCGTCGGCGAGTCCGGTTCGGGCAAGTCGACGACGGCGCACGCGGTCCTCCGGCTCCTGCCCGCAGCGGCGGACCTGACGGGAGGCACTGTGCGGCTCGCCGGGGCGGCCGACGGATCCGGGGACCTCGACCTGGTCACCGCGACCGACCGCCAGGTGCGGTCCGTGCGCGGCGTCCGGATCGGCTTCGTGCCGCAGGACCCGACGGTGTCGCTCAACCCCGTGACGCGGATCGGCACCCAGGTCGCCGAGGTGCTCCGGATCCACGGACTCGCCACCGGCGCCGAGGCCCGGGAACGCGCCGTCGAGGAGCTCCGCCGTGCCGGCATCGACCGTCCCGAGCTCCGCGCGCGGCAGTACCCGCACGAGCTGTCCGGCGGGATGCGGCAGCGGGTGCTCATCGCGATCGCCCTGATCGGCGACCCCGAGCTGCTCGTCGCGGACGAACCGACGAGCGCGCTCGACGTCACGGTCCAGCGGACGATCCTGGACCACCTGGACCGGCTCGTCGCCGAACGGGGCACGAGCGTGCTGTTCATCACGCACGACCTCGGGGTCGCCGCTGACCGGGCCGACCGCATCGTCGTGATGTCCGAGGGGCGGATCGTCGAGCAGGGCACCCCGGCTGAGGTGCTCGGCGCACCCCGTGAGGCGTACACGCGCGCGCTGATCGCAGCGGCGCCCAGTCTCGACGACGTGACCGCGTCCGTGGGGGTCCGCACGGGCCTCCCGGCAGACGGCGACCCACTCGTCGTCGCGACCGGACTGCGGAAGTCCTTCGACCGCGTGACCGCCGTCGACGGGGTGGACGTGACCGTCCCGCGGGGCCGCACCCTGGCGCTGGTGGGGGAGTCCGGGTCGGGCAAGTCGACCACCGCGCGCCTCGTGCTCGGACTCGAACGCTCGGACGCCGGCAGCGTGCGGTTCGACGGTGCCGACGTGGGCGGAGCCCGCGGTGCGGCGCTGCGGGCGTACCGGCGGCAGGCGCAGATCGTGCAGCAGAACCCGTACGCGGCGCTGCACCCGCGGCTGTCGGTGGGGGCGGTGATCGCGGACCCGCTCGCGGCCTTCGGCATCGGCACCCGGCGGTCCCGTACGGCTCGGGCGGCGGAGCTGCTCGACCTCGTCGCGCTGCCGTCGTCCGTGCTCGGTCGTCGACCGGCGGAGCTGTCCGGCGGACAGCGGCAGCGTGTGGCGATCGCCCGCGCGCTCGCACTCGACCCGTCGTTCATCGTCCTCGACGAACCCGTCTCCGCACTCGACGTGTCCGTCCAGGCGCAGATCCTCGACCTGCTCGCGGAGCTGCAGTCGACGCTCGGCGTCTCCTACCTGTTCATCTCGCACGACCTCGCCGTCGTCCGTCGCATCGCGCACGAGGTGTCCGTCCTGCGGGGCGGCCGCGTCGTGGAGCACGGCGATGTGGCGCAGGTGCTGCACGACCCGCAGCACGAGTACACGCGCGCACTGCTCGACGCGATCCCGGGACGATCCCGGCGCGTCCCCACCACCGAAGGAGTCTCATGACCACCCACCGCACCCCGTTCCGTCTGGTGGCCGCGATCGCGGCCGGCACCGCGGCGGCCCTGGTCATGGCGGGCTGCTCATCGGGCGGTACCGCGTCGACGTCCTCGTCGTCGAAGCCCGTCGACGGCGGCTCGCTCACCTACGCCATCGCGAACGACCCGATCACGCTCAACCCGACGGGTACCGGCGCGGGCAACGACACGCTCGCGATCACCCGGCAGCTCGTCGACTCGCTGCTCTGGCAGGACCCGTCCGACGGCTCGCTCAAGCCGTGGCTCGCGACGAAGTACTCGGCGAACGCCGACGCCACCGCGTTCACGTTCGACCTGCGCTCCGGTGTCACGTTCTCGGACGGCACCGCGTTCGACGCGACGGCCGTCAAGGACACCTTCGACGACATCGCCTCGGCCGGCGCATCGAGCACGGCCGCCGCGTACTTCTCCGGCTACGAGGGGACGAAGGTCGTCGACGACGACACGGTCGAGGTCGACTTTTCGACGCCGAACGCCGCGTTCCCGAACGCCACGTCGTCGGTCGCCCTCGGCATCGTCGCCCCGAAGACCACCGAGACCCCGTTCGAGGACCGCGCCGACGGGAAGGCCGTGATCGGGACCGGACCGTTCACGCTGCAGTCGTACACGAAGAACACGTCCACGATCCTGACGAAGCGAAAGGACTACGACTGGGGTCCCGCTGCCCGCGGCGGCTCCGGAGCAGCGCACCTGTCGAAGGTCACGTTCCAGGTCGTGCCCGAGGCGAGCGTCCGCACCGGCAGCCTGCAGTCCGGGCAGCTCGACGCGATCAGCAGCGTGCAGCCGAGCGACGTCGACACCCTGCAGGCGCAGTACGACCTCGTCACCCGCGCCAACCCGGGCCAGGTGTTCGGTCTGACGTTCAACCAGAAGCGGCCGATCGTGTCGGACCTCGCAGTCCGGAAGGCGATCGCACAGGCCGTCGACCCGAAGGCGGTCCGCGACACCTCGCTGAACGAATTGTTCAAGGTCGCGGACTCGGTCCTCGGGTCGACGACGCCCGGGTACGCGGACACGTCGTCGGGTTCGTCCACGTCGTCGGGCTCGGCCGCGTCGTCGGGTTCGGCCGCGTACGACCCCGCCGCAGCGAAGAAGGCGCTCGACGACGCTGGCTGGGAGAAGGGCTCCGACGGCATCCGCTCGAAGGACGGCACGAAGCTGCAGCTCAAGCTCGTCTGGATCACGAACTTCGGACCGAACCAGACGTCCCTCGAGCTGATCCAGCAGGAGCTCGGGAAGGTCGGCGTCGGCGTCACGCTCGAGAGCGGGACCGTGCCGCAGTACCTCGCCAACCTGACGAGCGGCGACTGGGACCTGTCGTGGGACAACAGCTCGCGCGCCGACGGTGACGTCCTGCGGTCGAAGTTCTCCAGCTCGGGTGCACAGTCGATCGGCGCGTCGGACAAGACGCTCGACGCGCTCTTCACGAAGGAACTGTCGCAGTCGTCGGCGTCCGACCGGTCGGCCACCTTCGGGGAGATCCAGCAGCGAATCGCGTCGCAGGTCGACTTCGTCCCGGTGCACGAACTCACCAGCATCATCGCGCCGGCGACGGACGTGCACGGCATCGTCTTCGGGGCCGACACCCGGCTCGACCAGCTGACCGGCGCGTGGAAGGACGCCTCGTGAGCGCCGCTGGCTCCGTCCCGCTCTCGGTGCTCGACCTGGTGCCGGTCACCGCCGGGTCGTCCGCAGCCACGGCGCTGCACCGCACCGTCGACCTGGCCGTCGCCGCGGAACGTGCCGGGTACGCCCGCTACTGGCTCGCCGAGCACCACCTCAACCCCGGTGTCGCGGGCAGCGCGCCGACCATCGTGATCGGAGCGGTCGCCGCGGCCACGTCGACGATCCGGGTCGGCAGCGCGGCGACGCTCGTCGGCAACGTCCGCGGGCTGCAGATCGCCGAGACCTTCGGCACCCTCGCGGCGCTGTACGGGCCGCGGATCGACCTCGGGCTCGGCCGCTCCGGGGCGCCGGCACCCGGTACCCCCAAGCCGCCGTCGCTCGCGCCCCGTTCGGACGAGGTCGTCGACGGACTGCTCGTGCCCGCACCGTTCGACTTCCACATCGCACCGGGCAGCCGGTTCGCCCTGCAGGGGGAGCTGCTCGGACGCGTCCCCGGTGACGTCGACCGGTTCGAGGGCGAGCTGTCCCTCATCCGGGCGCTGTTCGCCGGCACCTGGTCGCGGGACGGCGCCGTGGTCGAGGCGCCGCCGGCAGCAGGAGCGTCCGTCGAACTGTGGATCCACGGGTCGACCGGCGGTGAGAGCGCCCGGGTCGCCGGAGCACTCGGACTGCCGTACGGCGCGAACTACCACACGTCGCCCGGCACGGTCCTGGCGTCGGTGCAGGCCTACCGCGACGCGTTCCGCCCCGGGGTGCTCGACGCACCGCACGTCATCGTGTCGGCGGACGTCGTCGTCGGGCGCACCGAGGCCGAGGCCGCGGAGCTGTCGCTCGGGTACGCGGAGTGGGTGCACTCGATCCGCTCCGGCGTCGGGGCGATCGAGTACCCGACGCCGTCCGCGGCACGAGCTGCGCCGCTCGCTGCGGCAGAGGCGGCGTCGGTCGCCGATCGGCTCGCCACCCGGTTCGTGGGCGACGCTGCGGCCGTCGCGGACCGCCTCGAGGTCCTGCAGCGGGCGACCGGCGCGGACGAGCTCCTGGTGACGACGATCACGCACGACCACGACGCCCGGGTGCGTTCGTACGAGCTGCTCGCGGCGGAGTGGGCGGCGCGGGGTGCGGGTGCTGGTGCTGCGCGTGTGGGGGCTGGCGTGGGTGCCGGGGTGCGCTGACCGTACGGGTCCGTGTCGACCCGGAACGACGAGCTCGATGTCGCACGACATCGGGCTCGTCGTTCGTGCGCGCGTGCAACCGGCGGCGCGTGCAACGAGCGACACCGTGGTCGTCGTGCGACGTCGACGATGTCGTTCGGGGTCGGTGCGCGTGCGGTCCGTGCGCGTGCATGTTCCGACGATGCACGCGTCGATCGCCTCGTGGAATGTCGGACGATGCGCGCGCGACGAACGACATCGTGGTCGTCGTGCGACGTCGACGATCTCGTTCCGCATCGGCGCCGACCACCCGCGCGCGCACAGAACGACTCCCTCGACGTCGTGCGACATCGAGGGAGTCGTTCCGAGTCGTTCCGAGTCGTTCGGACCCGGCTCAGCTCGCGTCGAGCGGTAGCCCCTCGGGGTTGACCTCGGAGTGCTCCACGGCCTCGTTCGACAGGTTGTACGACTTGAGCCACTTCGCGTACGTGCCGTCGTCGATCAGCTCGTCGATGGCGTCCGCGATGGGCTCGGCGAGCCCGCTGTCCTTCTTCGTCGTCGCCGCGATGAGCCCCTGCAGGTCCCCGCCCGCGCCGGAGAACGTGCCGGCCGTCTTCGTGGGGTTCGCGCCGTCCGCGCTCAACGTGTTCTGGTAGGCGACCGTCGGGTTCGGCCCGAAGTAGGCGTCGATCTTGCCGGAGTCGAGCGCCAGCTTCACGGCGTTGCCGTCCGGGTAGTACTTGATCGTGATCGTCTTGCCCTGCTTCGCGAGGTCGGCCTTCCAGCCGAGCAGGATGAGCTCCTGGTTGGTGCCGGAACTGACGGCGACCGTCTTGCCGGCGAGCACGGACGGGTCGCCGTCGAACGCCAACGAGGAGTCCTCCGGCACCTGCAGCGCGAGGTTGTCCTGGCGGTACGAGGCGAAGTCGTACTTCTCCTTGCGCTGCTCGGTCACCGTGATGTTCGAGAACCCGGCGTCGTACTTGCCGCCGTCGATCCCGACGAACAGGTTGTCCCACGTGGCGTTCTGCACCTGGGCCTCGAGGCCGAGCTTCGCGGCGACGAGACGACCGAGGTCGGGCTCGGAGCCGGTCAGCGTCTTCTGGTCGTCGCCGGTGAACGCGAGCGGCGGGAACCCGGCCGGCAGCGCACCGATGCCGACGACGAGCTTGCCGGACTTCTTGATCGACGCCGGGAGTTCGTCGTGCAGCTTCTCGTCCGCGTCGACGGTGACCTTCGTCTCGGTGGCGGCACCGTTCGACGCGGCGCCGATCGTGACCGTGCCGTCGGACGCGCCGGAGCCAGAGCCCGAGCCGGCGGACGCCGACGTGGCGCACCCGGCGAGGGCGACGACGACTCCGGTGGCGAGGATGAGGGCGCCGGCGCGGTTCCGCCAGCGTGCGGAGGTGGTGGGGGACATGGTTCTCCTGGGATCGGGTGGAAGGGGAAGGCGGAAGGGGAGAAAGGAACGTCGAGGGGACGGCGTCAGCGGACGCGGGACAGGAAGTCCCGCGTGCGAGCGTGCTGCGGATCGTCGAGCACCTGGGCGGGGGAGCCCTGCTCGACGACGCGGCCGTGGTCGAGGAACACGACGTGGTCGGCGACCTCGCGGGCGAAGGTGATCTCGTGCGTGACGATGACGAGCGTGGTGCCCGTGTCCGCCAACCCCCGGATGACCCCGAGCACCTCGCCGACGAGCTCCGGGTCGAGTGCCGAGGTCGGTTCGTCGAGCAGGACGACCGACGGCTCGAGCGCCAGCGCCCGCGCGATGGCCACGCGCTGCTGCTGCCCGCCGGAGAGCTGCCGCGGCCGGGTGTCGCCACGGTCGCCGAGTCCGACGCGCTCGAGCAGGGCCGCCGCACGGTCGCGCGCCACGGCACGGGGGACCCCGGCGGCGATCGGCCCCTCGGCCACGTTCTCGAGCGCGGTCAGGTGCGGGAACAGGTTGAAGTGCTGGAACACGAACCCGATCCGTGACCGCTGCCGCAGGATCAGGCGCTCGGGCAGCTCCTTGTAGCGGGGGACCCCGTCGCGCCCGGTCCGGAGCCGGACGCCGATCGTCTCGCCGCCGACCGTGACGACGCCGCGGTCGAGCGGTTCGAGGTGGTTGATCGCGCGCAGCAGCGTGGACTTCCCGGACCCGGAAGGGCCGAGCACCACGGTGACGCTCCCGGACGGCAACGACAGGTCGACGCCGTCGACGACGACCGTGTCACCGAACGCCTTGACGGCTCCGTGGATGCTGATCGCTGCGCTCATCAGATGGTCCTGTCGTCGATGGTGGAAGCGGGGCCGGACGCGACCACGCGCGCGCCGGAGGCGGCCTGCCGGGCGCGATCCGGGCCTCCAGGCCGTCCCGACCCACGTCCGGAACCGCGACGCACGGCGGCCCGCACCCGCTGGGACGGCGTGGGCGGCAACGCCCGGACCGAGCCGCGGGCGGTCCACCGCTCGACGTAGTACTGCACGACCGACACCGCGCTGGTGAGCGCGAGGTACCAGAGCGTCGCGACCACGAGCAGCGGGATGATGTCGGTCGGGTAGGTGCTCGACAGGTTCTGCACCACCCCGAACAGGTCGAGCAGCGACACGTAGAACAGCAGCGACGACGCCTTGAGCAGCCCGACGACCTGGTTCACGAACGCCGGCACGATCGACCGCAGTGCCTGCGGCAGGATCACCCGCACGAACTGGCGACGCCGGGGGAGCCCGAGGGCCTGCGCGGCCTCGTGCTGGCCGTGGTCGACGGCGAGCACGCCGGCGCGGACGATCTCGGAGGCGTAGGCGATCTCACTCAGGCTCAGGCCGATCACCCCGATGGCCAGGTCGCCGAGGACGTTGGCCGTGGTGACCTCGACCTGCGGCCCGAACGGGATCCCGATGCCGATCGTCGGGTACAGCGACCCGAGGTTGTACAGGAAGACGAGCACGAGGATGAGCGGCACGGAGCGGAACAGCCAGACGTAGCCCCACGCCAACCCGGACAGCACCGGGTTGTGCGAGAGCCGGGCGATCGCGACGACGATGCCGCCGGTGAAGCTGATGACCGCGCTCAGCGCCGTCGCGACGAGCGTGAGCTGCAGGCCGGTCAGGATCGCCGGGCTGAACAGCCACTTCCCGACGGCCGGCCAGCCCCACGACTCGTTCGTGAACAGTGTCTCGACGAAGTTCAGGAGCACCACGAGCACGACGGCCGCGGCGATCCAGCGCAGCGGGTGCCGCAGCGGGAGGACGGGTCGGTCGAGCGCGGCGCGTCCGGCGGCGTCGACGGAGGTGTCGGTCGCGTCGGCCGGGTCGGGCGCGTCGCTCGCGTCGGTCGCGACGGTCGGCCGGGAGGCCCGTGGTGCGCCCGGCGTTCCGGCCGCGTGGTCGACGCCGGTCGCGTCGACCCCGTCGGTGCCGGCGACGGCGCTGGTCGCGTCGCGGGGCAGTCCCGTTCTGGTGTCGGTCATGTCGCGACCGTAGAAGGGTCGCGGTGCCTGGACAACGCACCGTGAAACACACCGCTACGGGGCGGAACGCTGCGTCACAGTCGCCGCGCGCATGACGTTCCGTGACGGCCGGTGCGCAGTACTGTTCTGCCATGACAGCGCACCGCGTGACCGCTCCAGCGCCCCCGGCGGACGGCAGCACGGCGAAGGGGCCGGCGTCGTACTTCCCGAGCATCGAGAAGACGTACGGCCGCCCGGTCCAGGAGTGGCTCGACCTGGTCGCCGAGCAGCTCGACGACCACCCGCACATGCAGGTCGTCGCCTGGCTGAAGACCGAGCACGGGCTCGGCCACGGCCACGCGAACGCGCTCGTCGCGTACGCGAAGCAGGCCCTCGCGGGCTGAGTGCACCCCGGTTTCCCGCAGTGTCGGTGGCGGTGCCTAGCGTGTGGACGTGGCCGAACCCGTCGACGCGTGGTGGCGCCGCCGACAGTGGTCGCGCGGCGAGGCGGTGCCGTACGCCGTCGGGCAGTTCCGCGCCGACTGGGCGCCGTACCCGGTGCTCATCCGGCAGTACCACCCGGACTGGAACCACGGCGTCGTCCTGACCCAGGTCCCGCCGGCGGCCGAGGTCCTGCTGACGTGGGAGTGCGACGTCGGCCACGTCTTCGTCGCCACGCCGTCCGAACAGCGGTCCCGACCGGGTCGTGAACGCCGACGCTCGGTGTGGTGCCCGGAGTGCGCGGTGCAGGCGCAGCCCCAGCGCTGGCCGGTCCTGCCGTCCGACTGGCCGTCGCAGGTACCGGTCCCACAGCGGGTCGTCCGGGCCACCGGTCGCCAGACCCTGCCGGCCGCGCCCTCCCGCGGCACCCCGGCCGGTGCCGTCGCCTCGAGCCGCACCCGCGCACGTCGACCGGCGCCGGGCACGCCGCGACGTCCGAGTCAGCCGGTGCCCCGCACGATCTGCCCGAAGACCCCGCGGCTGCCCTCGGGCGAGTCCTTCACGAGCGTCTGCGCCCCGGCGACGGCGTCCGCGGTCGAGGCGGAGCTCCGCGCGGCGCTGTCCGACCGGTTCGCGTTCACCTACGACCACTCCGCGATCCGCCTCGACCGGCCGTTCTTCGACCACGTCGAGGTCTGGCCGGACATCATCCTGCCCGAGCTGCGCGTCGCGATCGAGTACGACTCGACCGGTCGCCACGGCCTCGAGCACGTCGGCCCGCGGCAGGACACCGACCGCAGGAAGGACCGCGCCGTCCGCGCCGTCGGCTGGGAGGTCGTGCGCATCCGCACCGGACGCCTGCCGGCGCTCGGGCCGTACGACCTGCAGGTGTCCGGCATCTCCGGCCGGACCGTCGACCGGCTCGCCGACACCCTGCGGGAGATCCGCGGCGACCTCTTCGTGGACGCGTACGCGCGGTGACAGATCGGGGTACAGGATTCGCCGACGGGGTACACCCCGCCTGGGTCCACCGCGGAGCGACCGGTAGGCAAGAGGAGTGACCCCTGCGTTCTGCCTCCACGCGTTGGGGGCGAGCTCCGAGGAGTTCGCCCTGCTCCGCCGTGCCCTGATCCGCGACGACCTCGAACTCATCGGGATCGACCTGCCCGGCTTCGGCCGCAGCCCGGCGTCGTCCGGCACCACCGTCGAGGAGATGGCCGTCCTCGTCGAGCGCGCGATCGGCGCCAGTGGCGCGAGCGAGTGGGTACTGGTCGGTCACTCCATGGGGGGCAAGGTCGCCACGGTCGTCGCCGACCGCACGATGTCCGGCGCGAACGGCCTGTTCGGGTTGCGCGCCGTGGTGCTGCTCGCGGCCTCGCCGCTGGCGCCCGAACCGATGGACGACGACCGCCGCGCCGCGATGCTCTCCTGGGCGGCGGACGGCCCGATCAGCGCGGCACACGCCGCCGAGTTCGTCGACGCGAACACCGCGTCCACCCTGGCGCCCGAGCGGCACACGACGGCCGTGCAGGACGTCGAGCGCGCCGATCCCGAAGCGTGGACGGCGTGGCTCACACGCGGCAGCCGCGAGGACTGGTCCGACGCGGCCCCGAACCCCGTGCCGGCTCTCGTGCTCGCCGGTGCCGAGGACGGCGACCTCGACGCCGAGGCACAGCGGCGCCTGACGCTGCCGCACTGGCCCGACTCGGAACTCCACGTCGTCGAGGGTGCTGCCCACCTGCTGCCGTGGGAGCAGCCCGAGGCGGTGGCGGACCGCATCCGCGACTTCTGGACCCGCCGGTTCACCGGGGCGCCCGTCGTGCCCGTCGAGCAGGCACGGGTGATCGCCTCGCCGCGGGTCAGCGCGCGCATGCGCTCCCTGTTGGCGGCCCGCGCGCTGCCCGATGACCCGTCCGCCGAACCGCGAGCGCTCACTGCTCGGCAACTCGGCACCCTCCGTGCGATCGCGCGCATCGTCGTGCCGCAGCCCGGCGACGGTCAGGTGGACCTCGCCTTGCGCGTCGACGACCAGCTCGCCGCGGGGCTCGGTGACGGATGGCGCGTCGACGGCATGCCCACCGACCTCGAGGCGTACCGGGCAGCGCTCGACGTACTCGCCGGGCCGGCGCACGACGGCGTGCTCGACAGCGCCCTGCAGGACGTGGCCGCCGGTCGGTACGGCGCCGACGGTGTGCTCGACGCCGTGATGGATGCAGCACAGCTGCGCGCTTGGTACGAGGACGCCAGCGTCGACCTCGTGAAGCACTGGCTCGCGCACCCCGCGACGATGGCGGCCATCGACTTCGACGGCTTCGCGAACGGGGGCGACGGCGTCCGCAAGCAGGGCTTCCAGCTGCTCGCCGCCGACCAGCGCGAGGCCTGGGAGCCAGCGGCACCCGACCGTCGCGACGACACGCACGACGACACCACGACGACGGAAGCAGCACGATGAGACTCGACGGACAGCGCACCTACGGCACGGACGACGTCGTCGACGTGGTGGTCGTCGGCACCGGAGCCGGCGGAGCGCCCCTGCTGGCCTCCCTGGCCCGACGTGGCCTGCGGGTCGTCGCCCTCGAGGCCGGTCGCAACACCGAGCCGGGCGAGCACGTGCCCGACGAGGTCGCCGCCCCCGGGGACATCAACTGGATGGACGAGCGGCTGAGCGGCGGCGGCGCACCGACGGCGTTCGGCCCGAACAACAGCGGCACCGGCGTCGGTGGTTCGACGCTGCACTGGGGCGCGTTCACCCCGCGTCCGAGCACGCACGACCTGTCGCTGCGCTCCGCGTCCGGTGTCGGCGAGGACTGGCCGATCAGCCACGCCGAGCTCACCGGGTGGATCGAGCAGGTCGAACACGACGTCGGGGTCGCTGGCCCCGAGCACTACCCGTGGGACCCGTCGCGCCGCTACCGGATGCGTCCGCCGGCGCGCAACGCCTCGTCGGACATGATGATGCGCGGGGCGGCGGCCGCCGGCATCACCGCGACCGACGCCCCCGTCGGGCTGACCACCGAGGACCGCCACCAGGAGCACCACGGCCTGCGGCACGCCTGCGTCTCCTGCGGCTCGTGCCACCAGGGCTGCCGCAACGGCGCGAAGGTCTCGATGGACACCACCTACCTGCCCGCCGCGGTGGCGTTCGGCGCCGAGATCCGGCCGGACTCCTTCGTGCACGGCATCGAGCTCGATGCTTCCGGCGAGGTCAGCGCCGTGCTGTACACCCACGACGGCCGCGAACACCGGCAGCGCTGCCGGGCCCTCGTGCTCGCCGCCGGCGGCATCGAGACCCCGCGCCTGCTGCTGCACACCGGGCTCGCGAACAGCAACGGCCAGGTCGGCCGGAACTTCACCGCGCACGGCGCCACCCAGGTCTGGGCACGGTTCGACGAGTCGATGCGCTCCTACCGCGGCTACCCGTCGTCGATCATCACCGAGGACTTCGTCCGCCCCGCCGACGCGGACTTCGCCGGCGGGTACCTGATCCAGAGCCTCGGCGTGCAGCCGCAGACCTTCGCCAACACACTCATCCGGGGTGGCGGCCTGCGCGGCGCCGAGCTCGTGCGGGCGCTGCAGGACTACCCGCACTCCGCGGGCGTCGGCATCAACGCCGAGTGCCTGCCGTACGACGACAACCGGCTGGTCCTCGCGGACGAGGTCGACGAGCACGGCGTGCCACGAGCCCGGGTCTCGTTCACCCCGGGCGCGAACGAGGACGCGATCCGCCGCCACGCCGTCCGCACCATGACGACCATCGTCGAGGCCGCCGGCGGCAAGGACGTCCGGGTCCTCGAGCGCACCGCACACACCATCGGCACGGCACGCATGGGCGCGGACCGCGAGACCTCGGTCGTCGACCCGGACGGCCGCTCGTGGGACGTCCCGAACCTGTGGATCGCCGACAATTCGGTGTTCCCGAGCGCCGTCATCGCGAACCCGGCGCTGACGATCATGGCGCTGTCCCTGCGCACCGCCGACCGGATGCTCCGCGCGGCCTGACCGGCCTGGGCGGGCCGCCGACGTGGGCGGGCTGCCGGCGTGGGCGGGCCGCTGGCGCGGACGCGTTCCGGTCCGCTCGGTCAGCCGCGCAGGGCGAGTGCCTCGCTCGTCCACCGGGCGTGCAGGTCCCACGGGTCCTCCACACCGGCCGCGACGGCGTCGACGTGCGCGAGCAGCTCCGGTGTCGCTCGGAACCACTCGGTGCCGGGGTACCGGGTGGTCGCGAACTGCGCGTGCCGCCGACGTTCGAGCGTCCTATCGCCCCGCTCGAACGCCAGGAGGTCCTGGTGCGGGATCGCGGCCAGTCGCTGCCTCGGGTTCATCGTGGTGCCGATCTTCACCCGGTCGCCGAAGTCGTCGCGCATCCGCAGGTAGTACACGACGTCGACCCGCGGGGGAGCGAGGTCGCCGTCGGGCACGTCGCCCCACCGCCACTCGCACCGTGCGCAGACGAACGCCGTCGGGAACCGCACCCCGACACGGGATCCGCACACCGGGCACGGGCCCGGCAGGGTGTCCTCGACGCCGACGTGCTCGGCCGCGAACTCGGTCACCAGCGTGACGTGCGTCGCGCACAGGGGCACGCCCGCGAGCGCGTCCGCAGCGGGACCCGCGCAACCCGGCACGCAGCACGACGAGGTGACCATGCCCGGAACGCTAGCCGGACCCACCGACGCGCCCCGGGCCTCCCGGCCGCCCTGCGCACCCGCGCACCCGTGCCGGACCGGTGCGTCCCTGCCGGGAACGGGCGTACCTGGTCGGTTGGAACGACCAGGTACGCCCGTTTCCGCTTCCCACCGCGTCCGCTCTGGGAAGGACCGGGCGTACCTGCCGGAACCGGGCGTACCTACCGGGACCGGGGCGCGCCCGCGCCGGACGGGTGCGTACCTGCCGGGAACGGGCGTACCTGGTCGGTTGGAACGACCACGTACGCCCGTTCCCGCTTCCCACCGCACCCGCTCTGGGAAGAACCGGGCGTACCTGCCGGGACCGGGCGTACCTACCGAAACCGGGCACACCCGTGCCGGACCGGTGCGTACCTGCCGGGGACGGGCGTACCTGGTCGGTTGGGACGACCAGGTACGCCCGTTTCCGCTTCCCATCGCAACCGCTCTGGGAAGAACCGGGCAGGCCGAGACTGGTCAGTCGGTGAAGATCACGCCGACCGGCTCGCGCTTCTCCTCCTGGAACTGGTCCTCGCCGCGGCCGAGCGCCCAGTAGGCCGACAGCGACATCTCGCGCTTCTCCAGCCCCCAGTCGTCCTGCAGCAGCCGACGGATCGCCTTCATCGCGGTCCGCTCGCCGTGTGCGAACACCTGGACCGGCCGGGAGGCACGGGGCAGCGCCCGGGCCGCGTCCAGCAGGAGCGTGCCCGGCTGGGCGCCGGTGGCGTCGCGGTGCAGCCACCGCAGGTCGACCCCGGCCGGGTGCGCGATCTCCTGCTCGTCGGCAGGGCCGGCGACCTCGACCAGGGCGACGCCCGTGGCCGTGTCGGACATCGACTCCAGCGCGGCGCCGATGGCCGGCAGGGCGCTGTCGTCGCCGAGCAGGACGTGGGTGACGTCCGGGTCGTCGACGGGCGCGTAGCCACCGCCGGGACCGGACAGCGCGAGCTTGTCGCCCGGCTGCGCCGCTGCGGCCCAGGGCCCGGCGAGCCCGTCGTCGCCGTGCACGACGAAGTCGACGGCGATCGTCTTCGCCGAGTGGTCGACGGCCCGCACCGTGTAGGTCCGGCGGGCCGGTCGGTCCTGCTTCGGCAGCGTCTCGCGCAGTTCCTCGAGGTCGTACGGGGGCTCGAGGCCGAGCGACGGCTTGGCGAGCAGGAGCTTGACGTACTTGTCGGTGGCGGCCAGCTTGTCCGGGTCGGCCGTGCCCACGAAGTCGTCGAAGGCCGGGCCACCGAGGTGGACGCGCACCATGTGGGGCGACAGTCGCTCGGTGCGGTCGACGACGAAGACGTGCTGGGGGCGTTTGGGCTTGGAGCTCATCGGTACGAGCGTCCTCTCTCCTGCTTGACGTTTGTCGAACTAAGGTTAGCCTTACCTCATGGACACGACCGTCATCCCGTTCTCCGAGCTGCTGCGCAAGCGCACGCGTCGCTCGCACGGTTCCTCGGCCGGGAACGGCTTCATGCACGACCTGCTCGGCGGGAAGTGCGACGTCGCCGACTACGCGGCGTTGCTCGGACAGTACTCGTTCGTGTACGACGCCCTCGAACGTGCGGCCGAACGGATGGCGGACCACCCGGTGGCGGCGCCGTTCGTCACCTCGCAGCTGACCCGGATGCCGGCGATCCGCGCCGACCTCGAGTACCTGATCGGCCCGGACTGGTCCGAGCTGGTCTGCCCACTCCCCGCCACGACGGCGTACGTGCGGCGGCTCAACGAGGTCGCGGCCGAGTGGCCGGGCGGCTTCGTCGCGCACCACTACACGCGGTACCTCGGCGACCTGTCCGGCGGGCAGATGATCGGGCGGATGCTCTCCGACCAGTTCGGCTTCGACACGAACGGCGTCCTGTTCTACATCTTCGACCAGGTCGCGGACCCGAGTGCCTTCAAGGACACCTACCGTGCGCAGCTCGACGCGGCGCCGTGGACGGCCGCGGAGCAGGAGCGGGTCATCGCCGAGGTCGAACTGGCGTACTCGCTCAACAACGGCCTGCTCGAGGGGCTCGACGCCCGGCGTCGCCCGGTGACCGACGGGGCCGGCGACGTGGCGGTGACCGCGTGACCGAGCCGTTCGACGACGAGGCGCGCCGAGCGATCCTCCGGCACATGAACGCCGACCACGCGGTCGACAACCTGGCGATCGTCCGCGCGAACGGGGCCGCGACCGCCGTGGCCGCGACCATGACCGAGATCGACGCGATCGCCGGTGTCTGGCTCGCCCGGCTCGACGACGGCGACGAGGAACAGGTCATCGTGCCCTGGACGTCGCCGCTGACCGACCGCCGCTCGGCGCGGGTGCAGATCGTCGAGGTCCACTCCGCCGCGCAGGCCCAGCTCGCCGAACCGAGCTGAACCGAGCCGATCCGCGCTGATCCGAGCTGATCTGAGCCGATCCGCGCCGACCACAGACCCGCCGGGATCGCGGACCGCGTCGCAACTGCAGGGGTGCTCCCGCGACGCGTCGCGATCCCGGCGTCCCCCCCCTCCCTGCATGCCTGCGCTGAGCGCGCGTCCGCGTTCCGGGCGCCCTGCCCGCTGGTCCGTCCGGACGGTCGACGTCACGGGTGGCCGCGGGCCGATACGCTGCTCGGAGCCGGGACGGTGTTCCCGGACGACCCCGAAAGGACCCCATGACGGCGATCGACGGATCGGCGCGCCATGAGCGCGCTCGGGACGACGTCAGCGGCGCGGTCGACAGTGACCTGCGCGCCGACGTGCGCTACCTCGGCAACCTGCTCGGCCGGGTGCTGCGCGAGAACGGCGGCGACGAGCTGCTGCGTGACGTGGAGTCGCTGCGTGCGGCCGTGATCGACGCCTACGAGGGCGACCACGCCGAGGGTGCTGCCCGCGCGCAGACCCTCGTGTCCGCGATGTCGGCCGAGCGCGCCGAAGCGGTGGCGCAGGCCTTCACGACGTACTTCCACCTCACGAACCTGGCCGAGGAGCACCACCGCGTGCGGGTGCTCCGGCAGCGCGGCGACGACGGCGGCCTGGCCGGCGACTCGTTCCCGGCGACCTACGCGGAACTCGTGGCCGAGGTCGGCGAGGCCGAGGCGGCCGAGCGACTCCGGACGCTGCGGTTCCACCCGGTGCTGACCGCACACCCGACCGAGGCCCGCCGTCGTGCGGTCACCACGGGCGTGCGGCGCATCACGGACCTCATCGACGAGCGCGACCGCTCGAAGAACGCCACCGCGCGTGCCGAGAACGAGCGACGGCTGCTCGAGGAGATCACGACGCTCCTGCGCACCTCGCCGCTCCGCACGACCCGTCCGACCCCGCTCGACGAGGTCCGCACCGCGATGAGCGTCTTCGACCAGACGCTGTTCGAGATCGTCCCGCAGGTCTACCGCCTGCTCGACGACCGGCTGCAGGGCGACGACGCCGGTCGCGCACCGGTGACGGCGCCCGCGTTCGTGCGGTTCGGCACCTGGATCGGCGGCGACCGCGACGGCAACCCGCACGTTACCGCCGACATCACGCGCCAGGCTGCGGAGATCGCGGCCGAGCACATCCTGATCGGGCTCACCCGTGCCACCACCCGCATCGGCAGCGCCCTGACCCTCGACGCGAGCGACACCCCGGCCGACGCCGGGCTCACCGCGCTCGTGGCGGCGCAGGAGTCACTCGACCCGGGCATCGCCGAGCGCATCGGCGTCCGCGCCCCGAACGAGACGCACCGTCGCGCGCTCCTGTTCACCGCCGCGCGCATCGACGCCACCCGCCAGGGCACGACGCCGCTCGCGTACGACGGCCCGGACGCCCTGCTCGCCGACCTCCGCACGATCCAGGCGTCGCTCGTCGCCGCCGGCGCGATCCGGCCGGCGAACGGCGAGCTGCAGAACCTCATCTGGCAGGTCGAGACCTTCGGGTTCCACCTGGCCGAGCTCGAGGTCCGGCAGCACTCGCAGGTGCACCGAACGGCCCTGGCGGAGATCCGGGCCGGCGGCGCGCTGAGCGAGACCACCGAAGAGGTCCTCGCGGTCTTCCGGACCATCGCCGACCTGCAGGACCGCTACGGCGTCCGTGCCGCCAGCCGGTACATCGTGTCCTTCACGCAGTCGGCGGCGGACCTGGCGAACGTGCACGAGCTCGCCGTCGCAGCACTCGGCTCGCCCGAGGCCGCGCCGGTGCTCGACGTCATCCCGCTGTTCGAGACCTTCGCCGACCTGCACGCCAGCGTCGACATCCTCGACGAGGCCGTCCGCACCGAGACGTTCCAGCGTCGTCTCGCCGCGACCGGCCGTCGGCTCGAGGTCATGCTCGGCTACTCGGACTCGTCGAAGGACGTCGGTCCGGTCTCCGCGAACCTGGCGCTCTACGACGCCCAGGCCCGCATCGCCGACTGGGCGCGGGACAACGACGTCGAGCTCACCCTCTTCCACGGCCGCGGCGGGTCGCTCGGCCGCGGCGGCGGGCCGGCCAACGAGGCCGTCCTCGCGCAGCCGCCGGGATCGATCGACGGTCGCCTGAAGCTCACCGAACAGGGCGAGGTCATCTTCGCGCAGTACGGCGACCAGGACATCGCGGCCCGCCACCTCGAGCAGATGGCCTCGGCCACGCTGTTCGCGTCGTCGCCGTCCAACGAGGCGCGCACGGCCGCTGCTGCCACCCGGTTCGCCGACCTCGCGCAGCAGCTGGACGACGTCTCGCGCGTCGCGTTCTACGACCTGGTCAAGGCGGACGGGTTCGCTCCGTGGTTCGCACGGGTCACCCCGATGGAGGAGATCGGGCTGCTCCCGCTCGGCTCCCGCCCGGCCCGCCGCGGGCTGTCGGTCGAGTCGCTCGAGGACCTCCGGGCGATCCCGTGGGTGTTCTCGTGGACCCAGGCGCGGATCAACCTGGCCGGTTGGTACGGGCTCGGCTCCGCGCTCGAGGCGGTCGGTGACGTCGACGTCCTGCGTGCCGCCTACGCCGAGTGGCCGCTGTTCGGCGCGATGATCAAGAACGTCGAGATGTCGCTCGCGAAGACCGACGAGCACATCGCCCGCCGGTACCTCGAGCTCGCGGACCGCGACGACCTCGCCGCCAAGGTGCTCGACGAGATGACGCGGACCCGTGACTGGGTGCTCCGGATCTCGGGTGGCAGCGACGTGCTCGAGGACCGTCCGGTCCTGGCCCGGGCCGTGCGCCTGCGCAGCCCCTACGTCGACGCCCTGTCGCACCTGCAGCTCCGCGCGCTCCGGTCCATCCGGACGACGGGCAGCACCGACCCGACGGACGCCGACCACCGTCTGCTCCTGCTCACCGTGAACGGGATCGCCGCCGGCCTGCAGAACACCGGCTGACGCCGGCCGCCCCGCACCGCCGAGTGGTCACGAACCGTCGGCTCCGTTGTCGCCGCGCGACGGTTCGCGACCACTCGGCGGACGTGAGCGGCGCGCCGTGACCGCTCGCCGTGGCGGACGGGAGGCCCGTGGCGGCGCTGTCCCGGGCCTCCCGTCCGGCGCCGCGCACGTCCAGGGCTGCACCGCCGAGCGGTCACGCGACGTCGGCTGCCCGGTCGCCGCGCGACGGTTAGTGACCACTCGGCAGACGTGAGCTGCGCGCCGTGGCCCGTCGAATCGATTCGGGTGCGCGTAGCGTGTCGGACGTGACGACGGAGCGCACGCGGAAACCGACCACGACCACCCTGCCGCCGATCGTGCCGCTGGCCCTGATCGTCGGGGTGTCACCGTTCGCCACCGACATGTACATCCCGGCGCTGCCGCAGATCGCCCACGACCTCGGCACGACCCCCGGTGCCGTGCAGCTGTCGCTCACGGCGTTCCTCGTCGCCTTCGCGGTCGGGCAGTTGCTCGTCGGACCCGTCAGCGACGGGGTCGGTCGGCGGCCGATGCTCGTCGTCGGCACCGCGGTGTTCGCGCTCGCCTCGGTCGGGTGCGCCCTCGCGCCGGACGTCGTCACGCTCGTCCTCGCCCGCATCGCCCAGGGGCTCGGCGGGGCGGCCGGAGCGGTCGCCGGCCGGGCGATGGTGTCGGACGTGGCGAGCGGGACCCGGATGGCGAAGGTCTTCGGCACGCTCGCCGCGATCAACGCGATCGGCCCCGTCGTGGCACCGCTGGCCGGAGGCGCCGTGCTGACGTTCGGCACGTGGCGGATCATGTTCGTCGTGCTGGCGGTGCTCGGCGCACTGTTCTTCGCGATGGTGGTGCTGCGGTTCCGCGAGACCCTGCCGCCGGAGCGACGCGGGGGCGTGGGCTTCGCCGCGAACGGTCGACGCATCCGCGAGCTGCTGGCGATCCCGCGGTTCCGGGCCTACGTGCTGAGTGGGGTGCTGTCCACCGTGGGGTTCTTCGCGTACATCGCGACCAGCTCGTTCGTGTTCCAGACCCAGTTCGGCTTCTCCGAGGGCATGTACACGCTGGTCTTCGCCACGAACGCCTCGATGATGATCGTCACCACGCTGGTGTTCGGCCGGGTCGTCGGACGGTTCTCCGAGGACTCCCTGCTCACCGTCGGACTGCTCGTCGGCACCGCGGGCGCGGCGGCGGTCCTCGTCTCGGCGCTGCTCGACCTCGGTCCGGTGCCGGTCTGGTGCGCCCTCGCGGTCGTCACGGGTGCGTGGGGCTTCGTGCTGCCCGCGGCGATGACCCGGACGCAGCACGTCGGGGCTGCGCACCCGGGGACGGCCGCGGCCCTGCAGGGCGGCCTGACGTTCGGGATCGGCGGCCTCGGGACACCGCTCGCCGGCGCGCTCGGCGGGACCGCGCTGGCGATGGGCGGGGTCATGGCAGCGCTCATGGCCGCAGCCGTCGTGGTGCAGGTCACCGCGACGCGTCGGGAACGCAGCGGGACCTGACGCGGCGGAGCCGGTAGGTTGCTGGTTGCAAGGCGCACCGATCAGAGGAGACCACCCGGCATGGACATCGTCGTACACGAAGCGCAGCCCGACACCGCGGTACTCGAGTGCAGCGGGCGCCTCAACATGGTGTCCGCCCCGGCGTTCCGCGAGGCGGTCGCGAAGGTCGTCGACAACGGACGTGCCCGCGTCGTGGTCGAGCTCTCCGGCGTCGAGTTCATGGACTCGTCCGGGCTCGGCGCGCTGGTCGGAAGCCTGAAGACCGCGCGGCAGGCGGGCGGCGACCTCCGCATCGCAGCGCCGTCCGAGCAGGTGCAGATGGTCCTGCAGCTCTCCAACATCGACAAGATCCTCCGCACGTACCCCGACGGGGACGCTGCGGTCACCGACTGGTGATGACCGCCCCGGCTGCCGAGCACACGCTCGCGTTGTCGTGCCCGCCGGACGACGTGTCCGCCGTGCACGAGTTCCTGGCGGGCGTGTGGCAGCACGAGCCCACGGTCTCCGTCGAGGACCGGATGGCCCTCGAACTCGCGATCGTCGAACTGACCTCGAACGTGATCGAGCACGGGACACGCCCGGAGGGCGTCTCCTGCCGTCTGCGCCTCGAGATCGGAGCGGACCGGTTCGCCGCACTGCTCTCCGACGACGGCGTCGCCGCCACCGTGGACACCGAGTCGGCCGAGTTGCCCGACGGACTCGCCGAGAGCGGTCGCGGACTCGCCCTGGTCCGGATGGTCGTGGACGACCTGCGGTACGAGCGGATCGCCGACGAGAACCGGTGGACGGTCCTGCGCGCCCGTCACTGACCGCCACCACGCGACCCGTCGCTTCGTCCGTCTCGCGCACTCCGTGGGCCACAATCCGCAAGGTGCCGCGGGGGATTCCCGGGGTTCCTGGCCGTCGTGTCACGATTCGCGCGATGACAGCCGAACCGGATCCCAGGATCAGCTTCGAGACGTCGGGGGCCGATCTCGACGCTGCCGTGCACATGTACGAGGACGCCTACGCCAGTGTGGGCTTCACTGCGACCCGCACGGAGCGTCCGTTCGCGTACCGTTTCCGCGTCGTCGGCGACGATGTGATGTCGTTCCGATCGACCCGGTTCGACGCCCGCATGCAGGGTGAGCTGGACGTCCGCGACGAGTACGTCGTCATGTGGATCACGGACGGCGGCGGGCGCGTCGACATCGGCCGGCAAGAGGTCGCGTTCACGCCCGCCACCCCGATGATGTTCCCGACCGGCCGTCCCTTCGCCTTCGACCTGAAGGACGTCCGGCAGAGCCTGGTGCAGTTCGACCGCACCGCCCTGGAGCGCGTCGCGGCCGAGGTCCACGGTGCGCAGCCGGGTCCGCTCGTCTTCGACCACACGGCGACGCCGCGCACGGCTGACCTGCGGGGCTGGAACGTGCAGGTCCAGCGTGCCGCGGCGGTCGTGCTCGGTCGGGCGTCGGTCAGTTCGCTCGCCCTGGCCGAGGTCGCACGGGACACCGCCCAGTCCCTGCTCCGGACCTTCCCGCACAAGCTGCTGGCCCCGGACGTCCCCCTGCCGCAGGGCGCCACGGGCCGTGTCCGCGAGGCCGTCGAGTACATGCACGCCTTCGCGCACACGCCGATCTCGACCACCGACGTCGCCGAGCACGTCGGGCTGAGCGTCCGCGGCCTGCAGCAGGCGTTCCAGCGGCAGGTCGGCACGGCCCCGAACGCGATGCTCCGCGGGATCCGTCTCGACCGGGTGCGCGAGGAGCTCCGCCGTGCGTCGACGGGCGACCTGACCGTGGCGAGCGTGGCGATGCGGTGGGGCTTCGCGCACCTCGGTCGGTTCTCGGCGGCGTACGCAGCGCGCTTCTCCGAGTACCCGCGCGACACACTGCAGCGCTAGGTCCGTCCGGGGTTCGCTACGCTGCCCGGGTGAGCAGACCTCGACCGTGGGTGATCGTGCCCGGGATCTGGAACTCCGACGCGGAGCACTGGCAGTCCGTCTGGCAGCGGGAGCGTGGCGACGACGCCGTCCGCATCGCACCGGCGTCCTGGGGTGAGCCGGACCCGGGGGACTGGCGAGACGCCATCTCCCGCGCGGTCGCGTCGTGCGCCGAACCGCCGGTGCTCGTGGCGCACAGCCTGGGCGTGCTCGCCGTCGCCGACTGGCTCGCCGCAGCCGCCGCAGACGCTGCAGACGCCGCAGCCGTCGCGGGCGCCGCCGGTCCCACCGTCGCCGGCGCCTTCCTCGTCGCGCCGCCGGACCCCGCGGCACCGGGCTTCCCCGCGGCCGCCTCCGGGTTCGCCGCGCCCCGCCCGATCCCGGCCGGCACCGCAGCGGCCCGCGTTCCGACCTGCCTGGTGGTGAGCGACGACGACCCGTACTGCACCGCCGACCGTGCTCTGGCGTTCGCGGAGACGATGGGGGCCGCGGTACTCCGGGTCGGCCCGCTCGGCCACGTCAACGTCGCCAGCGGTGTCGGCGCCTGGCCCGCCGGTCGGGAGCTCCTCGGCGCGTTCGAGCGGACGCTCTGACCCGACCCCCGGGGCGACGGGCGACACGCCGTTCACGTTCGGGGCGATATGGCAGGGATTGCTGCGACACACCGCGGATGTCCCGAGTTTCGGCGCGCGCGATATTTATCCTTCGGACATGGAGACCCAGTCCGGTGCACGCACCCCCCTCGTCGACCCGTTCGGTCGCGAGGTCGAGGAGTGGCTCCGCGACGCCCCGGCGACGCGCACGCCGTACGTGGCGGACCTCGTGGTCCCGCCCGTCACCGGCCCGGTGCAGCGCCCCGGCGCCGTGGCCGACGCCACCGCTGTCCGGACGCCGGACGCCACCGCTGTCCAGACGCCGGACGCCAGCACCGCGGCTGCAGCAGTCGCAGCGCCCGAAGCCAGCACCGCGCCCGAAGCCACCACCGCGCCCGCAGCCCCAGCGTTCCGCCGCGACCGCGCCCGGCACGCCGCCGTCTGCGCACCGTCGTTCCCCGAACCGCCGGAGCGCCTCGCCCTGCGCATCGAGGACCTCGCGATCCAGGTCTCGTCGTCCACCGGTCGCAGCACCATCGAGCGGATCGTCCTGCTCGAGGATGAGGTCCGTCGCCGCGACGAGGACCTCGCCCGCCTCGCCGCCTGGGAGGCCACCGTCGACGGCGCGGACGACCCGGAGGTCACCGCAGCCCGCGCCTTCGCCCAGACCGTCTTCGCGGACCTGCTCGAGGACGCCGCCGCCGAGTCGGACCGTCGCGACCGTGCAGCCGCCCGCCGTGCCGCGACCGCTCCGGTCGCCGTCGTGACCGGCGTCGCCCCCGCTCCCGCGGTGGCCGTGGTCCGCCCCGCACCGGCGGCAGCAGCCGCACCGGGAGCCGACGTCGTCACGGCGACCCCGGCCGTGGCGCTGGTCGCCCCGGAACGCGACGAGCCGGTGCGACCGGTGCTGGGCCTCCCGGCCGTGTCGCCGGTGTCCGCGAACACGCGACCCACTCCGCTCGTCCAGCCCGCCACCGGGCCGACGGTCATCGACCGTGCCGCGTTCGCGGCCGCCCTCACCGCCCACCAGGGCACGACCGCGAGCACGCCCGTCGTGCTGCCGGACGTGATCGCCGTACCCGTCGTCGAGACGGCCGCTCCGGCGACCGTCGACACCGAAACCGGCACCGACGAGCCGGCCCGGCCCGGCTGGTGGTCGCGACTCGTCGCCGGCCTGCTCCGTGCGCTCGGTCGCCGCTGACCGGGAGGCCCGGATCACCCCGCGCGGACCGGCTGCCGGTGCCGACGCGGTCGCCTCGGTAGACTGACCGGATGCCGACGCTCCGCGAACTCCAGGCCGTGATCGAAGACCTGTGGCCCGCCGCAGGAGCCGAGTCGTGGGACGCCGTCGGACTGGTCGCCGGCGACCCGGACGCCACCGTCGAGCACGTCCACCTGGCCGTCGACGCCGTCCCCGCGACCGCACGTGAAGCGGTCGAGCTCGGTGCCGGGCTCCTGCTCACGCACCACCCGTTGCTCCTGCGCGGCGTGACGACGATCGCCGAGTCGACGTACAAGGGCAGCGTCCTCGCGACCCTCGTGCGCGGTGGCAGCGCCCTGATCGCGGCCCACACCAACGCCGACGTCGTCACCACGGGGACCTCGGCCGTGCTCGCCGACCGGATCGGCCTGACCGACCAGCGACCGCTCGACGCCGGCACCGACCCCGCGACGGGCATCGGCCGCGTCGGGGTCCTCGCCGAGGGCACGACCCTCGGCGCCCTGGCACGGAAACTCGTCGACCTGCTGCCGCCCACCGCGACCGGGGTCCGGGTGTCCGGCGACTTCGACCAGCCCGTCCGCACCGTGGCACTGTGCGCCGGCGCGGGGGACTCGCTGCTCGGCCACCCCGCCGTCCTCGCTGCCGACGTGTACATCACGAGCGACCTCCGCCACCACCCGGCGTCCGAGTTCCGCGAACAGGCACTGCTCGGCGGCGGTCCCGCCCTCATCGACACCTCGCACTGGGCCACCGAGTGGCTCTGGCTCGACGTCGCGGCCGCGCAACTGCGCCAGGCCGCCGGCGTCCGCGTCACCGTGAGCGACCTCCGCACCGACCCGTGGGACTTCGCCGTCCTGCCGGCGGCCGAACCCACCACCCCCACTGAAGGAGTCTGACCATGAAGGCAGCACCCGAGGACCAGGTCATCCTCCTCGACGTCCAACGACTCGACAACGACGTCACCCGCATCGCGCACCGCATCACGTCGCTGCAGAAGGGCGACCAGCTCACCGGACTCGGCACCAAGGCCGCCGGGCTGCGCAGCGAACTCGTCGCCGCGACCGGCCTGGTCGAGGACGCCGAACGCGAACTCGCCCGCCTGGAGTCCGACACCGCCACCGCGCAGGCCCGCGTCGAGCGCGACACCACGATGCTGCAGAACGTGTCGAACTCGAAGGACGCGACCGGGCTGCAGAACGAGCTGGAGTCGCTGCAGCGGCGCATCGGTGGCCTCGAGACCGCCGAGCTCGAGGTCATGGAGAACCTCGACGGCCTCCGCGCCCGGGTCGGCGACATCGAGGCGCAGCTCGCCGACGTCGAAGCCGCCCGCTCCAGCCTGGTCGCCGAGCGTGACGCCGAGATCGCGCGGCTGTCGTCCGACCGTGCATCCGCCGAGCAGGCCCGTGCCGACGTCGCCGCGAAGGTGCCGGCCGAGCTGCTCGCGCTCTACGACCGGCAGCGTGCTCGCTACGGCTTCGGTGCGTCGCTGCTGCAGGGTGGGGTGTCGACGGCCTCGGGCGTGGCGCTGAACAACTCGGACCTGCAGGACATCCGCCGGGCCGCGCCGGACGACGTGGTGCTGTGCCCGGACAGCGACGCGATCCTGGTGCGCACGGCCGAGTCCGGTCTGTAGGCGCTCGCACGCTGTCGACGGCAGGCGCGGTGCCAGCTGGCACCGCGCCTGCCGTCTGTCGCCTGGTGCGAGCTTGGACGCTCGGTGCGAGCTTGTTGCGGCGCACGGAGTGGTTAACCTCGCACGGGGTCGCGAACGTCGCACCGTGCGGGTCTGTCGGCGCAGGCGCGGGCTCGGGGTGTGGCGGTGCACGGTGCGGGGTCTCTCGCCTGGTGCGAGCTTGCACGCTCGGTGCGGCGTTGTTGCGGCGCACGGAGTGGTCAACCTCGCACGGGATCGCGAGCGCCGCACGTGGGGCGAATGGGCCGGCCGTACGCCGGGTTCTGTCCCGCCGCTTGCACGGCGGTGACGGCCATCTCTCTCGGACCGACGTTGCCGTCGGCCTCCAGCGGTCTACCCGAGGACTCGGCGAGCAGCCTCAGCGTCCTCTGTCTGACCTTGCTCCGGGCGAGGTTTACCGAGCGGATCCGGTCACCCGGACCCCTGGTGGTCTCTTACACCACCGTTTCACCCTTACCGACGTTGCCGCCGGCGGTCTGCTTTCTGTGGCACTGTCTCGCGGATTGCTCCGGGTGGGTGTTACCCACCGCCCTGCTCTGTGGAGCCCGGACGTTCCTCGGCACTCCCGGAGGAGTGACGCGACCGTCTCACCGACCCATTCGCAGGTCCGAGTCTACCGGCCCCGCGCCCGTGCCCGTGCCCGCCCGTGCCCGCGCCCCGAGGTTCCGAGATCTCGGCATGTCGGCGCGCACGAGGGGGCTCCGTGGAACCTCGGCGCACCGCAGACGGCGAGTCGTGGAACCTCGGCGCCAGCGGCCGGGCGCGTCGAGCCGTGCCGAACAACTCCCACGCCGCACGGTGCAAACCAGTGCAGGCTCGACCGTCCGACGGTCCGACCGATCGCCGGGTCAGGCGCTCCGGGCAGCCAGGGTCGCGGCGCCGATGATGCCGGCGTTGTTGCGCAGTGTCGCCGGGATGATCTCAGCCTGCAGGTCGAGCAGCGGCAGGAACTCCTCGTACTGCTTCGACACACCGCCGCCGACGACGAAGAGCTCGGGGGAGAGCAGGGCCTCGAGCGTCGAGTAGTAGGTCTGCAGGCGCTTCGCCCAGTGCTTCCACGACAGGTCGTCGCGCTCCTTGGCAGCGAAGGACGCGCGCGACTCGGCGTCGTGCCCGTCGATCTCCAGGTGTCCGAGCTCCGAGTTCACGATGAGCACACCGTCGTTGATGAGCGCGCTGCCGATCCCGGTGCCCAGCGTCGTCACGATCACCAGGCCGTCCTTGCCCTTCGCCGCGCCGAACTGCTGCTCGGCGAACCCGGCGGCGTCGGCGTCGTTGACGAAGTGGATCGCGCGGCCGAGCTCCTTCTCGAACAGCGCTTCGGCCTCGAAGCCGATCCACTTCTTCGAGACGTTCGCGGCCGACATGGTCTTGCCGTCCCGCACGATCGCGGGGAAGCACACGCCGACGGGGACGTCGGCCGCGGGTGCGAGTTCGTCGAGGATCGAGGCGACGACGGCGGTGATGTCGTGGGGCTTCCCGCCTTCCGGGGTGGCCTTCTTGATGCGGTCCGTGGTCAGTTCACCGGACGCGACGTCGACGATCGCGCCCTTGATGCCCGTACCACCGATGTCGACGCCGACTGCGAGGGAGGTCATGAGGTTGTCGTGCCTTTCGGTTGCCTGCCGGAGTGCCCGGTCAGGAAGGGGTGTCCGGTCAGGAGACGGTGAGGAGCTCCGCGCCGCGTTCGGTGACGACGAGGGTGTGCTCGAACTGCGCGGTCCACGACTTGTCGCGCGTCGAGACCGTCCAGTCGTCGGACCAGATGTCGGCCTCGATCCCGCCGAGGGTCAACATGGGTTCGATGGTGAACACCATGCCCTGCTCGATGACGTCGTCGTACTGCGGCGCGTCGTAGTGCGGGATGATCAGGCCGGAGTGGAAGGCACGACCGACTCCGTGGCCGGTGTAGTCGCGGACGACTCCGTAGCCGAAGCGCTTCGCGTACGCCTCGATGGCGCGGCCGATGACGTTCACCTGCCGGCCGGGGGCGACGGCCTTGATGCCGCGTCGGAGCGCCTCTTCGGTCCGCGTCACCAGGTCCGACACCTCCTGCGACGCCTGTCCGACGATGAACGTGCGGTTCGTGTCGCCGTGCATCCCGTCCTTGTAGGCGGTGATGTCGATGTTGACGAGGTCGCCCTCCTGCAGGACGGTGTCGTCGGGGATGCCGTGGCAGATGACCTCGTTGAGGCTCGAGCACAGCGACTTCGGGTACCCGCGGTACCCCAGCGTCGACGGGTAGGCGCCGTGCGCGACGACGAAGTCGTGGCCGATGCGGTCGAGTTCGTCGGTGGTCACGCCGGGACGGATGGCTGCGCCGACGGCGTCGATGGCCTGGGACGCGATGCGGCCGGCGGTGCGGATGCGCTCGACCTCGTCGGGGGAGTACGTGTCACCGAGGCCGTGCTCGTGCGGTTCGACCTTGCCGACGTACTCCGGGCGTTCGATGTCCTTCGGGACGGTCCGGAGCGGGGAGACGCGGCCGGCGGTCAGGTGTCCGTGTTCGTCCCGGGGCATGCCGACCACTCTAGCCGCGGCGCGACGCGCCGAGCGCAACCGCCCTACGGTGCGGCCCGACGGGGTGAGCGTGACCGCCCTCCGGTGCGGCCCGACGGGGTGGGCGTGACCGCCTGGAGGCCCGGTGCCGGTCCGGCGGGCCGGCACCGGGCCTCCAGGCAGTCACCTGGGTACGGTGGGCGACATGAGCGACGAACGCATCGAGTCCCAGTGGTGGTTCAACGACAAGACCGGTCAGGTCGAGCAGGGTCCGCAGTCCCCGCAGCGCGACCGCATCGGCCCGTTCGACACGCGCGAGGAAGCGCAGCACGCGCTCGACCGGATCGCGGCGAACAACGAGAAGTGGGACGCCGACGACCAGTGACGCACCGGCGACGGCACGGTGACGGACCACTGACGCGTCGCACGGCCCCGCGCACGCCGCGGGACCACTAGCCTGGGACGAGGCCCGCCCGCGGCCACCCGATACACGGAAAGGTCGTGCATGGACAAGCAGACGGACTTCGTGCTCCGCACCATCGAGGAGCGCGGCATCAAGTTCATCCGACTCTGGTTCACGGACGTCATCGGGACGCTGAAGTCGGTGGCGATCGCCCCGGCCGAGGTCGAGGGTGCCTTCGCCGAGGGCATCGGGTTCGACGGCTCCGCGATCGAGGGCCTGTCCCGCTCGTACGAGGCCGACGTGCTCGCGCACCCGGACCCCTCGACGTTCCAGATCCTGCCGTGGCGCGGCGAGGTCGACCCGACCGCGCGGATGTTCTGCGACATCACGACGCCGGACGGCCAGCCCGCCGTCGCCGACCCGCGCAACGTGCTGAAGCGCACGCTGGCCCGGGCGAGCGAGCGTGGCTTCACGTTCTACACGCACCCCGAGATCGAGTTCTACCTGCTCAAGAGCCGCGAGTGGAAGGACGGCGGGCCGCAGCCCGTCGACCAGGCCGGCTACTTCGACAACGTCCCCGGCGGCAGCGCGCACGACTTCCGTCGCCGTTCCGTCCGGATGCTCGAGGACCTCGGCATCTCGGTGGAGTTCAGCCACCACGAGGCCGGCCCGGGCCAGAACGAGATCGACCTCCGCTACGCCGACGCACTGACCATGGCGGACAACATCATGACCTTCCGCACGGTCGTGAAAGAGGTCGCGATCGAGCAGGGCGTCTACGCGACGTTCATGCCGAAGCCGATCTCCGGCCAGCCGGGTTCGGGCATGCACACGCACGTCTCGCTCTTCGAGGGGGACCAGAACGCGTTCTACGAGGCCGGCGGCGAGTACCAGCTGTCCCGCACCGCCAAGCACTTCATCGCCGGTGTGCTCAAGCACGCACCGGAGATCACCGCGGTCACGAACCAGTTCGTGAACTCGTACAAGCGCCTCTGGGGTGGCGACGAGGCCCCGTCCTTCGTGACGTGGGGCCACAACAACCGTTCGGCGCTCGTGCGCGTGCCGCTGTACAAGCCCAACAAGGGGCAGTCCTCGCGCATCGAGTACCGCGGCATCGACTCGGCGGCGAACCCGTACCTGGCGTACTCGCTGCTGCTCGCTGCGGGGCTCAAGGGCATCGAGGAAGAGTACGAGCTGCCGGCCGAGGCCGAGCACGACGTCTGGAGCCTCACCGACGCCGAGCGTCGTGCCCTCGGGTACAGCCAGCTGCCGTCGAGCCTCGACCACGCCCTCAGCCTGATGGAGGACTCCGAGCTCGTCGCCGAGACGCTGGGCGAGCACGTGTTCAACTTCGTGCTCCTCAACAAGCGCCAGGAGTGGAAGCGCTACCGCGACCAGGTCACGCCGTTCGAGCTCGACACCAACCTCGGCGCCCTCTGAGCGAGCGCACCACATGACCGGTCGGACGACGTCGTCGCGTTCCGAGTTGGCCCGCCTGGGCTTCGCCGAGCTGTCGGAGAGCCTGGAGCGGATCGCCGACCTGGAGGCGCGGTTCGGCTCCGTCGTGCCGCTGCCGGTGAGCGGCACCCCGGCGCTCTGGGGCATCACCGCGGATCCCGACGGCGCGCTGCGGCTGCTGGAACGGCTGCTCGAGCGTGCTCCGGACGAGCTCCGCCCCGTCCTGACGGACGAGGCGGCGACGGAGCGGCTGATCCGCCTGCTCGGCGCCTCGGTCGGTCTCGGCGAGTTCCTGCACCGTCGTCCTGCCGAACTCGCACTGCTGCTCGAGCCCGTCGTCGCGCCGTGGTCGCAGGAGCGGTACACGGCGTCCCTGCTCGAGGCGATCGACGGCGCCACCGGCGAGGACGCACGGATGTGCCTGCGGGTGCGGTACCGCCGGCACCTCGCGCAGATCGCCCTGTACGACGTGCTGCACTCGTCGCCGACCGAGGCGTTCCCGGCCGTCGCTGCCGGACTGGCCGACCTGGCCGGGGCAGCGCTCGACGCCGCGGTCGACGTCGCCCGGCGCGAGGTGCCGTTCCCGGCCGCCGACGTCGCTGCGACCCCGCTCGCGGTGATCGCGATGGGCAAGGCCGGCGCACGCGAGCTCAACTACGTCAGCGACGTCGACGTCATCTTCGTCACCGAGGCCACCGACGACATCGACACCGACCGTGCCGTCCGCATCTCGACGCGGATCGCGATCGCCGCGACCCACGCGATCACCGACCTGGCCGCCGAACCCGGTCTGTGGGAGGTGGACGCGAACCTGCGACCGGAGGGCAAGGACGGCGCCCTCGTCCGCACGCTCGACTCGCACGTCGCGTACTACGAGCGCTGGGCGAAGTCGTGGGAGTTCCAGGCGCTCCTCAAGGCGCGGCCGATCGCCGGCTCGGCCGACCTCGGCGCGCGCTACGCCGAGGCCGTCGCACCGTTCGTCTGGAGCTCGTCGGCGCGCCCCGGGTTCGTCGAGTCGGTGCAGCGGATGCGCGAGCGCGTCACCGACCACATCCCCGACGGCGAGGTCGACCGGCAGCTGAAGCTCGGTCCGGGCGGTCTGCGCGACGTCGAGTTCACCGTGCAGCTCCTGCAGCTCGTGCACGGTCGTGACGACGAGTCCGTGCGCGTCCGTTCCACCCTCGAGGCGATGGACGCCCTGACCGCGGCCGGGTACGTCGGACGCGCCGAGGCCGCCCACTTCGGTCCGGACTACGCGCTGCTCCGGGTCCTCGAGCACCGTATCCAGCTCCGCCGACTGCAGCGGACGCACCTGATGCCGACCGACGAGGAAGAACTCCGCGTCCTCGCCCGGTCGAGCGGTCTGGCCACCTCGGCCTCGGCCCTCGAGACCCGGTGGCGTGCGGTCAAGCTCGAGGTCCGCGGCCTGCACGAGCGGCTGTTCTACCGTCCGCTCCTGTCCGCCGTCGCCACGACCGAGGGTGAGATCGTGCTGACCGACGACCAGGTCGTCGATCGGCTCGGCGCGATCGGGTTCGTCGACCCGCCCGGTGCGCTGCGGCACATCCGGGCGCTCACACAGGGCACGAGCCGACGTGCGGCGATCCAGCGCAACCTGCTGCCGGTGCTCCTGCGGTGGATGGCCGAGGGGCCGGCGCCGGACCGGGCCCTGCTGGCGTTCCGAAGGCTCAGCGACACCCTGGGGGAGTCCAGCTGGTTCCTCCGGATGCTCCGCGACTCGTCCGGGGCTGCGCACTCGCTGACCACCGTGCTGTCGGAGTCGGCGTTCCTGTCCGGTCTGCTCGAGCGGTTCCCGGAGGCCGTCGCCTGGCTCGACGAGCCCGAGTCGCTCCTGCGTGCCCGCCCGATGGACTCGTTGCTCGCCGAGATGACCGCGACGACCGCGCGGCACGGCAACGACGTCGACGGTGCGGCCAGCCTGCTGCGCTCGGCGCGCCGCCGCGAGACCCTGCGCCTCGGCATGGCTGCGGTGCTCGGCCACCTCGACGTGGACGCCCTGGGTGCTGCACTCAGCGACGTGACCGAGGCGACGCTCGCCGGGGCCCTCGCGCTCGCCCGGCGGGACGCCCCCGCGGACTTCGAGTTCGGGATCATCGCGATGGGCCGCTACGGCGGGCGTGAGCTCGGCTTCGGCTCCGACGCCGACGTGCTCTACGTGTACCGCGCGCCGGACCTGGCGACCGAGGTGGCCTCCCGGACGGCACAGACCATCGTGCGCGAGCTGAACCGGCTCACCGAGGACACCGTCCACCCGCTCGACCTCGACATCGACCTGCGCCCCGAGGGGAAGAACGGCCCGGTGGCGCGCACGCTCGAGTCCTACGGCGCCTACTACGCCCGGTGGTCGCTGACGTGGGAGGCGCAGGCGCTGCTCCGTGCCCGTGGCGCGGTCGGCGACGCCCAGCTGCTCCGGGACTTCGAGCACCTGGCCGACCGCACGCGCTACCCGGAACGGATCGACGAGAACGAGGTGCGCGAGGTCCGCCGCATCAAGGCCCGCGTCGAGTCCGAGCGGCTGCCACGCGGGGCCGATCCGGCTCGCCACCTGAAGCTCGGGCGCGGATCGCTCAGCGACGTCGAGTGGTTCGTCCAGCTCCTGCAGCTGCAGCACGCCCTCGAGTTCCCCGCGCTCCGCACGACCTCGACGCTCGAGGCGCTCGACGGTGCCGTGGCCGCCGGGTTCGTCAGTGCCGACGACGGCGAGCGGCTCGGGGCGGCCTGGCGTTTCGCCTCGCGGACGCGCAGTGCGCTGGTGCTCTGGTCGGGGAAGACCACCGACGTCCTGCCCGTCGACCGCGTCCAGCTCGAGGGCGTCGCGCGGCTGATGGAGTACCCGCCCGGCTCGGCGAGCGAGCTGGAAGAGGACTACCTCGGCGTCACCCGACGTGCACGGCAGGTCTTCGAGCGCGAGTTCTACGGCGCCTGACGCCGCACCGACACGCCCGGGCGTGCTCCCCGGACGCGAAGGTGACGAGTCGTCGCAGGTTAATTCCCCGTGTCGCGCACCGTCCCCCGTTCGTTTCGGACTGTACCCCGATTCGGACAGACGGGCTCGTCGTTACTTCGTCGTGACCACCACGCGCCGGGCCGCCGGCGGACGTGCCAGAGGTCCGCGCCGACTCGCCCGGTGACCATGTCGTGAACAGGGGTTTACCGAGGTGGTGATCCGCGCCTCCCGGTAGCGATCGCCGCCCACCAGGGTGAGTGACAGGGTGAACGCGGTCCGCAGGAGTGCTGTCAGCACGAGGGGGGACCACCGGTCCCGGTGGAGATGGGGACAAGTGTGTACCCCGTAACGCGTTCGAAACGCCCCCGGACGGGGGTCGCGTTGCGCTGGGGTTCAGGTTTCTGCGTCAATTGGGACACCCGAACCGACCCTGATTCCCCAACGTCGCGGAATCTCCACCTCGAACGTTGAAGCAGGGATCAGTGTTCACCTTCATTCTGCAGATCAGGCAGATGGTCGAAGGCCACCCCGAGTTCTACCTGTTCGCCGTGTACTCCGCGGTGATCTGGTTGCTCTGGTTGGTCAAGGTCGTCATCTCCGCCCGTTACCGCCCGTTCACCGGCACCTTCGTCGGTACCACCAGCGTCGTCGTCCCCGTCGTGGACGAACCGCTCGACCTGTTCCGCGACGTCATCGGTCGCATGGTCGAGCAGCGACCCGGCGAGATCATCGTCGTCATCAACGGCGCCCGCAACGAGGCGCTCGAAGCCGTCTGCGACGAGTTCGCCCCGCTCGTCCGCTGGACCCACACGCCCATCCCGGGCAAGCGCAACGCCGTCAAGGTCGGCACCGAGATGTCCAACGGCGACATCACGGTGCTCGTCGACTCGGACACCGTCTGGACCCCCGGCGCGCTCGAGGAACTCCTCAAGCCGTTCGCCGACGAGTCCGTCGGCGGTGTCACGACCCGGCAGCGCATCCTCGAACCCGAGCGCAGCTGGATCACCCGCTGGGCCGACTGGCTCGAGAACTCGCGGGCGCTCTACTCGATGCCCGCGCAGAGCGTCCTCGGGCAGATCGGCTGCCTGCCCGGGCGCACGATCGCCTTCCGGCGGAACATCCTGATGCGCGTCATGGACAAGTTCATGCACGAGAAGTTCATGGGTGTGTTCCTCGAGGTCTCCGACGACCGCACGCTCACGAACCTCACGCTCAAGGAGGGGTACCGGACCGTCTACCAGTACACATCGCTGGTCTACACGGACGCTCCGCTGCAGGTGAAGAAGCTGTTCAAGCAGCAGCTCCGCTGGGCCCGTGGCTCGCAGTACAACACGTTGCGCATGCTGCCGTGGATGCTCGGTCACGCCCCGGTGCTCGCGGCGTTCTTCATCACCGACATCATCCTGCCGTTCATGCTCTTCGGTGTGATCGCCGGCTGGATCTACCGGGCCTTCACCGGGCAGGGCGAGAACCTCTACCAGGGCATCCTGTCGCAGTACGGCTTCTCGACGGGCTTCGTCTACGTCGCCGCCCTGATGGTCGTCTCGTCGGTGCTCAGCATGGCCATCCGGCAGATGCGCCACCTGGCCGAGAAGCCGAGTGACTTCTTCCGCCTGCCGATGTTCATCATCGTGTCGACGTTCTTCCTCATGCCGATCCGGCTCATCGGCTTCTTCCGCCTGGCGCACGCGTCCGGCTGGGGGACCCGCGCCGGTGCCTACGCCGGCGGTCCGATGCAGGAGGACCCGTCCGATGCCGCGCAGCCGTCGTCCTTCGGCACCGAGACCCCGGTCAGCCCGATCGACGCCGCGGACCGTGCCCGGGCCGTCGACGGACGCGTGCCGCTCGGGAGCGACCAGGTGGCCGTGGACCGCGCGTTCGACGAGCTCTTCGGGGCCGACGCCAGCACCAACTCCACCACGACCGTGCTCGCGACCCGGCGCGAGGCCGCTGCCGCAGCAGCAGTGCAGCCCACAGCCCCACGGACCGCCCCCGTGAAGGCCCGCCGGTACAACCCGTACGCCGCGATCCCGTACTGCATCGGCATCGCGATCTTCGTCCTGGAGGCCTTCCTCATTGTCTGACATCATCCGCTCCTCCAGTACCTGGTGGGCGCAGTCGAGCAAGCACGCCCGCTGGACGGCCGTCGGCACGACCGCCATCGTGCTCGCCCTCGCGCTCATCACCTGGTCGGTCTGGGTCTCCCCGGCCGGCCCCGTCTCCACCGCCGTGCACCAGGCCCTCGGGGTCACCGCCCCGAAGGCCAAGAAGGTGTCGGCCGCCGAACTGCAGACGCAGCTCGACGCTGCCCAGGACCGAATCTGGGCGCTCGAGGGCAAGCTCGACTCCCGCACCGCCCAGGCCGGGTCGCGTGGCGACCAGATCACGGAGCTCAAGGCGCAGGTCGCGTCGCTCCAGTCCCAGCTCGGTTCCGCGAAGGGCTCGGGAGGCTCGTCCTCCGTCAACGCGTCGGGTTCCGGTGCGAACGGGGCCGGCACCTCGGGCTCCGGCTCGGGTTCCGGGACCGGCGGGTCCGCTGTCTCGGACAACGGGTCCGGGTCGGGTTCCGGCTCCGGTTCCGGCGGAAGCTCGGCCGGTGGGTCGGGTTCGAGTGGCGGCTCCGGCGGCTCGGGTGGTGGCTCCGGTGGGGTCACGAACCCGAACCCCGGCCCGTCGACCGACCCGGGCACCACGCCCGTGGCGGTCCCGACCAAGGCGGACATCCTCGGGCAGCAGTCCCGCTGGTACGGCCTGTACACGGCGCAGTCCCCGTTCAACTGGTCCGAGTACGACCAGGTCTCGCAAGAGGTGGGGAAGGCGACGAACATGGTCGGCTTCTTCCAGGGCTTCGACCAGGACTTCAACCAGAACGCGGTCCAGCGCTCGTGGGCGAACGGTCGTCTGCCGATGATGACGTGGGAGTCGGTGCCCGCGAAGACGGGCAACGACGAGCCGTACGTCGAGGGCTACACCAACGAGGACGTCATCTCCGGCAAGTTCGACGCCTACCTGACGCAGTACGCCAAGTCCCTGGCGGCGAACGGCCAGCCGCTCGTCATCCGGTTCGACCACGAGATGAACGGCCAGTGGTACAACTGGTCCGAATCCGCGAAGCAGCAGAACGCCGCCGGCTCGTACACCGCGATGTGGCAGCACGTCTGGAACGTCTTCCAGGCCAACGGCGCGAACCAGTACGCCATCTGGGACTGGTCGCCGTCGCGCATCGACAAGCTCGGCAACGCGAAGTACCAGACGCTCGAGTACATGCAGAACTACTACCCGGGCGCCGAGTACGTCGACTGGGTCGGCATGAGCGGCTACTACCGTGACGCCACCGAGCAGCCGACCTTCGAGAACACCTTCGGTGCGACGCTCGCCCAGATCCGGCAGGTCGCGCCGGGCAAGGGCATCGTGCTCAACGAGATCGGGGCCACCGAGACCGGGGGCAGCGTCTCGAACCCCCAGAAGACCCAGTGGATCAACTCGCTCTTCGACGCCCTGGCCGACCCCGCCAACTCGGACATCATCGGCTTCGCGTACTTCAGCGAGACCGCGACCACGATCGTCGACGGCACACGCACCACGAACGACTGGCGACTCAACTCGCGAGCCGACTCCCTGGCGGCCTTCGCCGAGGGCATCAAGCGCAACGACATCGACTACGACCTGCAGGAGGTCACGCCATGACCGCGTCCAAGAAGTCGCCCGACCAGGCCGACACCCGTCCCGCACCCGTCATCAGCGTCATCGGCACTGGCTACCTCGGTGCCACCCACGCGGCCGCCATGGCCGAGATGGGCTTCGAGACCATCGGCGTGGACGTCGACCCGGCGAAGCTCGCCGCGTTGTCCGCCGGCGAGGTCCCGTTCTTCGAACCCGGCCTGCCCGAGCTCATCACGAAGCACGTCGCGAGCGGCAAGCTCCGCTTCACCGCCGACATCGCCTCGGCCGTCGCCGCCGCGGACGTCCACTTCGTCTGCGTCGGCACCCCGCAGAAGGCGGGCTCGCACGCCGCCAACCTGGCGTACGTCGAGAGCGCCACCCGCGGCGTCGCCGAGAACCTCACCCACCCGGGACTCATCGTCGGCAAGTCGACGGTCCCGGTCGGCACCGCTGCGCGACTGCGCGGCATCGTCCGCGAGTTCACCCCCTCGGGGATCGACGCCGAGCTCATCTGGAACCCGGAGTTCCTCCGCGAGGGCAAGGCCGTCGAGGACACCCTGCACCCGGACCGCCTGGTCTGGGGCGGCGCGTCCGAGGCTGCCGACGCCGTCATCCGCGAGGTCTACGCCGCGCCGATCAGCGAGGGCACCCCGGTCATCACCACCGACCTCGCCACCGCGGAGCTCGTCAAGGTCAGCGCCAACGCGTTCCTCGCCACGAAGATCTCGTTCATCAACGCGATCTCCGAGATGTGCGCGATCACCGGCGCCGACGTGTCGACGCTCGCCGACGCCCTCGGGCACGACGCCCGCATCGGCCGGAAGTTCCTGAACGCCGGCCTCGGGTTCGGCGGCGGGTGCCTGCCGAAGGACATCCGGGCGCTCATGTACCGCGCGAACGAGATCGGGGCGGGCCAGGTCGTCGGCCTCATGCAGCAGGTCGACGAGATCAACATGGGCCAGCGTCAGCGGGTCATCGACATGGCGATCGACTCGGCCGGGGGATCGGTGCTGAACCGTCGCGTGGCCGTGATCGGCGCTGCGTTCAAGCCCCTGACCGACGACGTGCGGGACTCCCCGGCGCTCAACGTGGCCGCTGCACTCCACCTGCGCGGCGCCCAGGTCACCCTCTGGGACCCCGAGGCGATGGAGCCGGCGAAGCGCTCGTTCCCGACGCTGAGCTACGCCGCGTCGATGGCGGACGCGATCGAGGGCGCCGACGTCGTCCTGGTGCTCACCGAGTGGGACGAGATCATCACCGCCGACCCGGTCGCCCTCGGTGACCTCGTCGGTCGCCGCGTCGTGATCGATGCGCGCAACTGCCTCCCGGTCCACGACTGGGTCAAAGCGGGGTGGACCGTCCGTTCCCTGGGGCGGCCCACGCCGGTCACGGGTGCACCCGTGAGCGTCGCAGCGGGGACGAACGACTCGTTGGCCACGGCTCGCTAGTCACCGTTCGCGAAGCGGGGTCCGTGCCGGGCGGCACGGGCCCCGTTCCCGTGTGCGCGGTGCCGGGTCGGATCGGATCGAGCACAGGTGGTCGAAACGGGCGTACCTGGTCGGAACTTTCGACCAGGTACGCCCGATTCGGCTTCCCAGTCCGGGTGCGATGGGAAGGAACGTGCGTCGCGACCAGCCGGGAGGCCCAGTGCCGGCCCGCCGGACCGGCACCGGGCCTCCAGGCAGTCGCGTCCGTACCCCCCGCTCACGGAGGCCGCGTCGTCACGCGCTGAGCGACACCTCACGGCTGGCGCAGCCCGTGAGGTGTCGCCCACCCCGAAACGTGACCGGCACGGCGAAGGCCCCGCACCTGACGGTGCGGGGCCTTCGTGTGTCAGCGAGGATCAGACGCCGAAGTACAGCTCGTACTCGAACGGGTGCGGGCGCTGGGCCAGCGGGAGGATCTCGTTCTCGCGCTTGTAGTCGATCCAGGTCTGGATGAGGTCCTCGGTGAAGACGTTGCCCTTCGTGAGGAACTCGTGGTCCGCCTCGAGGAAGTCGAGCGCCTCGTCGAGGGAGCCGGGGACCTGCGGGATGCCCTTTGCTTCCTCGGGCGGGAGCTCGTAGAGGTCCTTGTCGACGGGCTCGTGCGGCTCGATGCGGTTCTGGATGCCGTCGAGGCCCGCCATCAGCTGCGCGGCGAAGGCGAGGTACGGGTTGCCCGAGGCGTCCGGCGCGCGGAACTCGATGCGCTTGGCCTTCGGGTTGGTGCCCGTGATCGGGATGCGGATCGCAGCCGAACGGTTACCGGCCGAGTAGACCAGGTTGACCGGAGCCTCGAAGCCCTTGACCAGGCGGTGGTACGAGTTGATCGACGGGTTGGTGAAGGCGAGCAGCGCCGGAGCGTGCTTCAGCAGACCGCCGATGTACCAACGGGCCAGGTCGGACAGGCCGCCGTAGCCGTTCTCGTCGTAGAAGAGCGGCTTGCCGTCCGACCAGAGCGACTGGTGGGTGTGCATGCCCGAGCCGTTGTCGCCGAAGAGCGGCTTCGGCATGAACGTGGCGACCTTGCCCCACTGGTCCGCCGTGTTCTTGACGATGTACTTGAACTTCAGGATGTCGTCCGCGGCGTGGACCATCGTGTCGAACTTGTAGTTGATCTCCTGCTGGCCGCCGGTGCCCACCTCGTGGTGCGAGCGCTCGAGCTCGAAGCCCGCGTCGATCAGCTTGAGGGTGATGTCGTCGCGCAGGTCGGCGGTCTTGTCGACCGGCGACACGGGGAAGTAGCCGCCCTTGTAGGGGGTCTTGTTGGCGAGGTTGCCGCCCTCTTCCTCACGACCGGTGTTCCAGGCGCCCTCTTCGGAGTCGACCGCGTAGAACGACTCGTTCTGGGTGACGGAGTAGCGGACGTCGTCGAAGATGTAGAACTCGGCCTCGGGGGCGAAGAACGCGGTGTCCGCGATGCCCGTCGACGCGAGGTACTTCTCGGCCTTCTTCGCCACCTGGCGCGGGTCGCGGCCGTAGATCTCGCCGTTCCGCGGGTTGTAGATGTCGAAGATCATGATGAGCGTGCGCTCGGCGCGGAACTGGTCCACGTAGGCGGTGGTCACATCGGGGATCAGCTGCATGTCGGACTCGTGGATCGACGCGAACCCGCGGATCGAGGAGCCGTCGAAGAGCTGGCCGACCGAGAAGAAGTCCTCGTCGACGGTCGAGGCGGGGATGTTGAAGTGCTGCTGCACACCCGGCAGGTCCGTGAATCGGATGTCGAGGAACTTGACGTCGGTGTCCTTGATGAAGGCCAGGACCTCGGAGGAATCGCTGAACATGGGGGCCGATCTCCAATGGGTTGGGTGATGTCGGAGGTACCGATCAAGGCACCTCCGACGAGGCTATTGACACGGGGTTTCCCGGACGTGACTGAATTGTTTCGGGCGTGTTACGGGCGGCAGGTCGCCTACGCTTGGGGGCATGGCCCGCAGCTCCTCCAGTCCGTCCGCGCCCTCCGAGCACCCCGACGGCTGGCCGGGCAAGGACCTCGGTCTGCCGGAGGAAGGACCCCGCAGCGTCGGGCGGATCGGACGGCGGATCGTCGCCCTGCTCATCGACGGTGCCCTTGCCGACCTCATCGCCTACGTGACCGGGGTCTGGTCGCCGGTGAACGGTTCCGGCGACATCGCGCACTCGTGGGTGCAGCTGGCGATCTTCGCCGCGCTCCAGGTGCTCTTCATCTGCCTGTTGTCCGGCTCGTTCGGGCACATCTGCGTCGGGCTGCGCGTCGTGCCGATGCGCGGGGGGTACGTGGGGGTGTGGCGTCCGGTCGTCCGGACCGTCCTGCTCTGCCTTGTGGTGCCGGCGCTCATCATCGACCGGGACAGCCGCGGCGCGCACGACCGCATCGCCGGCACGGTGCTCGTCCGCCGCTGACCGGCGCCCCGCGCCACCGGTCGCACGCACGGTGCGAGGTTGATCACTCCGTGCGTCGTTCCGTCCTCGCACCGAGTGAACAACCTCGCACCACCCGCCGCCACCAGCGACCGCAACGCACGCACGCAGAACGCCCCCGACCTGGCACGGTCGGGGGCGTTCTGCGTGGTGGTTCGGGGACGGGTCAGCGCGGACGTCCGGCACGGGCACGCATCGGGTCCATGCCCTTCGGGATCGCAGCGGCGGGGCTCTGCGTCAGCGAGTCGAGGCGGTTCGCGACGGCCAGGACCTCGTTGCGGTTGAGCGACTTCTTGAACTTGTTCATGGCACGGGGGAGCTTGTGCAGCGTGAGGGTGTCGTCGCCGTCACCGACGCTGACCACGTGGACCGCGACGTTCGGGACGATGCGCTGCACCTTGCGACGCTCTTCGTCGACCTGACGCTTCAGGTTGCCGCGCTGGCCCTCGGTGATGAGGACGACGCCGGGACGCCCCACCGCGCGGTAGACCGCGGACTGCGAGCGACCGTGCACGGCGACGGGCATCTCGCTGGAGCGCCACTGCCGACGCAGCGAGTTGGAGAGCACCGCACCGACGGCGCCGGGCTGGCCCTCGATCTGCGAGTACGCCGCCCGCTCGGCCAGCCGGCCGAGGACGATGAGGAAGAGCAGCACGCCCATCAGGACACCGGCGACGATCCACAGGATCATCGCGAGCCAGTTCTGGCCCGGGAGCACCAGCGCCAGCACGATGCCGAGGACGACGGGGCCGACGAATGCGAGGGCGAACCACCAGACGGACGACGGGTCGGCCCGTCGGGTCATCTGGAAGACCTGGAACATCTGCTTGAGACGCCCCGGCTCCTTCGCCTTCGTGTCTGTGGAAGTGCTGCGTGCCATGCTGACAGGATACGGCCTCCGCGGTCCGGGGGAGACCGCAGTCGGTCCGGCTGTGCGCGAACACGCGTTGTCCACAGACCGGGCAGGACGGACAGGAGGCCCGGCTCGCCTCCGCCACGCTCGTCACCATGGACCCGAGCACCGACCAGAGCGTCGACGACGCCCGCAGCGACCGTTGGGTCGCGCCGGCCGACGACGCTGCCGTGGCGGCCTGGATCGCAGATCGGTGCGCCACCGGACACCGGCACCTGGTGCCCGTTGAGGCGGTGGGCCGGACCGGGGCCGGCGGGCTCGTGACCCTGCTCGACCGCCCACGCGGCACGCCGCTCCCGGTGGCGCTGGACCGTCTCGGCACCCCGACGACCGGGGTCGCGGTGACCCTCTGCGTGCCGCTGCTCGAGCTCCTCGTCGCGGCCGTGGACGGCGCGGTGCGGCTCGGCGTCGCCGGGATCGACGACGTCCTGGTGGACGACGCGGGCGCCGTGGTGCTGTGCGATCGCCCGGCTGGAGCCGTCCGCGACGGCACGGAGCTGCCCGGTGACGATGCTGCACGGGTCCTCGTGCTCGCCGCCCGGGTCGTCTGGGACCGTGTCGACCCGCGCGATCCGAGTCGCGACGAGGTGGACGCTGCGCTCCTCGCGGCGCTCGACGGCGACCGCAGCACCGTGTGCGCGGCGCTCGACGCGGTCCGGGGTGCGGCGCCGCCGCGGCCGTTCCGGTGGGCCCCACCGCCGGCCGACCTGGTGTTCGTCGAGGCGGACCCGCCGCTCGACACGACGGGCCCGGCAGCTCGACTGCGCGAGGTCGTCGAGCTCGGCATCCCGCTCGGTGCCGGTCGGCGGTTGCCGCTCCGCCGCGCCGTGGTCGGTGTCGTCGTCGCGATCGGTACGGTCGTCGCCGCGGTGTCCGTGCTCGGTGCCGGAACGGACACCGGGACCGGTGCGGGTGGTGGCTGACGCGCCCGGACACCCCGGACGCCCCCGGACGCCGACGAACCGGAGCGGGAACGGCAACGGCCCCGGCTCCCCACGAGGGGGAACCGGGGCCGTCGGCCGTGGTGCTGGGGTCAGTACCCGAGGTTGGGGGTGAAGTTGCCCTCTTCCAGGCGGTTCTTGACCGCGACCAGGTAGCGCGAGGCGTCCGCACCGTCGATGATCCGGTGGTCGTACGACAGCGCGAGGTAGACGAACGAACGGATCGCGATCGCTTCCTGGCCGTCGACCTTCACGACCGCGGGACGCTTCGTGACGATGCCGGTCCCGAGGATCGCCGACTGCGGCAGGAACACCACGGGGGTGTCGAACAGCGCGCCACGCGAACCGGTGTTCGTCAGCGTGAACGTCCCGCCGGCGAGCTCGTCGGGCTTGAGCTGGTTGTTCCGGGTGCGCTCCGCCAGGTCCGCGATGGACTTCGAGAACTGCGCCAGGTCGAGCGAGGCTGCGTCCTTGATGACCGGGGTCAGCAGGCCGCGCTCGGTGTCCACCGCGATGGAGACGTTCTCGGACTCCGGGTAGACGATCTCGTCGCCCTCCACGGTCGAGTTGATCTTCGGGTGGGCCTTGAGCGCCTCGGACGCCGCCAGGGCGAAGAACGGCATGAACGAGAGCTTCGAACCGGTCTTCTCGAGGAACTCCGCCTTGTGGGCGTCGCGGAACTGCGCCACCTTCGTGACGTCCACCTCGACGACGCTCGTGAGCTGTGCGGTCGAGGTCATCGACTGCACGGCGCGCTCGGCCACGACCTTGCGCAGGCGGGTCATCTTCTCGCGGGTGCCGCGCAGCGGCGAGACCTCGGCGACGAACGGACCGGACGCGGCGGCGGGTGCAGCTGCACCACCGGCGGCCGGGGCCTTCGCGACGGCCGCGAGCACGTCCTCCTTGCGGATGCGCCCGCCGACACCGGAACCGGTGACGGTGGACAGGTCGACGCCCTGCTCGTTCGCGAGCTTGCGGACGAGCGGCGTGACGTAGCCGGAGGCTGCGCCGTCCTGCGTCGGGTTCGGCACCGCGGCGGCGGTGGTCGCGCTCGGCGCGGCCGGTGCGGGTGCAGCAGCTGCCGGCGCTGGGACGGCGGCCGGGGGTGCGGCGGCGGGCGGCGGGACCGGAGCGGCCTGCGGGACCGGAGCGGCTGCGGGCGGTGCGGACGGGGCCTGCGGGGCCGCGGGCTGCGTCTGTCCGGCGGGGGCCGGCTCGGGCTCGGTGGGCTCCGGGGCGGGGGTCTCGGACTCCTGCTCGGTGCTCGGCTCGGCCTCGGGGGCCTCTGCCTCGGCAGCGGCTTCGTTCGAGGACTCGTCGGACGAACCGGAGTCGGAGGAACCGGAGTCGGACGAGCCGTCGCCGATCTTCACCAGCGCGGTGCCGACCTCGACGGTCTCGTCCTCCTGCACGAGGATCTCCTCGATGACGCCGGCGACGGGCGACGGGATCTCGGTGTCGACCTTGTCGGTCGAGACCTCGAGCAGCGGCTCGTCGACCTCGACCCGGTCACCGACGTTCTTCAGCCATCGGGTCACCGTGCCCTCGGTGACGCTCTCGCCGAGCGCCGGGAGGCTGACGGATTCGCTCATCGGGTGGACTCCTCTTCGCGGGGGGTTGCAGTTGTTGTGGATGTCATTGTCACAGGGCGCGGACTCGTGCGGGTCACAGCGCGTGCAGCGGCTTGCCCGCGAGGTGCATGAACGCCTCGCCCAGGGCCTCGTTCTGCGTCGGGTGCGCGTGCACGAGCGGAGCGATGTCCTCCGGGTACGCCTCCCAGTTCACGGCGAGCTGGGCTTCACCGATGAGCTCGCCGACGCGGGCGCCGATCATGCTCACGCCGACGACGGGACCGTCGACGACGCGGACGACCTTGACCGAACCGGACGTGCCGATGATGTGGCTCTTGCCGTTGCCGGCCAGGTTGTACTCGTACGAGTCCACCTTGTCGGCGCCGTACTCGGCCTCGGCCTTGGCCTGCGAGAGGCCGACGGAGGCGACCTCGGGGTCGGAGTACGTGATCTTCGGGATGTTCTTGTCCTCGATGATCACCGGGTTCAGGCCGGCGATCTCCTCGGCGACGAAGATGCCCTGCTGGAAGCCGCGGTGTGCGAGCTGCAGCCCGGGGACGATGTCGCCGACCGCGTAGACGTTCGGCAGGTTGGTGGCGAGGCGCTCGTTCGTGGTGACGAAGCCGCGGTCCATGGCGACGCCGACCTCGTCGAAGCCGACGTTCTGCGTGACCGGGCCACGTCCGACGGCGACCAGCAGGACGTCGCCGTCGAAGGTCTTGCCGTCCTCGAGCGTCACGACGACGCCGTTCTCGTGCTGCTCGACGCCCTGGAACCGGACACCGAGCGAGAACTCGATGCCGCGCTTGCGGAAGGCACGCTCGAGCTGCTTCGACATCGACTCGTCCTCAGCGGGGACGAGGTGGGGGAGCGCCTCGACGATCGTGACCTCGGCGCCGAAGGACTTCCAGACGCTGGCGAACTCGACGCCGATGACGCCGCCGCCCAGGATGACGACCTTGTTCGGCACGTAGTCCATGCGCAGTGCGGTCTCGGAGGTGATGACGCGGCCGCCGATCTCGAGCCCGGGCAGGGACTTCGAGTAGGAGCCGGTCGCGAGCACGACGTTCTTGCCGACGATGTTCTGGTCGCCGACCTGCACGGTGTTCTGCGAGGTGAGTCGACCCCAGCCTTCGACGACGGTGATGCCGCGGGCCTTGATGAGGCCCTGCAGGCCCTTGTACTTCGAGGTGATGACGCCCTGCTGGTACTCGATGACCTTCGGGACCTCGACACCGGCGAACTCCGCGATCACGCCGTACTTCTCGGCGTCGCGCGTCGCGTCGGCGACCTCGGCCGCGTGCAGCAGTGCCTTGGTGGGGATGCAGCCACGGTGCAGGCACGTCCCTCCGAGCTTGTCGCCCTCGATGAGCGCGACGCTCATGCCGAGTTCGGCGGCCCGGAGCGCAGCGGCGTAGCCACCGCTCCCGCCACCGAGGACCACGACGTCGTAAGTCTGTTCCGTCACCTGGTGCAACTCCCTCGTGCGTGTCGGGCCGATCGGGCCCTACGTGGACACCGCGGGGGCGGCGTCCGACGGTCGGACCGCGTGGTTCCGGTCCCGTCCCGTGCAGTACCGGTGGGAGGCGCGTCGATGCCCCGTCCCACCGGTACCAAACCTACTACTCGGACTGGAGGTCTTCTGCGAGCGCGATGAGCGTGCGGACCATCACACCCGTCGCGCCCTTGCCGAGCCACCCGTAGCCGCCGCCCTTGTGCTCGGACGGACCGGCGATGTCGAGGTGCGCCCACGGGATGCCCTCGCCGACGAAGCGCTCCAGGAACTTGCCGGCGAGCAGCATGCCGCCGGCCGGGTTGCCGACCGTGGCGTTGACCATGTCGGCGACGTCGCTGGCGAGCCGGGCGTCGAGTTCCTCGGGCAGGGGCATCGGCCAGATCGGCTCCGACACGCCCTCGGCCACGGCACGGAGCTTCGCGACGAGGTCGTCGCTGCCCATCAGGCCGGTGGTGCGGTCGCCGAGCGCGACGACCTGCGCGCCGGTCAGGGTGGCCACGTCGACGATGGCGTCGGGCGTCTCGAGCGAGGCGGCGGCCATGCCGTCGCCGAGCACCAGGCGGCCCTCGGCGTCGGTGTTCGTGACCTCGACGGTCTTGCCGTTCTTGAGGGTGAGGACGTCACCCGGGCGGGTCGCCGTGCCCGACGGCATGTTCTCGGCGAGTGCGAGCCAGGCGGTGACGCGCACGTCGAGGCCCAGGCGTGCGGCGGCGACGGTCGCGGCGAGCACCGTGGCGGCGCCGGTCATGTCGGTCTTCATGCCGAGCATCGACGCCGCCGGCTTGAGCGAGAGCCCGCCCGAGTCGAACGTGATGCCCTTGCCGACGAGGGCGAGGTGCTTCGTGGCGGACTCCGGTGCGTAGCGGACGACGACCAGGCGCGGGGGACGCGCCGAACCACGGCCGACCCCGAGGATGCCGCCGAAGCCCTGCTCCTCGAGTGCCTGCTCGTCGAGGACCTCGACGGTGAGCGGGAGGTCCGAGGCGAGCCCGGTCGCCACGTCGGCGACGTCCTGTGGTCCCAGGTCGCCGGCGGCGGTGTTCACGAGGTCGCGGACCAGCGACGCGGCGTCGGCCACGATCGCCGGACGGACCGCGGCGTCCGTCGCGGCGGACGGCGCGAGGACCGTCACGCGCTGGTCGCCACGCGTCGGCCCGGTCGTGCCGGCACCCTTGTGCCGCGTGAAGGCGTAGGCACCGAGCGCCGCGCCTTCGAGCGCTGCCTCGACGAGTGCGTCGGTGTCGGTCGGCAGCGCGAGGGCGATCGACGCGGCGTGCGGCAGCTGGCGGACGGCGCTGCCGGCGGCCGAGCGGTACGCGGCCGCGTCGGTCCCGGTGCCGAGCCCGATGAGCGCGATGCTCGCGGCGTCGACGCCGACGGCCGGGATGCGTACGAGCTGGTCCTTGGCGCCCGTCGCGCCGATCGCTGCGAGGTCGAGGTCGTCGAGCGCGGAGAACGGTGTCGTGGCCGGCCGGGCGATCGTCGCGGGGGCACCGTCGGCACCGGGCCGGACGCCGACCACGAGGACGTCGGCGGAGATCGAGGAGGGGGCGGAGGAGTCGGTGGAGAGCGTCGGTCGGACCATGCTCCAACCCTATCCACGCACTGTTCGCTGTCGGCGTGGCCGTCCCGCGCGGGGGCGTCGGTGGCCCCGCCTAGCATGGGGACGGTGAACCACCCCGAGGAGCTCTACACGTTCGACGAGGCCGCCCCGACCGTCCCGGCCGGGCTGCACCTGGTCGCCGGGCTCACCGGCTTCGCGGACGCCGGTTCGGCCGTTGCCCAGGTGACGGCGTCGGTGCTCGACGACCTCGACACGCAGCTCGTCGCCGAGTTCGACCCCGACGTGCTGCTCGACTGGCGTGCTCGCCGGCCCGTCATCACCTTCGAGCACGACCACATCGCCGCCGTGGAGCCGCCCCGGCTGGCGCTGCACCTCGTGCGCGACGAGATCGGCCAGCCGTTCCTGTTCCTGTCCGGCTACGAGCCGGACTTCCAGTGGAACCGGTTCGTGGACGCCGTCACCGGCCTCGCCGCCCAGCTCCAGGTCGCGGACACCACCTGGGTGCAGTCGATCCCGATGCCGGTCCCGCACACCCGCCCGATCAGCCTGACCGTCTCCGGCACCCGCGCCGACCTCGTCGAGCAGATGAGCGTCTGGAAGCCCGAGACCCAGGCGCCGGCGAACGTCCTGCACCTCGTCGAGCACCGGCTCGCATCCACCGGCGCGCAGGTCACCGGGCTCGTCCTGCTCGTCCCGCACTACCTGTCGGACACCGAGTTCCCGGACGCGGCCGTCGCCGCCCTGTCCGGCATCGCTGCGGCCACCGGCCTCATCTTCCCGACGGACGCCCTGCGCGAAGCAGGTCGGGAGTTCCTCACCCGGGTCGAGGAGCAGGTCGCCGGCAACGCCGAGCTGCAGCGACTCGTCGGTGTGCTCGAGGAACGGCACGACACGTACATGGAGGGCAACCCGGTCGCGTCGCCGCTCACGGACGTCGACGGCGAGGTGCCGACCGCGGACGCGATCGCGGCCGAGCTCGAGCGCTTCCTGGCCGACCGGCGCACCCAGGGTGACGGCGGCGAGTAGCCGGGTCGGGCCCTGAACGGTCCGGAACGGCGGCCTGGAGGCCCGGGGCGGGCCCGCACCGTTCCTCCCGTCGGTCGTCCGGTCGCGACCAGGACGTCACCAGTTTCGGCGACACACGTCGCGTATCCGGCTCCGCCGGATCGGTAGCCTGTCGGGGTGAACTCCCGTCGCGCCTACCTGATCTGGGGCATCGCGGTGCTCGCCTACGTCCTGGCGGTCGTGCAGCGGTCCTCGCTCGGGGTGTCCGGGGTGGACGCGCAGGACCGGTTCGCCGTCTCGGCGGCGGTGTTGTCCACGCTCGCGGTCGTGCAGATCGCCGTGTACGCCGGACTCCAGATCCCGGTGGGCGTCGCGCTCGACCGGGTGGGGCCGCGCAAGCTCGTCCTGCTCGGCGCCGCGCTGCTCGTGGTCGGCCAGGCCGTCGTGGCCTTCTCGCCGACGATCGGCCCGGCGATCGCGGGCCGGGTGCTCGTGGGTGCCGGCGACGCGATGACCTTCATCTCGGTGATCCGCCTGGTGCCGATGTGGTTCAGTGGCCGGATCCTGCCGCAGATCTCGCAGTGGACGGGCAACCTCGGGCAGATCGGCCAGATCCTGTCGGCGTTCCCGTTCGCGGTGCTCCTGCACGCCGCGGGGTGGACGCCCGCGTTCGGGGTCGCCGCCGCCGCGAGTGCCGTCGGGCTCGTCCTGGCGTTCGTCTTCGTCCGCAACGGCCCCGTGGTCGTGCGGACCGGAACGATCCCGCTGCCGCACTCGTGGGGCGCCGCGTTCCGGACGTTCGGGCACGCGTTGCGTCGACCGGGCACGCAGCTCGGGTTCTGGTCCCACTACGTGACGCAGTCGTCCGGCACGGTGTTCTCGCTGCTGTGGGGCGTCCCGATGCTCCGCGGGCTCGGGTACAGCCCCGCCGAGGCCGCCGGCTTCCTGACGATCATCGTCGCCGTGGGCTTCGTGGCCGGGCCGGTGCTCGGGCTGCTGTGCGCGCGGTTCCCGATGCGCCGATCGAACCTCGTGCTCGGCGTGGTCGTGCTGCTCGCCGTGGTGTGGACCGCGATCCTGCTCTGGCCCGGCCACCCGCCGACCTGGCTGCTCGTGCTCCTCGTCGTGGCGATGGGCATCGGCGGCCCCGGTTCGCTGATCGGGTTCGACTTCGCCCGGACGTTCAACCCGGTCGGTTCCCTCGGGTCCGCGAACGGCGTCGTCAACGTCGGGGGCTTCCTGGCGGCCTTCGTGATGATGTACCTGATCGGGCTGCTGCTCGACGTGATGTCCCGCGTCACCGGTGAGACCGTGTTCGCCTGGGACAACTTCCGCGTGGCCCTCACGGTGCAGTACCTGGTGGTCGGGTTCGGTGTCGCGATGCTCCTGCACGCCCGGCACCGCACGCGCCGGGTCCTCCACGCGGAGGAGGGAATACGCGTCGGACCGCTCTGGGTTGCACTCGTTGCGCGCCTGCGGAAGCGGCACGTGCAATAATGATCACGGACCCACTCAGGACCCCCATCCTGTCGGAGCACTTCGGAGCGCCGATCAACCCGGGGGACTTGACATGGGTCTTAGTGCTGCCCGGAACGGTAGGACTCGACGACGCGGGGGACTGCGGCTCGGGCCCTGGGCGGCGAGGGAGGCCACGACCCCACGAACGTGGCACGACGAGAGAGGTGATCGCATGGCTGCCCGGAGCACGACGATCGATCCCACGAAGGACACTCAGCCCGAAGGTGCTGTGGCAGAGGACGCCACGGACGCCGAGGGAACCGCCGCGCCGAAGAAGCGCGCCACCAAGGCCCCCGCCAAGAAGGCCCCGGCCAAGAAGGCCGCCCCGAAGGCGAAGAAGGTCGACCCCGTCGACGAGGCGAACGAAGCCACCGACGAGCCGACCGAGGACGTCGAGGACACCGACGACAAGGCGATCAAGCCCGACGCCGCCGCTGCGGTCGCCGCTGGCGCGCTCGTCATCTCGCAGACCGACGACGACGAAGCCCCGGTCTACTCCACGACCATCACGGGTGCGACCGCCGACCCGGTGAAGGACTACCTCAAGCAGATCGGCAAGGTCGCCCTGCTCAACGCCGAGCAGGAGGTCGAGCTCGCGATGCGCATCGAGGCCGGCCTGTTCGCCGAGGACAAGCTGCAGCACTCGACCGGGCTGACCAAGCCGGCCGAGCGTGAGCTGCGCTGGGTCGCCCGCGACGGCCAGCGCGCCAAGTCGCACCTGCTCGGCGCGAACCTCCGCCTCGTGGTGTCGCTCGCCAAGCGCTACACCGGCCGTGGCATGCAGTTCCTGGACCTCATCCAGGAGGGCAACCTGGGCCTGATCCGTGCGGTCGAGAAGTTCGACTACACCAAGGGCTTCAAGTTCTCGACCTACGCGACGTGGTGGATCCGCCAGGCGATCACCCGCGCCATGGCCGACCAGGCCCGCACCATCCGCATCCCGGTGCACATGGTCGAGGTCATCAACAAGCTCGCTCGTGTCCAGCGCCAGATGCTGCAGGACCTCGGTCGCGAACCCACTCCGGAAGAGCTCGCCCGCGAGCTCGACATGACCCCGGAGAAGGTCGTCGAGGTGCAGAAGTACGGCCGCGAGCCGATCTCCCTGCACACGCCCCTGGGCGAGGACGGCGACTCCGAGTTCGGTGACCTCATCGAGGACACCGAGGCGGTCGTACCGGCCGACGCGGTGGGCTTCACCATGCTGCAGAAGCAGCTCGAGAGCCTGCTCGACTCCCTGTCCGAGCGCGAAGCGGGCGTCATCCGCATGCGCTTCGGCCTCGGTGACGGCCAGCCGAAGACCCTCGACCAGATCGGTGACACGTTCGGCGTGACGCGTGAGCGCATCCGTCAGATCGAGTCCAAGACGATGGCGAAGCTCCGCCACCCGTCGCGGTCGCAGTCGCTGCGCGACTACCTCGAGTAGGCCGATGCGGTTCTTCATCCCGATCCTGATCGGGCGGATCCTCCGTGCCCTCGCCAGAGCGCGGGGCGGGGGATCCGCGTACCCCGGCTTCATCGTGCTCAAGCTCGTGCCGGACTTCCTGCAGCACGTGACGAAGCAGTTCCCGAACGGCGTCGTCTTCGTGCTCGGCTCGAACGGCAAGTCGACGACCACGCACATGATCTCGGACATCGTCCGGGCGCACGGGCTCCGCGTGTTCACGAACCCGTCCGGGGCGAACCTGCCGCAGGGCATCGCGTCGGCGTTGCTGTCCGAGGTGTCGCTGACCGGTCGCCTGAAGGCGGACATCGGCATCCTCGAGGTCGACGAGGCCTTCGCGGTCGAGCTCGCCGGCATCCTGTCGCCGTCCACGGTGACGATGCTCAACGTGCAGGTCGACCAGCTGTACCGGTTCTTCGAGACCGAGCGCGTCGCCGACATGATGCTCGACACCGCGGCACTGTCCACGGCGAACGTCATCACGAACCGTGACGACCAGTTCCTCGACGCCTACGTGGCGCGCACCGGCCAGCGGGTGCTGCGCTTCGGTGCGAGCGCCGAGGTCGTCGCCGCCGCACCGAACGGCCTGCAGAACGCCGACGACTTCGACCGGCAGGACGCCCAGCCGAACGTCGCCGAGTCAGAGGTCGTCGTGAACACCGGTGACGGCGCGACGATCCGCTTCGACGGTGCCGACATCGCGGTTCGCCTGCCGGCACGCGGCCTGCACTACGCGGTCGACGCTGCTGCTGCCACCGCCACGGCCAGCGCGGCACTCGGCACGCAGTTCCGCGCCGACGCCGTCACGAAGGCCTTCGGCACGATGAAGCCGGCGTACGGCCGCGGGGAACGACTCCCGATCGCCGGCGAGTCCGCCGAGTTCACGATGTTCAAGAACGCCGCGAGCCTCCAGCTCAACCTCGACGCGCTGCCGGACCGCCCCGAGCAGGTCCTCATGGCGATCGACGAGGGCACGCCGGACATCTCGTGGATCTACGACATCGACTTCTCGAAGCTCGACCACGTCGACGTCGTCTCCGGTGACAAGGCCTGGCAGATCGCGATCGCCCTCGAGCACGCCGGTGTCCGCATCGGCCGGGTCGACCCCGACGTCGAGACCGCGATCAAGCACATGGAGCAGCTCGGGTCGACGACCAGCGGGACGAAGAACTTCATCGTCAACTACGAGATCATGATGATCGCCCGCAAGGCCCTCGGCCACCCGGACATGGAGAAGACCGCATGACGGCCGACCGGCTGACCATCCTGCACGTCTACCCCCGGCAGATGGGCGTCTCGGGGGACCGCGGCAACGTCGCGGCCCTCGTCCGCCGTGCCGCCGCGGCCGGCCTCGACACCGAGGTGCTCGAGTACGCGCCCGGCGACGTCCTGCCCGCCGCGGCCGACGTCGTGGTCATCGGCAACGGTCCGCTCAGCGCGATGCGCTCGCTCGGTGCCGACGTCGCCCGCATCGCCGCTCCGCTCCGTTCGTTCGCGAGCGACGGTGTGCCGATCATCGCCGTCGGCGGCGGGTTCGACCTGGCGACGAACGAGGTCGTGCCCACCGAGGGTGCTCCGCTCGCCGGGTTCGGCGTGTTCGACGCCCGAGCCGTCCGTGGTGCCGAACGTCGGGTCAACTACTTCGTCCTCGAGACCCGGTACCCGCTGCTCCCCGGCGCGTCGAAGCGGCTCGCCGGCTTCGAGGACCACGCCACCACGATCGAGCTCGCGGCCGGGGTCACCCCCTTCGCCGACGTCGTGTCCGGCGGCGGCAACCAGGCGGGCGCCCCGGTCGAGGGTGCGATCGTCGGCACGTCGTTCGGCACGCACACGCAGGGTCCGATCCTGCCGCTCAACCCGCAGCTGACCGACGGTGTCCTCGCCGCAGCCGCCGCACGAGTGGGCCTCGAGTACACGCCGGACCCGGAGCAGACGGCGACCATCGACCGCTACGCACGCGAGGCGCGCGCGACGGTCGATCGCTACGTCGACAAGGCGTTCAAGCGCATCGCGTGACGCTCACGAAGGCCGGGTCCCGACGGGACCCGGCCTTCGTCGTCTCCGCGCGTTCTGAGACGGGCAACAGACAGACGGGAGGCCCGGTGCCAGCTGGCCCCGGGCCTCCCGTCTTGCTGTGCTCGCGCCTTCGCGCGCTACTTCGACTCGTAGAGTCGGCTGCTCTCGTCGTGCCACTCGATGGCGGTCGCCGCGAGCTTGTCCTTGAACTCTGCGCCGTGGTGCGCGCAGAAGAAGAGCTCGCCGCTCGACATGGTGGCTCGGATGTAGGCCTGCGCTCCGCAGCTGTCGCAACGGTCGGCGGCGGTCAGCTGGTGGTTGCTGACTTCGTCGATGGAGGGGTCCTGCACGGTCTGGGTCATTGCTGTGCTCCTCACGGATCGCAGGTGGTGCCGGGTGGTTGCACCATTTCAACACGTGATGCCTGAGAACGATGCATTGTGCAGCGCTGTTTCGCTGAGCGCGGATCGGTTGTCCCCAGTGCGAGTGTCCGCGCCGAGGGTGTCGGTGCCGCTCGGTAGCATCGGACGGTGAGCTCCGACTACTCCGCACGCCATCTCTCCGTCCTCGAAGGGCTCGAGGCGGTCCGGAAGCGTCCGGGGATGTACATCGGCTCGACCGACTCCCGTGGGCTCATGCACTGCCTGTGGGAGATCATCGACAACTCCGTCGACGAAGCCCTGGCGGGGCACGGCGACGAGATCGGTGTCGTGCTGCACGCCGACGGTTCGGTCGAGGTCCGCGACACCGCCCGGGGCATCCCGGTGGACGTCGAACCGAAGACGGGCCTGACCGGGGTCGAGGTCGTGTTCACCAAGCTGCACGCCGGCGGCAAGTTCGGCTCCGGCTCCTACGCTGCCTCCGGTGGTCTGCACGGCGTCGGTGCCTCAGTGGTCAACGCGCTGTCCGAGCGCCTCGACGTCGAGGTCGACCGCGGCGGCAAGACCTACGCCATGTCGTTCCACCGCGGCGAGCCCGGCACGTTCGACGACGCCGAGGGCATCGGTCCGGACGCCCCGTTCAGCCCGTTCACCTCGGGCAGCGAGCTGCGGGTGGTCGGCAAGGTGAAGAAGGGCGTCACGGGTTCCCGGATCCGGTACTGGGCGGACCGGCAGATCTTCACCGCCGATGCGCGGTTCAGCACCGACGACCTGGTCACCCGGGCGCGGCAGACGGCGTTCCTGGTGCCCGGACTCGGCATCACGATCACCGACGAGCGCGTGTCCTCGATCGAGGCCGCTGCTGCGCGTGCCGAGGCGACGGGGACCGCCGTCGAGGCCGGCCCGGTCGTCGAGCGCTTCCGCTACGAGGGCGGCATCGGCGAGTTCGTCGAGCACCTCGCGGCCGACACCGCCGTCACCGACGTCTGGCGCGTGCAGGGCACCGGGACCTTCACCGAGACCGTCCCGATGCTCGACGACAAGGGCCACATGGTGTCCACGTCGGTCGAGCGCTCCTGCGAGGTGGACCTCGCGCTGCGGTGGGGCGACGGCTACGAGACGGTGTTCCGCAGTTTCGTCAACATCATCGCCACGCCGAAGGGCGGCACGCACCAGGCCGGCTTCGAATCCGGTCTGGTCAAGGCCGTCCGTGCACAGGTCGAGGCGAACGCCCGCAAGCTCAAGGTCGGGCAGGACAAGCTCGACAAGGACGACGTGCTCGCCGGCATGACCGCCGTGCTGACCGTCCGACTGCCCGAGCCGCAGTTCGAGGGGCAGACGAAGGAGATCCTCGGCACGCCGGCGGTCCGCAAGATCGTCGACCAGGTCGTGTCGAAGCGCATCACCGAGATCCTGACGTCGACGCAACGCACCGAGAAGGCCCAGGCCGCGACCCTGCTCGAGAAGGTCGTCGCGGAGATGAAGACCCGCATCTCGGCCCGCGCCCACAAGGAGACGCAGCGCCGGAAGAACGCGCTCGAGAACTCCTCGTTGCCGACGAAGCTCGCTGACTGCCGGTCGCAGGAGACCGAGGGCACCGAGCTCTTCATCGTCGAGGGTGACTCGGCCCTGGGGACCGCGAAGCTCGCCCGCAACAGTGAGTACCAGGCGCTGCTGCCGATCCGCGGCAAGATCCTGAACGTGCAGAAGGCGTCCGTGTCGGACATGCTGTCGAACGTCGAGTGCGCGTCGATCATCCAGGTCATCGGTGCCGGCTCCGGCCGGACGTTCGAGATCGACCAGGCGCGCTACGGCAAGGTCATCATCATGTCGGACGCCGACGTCGACGGTGCCCACATCCGCACGCTGCTGCTGACCCTGTTCTTCCGGTACATGCGACCGATGATCGAGCAGGGCCGGGTGTTCGCCGCCGTGCCGCCGCTGCACCGGGTGGTCGTGGTGAACCGCGGCAAGCCCAACGACACGCTGTACACGTACTCCGAGCAGGAACTGCAGACCGTGCTGAAGAAGCTCGAGAAGACCGGCAAGAAGTACCAGGAGCCGATCCAGCGGTACAAGGGCCTGGGCGAGATGGATGCCGACCAGCTCGCCGAGACCACCATGGACCGCGCGCACCGGACCCTGCGGCGGGTGAACATCACGCACGCCGAGAGCGCGGCGAAGGTGTTCGAGCTGCTCATGGGCAACGACGTGGCCCCGCGCAAGGAGTTCATCCTGGCCGGCGAGGGTCTGGACCGCGACCGCATCGACGCGTAGCCGCGCGGCGGCGCCGGGCGCGGTGCGTTCTCACGCACTGAGCGTCAGTTCACGCGGCTGGCGGCGCGCCAACTGTCGCTCAGCGCGAAAGTCCGCGCGCGTGCTCGACGGCGGCGCGTGGCGAGGCCGCCCCGCGCCTCCAGGCCGGCGGGGCGTGCGATCTGACGCGGTCAGCGACAGTTCACGCGGCCATCGGCCCGTGAACTGTCGCTGGGCGCGAAAGCGCGCGCCGCGCGCCGCGCCCCGGAGTCCGCGCGCTACGCGTCGCCAGCGGTGCCGTCGAGCGCCGCAGCACTGCCACCGATCGAGCCGATGACGGCCTCGAGCGGCGCCCCCGACCCGTCACGCTTCGACAGCCAGTCGGGCAGGGTCCGCGCGGCGCCGTCCGTACCGACCGCGTGCGGGGGAGCGATGCCCGCCCAGCCCACGGTGAGCCCGTCCTCGCCCTTCAGGAACGCGTGCGCCCGGACACCCTGGGTCGCCCGGCCCTTGGCGGGGAACTCGGACAGGGCGGAGACCTTGGCGCGACCGGAGTCGGTGCCCGGAAGCGCCGTGGAGGTCGTGGACACCGTGGCGACCACGGCGTCGTCGGACCGGGCGACGGACCCGAACCAGATCACCGAGGACCCGGACGCCAGCGCCATGCCCGCGACACCGCCGGCCGGCAGCCCCTGGGCACGGACGCCGGACGCGGGGAAGCGCAGGAGCTGGGCGTTCGAGCTGATGAACACCAGGTCGTCGGACTCGGGCGCCTGGGCAGCGCCGATCACCGCGTCGCCGGGCTTCAGGCCGATGGCGACGAACTCGGGCTTGTCGGGCCAGGCTCCGGGGACGACGCGCTTCACGACGCCCTGGGCGGTACCGATGGCGAGGGAGTCCGACGACGCGCCGGACAGGTCGACGAGTGCAACGACCGTCTCGCCCTTGGTGAGCACCAGGAAGTCGGTGACCCGCACGCCGGCGTCGAGGCGGACCGCGGCGGGCGGCACCGCCGGGACGTCGACGGGGGAGAGCCGCAGGACCCGCCCGGTCGAGGTCAGCGCGCCGACCTGGCCCCGGACGGTGCTCACCACGGCGGACCGGACGGCGTCGTGCTTGGAGCGCTTCGGCACGCGGACGATGCTGAGCTCTGACGTCGGGATGTCGACGCGGATGAGCCTTCCGGTGGTCGAGAGCAGCACGCGGCACGGCGAGTCGGCGACCTGGAGCGACTCCGGGTCGATCGCGGCCTTGCGACCGCCCTTGACCGGGGCGTCGGCCTCGGTGAGCAGCGTGCGGCGCGGGGTGGCGAACTTGTCGGAGACCTCGGTGAGCTCGAGCGCGACCTGGGCACGGAGCCGTTCGTCGGACGCCAGGAGTTCCTCGAGCGCAGCGATGTCGGCGAGCAGCTGGTCGCGCTCGGCCTCGAGCTCCATGCGCGAGAACTTCGTCAGGCGTCGGAGCCGCAGTTCGAGGATGTACTCGGCCTGCACCTCGGACAGGTCGAACACGTCACGGAGCCGGCTCCGTGCGGCCTCGGAGTCGTCCGAGGTGCGGATGACCTGGATGACCTCGTCGATGTCGAGGATCGCGATGAGCAGGCCTTCGACCAGGTGCAGCCGCTCGCGACGACGCGCGAGCCGGTACTCCGACCGCCGGGTGACGACCGACAGTCGGTGCTGCACGTAGACGTCGAGCAGCTCGCGCAGCCCGAGCGTGCGCGGGGACCCGCCGACGAGCGCGACGTTGTTGATGCCGAATCCGTCCTCGAGCGGAGTGTGCTTGTACAGCTGCTCGAGCACCGCGGTGGGGTTGAAGCCGCTCTTGATGCCGATCACGAGCCGGAGCCCGTGGTTGCGGTCGGTCAGGTCGTTGACGTCCGAGATGCCGACGAGCTTCTTGGACTGGACGCCGTCCTTGATCTTCTCGATGACGCGCTCGGGGCCCACCAGGTACGGCAGCTCGGTGACGACGAGCCCGACCTTGCGCGGCGTGAGGTTCTCGACGCTCACCTTCGAGCGGGTGCGGAACGTGCCGCGCCCGGTGGCGTAGGCGTCGCGGACCCCGGAGAGCCCGACGATGGTGCCGCCCGAGGGCAGGTCCGGCCCCGGGACGAACTCCATCAGCTCTTCGAGGGTGGCCTGCGGGTTCATCAGCAGGTGCTTCGCGGCCTCGACCACCTCGCCCAGGTTGTGCGGCGCCATGTTCGTGGCCATGCCGACCGCGATGCCCGACGCGCCGTTGACGAGCAGGTTCGGGAACGCCGCGGGCAGGACGCCGGGCTGCATGATCTGGTTGTCGTAGTTCGGGACGAAGTCGACGACGTCCTCGCCGAGGCCCTCGGTCATCGCCATCGACGGTTCGGCCAGGCGGGCCTCGGTGTACCGGGCGGCAGCGGGACCGTCGTCGAGCGAGCCGAAGTTGCCGTGGCCGTCGATCAGCGGCACGCGCATCGTGAACGGCTGCGCCATCCGCACCAGCGCGTCGTAGATCGCGCCGTCGCCGTGCGGGTGCAGCTTGCCCATCACCTCGCCGGTGACGCGGGCGCTCTTGACGTGCCCGCGGTCGGGCCGCAGGCCCATCTCGGCCATCTGGTACAGGATGCGCCGCTGGACGGGCTTCAGGCCGTCGCGCGCATCGGGCAGCGCCCGCGAGTAGATGACGGAGTACGCGTACTCGAGGAAGGAGCCCTGCATCTCCTCGGAGACGTCGACGTCCTCGATGCGCTCACCGTCGGGCAGGCCGACTGCGTCCGTGCGTGCCATGGCACCTTTCTGGAAGACCGGAGTCGCCTAGGAGACTCTGTCGTCTGGGAGACTCTGTGGAATGGGAACTAGCGTACCGACGGCCCCCGACGCCGCCGCGAACCTCGCCGACGTCTTCCCGAGTTGCCTCGTGGCGCTCGGGGCTGCGGACGGCGCGTGGTCGCGTGACCACGGCCTGGAGGCCCGGATCGCCCTCCGTCCCGCCCGTTCCGCGATCGTCGTCCTGGTCGACGGCCTCGGGAGCGTCGCGCTGTCGGCTCGCGCCGGGCACGCCCGCTGGCTCACGGCCGCCAAGGGCTCCGGCACCGCGAAGAAGCTGCGCAGCGGGTTCCCGACCACGACGGCCGCGGCGCTGAGCACCCTGACCACCGGACGGTCGCCCGGCACGCACGGCGTCGTCGGCTACAGCGGCTGGAACCCGGACACCGGCGCCGTGATGAACCTCCTGGGCGGGTGGGACACCGAGGTCCCCGCGGACTGGTTCCTCACCGAGACGCTCTTCACCCGCGCCGCGGAGCTCGGCGTCGACCCCGTCGTCATCGGCCCCGATCGGTACCGGGCGTCGGGCATGACCGCGAACGTCCTCGGCGGCGCGCGGTACGTGTCGGCGGACACGATCCCGGAGCGCATCGACGCTGCCCTGGCCGAGACCGCCACCGGTCGGTCGCTCGTGTACCTGTACGTGCCGGAGCTCGACTCGATCGGGCACAAGTCCGGGTGGCAGTCCGACCGGTGGACGGCGACGCTCGAGCTGCTCGACGGCGAGCTCGCCCGCCTCGATGCCCGCGGTGCGCCGGACGTCGGCGTCCTCGTCACCGCGGACCACGGTGTGCTCGACGTGCCCGACCACGCGAACATCGCCATCGACCCGCTCCTGTTGACGGACGTCGTCGGGGTGGCGGGCGATCCGCGGTGCCGCCAGCTCACGGTGGCGCCGGGCACCGACGTGCGCGGGCTGGTCGGGGCGTTCCGGGCGCGCTACGGCAAGAAGGCGTACGTCGCGAGCCGCGACGAGGCGATCGCCGCCGGGTGGTTCGGTGCGGTCTCGCCGCAGGTGGTCCCGCGCATCGGCGACGTGATCGTCGTGGCACGCGGGTCGTGGGCGTTCAACGACGACCGCGCGCTGCGGGACGGCGAGGTTCCGAAGCGCATGATCGGTCAGCACGGCGCGATGACCGACGAGGAGACGTTCGTCCCGCTGCGGCTCGCCGGCGCGTTCGCGCAGTAGCAGCCGGCCGCGGGTCAGTCCGAGTTGATCAGGCCGGGTCCTCCGGGCGGGTGCCGAAGACGATCTCGTCCCAGCTCGGCATCGACCGGCGGTTGCGCTTCTTGCGCTCCGCACGGCCCTCGGCTTCGGGCGCCGATGCCGGACGGGCGTCGGCCGACGGCGGGACGGTGTCGCCCTCGGGCTCGTCCTCGAACCCCTGCAGCGGGATGTCGACGACGCTGATCGAGGTGCCGCGGGCCGGCTCGTCGCGCTGCTCGCCGAACGAGGCGGCCTCGCGCTCCCCACGGCGGCGGCGGAGCGCCTCGAGCAGGTCGGCGGTCTCGTTGCCGGGTGCGCGCTCCTCGACGGCCGCCTGGCCGATGCGGGGCAGCGGTGCACGGAGCGGTGCGCGGTCGGAGACGTCGGGGTTCGTGACGGCCTCGTCCTCTTCCTCGACGCGGAAGGCGCCGGAGTCGAAGCGGGTGCCGTCGTCGTCCTGCTGCTCGTACTCCACGGCGCGCAGGCGGGGCGCGATGCCCTCGTCGTCGGTGTGCGAGAGCCGGTGCGCGTCGCCGTTGTCCGGCACGAGCGTCGAGGTCTTCGGGTCGAAGCGCCACTGGGCGTCGTGCTCGACCTCGGCCGCGGTGTAGCGGACCCGGACCTGCCAGCCGCTCTCCGGGTGCTTCCACGAGCCCCAGCTGATCGCGGTGGCCTCGCCGGCCTCGAGCTTCGCGGTGATCGCCGCGCCGAAGGTGTCGGGGGCCTCGTCGTCGACCGGGGTCACCGGGACGCGGTGCGAGGCGTCGAGGACGAACGCGCGCTCGGCGAGCACCGGGCCCTCGAAGCGTCGGACGTACTCGACGTCGACGTCGAGCGCGGCCGCGACCTCGGCGGCGTCGGCACCACCACGGATGCGGGCCTGGACGTCCTTGGGGGAGACCCGCTTCTGCGGACCGGCGTCCGGGTTGGCCTGACGCACCTGCCCCGGCAGCGAGGACGTGACGGGCAACCGGAACTCGGTACCGCCGTCGGTCGCCAGGAGGAGTGCGCCTGCCTCGACTCCGATGACTCTCACGTCTTGCATGGTCCAGCCTTCCCAGCGTCGCGTACGGTCGTGCGTCGTACCCCGTGAGTATGCAGTGGTCGCGGACGGTTTCCACGGAGGCGCACGGGCGTGCCGCGGAGTCTGCGCATCAGTGGCGACGGGTGTCGGGAATGTCCCGATCCGGTCACGGGTTGCAGCGCCGTGACGACCCGCCGCAGATCTCGGTTTGCACTCTGGCGGGACGTAGTGCAAACTGTCGCCGCCGATCACCCGGCGACGACCTCTCGATACGAGAAATGGATGGGCATGGCCACCGATTACGACGCCCCCCGGAAGACCGATGACAACTCCGATTCGGAGTCGATCGAGGCCCTCAAGGAGCGCGTTCCCGACAAGATGTCGGGGGTCGTCGACGATGATTCGGACAACCCCGGCAGCTTCGAACTCGCCGGGCAGGACCTGAGCGACGTCGACCTCGACGTCGTGGTGCTGCCCCCGCAGGTCGATGAGTTCACCTGCGTCGAGTGCTTCCTCGTGAAGCACCGCTCCCAGCTCGACCACGAGTCGAAGCTCGGGCCGGTCTGCGCGGAATGCGCAGCGCTCTAGACGCACTGATGACCGAAGGCCCCGCATCCTCCAGGATGCGGGGCCTTCGTCGTACGGTGCGGTGCGGACGCGCGCCGGGCCTCCCGTCAGCTGTGCGTGTCAGCGTCGCAGCAACGCGTCCCAGTCGACTGCGCGACGCAGCACCGGGACCAGGCGGTCCGCGAACGCTCTCGTGGTGTGCACCTGGTCGACCCGGACGAGCGTGTCGTCGATCACCGCGGGGCACGACGAGCCGTCGCTGCTGCACGACCACGCGGCCATGTCGACGTACGCCGCGCCCGGTCCGCTCGAGCGGACCGCGGCGGCCTCCGCGGTGCGTTTCGCTCGGGCGTCCGGGGTGACCGAAGCGGCGCACGGTCCGAACCCGTGGATCCGGTCGGGGCACGTGGATGTGTCCGGACCGTACTGGGGTGCGCTGAGCACGAGCACGCGGCGGTGGTCGCGGCGGAACGCGCGGATCGTCTCGGCCATCGACCGTTCCCAGAGCGCGGCTGCACGGCCCGCTGGGAGGTCGCCGAGGTGCTCCCGGTACTCGCCCGTGACGGCGCTGATGACCACGAGTCGGGGGTCAGCCGCTGTGACCGCCCGGTGGAGGGCCCGTTTGGCCGTCAGACAGGCATCGGACCACCGGTGCCGCACCGCGCGTGTCGGGATGACGGCGCTGCAGCTCGCCACGCCTGTCACGCCGATGGCGGTACCCGTCGGTAGCGCTCCGACGACGGTCGGCGACCACGCGACGGTGGTGGAGTCGCCGACCACGAGCACATCGGCCCCGGTCGTCGCGCCGCACGTCCGGAGGGGCTCGCCGACGCCGACGAGGCAGCCGCCGTCACGCATGGCGGGCGGCAGGGAGGCGCGGGTGGCACCGGCGGCGAGTGCTGTGGCGTCCGGGTGCCCGTCGACGGCCACGGCGGTGCGGAGTGCGCGAGCGTCCGCGAACGGGAGTCGCTCGGGGGCGTTCGTGGGTGGTCGCTCGAGCAGCCGCGCCGCGGAGGCCGGATCCCCGACGGTCATCGTGGCGACCGACAGTGTGACCACGATCGCCGGGACCACCAGTGGGAGCCGTCGGAGCCGTCGGAGGCGCTGTCGGTGTCGTGGCCGGTGCCCGACGGGACGTCGGGTCCGGAGCGGCTCCTCGACGTACCGCGTCGAGAGGGTGGCGAGTACGAGTGTGACCGTCACCGCAGCCGCCGTGCCCATCGCCCCGGGGGCGACGACGGCGGCGAACACCAAGAGCGGCCAGTGCCAGAGGTACGCCGAGTAGGAGACCCGACCGAGCGCGACCACGGGCCGGACCACCCACCGCACCGCGGGGAGCCGGAGCTGCAGGTCGCCGGCCACGAGCACCAATGCGGTCCCGACGACGACCGGGACCGTCGGGAACGGCGACACGGGGGCGAGGAGCACCCCGATGATGACGCCACCCGCGCCGACCGATCCGAGCCCGACGGTGACGGCTGTCGGCAGTGCCCGCGGCGTCGGGTGCGCGGTCACGGTCGACCGCGTCGCCACGGTCGGCAGCGTCGCCACGGTCGCTCCGAGGAGGAGCTCCCATGCCCGGGCCAAGGTCTGGAAGTAGGCAGAGTCCGTGACGGGACCGGCACCGACGGCGACGACGGTCCCGACGGCCGTGAGTGCGGCGACCACAACAGGGACCAAACGAGCGCGCCGACGTCCGCAGACCGCCAGGACGGCGAGCAGGAGCACCGGCCACACGGCGTAGAACTGCTCCTCGACGGCCAGCGACCAGAAGTGCCGGAGCGGCGAGGCCGCGGTCTCGGCGAAGTAGTCGGCATCCTGGCGGACGAGATGCCAGTTCATCGTGCCGACGAGCGCCGCGAGGGCGTCGCCGAGCACGGACACGAACCTGGGCCGGAACCAGAGCGCCGCCGCGACCGACACGGTGACGACGACGACCACGAGCGCGGCGGGGAGGAGACGCCGGATCCGACGCACCGCGAACCCGACGAGGTCGATGCGGCCGGTGCGGACGTGCTCAGCGAGCAGGCTCCGCGTGATCACGAACCCGGAGAGGACGAAGAACACGTCGACTCCGAGCCACCCGCCGGCAGGGGTGCCGAGCGCGTGTTCGGCGATCACCAGGGCGACCGCGACGCCGCGCAGGGCCTCGACATCGATCCGCTTCGTACTGGGTGGTTTCGTACGGGGTGGTTTCGTACGGGGTGGTTTCGTACGGGGTGGTGGAGAACGATCCATCACCTCAGACTGGCATGTGAGATACCAGGTCAGCGCGTATGTTGCATGGCCTCGACCACCTTGGTGGGCTGCCGGACGCTGACCAGCCAGTAGGGCGTCGGATCGGCGTCGTCGCGGACCTCGACCTTGACGACCCCGCGCACGTAGCCGCGGAAGAGCGTCCACGCTCGTGCGTCGAGCTTCGGGCCGCGCTGCGTGGTCGCCTCGGCGCCCTCGAACGCCTCGACGCTGCCGACGAGTGCGCGGGGGAGGTGCGCCTTGCCGGCGCGGAACTCGCTGTCCGTGACCTCGATGGTGGGTGCGAGTGCCCACAGGAGCACGAGGACGCCGAGCTCCATGCCGATCGCCACGAGCACACCGGCGAGCACGCTGATGGGCAGGAACACGAGCAGGGTGGCGGGGATGACGAGCGCCGTCGCCAGGTACAGGGCGGGCGGGGCCCAGAGTCGTTCGCGGTACAGGGTCACGGGTCCATTCGACCACGACTCGGGGCAGGTCACGGTCGGGTCACGTCTCTGCACTACCCTCGACACGTGACCGAACCAGTCGACGTCCTCTGGACCGGGGAGAACCGCCCCGGACACGCCCACCCCGGCGACGCCGGTGCCGACCTCGTCTCGACCGAGGCCTTCGTGCTGCAGCCGGGCGAGCGCCACCTGGCCGCGACCGGGCTGCGGATCGCGCTCCCCGAGGGGTACGCCGCCTTCGTGGTCCCGCGCAGCGGGCTCGCCGCCAAGCACGGCATCACCATCGTCAACAGCCCGGGCACGGTCGACTCCGGGTACCGCGGTGAGATCAAGGTCTCGCTGCTCAACACCGACCGGTCCGAGCCGTACGAGGTGCACGTGGGTGACCGGATCGCACAGCTGATCGTCATGCCCGTGCCGCGGGTGACGTACACGCACGTCGAGGAACTCCCCGACAGCGTCCGGGGCCAGGGTGGCTTCGGCTCGTCCGGCTACGGTGACCGGAGCGGTGCCGTGACCGGCGCCGCCGATGATGTTCAGGAAGGAACGCGCGCATGAAGTTCGGTCGACGCAAGCGTGACGAGGGCGAGGTGGCCGAGGTCGAGGTGGCCGAGGCCGTCGCCGACGAGGTCGAGATCGCGGACACGACCCCCGAGGTCGACATCGCGACGGACGCCGACGCGGACCTCGACGAGGTCGACGGGGTCGCCCCGACGGACAAGTCCGCACCCGAGGACCGCGCCGAGAACGGCCCGCACGACGAGACCGAGGCGAACCTGGTCCGTCCGTACGTCGACCTGGGCGGCGTGAAGGTCCTGCCGCGCGAAGGCCTGCACCTGCGCCTCGAGGTCGAGGAGGGCTCGCAGCGCGTCGTCGCGGTCGGGCTCGACTACGACGACTCGACGCTGCAGGTCCAGCCGTTCGCCGCACCGCGCTCGACGGGTCTGTGGCACGAGATCCGCGCACAGATCGCCGAGCAGATCGAGCGCCAGGGCGGTGTCGTGACCGAGGTCGACGGCCCGTTCGGCCCCGAGCTCCGCGCGTCCGTGCCCGTCGCGGTCGACGGCGACGGCGGCACCGCCGGCGTCCGGCCGGCCCGCTTCGTCGGCGTCGACGGCCCGCGCTGGTTCCTGCGCGGGGTGATCGCCGGCAAGGCCGCCGAGCAGCCCGACGACGCGAGCGAGATCGAGGAGCTGTTCCGCAGCGTCGTCGTCGTGCGCGGCACGACGCCGATGCCGCCGCGCGACCTCATCCCGCTGCACATGCCGAAGTCGACGCAGACCGCGATCTGACGACCTGACCCGCCCTGGAGGCACGGTGCCGGAACACGACGACACCCACCGACCCGAGACGGCCGGGTCCGAAGCCGTGCCCGCGTCCGCTGGGATCCCTGACGCTGCGTCGGCTGCGCCGTCGTTCTCGGCGCAGTTCCGCGACGCGGTGCAGAACGCGGGCATCGCCCGCGTCGCCCCTGGCGAGGCGCCCTCCGGGCGCGCGCTGCTCGGAGCCGTCGGCGGGATCCGCGGGCTCGCCGAGTCGGTGCTGCCCGGGTTCGCGTTCCTCGTCGTCTACGCGATCACGAAGGAGCTCGTGCCGAGCGTCGTGATCCCGGTCGTCGTCGGACTCGTCTTCGTCGTGCTCCGCCTGGTGCAGCGACAGTCGCTGACTATGTCCTTCGCGGGCATCCTCGGCGTCGCGGTGTCGGCCGGCCTCGCCCTCATCACCGGACGCGCCGAGAGCAACTTCATCCCGGGGATCATCATCAACTCGGTGTGGTTGGTCGGGCTCCTGGTGTCACTGGCTGTCCGCTGGCCGCTCATCGGTCTGGTCGTCGGGTTCCTGCTGCCGGCGAACGAGGACGGCTCGCACGTCGACTGGCGCGCCGACCCGGTCAAGCGCCGCGTGCTGACGGTCGCCACCTGGATCTGGGTCGGGCTCTTCGCACTCCGCCTGGCCGTCGAGGTGCCGCTCTACCTCACCGCGCAGGTCGAGCTGCTCGCCGGCCTCAAGCTCATCCTCGGTGTCCCGCTCTACGCCGCCGTGCTCTGGGTCACGTGGCTGCTGGTGCGCACCGTGTTCGTGCGGAGGGACGACGCCGCCACGGTGTAGAGTTGTCTCGACATCAAGAGACTTTCCCGTCCGGCGCTCCGGCGTCAGCGGGATTAGGTTTGCCTTGCTGGTGGGACGGACCACGGCCCGCGATGATGAGGGCAAACCGATCAGTAGGGAGGCGGCACGGTGGCTGCAGTCAATAGCTTCGGCTCGAAGGACACACTGTCGGTTGGGGGTGTCGACTACGCGATCCACCGGATCGACACGGTGCCCGGGCACGAGAAGCTCCCGTACAGCCTGAAGGTGCTGCTCGAGAACCTCCTCCGCACCGAGGACGGCAAGAACGTCACCGAGGCGCAGATCCGCGCGCTCGGCTCCTGGCGCCCCGACGCCGACCCGGACACCGAGATCCAGTTCTCGCCGGCGCGCGTCGTCATGCAGGACTTCACGGGCGTGCCGTGCATCGTCGACCTCGCCACCATGCGCGAGGCGATGGCGGACATCGGCGGCGACCCGAACAAGATCAACCCGCTGTCCCCGGCCGAGATGGTCATCGACCACTCGGTCATCGCCGACCTCTTCGGCAGCACGGACGCACTCCAACGCAACACCGACCTCGAGTACGAGCGGAACGGAGAGCGCTACCAGTTCCTCCGCTGGGGCCAGACCGCGTTCGAGGACTTCAAGGTCGTCCCGCCGGGCACCGGCATCGTGCACCAGGTCAACATCGAGTACCTGGCGAAGGTCACCTACACGCGTGACTTCGACGGCGAGACCTACGCCTACCCGGACACCCTCGTCGGCACCGACTCGCACACCACGATGGTGAACGGGCTCGGCGTGCTCGGCTGGGGCGTCGGCGGCATCGAGGCCGAGGCAGCGATGCTCGGCCAGCCGGTGTCGATGCTCATCCCGAAGGTCGTCGGCTTCAAGCTCTCCGGTGAGATCCCGGCCGGCGTGACCGCGACCGACGTGGTGCTCACCATCACGCAGGAACTCCGCAAGCACGGTGTCGTCGGCAAGTTCGTCGAGTTCTACGGCGAGGGCGTCAGCGCCGTCCCGCTCGCGAACCGCGCCACCATCGGCAACATGTCGCCCGAGTTCGGCTCGACCGCGGCGATCTTCCCGGTCGACGACGTCACGCTCGACTACCTGCGTCTGACCGGTCGCGACGAGGCGCAGATCGCCCTGGTCGAGGCGTACTCCAAGGCCCAGGGCCTGTGGCACGACGCCTCGGTCGAGCCGGCGTACTCCGAGTACATGGAGCTCGACCTCTCCACGGTCGTGCCGTCGATCTCGGGGCCGAAGCGTCCGCAGGACCGCATCGAACTGTCCAAGGCGAAGGACCAGTTCGAGGTCGACCTGAACAACTACACGACCCCGAGCGAGCAGACCGACCTCGACGACGCGGTGGAGGAGACCTTCCCGGCCTCCGACCCGATCGCCGCGGGCTCGACCAACGAGGACACCAACCTGCACGAGCACGTCTACGTGTCGAGCGCCCCGTCGACGGCCTCGGCCCCGACGAAGGTCGCGATGGACGGGGCCGACCCGTTCACGATCGACCACGGTGCCGTCGCGATCGCCGCGATCACCTCGTGCACGAACACGTCGAACCCGTCCGTCATGATGGCGGCCGGCATCCTCGCGCGGAACGCCGCCGCCAAGGGCCTCACCTCGAAGCCGTGGGTCAAGACGACGCTCGCCCCCGGTTCCAAGGTCGTCACCGACTACTACGAGAAGGCCGGTCTCACGACATACCTCGAGCAGCTCGGCTTCTACACGGTCGGCTACGGCTGCACCACCTGCATCGGCAACTCGGGCCCGCTGCCCGAGGAGATCTCGCAGGCCGTGCAGGACAACGACCTGGCCGTCACCGCCGTCCTGTCGGGCAACCGCAACTTCGAGGGGCGCATCAACCCCGATGTCAAGATGAACTACCTGGCGTCCCCGCCCCTGGTCATCGCGTACGCCCTCGCCGGGTCGATGCACTTCGACTTCGACAAGGACGCCCTCGGCAAGGACCAGGACGGCAACGACGTCTACCTGCAGGACATCTGGCCCGACGCGGCCGAGGTCCAGCAGGTCATCGACGAGTCGATCGACACCGAGATGTTCACCCACGAGTACGGCTCCGTGTTCGAGGGCGACGACCGCTGGAAGAACCTGCCGACCCCCACGGGCGACACCTTCGAGTGGGACCAGGAGTCGACCTACGTGCGGAAGCCCCCGTACTTCGAGGGCATGACCATGCAGCCCGACGCGGTGTCCGACATCTCCGGCGCCCGCGTGCTGGCGAAGCTCGGTGACTCGGTCACGACCGACCACATCTCGCCCGCCGGCTCGATCAAGGCGGACAGCCCGGCCGGCAAGTACCTGGCCGAGCACGACGTGGACCGCAAGGACTTCAACTCCTACGGCTCGCGTCGCGGCAACCACGAGGTGATGATCCGCGGCACGTTCGCGAACATCCGCCTGCGCAACCAGCTGCTCGACGGCGTGGAGGGCGGTTACACCCGTGACTTCACGACCGCCGACGGCGAGCAGTCGTTCATCTACGACGCCTCGCAGCACTACCAGGAGCAGGGCATCCCGCTCGTCATCTTCGGTGGCAAGGAGTACGGCTCGGGTTCGTCGCGCGACTGGGCGGCCAAGGGCACGAACCTGCTCGGCGTCCGCGCCGTCATCACCGAGAGCTTCGAGCGGATCCACCGCTCGAACCTCATCGGCATGGGCGTCGTCCCGCTGCAGTTCCCGGCGGGCGAGACGGTCGAGTCCCTCGGGCTCGACGGCACCGAGGTCGTCTCGATCTCGGGCCTGACCGAGCTCAACGAAGGCCGGACCCCGAAGACCGTGCACGTCACCGCGACGCCGAGCGAGCACTCGCCCGCCGGCAAGCAGCCGGTCGAGTTCGACGCGGTCGTCCGCATCGACACCCCGGGTGAGGCCGACTACTACCGCAACGGTGGCATCCTGCAGTACGTGCTCCGGTCGCTCGTCTGAGCGAGCCGAGCACGGGTCGCTGACGCGACCACAGGACGGACTGGAGGCCCGTGGCGAACCCGCCACGGGCCTCCCGCGCGCTCCGCATGATGCGACGCGCCAGCGGCGCGCGGCGCCAGCGCCGACCGAGCCTGCGAGGTCGGTTGAATGGGAGTCCACGAGAATAGAGTGGGCCGACAGCCCCCACGAAAGGAGCGCCCGTGAGCCTGCTCAGCAGCATCACGTCGCCGCGCGACCTGAAGCGTCTCTCCGACGTGCAGATGACCGAACTCGCCGCCGAGATCCGCAGGTTCCTGGTGGCCGAGGTCGCGAAGACCGGTGGGCACCTCGGGCCCAACCTCGGCGTGGTCGAGCTGACGCTCGCGATGCACCGGGTGTTCGACTCCCCGAACGACCCCTTCGTGTTCGACACCGGGCACCAGTCGTACGTGCACAAGCTCGTCACCGGGCGGCAAGACTTCTCGAAGCTCCGCGAGCGGGGCGGCATCGCCGGCTACCCGCAGCGGAGCGAGTCCGAGCACGACATCGTGGAGTCCTCGCACGCGTCGTCGTCCCTGTCCTGGGCCGACGGGATCTCCCGCGCGTTCGGGCAGACCGGACAGACCGACCGCACCGTCGTCGCGGTGGTCGGTGACGGCGCCCTCACCGGTGGGATGACGTGGGAGGCGCTCAACAACATCTCGGACGACAACGACCGCCGCCTGGTCATCGTCGTCAACGACAACGGCCGCTCGTACGCTCCGACGATCGGCGGCATGGCGCGGTTCCTCAGCTCCATGCGCACGCGGCGTGAGTACCGGGCGCTGTACGAGACCTCCCGGGCCGTGGCCGATCGCTTCGGTGCTCCCGGCCGGGCCGTGTACCGCGGGATGCGCGGGGGGCTGCACGGGTTCCTGTCGCGCTTCACGAACAACGAAGCGCTGTACTCGAACCTCGACATCAAGTACATCGGGCCGGTCAACGGACACGACCAGCGTGCGATGGAGGCAGCGCTCCGGCAGGCGAAGGCCTACGGCGCCCCGACGATCGTGCACGCGATCACCGAGAAGGGCCACGGGTTCGAACCCGCCCTGCGCGACCAGGCCGACCAGTTCCACGCCGTCGGGCACATCGACCCGGAGACGGGGGAGTCGCTCGACGCCGCGTCGGGTCCGTCGTGGACCTCGGTGTTCGCGTCGACCCTGGCTTCTGTGGGCGATTCGGACCCCCGTGTCGTCGCGATCACGGCAGCGATGCTCCGACCGACCGGACTGCACCTGTTCCAGGAGCAGCACCCCGACCGCGTGTACGACGTCGGCATCGCCGAGCAGCACGCCGTGACGACCGCCGCCGGTCTCGCCTACGGCGGCCTGCACCCCGTGGTGGCGCTCTACGCGACCTTCCTCAACCGCGCCTTCGACCAGGTGCTGATGGACGTCGCGCTGCACAAGGCCGGCGTGACGTTCGTGCTCGACCGTGCCGGCATCACCGGACCGGACGGACCATCGCACCACGGGATGTGGGACCTCGCGTTGCTGCAGGTCGTGCCCGGCATCCGGATCGCCGCACCGCGTGACGCAGCAACCCTGCGCGAGGAGTTCCGCGAGGCGATCGCCGTCGACGACGCCCCCACCGTCCTCCGGTGGTCGAAGGGCCAGGTCGGGCCCGACATCCCCGCCGTCCGTCGCCTCCACGATGGTGTGGAAGTGCTGCACGCCGCTGCGGACGGCGTCGAGGACGTGCTCTTCGTGGCCGTCGGCTCCATGGTGCCGACGGCGCTCGAGGCCGCGGCGCTGCTCGAGGCGCAGGGCATCGGCGTCACCGTCGTCGACCCGCGCTGGGTGGTCCCGATCCCGGGCTCGCTCATCGAGCTGTCGCGGACGCACCGGCTCGTCATCACGATCGAGGACGGCGTGCGCGTCGGTGGCGTCGGGACCCGACTCCGGCAGGACCTGCGGGCCGCCGGGGTCGACACGGGCGTGAACGAGCTGGGGCTGCCCGACGAGTTCATCGACCACGCGACCCGGTCGCAGATCCTCGCCGACGTCGGACTGACGGCGCAGGCGATCGCCCGCGACGTGATCGACCAGGTCGTCGGGACGAAGTTGCCGCAGGCGAAGCCCGCGCGGTCGCGGGAGTCCGCCGACCGCTAGGCGGGTCGCGGAGGGTCACGCATGCCGACAGGGGCATGTCCCTCGGGGACGTCTGGCAGGATCGCCGCATGCGACGGGGGTTCAGGACGACGGCGGTGGCGATCGGTCTCGCGGTGGTGGCGCTGTCCTCAGGGTGCGCAGCGATGAACGACGGCACGGTCACGCCGGAGCTCGGTGCAGATGCCCGGGTCGGCGCCAGACAGACGATGCACCGTGTGGTCGACTGGGAGGGCACCGCCGCAGTCCACCGGGTTGATGCCACCTGGACGGACTCGTGCGGCCACGCGAGCAACTCCGGGTTCTTCCAGCCCGCTTCGGGCACGACGTGTCGGATCGACGCCGGAGCGGTGTACACGATCGACGGTGCAACCACACCGGTCGACGCGGTGCGCATCGCCGGACCGGCGCTGCGCACGGGCGGCCTGACCGACGAGGACCTCGTGGCACAGGCGATCCAGCCGGACGGCTCGACACCGTACTTGGTCGACATCGGTGGGCGGCAGTCGATCGCACTCGGCAACGACCTCGGGCAGGACCGGTTCGCGGTCGTGCGGGTCCGCGGTTGGGACGGGTCACTCGGACTGTGGCAGTCGGAGGGGTCGTCCGTCGTGCAGTCCGCACCGGGTCTCGGCGTCGACGGACGCGACGACGCGGTCCGGGCGAGCGGGGCGGACTACGTGCTCGTCGTGACGCACAGCGCCGCGTACTTCACGTCGTACGACAACGAGCCGCCCGAGCCGCCGGCACCACGGCCGTCGGTCCCGCCGTGCTTCAGCGGCAGCAACGACTGCGTCGGTGGTTGACGGCGGGCGCTGTCGGAGGCGGCGGACGTCGGGGATGCTGGCGGCGGCGGCCCGCATCAGTGCCGCACAACCGAAGTCACCCCGAACCACGGCGATCTGCGGTTCGGGGTGACTTCGGTTGTGCGGGGGGGGGGGGGGGACTCGCGCCGGCTACCGGGAAACCGGGCCGACGATCAGTGGGTCGTGGAAGCTCCCACCGAACACGCGCTCGGACGCACCACTGCGGTCGAGGTAGGGGCTGATCCCACCGGCCTGGAACGGGTAGCCCGCGCCGAGGATCAGGCCGAGGTCGATCTCCTCGACGTGCTGGACGACCTCGTCCTCGAGCATGCGGTGCAGCTCGTCGGCGAGGGCGTCCTCGAAGCGCTGCTGCATCGCGGCGGCGTCGACCGGCTTCGCGTCCTTCTTCGACGGCGCGACGAGCTTGACGGCGGCGGGGTCGTACCCGGTCGCGTTGCCCTTCTTGTCGCGGGTCAGGATCTTCCCGTACTCGGCGATCTTCTTCAGCCCGTCACCGGGGTAGAAGCGCTCCGGCCAAGCGGCGTGGTGCGAGTCGAGCACGTGCGCACCCACCGGCAGACCGACGAGCTCGAGCAGTTCGAACGGCGACATCGGCAGTCCGAGCGGCGCGGCACCGGCCGCCACGACGTCGAACGAGGTGCCCTGCTCGACGCCGCGCATCGCCTCACCGAGGACCCGTGCGAGCACCCGGTTGACGACGAAGCCCGGCTGGTCGGCCGTGATGATCGCCGTCTTCTTGAGGGTCTTCGCGACGGCGAGTGCCGTGACGAGCGTCTCGTCGGAGGTGTCGGCAGTGCGGACGACCTCGAGCAAGGGCATCACGGCGACCGGGTTGAAGAAGTGGAACCCGACCAGGCGCGACGGGTCGGACAGCACCGAGCCCATCTCGGAGACGGACAACGACGAGGTGTTGGTGGCGAGGATGGCGTCCGGCGCGATGACCTGCTCGATCTTCCGGAAGACCTCTTGCTTGACGCTCATCTCCTCGAAGACGGCCTCGATCACCCAGTCGGCGTCGGCGAAGGCGTCGTACGACACCGACCCGCTGACGAGTGCGGTGATGCGGTTCGCGTCGTCGGGGGAGATCCGCCCCTTCTCGAGCAGCTTGCCGACCTCACCGCGGATCCGCTCCACACCGGCGTCGACGCGGGACTGGTCGACATCCGTGATCACGACGGGGACGCCGAGTCGTCGGGCGAAGAGCAGCGCGAACTGCGATGCCATGAGACCAGCACCGAGGACGCCGACCTTCGTGATCTTCTTCGGCTCGACACCCTCCGGAGCACCGACGGGCTTCTTCGCACGCTTCTGCACCAGGTCGAACGCGTACATCGACGCGGCGAACTGGTCACCGGAGAGCAGGTCGGCGAGGGCGTCGTCCTCGTCGGCGAACCGTTCGTCCAGGGAGCCGCCGCGAGCGGCGGCGACGAGGTCGAGCGCGCGGAACGGCGACTTCGGCACCGTCCCGATCTTCGACGCGACCTGCCCACGGGCGACCTTGACGACCGTGCCCCAGGCAGCCTTCTCGAGCATGCCCGGTTCGCCCGGCCGCTTGACCGACACGCGACCGGCAATGACGCCGTCGGCCCACGCGACGGCTGACGGCAGGAACGTCACCGACGGGATCAGCGCGTCGCCGATGCCGATCTCGACCGCGGCCGCTCCGTCCATCAGGCGGTTGTTCTTGAGGGGGTTCTCCACGATGACCCGCAGCGCGCGCTCCGGACCGATCAGACGGGGGAGCAGCGTCGCGCCGCCCCAGCCCGGGATGATGCCGAGGAAGACCTCGGGCAGGCCGATGCCCTGCGCCGCGGACGAGAACACCCGGTAGGTGCAGTGCAGTCCGATCTCGAGCCCGCCGCCGAGGGCGATGCCGTTGATGAACGCGAACGACGGCACGCCGAGGTCGGACAGCTTGCGGAGGGTGGCGTGGCCGAGGGCCGCGAGGTCGTGCGCCACGTCCCGCGACGGCACGGACGCTGCCTGCGACAGGTCGGCACCGGCAGCGAAGCAGTACTCCTTGCCGGTGATCGCGACGCCCTGGATCGTGCCGGCCGTCGCCTCGGTCTTCAGGGTGTCGAGCACACCGGAGAGTTCGCGCAGCGTCCGCGGCCCGAGGGTGCTCGGACGCTTGTAGTCCTTGCCGTTGTCGAGCGTGATGAGCGCCAGGGTACCACCGGAGGGCATCGTGACGTGCTTGACGAACGAGTGCGTGACGACCTCGTCCTCGCTGAGTTCGGACAGACGGTCGGTGTCGACGGTGGTCATGCTCATGCCCCCTTCCGAGCCGAACGTGCTGCGGACTTGCTGAAGCCGGGGTTCTCCCAGATGACGGTGCCGCCCTGGCCGAGTCCGATGCACATCGTGGTGATGCCGTACTGGACGTCCGGACGCTCGGCGAACTGCGCGGCGAGCTGGTTCATCAGGCGGACACCGCTCGATGCCAGCGGGTGGCCGACGGCGATCGCGCCGCCCCACGCGTTGACGTTCGTGGAGTCCTGCGCGATGCCGTAGTTGTCGAGGAACGCGAGCACCTGCACCGCGAACGCCTCGTTGATCTCGAACAGGCCGATGTCGTCGATCGACAGGCCGGCCTTCGACAGCGCCTTGTCGGTGGCGGGGACCGGGCCGACGCCCATGACCTCGGGCTCGACGCCGGCGAAGGCGAACGAGACCATGCGCATCTTCGTGGGCAGGCCGTGCTCCTTGGCGCCCTCGGCCGAGGCGAGCAAGCTCATGGTCGCGCCGTCGTTGAGGCCGGCGGCGTTGCCGGCGGTGACCCGTCCGTGCGGGCGGAACGGCGTCTTCAGCGCGGCCAGCGCCTCGAGCGTCGTGCCCGGACGCGGCGGCTCGTCGGTGCTGATGACGTCCCACCCGTCGCCCTTGTTCACCTCGACCGGGATGACGTCGGGCTGCAGCTTGCCGGCGGCCCACGCCGCGGCGTAGCGCTGCTGGGACTGGACGGCGTAGGCGTCCGTGCGGTCCTTCGTGATCGCCGGGAAGCGGTCGTGCAGGCGCTCGGCGGTGGACCCCATCACCAGCGCGTCGCTCGACACCATGCGTTCCGCGATGAACCGCGGGTTCGGGTCCGAGTTGAAGCCCATCGGGTGGCGTCCCATGTGCTCGACGCCACCGGCGATCGCGATGTCCGCGGCACCGAAGGCGATGGCACCCGCGAGCGTCGTGACGCTCGTCATGGCACCGGCGCACATGCGGTCGATCGCGTACCCGGGGACCGACTTCGGCAGGCCGGCCAACATGCCGACGGTGCGGCCGAGGGTCAGCCCCTGGTCACCCTGCTGCGTGGTCGCCGCGACGGCGACGTCGTCCACCGCTGCGGTGTCGAGCGAGGCGTTCCGGTCGAGCAGTCCGCGCATCGCGTGCACCGCGAGGTCGTCGGACCGGGTCTTCCAGAACACCCCCTTCTCGCCGGCTCGTCCGAACGGTGTCCGAACTCCGTCCACGAACACGACGTCTGATGCCTTTGGCAATCCGGGCCTCCCAGATCCTCATCGATCGGGCCGGAACGCTGGTCGCTCCGGCCGGCCGGGCCTCGCCCGGCGACGCTCCCGACGCTATGCCCCCAGGCTGGGCGGCCGCATGCCGGTTGGGCGGTTCCTACGACTCGACGTCATCCGTCGGCGCGGGCTGCTGTGCAGCAGCGACAAAGGCCGACGCGATGATCGAGGAGAGTTCCTCCACCTGCCAGGGGCGGGCCTCGTGTGCGGCGAGGGCGGCCCCGACCAGCTCGGTCGACGGCGGCGACGGCGGTGCCCACGAGACCACACGCAGGGTCTCCGGCGTGAGCAGGTTCTCGAGCGGGATGTCGAGCTCCTCGGACCGCTTCGTCACCGCGGCCCGTGCGGCCTTGTACCGGCGGTCGGCCGCGGGGTTGCGGTCGGCCCAGGCGCGGGGCGGCGGGAGCGTCGCTTCACCGGATCCGCGGAGCTTCGGCAGGTCCTCGGTCGTCAGGCCTTCGTCGACCGCGGCCCACCAGCGATCGAGCTCGGAACGGCTGGCGCGACCCGTGAAGGCCTTCAGGCCGCCGAGTTCGGCGCGCGACGACGGTGCGGCGGCTGCCGCTGCGACGATAGCGGCGTCGGGGATCGTGCGCCCCGGAGCGATGTCGGCGGCGCGGGCGTACTCGTCACGGGCGACCCAGAGCGACCGGGCGATCGCCAGGGCGCGGGCGCCACGGAGCGCGTGCATGCCGGACAGCCGGCGCCACGGCTCGGCACGGACGGGCTTCGGGGCGCGGTGCAGCACCGCGTCGAACTCCTCTTCCGCGATCCGGGACTTGCCGGCCTCGTCGAGCTTCGCGGCGAGGGCGTCACGCAGGTCGGGCAGGAGTTCGACGTCGAGCGACGCGTACACGAGCCACGACTGCGGCAACGGCCGGGTCGACCAGTCCGCTGCCGAGTGCGCCTTGGCGAGCGTGATCCCGAGCAGCTGCTCGACGACGGCGCCGAGACCGACGCGGGGGAACCCGGCGATGCGGGCTCCGAGTTCGGTGTCGAAGATGCGGGTCGGGACGAGACCCACCTCCTGCAGGCAGGGCAGGTCCTGCGAGGCGGCGTGGAACAGCCACTCCTCGTCGACGATGGCCGCCTGCAGTTCGGAGAAGTCGCCGATCGGGATCGGGTCGAACAGGAACGCACCGGCACCGCGACGGAACACCTGGATCAGGTAGGCGCGCTGCGAGTAGCGGTAGCCGCTGGCGCGCTCGGCGTCGACGGCGACGGGCCCGTGACCGGCGGCGATCGCCGCGACGGCGTCGAGGTAGTCGTCGCGCGAGTCGATGACCTTGACGGCCTCGTGCGAGTCCTCGAACGCGGGGTCCGGTGCACCGGGGGTCGAACTGGCGGGGTCGGTCACTTGGCGAGCCTCCTCGGGGCCAGCAGGGTCACGCCGTCCGAGGCAGGAGGCAGACCGGCGAGCATGGCGACGATGTCCTGCCATGCCTGGACGTGTGCGGTGAGGTCGTCGCCGCGGGGCGTCCACGACGCGCGGAGTTCCAGCTGGGCGCCGTCGCCCTGTGCGGCGAGGTCGCCGTACCCGCGCGAGATGATCTTGGTGGCCGTGCCCGAAGCGTGGTCGTACTCGGCACCGTGCGTCTCGAGCGCGTCGACGAGCCAGCTCCACGTGACGTCGGCGACGAACTCGTCGACACCGATCTCGGGTTCGAGTGGTGCTTGCGCGAACGAGACCACCCGGAACGCGCCGCCCCAGCCCTCGGGTTCTTCGGGGTCGTACAGGGCGATGAACCGTCCGGTGCCGAGGTCCGACTCGACGCCGTGCGCGGTGCCGGACACGTCCGCCGCCAGGGCGATCGAGAACGGTGCGATCCGCGTGGGCGAGGGGATCTCGGTGACGGTGGTCTCGGAGCGGCTGCTGCCGGAGGACACGAACGCGCGGAGCCGCGCGAAGGCGTCGGGCTCTCGGGTTTCGGACACACATGCAGACTAGGCTCCGGGCCATGTCCCGATCCGCGCGACCCGCCGAGGACGCCGTCCAGGAGACCGCACGATCGGCCGGCTTCATCGCCCTCGGTGCCGGTCTGGCCGCCGCCGCGGTGGGGACGGCCGTCATCGGTGGCTTCGTCGCCGCCGTCGCCCGCGCCGTCGTCACCCCGGACCGCAAGCGCACCGAACGCGTCCCGATCCACGCCGTCGACCCGGTCCGGATGACGGTGACCATCGAGCGGACCGCCGACACCGAGCTGCAGGGTCGCTACTCGCTCTGGTTCGGCGCCGGCACCGGGCACATGCGCGTCGGCGAGGTCCTCGGCACCACCGAGACCACGGTCACGCGCCGCATCATCGCGATCGACGCCGGCGACCCGACCGCTGCACGCCGCGGTCGCTGGGGCGGCTGGTTCTACCTGACCCCCGGCGAGCTCGACGTGCCCGTCGAGGACATCGACATCCCCACCCCGAACGGCCCCGCACCGGCCTGGGTCGTCCGTGCCGACGACCCGGACGCCCCGTGGGCCGTCCTGGTGCACGGCCGCGGTGTCACCCGCGCCGAGACCATCCGCGCCGTCCCCGTCTTCCGCGCCGCCGGCTACTCGGTCGTGCTCGCCTCGTGGCGGAACGACGGCGTCGCACCACCGAGCGTCGACGGCCGCTACGGCCTCGGCAGCACCGAGTGGGAGGACATCGACTCCGTCCTCCGGTGGCTCAGTGCGCAGAACGCGCAGAGCGTCGTGCTCATGGGCTGGTCGATGGGCGGTGCCGTCGTGCTGCAGACCCTGTTGCGCTCACGCTTCGCCGGACTCGTCGACGGCGTGGTGCTCGAGTCGCCCGTGGTCGACTGGCACGCGGTGCTCAAGTCCCAGAGTCAGTTGATGGGGTTGCCGCGGCCGGTTCGCGAGGTCGCTCAGCGTCTGCTCCGCACCCCGGTGCTGCACCGGCTCGCCGGCCTGCAGCAGCCGGTCGACCTGCGCGAGCTCGACATGGTCACCCGGTCCGCCGAGCTGACGGTGCCGATCCTCCTGCTGCACAGCGACGACGACGGGTTCGTGCCGTCCTCGGCCTCGCACGACCTCGCACGCGCCCGACCCGACCTGGTACGGCTCGAGGTGCAGACCACGGCCCGGCACACCAAGCTCTGGAACCACGACGCCGACTGGTTCGACGCCCGCATCCTCGCGTGGCTCACCGAGGTGGTCCAGCGTCGCGGGGCGGCCAGCGCGCGGTAGACGCAGGGACAGACGGACGGGAGGCCCGTGGCGGATCCGCCACGGGCCTCCCGTCTGCCCTTGCGTCCGTTCGGTCGCATAGTGAGCAGAAATGGTCGGATCACCGTCGCGCACTCGACCCTTTCTGCTCACGAAGCGGCCGGTGTGGCACTCGTTCCGTTCGTCGTCTGCTGGCGAGGCCCGACCTCCTCGAGACGAGTCGCCGGTCGGCCGGGCTGCGCTGGGCCGTGCGTCCGGTCGAAGGCATCGCTCATCGTCGTGAGCGGCGGTCGGACCGTCACGGTCCATTCGCCGCTGTCGAACGCGTCGATGCGGACGACCAGGTTCGTCTCGTCGGTCAGGTCCGTGCCAGGGAGGTACCCGAGGAACTCGCCGTCGATGAGCTGCCAGATGCTGTCGGCGATGTCCGTCGCCTCGGCTTGGTTGAGGATGAGCCCTGGGTCCTCCGCCGTGTTGACACGGCGTTCGAGGGGGAGCGCCTCGACCAAATGGTCAGGGGACGTGACGGCGGACAGCGTCGTGAGGACCCAGACGAGCTCGGTTGAATCGAGGCCTGGTGTCTCGCGCCCTGGCGTTTCGAGCCCTAGTGTTTCGAGCCCGCGAAGAACTGCACGAGGTCGGGTAACGCGACGTGATCAGCGGGGATCGTGTGCGTGACCATCCCCAGGTCGCTCGGCACTGTCGTGGTCATCCGTTCTCCTCGGTCGTTCCTGTCTGGGGCGAGAGCCCGCCGACGCTCATGGCGGCGAGGACGTCGATCCTGCCGGGCGTGAACGCGGTGATCGCGACCGCGGCGTCAGCCTGCACGGTGCAGAACCCCGGCTGCTCGCTACCGAGCGGCACAAGCGCACGTGCGAACCCGTCGAGTCCACGGACGTCGAAGCCCTTCTCGGCGGCCATCGTGTACTTCGTCAGGAACGTCCGTGCCGTCGACAGCGCGCCCTGCTCGAAGATGCGGACCCGCTCCTCGGACCGACACTGCGATGCCACCTCGAGCGCCAGTTCCACCCCCGGGGCGTTCGACACACGGAGGCGCGCGCACAGCTCCTCGACGGTGATGTGGACGAGACCGACGAATCGGTCGATCGCCGTGGCCGCCACGAGCGTTCGATCCGTCGCGAAGAGCACCACGGTCACCAGTTCATCGCCGTGCTCGACCTGACAGATCAGGACGTCCTCCTCCCCGAGGGCTTCGAGTGGGTCGATGAACGGTACGAGGTTCGGCTCCTGCTTCGAGTAGGTCCGCCGGATGGAGCTCCACAGTCGAATCGTTGGTGACCGCTCGGAGATGGCCGATCGAGATGTCCGGGGGTGCGTCCGTCACCGTCGGATCTCCGCCGACGATGGGTTGTGTCGGTTCCGGACCTCGTCTGGTCGAGGCATCTGGCTGCGCGGCCATCCTCAGCTCAGCTCAACCGCGCTCGATCGGAGTGCCGTCACCAGGTATCGAGATGAACAGGTTGCCACCTCCGAGAGCGGTCGCTCTGACCGGTGGCGTCTCAGGGCCGGAGTAATGCCACGATTCGTAATCGTCGTCCGGTTCTGCTCGAAGAGTCGTTCCCGATGAGAATGTGATTTCGAGCGCACTTTCGTCGATCCGAGCTCCCGTGACGTTCTGTGTGTGGAGATGGAGAGCGGGGAGCAGGGAATCCTTGTCTTCCGGATCCACCGAGACCGTCACACCATCCGTATCCCTGATCGCGAAGGTGGTCTCGAACGAGACCATGCTCCGGTTCGAGAACGCGAGGGTGAGCCTGAAGTCGATCCAGATGAGGTCGACAGTCTCGCCGACGAGTGCGAGGTGAACGTCATTTGCGGTCAGTTCGGCCATCCGAGGTACTCTCCCTGGTGCTCACTGGGAACATGGCTGTCCGGCTTTGAGCCGGGCTTCCCCGTTCGGGGATCGAGCCATTGCCCGTAGTCGTTGCTGTAACGGCTGTAGCCGTTCGGATACCGTTCGGTGGGTTCCATCACCCGGATCATGTTGGCATCGTCGTGCATGCCCGGGTTCGCTGCAGAAGCAGGATCTTGCGCAACGAGCCCTCGGTTGGTCCGAGCCGGTCCGATGTCCCAACCAGCAGGGATGTCGTAGGCCGTCCCCTGTGGCGTCACGACGAACGTCTTCCCGCTCGACGGGAGGACGTTGACAGGCGGGGTCGGCGCGAGGTCGTCCAACTTGTTCACCGCGGTCGGCAGGTGCACCTTCGACATCGTGCCGCCGGTGGCCGCCGACGTCGCGGCACCTTCGGCCGCGTTCCGGAGCAGACCACCCGGGGTCACCGGCTGGCCACTCACCGCGTAGTTCGCGACGTTCTCGACCGCTCCTTCTGCCGCGTTCCCGAGCAGGTGTTTCCCGATCAGGGCTCCGGCACCACCGCCGACGGCACCGAAGGCCCCGCTGACGGCCACCTGGCCCCAGTTCACCTCGCCGGTGGTGGCCTTCTGGATGATGGTGTCGGCACCGGCGCTGATGAGCATCGCGCCGACCGGACCGCCGACACCGGTGGCGACGAGCACACCGCCCGCAACGACCATCGCGCCGCCGGCGACGTACTCCCAGTTGTCCGCGAACCAGTCACCGGTGGCCGCGGCGGCCCGGGCGAGCGGACCCTGTTCGGCCGCCGCGTAGGCCTCCAGTTCCGCGTCGGTAACGGGCGCGAGACCGAGCGGGTCGATGGCGTGCAGCGGATCGTTGCCGGCGAACGAGTAGGGGTTGCCCGCCCAGGCTGCTCCGGCGGGCGCGGTGACCGGGTCGATGGACAGGAAGCCGCGCGACGACGAGTCGTAGGCGCGGGCACCCATCCACTCCAAGCCGGCGACCTGCAGCGAACCGTCGGCGCCGAGGGCGATCCCGCCGGGCAGGCCGGAGCCGCCGAGGTCGAGGAGCGTCTGCCACGGGTCGGCGTCGTCGGCTGCTCTCGTGGTGCGCCGACCGCTGGTTGCCCACCCGTCGCCCACCCCCGTGAGACCACCGGGAGCGCGGACGACCGGGGTGTCGCCGACAGCGAGGAGCGTCGGCGCGAACGCGGCGGTGTCCCAGTCGATCGGGACGCCGTCGACATCGGCGAGTTCACCGAGGGCGTCGACGTGCAGGTCGGTCGTGGTGCTGCCCGCCGCGGTGGTCTCCGCCACCCCGGTGAGGTGACCCTGCGGGGCCCAGCGGTACGTGGTCGCGACGCCGTCCGTTCGGACCGTCTGGATCCGTCGACCTGCGCCGTCGTAGGCGTACTCCGCCTCGGGCGCCCCGTCCGGAGCGTCGACCCTGGTCAGCTGTCCGGCGGCGTCGTACGAGAACCGTCGGGCCCCGGAGTCCGTTCGTTCCTCGACCAGGCGACCTGCTGCGTCGTAGACCCAGCCCGTGCGACTGCCGTCCTGGACGGACGCCACCAGCTGCGCGGCATCGTCGTGCTCGTAGGTGGTGCTCCCGCCGGGTCCGTCGACCCGGGTGATGCGCCCGTCGGCGTCGCGCCCGATGGTGCTGAGGTGCGTGCCGTCCGAGTCGATGCGCGCGTGCCGGACGACGTGTCCGTTCGCGTACTCCCAGGTCTGCAACTGATCGCCGGCGCGGGCCTGCAGGAGCTGGCCTGCCGGGTCGTGTTCGTACCGGACCTCGCCGAAGACCGAGTGCTCGACCCGGACGAGCCGTCCGGTGGCGTCGTGCGTGTACCGGGTCGTGGACCCGTCGGGGGACTGCACCGAGGTGCGGAGCCCGTCGGCATCGTTGGTCCACCGCGTTTCCCGGGCGCCGGTCGAGCGTCGGACGAGCTGCCCCAGCCGGCTGAACTCGAGGACGTGGGCAGTGGGGGAGTCCGGACGGGTCTCATCGGTGATCGTCACCGTGCGGGCGCGGGCATCGCGGTCGATGCGGCCGATCAGACGGTCGCCGGCGTACTGCGCGGATTCCCGACCGGCTGCGTCGTACTCCCACCGCAGCACGGTGCCGTCCGGGTCGGTCTGGGTGAGCTGTCGTCCGGCGGGGTCGTAGGTCGCCGTCGTCGTGCGCCCGAGCTGATCGGTGGACGAGGCCACGTTGTCGAGCTGCGTGTACGTCCGGACGGTCACGCCACCCAGCGGATCGACGGTGCGGACGAGGCGTCCACGCTGGTCGTGCTCGTAGCGGGTGGTGCCGCCGAGCCCGTTCACCGCAGCGACGAGCTGTCCTGCGGCGTCGTACCGGAAGGTCCGCTGGCCGAAGCGGGTGTCCCGCGCCGAGACCACGCGACCGACCCGGTCGTACCGGTACCGGACGGTGCCGACCCCGGGGACGTCGGCGTGGACGACCCGGCCCTGGCGGTCGTACTCGGTGCGTGCGACCTCGCCGGTCGGCAGGGTGCGCGCGACGACCCGCGAATCGGCGTCGTAGGTCAGCGTGGTGCGTGCGCCGGCGGGATCGATCGCGGAGACCGGTCGGCCGCACGCGTCGTACTCGTACCGGGTGGTGCGGCCCGCCGGGGTGGTGACGGCGACGACGCGTCCGGCGAGGTCACGTTCGATGCGGGCGAGGCCACCGTTCGCGTCGACGAGCTCGACCGGTCGGCCGCACGCGTCGTACGTCGTCAGCTCAGCAGAGGAATCCGCGTGCTCGAGCCGGGTCGGACGCCCGAACTCGTCGGTCGTCACGGACACGGCGTCGAAGGCGTCGCGGACCGTGGAGACGCCGTCCGCGCGCGAGCGCCCGACCTCAGTGCGGACACCGGTCGGGTCGACGGTGGCGCCGAGGGCTCCGACCGCGTCGTACTCCCGCTCCCAGGTGCCACCGGCCGGGTCGACCACGGCTTCGAGCCGGGAGAGCGCGTCGTGCACGAACGCCCACTCGGCACCGTCGGGCAGGGTCATCGTCGACACGTTGCCGAACGCGTCGAAGTCCTTCGCGACGACGCGACCGAGGGGGTCCGTGGTGGAGACGACCTCGCCGTGTGGACCGTAGGTGACTTCCGTGCGGGCACCGGTCGGGTCGATCGTCGCCGTGACCCGACCGCCGTCGCCGTGCTCGAACCGCCACAGTCCCCCGTCCGGGTCCTCGCGCGCGGTAAGCAGCCCGGCGGCGTCGTAGCGGTACCGGGTCCGGTTGCCGAGCGGCGTGACGGCCTCGACGATCCTGCCTCCGGCGTCGCGCATCAGACGTGCGGTGTCGCCGACGGCGTTCTCGACGCCGACGAGCTCACCGGACGCGTCGTGGTGGAACGTGACGACGACGCCCGTCGGATCGGTGGTGCGGACGAGCACGCCGTCCCGCCACTCGAGCAGCGTGCGACCGCCGACAGGGTCGATGACGACGGACGGGTTCCGGTCGTCGCCCGTGTACCCGTACTCGACGACCCCACCGTTCGCGGTGACCACCGTGGTCATGCGGTCCTGCTCGTCGTACCCGAAGGTCAGATCGGCGCCCTCCGGCGTCACGGTCCGGACCCGACGCCCGCGGTCGTCGTACCCGTGGACGGTCACCTGACCATCGCGCTCGGTCACCGAGACGAGGTTGCCGTGCGGGTCGTACGACATCGACTGGCGCTGCCCGTCGGTGTCGATGATCCCGACGACGCGGCCCTTCCGGTCGGCGATCCAGGTGTTCGCGTGGACCCCGTCGATGTCGGAGACCGAGGTGACCCGACCCGGCAGGTACGAGAACCGGACCCGTCGACCGAACGGTGTGCGCTGCTCGACGACCCGGCCGCGGTCGTCGTAGGTGTTCTCGCACTCGACGACTCCCGTCGCAGCGGTCACCCGGTCGATCAGGCCGTCCGCGTTCCAGCGGTACCGGCGACTGCCGACGGCGTCGGTCGCCCGGACCAGCCGGCGGCCCTCGTCGTAGTGGTACTCGACGCGGCGCCCGTCCGACGCCGTCGCGGACGCCACCCGGTCGCCGCTGTACTCGATGTCGACGAACCGCCCGAACACGTGCGCGAGCCGCGTGATCCGATCGTGCTCGTCGCGTCGCACGGTCACGGCGGTGCCCGCTCCACGCGCACTGCTCAGCCACAGTCCGGACGGCGTGAACGCCCACCGGCCGCCGGCGTTGTCCCGCACGACGAGCGAGTCCTGCTCGGCCCGGAGCCACAGGTCCTCGCCGACGCCGCGGCTCCACCCGTCCCCCTGCCGTGGGAAGTCGACCTGCCGGCCGTCGTCCAGCACGACCGAGGCGGCCTCGTCGCTGACCTCGAGCCGGATGTCGAGGATGGAGGACCACCCGAGTCCGAACACCCCGACGCGGCCGTCGAGTGAGTTGTACATGCGGGTGAGCCGGAGCGACGCGGCCTGCCCCGCGAAGGACAGGTCGGTCTCGGGCTCGAGGAAGTTGCCGGTGGCCGTGTTGACCGGGTCGTCGGCGAACCCGTTGGTCGGGGGCGTCCCCATCGCCGAGAACGGCCCGATGGTGAAGTCGTCGCGACCTGCGTCGATCCCCGCCGAGGACAGCGCGGCCGCGATCGCCGCGTCCGACAGCGTCGCAGGCCCGGCACCGCCACCGGCGGCCTCGAACTGCGCTGCGACGGTGCCCGCCCAGTCGGCGTCCTTCCCGTTCGCCGTGAGCCAGTCGTTCACCGCGGTCAGCAGCGACTGGGCGTTCAGGGTGCCCCAGCACGGGTTGCACTCGGCCTCGTAGTCGCTCAGGGCGTTCCGGAACGTCGAGACGGCGCCGGACAGATCGGCGTCGAGCGTCCGGGTGGTCGCCTCGAAGGAGCGGAGGTCCGCGGGGACGGCGGACGACGTCCCACCGCTGGTCCCGCCGCCCGCCGGGAACTCCCGCCCCGTGACGCTGACCTCGTCCGCCTGCAGTCGTGGCTCCGGCTCGGGCTCCGGAGGCTTCGGGTCGTCGCCCCCGCCGAACCACGTCGAGACCTCGTGCCCGGCGGCGACGAGGAAGTTCTCCTCGCGTTCACGCTTGCGGGCGTCCCACGCCTTCGCCTGCTTCCGCCGGTCGTCCTCGTCCTTCGCGGCGTCGCGCAGCTGCTGCACGAACCCCGACAGGCTCTGCAGCGACTCGACGAGCTTCGTCGCGCTGCGCGAGGCGATGTCGGCGTTGTCCGCGAAGACCTCGGAGAAGTAGCCCCGGAACTCCGCACGCGCAGTCGTCACCGATGACGACCGCGACCCGGACTGGCCGTCGATCGACGACGCGAGCGCCGTCGAAGCCGACTTGAGTGCATCCGCCGCGCTGTACGAGTAGCCGGTCGGATCGTTCCCGTGGATCTTCGCCATCGTCATTCCCCCCTGGTGCTGACCGCACCATCCTGGCACGGATCCGGACTGAAATTCCAGAGGACGGCATGCGTGCCGAGGGGAGATGGACGGGAGGCCCGTGGCGGATCCGCCACGGGCCTCCCGTCCGCTTTCCGGTCGCGTCTACGACACCGCAGCCTGCACCTGACGCTGCACGCGTCCGAGCATGCCCACCATGCCGCGGATCCGCAGCGGGCTGACCGCCTCGGACAGGCCGATGGTCAGCGGGTAGTCCGCCGGCACGGCGAGCACCTGCGCTGCCGTCAGGCCGCTCAGGCCCTGCGCGAGGATGGAGGCGAAGCCGCGCGTGGTCGGCGCCTCGCGCGGCGCGGTCGCGTGCATGCGGACGACGTCGAGTGCGTCGCCGTCCTCGCCCACGGTCACCGTGATGAACACGGGGGACTGGCACTCCTCGACCCGTTCGAGTTCGTCCTCGTGCCCCTGCAGCCGTTCGGGCAGCGCGGGCAGCTCGTTCGAGAACTCGAGGAGGAGCTGCAGGCGGTCCTTCTGGCCCAGGGCGAGGAAGTCGTCGCGGATCTCGGCGAGGGTGGCGGGGAGGGTGGCCTCGGTGCTGTCGTTCATCGGTTCGGAACTGTACCCGGCTCCGCGCCCTGCACGATCGGGACGCGGACGGCGCTGCCCCACTCGGTCCACGAGCCGTCGTAGTTGCGGACGCTGTCGTAGCCGAGCAGGTGCTGGAGGACGAACCAGGTGTGGCTCGACCGCTCGCCGATGCGGCAGTACGCGATGACCTCGTCCGCATCGCCGATGCCGGCGCCCTCGCGGTAGATGGCGTCGAGTTCGGCGCGCGGCTTGAAGGTGCCGTCCGGTGCGGCGGCGGTCGCCCACGGGATGTTCACCGCGGTGGGGACGTGGCCGCCGCGCAGCGCACCCTCTTCCGGGTAGTCGGGCGCGGTGGTGCGGGAACCGTCGTACTCGCCCGGGCTGCGCACGTCGATGAGGGGCTTGCCGAGGTGGGCGAGCACGTCGTCCTTGTAGGCGCGGATCTCGGTGTCGATCCGGTCGACGACCGGGTACTCGGCCGGCGTGACGACGGTCTCGTCGGTGGTGAGGGCGCGGTCCTCGGCGATCCACTTCGCGCGGCCACCGTCGAGCAGGCGGACGTCCTCGTGGCCGAACAGCGAGAAGACCCAGAGGGCGTACGCGGCCCACCAGTTGTTCTTGTCGCCGTAGACCACGACGGTGGTCTCGCGGCCGATGCCCTTGCTGCCGAGCAGCTCGGCGAACGCCTCGCCGTCGATGTAGTCGCGCTGCACCGGGTCGTTGAGGTCGGTGTGCCAGTCGATCTTGACCGCGCCGGGGATGTGTCCGGTCTCGTAGAGCAGGACGTCCTCGTCGGACTCGACGACGACCAGGTCGGGGGTGTGGGCGTCCAGTTGTTCCTGCAGCCACTCGGTGGAGACGAGACGCTCCGGGTGGGCGTAGGCGGTGAACTTCTCGGACGGGTCGACCGGTGCGGTCATGGTGGGCTACCTCCAGGTGGTCATCCGGCACCGGACTAGGATCGGTCGTCGGTGCCTGTGGGCAACGGTACGCGGACGTACCGTGCCCCAGCCGCAACGTGACACCGCACGACTTGCTTCCCGGAAGGGTCCCTGATTGTCCACGAACACCGCGCCAGCGCACCTCGTCGACCGTGACCCCCAGGTGACCCCGCAGCAGATGGCCGCGGCACTCGTGCCACCGCCCCAGTTCGCGGCCGCCTCGTTCGACTCGTACCGGCCCGACCCGGACTACGCCTCGCAGGCCGACGTGCGCGACGCCGTCGCCGCGTTCGTCGCGGCCGGGCCGACCGACGCGCCACGTCGCGGGCTGTTCGGCCGCCGCAAGCAGTCGGTCGAGCCCGCCGCGAAGTCGGGCGTCTACCTGGACGGCGGGTTCGGGGTCGGCAAGACCCACCTACTCGCCGCGGCGTACCACGCGGCCTCCGGGCGGAAGACGTTCGGCACGTTCATCGAGTACACGGCCCTGGTCGGCGCGCTCGGGTTCCAGGGCACGGTCGACCTGCTGCGCGGGACCGCGCTGGTCTGCATCGACGAGTTCGAGCTCGACGACCCGGGCGACACCATGGTCATGACCCGCCTGATCAAGGAGCTGAGCGAGACCGGCACCCGGTTCGCCGCCACCTCGAACACGCCTCCCGGCGCGCTCGGAGAGGGCCGGTTCGCGGCCCAGGACTTCCTGCGGGAGATCCAGGCGATGTCCGACCGGTTCGACACCATGCGGATCGACGGGCTCGACTACCGCCGCCGCGCGGTCGACGAATCGGCCGGCGTGGTGTCCGACGTGGCCGCGGCGCTGCCGGCCGGCACCGTCACGCTCGACGACTTCTCGGCCGTGGTCGCGCACCTCGGCTCGGTGCACCCGTCGAAGTACGTCGCGCTCGTCGAGGACCTCGACGCCGTCGGGCTCACCGACGTCCGGGCCTTCACGGACCAGACCGACGCGCTCCGGTGGGTGGCGCTCGTCGACCGGCTGTACGACGCCCAGGTCCGGATCGTGGCCTCGGGCACGCCGCTCGACCAGGTGTACCCCGACGCCATGCTCGACGGCGGCTACCGCAAGAAGTACCTGCGCGCAGCGAGCCGTGTCGTGGCCCTGAGCCGCGCCCAGGACTGACCCGCACCGTCCGGGGCATCCGCTGACCGGTCGGTGCACCCCCTGTCCAGGGGGCATCGGGCCGTGCGAAACACGACGTTTACAAACCGCGCCGTCGCGTTACATCCGCGAAACACATCGTGCCCCCTCGTGAAACGTCACCTCGCCAGACTCGGTGTCACCCGAGGCGGTCCAAGAGCCGCTCGTGCAATCGAGAGGTGAACAGATGCTTGATCAGGGCAACACGACGTTCGTGTTGGTCATGGCGGCGCTGGTGTTGTTCATGACACCCGGCCTGGCCTTCTTCTACGGCGGTTTGGTGAAGGCCAAGTCCGTCATCAGCATGATGATGATGTCGTTCGGTGCGATCGCACTCGTGAGCGTCCTGTGGGTGCTCTACGGCTACGCGATCGCCTTCGCCAACCACGGGGACGGCACGGCGGTCTCCGGTGTCGTCGGGTTCTTCAGCATCGACTGGAACCAGATCGGCCTCGGCCAGGCCTTCGAGGAGGCGCAGTCCTCGAACATCCAGGCCGCGTACCCGTCGATGGCGTTCGTCGGCTTCCAGGCCACCTTCGCGATCATCACGGTCGCGCTCATCTCCGGCGCCATCGCCGACCGCGCCAAGTTCGGCGCCTGGATGGTCTTCGCGGGCATCTGGGTCACCGTCGTCTACTTCCCCGTCGCCTCGTGGGTCTTCAACCTGACCTCGGGTTGGGCTGCCACGTGGGGCGTCATCGACTTCGCCGGTGGCACCGCGGTACACATCAACGCCGGTGCAGCAGGTCTCGCCCTGGCGCTCGTCCTCGGCAAGCGCGTCGGCTTCGCCAAGGGTGCGCACAAGCCGCACAACCCGCCCTTCGTCCTGCTCGGCGCCGCCATCCTGTGGTTCGGCTGGTTCGGCTTCAACGCCGGCTCCGAGGGCGCCGCTGACGGCATCGCCGCGATCGCCTGGGTCAACACCCTCGCCGCACCGGCCGCCGCCATCCTCGGCTGGCTGCTCGTCGAGAAGCTCAAGGACGGCAAGGCCACGTCGGTCGGCGCCGCCTCGGGTGCCGTCACCGGTCTCGTCGCGATCACCCCGGCATGTGCCAACCTGACCCCGGGTTGGGGCATCCTGCTCGGGTTCGTCGCCGGCATCATCTGCTGCTTCGCCATCGACTGGAAGTACCGTCTCGGCTTCGATGACTCGCTCGACGTCGTCGGCGTCCACCTGGTCGGCGGCATCGTCGGCACGCTGTACCTCGGCTTCTTCGCCAACGACACCGGCCTGATCTACTCCGGCTCGTTCGAGCAGCTCGGCAAGCAGGCCACCGCGGCCCTGGCCGTCGGCATCTACTCCTTCGTCCTGGCGTTCGTCATCGGCTTCCTCATCGAGAAGACGATCGGCTTCCGCGTCAAGACCGAGGACGAGGTCGCCGGCATCGACACCGCGGTCCACGGCGAAGAGGGCTACGTCCTCTACGAGCAGACCGACGACTCGCCGGTCTCGGTCCGCTAGCCAGCAGACACCAGCTCCACCAGCACCACCCGAACGACGACGGGCCCCGCGCACACAGCAAGCGCGGGGCCCGTCGTCGTGCGGTCCGGCGTCTGTCGTCTTGCGTCTGTCGTCTGTCGTCTGTCGTCTGGCAGGGTTGGGGTATGACGACGACGTCGACCCTCACCAACCTGCGCGAGGTCGGGGGACCGGGCCTGCAGGACAGCCGACCCCGCACCGTGTACCGCGCCAACACCGAACACGTCGGTGCCGACGCCTACCCGCACGGACTCGCGGCCGTGGTCGACCTGCGCCGTGACGACGAGGTCGCCCGCGTCCCTCACCCGCTCGGCACCACCGACGGCTACCGGCTCGTCCCGCTGTTCGACCCGTCGACCGTCGAGTCCGGCGGCCAGGCCGTGCAGCTCGAAGAGCAGTACATCGACTGGCTCGAGCGCCACCGCACCGGGATCGCCGCCGCCTTCCGTGCGATCGCCCGGTCCGACGGCGACGTACTCGTCTGCTGTTCCGCCGGCAAGGACCGCACCGGCGTCGTCAGCGGACTGCTCGCCCGGCTCTGGGGCGCATCGATCGAGGCCGTCGGCGACGACTACGCCGCGAGCGCTGCCGGGCTGGCGGACCGGTTCGCCGCAGAGCGTGCGGTCAGCACGGACCCCGAGGCGACCGCTGTCGCGCAACGGTGCGTGCCGGAGACCATGACCACCGTGATCCGGCACGTCGAGGCGCGGTGGGGCAGTGTCACCGCGTACCTGCGCTGGGCCGGGCTGGCGGACGCGGAGATCGCAGCGCTCTGACGGGCGTGCGTCGTCCTGGCGACTTGCCACGGGCAGTGGTCGCAACGGCGGACGGGAGGCACGGTGCGCGTCCGACGCGCACCGTGCCTCCCGTCCGTGGTCCTGATCGCGGGCCGTGGTCCCGGCCCGTTCCGTCAGCTCACCAGGCGTAGTCCTCCGGTGAGGTCTTGTGCCCCGGGAAGATCTCGTCGAGCCGGTCCAGCGCACGCTGGTCCAGGCGGATGTCGACGGCGCGGACCGCGGACTCCCACTGCTCCATCGTGCGGGGGCCGGTGATCGGCGCGGTCACACCGGGCTGGTGGAGGAGCCACGCGAGGGCGAGCTCGCCGGGCGTGTGGCCGAGCTCCTCGGCGAACGACTCGTAGGCGGTGAGCTGGTCGCGGTGCCCCTCGACGTACTCGGCGCTCCGACCCGACAGACGGCGGGAGCCGTTCTCGGTCTTCTCGATGACACCACCGAGCAGACCGCCCTGCAGCGGCGACCACGGGATGACGCCGAGGCCGTACTCGCGGGCGGCGGGCAGGACCTCGCGCTCGATGTCGCGCACCACGAGGTTGTAGATCGACTGCTCGCTCACCAGGCCGAAGGTGTGGCGGCGCTTCGCGGCCTCCTGCGCCTGGGCGATGTGCCATCCGGCGAAGTTCGACGACCCGACGTACAGGACCTTGCCCTGCTGCACGGCGACGTCGATCGCCTGCCAGATCTCGTCCCACGGGGTCGCACGGTCGACGTGGTGGAACTGGTACAGGTCGATGTGGTCCGTCTGCAGACGCTGCAGGCTGGCGTCGAGCGACTGACGGATGTTGACGGCGCTGAGCTTGCCGCCGTTCGGCCAGTCGATCATGTCGCCGTAGACCTTGGTCGCCAGGACCGTCTTCTCGCGACGGCCGCCGCCCTTCGCGAACCAGCGGCCGATGATCTCCTCGGTGGCGCCCTTGCCCACCGAGCCGCCGTAGCCGTTGGCGGTGTCGAAGAAGTTGACGCCGAGCTCGTGGGCCCGGTCCATGATGGCGTGCGAGTCGTCTTCAGTGGTCTCCGGGCCGAAGTTCATCGTGCCGAGCACTGCTCGTGAAACCGACAGCCCTGTCCGTCCGAGGTGTGTGTAGTCCATGACTCCGGTCTACGCGGTCCGAGGGGCACCCTGCCAGGCCCTGGGAGTACCGGTTCTGCATGCTGGGGTGCATCGTTCTGCATGGTGCGTGGCTGCATGCCGTCCGGGGCATGTCCGCGCTTCGGGGAGGAGTACCGTGACGACGGTGAACACCCCAGCACTCCGTGGCAGCCGGATCCTCGGGTTCGGTCACCACCAGCCCGAACGCATCCTGACCAACGACGAGCTCTCGACCATGGTCGACACCAACGACGAGTGGATCCGTACCCGGACCGGGATCCAGACCCGCCACATCGCCGGTCCGGACGACAGCGTCACGTCGATGGCGATCGAAGCGGGCCGCAACGCCCTCGCCGACGCCGGTGTGTCGCCCTCGGCCGTCGGACTCGTCATCGTCGCCTCCACCACGCACCAGGACCGTGCGCCGTACACCGCCGGTCGGGTCGCCGCCGCGCTCGGGATGACGAACGGCCCGGCGCCCATCGACATCAACACCGCGTGCAGCGGGTTCGAGTACGCGCTCGCCCTCGCCGACCAGTCGATCCGCGTCGGGTCCACCGACGTCGCGCTCGTCATCGGGTCCGAGACCCTCTCCGCCGTCGCCGACTGGACCGACCGGTCGACGTGCGTGCTCGTCGGCGACGGGGCCGGCGCCGCCGTGCTCGGCGCCGCCGACGTCCCCGAGATCGGGCCCGTCTCGTGGGGCAGCGTGCCGCACCTGCTCGACGCGGTGCGGGTCGAAGGAACGCCGGGCCGGTTCAACCAGGAGGGCCGATCGATCTACCGCTGGGCCATCACCGAGGCCGAGGGGCACGCCCGCAAGGTCGTCGAGGCCGCCGGGCTCACCATGGACGACATCGAGGTGTTCGCGTTCCACCAGGCGAATCTGCGGATCATCGAGCCGCTCGTCACCGCACTCGGCGGGGAGTCGAAGTTCGTCATCCGCGACGTCGTCGAGTCCGGGAACACCTCGGCCGCCAGCGTCCCGCTCGGGTTGTCGAAGGCGTGGGCGCGTGGCGACCTGCCCGAGGGCGTCCCCGCGCTGTTGTTCGGCTTCGGCGGCGGGTTCGCGCACGCCGGACAGGTCGTCAGGACGCCGGTGCGGTCGTTCTGATCGGGCCTCGGTCGTTCTGATCGGACGTCGGTCGTTCTGATCGGGCCTGCCGCCCGGCTCAGCGCTCGGGCGTCTCCGACCAGAGGTCCTCGTCCTTCGCCGAGCCGCGGCGCCAGCCGAGCTGCTTCTGCTGCTTGGGCTTGGGCTCCTTCAGCTGCTTGTCCTTGGGCTGCTTGTCCTTGGGTTGCTTGTCCTTCGGCTGCTTCTCGGGCTTCGCGGGCTTGGGCTCGAGGATGATCGGGAAGTGTGCCGACGGCGGCCCGAACCCGGTCCGCGAGGCCTGGATGACCTTCCGCCCGAGCGCGTGGTTGCCGAGCCCGCCGACGGCAGCGCCGATCCCGAACGGCAGTGCACGGCCGAGCACCGACGTCCCCTGACGCACTGCGAACCGCTTGATGAACTGGTCGCGGACCTGCCCGCCGAGGCCGTTGACGACCTGCTTCGGCAGGGACGAGGTCACCATCTCGCCCCAGAACGCCGTACGCGCCTGACCGCCGGCGATCTGCCCGCCGAGCTGCTTGATGAGCTGTGTGCCCGGAGTACCGAGGATCATCGCCATCACCAGGGTCCGTGCCCGTTCGGGGTCATCCAGGGCGATGCCGTGCACCTCGGTCACCGACTGGGCGAACAGCGCGGTGGTCTCGAGGAACCCGACCGTCTCCGCGCCGCTCAGCCCGAGGGCGGCCACCATCCCGACGCCCGGGATGACCGCACTCGCACCGACCGCTGCGCCACCGGTGGTGACCGCGGCGAGGTACTGCCGCTCGAGGATCTGGATGACCTCGGCGGGGGTGGCATCCGGCTTGCGTCGGCGGATCGCGTTGACGTGCGCCACGACCACCGGGCGCTGGACGCTGATGGCGCGGTCGAGCCACTTGACCCACCCACCGGGTTGTTGCGGCTGCGGGGTCCGGGAGTCGTCGGGCATGGGGGAGACCTGGGCGTTCGGCAGCGGCACGATCGCCTGGTCCTTCGGGGAGCGGGCCATGCGCTCACCGTACGCCGGGCATGTGGGAGGCTCGCTGGATGGACATCGACGGCGCGCCCGGTCCGGCTGACGACGCTCGTCGGGCCTCCGGGTTCCTGACGGTCGCCGAGGTGCGCGGCTTGCTGCCCGAGGTCGTGGTGCTCGACCCCGGCTCCGTGCTCGTCGGCGCGGACGTCACCCTTGCAGCCGGGGTGGTGCTCTACCCCGGAGCCGTACTCGAGACGCGTGCCGGGGGCTCGATCACCGTCGGGTCCGGCGCGCGGCTCGGTCCGGGCCAGGTCACCCTCGTCGCCACCGCGGCCCGGGTGATCATCGGTTCCGGTGCCGAACTGGGCCCGGGGCCCGTCACGATCACGGCGACCGGGGCGGACGTGCTCGTGGGGGACGGCGCTCGGTTGTCGGGCGGCTGCCTCGTCGAGGGCCCCGCCGAGCTCGGCGCCGGTGCCCAGGTGCTCGGGACGGTCGCCGTCCGCGACGCCGAGCTCGCAGCCGGGGGCGACCACCGCGAGCCCGACCCCGATCGCCGTGCCGGTGTGGTGAAGGGTGTCGGGCGGGTCCACGGCGTGCGGGTCGGTATCGGCGAAGTGATCGTCGGCGGTGGCGTGCCGAGTGCACCGCTCGTGATCGAACGGCAGCGCGAACACGACCCGGAGGCGCCGCGCCACTGACCCCGGCCGGCCCCTCGGAGCCGCTCGCCTGTTCGTCACCGGCATGGGACACCCGCCCGGCGGAGTGCTGCACGCACGCGGTCGGGCTGCATGAGGTCGGCCCACGACAACCGGACGACGAACCGGACCTCGGGGAACGAGCGGACGAAGTCCTCGCGACGCTTCTCCTGCCAGTGCGCCTCGGCGGTGCTCCGCCCCTCGAGCATCGTCGGGTCCTCGTACTTCGCGCGGCCGTCGACCTCGACCACGACGCCCTGATCGGGGAACCAGAAGTCCACGACGGCCGTCCCACCTCCGGTCCGTCGGAACTCGTGCTGCTGCACCGGCTCCGGCGCCCCGACCTGCCGGAAGCGCACCCGGCACACCGACTCCGCCGGCGACCCCGACAGCGCCGACCCCATCTCGATCGCCACCCCCGCCTTCTCGGACCCCTTGCGCTCGTGGGACGAGAGTTCGTCGCGGAGCATCTCCGGCAGGACCCGTCGCTCGCGCAGCGCCTGATCGATCATCGGAACGGCCTGGTCCAACGGTGCGGTGGCCGAGAGATCGACGAGCGTCCGGACCAACGACGTCACCGGCGCCCCGTCGATCTCGATCGGCACGGTCGGCGGCGTCCCTGCCCATCGTCCGCCGGAGTCGTCGATCGCATGCCCCGGCCTGACCCGGGCAAGCGCCGTGGTGTCCGGGCTGGTCAACCGAGGGTCGACGACCTCGACTCGGTCGGGAGCCGCTGCGGTGAAGGGCAGCCGGTGCACGGTTGCCGCGGAGGAGTGCGAGAACGCCCGGGGCAGTCCGACCGACGGGACCGTCGCCCGGACGAGCAGGAGCAGACGGTCTTCGCTCCGCAGCCCCTGTACGAGCGACGGATCGACCAGCACGCCGGGCCGGATCGAGGCAAGCGAGCCGCGATGCACGCGACGCTGGAGCGCACGCCGTTCAGCGCTCGGATGGTCGCCGGTGCGGATGAGGGGGATGGCCAGGACTCGGTCGTTCATGTCTCAACGATCGGCGGTGCGAGCCGACCACGTCGGTTCGGAGCGACGATCTGTGGGAAACGAGCCGGGCCTCCAGTCTGTGGAGGGATGAGGCGGACGCACGGCGCGACAACATCGATGTCGCACGACGTCGATGTTGTCGTCGGGCGGCGCGTGCAACTGTTGCACCCGCGCGGGTGCGACGAACTCGATGTCGTACGACATCGAGGACTTCGTTCGGGGTCGACCGGTGACAGGGTCCTGCGGGGGTCGGTGCCCCGGGCCGAGGGCGTACGCGTGTTCGAATCCGGACCGACGCCCGTGCAAGCTGCGACAACACCGATGTCGCACGACGTCGATGTTGTCGTCGGGCGGCGCGTGCAACTGTTGCACCCGCGCAGGTGCGACGAGCTCGATGTCGTACGACATCGAGGACGTCGTTCCGAGTCGACCAGCCAGGCAGCTCGTGCAGCCGACCAGCCCCCGCAGCACCTACGCCCGCGCGAGCTCCGCCCGCAGCGGCAGGTCCTGGTCCTCCAGGATGAGCTGCGCGCCCACGGCGGTCCGGGCGTTCACGACGATCGGCGCGAGCAGGTTGACGGTCGTCCCGGACGCGCCGGGGTTCGCCACCACGAGCAGCATCGCGTCGGCGGGGTCGGTCAGCTCGAGCCCAGCGGCCTGCTCGTCGGTGAGCTCGGGCGAGTACGACGGCAGGTGCACCGCGGCGTCGAGCACGAACAAGCGCGAGGAACCCCCGACGAGGGTGAACAGGCCCTCGGCGCCGTCCACCGGGGTCAGCGTGAAGACCGGTGCGGGGGACAGGCCGAACGGCGGGACGGCGAAGGTCAGGGAGATGCTCATCGGAGGTAGTCCATCAGGGTCGGCTGCAGGACCTTCGCGGTGACGGCGAGGGCTGCCTGGTAGTTGGTCTGCTGCACCTGCAGGTCGAGGACGGCCTTGGCGAGGTCGACGTCCTCGATGCCGGCGCGGCGGTTCTCGAGCGAGACGGCCGCGGTCTTCAGCGAGTCCTGGGCAGCGAGGGCGGTCGCGTGCCGGACACCGACGTCGGCCTGGGCGCCGCGGACGGCACCGAGCGCGCCGTCGACGTCGTTGATCCGCGCGTTCACGTTCACCCCGTTCTGCAGGTCGCTGACGATGGAGTCGAGCACCCCGAACACCGACGACGACCCGGTGCCGAAGACGTCGGCCCCGGCGGTGTCGACGCGCACGGTGGTGCCGTCGCCGATCCGGCGGGAGACGTCCGTGCCGGAGGCCGCCCACCCGGTCGCCGGGTCGTACGCGGCGGCGGCGGTCGAGGCGCCGGCGAAGACCGAGCGGGTGCCGTAGGTCGTGTTGGCCCGTGCCTCGAGGTCGGACTTCAGCGACTGGAACTGCGTGATGAAGGCGTCGCGATCGGTGTCGCTCATGGTGCCGGAGTTCGCCGCCTGCACGGTCAGGTCCCGCACGCTGTTCAGCACCGAGTAGACGCTGGACAGGGCGCTGTCGGTGGTCGCGAGCCAGGCCACGGCGTCGTTCGCGTTGCGCGTGTACTGCGCGGCGGCGGCCTGCTCCTTGCGCACCTGCATCGACGACGCGGTGCCGACCGGGTCGTCGGACGGCTTCTGGATCGCCTGCAGCGTGGTGGCCTGCTCGGTCAGCTGCGCCACGCGCGCCGCACCGGTCTGCAGCCGTGCCGAGGCCGCGGCCATCGACATCTGGGTGGTCACCCGGGTGATCACGATCAGCCCCTCCCGACGAGTCCGACGCGGTTGATGATGGTGTCGAGCATCTCGTCGACGGCGGTCAGGACGCGTGCCGCGCCCTGGTACGCGTGCTGGTAGCTCAGCAGGTTCACGTTCTCCTCGTCGAGGTCGACGCCGGCGCTCGACTGCTGCTGGGTGCGCGCGTTGGTCAGGGCGAGTCCGGTGAGCGTCGACTCCGTCGCGGCCGACCGGGAGGCGGTGCCCACCCCCGCCACGAACGTCGCCCAGGTCGTGTCGGCGGCCCCAGGGCCCGTGCCGAGTCGCGAGAGCGCGTCGGCGAACGAGTCGTCGAGCTGCCCCGCCGCGTTCCGCGTCGCCAGGCCGCTGCCGTCCGTCGGGACGACCGACAGGCCCTGCGCGGCGGGGACGCCCGCCGCGAGGGCGAAGAACGCGGTGCCGGTGGTGCCGGCCGGGGTCGTGCCGGTGGCATGGACGGCGTTGACGGTCGCTGCGAGCTGGGTCGCGACGGCGTCGTAGGACGCGGCGGCCTGGGCGAGCGCGCCGCCCGTGCCGTTCGCGTTCGCCGGGGCGAGGACGGCGAGGGCGCCACCGATCGACCCGCCGCTCAGGGACACCGCGCCGGCGGTGCCGGAGGTCCAGGTCAGGGTGACCGCGGCGCCGTCGGCGAGGCGTTCGCCACCGCCGAGGGCGACGGCGCGGGCGTCGGTGCCCTGCACGAGCGGGTTGCCGCCGAGCAGCACGTCGACCGTGCCGTCCGCGTTGGTGCGCGTCGTCCCGCCGGCGAGCGTCGCGATCTGCTCGGTGAGCTGGTCGCGTTGGTCGAGGAGTTCGTTGGCGTTGCCGCCGGAGGCCAGTGCGGTGCGGATCCGCCCGTTCAGGTCGGCCACCTGCTTCGCGGCGTCGTTCAGCTGGGTCACCTGGCCGGCCGCGGTGCCCCGGACCGAGGACCACTGCGCGTCGACCGACTTCGACCCGGCGGCCAGGGCCGCGGCGACGGTGCCCGCTGCGCCGAGGACGGCGCTGGCGGCACCCGGGTCGTCGGGGTGACTGGCGAGTTCGCTCCACGACGACCAGAAGGCATCGAGCTTGGCGCTCAGGCCGTCCTTGCCGGGCTCGTGCAGGCCGGTCTCGAGGGCGGACAGTGCCGTCGCACGGGCGTCGGCGTAGGCGGAGGACCCCGCGGCGACCCGGACGCCGACGTCGAGCGTCAGCGATGCCAGGCGGGCGATGCCGTCGACGGAGACGCCCTGACCGGCGAGGGCGGCGGTGCCGCGCATGAACCCTGTCTGGGTCGCCGGGATCGAGTTCTGCGTGACGCGCTGCCGCGTGTACCCGGCGGTGCCGGCGTTCGCGATGTTCTGGCCGGTGACGTCGATGCCGGCGCGGGCTGCGGCGAGGCCGGAGTACGCGGTGGCGAGGGAACCGAAGGTGCTGACCACGGGGTTACAGGGTCCCCTCGAACAGGCGAGCGCCGTCGGAGCCGGGACCGGAGGTGCCCGAGGCGTCGTAGGTCGCGGCGGTCGTCACGGTGCCGGCGAGGGTCTCCTCGGTGGCCTGGGCGGCGGTGCGCAGGAAGCGGTCGTTCTCGTCGCGCAGGGCGCCGATCTGGGTGGTCAGCTCGACCATCGCGGTCAGGTGCGCGGCGAGGATCTCGCCCCACGGGCCGTTCGGCGCTGCGGCGACGACGTCGCGCAGGGGTGCATCGGCGGGGACGCCCCACTCCTCGGCGACCTCGGCACTCGACGCGGCGCGCTCGAGTCCGGTGCTGCGGAGTCGTTCGAGGACCTGCTCGACCTCGCGGCTGGCGTGCGACACCCACCGGGAACGGCCCGCAGTGAGCAGGAGCTGCTCCTCCTCGAGCTTGAAGGTGAGCAGCTCGAGCAGTTCGCGTTCGCGCCAGAGCACGGCGGACAGGTCGTTCACGCTCATCAGCTCCTCCCGTGTGGGTCGTCGTCGGGTGTTCGGGTCTTCGGGTCCACCATCCGGCGGACACCGAGACCTATCGACCGCGGGTGGTGGCGCGTAAGTGGAGACGGCTGGTCTTCGGCACCGTGCTCGCAGGCTCGCCCGGAGGCATCCGGCATCGCTGGCGCGATGCGCACCAGCGGATGCCTCCCGTCCGGGGGACGGGAACGGGCGTTCTGCCGGGTGGGTCCCCCCAAATGTGGACCGGGAAACACCGCGAATGCCCCCGCACTGGGGACGGATGAACCCCTGTTCAGGACATTGCCAGCCGATACATTCAGAACGCACCACGAGGGCGACCTCGAACCGCCTCAAAGGGGCGCGGGGTGCACCGCTCGGAGGGAACCGGGCGGGTCTTCGGCGTACGCACCGGCCATCCGAGGCCGGCGTCCGTCGTGCCCAGGGACGGGTGAGTCGAGACAGTCACGTCAGGTCGATCAGGGGATCAGCATGGACCGCACCGCACGCAACGCGATGATCGTGGAGCACCTCCCGCTCGTGGGCTACATCGTCGCCGACGTCCGCTCCCGCGCCACGCACCTGGACCGCGACGACCTCGCCGCCGTCGGCTCCCTCGCCCTCGTCGCCGCTGCCGACGCGTTCGACCCCACCCTCGGCGTCCCCTTCGGCGCCTACGCCCGGACCCGGATCGCCGGAGCCCTCGCCGACGACATGCGCTCGGCCGACTGGGCGTCCCGCGGCACCCGGAAGCGGATCCGCGAGACCCTCGCCACGCAGGAGGCCCTGTCCGCCCGACTCGGCCGGAGCGTCGGCGTGCAGGAGATCGCGGACGCGATGGGTGTCGACCGGCAGACCGCCTCGGACGCCATGAGCGACGCGGCCCGCATCGTCGCGCCCCTCGACGAGACCGTGCACGACCTCGTCGCAGCCGACCTGCCGTTGCCCGGCGACGACCTGCTCGAGACCGAGAAGCGTCGCTACCTGCGCGCAGCCGTCGAGGCACTGCCCGAGCGGATGCGCTTCGTCGTCGAGGCCGTCTACTTCGGGGACCGCTCGGTGACCGACGTCGCCGCGGAACTCGGCATCACGCACTCCGCCGTCTCGCAGCAGCGCTCCGAGGCGATGCGCCTGCTCCGCGACGGACTGGCCGCCCACTACGGGGACGGCGGTGCCGCCGCCGAACCCGCCTCGCGCACCACCGCGGCCCGCCGGAGCGCCTACCTCGCACGCGTCGCGTCGAACGCCGCCGCCGGCGTCGCACGTGCCGTCCACGACGCGACCGCGCCGGTCGCCGTGGCGGCGAGCTGAACCGTCGACGGGTATTTCCGTCGATTCCCTAACGACTCCCGGCACCCGGTCGAGAGTCATCCACGTCAGCCCACGGACGGGCTGTAGTACGACCCAGCATTCACGGAGGAAACCACCATGGGTATGTCCATCAACACCAACCTCTCGGCACTCAACACGTACCGGAACCTCAACTCGACGCAGAACGACCTGTCGAAGTCCCTCGAGAAGCTCTCGTCGGGTCTCCGCATCAACCGTGCTGCCGACGACGCGGCCGGTCTGTCGATCTCCGAGGGGCTGAAGTCCCAGGTCGGTGGCCTCACGGTCGCCGCCCGCAACGCGCAGGACGGCATCTCCGTCGTGCAGACCGCTGAAGGTGGCCTCACCGAGACCCACTCGATCCTCCAGCGCATGCGCGACCTGGCCGTCCAGGCCGGTAACGACTCGAACAACGCTGACTCGCGGACGTCGATTCAGACCGAGGTGACCGAGCTCTCCAAGGAGCTCACCCGCATCGCGGACTCCACGCAGTTCAACGGGATCGACCTGTTGAAGGGTGCCGGCAACAACAACGGCGCCTCGCTGACCTTCCAGGTCGGCGCGAACGCCGGGGTCGCCAGCCAGATCACCGTCGACCTCACCGGGGCCGACGTCGCGGGCGTTGCCACCGCGGTGAGCACGCTCACGTTCGACAACGCCACCAACGCGCAGGCTGCGATCACCGCGATCGACACGCAGATCAAGAACGTGTCGACCGCTCGTTCGAACATCGGTGCTGTCCAGAACCGCTTCGACCACGCCATCAACGTGACGAACGTGGCCAAGGAGAACCTCACCGCTGCCGGTTCGCGCATCACCGACGTCGACATGGCCGAGGAGATGGTCAAGTACACGCGCGACAACATCCTCAGCCAGGCCGGCACGTCGATGCTCGCGCAGGCGAACCAGAGCACGCAGGGCGTGCTCTCGCTCCTGCGCTAGCACCCACGACGCCGCCTTCCGGGATCGTTCAGGCTTCCCGGGAGGCGGCGTCGCCCTCCTGACCATCCCCACGACGCCAGGGAGTGTCGACGATGTCATCGTCCGTGTCCTCGAGCACCAGCCTCGCGATCGACGGGCTCGTCAGCGGGCTCAAGACGACCGACCTCATCAACTCGTTGATGAGCGTCGAGGGCGTGCCGCAGACCCTGCTCAAGAACAAGCTCACGAGCACCAACTCGTTCATCTCGTCGCTGCAGACGATCAACGGGTTGGTGCAGGCCCTCGCGACCAAGGCGAAGGACGCCGCGAAGGCGACCTCGCTCGACCTGTTCACGGCCACGAGCTCGTCGTCGGGCGTCACCGCCGTCACCGGCTCGAACGCGAGCGCCGGGTCACTGACGTTCAGCGTCGGCTCGACCGCGTCCGCCCAGGTCGGGGTCACCGCCGCGATGTCCACGTGGTCGGCCGCTGCCGAACCGATCACCCTGGTGGGCGCCGACGGCACGAAGACCACCGTCACGCCGTCGTCGGGCTCCCTCGACGACACGGTGTCGGCGATCAACAAGTCCGGGGCCGGCGTCACCGCCACGAAGGTCGCCGCGGGTGCGGCCGCCGACGGCACCAAGCTCTACCGGTTGCAGCTGACGTCCGCCAAGACCGGGGCTGCTGGTGGTTTCGAGGTGTACCGCGGGACCGCCGACCAGGTGACCGCGGGTACCGCGACGAACGTGCTGACCGAGGTCGGCGCCGCGGTCGTCGCCCAGGCGAAGGACGCCAGCGTCACGCTGTGGGCCGGCACCGCCGCCGAGCAGACGATCACGAGCGCGACGAACACGTTCACCGACCTGGTCCCCGGGCTCAGCGTCACCGTGTCCAAGGCGTCGACGGATCCGGTCACGGTCGGCGTCGCACAGGACACCACGAAGGCCCAGTCCGTGGCGTCCGGACTCGTCGACGCGATGAACGCGGTCTCGGCCTACCACAAGACGAACACCGCGGTGACGAGCACCACGAGTGCCACCAGCGGATCGACGACCACGACCGCCGGGGTCCTGATGGGCGACGGCACCACGCGCGACGCCGTACAGCGCCTGGGCAGCACCATGTCGGCGCCCGTCGGCGGGAAGTCGCCGTCGTCGATCGGCATCTCGATCACCAAGGACGGCAGCTTCACCTTCGACGCCGAGGTCTTCCAGAAGGCCCTCGCCACCGACCCCGAGGGCACGCAGGCGATGCTGTCCGGCGTCGCCGCGAACGTGGGTGCCGCCGCCACCGCCGCGTCCGACAAGTACGACGGGTCCATCACCACGACGATCACCGGCCAGCAGGCGGTCGCCAAGGACCTCAACACCCAGATCGACAGCTGGACCGACCGACTCACGATGCGCCGCGCATCGCTCCAGACGCTGTACTCGTCGCTCGAGACCAGCCTCAGCAAGCTCCAGTCCCAGTCCAGCTGGCTCGCCAGCCAGCTCGCGGCGACGACGAGCTGACGGGATCACCATGACCTTCGACTTCCAGGCCGCCGCCTTCCGCCAGGCCGCGCAGCCCCGCACCGTGACCGACCAGCGTCGCGCCCAGTACACGAACGAGGCCGTCCTGTCGGCCACCCCGGCGCAGCTCGTCACGATGCTCTACGACCGGCTGCTGCTCGACCTGCACCGCGCCGAGGCCGCTCAGACCAGCGCCGACTGGGACGCCGCCCGCGAGCAGCTGCTGCACGCGCAGGCGATCGTCGGCGAGCTGTCGTCCACGCTGCGGATCGACGTCTGGGACGGGGGCGAGGGCCTGCTCGCCGTCTACAACTACGCGTCGACGTCCCTCATCACCGCGAACGTGCACCGTGACGTGCAGGCGACGCGCGACTGCATCCGGATCCTCGAACCCCTGCGGCAGTCGTGGCACGACGCCGCGGCGTCGCTGCCGGCGACGCCGGCCCGCCAGCAGCCGACGGGCGGAGCCCTCGGTGTCGCTTGAACCGGCACCGTCGCGTGAAACGACACCGTCGCCCGAGCAGGTCGACCACCGCCTCGCCTGGGAGGCCCTGCTCGACTCCCTGGAGCACGACGCCGCCCGACAGGCGGCCGACCCCACGGCCGTGGTGGGGTGGTCGGAGCCGGCCGGGCTGGGTCCGGTGCCGCGTGAGTTGGTGGGGCGTGCCTCCCGGCTGCTCGCTGCGCAGCGCGACCGCATCGCGGAACTGGAGTCGGACCGACGGGCGACGCTCGAGCACCTCGGTGCGCTGCGCGCCGTCGACGCGACCCGCGAGCCCCGTGGCGCGGTGTACCTCGACGCGTCCGCCTGACCCGCGCTCCCGCCACCTGTTCCGCGACGAAGCACGCGTCGATCGACGAGTGGTCTGTCGCAGAAGTGGTGCCACCCCCGTTCGGGGCGAGGGCTAACGCGGCCGGGGACGGGCACCGATAGCGCCACACGAGCACGGATCGCTCACCAGTTCGGCCACGGATCGGCCACCACCGCACGGCGACGTCCCACGGGCGACGCCTGACGAGGGGACCACCGTGTTCGATTCCGTGACGAGCGTCGCGCTGCAGAGCGCACTCGACGGCCTGTCGATGCGCCAGAAGGTGATCGCGAACAACATCGCGAACATCAACACGCCGGACTACCACGCCGAGAAGGTCCAGTTCGAGGACGCCTTGGCGAAGTCGATCACCGACGGCAGCGGGAACACCGCCCCGACGGTCGCCCGCAGCCTCGAGCCGACGAACACGAACGGCAACAACGTCAACCTCGACGAGGAGACGCTCTCCAACGTCGACACCGTGCTCCGGTACCAGTTCGCCACGCAGGCGATGAACTCCGAGCTCACGAGCGTCCGTGCGGCGATGCGGACGAACTCGTGACGACCTTCGACGCGATCGGCATCGCGAGCACCGGCATGACCGTGCACCGGAAGTGGCTCGACGCCGTCGCCGACAACATGGCGAACGCGAACACCGTGAAGTCGATGGACGACACCGCGTTCCAGGCCCGATACGTCGAGGTCCAGGAGGGCAACGGCGTGTCCGGCGCTTACGTCAAGGGCGCCGCGTTCGGCAGCGCCGCCGGCCGCGTGACCTACGACCCGGACAACCCGCTCGCGAACGACGAGGGCTACGTCCGCATGCCGGACATCGACCTCGGCACGCAGATGGCGGACCTCATCATGGCCCAGCGCGGCTACCAGGCGAACGCCGCCGTGGTCGACCGTGCCAAGACCGCCTACGAGGCGGCACTGCAGATCGGGAAGAACTGATGCCCATCGACGCCGTCAACGGTGTGACCACCAACGCGATGACGAACGCACTGACCAGTGTGTCCGGCACCTCCAGCGACGTCACCGGCACCGCCGGTGCGACCAGCACCGACGGCAGCGGGTTCGCCGCCAGCCTCGGGAACGCCGTCGACGGGCTGCAGGCGCTGCAGAGCGACTCGAAGACCCTCGCGCTCAAGGCCGTCACCGGCAACCTCGACGACATCCACGACGCGACCATCGCCGCCACCCGCGCGCAGGTCACGCTCGAGCTCGTCTCCGCCGTCCGCAACAAGGGCGTCGACGCGTTCAACGAGATCATGAGGATGCAGGCCTGATGCCCGTCGCCGTCAAGAACGTCTTCGCGCGCCTGTCCGCGTACGTGAAGGGCTTCTCCGCCGCCCAGCGCACCATCGCGATCCTGGTGATCGCCGCGCTCGTGCTCGGGGGGATCGCCCTGGCGGCGTGGCTCGGCAAGGCGTCCTACGCGCCGCTCTTCACCGGGCTGGCCGCGGCCGACGCGAGTTCCATCACCGACCAGCTGCAGACCGACGGTGTGCCGTACCAGCTCACCGACGGCGGCGCGACGATCCTGGTGCCGCAGGCGCAGGTGTACTCGGAGCGCCTCAAAGCCGCGTCGAACGGGCTGCCGTCGTCGAACGAGGGCGGCTACTCGCTGCTCGACCAGATGGGCGTGACGAGCTCGGAGTTCCAGCAGGACGTCACCTACAAGCGGGCGATGGAGGGCGAGCTCGCCAAGACCATCGGCGCGATGGACGGCGTGCAGACCGCGACCGTGCAGCTCGCGATCCCGGAGAAGTCCGTGTTCGTGTCCGAGGAGAAGGACCCGACGGCGTCGGTGTTCATCGCCACCGACAACGGCACCCAGCTGAGCACCGACCAGGTGCAGGCGATCGTGCACCTGACCAGCGCCTCGGTCGAGGGCATGCAGACCACCGACGTCTCGGTCGTCGACGCCAAGGGGCAGACGCTGTCCGCCGTCGGGACCGGTGCGACCGGCAGCGGCGCCGACCAGGCCGCCGACTACGACGCCGCCACGAGCAAGAAGATCCAGGACCTGCTCGACACCACCCTCGGGGCCGGCAACGCGACGGTCGTGGTCTCCGGCACGATGAACCAGGAGTCCGGCACGCGCACGTCGGAGAGCTACACGTCACCGACCTCGGGTCCGGTCGCGCTCAACGAGTCGAGCACCACCGAGCAGTACGGCTCCGGCGCCGCGGGCGCGTCGAGCGGTGCGACCGGGGTCCTCGGCCCGGACAACATCGCCGTGCCGAACGGCACCGCCACGAGCGGCACCGGTGACGGCGGCTACACCAACGAGTCGGCGACGAAGAACAACGCCGTCGACCACACCACCGAGACCACGCAGATCCCCTCGGGGTCCCTCGACCGGCAGACCATCTCGGTCGCGCTGAACTCGAAGGCCGACGCCGTGCAGAACGCGAACCTGCAGAGCATCAACGACCTGGTGTCGGCCGCCGCCGGTGTCGACCAGAACCGCGGCGACCAGGTGAAGGTCGCGATGATGGACTTCGACACCAGTGGTGCCGACCAGGCTGCGAAGGCCCTCGAGGCGCAGCAGAAGGCCGACCAGCAGGAAGCCCTGTGGTCGTCGATCCGCACCGCCGGCATCGTCATCGGCATCCTGCTCGCGCTCATCGCCGTCATGTTCGTCATCGCCCGTCGCAGCCGGAAGCAGGAACGCGAGGCCGTCGACCTCGGCGAACTCGACGCCTTCGCCGGCGAGACGTTCCAGCTGCCCCTCGCGATGGACGGCGCCGCCGACCGCGCGACCCTCGGTGCCGGTGACGCCCCCACCGCCGTGCTCTCGACGATGCCCGCCGGTGACCCGCCGACCGAGGTGCTGACGACCGACGAGATCACGGCCGAGCGCCGCCGTCAGGATATCTCCGCGCTGGCCGAACGCGACCCGAAGCGCACGGCCGAGCTCCTGCGCGGGCTCCTCGACGACCGGGCACCGGTGTGAGCGCCCTGATGCCGAGCGGCAGCAACGGCAACGGCCCGGGCACCGGCAAGGGCTCGAACAACCGAGCGCTGACCGGCGCCCAGAAGGTCGCGCTCATCCTCATGCAGATGGACACCGACCGCGCGGCCGAGGTGATGAAGCAGTTCACCGAGATGGAGGCCGAGGAGATCTCGGCCGAGATCGTCCGGATGCGCCGCGTCGAGGACACCGTCGTCGACCAGACCATGTCGGAGTTCCACCGGATCACGATGAGCGGCCGACTGCAGAAGCGCGGCGGCAAGGAGACCGCGCTCGGGCTGCTCGAGGCGTCCTTCGGCGCCGAGCGCGCCGCCGGCGTGATGGACCGGCTCGCCTCGAACCTCGCCGGCCAGTCCTTCGACTTCCTCGACGACGCCGAGCCCGGGCAGGTCATCACCCTGCTCGAGGGCGAGCTGCCGCAGACCATCGCCCTCGTCCTCGCACACCTCAAGCCCGGTCAGGCGAGCGCCGTCCTCGCCGGTGTCGACGAGCGCGTCCGCACCGACGTCGCGCAGGCGTTCGCCACGATGGGCAGCGCGACCCCCGAGGCCGTCGGGATCGTCGCCGGTGTCCTGCGGCAGCGCGCCGGCGCCGTCGTGTCGCCGCGCGAGAGCGTCGAGGTCGTCGGCGGCATCGCGCCCCTGGTCGACATCATCAACCGCTCCGACGTCGCCACCGAGAAGGCCGTGCTCGACGGACTCGAGGCCCGCGACCCGGAACTCGCCGAGGACATCCGCTCGCGCATGCTCACCTTCGAGGACATCGTGAAGCTCGAGTCCCGCGACATCCAGCAGGTGCTGCGTGGCATCGACTCGAAGCTCCTCGCGACCGCCATGAAGGGTGCCGCCGGACCCGTCGTCGAGACGATCCGCGCGAACGTGTCCGAGCGCAACCGCTCGCTGCTCGACGACGAACTGCAGGCCATGGGCCCGGTCCGCGTCTCGCAGGTCGAGGAAGCGCGCGCCGAGGTCGTCCGTTCCGTGCGCGAGCTCGAGGCGCAGGGCGTCATCACCGTGCACCGTGCCGAGGAGGACGAGCTCGTTGACTGACACCACGACCGCCGGCACCGTGCAGCGCATCGCCTTCCCCGCGATCGGCACCGCCGCCGCGACCGACCGTGCGTCGGGTGCCGACGTCCGCGGCCACGCCGCCGGCTACACCGCGGGACTCCGCGCCGCACAGGCCGAGACGGACGCCCTGCGCGCCCGCCTGCAGGCCGAGCACGCCGCGCTGACCGCGTCGCTGCGCGCGGACACCGTCCGCCGCATCGCCGTCCTCGACGCCGCGACGAACGCGATGCTGTCCACGGTCGCGCCCGTCCTCAGCGACGCCGAGGCGTCCGTCGCCAGCGCGGCCACGGACCTGGCCGAGGCGATCGTCGGGTACGAGATCCGTGCCTCCCGTCCGGCGGTCGGTACCGATGACGACCGGGAGGCCCGGATCACGTCCGGTGCCGAGACCACCGTCCGGCGGGCGCTCGCGTCCATCGACCGCAGCGTCCCGGTGGCCGTCCGGCTCAGCCCGGCGGACGCCGCCCGCGTCGCCGACGTCGACCTGCCGGTGCCCGTGGTCGCCGACCCCGCGCTGCGGGACGGCGACGCCGTCGTCGACCTGCCGGACGGCATCCTCGACGCCCGGATCGCCACCGCACTCGACCGTGCCCGCACTGCACTGGGTGTCGAGCTGCAGGGGGTGTCCGCGTGACCGCCACGCTGCTCCGCCCCCGCGGGCTCGACGACGCCCTGCAGCAGGCCGCACCCCAGCGGGTCGGCGTCGTCACGAGCGCCGTCGGCCTCGGGCTGACGATCGCCGGGCTCGACGCCCACGTCGGCGAGGTCGTCACGGTCGGACCGGAGGACGGCGTGCAGACCGCCGTCGAGGTCGTCGCGACCGACGCCACCGGCGTGCGCTGCATGCCGCTCGGCCGCCTCACCGGTGTGACCGCCGGCACCCCCGCACGCCCCACCGGCCGGCCGGTGCTCGTGCCGACGGGTGCCGGGCTGTTCGGCCGTGTGCTCGACGGGCTCGGCCGACCGATCGACGACCGCGGACCGATCGTCGGTGCCGGTGGCGAGCCCGTCGACTGGGTGCCGCTCGACCACGCGACCCCGAACGCGATGGCACGCACCCGCATCGACACCCCGATGCAGCTCGGTGTGCGGGTGCTCGACACCCTCACCACCGTCGGCCGTGGCCAGCGCATGGGGCTCTTCGCGGGCTCCGGTGTCGGCAAGTCCTCGCTGCTGTCGATGATCGCCCGGGGGAGCGACGCCGCCGTCAACGTGATCGCACTCGTGGGGGAGCGTGGCCGCGAGGTGCGCGAGTTCCTCGAGGACGACCTCGGTGCCGACGGCCTCGCCCGCTCGATCGTCGTCGTGTCGACCTCGGACGAGCCCGCCCTCATGCGTCTGCGCGCCGCGTTCGTGGCCACCCGAATCGCGGAGTCGTTCCGCGACGCCGGCCAGGACGTCGTGCTCATGATGGACTCGCTCACCCGCGTCGCGATGGCGCAGCGTGAGATCGGGCTCTCGGTGGGGGAGCCGCCGGCCACTCGGGGCTACCCGCCGTCGACGTTCTCGGTGCTCGCCGGGCTGCTCGAGCGTGCCGGGACGGACCGCGTCGGCAGCATCACCGGCATGTACACCGTGCTGGTCGACGGCGACGACCACAACGAGCCGATCGCCGACGCCGCCCGCAGCATCCTGGACGGTCACGTCGTGCTCGACCGGAAGCTCGCGATCACCGGGCACTTCCCGTCGGTGGACGCCCTCGGTTCGGTGTCCCGGGTGGCCTCGAAGGTGACGGACCCGGCGCAGCGCGGTGCCGCGACCACCCTCCGCAAGGTGATGGCAGCACGTGCCGCCGCCCAGGACCTGCTCGACGTCGGCGCGTACCAGCGCGGCTCGAACCCGCTCGTCGACGCCGCCGTCGACCACCAGGGCGCGATCGACGCGTTCCTGCGCCAGGGGATGGACGAGCGGGCGACCGCCGACGCGTCCTGGCAGCGACTCGGTGGTCTCGTGCAGCAGCTGGGGGTGTCGTGATGGCCCGCCGCTTCCCGCTCGCGGGGCTCCTGCGCCTGCGGCACACCGAACAGGACCGCGCCGCTGCCTCGCTCGCCACCGCGAACGAGCGCGTGCGCGACGCCGCCGACGCCCGGATCGCCGCGCGCCGCAGCCTCGCCGACGCCGAGGGCGCGCAGCCGATCGAGGACGCCGCGACCCTGAGCGCCGTCGCCGCTGCGCGTGCTGCGACCCGCGGGATGCTCGAGGAGCTCGACGCCGTGGTCCGGACCCGCCGCGCGGACGCCGACCGGGCACAGGAGGAGTACACCGCCGCACGCCGTGCCGCGGTCGGCCTGGAGAAGCTCGAGGGCAAGCACGCCGCCGAGCAGGCCGCCGAGGAACTCCGCACCGAACAGAACGCCCTCGACGAGATCGCGGCACGACGCCGCACGGAAGGTGGTGCCCGATGAGCGTCGAAGCGGTGCTCTCCCGGATCTCCGAGATCCGGTCCCAGATCGACACCCTGCGCGGTGGCTCGGCCGCGGCGACGAGTTCGTCGTCGTCCGCCGCGTCGACCAGCGCCTCGTCGAGCGCCTTCGCCGATGCCCTGGCCACGGCGACCGGGACCACCGGCACCGGGACCGCAACCGCTGCTGCCGGCGCTGCGGCGACCACCAGCAGCGCGCCCGCCACGTCCGTCGACGCCGGCGCGGGCACGCTCGCGACGGGCAGCGGCGCCACCGGGTCCGACGTCGTCGCGGACGCGAAGAAGTACCTCGGCGTGCCCTACGTGTTCGGCGGCACGACGACCGCCGGCATGGACTGCTCGGGCCTGGTGCAGACGGTGTTCAAGGACCTCGGCGTGACCATGCCGCGGGTCGTGCCGGACCAGGCGAAGATGGGCGTCGAGGTCGGCTCCCTGAAGGACGCACAGCCCGGCGACCTGATCATCCCGAAGGGCGAGGGCCACGTCGTCATCTACGTCGGCGACGGCAAGGTGCTGCACGCGCCGCGCCCCGGCAAGGACGTCCGCATCGTCGACAACTGGTACTCGGACGCCGACATCGCCACCATCCGCCGCATCGTGCCGGCGCAGGCGTCCGCTACCCCGGCGACGACCGCGACCACCGCCGCGAGCAGCGCCACCGACCTGCAGACCGCCGCGCTGCTGTCCATGATGCAGTCCGGGAGCGCCGCATGAGCCTGACCATCGCCACCCAGCCCGCGCCCGCTCCGACGAGCAGCGCTGCGCCCGGCCGCGCCACGACCGACGCCGGCGGTGCCGGTTCGTTCGACGCCGCCCTGTCCGCGGCCGCCGCGACGGATCGTCGTGCCGGTGAGCGTGCACCGGCGCGCCGGGACGACTCCCGCGCAGCCGACGACACCGGTTCGACCACGCCGCCGAGCGCTGCCACGACCGCCACCGGGACGGACGTGGCGGCTGCCGCTGACGGCTCGGCCGCTGCTGCCGGGGAGGGGCAGGCGCTCACGCCCACGCCCATGCTCACCGGGACGGTGCCTGCCTCGCTCCCTCCGGTCGCGTCGACGACCCCTGCCGAGACGGTCTCACCGGTGACGTCGACCGCGCCCGAGCCGACGGCGCAGGTCGTCACCGCGACGACGGCGGCCCCGGCGCCCGCCCCGGAGACGACCACGCCGACGACCTCTGCTCCCGTCCCCGCCGCTGCCACCGGGGCTGCCACTGCCACGGGCGCCGCGGTCCCGCTGCCGGCCACCACGGCGCCGTCGGCAACCACCACGGCGTCCGCTGCATCCGCCACGGCACAGGCACCGGGTACGACGGCCGCAGTCCCCGCGGACGGCCCCGCACCGTCACCGGCGTCCGCCCCGAGGCCAGGCACCCCGTCCGGCGGGACGACCGGCACCGGCACCGGCACCGGCACCGTCGGAGTCGCGAGCACGAGCAGCGCGCCCGCTGCCACTGCCGCTGCGGCCGCCGCGACGCTCCAGCCGATCGCCGCGGCAACCCAGCCCACCCAGCCCACCGACGGCTCCGCGACCGCGACCCCGGCCGTCGTCACGGTGGCAGCGGCGACCGCCGCGCGGGGTGGGCAGACCGGCCACGGGGCGGACCAGCAGGGATCGACGGCGGGTGATCCGGGCCTCCCGGCAGTCACCACCACGCGCGGCGGCGAGACGCCCTTCGTCCTGCCCACCACGCCGACCGCCGCGCCCGCCCCCGTCGCTGCCGCCGCGCCGGTCACGTCCCAGACGGCCACGCCCGCGCCCCTCGGGCAGCAGCTCGCGCGCCCGGTGTTCTCGCTCGCGCAGGCCGGCCCCGGTGAGCACGTCGTCACCGTGCAGGTCGTGCCGGACAGCCTCGGACCGGTCACGGTCCGCGCGCACGTCACGGCGCACGGCATGCACGTCGAGCTGTTCGCGGCGTCCGAGGCGGGCCGCGACGCGGTCCGCCAGGTGCTGCCGGACCTGCGGCGCGACGCCGCCGGCGCCGGGCTGAGCACCACACTCGACCTGTCGTCGCAGAACCACCCGGGCACGTCGGCGGGTCACGACCAGCGACCGGCCGACGGCCGCCTGCGTGCCGACACCGGCCTGGAGGCACGGCGCACCTCCGCCGCGCAGCCAGCGTCCTCCGCCACCACCTCCACCATCCGCACCGCGGGACTCGACGTCCTCGCCTGACCGGCTCACGAACAGGAACCAGACCATGCCCATCGACGGCATCACCGGCAGCGTGGACCAGGCTGCCCAGGCCGCGGCCCTCGCCGCGAACTCGACCGCGAAGAAGTCCCAGACGATGGACTCCGAGGTGTTCATGAAGCTGCTCGTCACGCAGCTGCAGAACCAGGACCCGTCGTCGCCGATGGACACCAACCAGATGATCAGCCAGCAGACGCAGCTCGCGATGATGGAGCAGATCACCAACCAGACCACGACGGGGAACGAGAACTTCTCGCTCCAGATGCGCATCGCCGCCGCGAACCTCGTCGGCAAGCAGGTCAGCTACACCGATGCTGCGACCGGTACCGCCGTCACCGGGACCGCCTCGGCCGTGTCCTACGCGAACAGCGTGCCCACGGTCACCGTGAACGGGAAGGAGGTCGCTCTCGACGTGATCTCCGGCATCACCACCACCGCTCCGGCTTCCTGACCGTTCTCCTTCCCCTTCTCCTTCCTGCTCTCCCTGCCTCTCCGAAAGGACGCACCATGCTCCGCTCGCTCTACTCCGGGATCTCCGGCCTCCGCTCGCACCAGCAGATGCTCGACGTCACCGGCAACAACATCGCCAACGTCAACACCGTCGGCTTCAAGGCCTCGTCGACGGTCTTCCAGGACACCCTGTCGCAGATGACCCAGGGTGCCGGCGGACCGCAGACCGGTGTCGGCGGCACCAACCCGGCGCAGATCGGCCTCGGCGTCCAGGTCGCCGGCGTCTCCACCAACTTCGCGCAGGGCTCGGCCCAGGCCACCGGCAAGGCCACCGACCTGATGATCTCCGGCGACGGCTTCTTCGTCACCCGCCTCGGCAACGACACCGTCTACACCCGCGCCGGTGCGTTCGACTTCGACGCGGACGGCCGCCTGGTCACCGCCGACGGCAAGATCGTGCAGGGCTACCCGGCCACCAACGGCGTCGTCAACGACAACGGTGGCCTCGCCGACATCACGCTGCCGCTCGACGCGGCGGCACCGGCCGTCCGCACCACCTCGGCCTCGGTCGCCGGCAACCTGCCGTCCGAGACCGCCGTCGGCGACACCATCACCCGCGAGGCCACCGTCTACGACGCCTCGGGCGCCAAGCACACGATGTCCCTCGCCTACACGCGCACCGGCACCGGCTGGGACGTCACCGCGCGCAACGGGCAGGGGACCACCACGAACGGGTCGCTCACGTTCGGCACCGACGGCAAGCTGACCTCCGGCGGCGCCCTGACGGTCGGCGGCATCGCCGTCGACATGGGGGAGCTCACCGGCTTCGCCTCGCTCAACACCGCGTCGATCGGTTCGCAGAACGGCCGCGAGGCCGGCGCCCTGCAGGGCTACGCCATCTCGAAGGACGGCACCGTCACGGGCACGTTCTCGAACGGTGCGTCGCTCGCCCTCGGCCGCATCGCCCTCGCGACGTTCGCGAACCCGGCGGGCCTCGAGAAGACCGGCGCCTCGGGCTACCGTGCCACCGGCAACTCGGGCACCGCGACCGTCGGTGGTCCCGGTTCGGCCGGCGTCGGGTCGCTCGCGGCGGGCACCCTGGAGATGTCGAACGTCGACCTGTCGCAGGAGTTCACGAACCTGATCGTGGCACAGCGCGGGTTCCAGGCGAACGCGCGCATCATCACGACCTCGGACGAGGTGCTGCAGGAGCTGACGAACCTGAAGCGGTAGGCGGGCGGCGCTTCGTGAGCAGGAATGGTCGGGTCCAAGCCGGGCAACCCGACCATTCCTGCTCACGAGTTCGGCTGTCCGTTCGGGATCTGATGACTTAGTATCTGCGTGTGCACGTAGACAAGCAGCCATGCGGGCTCGATCCCGAGTCGGAGTACGTCGAACTGGCGGTCGAGGTCTTCGCGATGCTCGCCGACGCGACCCGGGTGAAGATCATCCTGGCGCTCCGGAACGCCGAGGAGATGTCCGTGAACCACCTGGCCGATGTGGTCGACAAGAGCCCCGCGGCGGTGTCGCAGCACCTCGCGAAGCTCCGGCTCGCGCGGATGGTGTCCACTCGCCGTGAGGGCACGACGGTCTTCTACCGACTCACCGACGAGCACGCGTCGGAGCTGGTGATCGACGCGGTGAAGCAGGCCGAACACGTCGTGGGTGCCGCGCCGCACCACCGCGGGGAGCAGGCCGGCGCGTGACCGACCACGAGCACGACGGGCACCAGCACGACCACGACCACGCGCACCCGCACGGCGGCGTGCGGGGCCTCCTCTACGACCTCGTCGTCCCACACACGCATGACTCCGCCGACTCGATCGACGACGCCATGGAGGCGAGCTCGGCCGGTGTCCGCGCGCTCAAGATCAGTCTCTTCGTGCTCCTCGGCACCACCGTCCTGCAGGCCGTGCTCGTCGCGTTCACCGGCTCGATCGCCCTGCTGGCGGACACCACCCACAACTTCGCGGACGCGCTGACCGCCGTGCCGCTGTGGGTCGCGTTCGTGCTCGGCCGACGCGTGGCTACCCGGCGGCTCACCTACGGGTACGGCCGCGCCGAGGACCTCGCCGGCATGTTCATCGTCTTCGTCGTCGCGCTCTCGGCAGTGGTGGCCGGGTGGCAGGCGATCGATCGCTTCGTGCACCCACGCCCGGTCGAGGCGCCCTGGTTGCTCGTCGCCGCGGGCCTGATCGGCTTCGCCGGCAACGAGGTCGTCGCGATGTACCGGATTCGGGTCGGCCAGCGGATCGGTTCGGCGGCACTCTTGGCCGACGGCGTGCACGCCCGGCTCGACGGCTTCACCTCACTGTCGGTGGTCCTCGGTGCGGTCGGCGTGATGGTCGGCTTCCCGCTCGCCGACCCGGTCATCGGCCTGCTCATCTCGATCTCGATCCTGGTGCTGCTCTGGGGCACGGTGAAGTCGATCGGCGCGCGGCTGATGGACGCCGTCGACCCGGCGCTCGTCGAACGTGCCGAGCACGTCCGCGAGCACACGGACGGCGTCCACAGGGTCCGCGACCTCCGTCTCCGGTGGATCGGGCACCGGCTGACCGGATCGGCAACGGTCGAGGTGATGACGACGGATCTGCAGGACGCCACGGACGTCACCGACCAGGCCGCGGAACACGTCCGGCGGGCGATGGGAAACCTCGACGCCTTCACGGTGACCCCAACGCGCTCCGCAGTGCGTTCCTAGCCCTTCCAGACGGACTCGGCGCCCGCGTGTCCGATGACGACGACCTCGATCATCGAGACGACGCCGACTGCGAGCAGCAGCACCGGGCCGACGATCGCGACTGCCCGCAGCGCGCCACCGCTCGTCACCCGAGCTGTCCCGAACCGGTGCCATCCCCACCACAGCAGCAGGAGCACGAACACCGCGATCGACCAGGGGAGCAGCCCGTCGGCGAGCTCGGTGTGCCGCTCGAGCAGCGCGGTCTCCTGCTCGCGGTGTTCGAGCCATTCACCGGACGAGGTCGCCAGGGGGACCGAGACGAGGGCGACCAGCCCGATGATCGGTGCGCCGACTGCGAGCCACCGTCGCGCTGCGGGCCACACCGCGACCACGATCGCGGTCAGCGCCGCGACGGGGACCGCGACGGAGGTCAGGTGGACGAAGAGGGGGTGGAGCGGGATCCCGCCGAACTGCCAGTCCATGACGGCCTTTCACGTCGTGCGCCGGACGGTGCCGGCGGTGTTCGACCAGACAACAGGATCCCGCGGTCCGCATCGTTCGAAACCTCACACGAACGGGGCGACCCGGACATGGTTCGCTGTGACCATGAGCACCTCCGAGCCGCACGCGGGCGAAGCCCACACGGGCGACCTCGCTGCGCGCCTGAACTGGCTGCGAGCCGGAGTCCTCGGCGCGAACGACGGGATCGTGTCGACGGCGTCGATCGTCGTGGGCGTCGCCGGCGCGTCGTCGTCCGTCCCGGCGATCGCGACCGCGGGGATCGCAGCGCTCGTGGGCGGTGCCGTGTCGATGGCGCTGGGCGAGTACGTGTCGGTGAGCAGTCAGAAGGACAGCCAGCAGTCCCTCATCGAGAAGGAACGCCGCGAACTGGCCGACGACCCGGTCGCCGAGCTCGAGGAGCTCACCCAGCTGTGGCAGGGCCGTGGTCTCCGACGGTCCACGGCCGAACGTGTGGCGTCCGAACTGACCGAGCGGGACGCCCTCGCCGCGCACCTGACCACCGAACTCGGGATCGACGAGGACGAGGTCGTCAGCCCGTGGCACGCCGCGTTCGCGTCGGCGGCCGCGTTCTCGATCGGTGCCGTCCTGCCGCTGCTGGCGATCCTCCTGTCGCCCGAGGCCGTCCGGGTACCCGTGACGTTCGTCGTTGTCCTCGTCGCACTCGCGTTGACCGGGGCCACGGGCGCCCGGATCGGAGGTGGCTCGGTGCGGCGGGCGACCGCACGCGTGGTCGTCGGCGGAGCCCTCGCCCTGGCGGCGACCTTCGTCATCGGATCCCTGCTCGGGACGAGCGGGGTGGTCTGAGATGGCGAACATCCTGGTTGTTGAGGACGACCCCGAGATGGGTGCCCTCGTCGAGCGCGGACTGACCGGCGAGGGGCACACCGTCACGGTCGTGACGGACGGCGTCGCCGCACTCGTCCAGGCGCGGTCGCAGGCGTTCGACGCCGCAGCGATCGACGTCATGCTGCCCGAGATGACCGGCTTCGAGGTCTGTCGACGACTCCGTGAGATGGGGTCGGACTTCCCGGTGATCCTGGTCACCGCACGCGACGCCGTCGACGACCGCGTGTTCGGGCTCGACTCCGGGGCCGACGACTACCTGACCAAGCCGTTCGCGATCGCCGAACTCAACGCGCGGATCCGGGCGCACCTGCGACGTCGTGCCGCCGGTGGCACGACCACCGTGGAAGCCGGCGCGGTGCGGCTCGACACCGTGGCCGTGCGTGCGTCGGTGCGCGGGCGCGACATGCCGTTGAGCGTCAAGGAGTTCTCGCTCCTGCGGTTCCTCATGCAGGGGGCGCCCGACCCGCGCACCAGGACCGAGGTGCTCGAAGAGGTCTGGGGGAGCGCCGAGCACTTCGACCCGACCATCGTCGACCAGTACGTCAGCTACGTTCGCAAGAAGCTCCAGGCCTCGGGCGCCGACGTCGCGATCCGGACGGTGCGCGGTGTGGGGTACGCGCTCGAGGTCGTGCCGTCTCCGTGAGGTTCCTCCGTCGCCTGTCGATCCGCGCTCGGATCACCCTCGGGAGCCTGCTCGTCGGTGCGGTCGTGCTCTCCGGGGTCGCTCTCGTGCTGCACGTGCAGATCGAACGCGCGACGCTCGCGACCGACCGCTCCCTCGCATCCGGTGACGCGGCGCCGTTCGTGTCCGACCTCCGGCACAACCCGGACGAGCCGCCTGACCGTCCAGCAGAAGACGTCCTCGTCGGGATCCGGTCAGCGACCGGAGACTGGGTCGTGGACTCGCTGCCGCGCGACGTCCGCGCCGTGCTGCCCTCGCCGGTCCCGGACGACGACGTCACGCTGCGACTGCACACCGGCCACCGTGTCGTGACCGTCGTCGGCATCCCGGTCACGAACGACGCCGGATCGTTCGTCGTGTGGGCCGCGCACGACGGCCGGGCCGGGCAGGAGACGGTGGCGCGGGTCGACCGGTCCCTGGTCGTCGGAACGTTCCTGGCACTGCTCGCCTTCGCGGCGACGGCCTGGCTGCTGTCGACCATCGCCCTCCGCCCAGTGGGGCGGATGCGCCGGACCGCCGAGCGCCTCAGCGCCGGGAACGGTGGCGGCCACCTGCCAGTCGGCGCCTCCGACGATGAACTCGCGGCCCTCGCCCGGACGCTCAACACGTTCATCGACCGCCAGCGTGAGAACACCGAGCGCGAGCGACGGATGGTCTCCGACGCCAGCCACGAGCTCCGCACGCCGCTCGCTGCCCTCACCGCCCGACTCGAACTGGCACACCGCTCGTCGGGCGACGCCGTCGCGCTCGAGCGCGAGCTGCGCGCCGCCGAGGGCGATGCGGCACGGCTGGTCGCGCTCGCGAACGCCCTCCTGGAACTCAGCAGGCTGGACGAGGCGGAGGGTGTTCCGTCGACGTCGGCCGCTGCGCTCGTCACGGAACTCATGGGATCGATCGACCGCGCCCGCGCCTTGACACACGTCGGGGCGCGCGACATCGACTTCTCCGTCGAACTGACGGCGCCGGACGAGCACTACGGACTCGAGCCCGCGGCGTTCGCGCGGGTCGTCGACAACCTCGTCGCCAACGCGATCGCCGCGGGGGAGGACGGCGGGGTGGTCCGGGTCACGCTCGACCAGTCCGCCGACGGTCGACTCGACCTGTGCGTCGTCGACGACGGCCCCGGCGTCCCGGACGACTTCCTTCCGCAGGCCTTCGACCGCTTCACCCGGGCCGACAGCGCCCGACGTGCCGTCCTCGGCGGGAGCGGCCTGGGGCTCGCCCTCGTCCGCGGCATCGTCGAACGCGCAGGCGGGACGGCGGACCTCTGCAACGCGGCGTCCGGCGGTGCCGTCGCGACGGTCAGCGTCCCCGCGCGCTGACCGGGACCTCGGTCCACGCCGATCACTCGAGGTCTCGAACGAACGGGGCGCTCCGTTCGGGGTCCGTCCACAGGACCGCTCCTGATGCTGTGAGTCACCCGATCGCATCCTGGAGAGGACCGAGACGATGATCGAGACCGCTCGCGCCACACCGAGGACACCCCCGAGCACGACCGAACGCGCGCGCCTGCGGGACGCCGTACCCCCGGCGGAGTCCCTCGACATCGCCGCGCGCCGCCGCCGTCGAGCCGGTCGCCGCCGGAGGGCCATGACGGATCTGCTCGGGATCCTCGCATGGGTCTCCGCCTCGATCGCCGTGACGCTCTGGCTCGCCTCGCCCGGCTCGCACAGGGTCGTGGGGATCGGCGGCTGGCTCACCGACGCCGGGATCGTGGCAGGGCTCGTCGCCACGGACCTCGTCCTCGTGATGCTGGTGCTCGCCGCCCGGGTACCGCTCATCGACCGGACGTTCGGCCACGACAACGCCGTCGCGGTCCACCGTTCGCTCGGCAAGCCGGTGCTGTACCTGCTGCTCGCGCACGGTGCGTTGCTCACACTCGGCTACGGCGCGTCCGCGGGGACCGGTCCGATCGCCGAGACGATCGCGCTCTTCTCGACACCCGACATGCCACTCGCCTTCCTCGGCCTCGTGCTGTTCCTCGTCGTGGTGGTCTCGTCCTTGGTCGCCGTGCGCCGTCGGCTGCCGTACGAGGCATGGCACCTCATCCACCTGCTCAGCTACGCCGCGGTGCTCGTCGCGTTGCCCCACATGCTCAGCGTCGGCAGCGTCCTCGCGCAGGGCACCTGGCAGCGTGTCTACTGGATCGCCCTGTACGTCGTGGCGCTCGGACTCATCGCGCTGTACCGCTTCGCGGTGCCGATCGTGGTGACGTTCCGGCACCGGATCCGTGTGGCCGGCATCGAGACCGTCGCGCCGGGGGTCGTGTCGATCCACCTCGCCGGACGGGACCTCGACCGCCTCGGAGCCCGCGGCGGGCAGTACGGGGTCTGGCGGTTCTGGACCGCGAAGACGTGGTGGCACGCGAACCCGGTGTCGTTCTCGGCGGTCCCCGCCCGCGGTCGTGCACGGATCACCGTCCGCGACCTCGGTGCAGGCTCCGCCCGTCTCGGACGCATCACGCCCGGGGCGTTCGTGTCCCTCGAGGGTCCGTACGGCCTGTTCACCAGCCGGGCCCGGACGGCCCCGTACCTCGCGCTCGTCGCCTCCGGCATCGGGATCACCCCCGTGCGCTCGCTGCTGGAGGACACCGACCTCCGTCCGGGCGAGGCCACCGTGCTGCTGCGCGGGACCGACGCCGACCAGCAGTACCTGTGGCACGAGATCGCGGACCTCGCCGAGGCGACGGGCAACCGGCTGTACACGATGGTCGGCCACCGATCCCGCTCCCGCGAGAGCTGGATGACCGAGGAGGACGTCCGGCGCGGGGTCTCCCTCCGGTCCGTGTTCCCGAACCTGCTGCAGTCGGACCTGTACGTGTGCGGGCCGCGGGCGTGGTCCGACCTCGTGGTCCGCGAAGCGCGGTCGGCAGGGGTGCCGGAACACCAGATCCACCAGGAACGGTTCGAGTCATGAGAGCACGCATCATCGCCGGCGGTGTCGTCTCGTCGATCGCGGTCCTGGCCATCGGGTGGCAGCTCGGCGGCCAGCCCGCGGTCACCGCACCGGCACAGCAGGGCACGACGTCGGGTGTCGGCACGACCGGCACCGGGTCGACGAGCGACAGCGCCGGCAGCGGGACCAACGGCGGCAGCAGCGGCACCGGCACCACTGCTGGGTCGTCCGCCTCCGGCACCTTCGCCGGCGACACGACGCAGACCCGGTACGGCCCGGTGCAGGTGCAGATCACCGTCGCGAACGGGACGATCACCGACGTCACCCCGCTGCAGCTCACGAACAGCGACGGCCGATCGGTGCAGATCAGTCAGCAGGCGGCACCGGTCCTGCGCCAGGAGGGACTGCAGGCGCAGTCCGCACAGATCCAGTCCGTCAGCGGTGCGACCTTCACGAGTCAGGGCTACACGACGTCGCTCCAGTCCGCGATCGACAAGGCCGGGCTGTGAGCGTCCAGACCCTCGAGACCATGGGTACCGTCGTCAGCCTCCGGGGAGCCACCCCGGAGGCCGCCGCCGAGGTGCGCGCCGTCTTCGCCTCCTACGACCACCGGTACAGCCTGTACGACCCGGCGTCGGTGCTGAGCCGCGTCGCCGACGGATCGCTCCGGCTGTCCGACACCCCGGCGTCGGTGCGCGACGTGTACGCGCTCGCGCTCGACTGGCGGGAACGGACCGGTGGTGCGTTCACGCCGCACCGCCCGGACGGCGTCGTCGACCTGTCCGGTGTGGTGAAGGCCCTGGCGATCCGTGACGCCGGAGCAGTCCTCGACGGCATCGCCGACGACTGGATGATCAGCGCCGGAGGGGACGTGCTCGTCCGGGGACACTACCGCGACGACGAATCGTGGAGCGTCGGGGTGGTCGAACCGGCACGCCGCGACACGGTCGTCGGCGTCGTCCACCTCGATGCGCCGCGCCGCGCCGTCGCGACCTCGGGGACCGCCGAGCGCGGCGAGCACATCTGGCGACGAGCGACCCCCACCTTCGTGCAGGCGACCGTCATCGCTGACGACATCGTCACCGCGGACGTGCTGGCAACGGCGGTCGTCGCGGGCGATGCTGACGACCTCCGCGGGCTCACCGGCAACGGGAGCGTCGACGTGCTCGCGTTCGACACGGACGGCATCGCGTGGGCGACACCGGGGGCCGAGTCGGTCGTGTGTCCATGAGCAACCTCGTGGACGCCCTTCGTCGGTGTCATCGCACGTACTGCACGACCCAGGTGCGGGTGCGTTGCCAAGTGCGACTCCGACGGAAGCCGTCGCGGGTGAGTGCCTGCGTCACGATGGTGCGGACATCGGGCTCGACCGCGGTGAGCAACCACACCACCTTCGCGGCACCGACCTCCTCACGGATGTCCCGCAGTGGTCGTTGCGTTCCCCACAGGCCAGCGGACTCGCTCGCCGGAGCAACCAGGAGCGGGTCGCGAAGTCCGGAGAACGCCGCTGGATAGGTATCCGCGATGGTCCTGGAGGTGGCGAGGGGATGGCGTTCGAGGGGCCCGAAGACAACCGCGTCGCGTTCCCCGACGGGCTCCTCGGACCGGTGCGCGACGATGACGGCGGCTGCCTCGTTCCAGGCGGCGTCGTCCTTCGCTGCGACCGTGCGCTGCTGCGCCCACGTCGGTGCGGTGAGCGCCGCGGCGACGACGAGGACGGTGGCTACGGCGCGTCGTGACCACCGAGTCGGTACGGCGGTCACGGCGGCACCCAGGCACAGCGCCACCGCCGGGGCGGTGAACGCGGCGTACCGCGGGGAGTACAGCGGGTTCGTCACCAACGACGCGGCGATCAGGCCGATCGTGGGAACGAGCGCCCACGGCAGCGCCACCACGAGGAGCCGCCGGCGAGTGTCGTTCCGGTGCATCAGGACGACCCCGACGACAGCAAGGGTGCACCCGAAGACCGCGAAGCCCGGGTTCTTGGTGAACCACTGCGTCAGCAGCACCTCTTGGATCGTGTGCGCACTGATGGGATCGATCCAGGCGATCTGACGATCCTGGCCAGCGGATGCCGAGGCGAGCGGCAGCAGCGCACACGCCGACAGGGCAGTTGCGGCACCCCAGCGCAGGAGCACCTTCCGCCTGTCTCGATCACGGCCAGAACGCCGCAACAGCGGCAGCGCCGCGGTCACGCCGTGACCGACCGTCATCAGTGCCAAGTAGAGGAACACCGCGCCGCTGAGGATCGAGATCGCCGCGTACGACACCCACCACGGCCACGACCGGGCTCCCTGTCGGGTGCGATCACGGGCGGCGACGAAGAGGATCGTCGTCCCGACTGCGAGGGCGGTGTCGATGGCGAACGACCGCCCTTCCGACCCCATCCACGTCACCCGTGGGAAGAGCGCGAAGAGGACCCCGGCGACGAGACCGGTCCTCGGGCTGGCGAGTGTGCGTCCGAGGACCACGAGCAGTGCCGCGGCGACACCGATCGCGATCGAGGAGGGGAGACGCAGGGTGAACGGCGTGTACCCGACGAGCGCGAACCAGCAGTGCATCACGGCGTAGTACGTCGCGTGGACGACGTCGACCTGTTGCACCTCGCGTGCCAGCGCCGCCCAGGGGCGGGTGGCGGACACGACCGTCGCGGCCTCGTCGTACCAGATGGACGGCACCCAGCTGAACGCCGCCGCCACGGACGTGGTTCCGACACCGACCAGTGCGGGGACCACCCACAGCCGTACCGGTTGGGCGCGTGTGCTGCGCACCGGTACGACACTCGGCGACGCGACGGCGGTCATCGGTCTCGCGCCTTCCCCACGAGTGATCGAGGCCGGAGACCGGCAACAGCGGTGGGGCCGCGACGAGTGGGCGTCTGACTTGCTCTCGTCCAGGTCAGCGCGATGTGACGCACGACGACCCAGACTGCGGACGTCCACACGATCGCGGCCAGGACGTCCGTCGGGTAGTGCACGCCGAGTGCGAGTCGGGAGGTCGCGACCACGATCACGACGACGGTCCCGATAGAGGCGACCTGCGCTCGAGCCTTGCCGTGCGTCACGGCGACGAGTCCGAGCACCAGGGCAGTGACCAGCGCGACGTGCCCGGACGGGTACGACCAGCTCTCCACCGCGTGGTGCACGCCGGAGAGCACCGGGCGTGACCGGTGCACCAGCAGCTTGACCGGCTCGACCGACACCCACGACACCCCGGCGATCCCCACGAACTGCATCGCGGCGACCCGATCGGACCGCCACCAGACGACCGCTCCGATGGCCACGAGGATCGCAAGACCGCCGGCGGGCTCGAGGAGCACGCCGATCCCGGACGCGATGAGCAGCGCGGTCGGCGTCAGGCGTTCATGCAGCAGCTGGTCGAAGCCGGTCTCGGTCGCTCCGACACCCGGAACGGCTGTCAACGTGATTCCGATGAGCACCACGATCACCGCTGCTGTGAACGCCGATCCGAGTTGCCACAGTGCGCGTTCACCTCGCATCGGACGACCGCCCTCGATCCGCCTCGGTCGCCACGGTCGCCACGGTCGCCACGGCGAGCAACGCGGCAGCTACCGCCGTCGCCACGGTCAGCGCAGAGACAGCGCCGGCACCTCCGAGCACTCCAACAGTCATGTCCACGACCTCCGAACAGCACCGTTCCGCCGCCGCTCCAAGGAACCACCCAGATGCACCAGACGAGCGAGCACCCCGGACGGTCCGGCACGATCGTCGTCGGGACGAGTCGTCAGCGGATCGGGACCACGTGCGGCCGGGTCCGCACCGGGCCGATCCAGCGGGTCACGAGGACGGCGGTGATGCTTCCCGTCGCCATGATCGCCGCGAGGACGACGATCTGGAAGCGCCCGGCTTCGAGGGGGGAGACGCCACCGAACACGGCGCCCACGAACGCGCCAGGGAGGGTGACGAGTCCGGTCGTCTTCGTCTGGTCGACTGTCGGTATCAGAGCGGCGCTCACAGCGCGTCGAACCAGGTCCGCGGTGGCGCGGCGCGGTGTCGCTCCGAGCGCGAGCCACCCCTCGACCTCGTCCCAGCGATCGTCGACGAGCTCGCGGAATCGACGGCCGGCGATGGTCGCGATGGACATCGCGTTCCCGATGACGATGCCGCCGATCGCGAGGGCGTAGCGGGGTGAGAGCGTGATCGCTCCGCTCCCGAAGACGACGACCGCGCTGACCAGGATGCCGGTCGCCATTGCTCCGGCGACCGGCAGCACCATCGTCGGGAGGTCCCCGAGCCGTCGAGCCGACGTGCAGGACGCGACGACGAACATCACTCCGAGCGCGAGGCCGATCAGCAGGGGCGATCTGATGACTCCGGTGAGCACGAGGCTGATGGCGGCGAGCTGCAGGGCGCCGCGGACGATCGCCACTGCCGGAGCCCACGGCGCCGACGCGCGAGCAGCAAGCAGGACGACCGTCGCGACCGCGACGAGAGCGAGCACACCGAGCAGGGTGCGCACCAGGGCGTCCGCGGTCATGCCTGCTGCTCAGTCATCAGGTGCACTGTACGGCCGGCACGGTGTCATCCGTCGAAGGCCGTGCGCCGCCCGCCACGCTGACGGTCACCGGTGGACCGATCCGTGATCTGGTTCGGCACCGTTCGGGTGCTGGTCGCGCTCAGCGGTCGCTCGCGATGGGCTGTTCGTCCTGGTCGTCCTGGTCCGTTCGGCTGCTCAGCCGCTTGCGGACCACTCCGATCAGGATCGGCAGGATCGAGACGATGACGATGACGATCATCAGGACGTCGATGTTGTGCGCGACGAGCGGGATCCCGCCGAGCAGCACCCCGACTGCCGTGAGTCCGCACGCCCAGCCCACCGCACCGACGACGTTCCACAGGAAGAACCTCCGGTAGCGCATGTCGGCTGTCCCCGCCGCGAGCGGGACGTAGGTCCGGACCACCGGCACGAACCGGCTTAGGACCAGGGACAGGCCGCCCCACCTGGCGAAGAACGCTTCGGCCTCGTCCAGCCGAGCGGTCGTGAGCACCCGTGCGCCGTCACGGAAGAGTCGGCGGCCGAAGCGTCGACCGATCCAGTAACCGGCCTGGTCCCCGGCGACGGCGGCGAAGGACGCGACGACCGCGACCTGCCATGGTGCGACGCCCAGCGCGGCGCTGGTGATCGCGGCAGTGACCAGGAGCGAGTCACCCGGGAGGAACGGGAACAGCACCCCGGACTCGATGAAGACCAGGACCGCGATCCCGGCGAGGACAGCAGGGCCGAAGGCGTGCAGCACGGATCCGGCGTCGAACAGGTGGACAGCGAGGGGGAACCGGTCGATCACGACGAGAGCTGCTCACGGGTGCCGGCCCCGACGCGATCACGACGGCCGATTGAGACCCATGCGATGAGCGCTGCGATGACCGCGAGGAAGACGATGCTGGTGGTGATGGTCCCGATGCCGAGTCCGCCGTCGTGTGTCGGCTGGGAGAGCAGGTCCCCGGTCGACGCACCGAGCGGGCGGGTGAGGATGTACGCGATCCAGAAGCAGGTGACGGCACCGCGACGGCCGATGAACCAGACGGCAGTGACCGCCACGATCGCTGCCGCGAACAGCAGCAGCGACGGCAGGTAGTCGAGGCCGGTCTGCTCGGCGATGAGGTCACCGGCTGCGGTGCCGAGAGCGAAGGTGAACAGGATCGCCAGCCAGTAGAACGCTTCCCGCCTGGTGGTGTCGATCTCGTGGATCGAGAGCGTGCGCTCACTCCGGTACCAGACGATGAACACCACCGCGAGAGCCGCCGCGAACACTGTCGTGCTCACCCCCAGCGGGACGCCGAGCCCGTCGGTGAGGTTGTCCGTGATGCAGGTCCCGACGATGCTGATCAGCACGACGGTGACCCAGTACGTGACCGGCTGGTAGGCGCGGGTGCGGAACTGCAACACCAGGAACACGACCAGGACCGCGGCCATCACGGCCGTCGTCAGCGGGAGACCGAACCCGAGGGTGTCGCTGAGCAGATCGGCTGCGGTCTCACCGACGGTTGTGGCGAGGACCTTGATGATCCAGAACGACGGGGTGGGGTCTGGCACCTTGTTGCGCTTCGGGCGGGGCCGAGCGGTCAGCTGGGTCATGGCGTGCTCCTCGTCGTGACCGGGCCTCGTGCCCGGGTCGGTGCGTCGACGGTACGAACGTGCCTGCAAGACTCCACCAAGAAACCCGCGTGTCCGGATTCGACCGCATCCTTGGTGTTTCCTTGCCCTGGGTGAGGGAGCCTCGGAGCACCCCGGACGGCGGTGTCAGGAACGGAGGAACCGATTGATCGACACAGCATGGAATCGACTCGTCGACGCCACTGCGCGGTGGTCCCTCCGTGGCGCTCCGGACCGGGATGCGGATCGCCTCGTCTCTCGACGGTCGGTCATCGGCATCTCCATCCGCGTCGCGGGGGTGTCTGCGGCGTTGGTGATCGGGATCATCGCCCTGGTCGTCGCGTACGTCGCTTGGCAGCTCACCCCAGGCCAGCAGCGGGAGCAGCCCGGTCCCTTCGACGTGCACATCACCCTGGACACGCTCGACCTGACGGTCGCGATCATCGGGGTCGGCGGGCTCGCGATCCTCTTCGCGGGAGTCGCCTCCTGGTTGATCGCGCGACGCGCGGTCCGGCCGCTGACGGAGGCGCTGCATGTGCAGCGGACCTTCGTCGCGGATGCCAGTCATGAACTCCGCACACCGCTCGCCGTCCTGCATGCCCGCGTCCAGCGGCTCCGCATGCAGACCCCCGACGACGACCCGCGCCGCCGGATCGTCGATGATCTCACCAGCGACACGCGGATCCTCATCGACATCGTCGACGACCTCCTCGAAGCTGCTGCAGGTACCCGATCCGAGCCGGGTGTCGCCGGCCTGCAGGAGGGACTGGCAAGGCTTCGACGTGACATGAGCGTGCTCGCCGATGATCGGCACGTGCGTCTCCACGTCGTTGACCACAGCGCCAGCGTGGGCATGACGCCGACACAGCTGCACCGCTGTCTCGTCGCACTCACGGACAACGCCATCGGCCACACCCCACCGGGCGGCACCGTCACCGTGACCACCACGCCGGAACACGACCGGGTGTGCGTCCGCGTGCAGGACGACGGCTCCGGCATCTCCGGGATCGAACCGACGCGGGTGTTCGACCGGTTCGCACACGGAACCGGCCGCGGCCACGGTCAAGGCCACGGCCACAGCGCGGACGGAACCCGCACGGGGAACGGCATCGGGCTCGCCCTGGTGCGTGAGATCGTGGTCCGCGCCGGCGGTGACGTCACCGTCGAGTCCACCGGTGATTACGGCACCGTCCTCGCGCTCCGCATCCCGACAGTGCACGCGGCGACGTCCGCGCCGACCATCACTCGTCGCGCCGAGGGAAGATGAACACCATGGGACAACGCCTGCTCCTCGTCGAGGACGACCCCAGGCTCGGACCGCTCGTCGCCGAGGTGCTCAGCGAGGGCTGGGATGTCGTCCTCGCGTCCGACGGTGAGCAGGCACTCGTCACAGCAGTGGAACGGTACTTCGACGTCATGGTCGTCGATCGGCGGCTTCCCGGGATGGACGGCACCGAGTTCATCAGCGCGATCCGGAGCCAGCGGATCAGCACCCCGGTGCTCATGCTCACAGCACTCGGCGAGCTCCGCGACCGCGTCTCCGGTCTCGACGCCGGAGCGAACGACTACCTCGTGAAGCCGTTCGAGTTCGACGAACTCGCCGCCAGACTCCGGGCGCTCACCCGCGACTACACCGGCACCGGAACGGGCGTGGAGATCGGAGGCTGGACCTTCTACCCCGATGACCACAGCATCCACTCGCCGTACACCGGTCGGGTCCTCCTCACCGAGAAGGAGAGCTCCCTGCTCCGGGTCCTCGCTGCGGAACCCGCCCGCGCGTTCTCGCGGCGACACCTGCTCTCCGCGGTGTTCGAACACGGCGAGCAGGAGAACACCGTCGACACGTACGTGCACTACATCCGGCGGAAGACCGACCGCGACCTCATCACCACCATCCGCGGCACCGGCTACCAGCTCGGCACGCCAGCCTGACCCCGCTCGGAGCGCGCCCGAGATCAGCCGGTCGACGCGTGCTCGCCCGCACCGGTGCCGGAGGGCGCGTCGGCGGCCAGGCCGATGCCCTCGACGAGCCGGATCGTCACCTCGACGACGTCAGCGGGTGCGCCCGTGCGCTCGTCGACCAGGTCGCGGATGCGTTCGCCGACCTCACGGATCGTGTCGGTCGCCGGCCGGGTGTCGTCGACGGCGATGCCCGCCCCGACCCGGAGGGCCGCGCCGTCGCGCTGCACGTCCACGAGGACGTCGGGTTCCTGCAGCGAGAGGGTCGACGCGACGGCCTCGGCGGCGGCGTGCACGATCGGTCTCCTCGGGTAGACGCCGGTGACTCCCGGAACGGTGCGGATCCGGTCGGTGAGGACTCGGGACAGGGCTTCGTCGCTCACGTCGTGCTCCTAGGGCAGGGAGACGTCGTCGAACACGACGTCGATGGACGCAACGGTCAGGGCAGTGTGGCGGTCGAGAGCCGTGGCGATCCGCGACCGCAGGAGGTCCGCGGTCTCCGCCGCAGGTGCCCCGTACACCAACCCGGCGGTCACCCGCACGTGGACCGGGGCTCCGAGGTCGCCGAGTTCCCCGTCGAGAGCGCAACTCCCCATCACGACCCCGCCTATCGTGTCACCGGTCCGACGAACCAATCCCCGGACGGCGGCCTCGGTCATGGTGAGGCGCAGTCGTGGGTCGGGATGGGGGACCGGCACGTCGCGGCCGGGTCGGACCTCGGAGCGGATCGTCGCCAGCAGACGGTCGACCCAGTCGGTCTCGCGGTCCGGCTCGGCGTCGGCCCGGTGTTGCAGGGCGCCGAGCGACAGCTCGCGCAGGCGCTCCATGTTCGACAAGGCGAGGCGGCACGAGGCGGAGCGCTCGATGGACGGGTCACGGGGCGAACGGCCCCGGTCGAGGTACTCGGCGAGTTCCTCCATCGTGTGGCCGTCGAGGTCGTCCTCGGGCACGGGGACGTCGTCGAGGTCGCTCATCGCCATGCCTCCATCTCCGCGGTCAGGAACCGACGAGCCCGAGCGAGCAGCCCGCGCACCGTCGACACCGGTAGTTCGAGTTCGTCGGCGATCTGCTGGTAGCTGTAGCCGGCGGTCTCGCGGAGCAGCCAGCACCGTCGCTGGTCTGCGGGGAGCCGGTCCAGCGCGGCCCACATCGCATCGAGCTGCATCCGCGTCTCGACGATACGCTCCGGCTGCCGGGCGGCGTCCGCCCGGTGCTGCGCCGTCTCGACGTCGTCGTGGTGACGGCGCCGACGCAGACGGTCGAGCGCCTTGCGGGTGACGATCTGCATCACCCACGGGCGGAACCGCGCGGGGTCGTTCAGGTCCGAGAGTCGTCGCCAACCGGTCAGGAACGATTCCTGCACCACGTCGTCCGACTCCACGTTGGAGCCGAGCATCTGCTCCGCGTACACCCGCATCAGCGGACCGTGGCGACGGGCGAGCACTTCGAACGCGTGCACGTCACCGTCGGCGGCGCGGACCACGAGGGTGGCGTCCACCGCGCGCACGAGGGGATCGTCGTGGTCCATCCCCGCCTTCCGGTCGTCGTCCAGGGCGGCCGTCCGACCGTCGTGCGTCCACGATGCACCGGGCGGCCGCGAAACGCCCGGGCGGACCGGAGCCCGACCGATCCGTGACGAATCCGGTGGTCGTGTCGTCCACACCGCGGAATGACCGACGACAACCACACCACCCACCCGTCCGACGCGACCGATCCGGTCGGAGGCGCAGCGCTGACCGGCGCCGCGCCCGATCGGCAGTCCCGCGACCTGTGCATCAGCGTCTTCGACCGCTGGCGGTGCGGTCTCGCCGAGGGGCACGCGGGACACCACGAATCCGTCGCCGGTGCGGTTGCACGGTGGAGCGACCGGCTCGCCGGGCGCCGCCTCAAGGACCTGTAGGCACTCGTCCTGCTCCCGTCGCCGCGCACGCGTGGTCACGGCCTGAGTCGCTTCGGCGCGGGAACGGGACAGCACGCGTCCCGCCGCGGCCGCTTTGCGCGCCGGACGCCGTCGCGATGCGCGTCGGGGGACAAGGACCGGGCCCTCCAGCCGTCTTTCTGGGACTTCGCTGGAAGGAGTCGGGCCCGCGTGACTTCCG
>NZ_RKQO01000005.1:0-642665 GCF_003814955.1 Curtobacterium sp. PhB137 | reverse complement strand
GCGTCCACTGACACCCGTCAGCCGGACGCGACCCCGGGCCTCCCGGCCCACCGAAGACCCACGCAACACCCACCACCGGGCGCACGCCCGACCGACGAAAGGACCCGCCATGGCCCAGCGCCGCCCACACCACGACCGCGGACGCACCGAGCCGGTCAGCGAGTCCACATCCGAACAGCAGCGAGAAGACGCCGACGTCTGGTCGCCGCTGGCCCGGTACGCGTCTGAGTTCTTCGGTACCTTCCTGCTCGTCCTCGGCGGGGTCGGGACCGCGCTGTTCGCGGCAAACATCCCGAGCGCCACGGACAACCAGCAGGGCGTCGGCTACCTCGGCGTGGCCTTGGCGTTCGGGCTCACGCTCGTCGCGGGGATCTCGGCGGTCGGGCACATCTCCGGCGGGCACTTCAACCCCGCCGTCACGCTCGGACTGCTGGCTGCCGGTCGCACCGACGCACGCCACGTCGCGGGCTACATCGTCTCCCAGGTGGTCGGTGGTCTCGTCGCGACGAGCATCATCGCCGCCGTGCTGTCCGGCAAGTCCGGGGCGCTCACGGCGGCTCGTGACGGCGGCTTCGCCTCGAACGGCTACGGGTTCGCGAGCCCCGGCGGGTACGGACTCGGATCGGTGTTCCTGGCCGAGGCCGTGCTGACCGGTGTCTTCATCGCCGTCATCCTCTCGATCACGGCGAAGCGGGAGTACCAGGCGGTCGCGCCGATCGGCATCGGTCTCACCCTGACGCTGATCCACCTGGTGAGCATCCCGATCAGCAACACGTCCGTGAACCCCGCCCGGTCGATCGCGGCAGCCGTCTACGGCGGTGCCACACCCCTGACGCAGCTCTGGGTCTTCATCGTCGCCCCGATCGTCGGGGCCGTCGTCGCGGGCCTGGTCGTCCGCGTCACCGGACGGCGCCGGATCACCAGCTGACGACGCCCGCCCGAGGCGGTGACCACGCGGGTCCGCACCGGCGTACCGTCGCCCGGATCACCACCACGGACGATCGGGAGAACGCATGAGCTCGCACACCACCAGCACCGCTTCGGTCACCGCCAAGACCCTGCTCCGCATCGCCCTCGGAGCCGTACTCGTCTCACACGGGTCCCAGAAGCTCTTCGGCGCGTTCGGCGGCGGCGGCATCGACGGCACCGCCCAGGGCATGCACGCGATGGGGTTCCGCCCCGGCCGACGCAGCGCCGTCCTGGCCGGGCTCGGCGAGGCCGGCTCCGGAGCGGCGTTGGCCCTCGGCCTCGCCACCCCGATCGCCGGCGCGGGAGCCGCGACGACGATGGGCGTCGCGTCGAGCGTGCACACGCCGAACGGCTTCTTCAACGCGGACGGCGGCTTCGAGTTCCCGGCGTTCCTCGGCTTCTCGGCAGCGATGTTCGCGCTCGGCGGCCCCGGTCCGGTGTCGCTCGACCACGCCACCCGGCACGCGTTCGACCGCCCGTGGCTCCGAGCGGTCGCCCTCGCCGCGATCCCGGTCGCGATCGCGCTCCAGGTCGCGCAGCGTCGCAAGGCGCTCGCGTCCGACGCGGCGGCGTCCGACAACGCGTAGACCACCGGACGGGAGGCCCGGTGCCAGCTGGCACCGGGCCTCCCTTCCGGTGGTCGTCACGCCGTCTCCCCGCGGTGCCGGTGGGCACTCCGGGTGGCGTCACTCGGGGGTGATGCCGTCGAGTCGCGCCTCTTCCGCGTCGTAGCCGGCGCGGACCTGGCGGAGCACCAGGTCGTCGATCTCGTCCGAGTCACGGAGCCGCAGCAGGGTCGCGGCCTTGTGCTGCACCAGGGCGAGCTCGAGCGCGACGGCGGTGTCGTGCCGCTGCACCGCCGGGTGCTCGTCGTCGTCCTCCTCGCGCGCCTGGATGACGTCCAGGTGCGCCTCGTAGTCCTTGCGCACCCGGTCGACGGTGGCCTGGTCGGCTCCGGTCGACCGTGCCAACCGCGGCAGGGCGTCGAGGGCCTCCTCGATCGCGGTCCGCTCGGCGTAGCGACGTTCCTCACCGACCGACTCGTCCTCGGGCAGCGCGGCCCGCCGCAGGACCGCCGGCAACACGAGGGCTTGCCCGACGATGGTGACGACGACCACGCCGGCCGTCACGAAGACGATGAGGTCGCGGTCCGGGAAGTCCGCTCCGGACTCGAGCACGCGGGGGACGGCGACGGCCATCGCCAGCGAGACCGCGCCGCGGAACCCGGCGAAACCGCTCACGAGTCGGTCGCGGTGGCCCTCGCGGGGTGCACCGCCGGTCCGACGGGTGACGAGCCAGACGGTGCCGCCCGCGGCGTTGAGGAACGCGAACCGGACCACGACGAGCACGACCGCCACCGCCAGGACGACGCCGACGGCGCGGAGCAGCTCCGAGGGCGTCAGCGCCCGGGCTGCGACCATCGCCTCGATGCCGACCAGGACGAACAGTGCGCCGTTGAGCAGGAACGTCAGGAACGACCAGAAGGCGCGGACCTGCTGCCGTGTCTCGGCGCGGTCGAGCTTCGGGCCGACCTGGCTGACGACGATGCCGGCCGCCACCACCGCGAGCACGCCGGAGGCGCCGATCGCCTCGGCCGCCAGGAACGCGCCGAACGGCACGAGGAGCGTGACGAGGTTCTCGAGCACCACGGTGTCGACCCGGCGCAGCACGAGCGTGCCGACCCACGCCGCGGCGAGCCCCGCGGCGACCCCACCGAGGTACGACAGGACGAGCATCCCCGACACGCCCCAGAACGTGAGTTCCTGCGTGCCCACCGTGACGGCGACCGCGATGCCGTAGACGACGAGGGTCGTGCCGTCGTTGACCAGGCTCTCCGCCCGCAGCACGGTGACGTTGCGGCGCGGCAGCATCTTCGTGAGCACCCCGACCGCGGTCGCGTCGGTCGGGGCCACGGCGGCGCCGAGCACCCAAGCCGGACCCCACGGCATGCCGAGCAGGTGGAGCAGGACGGCGACGGCGCCCGCTGTGGCGACGACGAGCAGGGTGCCCATCAGGACGATGCCGCGCAGGTTCTTCCGGATCTCGCGCAGCGACGTCGTCAGACTCTCCCAGTACAGGAGCGCCGGCAGGAACAACAGCAGGACGGCGTCGGCCGGCAGCTCGACGTCCGCGAACTCCGGCACGAAGGCCAGCGCAGCGCCGAAGACGAGCAGCAGGACCGGAGGGGCCACCCGGATCCGGTCCGCGATCCCCGCCGTCAGTGCGATGGCGAGGCCGAGGACGACCACCAGTTCAGGACCCAGCACGTGCACTCCTCGTTCGACCGACACTCCAGTCAACGCGGCCGACGGTGATCGCGCACACGGGAGCCGGAGCGACGGTCGGCTCAGGACCCGTTCGCCGCGTCGTGTCGCAGGCGCGCGAGCACCCGCCGGAGGGCATCGACGTCCTTCGGACCCCAGTGGGCGAGGACCGCGTCGAGGTCCTGGCTGAGCTGGTCGCTGATCCGCTCGCCGTACCCGCGGCCCTCGGCGGTGAGCGCGATCAACACGCTGCGCTCGTCATCGGGAGCCGGTACCCGGACCACGAGCCCGATGTCCTCGAGCCGGTTCGCGATCTTCGTGAGGTTGGCACGACCGGTGCCCAACGCCCCCGCGAGCACGCTCGGCTTCGTCGCGCCGCGGTAGGTCAGCTGGTTGACCACCAGGAACATCGACAGATCGGCCACCGGGAAGTCGATCGCGGTCATCATGCGCTGCCGGACCTGCGGGCTGTCCGCCCAGTGCACGATGCCCGCGAGTGCGACCCGGATGTCGAACGGGTCGGGGGTGATGACGGGGCGCAGGTCCACACCGCTCGGTCGTCCGCCGCGACGGGTCATCCGACCACCAGACGAACGGGACCGAGCAGGCCGTGGTCGCGGACGTGTGTCGTCTGCACCGCGTCGGGGTCGCCGAGCAGCTGCGCGATGACGTCGGGGACGTCCTCGTAGTACCCGCGGGCGAGCAACCGGTTGTTGAGTGAGCTGGCGACGCGGACGACCACCGTGTTCTCTCCCGTGCGCAGGTCGTCGGTGACGTCGACCACCGGGTGCGAGGTGTCGAACCCGCGTGCCGGTCCGCCGTTGAGCACGACCGAACCGAGCCCGCCGGCCGTCGACCCGAGGTCCAGCAGGAACCGGGCGTCGTCGTCGTCCACCGTGTCGACGGAGAACGACGTGGCGTACTCGCCGACCCCGGAGACCTCCGGTCCCACGGCGGGCAGGTCCTTCCACGGACGGAGCGGACCGGTACCGGCGTCGAGTCGTCGGACGTCGGTCAGCGGCCGGACCTCGCGCGTGACGTAGCCGTGGCCGCGGTCCTCGGTGATGAGCTCCTCACCGCCCGCGTCCCAGCTCTCGACCGCGATCCGCCAGTCGGTCATCTCGACGACGACGTCGGTCGTCGTGCGTCCGCCGAGCCGGGCGTCGAGTGCGGTCTCGCGCGCAGGCCCGCTGCGGTCGAGCGTGAACAGCGCGGTCTCACCGGGCGCGAGGTCCACGGTGACGATCGTCCGGTCGCCCTCGGTCCGTGCGGCCGGGTGGGGGAACACCGCGCCGGACCAGGCGTCGACGCGGTACACCGCGCCGGTGCCGGGCAGCGCGACCTCCACGGTGGTCGCCGAGGTCGTCTCGTACAGGAAGTGGTACAGGTACACGTGCAGCAGGTCACCGTCCTCGCGCAGGTGCGACAGGACGCTCCGGTCCTCTGTCACGAACTCGGCGCGGCCGGTCACGCCGAGGCCGCGCAGGGCGGCGACGGTGTCGGCGGCGTCGTCGATCGCGGTCACCGACGGCAGGGCCAGCAGCCGCTCGACGGTGTCCGCGAGCTCGGCGTCGCGTCCGTCGAGTCCCGGGGTGCGGGCGGCCGCTCGGGGGTGGTGCGTGTCCGTCCCGGCGATCAGCGACTTGAGCTCACGCGTGCCGTGCACGACGAGGATCCGCACGCCGTCCTCGGCCCAGGCGAGCAGGCGTGCTGCGACGTCGGCATCGAGCGCGCTCTGGAAGACGAGCAGTGCCTGGTACCCGGGGCCGTCCGGTTGCACCAGGCCGCCGTCCACCCGGACGTCGTCGCGGAGCAGCAGCGACCCGTCGAGGAACTCGTACGTCCACCCGGCGTCCTGCATGCCGAGGTCGCGCCACCAGTGGTTCTGCCGGTCGCGCATCCAGTACTGGCCGTAGGCGACCTCGTCGGGGACGCGGCCACCGTCGGCGTCGCGGAACACCATGCCGGACGCGTTGTCGGTGAAGTGGTCGGTGTGCAGGATGCCGACGTCGATCCGCGGGCGTCCCTGGCGCAGGACGTACTGGTACCGGCCGATCGCGTCGTTCCAGAGCGGGTAGAACTCGGCAGCGGGCTGCCGGGCGTCGAAGCGCTCCGAGAACATGCTCCACATGCCCTCGTGTCCCGGCCAGCTCGTGACGCCCTCGGCGCCCGTGGTGCTCGCCCAGCCGTGCAGGACGGTCTTCGTGATGCCGGCGGCGAGCTGCGTCGCGACGATCTGGTCGTAGAACCGGTGGTCGAGCATGTGGTTGCGGGTCGTCGCACCGGTCTCCGACGAGTACTGCTTGCCGAACAGGTGCGCCGGCCCTGCGAGCAGCCGGTACGCGTCGATCTGGGCGGCGAACTCGAGCGACTCCGTCTCGATCCCGTCGACCTCCGGCCCGGGGCGCGTCAACTCGAACGGCAGCCCGTAGCTGATCTCGGACCGCAGCGTCATGCCGTTGGCGTGCAGGAACGCCGCGAACGGACGCAGCATGTTCTCGATGTACAGGTCGGTGAGCGTCCGGACGTAGTCGAAGCGGACCTTCTCGACGTCGACCGCCCGGTCCGGCACCGGTTCGGCGTGGTACGTGGTGCTCGACGCCATGAACGGGGCGCTGCGGGTCAGGAACGGCAGCCACGGCGTGATCGGGTAGCCGCGGCGCGTCCGGAACTCCTCGGCGACGTGCGCTCCCCAGAAGAGGCCACCGGCGCCGTAGGTCGACAGCTCGAGGGAGTCCATGTACATCTGGGCACGGGGATTGCGAGCGATCTCGGCGCGGAGGCCAGGGGTCAGGACGACGTGTTCCCAGTAGTCGATCACGGCATCCACGCCCGCTCGCTCCAGGTAGTTCACCGTCCAGTTGACCGTCGCCGACGGTGACGCCGTCTGGCCGGTGCCGTGGCTCCAGAACGTGGACAACCGCCAGGTGCCGCCCTCCGGTGCGGTCCAGTCGAGCGCCTCGTCGGTGACCGCGCTGGTCAGGTCCACCACCGAGTCGGGGTCCAGCACGGTCGCGGCGCCGGAACCGGCGGGGTCCGGGACGACGCGCGTCGCGACCACCGCGACGAGCGTCTGGACGCGCACCGTCCCGCGTTCGCCGGGGAGCGTCGTCTGTGCGATCGGCGCGTCGAGGTCGATCCGACGGAGCGCACCCGAGCGGCTCGTCCCGCCGGGCAGGTCCTCGTGCACGACGTCGAGTTCCTGCGCAGCGGCGGGGTGGTCTGCGTCGATCGTCGGCAGGTTCGCGTTCGACCAGTTCGTCCCGGACGTGAAGCTGACCGACATGCCCCTGGCGGTGGTCTCCTCGACGACGATCTGCGAGTCGTGCACCCACTCCTCGGCTCCCCAGCCGTACCGGCCGTGGTCGATCGCTCCTTCGTCCATCGCCAGGAACTCCATGCCGCCGAACCCGAGTGCGTGGGCGGTGTCGACCTCGCGTCGGAGGGTCACGTCGGTGTGCAGGCCCTCGGCGAGCCACCACCGCAGCTCCGGACGGTACTCGATGGCCGGATGGGCGACGCCACGGGCGAGGTGCTCGATCGACATGGTGTTCTCCTCGGGAACGCGCGGCGACGGTGCCGCTGCGATGACCGTAGGTTCTGGGAGCAGCGGAAGTCAATGTCCTCAGGAAACGAACAGCGAGGCTGTGGACAGCAGGCGGAGTGAACGATCCTTGCGGTTGCGGTACTCGGCGGGCTACAGTGCCGCCGACCGGTTGAACCGTTTCATCCGGTGTTCGGCCGACGTTCAAGGGAGAACGCAGTGAACCGACCCCAGCAGCCCGCCCGGCGACCGCACCCCTGGTGGGTCGCCGTCGTCTCGGGGATGGCCTCGTACATCGACGCGGCCGCGATCGTGAGTTCCGGCACCGCGCTCGTCCTGTACCAGCAGTCGATCGGCATCACCGGCACGCAGATCGGGGTGCTGTCCGGCGCGCTCACCTTCTGCATCGCGATCGGCGCGCTCTCCGGCGGGCGGCTCGGCGACCTGTTCGGTCGTCGGGCGGTGTTCATCGTGACGATGGCGATGACCGTCGTCGGTGCGGGGGTCCTGGTGGCGAGCCCGGCGTTCGCGGGGCTGCTCATCGGCACGATCCTCGTCGGCCTCGGCACCGGGGCGGACCTGCCGGTCTCGCTCGCGACGATCTCCGAGGCGGCGACCGACGAGAACCGGGGCGGGCTCGTCGGCTTCTCCCAGGTGCTCTGGTTCGCCGGGATCCTGGCGACCTACGCCATCTCGGCGGGCGTCGGAGACCTCGGCCGTGCCGGTGGTCAGATCATGTTCGCGCACGTCGGGGTCGTCGCACTCGTCGTGATGGTCCTGCGCTTCACGATCCCGGAGTCCACCACGTGGTCCGACGCCCATGCCGAGAAGGCCGCGGGCGCACACACCGTCCGTGCTGCCCGCCACGGCATCCGCGACGTGCTGACGCAGCGGATCTTCCTGCTGCCGTTCCTGTCCCTGCTGGTCTTCTACACGTTGACGAACCTCGGTGCGAACACCGGCGGGCAGTTCGGCGCCTACGTGGCCGTCAACGTCGTCGGGCTGTCGGTGCCGTTCTTCTCGACGATGAACCTGGTCAGCGTGCCGATCGGGATGCTGCTCGCGTTCTGGTTCATGCGCATCGTCGACGGTCGGCTGCGGATGCCGTTCTACATCGTCGGCGCCGTGTGCCTCGTGGTGAGCTACGGCCTGCCGCTCGTGTTCGGCTTCTCGCTGCCGACCCTCGTCGCGATGCTCGCGTTCGGTGCGGTGGGCAACGCGTTCGCCTTCGAGGCGATCATGAAGGTCTGGTCGCAGGAGTCGTTCCCGACGTTGCTCCGCGGTTCGGTCCAGGGCACGATCATCGCGGTGGCCCGGATCGCCGCGGCGCTGCTGGCGTTCGTGACCCCGCTGCTCCTCGACCACCCCGAGGTCATGTACGGCATCCTCACGGCGCTCGTCGCGGTCGGTGTCGTGGTCGGGTGGCTCGGGTTCCGGCACGCGGTCTTCGACGCGTTCTCGATCGAGGGCAAGGACCTCGCCGACGCGCAGGAGGCACTCTTCGCCGCCGGTGTCCGCGATGACGCTCCCGCAGCCGCCGCTCGCCGCGACCACCGCTGACTCACGGAGCGAGGCCGCTGCTGCTGCGCGACCTCGCGGACCCCCGCGCCACCCGCCGCCACCACGCCCGCCACGGCAACGAGCTCGCGAGCGCCGAACCGATCACCACGCTGCCGAACCAGGCGACGACGACCCCCGGGATCGGCACGAGCAGGCTCGCCCACAGCAGCACCGCGAGCACTCCGAGCACGTACGCCGCCCCGGCCTTCAGGTACCGCAGCCGCTTCAGTCCCGCGGTCTCGTCCAACCGGGAGGTCAACCGCGCCAGGAACACGGCACCGACACCGATCGCCGCCACGGCGACCGCCGCCTGTTCGAGCGCTCCGAGGCCGTCGGCGCCGAGGGTTCCGGACCCGGACAGGCTGTACACGCCGTCCAGGATCTCGAACAGCATGAACACCACGAGCCCCCGCTCGAACACCACCGTCGACGCGTAGGCGTGGATCCGCCAGGCACCCCGCCCGACCCCGATCGACGCGGTGTCCGAGCCGACCCCGTCGAGCGCCCAGGCGGCGACGTGCTTCGACCCGAGGTACGCGGCGATGCCTGCCGCGCCGCCGAGCACGACCGGCAGCAGGGCACCCGGCGACCACGCGCGGTCGACGCCGACGAGGACGGCCGTGACGGCGACCCCCGTCGCAGCGGTGACCAGCGACCAGACGCGAGGACGCGCGACGGCGGCGAGCCGGGCCTCCAGGCGGCCCAGCCAGGACCTGCGCGACGCACGGTCGGTGTTGAACAGGTACTCGGCGAACACGAGCCAGATGAAGGCGGCGCCGAAGGCGGCGAGGGCGGGCCGCACCTCGGCGAGGTGCGCCGAGAACGAGCCGGGGGCGAAGACGGCTTCCTGCACGGAGCTCGCGGGGTCGGTCGCGTCGCCGACCGCGACCGCCGCCGGCGGCAGGAGCAGCCGCATCGCGAGGACGCCCGCGACGATCCCGAGCGACAGGAACAGCCGTCGGGCGGGGGAGTGCAGCCGTCCGGCGATGCCGGCCATCGGCACCGACGAGTCGGCGGCCATCGCGATCTCGAGGAGCGCGAGCGCGACGAACGCCAGCGCAGCGGCGGGGCCGAGGAGGAACCAGGCCGCCGCGGCGGCCGCGACGGTGATGGACAGGGGGACGGTCAAGAGCGATCTCGTGGCCATCTCCCCATCCAGCACTGGTCGCCTGGGTGGGTGGTGGAGCGCTCCTGCGCATCAGCCTGGAGGCGCGGGTCGATCCGCGCAGAACGGGTGACGGCCCGTCCCCACTTGCGGGGACGGGCCGTCGGGTCACGCGGGCAGGCGGTCGCCTCAGTCGTGGAACGTCTCGATGGACGCGCCGAGGGAGTTCAGCCGTTCCTGCAGCTGCTCGTAGCCGCGGGCGATGATGCCCACGTTCCGCAGGACGCTCTCGCCCTTCGCCGCGAGCATCGCCAGCAGGATGACCACCGCGGGGCGGAGGGCCGGCGGGCAGCTGATCTCGGCACCCGAGAAGTGCGTCGGACCGGTGACGTCCAGGCGGTGCGGGTCGCGCAGGGTGACGCTCGCGCCGAGACGGGTCAGGTCGAGCAGGTGGATCGCCCGGCCCTCGTAGACCCAGTCGTGCACGAGCGTGGTGCCCTCGGCCATCGCGGCGATGACGACGAAGAACGGCAGGTTGTCGATGTTCAGCCCGGGGAACGGCATCGCGTGGATCTTGTCGATCGGGGCGTGCAGCTCGGACGGGTGCACGGTGATGTCGACCAGGCGGGTGCGGCCGTTCGCGGCGGGGTACTCGTCGGTGACGTCGAACCGCAGGCCCATCTCGGCCAGGGTCGCGAGCTCGATCTCGAGGAACTCGATCGGCGCTCGGGTGACGGTGAGCGTGGAGTCGGTGACGATGCCGGCGGTCAGCAGGCTCATGGCCTCGACCGGGTCCTCGCTCGGCCAGTAGTCCACGACCTCGTCGATGCGGCTCTTGCCGGTGATGCGGAGCGTCGTGGTGCCGATGCCCTCGACCTGCACCCCGAGCAGCTCGAGGAAGAAGCAAAGGTCCTGCACCATGTAGTTGGGGCTGGCGTTGCGGATGACGGTCTCGCCGTCGCGGGCGGCCGCGGCGAGGATCGCGTTCTCGGTGACGGTGTCGCCGCGCTCGGTGAGGACGACGGACTTCGTGGGGACGTCCTGGTTCGCGACGCCGACCTCGTACCAGCCGGAGGTCGCCTCGACGTCGACGCCGAAGGGGCGCAGCGCGATGAGGTGCGGCTCGACCGTGCGGGTGCCGAGGTCGCAGCCACCGGCGTACGGGAGCCGGAAGGACTCGTACCGGCCGCTGAGCGGGCCGAGGAACATCAGGACGCTGCGTGTGCGGCGGGCGGCGTCGGCGTCGATCGCGTCGAGGTGCAGGTCGGACGGTGCGACGATCTCGAGGGTCTCGCCGTCCTCGGACCACGTGACGCTCGCGCCGAGGCTGCGGAGCACGTCGATGATCCGGTCGACCTCGACGATCCGGGCGACCTTGTGCAGGCGGGTGACGCCGCGGTTGAGCAGCGAGGCGCAGAGCAGCGCGACGGCGGCGTTCTTGCTCGAGTTGACGGCGATGGACCCGCTGAGCTTCCGCCCTCCCTGCACGCGCAGGTGGGCACGCTGCGGGGCGCCGCCGATCGAGACGATCTGCTGGTCGAGGGCGTCGCTGATGCGGGTGAGCATCTCGAGGGACAGGTTCTGGCCGCCCTGTTCGATGCGGTTGATCGCGCTCTGGCTGGTGCCGACGCGTTCGGCGAGCTGCGCCTGGGTCATGCTGCGGCCCTTGCGGGCGCCCCGGATGAGGGCACCGACCTCGCGGAGCGGGGCGGCGGATGCCGGGGTGGCCGGCGAGACGACGGTGGTGGTGTCGGACATGGCGCCAACGTAACACGCTCATGAGATAAAACGACTGGAGAACGACACACGTTGCTCGTCTCGAGGTCTCGAATACATCACAGCTGAGAATTCGGGGGACGAGATGGTCAGTCGTGTCGTCGCCAGACCCCGGAGTTCCCGGGCCGCGACCACGCCGCCCACATGCCGGTCCCGAGTTCGTGGTCGGTGAGCCAGTAGGCCGAGTCCGGCGTCCAGCCGGCGACGACGCTCGCACGGTCGTCATCGACCGTCACCGCGTCTCCCGAGGTGCGCAACCACCCCGAGACGGTGAGGTGGACGACGTCGTACTCGGCGGCCACCGCGTACCAGTCCGGCAGCACCCAGGTGCCCTGGCGCCCCGTCGCCAGCTGCCAGTCGTTCCGTCGGGTGGTCGTGGTCACGTCGAGCGGCCAACGACGGCACAGCGCAGCCCAGTCGTCCGGACCGTCGACGGTGAACACGCGGGCAGCAGCGTCGGCCGGTGCCGGCCGGGCACGGGCGTGTCCGTGGCCGAAGGAGTCCTCCACCGCCCACAGCGCAAGCGGACCGGCGGACGGGAAGGGTGCCCGGGTCGTCTGCACCAGCGGCCACGGTGGGGTGGTCCACCAGTCGCCGCTCGCCACGCCGGGATCGCCCTGGGCGACCTCGCCACGCACCGCACGGGCCCAGTCGCGGAGCGCCTGCCCGGGGCTCGGGCGAGGCGCCTCCTCGTCCTCGTCGTCGAACTCGACGGTCCACGCGCCGCCCTGCGGCTCGGCGAGCTGCCGGACGACCGGACTGTCCACCGCCCAGCGCGCCATCCGGGTCAGCGCCGGCCGCAACTCGGGACGGCTGAGGAGCGCATCCGTCGCATCCGCCGGCTGCCACCAGAGCGCGCTGTCCGCGGTCGACTCGAGGGCCACCACGACGTCGTCCTCTGTGGGGACCGACAGGGACACCGCGGCGAGTGCGCCCGCGGCGGCGGCGGGGTCGTCGGGCTGCTGGACGCCGCTGACGAGTTCGAGGCAGAACCGTCGTCCCCGCGGGTGGTCGAGCAGGTCTGCTGCGGTGATCACCGGACCAGGCTAGTGACCGCCGCTAACGCGCCGGCCCCACCCGCCGATAGACCTCCGTGCAGGCCCACGGACGGGCAGCATCCCGCCCCACGGACGGCGGCGGGACGATCGAGAACCAGGACGGGCCATGATCGTCGTCACACGACTCAACGGCAGCGCATTCGCTGTCAACCCCGACCTCGTGGAGCGCATCCACGAGACGCCGGACACGACGCTCATCATGGTCGACGGGGCGAAGTACATCGTCCGCGAGTCCATGGCCGACGTCATCGACCTGATCGCCGCGTACCGCGCCCGCATCGTCGGCATGGCGTACGGCACCGACCTGCCGAACACGCGGAACGCCACCGGCCCCCAGCCGACGCTCGCCGCGGTCGCTCCGCTCCGCACGCAGGACGGGGGACGCTGACGTGGACATCGCGACGATCATCGGGATCCTGCTCGCCTTCGGCGCCCTGTTCGGCATGGTCGAGATGGAGCACGTCGAGCTCGCCGGGCTGTTCCTGCCCGCGCCGATGCTGCTCGTGTTCGGAGCCACCATCGGCTGCGGGATCGCGAGCACCACGCTGAAGGACGCCATCGCGAGCTTCAAGGCCGTCCCGAAGGCGTTCACCGGCAAGGTCACGCCACCGCAGTCGGTCATCGACGACGTCGTGGGCCTGGCGGAGACGGCTCGGTCGAACGGTCTGCTCGCCCTCGAGCAGGAGGCCGACAAGCACGACGACCCGTTCATGAAGAAGGCGCTGCAGAACATCGCGGACGGCACCGACGGCGACGAGCTGCGGATCCTGCTCGAGGACGAGATCGAGTCGAACGCGGCCCCCACGCGCAGTGCGAGTGCGTTCTTCATGGGGCTCGGCGGCTTCGCTCCGACGGTCGGCATCATCGGCACCGTGGTGTCCCTGACCCACGTGCTCGCGAACCTCGGCAAGCCCGACGAGCTCGGTCCCCTCATCGCGAGTGCGTTCGTCGCGACCCTGTGGGGCCTGCTCACCGCGAACTTCATGTGGCTGCCGATCGGCGGCAAGCTCCGGAAGCTCGCACAGCTCGAGTCGGACCGCCAGACGCTCCTGATGGAGGGGCTGCTCGCGGTCCAGGCAGGCAGCCAGCCGCGCCTGCTCGGTGAACGCCTCAAGGCGATGGTGCCGCCGGCAGCGCGCACCGACACCTCGAAGAGCAAGGCCGGCAAGAACAAGCAGGACGCCGACGCCGACGACCAGCAGCTGGCGGCCTGACGATGAGCGCCAACCCCCGTGGCCGTGGCCGCGGTCGTGCGAAGAAGGGCCACGACGACGCCGAGCACCCCGACGAGCGCTGGATGGCCTCGTACATGGACATGATCACGGTGCTGATGTGCATGTTCCTGGTGCTGTTCGCCATGTCGACGGTCGACCAGGAGAAGTACATCGCCCTGAAGAACTCCCTGGCGACGGGCTTCGGCGAGGTGAAGTCGCAGAAGGTCGACACCGCCAGCGGAACGGTGGTGACGAAGGACCAGGTGGAGGACGGATCCGGTTACTCGACCGACAAGTCGCAGGCCGACCACTCGACGGCGTCGTCCGGCACGAAGGACACCAACGTCGACCCCGCGTCGACCGTCGTGCCGGTGACCGCGACGAAGCAGGACCTCGCCGACGCCCAGAAGGAGCTCGACGACCTCACCGCGATCGAGCAGGCGATCAAGCAGAACCTCGCGAAGGCCGGCCAGACCGCGAACGTGCAGTTCACCGTCGACGCCCGCGGCCTGATCGTCCGCCTCGTCGGCAGTGAGACCTACTTCGGCACGAACAGCGCGGACCTGTCCGAGCAGGCGAAGTCGATCATGGACGCGATCGCACCGGTCCTGAAGACGAGCCACCACGACGTCAGCGTCGAGGGGCACGCCGACCAGCGGAGCTCGACGGCGCCGTACGCCACCAACTGGGAGCTCAGCGCGGCCCGGGCGACCGGGGTGCTGCGCGACCTGGTCGAGCGCGGCGGGATGCCGGGCGACCACGTGCAGAGCGTCGGCTTCGGGTCGAGCCGGCCGCTCGCGAAGGGCGGGACCGACCAGGACCTCGCCCTGAACCGACGGGTCGACATCGTGGTGCTGTCGAACGCCGACCAGGACGTCAGCGCGCTGATGCCGGCACTGGCGAAGGCGCAGGACGGGGCACGCCAGGGCTGACGCAGACCGACGGGGCTGGAGACCCCGCATCCCCAGTACGGGGTACAGCACTGACGGGTGCCGCACAGCCGACCGATAGACGCACCCGTGACCGAGACCCTGCCAGCGCCCGAGGTGTACGACTTCGCGCGTCCGTCGACGCTCGCCCGCGAGCACGCCCGGGTCCTCGAGCTCGCGTTCGAGACCTTCGCGCGGCAGTGGGGCACGCAGCTCACCGCGAAGGTGCGTGCCGTCAGCCAGGTCACCTGCGAGCAGGTGCAGATGGTGACGTACGACGAGTACGCCGCCTCGCTGCCCGCGCTCACCGGCATGGTGCTGCTGCCGATCGCGGACGTCGTCCCGAAGGGCGTCCTGCAGGTCCCGCTCGACGCCGCCCTGACCTGGGTCTCGCACGCGCTCGGCGCCTCGAAGCCGCTGCCGACCCCGGAGCGCACCTTCACGCCCATCGAGCAGGCCCTCGTGCGCAAGATCGTCGAGGACGCCCTCGACGACCTCCGCTACTCGTTCGGCGGGTTGCTCGCGCACGACGTCACGGCTGGTGGCTTCCAGTTCAACTCGCAGTTCGCCCAGGCCGCCCAGAAGGGCGACCTGATGATCGTCGCGGCGTTCTCGATCCGCGTCGGCGACCGCGTCGCCCCCGGCACGCTCGCGCTGCCCGCCGAGGCCGTGCTGCCGCAGCTCGGCGAGGCCGCCGCCCACGTGTCGCCCGCCGACGCCCAGGCCCTGCTCGACGCGCAGCTCGCAGGCGTCCCCGTCGGCGTCAGCCTTCGCTTCGCCCCGGCGACGGTCCTGCCGACGCAGGTCCTCCGGCTCGCGGTCGGCGACGTCCTGCCGCTGCCGCACCCGCAGCACCGCCCCCTCACCATCGCGGTCGACGGTGAACCCGTCGGCACCGCCGCGGTCGGCGCGAACGGCTCGCGCCTCGCCGGCATCGTCGTCACCACCACGAGCACGGAGCAGCACTGATGACCGAAACGACCACCCTCCAGACCACCGCGGCCGAGTCGCTCGCGGCGCAGCTCCCGACGGCCGTCCCGCTGGGTGCGCTGCTGCTGCCGGGAGGCGCGACCCCGGTCGTGCTCGAAGCGGCGACCGACGCCGTGGTCGCGTCGTTCGTCGGCGGCCTGTCGGCCGATCTGGCCCTCGTGCTCACCGACCTCGAGGCCGTCATCGCTGCCGGTGGCACCGACCACGGGATCGTGGCCGTCACCGACGTGCTGCGTCCGTCGCTCGAGGCCGCCGCGTCCGTGCTCGGCGTCGGGGTCCTCGGTGAGGCGAGCCGCGAGTCGGCGGCCGCGCTGCTGGCCGACCCCGACACGGTGGTGTTCGAGCTGACCGCCGGTGGTGTCCCGAGCGGCTGGTTCGGCATCCGGGTGCGCGAGCACGGCACGGTCTCGGCCGCCGCACCCGTCGGGGTGCCCGCCGGCAACCTCGGCCGCATCAACAACGTCGAGATGACCCTGACCGTGGAGATCGGCCGCACCCGCATGTCGGTCCGCGACGTGCTCGGCATGGAGCCCGGCGCGGTCGTCGAACTCGACCGGAGCGCCGGTGCGCCCGCCGACGTCCTGCTGAACGGTCGCCTCATCGCGCACGGCGAGGTCGTCGTCGTCGACCAGGACTACGCCGTCCGGATCACCCGCATCCTCGACGTCGCCGAATCCCTCTGAGCCCCGCGTGGACACCCTCCTCATCACGCTCCGCGTCGCGCTGTCGCTCGGCGTCGTGCTCGCCCTCATGTGGGTGCTGCACCGTGCCAGCAAGAAGCGCTTCGCCGGCAAGACCTCCGGGCGCCGTGCGGCGACCGTCGAGGTCGTCGGTCGCCAGGGCCTCGGCGGCAAGGCGAGCGTCGTGGTGGTGGACGTCGAGGGGGAGCGCCTGGTGCTCGGGGTCTCCGAGCAGGGCGTCAGCCTGTTGACGAGCGGGCAGGCGCCCGCTCCGGAGCTCACCATCGTGACCGGACCCGTGCAGCTGCCCGTGCGTCCCGCCCCGTCGGCCGACGCGTTCGGTCAGGAACTGACACTGCAGACGGACGCAACCGAGAGCCTCCCGGCCGACGCGGCGACGCCGCTGCCGATGCGCCCGCGCAACCGTCGTCCGCAGCGCACCACGGTGCCGACCGCGCAGCAGCTCCAGGGCTCGATCCTGTCGGTCGACACCTGGCGGCAGGCGGCCGCCGCCCTGCGGAACCGGCGCGCCGGGTGACCGCGGTCCGCACCGGACGTACCGCCGCCCTCGTCCTGCTCGGGCTGGCGGTCGTCGCCGGCTTCCTCATGCTCACCGCGACCGGTGCCCACGCCGCCGGCGTCGTCGAACCGACCGCCCCCGCGACGCCGACCGCTCCCGCGAACGGCGACTTCAGCGTCAGCGTGAACGGTCCGGACGGCACCCCGTCGTCGGCCGTCGTGACGCTCATCGGCATCACGCTGCTCAGCGTCGCCCCGGCGCTCATGCTCATGATGACGTCGTTCACGAAGATCTTCGTCGTCCTCGCGATGACGCGGAACGCCCTGGGGCTGCAGTCGATCCCGCCGAACCAGGTGATCGCGGGCCTGGCGCTGTTCCTGTCGCTGTTTGTGATGGCGCCGGTGCTCGGGCACATCAACGACGACGCCCTGCAGCCCTACCTGGCCGGCCACCTCGACTTCAACCAGGCCGTCGAGATCGGCACGAAGCCGCTCCGGACCTTCATGCTGCACCAGACCCGTGACGAGGACGTCGCCCTGATCACCCGCGCCGCAGGGCTCGACAACCCGAAGTCGATGGCCGACGTGCCGATGACGACCGTCATCCCGGCGTTCATCATCTCGGAGCTCCGCAGCGCGTTCATCATCGGGTTCGTCATCTTCATCCCGTTCCTGGTGATCGACCTCGTCGTCTCGGCGGCACTCATGTCGATGGGCATGATGATGCTCCCGCCGGTCATGATCTCGCTGCCCTTCAAGATCCTGCTCTTCGTCCTGGTCGACGGCTGGGGCCTCATCATCACGTCGCTCATCGAGAGCTACCACGTTGTCTAGGGGGCAGGCATGAACCAGCAGGCCGTCATCGACCTGGTCCTCCAGGCGCTCCTGGTCGCGGGCAAGCTCGCCGCTCCGGTGCTCGTCACGTCGCTCGTCGTCGGGTTCGCGATCTCGCTGTTCCAGTCCGTGACCCAGATCCAGGAGGTCACGCTCTCGTTCGTGCCGAAGGCGGTCGCCGTCGCGATCGCCCTGGTCGTCTGCGGCAACTGGATGATCTCGGAGATGGTGGCGTTCACGCACGTCGCCTTCGACATGATCCCGAAGCTCCTCGGCAGCGGCTGATGGAGCTCGCGATCAACGCCGACCGTCTGGAGGCGACCATGCTCGCCGGCGTCCGGCTCGTCGCGTTCTTCATCATCGCGCCGCCGTTCTCGTACCGGGCGTTCCCCGGCACCGTGAAGGTGATCCTCGGGCTCGGCCTGGCGATCGGCGTCGCCCCGCGCGTCGCCGTCGGCTACGAGTCGCTCGACACCGGGCCCTTCCTGCTCGCGCTGCTCACCCAGCTCGTCGTCGGGTTGTCGCTCGGCTTCCTCGTGTTCCTGGTGTTCGCCGCGGTGCAGTCCGCCGGTGCGCTCATCGACCTGTTCGGCGGGTTCACGCTCGCGCAGGCGTTCGACCCGCAGTCGCAGGTCAACGGCGCCCAGTTCACCCGGCTGTTCCAGATGGCGGCGCTCGCGCTCCTGTTCACCTCGGGCGGGTACCAGCTCATCGTCGGTGGGCTCGTGCGGTCCTTCGACGCCGTGCCCCTCACCGGCAGCTTCGCGGTCGACGGTCTGGCCCACCTGCTCGTGGCGGCGATGTCGCAGATGTTCCTGGCGACGCTGCAGATCGCCGGGCCGCTGGTGGTCGTGCTGTTCCTGGCGGACGTCGGCCTCGGGCTGCTCACCCGTGTCGCACCGGCCCTCAACGCGTTCCAGATGGGGTTCCCGATCAAGATCGGGCTGACCGTCCTGTTCGCCGGAGCGCTCTTCATGGCCCTGCCCTCGGTGGTGTCGTCGCTGACCGGCGACGCCGTCCAGGCGATCACGGGACGGGGGTGAGGCGCCGTGTCCGACAGTGGTGAGAAGTCCGAGAAGGCCACCCAGAAGCGCATGCAGGAGGTCCACCGGAAGGGCCAGCTCGGCCGGTCCCAGGACCTCGGTGCGTGGATCGGCATCGCCGTCGTCGCACTCATGGTGCCGTCGATGATCGGCAACGCGGCAGCCGCGGGCACGGCACAGCTCGTCGCCGTGCAGTCCGTCATCGCGAACCCGACCATCGGCACCATGAACCACGTGTTCGGCGATGCGATGGCGAGCGTCGGCGCGACCCTCGGCCCGATGCTCGCGGTGGTGCTCGTCGCCGTCACCGCGGCCGCCGTCGCGCAGGGCGGGGTGCACGTCCGGAAGCTCGCGCCCGAGGCCTCGCACTTCGACCCCATCGCGGGCCTGAAGCGCGTGTTCGGCGTCCAGGCGCTGTGGAACGGGGCGAAGGCCCTGCTGAAGACCACCGTCGTCGGGCTCGTGCTCTGGTTCGCCGTGCAGGGCCTGATGCCCGTGCTCATGACCAGCGGCTCGCTGCCGTTGTCCGCCGTGCTCGAGGCGGCAGCGGACGGCGCGGGCACCCTGCTCCGCGCCGCGATCGCCGCCGGGCTCGTCCTCGCCGCGATCGACGTGCTCGTGGTCATCCGCCGCAACCGCAAGCGCACCATGATGACCAAGCGCGAGGTCAAGGACGAGCAGAAGAAGAGCGACGGTGACCCGCTCGTGAAGGGCCAGCGCCGCTCCCGCCAGCTCGCGATGAGCCGCAACCGGATGATCCAGGCGGTCGGCACCGCGGACGTCGTCATGACGAACCCGACCCACTACGCCGTCGCGCTCAAGTACGAGCCGGGCAAGGCCGCACCGCGGGTGGTCGCGAAGGGCGCCGGGCCCGTCGCCGACGTCATCCGTGCCCGGGCGGAGGAGGACCGTGTGCCGATCGTGCGCGACGTCCCGCTCACCCGCGCGCTGCACGCCGCGTGCGAGCTCGGGCACGAGATCCCCGTCGACCTGTACACGCCGGTCGCCCGGGTGCTGTCGTTCGTGATGGCCCTGAAGTCCCGCGGCGCAGCGGCCGGCACCCACGCACCGCCGAGGCCGACCACGCCCGACGAGGTCGCGAGCGTCATCGACCCGGCCACGTTGACCGGTGACCTCCGCCCCCGAAAGCTCCGCGCACCGCGCATCGCCGAGACCCCGACCGAAGGACTGCCCGCATGAACCGCAAGGACCTGCCGAAGCTCGTCGTCCCGGTGTTCATCGTCGGCATCATCCTGCTGCTGATCCTGCCGGTGCCGTCGTTCCTGCTCGACTTCCTGATCATCATCAACATCCTGCTGGCGCTGGTGATCCTGCTCACGACGCTGTTCGTGAAGAAGCCGCTCGACTTCTCGGTGTTCCCGTCGCTGCTGCTCGTCGCGACGCTGTTCCGCCTCGGCCTGAACGTGGCGTCGACCCGGCTCGTGCTCGGCGAGGGCTTCGCCGGCGACGTCATCCAGGCGTTCGGCCACGTCGCCGTGTCCGGGTCGATCATCATCGGCGCGGTGATCTTCCTGATCCTCATCGTCATCCAGTTCGTCGTCGTGACGAAGGGTGCCGAGCGCGTCGCCGAGGTCGGAGCACGGTTCACCCTCGACGCCATGCCCGGCAAGCAGATGGCGATCGACGCCGACCTGAACGCCGGGCTCATCACCGACCAGCAGGCGAAGGACCGCCGTGCCGCGGTCTCCGCCGAGGCCGACTTCTACGGCGCGATGGACGGCGCCTCGAAGTTCGTCAAGGGCGATGCGATCGCCGGCATCCTGATCATCATCATCAACCTGGTCGGCGGCATCGCGATCGGCATGCTGCAGAACGGGCTGTCCGCCACCGATGCCCTGTCGAAGTACGGCATCCTGACGATCGGCGACGGTCTCGTCACGCAGATCCCGGCCCTGCTCATGGCGGTCTCCACCGGCATGATCGTCACCCGCTCCGGCGCGGAGTCCGAGATGGGGGCCTCGGCCGCCACCCAGCTGTCGCAGTCGCGCAACGCCCTGATGATCGCCGGCGTCGCCGCCATCGCGATGGGGTTCATCCCCGGCATGCCGATCCTGCCCTTCCTGCTCGTCGGTGCGACCCTGCTGTTCACCGCGTGGCGCATCGGCCGGAACGCCGCGAACGCCGAGTCCGCCGCCGCCGAGCAGCAGGCCCTCGAGGCCGCCGCGCCCTCCGGCGACACCCCCGAGGACCTCATCGAGCAGATGCGCGTGCACGCCCTCGAGATCCTGCTGGCGCCCGACCTGGTCGACATGGTGTCCGGCGCCTCCGACGACCTGCTCGGCCGGGTCCGTGCCCTCCGTCGCAAGATCGCCGTCGACATGGGCATCGTCGTGCCGCCGGTCCGCACCCGCGACAGCATCGACCTGCCGCCGTCGACCTACGCCATCCGGATCGCCGGCGTCGAGGCCGGCCGCGGCACCGCCCCGGCCCGCAGCGTCCTGGCGCTCGGCGACCACCTGGACGGGCTGCCGGGCACCTCGACGGTCGAGCCGGTGTTCGGCCTGACCGGCAAGTGGGTGCCCGCCGAACTCCGGCACGCCGCCGAGATGACCGGCGCCACCGTGATCGACCGGGTGTCCGTGCTCGTCACGCACCTGCAGGCCGTCATCGGCGACAACGCCGCCCGCCTGCTCACCCGCGAGGACGTCAAGGTCCTGACCGAGGGCGTCAAGCAGGTCAACCCCGCCGCGGTCGAGGAACTCGTGCCGGGCATGCTCTCGATGGCCGAACTCCAGCGCGTGCTGCAGGGCCTGCTCGCCGAACGCGTGCCGATCAACGACCTCGGCCGGATCTGCGAGGCGCTGACCCTGCGCGCCAAGGCCTCCACCGACCCCGAGGGGCTGGTCGAGGCCGCCCGCGCCGCACTCGGCCCCGCCCTCGCCGCCCGGTACACCGACCAGGGCACCCTGCGCGTCATCATGATCGACCCGCTGCTCGAGCAGTCGATGCTCGAGGGCCTGCGACCATCCGAGCAGGGCAGCCAGATCGTCCTCGACGCCCACCGCATCGAGCAGGTCCTGGGCTCCGTCCGCGATGCCGTGCGCAGCATCGAGGACCAGGGCCTGTCCGCCGTCCTCGTGTGCGCCCCGCAGCTCCGCCCGGCCGTGCACCGCATGGTCGCCGCCCAGTCGAACGGGCTCCCGGTGCTGTCGTACCAGGAGGCCACCGCCGCGGGCTCCACCATCGAGACCGTGGGAGTGGTCCGTGCCGCCGACCCGATTGCAGCGTAACGGCGCAACGCTCGACGAGGTCCGCGACGCCGTCCGGACCGAGTTCGGCGCGGGTGCACGGATCGTCGCCGCCGAGCGGGTCACAACGCCGGGCATCGGCGGGCTGTTCCGCAAGGCCCACGTCGAGGCCACCGTCGAGGTGCCGGAACCGGGGGAGACCCCGACCGCACGCGTCGTGATCGCCGACTCACCCGTCCAGCGGATCGGCATCGCGGCGCTGCTCGCCGACGCCGACGCGGCCGAGGCCCGCATCGCGCGCGGTGACGGCACCCAGGCCACGCGTGCCGACGCGTTCGCGTCGGTGCTCGACGGCTTCGTGGCGGACGGGATCACGGGGAGTGCCCCGCGCCCGACGCGCGCCCTGCCCGGAGCGGACGGGCCTGCTGACGTCGACCCGCGCCTCCAGGCCGTCACCGACACCCTGCCAGGAGGCCCGGCCACCGTCCCCGACGTCGCGCCCGGCCGGCGCGCGGCCGGGCCCACGGCGCCTGCCGTGCGGTCTGCTGTCCCGGCAGTGCGGTCGGCTGACGGTGACCTGGTCCTGTTGGTCGGCCGGGCGAACGACGTCGACGCCGCGGCCGGGCTGTTCGCCGTTCGGCACGCGCTGCGGCCGACGGACGCCGCCGACCGGCGGTCCGCCATCCTCGCCCGCGCCGACGGTGTGCGCGACGGCCACGCGGTGCTCGCCGTCGCCGCGTGGGACGACCGCGCGACCGGCGAAGGGATCGAGGCCGACCAGGTCTGGGTGGTCGTCGACGTCGGACGGAAGCCCGAGGACACCGCGGCGATGGTGTCCGCGGTGGCCGCACGGCTGCCGGTGGCCGGTGTCGTCGCGATCGGCGCGGGCGAGACCGCCACGCCGGAGTCCGTCGACCTGCTGGGGGTCCCCGTCCTGTCGCTAGGCTGAGCGGGTGCTGGTACTCACGCGGAAGGTCGGCGAGCGGATCCTCGTCGGTGACGACATCGTCATCACGGTCCTCGACGCCCGGGGCGACGGCGTCCGGATCGGCATCGACGCACCACGCGGGGTGAAGATCCAGCGTGAAGAGGTCGTGCGGGCGGTCACCGAGGCGAACGCCGAGGCCGCTGCGGCTGCCGGCGCGACCGGTGCCTCCGGCGACGACGCCGAGGCACGGCTGCGTGCCGCGCTCGGCGGGTCCGCCCAGCCGACGGACCCGACCGAGTAGTCGCTCGCGCCGGAGCCCGTCGCTAGCGCCGGGGCTTCTTCTCCTGTTCGGGGAGTCGTCCTGCTGCCGCCTCGGCGGCGAACCACGCACGGGCCTCGTCCTGGCGCGCCTGCTCCTCGCCGAGCGCGATCGGCGCCCGCACGTGGCCGGGTTCGTAGCCGAAGGTCTCGATGAGCTGCGGGACCACCGGACGGAGCCGCGCCACGAGCCGGTCGATCGACGCCGACACCGCACGGGCACGCTGCGCGCTCAGACGCCCGTGCACCAGGTACCAGTCGAGGTGCTGCTCGAGCAGCCCGAGCGCGAACAGGTCGCGCAGCCACACGAGGACCCGGCGGGTGTCGCCCTCGGGGACCGCGTCGAGCCCCTCGGTGAAGGCGTCCCACTGCATGAGTTCCGCGTGGGCGCGTGCGGCCTCGATCAGCTCGTGCTGCGACCGGTTCAGGAGCACGGCCTGGCGGGCGCGGTCCTTGCCGGCGGTGTTCAGCCGGAGCCCGATCTCGGTGACCATCGTGTCCACGCGGCCGGCGAGCAGCGCGCGCTGCGTGGCGGGGTCGTGCAGGTCCGTGACGCTCGCGGCGAGCGACCCGCGGTCGGCGACGGTCTGGCCCAGGCGACGGAGGCCCGAGGCGTCCGCGAGCTTGGCGCCCACCTGCGAGGCGACGAACTTGGCGGTCGACGCAGCGTCGCGCGGCGCCCGCTTCCGGAAGTCGGTGAGCAGCCGCTTGCCGACGAGCTGCAGGAGGACGGTGTTGTCGCCCTCGAACGTCACGTAGACGTCGAGGTCGGCGCGCAGGCTCGTCAGGCGGTTCTCGGCGAGGAAGCCCGCGCCGCCGCAGGCCTCACGGCACTCCTGCAGGGTGTCGAGGGCGGACCACGTCGACAGCGACTTGAACGCGGCGGCCTGGGTCTCCAGGTCCTCGCGGCGCTCCGGGGTGTCGGCGCGCCCGCTGAACACGTCGTCGAAGGTGCGGAGCAGCTGCTCGTGCGCGAACGACTGCGCGAACACCGTCGCCAGACGGGGGATCAGTCGGCGCTGGTGCCGGCCGTAGTCGAGCAGGACGCCCTCGACACCGCCCGCCGTCGGGAACTGCCGGCGCTGCATCGCGTACATCAGCGCGATCTGCAGCCCGATCTTCTGGGCGACGACCGCGGCACCGTCGAGCGACACGCGGCCCTGCACCAGGGTGCCGAGCATCGTGAAGAAGCGGCGTCCGGGCGAGTCGATCGGCGAGCTGTAGGTGCCGTCCTCGGCGACGTCGCCGTAGCGGTTCAGCAGGTTCGTGCGGGGGACGCGGACGTGGTCGAAGTGCAGCCGGCCGTTGTCGATGCCGTTCAGGCCGCCCTTGACGCCGTCGTCCTCGCCGCCGACGCCCGGCAGGAACGCGCCGTCGTCGTCACGGAGCGGCACGTAGAACGCGTGCACGCCGTGGTCGACGCCGTGGGTGACGAGCTTCGCGAAGACGACGGCCGCCTTGCCGTGCAGGGCCGCGTTGCCGATGTAGTCCTTCCACGCCCCGCGGAACGGCGTGTGCACGACGAACTCCTGCGTGGCGGGGTCGTACGTGGCCGACGTGGCTATGTTCTGCACGTCCGAACCGTGGCCGGTCTCGGTCATGGCGAAGCAGCCGGGAACGTCGAACCCGATGATGCCGGGCAGGAACTCCTCGTGGTTCCGTGCGGTCCCGAGGTGGTGCACCGCGGAGCCGAACAGGCCCCACTGCACGCCGGCCTTGATCTGCAGCGACGGGTCGGCGGTGGTGATCTCCTCGAACGCCGCCAGGTTGCCGCCGTGGTTGTCCTGGCCGCCGAGCTCGGGCGGGTAGGGGCGCTGGATGGCTCCGGCGTCGACCAGGATCTGCAGCTGCTCGAACGCGCGGGCACGGTGCTCGATGGTGCCGAGTCCCTCGGTCTTGTGCAGTGCGGGGTCGAGCACGAGGCGGCGGGAGATCCGGCGGTCCTCGGCCCAGCGGCCGAGCAGGAGGGTCTCGACCATGTCGACGTCGATGCGGATGTCGGTGTGCTTGCTCGGGTTGTCGCTCGTGTGCTTGCTCGCGTTCTCGCCCGATTCTTCGCTGGCGTTCGTGCCCGGGTTCACGCCGGCGTCGTGCTTCGCCGTGGGCGTGCCGGTGTGCTGCGCGGATGCGGTGTCGACCATGGTCGGAGTCCTCCTGAACTGCGGTGTCCGGTGTTGCGCTCCCCACGCTAGACACCACCGCCGGGAGCCGGCGGAACGCCGTGCGGGCCGCACAACGCTGCCCGGCACGGACCGACCACGATGGTGGGAACCCTCCAACTGCACGCGTCGATCGATTTGATGAGCACCCATCAACGATTGGGCGCGCCACCGGCCCGCGGGGCAGACTGGCCGACATGTCAGGCTCCACCACGGGACACGATCCCAAGCCCAAACGCACCTTCTTCGGACAGCCGTTCGAGCTGTCGACGCCCTTCGCGGTGGAGCTCTGGGAGCGCTTCTCGTTCTACGGCATGCAGGGCATCGTCCTGATCTACATGTACTACACGGTCACGCAGGGCGGCCTGGGGATCGACAAGGGCATCGCGACCGGGATCATGGGCGCGTACGGCGGCGCCGTGTACCTGTTCACGATCATCGGCGCGTGGATCGCCGACCGGCTGCTCGGTGCCGACCGCACACTGTTCGGCAGCGCGATCGTCGTCATGCTCGGCCACATCGCCCTGGCGCTCATCCCCGGGGTGGCCGGCGTGGGCGTCGGGCTCGTGCTCATCGCGCTCGGGTCCGGCGGACTCAAGGCGACCGCCACGACGATCGTCGGTGGGCTCTACAGCCGCGAAGACCCCCGCCGTGACGCCGGGTTCTCGCTGTACTACCTCGGCGTCAACCTCGGTGCGTTCTTCGGGCCGCTCCTGACCGGGCTGCTGCAGAGCTCGCTCGGCTTCCACTACGGCTTCGGGCTCGCCGCCGTCGGCATGGCAGCCGGCCTGGTCCAGTACGCCATCCGTCGGAAGAACCTGCCCGACACGGTCCGCCACGTCACGAACCCGGTCGATCGCCGACGCTTGCCGCTGATCGGCGTCGGGGTCGTCGTCGCCCTGGTCGTGATCGCGGTCGCCGTCCTGACCGGGCTGCTGAACGTCGGCAACCTGCCCACCGTGGTCGTCGCGATCGTGATCCTCGCGACGATCGGGTACTTCGTCGTCATCCTGACGAGCGGCATCACGGCGCAGGAGCGCTCGCGGGTGTTCGCGTTCATCCCGCTCTTCATCGGCAGCGCCGTGTTCTGGTCGCTCTACCAGCAGCAGTTCACCGTCGTCACGGTGTACTCCGACGAGCGACTGAACCGCTCGCTCTTCGGGTGGGAGATGCCGGTCTCGTGGGTGCAGTCGATCAACCCGGTCTTCATCATCGTGCTGTCCGGGGTCTTCGCGGCGCTCTGGACCAAGCTCGGCGACCGCCAGCCGTCGACCCCGACGAAGTTCGGCCTGGGCACCGGCATCATGGGCGTCGCGTTCCTGCTGTTCTTGCCCTTCGTCGGCTCGGGCCAGAACGGCACGCCGCTGCTCGCCCTGGTCGGCATCCTGCTCGTCTTCACGCTCGCCGAGCTGCTGCTGTCACCCGTCGGGCAGTCCGTCGCCACGAAGCTCGCGCCGCCGAAGTTCCAGACGCAGATGGTCGCGCTGTTCTTCCTGTCCGTGTCGCTCGGCACCGCCGTCACCGGGGTGCTGTCGCAGTACTACGACCCGGCGAACGAGGCGCCGTACTTCGCCGTGCTCGGTCTCGTCGCCGTCGCGGTCGGCGTGGTCCTGCTCGTCCTGGCCAAGCCGGTCCTGAAGCTCATGCGCGGTATCCGCTGATCCGTCGCGGCATCCGCTAACCTGAGGGAAGCCACACGGCCGAAGCAACCAAGGAGTCACCCCATGCTCGAACTCATCGCCGGCATCATCATCGGCATCGGCGTCCTCGGTGGTGTGGGCTGCTGCATGGCGGTCGCCGCCATGATGAAGAGCGGCTCCGAAGAGTACTGAGCCCGCTGGGCTACTCGCCGCTGCCGGTCGTGATCGGCACCAACTGACGACTCAGGACGGTCGCGCGCTCGAAGGGGCCGCGGCCGTCCTTCGTGTACACGGGCTCCTCGAACGCGACGGTCCACGACAGCGGTTCGCCGACGCCGGGGTAGCCGACGATCTGGTTGCCACCGGGAGCCACGATCACACCGATCGGCTCGTCGGCCCACCGCTCGCCGCCCTCCGCGGAGTCGATGACCTGCACGAGCGCACCGATGCCGAGGCCGGGGGCGTCGTCGGGGCGGGGCTTGGGGGAGCGGCGTCCGAACACGCCCTCACCGTAGCGGCGAGTGGTCAAGGAACGTCTGTGCGGCGCCTGTCGACACGCTGACGGCCCGCCCGCCGGGTGGTCAGTACACCCCGCCGGGGCGCGCCGAGCGGTCGCAGACCGTCGGCGGCGGCGCCGCCAGGCGACGCATCGTGACCAGTGCGCGAAGGTGAGCAGGGTGTTGCGACCGGCAGGACGACGGCCGGGAGGCCCGTGGCGGGCTCGCCCCGCGCCTCCAGGCCGTCACCGGGCGCCCCCACAGCGCGTGCCGGGTGGTCAGGACACCCCGCCGGTAGCGCGTTGAGTGGTCACCAACTGTCGGCGGCGCCGCCGCCATCCGACAGTTCGTGACCTCTCGGCAAGCGTCAGGCGTCGGCGGGGACCCGGGCGATCTCGGTGATGGACGAGTGACCGGTCTCGGGGTGCTTGCGCATCGAGAGCAGCCGCTCCATCGAGGGCTCGAGCGCCGTGACCTTGTCGAGCGGCGCACTCACGACCAGCTGGAACCCGAGCCGGAGCCACGCGGTGACGGCACGGCCGGCGAACTCCGAGTCCGCCTTGATGAACGCCTCGTCGAGGAACACCGGGGCGAACCGCGGCCGGGGCCGGGTCTCGTCGCCGAGCTGGTAGCGGAGCGCCGCACCGACGATGAACGCCACGAGCTCCTGCGTCTCACCACCGGACTTGTCACCGAGCGACGAGTACACACCGAGGTCGTTGCCCGACGTGTCGTAGCGGACCGCCGTGATCTCCATGTGCCGCCGGACGTCGAGCACGGCGTCGCGCTGCGTGGTGCGGCCACGGGCGGCGTCCGGGTCGGGGCGGATGACGGCCATGAAGCGTCGGAGCCGGCGGAACCGGGTCTCGAGCACGTCGTCGGTCAGCTCGGCGTCGACCGAGGCGGACAGGGCGCGGAGCTCGCGGCGGAACGCGGTGACGTCCTCGCGGGTGACCCGCCGGATCTGGATCTTCAGACGGTCGCGGTTCGCGCCGAACGGCAGGTCCCGCAGGATCTCGTTGACCGGTTCGAGGCGCTCCTCGATCTCGACGACGGCCCGGTCGAAGGCCCCGGCGAGCGGCACGAGGTCCTCGCCGCTCCACTGCGACAGCCGCCGACGCCACTCGGTGCGACGTGCGTGCAGGCCGGTCGCGACGATCTGGTCGAGGATGGCGTGGTAGTCCGGGTACGACGCGACGCCGGTGCCGAGGTTCGGGTCCGGCCAGGCGTCCTGGTACCGCTGGAACGTGAGCGTCAACGACGTCGAGGCCGCTGCGGCACCGTCGAGTGCTTGCGACAGCCGCTCCTCGAGGCGTCGTCGGAGCCGTCGGGTGGCGTCGTCGAAACCGTCCACACCGTCCGGTGCCCCGACCTCGGCGAACGTCTCGGCGAGCAGTCGCGACTGCTCGTCGTCGGGCAACGACTCGGGGGTGTCGTCGAAACGCGACAGGATCTCGGCGGCGGCGTCCTGGCCGTCGACGAGCACGGCGTGCCGCTCCTCGAGGCGCTGCACGGAGAGCCGTGCGGCTGAGCGGCGGTCGGCGGTCTCGTCGAGCGACTTCCGCAGGCGGGCGACCGAGGCGCGCAGGGTCCGGAGGCCGTCGTCGGCGGCGAGGAGCGCCTGGCGTTCCTCGTCGAGGCGGGCGAGCGACGTCGCGACGCCCTCGACGTCGATGGCGTCCCACGTCACGTCGACCACGTGCTGGTGCGCGGCCCGCAGGACGTCGAGCGCGGTGAGGTCCTGTGCCACGTCGGTGCGACGGGCCTCGAGCGTGGCGAGGTCCTGCGCGATCGACGCGAGCTCCTGCTCGACGGCGGCGACGCGGGCCTCGTTCGTGAAGCCGATGACGTTCGCCTGGCGGCGGTCACCGTGCGCACCACGTCGGCCGTCGCGGAGCTGCCCGGACTCGGTGACGCGCCGACCACCACCACCGAGCTCCGAGGCGTCGGTGACGCAGCGGGCGTCGGTGCGGTCCGACTCGATCCGCTCCCGCACCCAGGTGCTGAAGGGCGACTGCTTGATGGCCAGCTTGCCGGAGACCATCGCGGGATCGCCGTCGAGGTCCAGGTGCGGTCCGGTCGGCACGCCCTCGAACTGCACGCGGACGGGCAGGCGGAGTGCGTCGATCGCCTCACTGAACGCGCCGAGGCGGTCCTGGTCGACCAGCAGCGTGCGGGCGACGGGGGCCAGCACGGACTCGATGGCCGTGCGCCAGCGCTCCTCGCCGGGCTGCACGTCGAGCAGTTCGGCGACGAACGGCAGGTCGGCGGGGTCGATGCCGGCGGCGCGGGCCATCGCGAGCCGGGCCTCGTGCATCGGCAGGGGCATCGCGCCCTGACGATGCTCGAGCGACTGCCGCTCCTGGCGCAGCGAGCGCTCCCGGTCGAGCAGCGGGTACTCCTCGCGCGTCAGGGCGTCACGGCGGTCGTCCAACGACGAGCGCGAAGCAGCGTAGGAACCGAGGAACTCGTGCGAGCTGCGCTGCGCGGCAGTGAAGTCGGCCTCGGTCGCGACGGACGTGCCGAGCACCGCTGTGCGCTCGTCGAACGTCGCCCGGGTCCGGACCACCGCGTCGCGCTCACGGGTGAGTCGCTCGATGCGGTCCTCGAGCTGGGCGAGCGCGTTGCCGCCCTGGTCGCGCAGCCGCGCCTCGGCGTCACGCAGCTCGATCTCCACGGCGGCGTGCCGGGCCTCGGCGGCGGCGACCTCGGCACGGGAGGCGGTACGCTCCCGGCCGTTGCGGTCCACCTCGGCGTCGAGCAGGTCCCGCTTCCGCGAGGCCGTCCAGTGCGCGAACGGGGAGACCTCGGCGCCGGTGGCGATGCCGTCCAGGGCCTCGGCCGCGGCCTTCGAGCGTTCGATCTCGTCGTGCAGGTCGGTGATCGGGGAGAGGATGCGGACCTTGCGCTCCTCGGTGTCCATCGCCTCGTACGCCTCGTCGAGCGCGGAGAAGTGCGCGAGGGCACGGTCGGCCGCCTCGTAGGTGCCCGGGGTCTCGAGCACGAGCGACTTGTACAGCGCGTCGACCGTCGGCAGGTGCTGTCCGGCCTGGATGCGTGCGAGCAGGCGCATCGCCCGGTTGCCGCCGCCGGAGTCACCGATGCCGAGGCGGGTCTGCAGCGTGTACGCGAGCTCCTGGTAGGTGTCGCGGATCACGAGCCCCGGCACGCGGCCGGTCAGCTCGAGGTGGTGGAACCGCGTCGGCACGAACTCCTCGAGCCGACGCAGGTCGAACGTGTCGTCGACCGTCGCCATGGTCATCTGGATGTCGCCGACGCCGCGCGCGCGCTTCGGCACGATGTACGCCCGCAGCACCGTGAAGCGCCGCTCGTCGTCGTTCCGGAACGTGACCGCGGCCGCACCCCAGGTGGTCTGGTCGTCGCCGCGCAGGTTCACGTCGCGCAGGGCACCGGACTCGGGATCGCGGCGGGTGTCGACCTTGCCCCGCAGGTACGTGAGCAGGTTTCGCTGGTCGGCGCTGCGCGCGCGACCCGTCGTGGCGTCGTTCGAGGCGCCGTTGAACGGCACGTCGGACGGCATCATCACGGCCAGGTACGCGTCCATCAGCGTGGACTTGCCGGTGCCGGACGCGCCGGAGATGAGCGTCGCGGTGCCGGACAGCTCGACCTGCCGGTGGCCGTGGAACCCGCCCCAGTTCACGACCTGCATCGACTCGGCGCGCCACTGCGCGACCGTGTCGAACAGCGCGGGGATCTGGAAGGTGTCGGTCATGCTTCCGTCTCGCCGTCGTCATCGGTGTCGGTCTCGGCTTCGCCGTCTGCCTGGGCCCACGTCGCCGGTTCCTGGTCGACGCGCCAGCGGCGATCAGGCCGTGCCGATGGGGAGAGGCCCGGGTCGGCTCCGTCGGTCGGCTCGCCACCCGGCGTGGCCGGGTCCTCCTGCGCGGTGGTGGTCCGCAGCCACGTGTCCAGTTCCAGCAGGCGCTCCAGGGGGAGCAGCACCTCGACGACGCTCGCCACCCGGAAACGGTCCGGGTCCGAGGTGCGGATCAGGATGCGCGCCGTGACGAGGCGTTCGACGGCCTTCGCCACCCGGCCCTCGTCGCGCGTGCGGTCGGTCGCGGTCGCCGGTCGGAACCCGGCGACGTGCCCGAGGATCTCCGCGCGGTCGACGACGACCTGGTCCGGACCCGGTCGGGCGTCGGCGCGCAGGCGCATCCGCAGGTAGACGAGGACGATCGTCTCCTCGCGGGTGTACGGCAGGTCGCGCAGCAACGTGGGGAACGTGCGGCGCTGGCTCTCCGAGCGGGCCTGGCGCTTCCACGCGACCTCGCGGTCACGGTCGACGTGCAGCTCGAGGAACAGGTCGTTCAGACGCGACCGCAACTGGTACTCGGCGTCGAGCACCGCACGCCACTCGTCGGGGTGCGTCCGGGAGCTGACGTACGAGTGCCGGAGCAGCGCCACCAGCGCGCGGCGCTGGTGCTCGTCGAGCCGGCCCTCGTCGCCCTCGAAGAGGGCGAAGCTGGACTCGTCGCGTTCGTCGTCCTGCACGACCGTTGCGGGGTCGTCGTACGGGACGGTCTCGTCGACCGGTGCCGGCGTCGTGTCGCTCACCGTGCCTCCTGTGCGTTGTCGTCGTGGGGATCGCCGACCGGCGCGTGCTCGGCAGCGAGCGCAGCGGTGGGCATGTGGAAGGTGACCGGGCTGCCGTCCGGGCGCACCGTGCGGTGCTCGGCGACGTGCGCGGCGGACTCGAAGTCGTCGCGTCCGGTGAGCAGGTGGGCGAGGCCGAACAGCTCGACCGGTCGACGCTGTTCGGGCGGCAGCCCGTGGAAGGCGTCGACGCTCGAGTCGGCCTCGGCGAACCGGAGCGCGGCTCGCAGCTCGGTCAGGAGCGGGCCGCCGTGCTTGCGGAGCATCTCGACGTCGAGGTCCTCGAAGACGTCGTCGTCGGGTTCCTCGATGGGTGGCGGCACCGACTCGGCGTCCGGGTCGTAGAAGCGCTCGCGCAGGGTGCCGACCTCGGCCGCCGCCGGCAGCAGCGGGAGCGGGATGCGGTCGCGCGCACCGCCCTGGTCCATGAGTGTCGCCAGGCCGCGGTTGATCGAGCGGATCACGGCGTCGAGCTCACGGTCGCGGACCACGTCGTGGGCGACGATCTGGTCGCGCAGTGTCGCGGTGAGCTGACGCCGCTGGGCGAGGACGTCCTCGATGCCCTGGCGCAGGATCGTCACGGTGTTGCGGAACGCGCGACGCTCACCGGCTCCGAGGCCGTCGGCGAAGGAGTGGGACAGGATCGTCGCGATGTCGTCGCGCAGGCGGAGCAGCAGGGCGTCGTCGCGCAGGAGCTCGAAGGCGCCCTCGAACGCGCGGCCCTCGGGCGTCGCCTGCATCAGGTTGTCGGTGCGTGCGAGGTAGTCGTCGAGGATCTCGCCGATCGGGCGGACCTCTTGTCGGAAGTCCTCGACGATCGAGCGGTGCATCGTCGCGACCGCCTCTTCCACGCGCTTGAAGTCGCTCGGGAGCTGCCGGATCAGGTCGGAGATGTTCGTGTACCCGTCGCGCATCCGGTCGTCCTCGACGGTGACGACGTCGTCGCCGTGCTCCAGGCGCTCACGCTCGGCCCGCAGTTCGGCGATCTGGGCGTCGATGCGGCGGATCTGCACGTCGGGGTCCGGCTCTGCGCGGGCGGCCCAGCGGTGCACGGCGTCGACGATCATCGCCAGCCGGCTCTCGCTGATCAGGGCGCGGTCGGCCGACAGGGCGTCGACGAGGCTCAGGGCCTCGAGCGCGTGACTGGTCAGCGAGTACTGCTCGTCGCCGTCGGGGGAGTTCGAGCGGACCAGCCACTGGGCCGCCACCCACTCACGGCAGAGGGCACGGCCGTTCGGTCGGGGGTCCTGCTCGCTCTGCTCGTGCTGTTCACTCGCGGGCACGCGTGCACCCGATGCCTGCAGGCGGGCGACGTGCTCCTCGACCTGCAGGTGCATCCGGTCGGCGGGGACGTACTGGACGTCGCGGTCGAACACCGTGCGGAACACGGCGAGGACCGTCGCGCTCGTCGGGCGGGACATGAGGCGCAGGGTCGGACGGTCGAGGACCGCTCGGACCCGGGCGAACTCGAGGTCGACGTCGGTCATGCGCCCCTTCGTCCGATCGTGCTGGTGGTGTCGCCCGCGTACTGCGGCCGGGTGAGATGACAAGAGCCCGACGCTGCTGCGTCGGGCTCTGTCTCAAGGGTGGGCGATACCAGACTCGAACTGATGACCTCTTCGGTGTGAACGAAGCGCGCTACCAACTGCGCCAATCGCCCCCTGCACTGTTCGTGCGAGTCGATAGTAGCGGAAGTCCGGCGGTGCATCGAACACGGCGCGCGCCCCGGGTGTGGCGCGCCGCGCGTGTGCAGCGGCGCACCGTGCGGCGTTGGGGCACGTTCGCACGGTGCGGCATTGGCGCCTCCGTGCGAGCTTGACCGCATGGTGCGGGCCTGAAAGCAGGCACGGAGCACGCAACCGCGCACCACATGGCGAAGACTGCGCCGTGCGAGGGGGCTCGAACCGGCCGGATCCGCATGAAATCGGGGGACACGCCCGGTGAACGGGAAGGATTTTGGCGGATGCCCCTGGGTTCGTATAGAGTTTACGTCGTCGCCGCGACAGCGGAAAGACAAGTGCGGATGTGGCGCAGTGGTAGCGCATCACCTTGCCAAGGTGAGGGTCGCGAGTTCGAATCTCGTCATCCGCTCGAGTGTGGGGCTTTTCGAAGCCCTGCGACTCACCAGAGGGTATCCCACCGTTCGGGTACTCACGGAGACGTGAACCTCGATGGTGGGGTGGCCGAGAGGCTAGGCAGCGGCCTGCAAAGCCGTCCACGCGGGTTCGAATCCCGTCCCCACCTCCAGCAACACCCTCCAGATCCTGTGCGAACTCCGGTTCAGACAGGGAATCTGGGCGATTGGCGCAGCGGTAGCGCGCTTCCCTGACACGGAAGAGGTCACTGGTTCGATCCCAGTATCGCCCACCACGAGAAAGCCCCCGGCAGGACCACAGGTCCGGCCGGGGGCTTTCGTGTTCCTGCGGCCACGTCCTCTGATTCACGCAGGACGCTCGGCACGGATCTGGCACGTTCTGCTTTCCCACCGCATCGGAATCGCGCTGTCCCTCCGCGCGTCGCTCTCGCCCGATAGCCTCCTCCGCGTGAGCATCTCCGACTTCGACGTCGAGCCCAGAACCGGGTCGCGCTCCGGGGCGGTCTTGCTTGGAATCGCGAGCGCAATCGCCGGAGTTCTCGCGATCATCGGGTGGCCGTTGCCTGTCATCTCGTCGACACATGGCCGAGGTCAGCATGCTTGGGCACGGACCATCCGTGGGGTCCAAGACTGGTTCGCACACGACGGCTGGCGGATGTCCGGAGCATCGTGGATCTACGGTGCTTTCGCGGTCGTCGCCGCGGCCTCCTTGGTCGTTCTGCTTCATCCTGCTTGGAGCGGCCGCCGCGCCTTGCTCATCGTCGTCGTACCGGCCGGAGCGCTACTCGTAGCGGGCCCTGCACTGCAATGGACTCTCGGACTGCCCTGGTCAAACTACGGAAGCGAGTCGACCGGCGATACGGCCATTGGCATCATCGCGACGGTTGTGTGCGGCGCCGTGCTCATGGGCTTCCGTCGGGCAACGAGGCGTAGGGCCCGACGTGACACAGATCAGGGGACGCGCGCTCACTGACCTGGTGAGCCAGCGGACGGCCTCGTGAGGGGCTGCGGAATTGCCTGGCCACCATGCGCCGTCGGCGCGAAGACCACAACGGTCGCAAGAAGGGACCCAGGGCTGACGTCGTTGTACTCGTCGCAGCACCTGCAGCATGCATGTCCCGATGACCGATGCGCTACTGCGACAGGGTTTCATTCCTGGAACGTGGTTCGGTACGCGGTGGGGAAGGCGCCGACGATGCTGCCGAAGTGGCGGCGGAGGTTTGCGTCGGATCGCAGCCCGGTCGCTTCGGCGATCTGGGTCATGGTGAAGTCGGTGCGTTCGAGGAGTTCTCTGGCCAGGTCGATCCTGGCGCGGAGGACCCACTACATCGGGGTGACGCCGGTGTCGGCCGTGAACCGGCGTGAGAACGTCCGCGCCGACACGTTCGCTTGGCGTGCAAGGGCGGCGAGGAGAGATCGTCCTGGAGGCGGTCGAGTGCCCAGGCTCGCCGTTTTGCGAGAGTCGCGGACGTCTTTGTCGGTCACACGATCAGCCAATCGGACTCGGTCCTGCGGCACCAGCGAGCGTCGTGACACCGGCCGTACAGATCGCGCCAGTTCGACCTGCGAACAACTCGGTACCGTGACCTGATGGTCTCCCTGCGCCTGCCCGTCATTTCATGCAGCCTCGACCCCGCCAGCTGCAGTCGCCGTCTCGCCGAGCAATCGGCAGCCCTCCTGACCGCGACGGGACACCGATCCGACGTCATTGACCTCGCATCGGTCGCGTTGCCGGCTTTCGACAACGACCGGGTGTTCGACAGTGATGCGTTCGGCGCGCTCCACAGTCTCGTCCGTGAGGCTGACGGGGTGGTGCTGGCGTTCCCGATTTACAACTGGGCTCCGTCGTCCACCGTTAAATCGCTCATCGAGGCCACAGGCGCGACCGGCGACGGCCGTTGTGCGGCTTGGTTCGACAAAGTGGTCACTTTCGTGTGCGCTGCCGGTCTGCCACACAGTTACATGGCGACCGGCGCGCTCACACAGTCCCTGATGTTGGACTTCAAATGCGTGGTGAACCCGTACACGGCGTACTTCTCGGAGCGGGACAGGGAAGCAGACACGCTCAGCGAGGACCGGGCCGCCCGCCTGAGCAAGACCATGACGGTGCACGCTGAGCTCGCGAGTCTGCTCAGCGGCAGAACCTACCGGTCGGACTGGGAGGTGTGAGCCTGCCAATTCGGTGTTCGGTGAGCGATCGCTCATCGGGACGCGGATTGGGGTGTGCGCCGGCGGAGAGTGGCGACGAGGAAGCGACAACCAGCGCGGCCGGTAGCCGATCGCCGATCGGACACTCCCATCGGCTCAGGATTGTTCCGTTCACTCACCGTCGGATCGGGCGGACCCGTGCAGTGCGAAGCCAATCGCACCAACGATCGCGGCCAGGAATCCCATCGCACTGATGACCAGCCCTCCGGCCATGAGCCCGACGTACCCGACGCCGGCGCCGATGAGCGCAATGACGAGTCCTGCGGCCAGAGCCCCCGCGCCGATTGCAAGGCCGAGCACACGAGGCGGCAGGCGGGACAACATGCTTGCATTCAACCCTCCACTCGCGGCGTCCGGTAGCTGATCGGCCAACGGAACTCGTCGAGGCGTGAAGCCGCACAAGTTCGCCGAGGCCACTTTGCCTGTCGTCGCCGGAACTACGCTCGCGTCGTGAGCGATGTTGACGAACCTGACGGCCCCATCCCAAAGACATGGACAACGCGCTATCGAATCCCCATTGCAGTCGGCACCGGGTTCTTGACCGCGCTGTGCTTCTGGCTGCTGTTCACCGGTGGCACGACCGCGAAGTGGATCGGTGGGGTCGGGTTGGCCGCCCTCGTCGTCTGGGTGTTCGTGTTTCAAACGCTCTACCGCCGCGGCTACTGACCCATCCGCGGCGGCGTCGCGTCACCGTCCCGCTGACCGAGCGGCTATCGACACGTTGCTGGATCGTGACCGTTGAGCGCTTCCATATCGGCCATGCTCATCTCGTGGACAAGCGTCAGATCATCGGGGCAGGGCTCGCGCTCGTCGTTGTGGCGCTCCTCGCAGCCTGCAGTGGCACCCCCGCTGATCCCGTCGACGCCGCTCGGAAACTCGACGGAGCACCGAGCTGGGTACACGTACCGACGGGGAAGGACTGCGGGCAGGTGGAAGTTCACGGGAACGGTGAACTGCCAGGAGAGGCACTGCGGTGCCTCGATCAGGTTGCACGTCACGGACGAACTGCCACCCTTGCCTGGATCCAGCGAACAACCGAAGGCGATCCCGTCCCGTTCTTCGCGCAAGTGAATGGCACCGCAGTCAAGGTCGCTTCCACATCTGCATACGACTCCTACGGTCAGAGCGGTTGGACCGTACATAGCTGCGCGGAACTCCTAGCACTGCCAGCGTGTAAGTAGAGCCGGTCAACGCCGCGAACGCCCGGCGAAGGATCCGCCAGCAGGGCGGGCCGGAGCTGCTTCCATCGCTTGCCTTGGCTATGCGTCGACGCTCTCAGCAGCGCGGCGGATCCATCGGCCATGCTCGGATGCATGCAGCGGTTGTGGGCTTGGATTTCGGCTTTCCTGGGCCTGGTCATCCTGGCCGTCGACTACGTCGACGGCGCGATCCTCGGGACCTGGTTCGACGAGCATGCTGTTTTTGATGCCCCGGACGTCATCGGCGAATTCTTCATCGCCGGCCTCGGTCTCGTCCTCCTTGTCGGCGGTGTGCTCACCGCCGTGCTCCCTCGGCGTCCCGCAGACCACTCGAGCGCCCCTTAGCAGATCGGCTATCGAGCCGGCGAGGCGCTGTTGATGGTAAGCAGACGCATGCGCATCCGCCCTTGGACTCTCACGCTCCTGATCGTGCTCGCGGCTTGCGGAGTTGGGCTCTTCGTGTTGCCACCAGGTGTACCGACAAAAATCATCGGAGCAGCGTGCGTCGTTATGGCGTTCGTGGTGTTGATCTCTTCTGAACGAGCTGGTCGGTCAGGCCGCTGACAGCACCGGCAGGTCATCGCTCGGTGCCCGCTAATCGATCCTTCAGCGGACCGGCGTCCTACTGACCGCCACGATCACTGCGACGACCCCGCACACGGCGATGATGGACCCCACCGCACCGAGGAATGGGCCCGTGTCGGTGAATCCAACGACAGCCATGGCGACTCCTGCCACAAACAGGATGAATCCGGCTACGACCAGCGTCGTCTTGGAATGTTGAGAAGCATTCGGGTTGCTCATGGCCCTCAACATAGCTCCCAGGGTCGGCAACCGACCGTCCCGATGACCGGTGGCTCAACGAACGCCGCCCAGCCCGCGTGGCTTCGCCCGGTGGAGGGTCGCGAAACGCGACAGCTTCACCGTCAGCCCGTCGTCGACCACGGTCCACTGGTCAGGTCGCGATGGCGGAGGACTGGGTCGCGAGAGCCCACACGATCACAACGATGATGGCGACGAAAGCGGCTACGCAACCGATGATTGCCGCCAGCCGGTCAGCCCGGCGTTCTTCGTCGCTCATGATCCCACTTTGTACCGGATGTGAGGCACGGGAGGTTCGATGACGGATCGTCCTCCGGACACCGTCAGACTCGCGCAACACGCCGCCTGTGAGCGGGGTCGTTCGGTGTCGTCGTTTCCGCACCGCCCCGTGTCCCGGTGGCCGACCCTCCTGCTTTACGACGCGGTAACGAGTCGTCTGAGTAGGCGCTGTCCCAGGACTGCCGAGCCCACGGCGCTGCTCGCAACGACAATCGCGGTGGTCCACGGGGGAAATCTCAACATTGATACGAAGAACGCGCTCGGCCAGATCGTTCCGATCTCGGCGAGGATGGCCGCCGCCCACAGGCTTGGAGTCATTGGCGCCAGCATGCTGGAGGACCGCGAACACGAAGAACACGAACAAAGTGGCCATGAGCCCGACGCTGAAGCCGAGAACGAGTGCCGGCAGTCCGGTATAGAACAACACGGCGACCGTGCTCAGGATCGCTTCTGGGAACGCAGACCATGGGCCTCGGAGGCGGGCTCCGGGCAGGAGCGTCATGCGGTACCAACGTGTCTTACACTTGGTAAAGTTGTAGGTGCCATCATGAATCCACATGTTTTCTTCGGAGTAATCGGGATTGTCGCCGTTGTGGTCGGATCGATTGTTAACATTTTTCCAGACGCAGCGCGCAAGGCTGTTCTAAAACAGCCTTCTTTACTGCCGAAAGAAAGCGTGAAGTGGCTCCATAGCCGAACCCTTGTTCGCACTGTCGGCATAGGCCAGGTGATAATTGGGGTCGCCTTTATTTTTCAATGGGTTGTCAGTGAGGCTGGGTAACCTGGATCTGTCAGGCGCAGCCCGCGATCCGGAGTCGCCCTTCCTGTGTGCGACGAATTCCGCGGCTACGACGTCCCGATTGGCTTCCGCATACCCCACAACGATCAACAAGCAATCACCATCGGTCGCTGGCTTGCGAGACGACCGCGGACACGATGACTGCGACGATCAGCGGGACGCCAACACACGGCACTCATGGGAGCACTCCCGCACCCATCGTCACTCCTCCCGCTCACCACGTCGGCAGGACCGGACTGCAATCAACCTAGCGACCAACGCCGTGCGGGGCAGTTCGACATGGTGTCCGTAAGCCGATCCTCTATCGAACGGCGTTGGTTCTGAGGGGCGAGCACATCGCGACGACGACGGCGCCAGCGAACACGAGGGTCACCGCTAGCAGCGCGAAGCCATCCCCAGCGACGGTCATGAGTGCGCCGCCACCCACTGCTCCCGCAGCCGCAAGGGTTCTGTTCGCGCTGCGCATCGTGCCGTTCATCCGGCCGAGAAGCGCGTCGGGTGTGACGGTCTGGCGGAGGCTCATTTCGTTCGCGTTCTCGCAGCCCGCGGCAGCGCCGTGTACGGCGAAGGCGACGAACAAGACCACGACGGTCGCTGGTGGTGCTGCGACGCCGAGGCCAACGGTCGTGAGCGCGATCGCTGCCCACGCGATCGGGTACGCGGCTCGAGCGGCGATGATCGTCCGGCCGGCGCCGAAGCGGTTGCCGAGACGCGGCGCCGCAGTGGCGCCGAGGAGCATTGTGACGCCGCTGACGGCGAGGATGGCCCCGTATACGGCCGCTGGGAGCGCGAGGGTGCGGAGCGTGTGTGTCGCGAACACTGTCAATCCGGCGGCGTTGGCGAGGAACCAGAGATGTGTCGACAGCGCCAGCGGTGCGAGCGTCGCATGGCCGTACGTCCACCGCAGACCATCAGCGATGTCGCTCCGCAGCCGCGCACCCGCCACGCGTGCTGCCGTTTGCTCGACAACGCGGACCCGGGCGATGAGGACAGCGTCGACGAAGTAGCTCACCGCATCGAGCGCTATGGCCACCGGGGCGGTCACGATGCTGACCAGGACACCTCCGAGAGCCGGGCCCACCGTCTGCGCTGCCGCGTCACTCTGATCCACCCGCGCATTCGCTGCCAGCAGGAGAGGACGAGGAACGATCCGAGGGAGGAGGGACTGCGCGGCGGCGAATCCCACGACGGACAAGATTCCGAACACGAACAACGCCGCCGCCGTCACCCAGAGGTTCAAGAGCCCGGTCAACCAAAGCACCGGAATCGCGCTCAGGCACACGCCACGACCGACACTCGCCCAGATCAGGAGTGGCTTGCGCCGGAACCGATCGACGTACGCGCCGACGATCAGACCGAACAATGCGTACGGCAGAAACTGGGCAGCGTTGACCAGTCCTACTTCGAACGGGCTAGCGTGCAGCACCGTCACCACGAGAACCGGCACGGCTACCGCGGTCACTGCTGATCCGAACGACGAGACGGTCGCGGCAGACCAGTACGGGCGGAACCCGGGCACTCGACGCAGCGTGGTCACGTCGTCGCCCATGCGCCAACGCTGGCAGACCGCAACGCTGCGAGCAAGAGAGGCCGCCCCCGTCCCTGTCTCGGTAGCCGACCGGCTACCGGACCAGCTCGTGTTCGTAGAGGCTGGACGCGAGTTGCCGCCCGCCCTCGAGGGCTGTCACCGTCACGTCGCGAACGTGCCGGAACCCTTGCTGTTCGTAGAAGCGCCGCAAGCCCGGGTTTTCCGTCGCACAGTCGAGCCGCACGAGGGCCGCCCCGCGCTCGGTAGCTCTGTGTTCTGCCCACACCAGCAGTCGTTGTCCGAGCCGGCTGCCACGATGAGTCTGCGCAACGGCCAGTCGGTGCACGTACACAGCGGAGCTGCTCTCCATGCCCCACGTCTCGGAGTCCGAGTCGGACACGGTGACCATGGCCACGATCACCTGGTGCTGACGCACGACGAAGAGATTCCCCTGCTCGGCGTCGCGGAGTAGAACACCATCCGGCACGGGGTCTTGCCACTGGTCTATCCCACGCGAGCGCAGCCACTGCCTCGCACCGTCGATGAGCGCTTGAGCTGCAGGAATGTCCGCGGCGCTGGCCGCTTCGACCACCAGCACGTCTTGATCCATAGGACGACGCTACGGGGTGATTTAAGCGGATACGAGCGGAAGCGCCGTCGCCGACCGCCCAACAGCCGATCGTCAGTCGGGACACCTTGACGCCGGGCTGTGGGACACGGCCAGGCGTTTCGTGGTGTGCTGGCCGGATGCGCGTCAGATCAGCGGCCGTCGTCATCCGAGGCGAGAGCCTGCTCGTCATCGATCGTTTGAAGGACGGTCGGAACTATTGGGTGCTTCCTGGTGGTGGGGTGGAGGAAGGTGAGAGCCTCCGTGAGGCTTGTCGGCGCGAATTGCTTGAGGAGACTGGCCTTGAGGCGATCATCGGCGATCTGCTCGACGTGCCAGTGGACAGCGCCGTTCCAGTGGCCTACTTCGCTGCCCAGGTGCGTCCTGGTCCGTTGGTGCTCGGTGGCCCAGAAATCGAACGAGCATCAGAACTGAACCAGTACGAGCCGAGGTGGGTGGAAGTGGCTTTCCTCGCTCAGATCCCGTTGGTACCGGAAGCGGCAAGACAGGCGGTGCAGCTGGTCGTCGAGGCCCGCCGGTAGGGGATCGGCTGTTGAGGCAAACTTGCCTCGAAGGACGAGAACTTGCGTTCCCCGATCGTCCCGGCAGTAGCGTCACGTGATGATCATTGATGTCCAGCTCCGTCCGACGGGCCGCGCCCCGGGCGCGCGCCGGATTACTGAAGTCCTCTGATGGCTCGGGCCGTCCTGCTGGACTTTTTCAATACCTTGGCGATCCGTTCCTCGAAGGGTCTCTGGATCGATGCCGCGCTGAGACAAATCGGCAGCGGCGATGAGGTCGCTCGCGAGGCGCTCACGGCAAGACTGTCGCAGGTGTGGTTGGTGGCGCGGTCGCTCTTCCCGGCCGAGAACTGGGACCTGCACCCGGCGAAGCACCGCAGCACGTTCATCGCTGCCATCAGTCACGACGGTGTCGCAACGCCAGCACTTGCAGAGGCGCTGTACGACGTCATGCCGGACCAGGTGGAGATGAACAGGGGTGCTGAGGACTTCGTGCGAGCGATCCACGATCAGGGAAAGAAGCTCGCCATCGTGTCGAACACGGCGTTGGATGTTCGCCCGATCCTGCAGCGCTGGGGGCTCGAGTCGCTGTTCGACGCGGTGGTCCTGTCCTACGAGGTTGGATGCGTGAAGCCGGACCCAGCGATCTTCCGGGTGGCGGCGCGCGAGTTGGGGGTCGAAGCGCCGGACTGCGTCATGGTTGGCGATACGCCAGTGGACGACAGCGGAGCCGTCGCGGTGGGAATGCAATCCGTCATTGCGCAGCCCGAGCAGATGTGGAGAGCGTTCGAACTCGTGCTGGGCGGATCGAGGCGCTAGGTACATCGACGAACGGCTTGGTTGTCGGAATCTGCGGCACACTCGATCGTGGCGTAGGCGCCCGAGTTGCACGACAGGTCCGGGAACGGATCGACGCGCTCTGGTGAGTGCTCTGGGGACCCGCCTGCGGAATCCGCCCGACGACTGCCGGCGTCTCACATGCCGATCGGCTACCGGGACGGCACGCTCAGGAGCGGATTGCGTAGCGCCGCACCCGGACGTCTCCGTGCTGTTCGACCGCTTTAAGTTTCGCGCCGTGGTGCTCGAGTGTCGCGATCGATGCCGCGTTATTGTCGAGGCAGAACGCCAGCACCGGGTTGATGCCCGACGACTCGGCGTGAAGCAGGACCTCGCCAAGGGCCCAGGTCGCCACGCCTCGTCCTCGGGCGGACGGGCGGATCCCGTATCCGATGTGTCCGAAGCGGTGCACGCGCTCGTCGTCAGCGGAGCGGAGCGCGATTCCGCCGAGGACTTTCCCGTCTTCGACGATCCACCACAGTTCGCCTGAGCTCTGCTGGGTCCACGCGATCCAGGCTTGGAAGCCCTCAAGGGTGTCGACGTCATCCTCCGCGCCGATGCCGAAGCCGTCTTCGTGTAGCCCCGGACCCCATTCCCGGTGCGCCTCGCTCCATGCCTCGAACAACTCCGCGCGCGGTCTCACCAGTTCGATCACAGTTCATCCTCGCAATCAGCCAGGCCGAGAACCAGGACCAGGCAGCGCCTCGTCGACGACAGGACAGTGGTTCACCGAACGAGAGATCGTTGTCCGTGTCCTGCGGGACGATCAGCGCCCAAACTTGCCAGTGGTTCGCTTGGACTCCCATCGAGCTGGTGCGGCTCATTCCGAGAGTGCTCGACCGCGGCCATAGCCTCCTTGATGCGCGCGAGCGACAGGTCTGCGGCGGCCGCTCGTTCCAACAGCCGCGGCATCATCTCGTCGCTCTGGCTGTTGCGATCCCACCCGTTGTTGCCGATGAAGTGCAGCGTCTCGAGAAGGTCGCGCTGATCCTTGGTGAAACCGATCCAAGAGAGATCAGCAGGAGGGGCGTCATGACTCGATTCTGCTGGTCGACTCTGGTGTTCGATGACCGATCGGCTGCCGGCCGCGCTGGTTGTCGCTTCGTCGTCGCCACTCTCCGCCGGCGCACACCCCAACCCGCGTCCCGATGAGCGATCGGCTACCGGACTCACACCGGCGAAAGTTGGAGGACGACGAGTCGAACCACGGCGGTCATCCGACAACCACGACTCGGGTTGGCGACTCGTCTTGGACCGGCGATTAGGGTGAGTCAACGTCGAAACGCGTCGCTGCCGTCGGTCTGCTCGCGGCCGCGCATCACCCACCCCTGGAGGAATGGAAGGCCCACCGCCACCACCAGTCCGATCACGTAGACGAAAATCGTGGAGCGGGCGTCATGGTTCTGTGAGTAATTCGACCACCGAATCCCCAGCACCACCTGGACCAACGGGCCCAGCGCTGCGATCACTCCGCCCGGTAGCACGGTCAGCAACCACGTCTTGCGCCAAGTCCGTTCCTTCCCGTCCCAAATCCCAAGCGCACCAATTGTCGCGCCTATCGCGACCCCGCCCCAAAGCCATGACGCCCCTGACATTCGCCAACCGTCGTGTGTCCACCACGCTTCGATCAAGGCGGTCGTGCGTGCCCATGCATCGGACGACACGTATCTTCCCGGCGCCGCCGGCAGTGGCCACCCGATGATCGCAAGAACACCAGTGGCAGCAGCCACCAGACCGACCAACCAACTAAACAACCTGCGATGGTCGACCGGCTCAACGTCGAATGACTCGATTCTCACCGTCGCACAGACCAAGGCGTTCTGAAGCTCATGGTCGAAGCGTATCGGCCACTCTGTCCCCAGGCTCGATAGCTGATCGGCTATCGGACGGACGCGGGGTGAGTTTGCCAGAGCCAGCGGAGCGCGTCGGGGAGAAGTACTCCGCCGTGGTTGGGTGAATGGCCGCCGTCGCCGACAACGAGGCGAAAGTCGTAGCCCTCGCGCGCGAGTGAGGCCGCGGTGTCCAGGCTCTCGGCGAACCAATTCCACTCAGGCTCGTTCCAGTGCAGATCGCGGTGACCGGCGTGGAGGAACAGACGTGTCTGCCTGCGGGGTTCGGTAGCAAAAAGGGCCGGGTACGGGTTGCCGCCGGGCATCTGCGCGAAGCTCGGGTTGAAGGCGATCGCTCGACCTAGGCCCTCGGGTCGGCTCCACGCCGCGGTGACGGCAGCGTTCCCGCCGCTACTGCCACCACAGATGCCGCGCATCATCGGATCGTCCGAGACGGCGTAGCGCTCTCGCACGATGGGGAGCACCTCGTCGAGGAGGAAGCTGGCGTACGTGTCGTTGAACGCGTCGTACTCGGCGTTGCGGTGCTTCGTCGGCGTTCCGTTGACATCGAGCACGCCAGGGTCCACAAATACGCCGATCATCTGTGGCAAGTCACGGTTGGCAGCGAGGTTGTCGAGGACGATCCCACCGCGGACGTCGCCGTCGGGATCGAGGTACCACCAGCCGTCGTTGAAGAACATGACCGCGCTCGGCTCGTCGGCCCGATGCCCTGCTGGGCGGTGCACCCACACACTTCGCGTGGTGCCCGGGAAACGCTGGCTCTCTTCGAGCTCGAACTGTTCGGTCGAGCCTGGCTCAACGCCGACGCGTGTCACAGAGTCAGGTCCGTACTCGTACGAGACGTTGTCCTGAGACAGAGGTAGAGCAGCGAATGGTTGCGGCGTCGACACGCTCGGATGCTACCGGGATCGCTTCGTCCCGCAGAGCGATCGCCCGGGCACCTATGGTGGCGGCATGCGCCGACGCTACGACCCATCCGTGGACCGATGGGCACCATTGTCTGTGGCGAGCGTGCGAGAGGTCATCGCTGGTAGCCCAGCGTGGCTCTCCGGTGGGTTCGGCCTCGATGCCCTCCTCGGGTACACCTCACGCGCGCATGGCGACATCGACGTGAGCATCGTCGATGAGGACTTCCCCGCCCTCGCCGCGGCACTGCCCGGTTGGATGCAGCTCTTCGCCGCGCAGTCAGGGCAGCTCGCGCCGATTGACGAAGCCGTCGACACGGAACCGCTGGACAACATCTGGTGTCTCGACGGACGATCAGGACTCTGGTGCTTGCAGATCAACCGAGAGGCCGGCGACAGCGACAGGTGGCTCTACCGCCGAGTTCCGGCGGTCCAGCGCCCGTGGTCCGCGGCCGTCCTCGACGTCGAGGGATTACGGGTCGTCGCGCCCGAGGTGCAACTGCTCTGGAAATCCGCCGACCCGTCCGCGAAAGACGAATCGGACCGAGCAGCAGTGACACCGTTGCTCGACGACGAGGCACGTCAGTGGCTCCACGAGGCGATCACACGGGCGCACCCTGGATCAGCATGGGCCAACGCGTTCCGTTGACGTCTCGATCGCCGATCGTCGATCCGAAAGAATCCGCAAAGTCTGATCTGTCGGCTGGCTGACCTCCATATGGCGGGGAGAACAGGCGGGAGGAGTCCGTGCGCTCGATGCTTCAACCGAGGTCGAAGTCGACGATCGCTGCGACGTGGGCGGTCGCGGTGACCATGCGAGCTCGCCATTCCCGAGGATCCTCGTCGCGACGGTCGATGGCGCCGAAGTCATCTCGAGCCAGGAACCGGATTCCGTCGCCTTCGACGTAGCCGACGCTCGCCCCGCGTGCACGGACCAGCATCGGCCAGGTCACATCGTTCGTGATCGACGTGTCGCGACTCTGATCGACGATCAACTGTGCGGTGTCCCGGGTCATCAAGCGCATGGCGATCATCAAGTCCCACCGATTCGCGAGGCCGTTTGCAAGCCCGTACACGTGGTTCACGATCTCCTCAGTTCGGCGAAGCCGATCCGAGGCAGCCTCCATCGCCACAGCGGAGCGTCCAACGACGAGGAAGTCGACGTCGCGTCGAGCGAGCGTGCGCTCCGCTTCCCCTCGAGCACCGCTCACCCATCGCAGGATGTGGTCCAGGTCCGAGTGGAACAGCCATCCGCAGTCGCTTTGCAACCCGAGGTCCAGCGCGTTCTTCCTCGCCGTTCCGATCCCGATCGTGCCCGCAGCGTGTTCGTCGCGGAGCAACGGCACAGCCAGCGCACGCAGTGCCGCGATCGTCGCCGGATGAGTTTCAGCGGTGGCGTTCACTGCCACAGCACCGAACACCTCCGCGAGGGCGGGTCCGGCGGCCCCGACACCCGCAGCGAATTCTCCGAGCGGGTCGTGACAGGTCGCAACCAGGCACACCGACTCCGGAGCCGCGTGATCACCGAACGTCCCGGCGGCCCGAGTTGCAACCACGTCGTCTTTGAAGCCAGGCATCACCCGACCATACGACGTTGCTCCAGGACACCCGACGAAGCGAGTGCTCGAAGGTTTGCCAGACTGCGCCATCCGTCCGGTGGCCGATCCCCTTCCGAACGCCCGCCGCCGCCGCAGGTGACCACTCGTGCCGTCGAAAGCGGTGCCAGGTACCGGCTCCCGTTCGTGTCGCGGAGGTCGGCGTCAGACAGTCTCAGCCGTCCTCGCGTTGAACGCCAGGGACGTGCGCGATTGCCTCACGCACTCGCTGCCACCGACGTCGTTCGATCCAGCTGACGACCGCGATGAAGACGCTGACGCCCAGGAAGCCGAGCAAGAGAACCCCCGAGGTGAGGTTCGCGCCAACGAGGGCGACTCCGAACCCGATGAGCGTTGGCCAAAGGTTCCTCGCTGATGCTTGCTGCCGACGCGTCAGGAGGTCGACGAGCTCCATCGAGTACGGAGTGGGCGCTGTCTTCCCGCGCATCTGCAAGCGGACGGCACGCCGTTGATCACGCTCGAGGAGTGAGGTGGGGGTTCGCTCGCCGCTGCCGAGGAAGGGCTCCAAACCGTCGTGCCGGCGGGCCCACAACCACCCGAGCAGAGCGATGGTGACCCCCGCGCCGCTGACTATTGCCTTCCAAGGCGATGGCTCGAGTGTCGCCAGGATTGTACCGAGCGCGAAGGAAATAGAGGCTAGTCCGGTCAGGACGGCCTGCACTGATGGACCGACGACTATCGGCCCTCGGTCTACAAGCACCCTGGCTTGCTGCGCGGCAGCGACCCAACTCGAATCGACTTGCTCCTCACGGAATAGAGGTTCTCTCGGATCGCTCACGCGTCGAGCGTACGACCCAGTGCGCGCATCAGACCGATCTCAACGAGTAGAGACGGTCCCGCGCAACCCCAGGCTCGCGGCATCGGGGCCTGCACAGGGGTGCCCGGAACTATCACGTCCCATAGCTGGACATGAGTCTCCTCCTGGTCCTGCCCGGGCCTCGAGGACACCGATGATGAATCGACTACCGCGCGGCGGCGGAGAGGGACAAAGTCCGTCCGCGTCAGTCCGTTGGGAAAGGGCGCCGTGCAAGCCACGCAGTGAACCCGACGAGGAGTAGCGCATCGAGCGCCAGGAGGAAGAAGCCCCACCCGGCTCCGAACCCGGCTGCAAGTGATCCGACGCCGACAAGGACGAGCGCGATAGCTCCCAGCGCGAGGAACACGGGGAGGATCCCGCTCAGACGGGGTTGGGCGTTCAGCGTGAGCTGAACCTCGCGAACCCATCGTTCATCCCGGCGACGACGGTGGCGAAGAGCCGTCCCGATAGCCGGATCGGTGGACGCTGTCAGGATCGAGCGGGTTCGGGACATCTCTCAGGAGAAGCACCGATCCGATCGCTCGAAGGAGTCAGCACCATGCAGACCCACGTCCGTCCCCTCGTCGCCGCTGCGGCGGCCGCCGCGCTCGTCGCCGTCCTCACCGGCTGTGCCGCAGCATCGCAAGCCGGCCCGGCGGCCTCCACGCCGGACCCCGTCGGGACCAGCACGTCGACGAGCCCGACGCCGACCGAGACGACCACCCCGTCCCCGACCGCCATCGCGACGGCCCCGTCCCCGACCGCGTCCGCGACACCCACGGTCTCGGCGCTCGCCCAGCACATCCACGACGAGTGCAACAAGGGCGCCGACGACGCCGGGGTCGTCCTGGAGTTCACCGCGGAGCCGTCCGGGTACACCAGCGACGGCAAGTACCTGCTCGTGTACCCGATCAAGCAGTTCACGGACGGCCACACCGACCCGTGGGCGATCTACAACTGCACCCTCACCGACGACACGGTCGGCTCGACGTTCGTCGGCGGCGGCGTGACCGACACGCACTGAGCGACCAGAGGCGGTGGACGTGACCAGCGCGGGAGGCGCGGCGCGCGACGGACGCACGCCGCGCCTCCCGGCCGGGTCGTGTACGCAGGGCGGTACCTCGTCGACGCGGTGCACCGCGCCGACCCCGCTCAGGAAGGCGCCCGCTCCATGACCTCACCCTTCGACCTCACCGGCAGGACCGCCCTCGTCACCGGCGGCAACCAGGGACTCGGCCGGGCCTTCGCCTTCGGCCTCGCCGAGGCCGGCGCCCGCGTCGCGATCGTCGGGCGCTCCGCGGAGCGCAACGCCCGGGTCGCCGCCGAGGCCGCGGATGCCGGCCACGACTTCGTCACCATCACGGCGGACATCACCGACGGCGAGCAGGTGGCGCGCATGACCGAGGAGGCCATGACCGCCCTCGGCCGCCTCGACGTGCTCGTCAACAACGCCGGCACGTGCCACCACCGGGACGCGTTCGACGTCCCCGACAGCGAGTGGGACGACGTGTTCGACCTCAACGTCCGCGCACTGTGGAAGACGTCGACGGCGGTCGGCGCGCACATGCGCGATGCCGGTTCGGGCTCGATCGTGAACATCGGCAGCATGTCGGGCCTCATCGTGAACCGGCCGCAGTGGCAGCCGGCGTACAACGCGTCGAAGGCCGCCGTGCACCACCTGACGAAGTCGCTCGCGGTCGAGTGGGCGAAGTACGGGATCCGCGTGAACGCCGTCGCCCCCGGGTACGTGAAGACCGAGATGGCCCCGGTGGACTCCCCGGAGTTCCGGCGGTACTGGATCGAGGACGCACCGCAGCAGCGCTTCGCCCTGCCCGAGGAGATCGCGCCGAGCGTCGTCTTCCTGGCGAGCGACGCGGCGTCGTTCATCACCGGATCCGTGCTCGTGGCGGACGGCGGCTACAGCGCCGTCTGAGCCGGTTCGGCCACCGGCGTGCCCGCGCGGGTCGTCGCGCGGGCCATGCCGACGGCGACGAGCACGGCGGCGACGACCGTCAGGACGACGCCCGCGACGGTGATCCCGTCCTCGAACGCGGCCAGCCGATCGACGCTCCAGGACGTCGTCGCGATGCTGCCCGGCACGAGCAGCGCCAGGACCGTCCCGGTTGCCGCGATGCCCACCGCGGTCGCGAGCTCGCTCGAGGTGTCGACGAGCGCCGCCCCGACCGACGTCCGGTTCGACGGCAGGCCCTGGAGCACGTTGTTGCCCGCGACGACCCCGACGACCCGCATCCCCGCGGCGACGAGGACGAGGGCCGCGGCGACCCAGCCGTACCCGGCACGCCCGCCGACCGTGAAGAGCGCGAGTCCTGCGACGACGGCGCCGGCGCTCAGCCAGGCCGCGCGGCCGAGGCCCACCCGCTGCACGAACGGGCCGACGAAGCGTCCGGACGCCAGGAGCACCACCACCTGCGGCAGCGTGCCGATCGCGGCGAGCGCCGGCGACCACCCCCAGGCGAACTGCAGCTGCAGCGTCACCAGGTACGACAGGCCGGAGACGGCCAGTCCGGAGGCCGCCTTGTACGCCAGACCACTCGCGACGAGCGGACGGGCGAGCAGGCGCAGGTCGAGCAGCGGCTGCGCCGCGGTGCGCTCCCGCCGCACGAAGGCCGCCACCGCAGCGACCGTCACGACGACGCCGGTCCACCCCGGCCAGGAGGCGCTGCCCGCCTCCGCGAAGAGGGTGGGCGTCCCGAGTGCACCGACCAGGGCCGTGGTGCCGAAGAGCGCGCCGGTCACGTCGATCCGGTCGGGGTGCAGGTCCTCCGGTCGGTCAGCGGGCACGCCGGCTCGGATGCCGATGAACGCGAGCGCCGCGATCGGGACGTTCACCAGGAGCAGGGCCTGCCACGGCGCCACCGCGAGGGCGAAGCCGCCCGCCGTCGGACCGACCGCGAGCCCGACCAGGCCCGCGGTGGAGATGACCGTCAGCGCCCGGACCCGCAGGGCGTCGGTGTCGAAGAGCCGGAAGGCCAGGGCCATCGACCCGGGCGTCGTCATGGCCGCTGCGAGCCCCATGAGCGCGCGGACCGCGATGAGTTCGCCGGTCGTGGTGACGAGCGTGGTCGCCAGCGCGGAGAGCGCGAGCAGCACCAGGCCGACGAGCATCACCCGGCGTCGGCCGAACCGGTCGGCGACCGCACCGAACAGGAGCATGAGGGCGCCGAACACGACCGAGTAGGCGCCGGTGACCCACTGCAGGCCGGGCGTCGACGCGTGGAGCTCACGGCCGATGGTGGGCAGGGCGACGTTCAGCACCGAATTGTCGAGCATCTCGAACAGGAAGACGGCGGACAGGCCGGCGAGGGCGATCCCGGCGTCACGGAGCCGGGCGGGGGAACGGGTGGACACGTGCACTCCTTCGATGAAGAAGTGGCGACTCGTCCGAGACCGCGTGTGGGTGCCTGGCCGACGGAGCGACGAGGCGTTTTGCCCTCTGCGAAGACCATACGTCCCGCCGGACGTCCGGTGCAAGCGCGCCGGAGGCTAGCCGGTGACGTCGTAGCGCTCCTGGTGCGCGGCCACCTCGTCGCGGTGGGCTTCCGACCAGCGCTTGAGCTGCCGCACGGTGCCGTGCAGCGAGAGCCCCAGATCCGTGAGCTCGTACGTCACCGTCACGGGTACCGTCGCCGTCGCCGTGCGGACGACGAGGCCGTCGCGTTCGAGCGACTTCAGCGTCTGCGACAGCATCTTCGGACTCACGCCCGCCAGGACGCGACCGAGTTCGGAGTACCGCATCGGCCTCGGGTCGCCGTCGCAGTCCGGGCCGCTCCCGAGTGCCGACAGCACGAGCGTCACCCACTTGCCGGAGACCCGTGCGAGCAGCTGCTGGCTCGGGCAGGCTGCCAGGTAGGCGTTGTACTGCGCCTTGGCGTCAGCTCGTTGCTCGGCGGCGGTCGTGGTCGGCACAGGGCTCCTCGGGTAGCAACGCACTTCTGGGTAACTCCTTCCGAACGGGAAGCAGTTCGTCAAGAGTGGAACACGAGCAACCGCTCCACAAGTCCTCGAAGGAGATCCGATGACCACCACCACCCCTCGCCTGCCGGGCGGCACCTGGACCCTCGGCGACCGGCCGGTCGCACGCTTCGGCTACGGCGCGATGCAGCTCACCGGTCCGTGGGTCGTCGGGCCGCCGAAGGACCACGACGAGGCCGTCGCCGTGCTCCGGGACGCCGTCGCCGGCGGCATCTCGCACATCGACACCGCCGAGACGTACGGCCCGCGTGTGGTCAACGAGCTGCTGCACGAGGCGCTGCACCCGTACGCCGACGACCTCGTCATCGCGACGAAGGTCGGCGCGCGGCGCGACGCCCGAGGCGGTTGGCCGACTGCTCGGGAACCCGACCAACTGCGTGCGCAGGTCGACGACAACCTCGAGACGCTCGGCGTCGATGTGCTGGACCTGGTCAACCTGCGGTTGGGCGATGCGAACGGTCCGGTCGCGGGGCCGATCACCCCGGCCTTCGAGACGCTGGTCGACCTGCAGCGACAGGGGGTCATCCGGCACCTCGGGGTGAGCAACGCGACGACGGACCAGGTGGCGGAAGCGCAGGGGATCGCACCGATCCTGTCGGTCCAGAACATGTACAACCTGGCCAATCGGCAGGACGACCCACTCATCGACCGGCTCGCGGCCGAGGGAGTCGCCTACGTGCCGTTCTTCCCGCTCGGCGGCTTCGCCCCGTTGCAGTCCGAGGTGCTCTCGACCGTGGCGACACGGCTCGGGTCGACGCCGATGTCCGTCGCCCTGGCATGGCTGCTGCGCCGGTCGCCGAACATCCTGCTGATCCCGGGCACGTCGTCGCGGGCGCACCTGCGCGAGAACATCGAGGGTGCCTCCGTCGTGCTGAGCGACGACGACCTGCTTGACCTCGAGGGCATCGGCGGCTGAGCCCGGCCCGTACCCCGCCGTGTCCGTTACGGTGCTCGTGGGCGGCACCGGCGCTGCTCGAGAGGCAGGACCGATGACGGACCACGCGGCCACCGCGGCGCAGGAGTTCCTCCGCACGCACGAGGAACGGCTCCGTGCCCTGGTCGACCGGGTGGTGCCGGCGGACGAGTACCCGTCGGCGTCCGAGGCCGGCGCACTCGACTTCCTGGCCGGGGTCCTGGTCGACCGGCCGGACTGGCTGGACCGTCTCCGTGCCGTCGTCGCGCACGCGGACGACCACGAGGGCGTCGACGAGCCCCGGGACGAGGACGATCCCGACTGGACCTGGTTCGCCGAGCTCGTCGCCGCGGGGTACTACGCCGACGCGGGGAACGGCGGGAACGCGGGGGAGCGGTCCTGGGACATGGTGGGGTGGCAGCCCGGTCCGCCGGACGGATGGAGCGTGCCGGTACCGGTGGCGACCGCAGCGCCCTCGGTCGTGCACCCGTCGCAGCTGGCCGACCGGTACGACGCGGTCGTCGTCGGGTCGGGCGCCGGCGGGGGTGTCGCGGCGTGCGGGCTCGCCGAGTCCGGTCGGCGCGTGCTCGTGGTCGAGGCCGGTGGGTGGCCCGGCACCGCGGAACTCAGCCGTGACCACATCCGGAACCCGCGGTCGAGCTGGGGCGTCGCACCGCGGTCGGGGCCGTCCGACGTCGGCAACCCGCGGACGGTGGCGGACGGTCGCGAGCTCCTGGTGCTCCGGCCCTCGTCGCCGGGGTGGCACAACAACGCCGTCACGGCCGGCGGCGGCACACGGGTCTACGGCGCCCAGGCCTGGCGGTTCGGGCCGCGGGACTTCGCGATGGCATCGACGTACGGCGTGCCGGACGGCAGTGCGCTGGCCGACTGGCCGTTCGGGTACGACGACCTCGAGCCCTGGTACGAGCGCGCCGAGTGGGAGATCGGGGTCAGCGGCGGTGACGTCGACGGTCCGTGGTCCGGGGAGCGCTCGCGCGCGCGACCGATGCCACCGCTGCCGTCCGGGGCAGCGCGGGACAGGCTCGCCGCCGCCGCGGACGCCCTGGGCATCTCGACGGTGCACGTCCCGCTCCTGATCAACTCGACGCCGTACCTGGGTCGCCGCGCGTGCGAACAGTGCGGCATGTGCGTCGGCTTCGCGTGCCCGGTCGACGCCAAGAACGGCAGCCAGAACACCATGCTGACCCGCGCGTTCGCCACCGGGAACGCGTCGATCGTGCTCGAGTCGCGGGTCGCCCGACTGCGCACGGACCATGCCGGCCGCGTGGTCGGCGTCACGATCGTCGGCACCGCGGACGGCCGCGACTGGCGGGCCGAGGTCGACGCCGCCGAGGTCGTCGTCGCGGCCGGAGCGGTGGAGTCGGCACGGCTCCTGCTGAACAGCCGGAGCGACCAGGAGCCCGACGGCATCGGCAACGGTGCGGACCAGGTCGGCCGGCACCTGCAGGGCCACGTCTACGGCGGCGCGATGGGGGTCTTCGACGACGTGGTGGACGACGGTCTCGGACCGGGGCCGTCGATCGCCACCACCGACTACCGGCACGGCGTGCCCGGGCAGATCGGTGGCGGGATCCTGGCGAACGAGTTCATCGCGACGCCGTCGAACACGTACCAGTACCTCGTCGGCACGGGGCTCGCGCCGCGATCCGGGCTCGACGGCAAGCACACGATGCGGGACCTGGCGCGGCGCAGCATGCGGATCATGGGGCCGATCCAGGAGGTCACCACGGCCGACGCACGCGTCCGGGTCGATCCGGCGGTGACGGACCGGTACGGCATCCCGGTGGCGTCGTTCAGCGGTGGGGTCCACGCCGAGGACGTCCGTGCTCGCGACCACACCAGCGCCCGGAGCGGCGACTGGTTGCGCGCGGCCGGAGCCACGCGCGTGGCGGAGCTGCACGGTACGGTCCGGGGCACGAGCGGTGGCCAGCACCAGGCCGGCACGCTCCGGATGGGGACGGATCCGGCGACGTCGGTCGTCGACCCGTTCGGCCGCGTGTGGGGACACGACAACCTGCGCGTGACCGACGGCTCGGTGCACGTGACGAACGGCGGGGTGAACCCGGTGCTCACCATCCTGGCGACCGCGATGCGGAGCGTCGACGCGATGGTCGCGCAGCACGGTTGACCACGTGCCCGGTCCGCCACCGATACGGTGGCGTCCGTGACCGACGACCCTGAAGCCGCCATCGCCCAGCACGTCCACGACGCGTGGGACGGTTCCCTGCGGCTCGTGCACATCACGATCTCGGACGAGGACGGCGACGCCTACCCCGGCCAGGACGTCGACCGGTGGGTGATCGACGTCCGGGTGCCCATCACCGACGACGAGGCCGAAGCGGTGTCGGTCGCCGAGGTCGCCGCGTACACGAGCCGGTCACCGGAGTCGGTCGAGGCACTGGTGCTCGGCTACCAGGTGTCCGACGTCGACGGGGACTTTGCCGCGGCGATCGTGGTGCCGGACGCCACCGGCGAGACCTTCCTGTCGCTGCAGACGCACGCCGCCGAGATGCTCGGCAAGCCGGACCTGCTCGCGCTGGACCGGCTCACCGTCCGTCCGGCGTACCGCGGGCTGCCCGGGCTCGTCCCCGCCGTGCTCGACGCCGTGCGCCGTGGCCCCGCCGGTCGTTCGGCGTCGTGGGTGCTCGCGGACCCCTCGGTGTGGAACGTGCCGTTCGAGGACCAGGACCGTGCGGCCGGCGAGTTCGTCCAGTGGGCGGACACCCCCGTGCTCGCGTCGATGAACGCAGACCACGAGGACCTCGAGCGGTTGGCCGCCGTGCCCCCGACGGGCGGCATCGTCATGGGCTCCCGCTCGGACGAGGTGCACCTCGGCGACGCGCTCGACGAGGCGTTGGCACGTCCGGCGATCGCGGTGGCGTTCGCCCTGCCGCCGAAGCTGCCGGCGAGCATCTGGGCCGCCGCCCCCGAGGACGTCCACGGCGTGCACCCCGACGAGGCCACCGGGTCCATCACCGTCGAGACGCACGACGAGCAGCTCGAGGTCGTCGGTTCGCCGGGCACGGCACCGCAGCTGGTCGGGACCTCGGCCTCGGCCGACGCCGCGACGCAGGACTGGCTCCGGGCGGTGCACCAGCGCTGGTGGCAGTACGAGCCCGGACTGCACGACCGGATCCACGAGGTCGTCGACGAGTACCTGACGTCGGGGGAGATCGAGTCCGTCACCGACGAACGCGCGCCGCACCTGCACGCACCGGACCTGCCCGTGTTCCGCACCGAGTGGCCCGGGATCGGCGAGGTGCACCTGGAACCCCTCGGCGAGGACACCGAACCCGTCGTGTACGACGCCGTGCTCGAGGTCGGCGATGCCCACGACCACATCGGGGTCGTCGTCGTGCACGAGTCCGGGCACGTCCGCGCGTCCCTCCACGACGAGTGGAACCCCGCTCTGGTCGACGTGGGCGGTGCGCTCACGCACCTGGTCAGCCTCGGTGCGGGGGAGTTCTTCGCGGACGCGCTGCACGACGAGCTGTCGGCCGGCGCCGAGCACGCGATCCTGACGGGCGACGTCCGGGGCCACTGACCCGGACGGGCACCCGGCCCACCGCCGAGCGCGGCTCAGACCGGGCGGTAGATCGCGATCGGGGGCGCCTGGTCGTCACCGTCGTCGTGCGCGTCGCCGGTGGCGAGCCAGGTCCGCCCCTCGTGCTCGATCGTGGTCGGCAGGTCGCCGTGCACCAGGATGCGGATGGCGGGGGCGTCGCCGTCGATCAGGTCGACGCCGTGGGCCTCGGTCCCGCCCGGGTTGTCGTGCACGTAGCTCATGCTCCGATCGAACTCCTCGGTGCCTGATGACCGTGCCTGATGACCGTGCCTGATGACCGCGCCTGACGACCGCGTCGGGCCGCGCCGGGCCGCGCCTCGCGACACCGGACACGCCCGGATCTGCCGCAGAACACGTCCGTGGGCCCGGGATCGGGTACAGTCGACTCCGCACGGCCCACACGGCGTGCGAATGCGGATGTGGCGCAGTGGTAGCGCATCACCTTGCCAAGGTGAGGGTCGCGAGTTCGAATCTCGTCATCCGCTCGGACGGAACAGGACCCCCGGGGTTGCTCACAGAGCAGCACCGGGGGTTCTGTCGTTCCCGGGCGCCGTGAGCGGGCGCATCCGGGGGCGCAGGCTTCGGGTACCCGCGCCCGCCGGACGCAGAGGCCGCACTGCCCCGAGCGGAGACGCCGGGTGGGTGGCCCAGCGATGTCCCGAAGAGTCATCCGGAGCATCGTCGCGGTCGGATTGGACCCCAGTTCGGGGCGTGCGGAAAGCCGCAAGAACTCCGCACGACATGCGGTCGGCGATTGCGCTAGCCGCGATCCTCGGGTATGGGGATCAGCGTGGCACGGGTACCGGGGAGGCTGATCCAGCGCGCGGAGCCGGCCTCGACCACCGTGACGAGCACGGTGTCGCACGTCCGGCACCGTGCGACGGAGCCCATCGCCGAGCAGTACACGGCGGTGCGTGCGACCGATCCGCGGGACCCGCACCCCGCACAACACAGCACCGCCACGGTCGGCTCCGGACCGAGCACCTCGGACAGGACCCCCGCGAGCGCGTTGCCATCGACGACCGTCATCAACTGCCCCCGAACCGTTCGGCACGGACGTCGGTGGTGTCGTGTCCGAGGTCGGCGAGCCAGCGGAGCACCTGCTCGACGAAGGGCGTCGAGCCGCACACGTAGACGAGCGCCCCGGCGTCGGGTGGGAAGACCGCGGCGGCGAGCGCATCGCGGGTCAGCCGTCCCGCGGGCACGGCGGACCCGGGCGGAGCGATCCGGCTGTACACGGTGGTCACCTCGAGCGGAGCGTCGGAAGCGACGGCCCGGTCGAGTTCGGCGCGGAAGAAGACGTCGTCGGGGGTCCGGACGGCGACGAGCAACCGGAACGGTGCGGGGTCCCCGGCCTCGGCGTGCGCGGTGACCATGGCGACGAGCGGCACGATCCCCGAGCCGCCGGCGATCAGCTGCACCGGACGGTCGGACGCGCCGGGGCGCCACACGAACCAGCCGCCGAGCGGCCCGTGCACCTCGAGCGCGTCGCCGGCCTCGACCGCGTCGACCAGGAACGGGGACACCTCGCCACCCTCGACGCGGTCGACGGCGAGGACGACGTCGGTCCGGTCACCCGCCGAGGCGATCGAGTAGGAGCGGGATGCCTGGTAGCCGTCCTCGGCCGTGAGTCGCAGGTCCAGGTGCTGGCCCGGGTCGTTCCCCGGCCACGTCGGGACGTCCAGGACGACCCGACGGGCGTTCGGGGTCTCGCGTTCCACCGAGGCGACCGTCGCGGGGTGCCAGGCCGGCCGTCTGCGGGGCGCGGGCCGGGTGGCGGGCGCGATCCGGGCCTCCAGGTCGGTGGACGGATCCGTGGACACGTCGGTGGACACGTCGGTGTCGGGAACCGTCACCAGTACCGCTCTTCCTTCCACGGGTCGCCGTGCAGGTTGTAGCCCGCGTTCTCCCAGAAGCCCGGTTCGTCGTCCGCCTGCATGACGATCCCGCTCACCCACTTCGCGCTCTTCCAGAAGTACAGGTGCGGGACCAGCAGGCGCGCCGGACCGCCGTGTTCGGGCTCGAGCGGTTCACCGTCGGCCTCGAACGCGATCCACGCCTTGCCGTCCAACAGCTCGTCGAGCGGCACGTTCGTCGTGTACCCGCCGGTGCTGTGCACCATGCAGTAGTCGAGCGACGTCTCGACGTCCTCGAACAGGCGGTCGAGGGGGACGCCGCGCCAGGGCATGTCGAGCTTGGTCCAGTGGGTGACGCAGTGGATGTCGACGGTGACGTCCTCGACGCCGAGCGCGTGCACCTCGTCCCACGTCCAGGTGTGCAGACCGTTCTCGGTGCGGATCGAGAAGACCCACGACGCCGGATCGACGTCGGGCGTGGCACCGGCCGACAGGACCGGCCAGTCGCGCACCAGGGTCTGGCCGGGCGGGATGCGGGTGTCGTCGCGGTCGGCTCGACGGCCACCGAACCCCCTGGTGAACGTCGCCATGATCCTCCTCGGACGGGATGGTCCGATCATGCTCCGTGCCGGCGGCGCCCGTGTAACGAGTTCGTAAACACTCGGACGGACGAGGAGCAGGAGTTGGGGGATCGCCGGTCTCCCTCTATCGTTCACCGGAACGATTACAGGAGGGGCCACCCCGAATGCAGCCCATCGTCCCCGAACCCCGGAACGCCCGCGGCCCGAGCCGCCGAGCGCTCCTCACCGGCGCCGCCGGTCTGGCCGGCCTCGGCCTGCTCACCCTGACGGGGTGCAGCTCCGGCGCGAACGCCGGCACGCCCACCATCCCCGAAGCGGCGGCCACCGGCGTCGCCCGACGCGGCGGTCGCCTGCGCATCGCGCGTCCGGCCGCCTCGGCCGCCGAGACCCTCGACTCCGCCAGCTCCCTGTCGGCGTACGAGTACCTCGGCGCGCTCTACAACCGGCTCGTCAAGCTCGACGAGCAGGGCACCACCGTGCCCGACCTCGCCGAGGAGTGGTCCGCGAACGCCGACGGCACCGAGTGGACGTTCTCGCTCCGCCGTGGCGTCACCTTCCACGACGGCAGCCGCTTCACCGCGGACGACGCCATCGCGAGCATCCGGCACATCCTCGACGAGAAGACCGGCAGCCCGCAGGCCGGGGTCCTCGGCGAGGTGATGGACGCCGACTCCATGCGTGCGACCGACCCGTACACGCTGCGGTTCTCGCTGACCAAGCCGAACGCCGAGTTCCCGTCGCTGCTCACCGCGTACCAGTGCTACATCGTGCCGGCGGCCGCGATCGCCGACATCGGCCGCACCGGGATCGGGACGGGTCCGTTCCGGCTCTCCGCGTTCACCCCCGCCGGTGCCGGCAGTGTCGAGGCGTTCGACGGCCACTTCGCCGGGCGTCCCGCGCTGGACGGCATCGACTTCTACTCGATCCAGGACACCACCGCCCGGGTGAACGCGCTCCTCGCCGGCCAGATCGACCTGATCTCGCAGACGAACCTGGACTTCGCGACCGCTCGGGTGGTGTCCGCGTCCGACCGCGCCACCGTCGCCCGGTCGAAGAACGCCCAGTGGTACACGATCCCGATGCTCGCCACGAGCGACGAGTTCAGCGACCCGCGGGTCCGCCAGGCGATGAAGCTCGCCTACGACCCGCAGCAGATCGTCGACACCGCCCTGCAGGGCACCGGCTCGCCCGGGTGGGACAACCCCGTCCCGCCGCAGCTCGCCGCGTTCGTCGACGACCACCGCGAGTACGACCCGGACAAGGCGAAGGCACTGCTCAAGCAGGCCGGTCACGAGGGGTTCCGGACCTCGATCTACACGTCGAGCTACGAGTCGGTCTTCACGCCGATGGCGGTCGCCTACCGCGACGCCGTCGCCGACGCGGGCATCCGCCTGACCGTCCGCAACGCGAGCTCGGACTCGTACTACACGCAGATCTGGATGCAGAAGCCGCTCATGGTGAGCTACTGGTTCACCGGCCGGCCGATCGACCAGCTGCTCAACCAGATCTTCCGCACGGGCTCGTCCTACAACGAGAGCGCGTGGTCGAACGAGACCTTCGACGGCCTGCTCGACGATGCCCGCGCCGAGATGGACGACGCGAAGCGGCTGACGCTCTACCAGGACGCCCAGCGGCTCGTGGTCGAGGACGGGGCCGACATGACCCCGATGTTCGGCGACCGGCTCGTGGGGTTGTCCCGCGACGTCGTGAACTACTCGGAGTACGGCTTCGAGTTCGACTACCTCCGGATCGGACTGCGCCGATGACGACCAAGAACACCGCGTCGGACGTCCTCGTCCCCGTCCTCCGCCGGGTCGGCATCGCCGTGCTCACGGTCGTGCTCGCCTCGCTCTTCGTGTTCCTGGCCGTGCAGGCACTGCCCGGCGACGTCGCGCAGCAGCTCCTCGGCCAGAACGCCACCCCGGATGCCGTCAAGCAGCTGCGCGAGACGCTCGGTCTCGACCAGAACGTCTGGCTCCGCTACCTGCAGTGGCTCGGCGGTGCGGTGCACGGCGACTTCGGCACCTCGCTCGTCAGCGGTGAACCCGTCGCCCCGACACTGTTCACGGCCTTCCGCAACAGCATGCTCATCGCCGTCCCCGCGATGCTCGTCGGCGTCACGGTCTCCCTGACGCTCGGCGTCCTCGCCGGGGTCCGTCGGGGTCGCCCGTCCGACAAGGTGATCTCGATCGTCAGCCTCGTCGTGATGAGCGTGCCCGAGTTCATGGTCGCGACCGTGCTCGTGCTGCTCTTCGCGATCGGCCTGCCGGTCTTCCCCGCCGTCGTGCTGCGGGGGAGCGACGCCACGGTCGGCGAACTCCTGCCGACGATCTGGCTGCCGATCATCGTGCTCACCCTGGCGATGGCCGCCTACATCGTGCGCACCGCCCGCTCCTCGACCATCGACGTGATGGCGTCAGAGTTCGTCACCACGGCGGAGCTCAAGGGCCTGACGATGCGCCGCGTGGTCTGGAAGCACGGGGTGCCGAGCGCGCTGCTGCCCACGCTGAATGTCGTCGCGCTCAACGTCGCCTGGCTGCTCGGCGGTGTCGTCGTCGTCGAGAACGTCTTCAACTACCCGGGCATGGGCAAGCTCATGCTCGAGTCGGTCTTCAATCGCGACCTGCCGACGATCGAGGCGATCGCGCTCCTGAGCGCCGTGATCTACGTCGTCTGCAACCTCGCCGCCGACCTCGTGGCGCTCGCCCTCGACCCGAAGCTGCGGACCCGCCAGCGGCGACCGCGCACGCGCACCCGCACGACGCGCAGCACCAGGAAGGCCGCCGCATGACCGCCACCGCCACCCGCCGCCCCGGACGCGTCGTCCTCGCCAGGGCCCTCGCGCCCCTGCGCGGCTCGACGGCGCTGAGCATCGGCCTCGGCCTCATCGCCCTGCACGTCGTGCTCGCCCTGCTCGCACCGCTCATCGCCGGGTACGACCCGGTGGCCACGAACGCCGGCGACGTCCTCGCCGGCCCGACCTGGACGCACTGGCTCGGCACCGACCAGTACGGCCGTGACGTGCTGTCGCGGACGCTCAACGGCGGCCGGTACGCCCTGCTCGTGACCTTCCTGGCCACGACGATCGCCGTCGCGGTCGGCACGGTGCTCGGTTGCATCACGGCGTACGCGGACAACTGGTTCGACGAGGCCGTCATGCGCGTCGTCGACGCCCTGCTCAGCGTGCCGTCGATCCTCGCCCTGCTCGTCGTCGTCACGGTCTTCGACGCCGGGCTCTGGGTGATCGTCCTCGCCGTCACCGTCGTCTACGCGCCCGCCGTGACCCGCGTCGTCCGTGGTGCCGCCCGCACCGTCATCACGCAGGACTACGTGACGGCCGCCCGGGCCCGGGGTGAACGCGCGCTGTCGATCGTGTTCCGCGAGATCCTGCCGAACGTCCTCGACGTGGTGCTCGTCGAGTTCGCCATGCGGGCCTCGTGGATCGTGCTGCTCGTCGCGTCGCTGTCCTTCCTCGGCTTCGGCGCCAACCCACCGACGCCGGACTGGGGGCTGATGGTGCAGGAGAACCGCACCGCGCTGACCGTGGTGCCGCTCGGCACGCTCGCACCGATCGTCGCCCTGGCGACCCTGGTGATCGGGCTCAACCTCGCCGCCGACGGCCTGAGCAAGTCGCTCGGCGTCGACCGCGCCACGAAGGGAGTGAGCGCATGACGCACACCGACACCGCACCGGCCGCACCGGCGACCGCGACGGACCCCATCGTCCGCGTCGACGACCTCGCGATCTCCTACGCGGCCGGCAAGCGCCTGGTCCCCGTGGTGCGCGGCGTCTCCTTCGCGATCCCCGCCGGGCGCACCCTCGGCCTCGTCGGGGAGTCCGGCAGCGGCAAGTCCACCGTCGCCCGGACCCTGCTCGCGCACCTCCGGGCGGGCTCGACCATCGTCGGCGGCTCGGTCCGCGTCGCCGGCGACGACGTCTTCGCGCTGTCACCGTCCGGCCGCCGCGAGCTCCGCGGCGGCGTCGCCTCCGTCGTCGCGCAGAACGCCGGCCAGGCGCTCACCCCGTCGATGCGCGTCGGCGAGCAGATCCGCGAGGCCCTGCGCGCCCACCGCGAACCCGACGGCCCCGAGCGCGTCGCCGAGCTGGTCCGGTTGGTCCGGCTGCCAGACCCCGACGCGATCGTCCGCCGCTACCCGCACCAGCTCTCCGGCGGGCAGCAGCAGCGCATCGCGATCGCGATGGCCGTCGCCGCACGCCCGCGGGTGCTCGTGCTCGACGAGCCCACGACGGCGCTCGACGTCGTCACCCAGGCCGCCGTCCTCGACCTGATCGCGGACCTCGGCCGGCAGCTGGGCATGGCCGTCCTGCTCGTCAGCCACGACCTCGGGGTCGTGTCGGCGATGGCGGACGAGATCGCCGTCATGCGCGACGGCGAGATCGTCGAGCACGCCGCCACGGCGGCGCTCTTCGCCGCCCCGCAGCACGAGTACACGCGTGCCCTGCTGGCCGCGGTGCCGGACGGGCGACGGCCGGGAGGATCGGGGCACGTGCCCGAGACGGCGACCGTCTCGTCGACGGTCGCCTCCACGGCCGGCCGAACCGTTCCTCCCGAACCGCTCGTCCGTCCCGTGGTGACCGCCGAGGACCTGGTGATCCGCTACGGACGCGGCCTGCCGGCCGCCGTCGACGGCGTCTCCTTCACGATCGCACCGCGTGAGACGCTCGCGGTCGTGGGGGAGTCCGGAAGTGGCAAGTCGACGCTCGCGACCGCCCTCGCCGGCCTGGTGCCGGCCGAGTCGGGCACGTTCTCGTTCGACGACGGGACCGTGAGCGGCGACCTGCGCGAGCCGATCGCCGGACGGTCCCCGGACCTTCGTCGTGCGGTGCAGCTCGTGTTCCAGAACGCCGACACGTCGCTCAACCCGCGGCGCACCGTGGGCGCGGCGATCGGGCGACCGCTCAAGCTGTTCACGGGCACGTCCTCGCGGCAGCGCGTCGGCGAGCTGCTCACCCAGGTCGGCCTCGGCCCGGAGTTCGCCGAGCGGCTGCCGGCACAGCTCTCCGGCGGGCAGCGGCAGCGCGTCGGCATCGCCCGGGCCCTCGCCGCCGAGCCGCGCCTGGTCATCGCCGACGAGATCACCACCGCACTCGACGTGCAGGTGCAGGCCGGGATCCTCGCGCTCCTCGCCGACCTGCAGCGCTCGCGCGGGCTCAGTTGCCTGTTCATCAGCCACGACCTGGCCGTCGTCCGCGGCGTCGCCGACCGGGTCGCCGTGATGACCGGCGGCCGGATCGTCGAGATCGGACCGACCGAGCGGGTCTTCACCGGCCCGAACCACCCGTACACGTCGACGCTGCTCGCCGCGACGCTCGAACCGGGCAGCACCGAGCTGCCCGACGTCGGCGACGGGGTGCCGCGCTGGCGGCACACCGAGGGCTGGACCGACCACGGCGACGGACACCTGACCCGGAACTGGGAGGACGCATGAGCCGCGATCGCTCGGTGTCCGCCGACGCTTCGACCCTCACCGCCATCGGCGCGCCGGACTCGCTGCCGGACGGCGTGACCGTCCGCGACGAGTGGATCCCGATGCCCGACGGCGTCCGACTGCACACCCGGATCTGGTCGCCGGCGTCGCCCGACGGTCCGGTGCCGGTGCTGCTCGAGTACCTGCCGTACCGGCTCGACGACTGGACCGCGCCCCGCGACTCGGAACGGCACCCCTGGTACGCCCAGCACGGGTACGCCTCGGTCCGGGTCGACATCCGGGGCAGCGGCTCGTCGGACGGGTTCTTCGACGACGAGTACAGCGAGCAGGAGCTCCGCGACGGAGAGGCCGTGATCGCCTGGCTCGCCGAGCAGGAGTGGTCCACCGGCGCCGTCGGCATGTTCGGCATCTCGTGGGGCGGGTTCAACGCCCTGCAGCTGGCAGCGCGGGCGCCCGCTGCCCTCAAGGCCATCGTCACGGTGTGTTCGACCGACGACCGGTACGACAACGACGTGCACTACGTCGGCGGAGCGGTGCTCGGCATCGACATGGCGGCGTGGGGCGCGACGATGTTCGCGTTCAACTCGCGGCCGCCGCGGCCCGAGGTCGTCGGCACGGACTGGGTCGACCGGTGGCGCGAGCGGCTGGAGTCGAACCGCCCGATGACGCCGGTGTGGCTCGCGCACCAGGAACGCGACGACTACTGGCGGCACGGCAGCGCCGCCGAGGACTACGACAACATCGGTGCAGCGGTCCTCGCCGTCGGCGGCTGGGCGGACCCGTACCGCGACGCCGTGCTCCGACTGGTGTCGAACGTGCAGTCCCCGGTCAAGGGCATCGTCGGACCGTGGTCGCACCAGTACCCGGACCGCGGCCTCGCACCCGGACCGTCGATCGGGTTCCTGCAGGAGACGCTGCGCTGGTGGGACCGCTGGCTCCGCGGGATCGACACCGGCGTGGAGGCGGACCCCGCACTCCGCGCCTGGATCAACGAGGGCGAAGCACCGGCGACGTACTACGCGTCGCGACGAGGCCGGTGGGTCGGCGCCGAGGCGTGGCCGTCGGCTGCGACGCACCGGCGCGCGCTGCCGCTCGCGACGCTGCGCGGCGGCGAGGACGGGCCGGTCGTCGTCCGGTCGCCGCAGCACACCGGCGCCGACGCCGGACGGTTCTTCCCGTTCGGCAACGCGACCGACCTGCCACCGGACCAGCGTGCCGAGGACGGCCGCTCCGTCTGCTTCGACCTGCCCGTCGGCCGGGCGTTCGACCTGCTCGGCAACGCGCTCGTCACCCTGTCGGTCACGAGCGACCAGCCCCGCGCCACCCTGACGGTGCGCTTGTGCGACGTCGCGCCGGACGGCTCGTCGACCCTCGTGACGCGCGGGGTGCTCAACGCGGCGAAGCGGGACGGCATGGACCGGAACGACCCGCTGGTCCCCGGTGAGCCGGCGTCGCTGCCCGTGCAGCTCGTCGCGACCGGTCACCGGTTCGCCGCCGGGCACCGCCTGCGGATCGCGGTGTCGTCGTCCTACTGGCCCTGGGTCTGGCCGCACGGCACCGAGGCCACCCTCACGATCGACCCGACGGCGTCCGAGGTGTGCCTGCCCGTCTGGACGCGCGACACCGACGACGACGTGCGCTTCGACGAGCCCGAGCGGTCGACGCCGCTCGCGATCGAGCGCGTGGCACCGACCGAGCAGCTGCCCCAGCGCACCGTCACGCACGACGTCGAGACGGGGGAGTGGACCCTCGACGTCGACCCCGGGTACGGCGGTGGGCGGGTCTACCCCGACGGGCTCGTGTTCAGCGAGGACGCCCGCGAGACGTACCGCATCCGGTCGGACGATCCGAACTCGGCCGTGGCGTCGTCGCGTTGGGCGATCGGCCTGGAGAAGCCGGACTGGTCGGCACGGCTCGAGACGTCCTCCGAGGTCACCGCCGACGCCGAGGCCTTCCACGTCGTGAACACCGTGCGGGCCTGGGCCCGTGACGGCGGCGCGGACGTCCCCGAGGTGCTGGTCACCGAGCAGGCCTTCGTCGACGACGTCCCGAGGACCTCGGCGTGACCGGGGCAGCGGGGGCTGCACCGGGCGCGGCAGCGGACGCCGCAGCGGGTGCGGCGCCGCGCGTCCGGCAGCGTCCCGCGGTCCGGCGCGCGATGATCGTCGCGGCCGCCCGTGCCGTCATCGTCCGCAACGGCGTCGGGGCGACGGGCCTGCGGGACATCGCCGCCGAGGCCGGAGTGTCCGTCGGCACCGTGACCTACCACTTCGGCAGCGTGGCGGAGATCCTCAACGAGGTCGTCGTGCTCGAGACGGAGCGCTTCTACGGGGCGATCGTCATCGCCGTCGACGCCGAGTCCGACCCTGTCGAGGCGCTGCGGATGCTCGTCGCGCCGCTGTTCGGCGACACCGAACAGGTCCGGCAGCACTGGCGGATCTGGTCCGACTACTGGACCGCGGTCGCCCGCCGGCCCGAGGTGGCCGCCGAGTACGCCGAACGGATCCGCGTCTGGGAGGCCTGCCTGGTCCGGGTGATCCGCCGCGGTGCCGACGCCGGCACGTTCCCGGGCGGCGCCGGACCGATCGAGCCGGACACCGTGGCCCTCAAGCTCGCGGCCTACAGCGACGGTGTCGCGACGCAGATCGCGCAGGGCGTCCCGGGGCTCACGAACACCGTCGCGCTGTCGTGGATGTGGACCTTCCTGGCGCACGAACTCGGTGTGCCGGCTGTGGAGATCGCCGGAACCGGCCAGCAGCCCTTGTGATGAGGTAAGGCTTGCCTTACCGTTGCAGCATGGCACGGACCCGGCGACAGCCCAGCGAACGCATCCTCATCGCCGGCGGCGTCGAGGACCTGCCGGAGATCCGCCGTCAGCTCGAAGACCTGCCGGAGAACGCGTACGGACAGGTCTTCGTCGAGGTCGCCCTCGACGAGCAGATCCGCATCCTGCCCGCGCCGCCCCGCGTGACCGTGACGTGGCTGGTCCGCAGCGCCCGCACCTCGGCGGTGTCGCCGCTCGTCTTCGCCGACCACGGCGAGGCCCTCGCGCACGCCCTGACCGGCTGGGCGGCCGAGTGGTGCGTCGCCGACTGCGAGCCGCGCACGAGCGTCTGGATCGGGTGCACCGACAGCCCCTGGGTCGAGCGGGCGCGTTCCGCCGTCCAGATCGAGCTGAGCGACGCCGGCTTCGACACGCTCGTCGGCTGACCGCTGCCGGCTGGCGGCTGCTCGCCGCCGGTAAGGGCAGCCTCCGCTTCCTTGCGGCATACAAGAGAAGCGGGCATGGTTGTGTCCATCGGCAGCACCGAACTGGTCAGGACAGGCCCAGCGATCCGGTGTAACCACGACGCAGGAGGTTCAGACATGACCACGACTACCACCAGCACCACGACCACCACGTCCCCGTTCTCGACGACGCCGGAGCTCGCCGCCGGAGTGGCACAGTTCCTCGCCCCCGTCGTGATCGACCTCGAGGCACTCGTCGTCAACGGCAAGCAGGCGCACTGGCACGTCCGCGGCCGCAACTTCGTCGGTGTGCACGAGCTCCTCGACGACATCGTCGAGCACGCCCAGGCCTACGCCGACACCGCCGCGGAGCGCATCGTCGCCCTCGGCCTGCCGGTCGACTCGCGCATCGCGACCGTCGCCGCCAACACGACGCTGCCGCCGCTGTCGCAGGGCTTCCAGAACTCCGACGTCACCATCACCGAGGTCATCGCCCAGATCGACGCGGCCCTGCTGCAGGTCCGTCGCGCCGTCGAGGGTCTCGACGAGGTCGACCTCAACAGCCAGGACGTCGTCATCGAGATCGAGCGCGGTCTCACGAAGGACCGTTGGTTCCTGCAGGCGCACCTCGCCGCCTGAGTCGCGACCAACCCCTGACGGGAGGCCCGATGCCAGCTGGCACCGGGCCTCCCGTCTGTCTGTCGTCGCGTCTGCCCACCGCGACCCGCGTCGACCCCGTGCGCGGCTGGGCGACACGCCGCTGGCGCGACGCCGAGGTTCCACGGACCGACGTTTCGGCGCGTGAGATATGCAGATTTCGGAACCTCGGGGGACGTGAGCGGCGCGGCGGCGCGTCAGGCGGACGGGCGGACCAGACCGGCCTCGTACGCCAGCACCACGGCGTGTACCCGGTCGCGCAACTGCAACTTCGCCAGCACCCGCCCCACGTGGGTCTTGACGGTCTGCTCCGCGATGAACAGGTCACTCGCGATCTCGCCGTTCGACCGCCCGCGCGCCATGAGCAGGAACACGTCGCGCTCCCGGTCGGTCAGGACGTCGAGCACCTCGGTGCGCGGAGCGGCGGTGACCGGTCCGGCGACGAACGCCTCGACCAAGTGCCGGGTCACGCGCGGCGCGAGCAGTGCCTCGCCCGCGGCCACCGTGCGCACCGCCGCGACGAGCTCGTCGGCGCTCGCGTCCTTGAGCAGGAAGCCGCTCGCCCCGGCCCGCAGGGCGTCGAACACGTAGTCGTCGATGTCGAACGTCGTCAGCATGACCACGCGGACGGGTCGGTCCGTCGGCGCCGCCGTGATCCGTCGGGTCGCCTCGATCCCGTCGAGTTCCGGCATCCGGACGTCCATCAGGATCACGTCCGGCTGCAGCCGGATCGCCGCGACCACCGCCTCGGCACCGTTCGCGGCCTCGCCCACGACCTCGACGTCGTCCTGGGCCTGGAGGATCGCCCGCAGTCCCATGCGGAACATCTGCTGGTCATCCACCACCATCACCCGCGTCATCGGCTTCCCCCGTCGGCCGCCGGTACGCGGACGGGCAGGGTCACCACGACCGTGAAGCCGCCGTCCGCCACGGGGCCGTGGTCGATCGTGCCGTCGAGCGCCGTCACCCGCTCGCGCATCCCGGCCAGGCCGAAGCCACCGTCGTCGGGTGGTGCGGTCGGCACGGTGCCAGCGGGTGGAGCGGTGTTGGCAACCTCGACCCGGAGACGCGAGCCGTGCCTCCTGACCGTCACGACGGTGGACGCGCCGGGAGCGTGCCGGGCGACGTTGCCGAGCGCCTCCTGCACGACCCGGTAGACGGTGAGCTGTGCGAGCCGGTCGACGTCGTCGGCGACGTCGACGTCGAGCTCCACCGGCATGCCGGCAGCGCGCGTGGCCTGCACGAGCGCGGGCACGTCGGCGAGGTCCGGCTGCGGCGCGCGCTCGGCGGCGGTGTCCCCGCGCAGGGTGCCGAGCAGCTGGCGCATCTCGCGCAGCGCCGTGCGCGAGGTCTCGGCGATCGCGGCGAACTCGGCGCGGGCCTCCTGCGGCAGGTCGGTCACCCGGTACGGGGCCGACTCCGCCTGCATGTGCACGACGGACATGCTGTGCGCGACGACGTCGTGCAGCTCGCGGGCGATCCGGGAGCGCTCCTCGACGGTGCGGCGCCGGGCCTGCTCGAGCTCGGCGTCGCGGCGGGCGGCGACGAGCTCCTGGCGGATGCTGCGGCGCTGCCCGATGACGACGGCGGCCGCGGCGACCAGGAGCGTGTCGCCGGCGGACACGACGAAGCTCGTCGCCCACACGGCGGGCTGGTCCCAGCGGCCCGGCGTCACCGCGACGAGCAGCAGGGGGAGCACGGCGGCGACGGCCCACACGATCGCGGTCAGCCGCCAGGTCGAGCGGACCCCGAGCACGACGAGCAGGACGCTCAGGCCGATGATGCCGGTGACCGGGATCGGCCACGGGCTCGTCTCGACCGGGGCGGTGAGCAGGCCGAGCGCGACGAGACCGACGAGGTGGGCGGCGGCTGCGGTTCGGGGGACGAACGGGGCGATGCCGATGCTGACCGCGAGCACCGCCGACACGAGCAGGGAGAGCGGGACGGCGACGGCGTAGTAGACCGAGGTCACCGGGGCGGCGACGCTGAACAGGGACACCACCGCGACCACGAGTGCGATCCGGGTCGCCAGCGGCAGCCAGGTCGGTCGCGGGCGGAGCAGGGCGGTGGTCACGGTCGGACGATCTCTCCGGTGGGGACGATGCGGGGTGTGGCGGACGGGGCGTGCGTGACGGGTGCTGTGCTCGCGGTCGGCACGTCGGTCGCGGACACGTCGGTCGTGGGCACGCCGGTCGTGGGGACGATCGCGGCGGCCGCTCGGGCGGCACGGGTGTCGCGCCTGCGGCTGATGCTACCGATCACCCGGTCGACCGCGATGCCGAGGCCGCCCGCGACCACCATCGACACCAGGGCGGCGACGAGCGGCTCGTGCAGCACCTGCGACGCGGCCAGGGCGATCCCGACCGAGGTCGCGGACCACGCCGTCCCGGCGATCGCGCTGATGGCGAGGAAGCGACGGTACGGCAGCCGGGTCGCGCCGGCGGTCATGTTCACCGCGACCCGGCCGACGGGGATGTAGCGGCCGACCAGGATCAGGCTCGCGGACCGGCGCTGCATCTGCCGTTCGGCGAACGCGAACGCCGCGGCGATCCGCGGCCGTCGGGACTGCGCCAGGCGGGCGAGTCCGATCCGACGGCCGATCCAGTACGCCACCGAGTCACCCGCGATCGCCCCCACCGCGGCGGCCACCAGGACCCCGGCCAGGACGGGCTGGCCGGACGTCGCGGCGATGGCGGCGACGGCTACGAGCGCGGACTCGCTCGGGACCGGTGGGAAGAAGCCGTCGACGAAGCACAGGGCGACGAGCAAGACGTAGACGAGCGGACTCGCGGCCAACTCGACGACGAACGGGGTGATCTGGTCGAACACGGCGACGCTCCCTCCGCCGACGGACCTCGTCGACGGGTTCGACGCTACGGAGCGCCGGGAGCGCTGCCATCCCGCCGGGGTCTCGACGACCCCCTACTGCGGTATGACCTTTCCGTCGGTGGTCCCCTCGGGGTCGGTCGCGGCTGCGGTCGCTGCCGACGCTGCGGCGGCTTCGCGGATGCGCCGGACCACGGCCGTCGTGGAGTGCTCGGGGACGTAGTCGACCATGACCACCTCGCCGCCGTACCCGCGGACGACCGCCGTCTCGCGGAGCATCTCGGGCGAGTAGTCACCGCCCTTGACGTAGACCTCGGGGCGCAGCCGTTCGATGAGCGGGATCGGGGTGTCGGTCGCGAACACCGTCACCAGGTCGACGCAGGCCAGGGCGGCGATCACCCCGGCGCGGTCCTCGGCCGGGTTGATCGGGCGTTCCGGGCCCTTCAGCCGTCGCACCGAGTCGTCGTCGTTCAGCGCCACGACGAGCAGGTCACCGAGGTCCCGGGCCTGGCGCAGGTACGTCGTGTGCCCACGGTGCACGACGTCGAAGCAGCCGTTCGTGAACACCACGCGCCGACCGGCCTGGCGGGCCCGTTCGACGGCGGCCGCGAGTTCGTCGTGGTCGACGACGGTCGCGGCCGGCGCCGACACCGAGTCGAGCAGCGCGGCGGCGCTGCACACCGAGGTACCGGCCTCGCGGACGACCACGTCGGCGGCGGCCTGCGCCACGGACACGGCGTCGCGGACGGACGCGTCGACCGCGAGCGCCACCGTCGCGGCGGCGCAGAACGTGTCCCCGGCGCCGGACGCCTGCTGTTCCGAGGCCGGCACCGCGCGGGTGCGGAACCCCTCGTCCGTGTCGGGCTCGAGCAGCACGGTGCCGTCGCGGTCGAGCGTGACGACGGCCGCGCGGGCTCCGGTCCGGGCGAGGACGTCGGCCCGCGCGCCCAGGACGGCGGCCACCCGGTCGGCCCCGGTTCCGAGGTCGCGTCCGAGCAGTGCTGCGGCCTCTCCGGCGTTCGGCGTGACGAGGTCGGGTCGCAACGACGCCCAGCGGGGCAGGTCGTGCGCGTCGACGACGATGGACCCGGGGCGGTCGCGGTCGAGCACCGGGACGACGTCCTCGGCTCGGACGCCGAGTCCGTAGTCGCAGACGACCGCGGCGTCGGCGCACCGGACGGCTCGGGCGACGGCACGCCCCAGCCGTTCGTTGTGGTCAGCGGTCGGCGTACCAGCCAGGTCGTCGACCCGGACCACGACCCGGTCGCCACCGACCACGCGGGACTTCGTGGTGGTGCGCGCACCTGCGATCTCGACCAGGAACGCGGTGTCAACGCCCGCGGTCTCGAGCCGTTCGCGCAGGACGTCGCCGGCCTCGTCGTCGCCGATGAGTCCGACGAGCCGGACCCGGGCGCCGAGCGCGCGGGCGTTCACCGCGGTGTTCGCGGCACCACCGGGCACCGCGATGGTCTCGGTGACCCGGACGACGGGTGCCGGTGCCTCGCGCGAGACCCGCTCGGCCTCGCCCACGGTCCACCGGTCGAGGATGCAGTCGCCGATCACGACGACGAGCGGTTCGCGGTCGTCGATCGTGGCGACCAGGTCGCGGACGAGCCGGACGTCGACGCTCACCGTGTGCCGCCCGCGGTGCGTGCGGGTGCGGGCTCGAGGTGCACGACCGTGGTGGTGGTCATCTCGTCGAGCAGGTGCGGGCCGTACCCGAAACCCGCTCCGGAGGCACCTCGCGGCTGGGCACTGCCGCCCGGCGCACCACCGAACACCGCGTTGACCTTGACGGTGCCGACCGGCAGCTCCGCGGCGGCGCGCAGGGCGTGACCGGTGTCGTTCGTCAGGACGGTGGCGGCCAGGCCGTACCGGTCGGCGGCGGCGAGCCGGAGGCCCTCGTCGAAGTCGTCGACGACGCGGACGGGCGCGATCGGACCGAAGGTCTCCTCGGTCATCACGAGCATGTCGTCGGTGCACCCGGTGAGCACGGTCGCCGGGTAGAACGACCCGGCGCCGTCCGGGGTGAGCCCACCGGTCCGTGCCGAGGCACCGCGCTGCAGGGCGTCGTCGACGTGGGACTGCACGGTGCTGCGCAGCCGGTCGTCGACCAACGGGCCGTAGGTCGTCGCGGGTGCGGCGGTGCGGCGCTCCGCCTCGGCCACGAGGGCGGCGACGAAGGGCCCGGCGACGTCACGGTGCACGTAGACGCGCTCGACGCTGGTGCAGATCTGCCCGGTGTTCGCGAACGCGCCGAGCGCCACCTGGGCGGCCGCCCACACCGGGTCGACGTCGGCATCGACGACGACCGCGTCGTTCCCGCCGTTCTCACGGACCACGTGGGCACGCGTCGCGACGGCGACCTCGGACAGCCGGTCACCGGTCGCGGTGGACCCGACGTGCGCGTACACGTCGATGCCCTCCTGGGCGAGCAACAACTCGCCGGTGGACCGGTCCCCGTCCACGCCGACGAGCACGCCGTCGGGCAGGACCTCAGCGAGCAGGGCGTTCAGGCGCGCGATGGTGGCGGGGGACCGCTCGCTGCCCTTGTGCACCACGGTGTTGCCGGTGACGATCGCGGCACCGAGGATGCCGCAGGCCACGGCGACCGGGTCGTTCCACGGCGTCAGGGCGAGCACGACGCCGCGGGGGTGCGGGACGGCCCAGTCGGCGGCCCCGAACTGCCCGCGCAGCGCCTCGCCGCGGTGCACCGGTCCGAGCTCGGCGTACTGCACGAGCGTCCCGACGCCGGCCTCGACCCCACCGAGTGCGTCACCCGGCACCTTGCCGGTCTCGCGGGTGTTCAGGTCGGCGAGTTCCTGGGCGTGTGCGCGCACGTGCTCGGCCGCCGCGTGTAGAAGCGCCCCGCGCTCGGCCGGGGCGGTGCGCGCCCAGGGGCCCGCAGCTGCCCGGGCGCGGGCGACCGCATCGCGGACGTCGGCTTCGGAGGCACGGGGCACGGTCGACGCGACCGTCCCGTCGACGGGGTCGGTCACCACCAGGTCCGTGGCGGCGTCGGCAGCAGCAGGTGCGATCGTCATGGTGTCCTTCCGGAGGGCGGGCGGGGGTCAGACGGTGCTCGGACACCGCTGTGTGCCGACTCGACTCCGCGCTTCGTGTCCATCGGTGGCTGTCCGCCGCCCGGTGCTGGACGTCCCACCGGGATCCGACCGGTAGACGAGAGGCGTGCAGCAGATCGGTGTGGGCGGAGAACGGTTCGACGGCGTGACCGAGATCGCGGTGCTCCGCGGCGGGGGCCTCGGCGACCTGATGTTCGCCGTGCCGGCCCTCGAGGCCCTCGCCGCTGCCTACCCGGACGCGCGCACCACGCTCCTCGGCACGCCCGCCGCGGCAGCGGTCCTGGGCGGCCGGACCGACGCCGTGCACGCCTTCGAGGAACTCCCGCTCGCACAGGGTGTCCGCGATACCGGCGACGACGCTCCTGATGCCGAGGACTTCTTCGCGCGGCTGTCCGGCCGGTTCGACCTCACGGTGCAGCTGCACGGTGGGGGTCGCAACTCGAACCCGTTCCTGCTCCGCCTCGGCGCCCGGCACACCGTCGGCACCGCGACCGAGGACGCCGAGGTCCTCGAGCGCTGGGTGCGCTACGTCTACTACCAGCACGAGGTCCTGCGTGCCCTCGAGGTCGTGTCGCTCGCGGGGGCCGCCCCCGTCACGCTCGACCCGCGGGTGCGCGTGTCCGACGACGAGCGGGCAGCGGTCCGCGAGCGGCTCGGCGTCGCCGGGGACGGCACCCGGCTCCTGGCGATCCACCCCGGAGCGACCGACCCGCGCCGGCGCTGGAGCCCCTCGCGCTTCGCCGAGGTCGCCCGTGTCCGGCTCGCCGCCGGGGACGACGTGGTGCTCGTCGGCGACGCGTCCGACGTGCCGGCGTCGACCGCCATCGTCGAGGCGCTGCCCGCCGACCTCGCCGGACGCGTGCACGACCTGACCGCCGCCGTGCCGCTCCGCGAGCTCCCCGCCGTGCTCGCCGCCGCCGATGTCATGGTCGGCGACGACTCCGGCCCGCGGCACCTGGCGGTCGCCGTCGGGACGCCCACCGTCGGCGTGTTCTGGTTCGGCAACGTCGTCAATGCCGGACCGTTCGACCGCGGGCGCCACCGCGTGCACCTGTCCTACGTCACGAGCTGCCCGGTCTGCGGGGTCGACGTCACGCAGGTGGGGTGGACGGCCGAGCGCTGCGCGCACGACCCGTCCTACGTCGACGAGGTCGACCCGCGACTGGTCCTCGACGACGTCGCCGACCTGCTCCGCACCGTCTGACCGCGGCGCTCTGGTCCCGCCCGGTTCTGGAAAGCGACAGTCTGCCGCGACAGTTCCGCGCGGAACTGTCGCGATCGCGGCAGGGACGGACCGGCGCCGCGGAGATCTGTCGCTTCGGCGGGGTGGTCCGGTCCACCGCTGGACGGGAGGCACGGTGCCAACCCGGCACGTGCCTCCCGTCCGCCCCGTGGCGACGACCAACGCGCGGTGCGAGGTTGACCACTCCGTGCGGGTTTCCGTCCCAGCACGGAGTGATCAACCTCGCACCAGGCAGCGAGCGTCTACGGCCAGCTCGGCTCCGTCGCGGGCATGATCGACAGCTCCCGGATCTCGCAGCCGGCCGGCTGCGACAGCGCGAAGAGGATCGCGTTCGCGACGTACTCGGGCTCGATGAGCTGCGCGTCCGGACCCGGCTTGTACTGCTCGGTGCGGTCGGCGAAGAAGTTCGTGCGCATGCCGGCCGGGATCACGTTGGTGACACCGATGCGGCCGGCGGTCTCGGCGGCCAGGGCCTGCGAGAAGCCGCGGACGCCGAACTTCGAGGCCGAGTAGGCGGTGCCGTCGCCGACGCCGCGCAGGGCGAGCGAGGACGAGATCGTGACCACACGTCCGTGCGCTGCCTCGAGGGCGGGCAGTGCGGCGCGGACGACCGAGGCGGTGCCGATGAGGTTGACCGCGACGATCTTCTCCCAGTTGCCGGAGGAGATCGCGTCGATCGGTGCGGGAGTGTCGATCCCCGCGGCGGTCACGACCGCGTCGAGTCCGTCGTGACGCTCGGCCGCCTGGCGGACCGCCTGCTCGACCGCGTCGGTGTCCGACACGTCGACGGCCACGGCGTCGATGCCCTCGGACACCGCGTCGACGCGCAGGTCGAGGACGATCGGGGTGCCGCCGGCCTCGACGACCGCGGCGACGACCGCCGCGCCGAGTCCGGAGGTGCCGCCGGTGACGAGGACGCGACCGATGGGGGTGGTGGGGACGGGCATGGACTTCCTTCCGTAGGGGCGTGGATCCGTCGGGCTCAGCCGACGTGTTCGAGGGCCGTGGCCAGGCGGGTCGTCGAGCGGCCGGGGTGGAACGGGACGGTGACGACGTGTCCGCCCCACTCGGCGAGGGTCGCGGCCTCGGGCAGCTCGCTCGCGGTGTAGTCGCCGCCCTTCGCCCAGACGTCCGGGCGGAACCGGCGGAGTGCTTCGTCGGGGGTGTGCTCGTCGAACACCACGACGGCGTCGACGCAGTCCAGGGCGAGCAGCAGTTCGACGCGGTCGTCCTGGGTCATGATCGGCCGGTCCGGACCCTTGAGCGCGCGGACCGAGGTGTCCGAGTTGAGGCACACGACCAGGCAGTCGCCGAGTGCCCGCGCCGCCGACAGAGTGCGGGCGTGCCCGGCGTGCAGCAGGTCGAAGCAGCCGCCGGTCGCGACGACGGTGCCGCCGGCGCTCCGGACCTCGTGCACGGTGCGCAGCGCGTCGCGGTCGGCTCCCGGTACCCGCAGCGGCGTGGGGCCGTCGTCGGCGAAGAGCGAGGTGACGCCGCCGGCAGCCAGGTACTCGGAGGCCGCGACCACGCCGGCGGCGACGGCGTCGGGGACGTCCGCTCCACCGGCCAGTGCGACGGCGACACCGGCCGCCAACCGGTCGCCGGCGCCGCACGGGTCGCCGGCGGTGACGGAGGGTGCCGGCACGAAGCGGCTGTCCGAACGGTCGTCGGCGAGGAGTGCTCCGCGGTCGCCGAGCGTCACCGCGACGGCGCCGACGCCCCACTGCTCGACGAGGGCCGCCGCGGCCACGGTCGCGAAGGGCACGGTCGCGAGGGGCACGGTCGCGAGGGGCGCGCCGTGGCCGTCGACGTCGGTGAACCGGCGGGCCTCGGCGGCGTTGGGGGTGGCCACGGTGATGCCGGGCACGGGTGCGGCGCCCTTCGGGTGCGGGTCCCAGACCACGGGGGTGTGCTCGGCGACGCGTGCGAGGGCCTCCCGCAGCGCCGGAGCCGCGGCGACCCCGCGACCGTAGTCGGCGACCACGATCGCGTCGGCGTCGTCGAGGGCGGCCGTCATGGCGTCGGTGGCCTCGGGCACGGGCGGGGTCGCACAGCCCTCGTCGATGCGGACCAGCGCGTGGTCGACGACGCGCACGCGGGTCTTCACCGGCGTCGGGGCACCGGAGGGACCGGCGACCACGGTGACGTCGGGGAGCAGGTCGCGGAGCTCCTGCGCACGACTGTCGTCGCCCAGGACGGTGACCAGGGTGACGTCGTGTCCGTCGCGCACCAGCATCGTGGCGACGAGTCCGGCACCCCCGGCGCGGCGGTCGTCGGTCGTGACGTCGACGACGGGCACGGGTGCGTCCGGGCTGAGCCGATCGCTGGTGCCGGCCACGTCGACGTCGAGCAACGTGTCGCCGACGACGACGATCCGCAGGCGACGACGATCCGCAGGGTGCTGCGCGGCCGGTCGCTGCGGCGTCATCGCCGGACCCCGCGGCGCAGAGCGGGCTCCATCGCCCGGCACAGGGCGTGCACGAGCACGAGCTGCGCCTCCTGCACGTTGGCGGACTGCCCAGCGATGCAGATCGCGTCGTCCACGGCCTCGGCCAGGGGGTTCGGCCGGGGCCCGGTCATGGCGATCGTCCGGGCGCCGACGGCACGGGCGGCCTCCGCGGCGCGGAGCAGGTTCGGGCTCCTGCCGCTCGTCGACAGCAGCACGACGACGTCACCCGCCCGTGCGTGCGCCGACACCTGTCGGGCGAAGACCTGGTCGAAGCCGTAGTCGTTGCCGATCGCCGTGACGGCCGAGGTCTCCGCGTGCAGCGAGATCGCGGAGTAGGCGGGGCGGTCGCCGTCGAACCGTCCGGTGAGCTCCGAGGTCAGGTGCTGCGCCTCGGCGGCCGACCCGCCGTTCCCCGCGGCGAGCAGGCGGCGACCCGCGACGAGTCGGGCCGCGATGTCGTCGGCCCAGGCGGCGATGTGGTCGTGGTGGTCGACGAGCGAGGCGATCACGGGGACCGAGGCGGCAACGTGGTCGAGCACGATGCGTGCACTCGCGGTGGTGTGCTCGTCGATGCCGGGCTGCTGGTCGATGGTCATCGGGCGGTCCTCTCGGTCGGCTGTGCGGCACGCGGGACCCGTCCGGCGTGGGTGGCGGTGCGCTGCGGTGCACCCGCCGTGGCGGCGCGCTGCGGTGTGCCCGCCGTGGTGGTCGGTGCGGCCACGGCGACGGCACCGGCCAGCAGCCGCTCGTAGACGCGCTCGCTGTCCGCGGCCACCTTCTGCCACGTGTAGCGCGACTCCGCGCGTGCACGGCCAGCCCGCCCGAGGGATCCGCGGCGGTCCGGGTCGTCGAGCAGGGCGCCGACGGCAGCGGCGACCTCGGCCTCGTCGCGCGGCGGGACGTGCAGGCCCGTGCCGTCCTCGACGACGGTGTCGATGAGGCCACCGACACTCGACGCGACGACGGGTCGACCGCAGGCCATCGCCTCGAGCGGGACGATGCCGAACGGCTCGTACCAGGGTGCGCAGACCACGACGTCGGCGCTCCGGTACACGGCGGGCATCTCGTGCTGTCCCAGCTGTCCGCGGAAGGTCACGTGGTCACGGACCCCGAGCGACCGGGCGAGCGCGTCGAGCCGCTGGTACTCGGGGTCGTCCACCAGGTCGGCCCCGGCGACACCGGCACCGCCGACGACCACGAGTTCGACGTCGCGCCCCTCGGCGACCAGGGCGGCGAGTGCGGCGATGGTCGTGCCGACGCCCTTGCGCCGGACCAGCCGCGACACGGTGAGCACCCGCTGCGGACGGCCGCGCTCCTCGACGGGCCCGTCGGGGCGGAACAGCGCGACGTCGACACCGCACGGCACGACGGAGATGCGCTGCAGGGGGACGCCGAGGGCCTTCAGCTCGAAGGCCTCGTCGGAGCACGTCGCGACGACCTGGTCGGCGCTCCGTCCGACGGCCGGTTCGAGCCACTCGCGCTCGGCGGGACTCGTGTCGGCCGAGCCCTGGTGTCGACGCTTCACGACGCCGAGCGCGTGGAAGGTCTGCGCGACGGCGATGCGGGTGCCGCCGGTCCGGGCCTGCACCTGCGCGACGGCGTCGAGTGCCGCGTGCCCGGACATCCAGAAGTGGGCGTGCACGACGTCGGGTCGGTCCACGAACCACTCCGCGGCGAGCACCGACGCGAACGTCCCCATGAAGGGGAACAGCTCGTCCTTCGGCACGTGCCGCGCCGGACCGGCGTCGACGTGCACGACGTCGACCCCGGGTCGCAGCGGCACCCGGACCGGCGCGGATGCGTCGTCACGCCGGGTGTAGACGGTCACCTGGTGCCCGCGGTCCGCGAGCGCTCCGGACAGTTCGGCCACGTGGACGTTCTGTCCACCGGCGTCGACGCCGCCGAGCACGGCGAGCGGGCTCGCGTGCTCCGACACCATCGCGATCTTCATCGGAGGCTCCGCTCGAACGTGGCCGAAGTCGCGGCCGAGGCCACCCGGTCGCGCCGGGCACCGCGGGTCACGGCGTCGTCGAGCAGGTCGTCCCAGTCGGCGGTGAAGCGGCCGAGCGCGTGTCGTGCGAGCACGGCCTCCCGCGCCACGGCACCCCGTCGGCGCGCCTCGTCGGGGTCCTCGACGAGGATCCGGGAGGCCCGCACCAGCTCCTCGACGTCCGTCGCGATCGCGCCGGCCTCGCCCGGCACCGTGCGGGCCGCGTCCGTCGTCGCGAGCACCAGGACCGGCATCGCCAGGTGCATCGCCTCGAGGAGGGACAGGCCCAGCGAGGTCCACCGGTTCGGGTGGACGTACGCACGGCGTTCGGCGAGGGCCGCGTGCATCGGGTCGGAGGGCACGTCACCGCGGGCGACCACGGCGTCGCCGAAGCCGAGCTCCGGCAGCCGTTCGGTGCCCATGCCCCAGACGTCGACGGGTGCCACGGCCGCGAAGCGGGGGAGCAGGTCGGTGCCGACGACGCGGTCCCGGCGGACGGGCTCGTTGATGACGACGCCGAGGCGGTCGAGCGAGCCGGTGTAGCGCGGGCCGGGGTCGACGACGCCGTGTTCGACGACCGTGGTGCGCGTGGTGCCGCAGTCCCACATGAGTGCGTTCCAGTGCGTGACGTGCGCGATGGTCAGGTCGTCGCGGTCGCGGAACGGGTGCAGGCTGTTCGGCACGTCGACGCGGGGCGCGTTGTGCTCGACGAAGACGATCGGCACGTCGCGACCGGCGAGCAGGCGCTTCGCCGCGTCGAGTTCCTCGGTGCGTTGCAGGACGACCACGTCGACCTCGGCGTCGGCGACGTCGGCGGGGTCGATCTCGATCGCCGACGCCGGCCAGGCGCGCCCACCACGTCCCAGGCCCCAGGCGTCGCGCGCCGGCGTGGTGGGGATCAGGTACTCGTGCGGGCCGCGGACGAACGCGTCCATCCAGCCGCCGTGCACGTGCCAGACGAGGATGCGCATGCGGAGCCTTTCGGTCGGTCGGGAACGAGCAGAAGGGGGAGCAGTGGCGGACGCTACGCAGCACCTTCTGGCGCGCTCCGCAGACTTCTCGGTTCCATCCGCGAAGCGCGGTCGAGCAGTCGTCGGTGGGCCGCGAGCACGTCCTCGGTGCGCACCGTGGACAGGCACGGGTGGCCGGGGACGGGGCACTCGCGGGCACGGCTGAGCCGGCAGGGAGCCGCCTGGTCCCCGAGCAGTTCGACCAGCGGTGCGTACGGTGCCCACCGGACGGCGGGGACGACGGGTGAGAAGAGGCTGACGATCGGTGCGCCGACCGCCGCGGCGAGGTGCGCCGGCCCGGTGTTGCCGACGACGACGACCTCGGCACCGGCCAGGACCGCAGCGAGCTCGGCGGGCGTGGTCCGTCCGCCGAGGTCGATGCCGGTGGCACCGGCGACGGCCGCGGTGAGGTCGCGTTCCCCGGGGGAGCCGGTGACGACGACGGGCATGCCACGCTCGGCGTACGCGGCGACGAGCTCCCGGTGGTGCGACGCCGGCCACGACCGGGCGGGGACGCTGGCGCCGGGGTGCACGACCACGTACCGTCCCAGCCCGGCCACGGACGGGGGTGCGACAGCGTCGTGACGCACCACGAGCCTCCCGTCGTCCCCCGGCGGCAGCCGGAACCCGGCCGCGTCGGCGATCCGCAGCGCGCGCTCGGGTTCGGGGAGGTCCTCGGGCAGGTCCTCGCCGGGTCGCAGGCGGACGTCGAGGAGCGACCCCGGGTGGTCGACCGAGGCCCCGGAGACGCGGGGGACACCGGCGAGGCGGAGGAGCAGCGCCAGGGGCAGCGGCGACTGGTGGAACGAGGTGAGGACGACCGCTTCGTCGGGTCGCTCCTCGGCGACGAGCGCGCGGAACTCGGCGAGCACGGCGTCGTCGATCGGCCGCGCCGTCTCGGTGACCCAGGGCGCTGCCCACACCCGGACGCGGTCCACACCGGGCAGCAGGTCGGCGGCCGGGGTGCCCTGCGGTCCGCACAGCATCGTGACGTGCGAGGCACCGGCGGCGACGGCGCGCACGGCGGGGCCGGCGACCAGGACGTCACCGAACGAGTCGAGGCGCGCCACCAGGACGCGGGGACGGCTCACGTGCGGTCCGTCCCGACGGTCGACGGTCCGGCCGCGGCGATCACCAGGTCGACGGCCTCGGCGAGGGTCGCCGCGACGGTCTCGGCGTCGTCGACCTCCTCGGGTCGCGTGCGCGGGGTCGGCACGAGCACGCCCTGCGCCCCTGCGGCCCGCGCCGCCTGCACGTCGGCGCCGATGTCGCCGACCACGACGAGCGCCTCCGGCGGGACCCCGAGTCGCTCGGCGGCGTCGAGGACCATGCCCGGCCGCGGCTTCCGGCAGGCGCAGTCGTCGCCGGCGTCGTGCGGGCAGACGCACCAGACGTCGAACGGCCCGACGAGCGCGTCCACGCGGGCGTTCGTCGCGTCGACCTGCTCGCGCGTCGCGAGGCCCTTCGCGACCACGGACTGGTTCGTGACCACGCCGAGCAGCAGCCCGGCTGCACGAGCCCGGTCCACGGCGCGACGGGCACCGGGGACGGGCACCACCAGGCGCGGGTCGGCGTTGTACGGGACGTCCACGACGAGGGTGTCGTCGCGGTCGAAGAGCAGGCCGCGGATCGCGCGGTCCGGAGCGAGGGGCATGGCACCGGAGTACCGGTCGGCGGCCGCGTGCCGGCTCAGGACAGCCGGGGAACGCGCCCGCTGCCGACGCCACCAGCGGGCACCGCCTACCGTCGCGCCCGTGACCGCACTCGAGACCCTGCCCGCCACCGACGGACGCCCGGAACTCGTCGTCCTCCGCGCCATCAAGCTCGGCGACCTCCTGGTCGCCGTCCCCGCGCTCCGCGCTCTGCGACGGGCCTTCCCGGACCACCGCATCACCCTCGCGACGACCGGGTGGCTGGCGCCCGTCGTCGAGCTCGTCCCCGCCGTGGACGTCCACCTGGCGCAGCACGGCCTCGACCACCCGATCAACGCCCCCGCCGGCACGGTCGACGTCGCGGTGAACCTGCACGGCGCCGGCCCCGAGTCGTCCGACCTGATCGCCGCCCTGCAGCCCCGACGGGTCATCGGGCACGCCGACCCGACCCACGGCTACGACGGTCCGGAGTGGCCGACGGACGTGCACGAGCGCGACCGCTGGGCGGACCTGCTCACCTGGCACGGCGTCCCCGCCGACGCCGACGACGTGGCCGTCGACCGTCCGGCGGCACCGCCGGTGGTCGCCGACGCCGCGGTCGTCCACGTCGGTGCCTTCCACGGGGCGCGGCACTGGCCCACGGACCGCTTCGCCGACGTGGTGCGCGGACTGCGGGAGCGCGGTGCCGACGTGGTCCTGACGGGAGGCGCGGACGACGTCGTCCGTGCACGTGCCGTCGCGGACGCGGCCGGCCTGGCGCCGGGGGCGGTCCTGGCCGGCTCCCTGGAGCTGCAGGAGTTCGCGGGCGTCATCGCCGCGGCGCGGCTCGTCGTCACCGTCGACACCGGTGCGGCGCACCTCGCGACCGCTTACGGCGTGCCGTCGGTGGTGCTCTTCGGCCCGGCGCCGCCGGAGGCCTGGGGACCGCCCGCATCGGGTCCGCACATCGTGCTCACCGATGCCTCGGTCCGGCGCGGCGACGTCTTCGCCGAGGACCCCGACCCGGCGATCCTTGCGGTCGGCGCGGCCGACGTGCTCGCCGCGGTGGACCGGCTCGACGTGCTCGGGGTGACCGCACAGGCGACCGACCGGTAGCGTCGACCGAGAGCTACCCGGACCCACCGGGCACTCGGAAGGAGTCCTTCGTGTTCGAAGCCGCCAACATCCGTGACTGGATCGGCCTGCCGGTCGTCGACGAGGCCGAGGACAAGGTCGGGACGCTCGAGAGCATCTACTACGACACCGCCACGTCCGAGCCGGCGTTCGGTGCGCTCACGACCGGGATGGTCGGCTTCCAGAAGCTCGTGTTCGTCCCCCTCGTCGGGGCGACCGTCGCACCGAAGCACCTGCGCGTGACCTTCCCGAAGAAGCTCGTGAAGGACGCACCCTCCATCGCGACCGACGGTGAACTCGACGCCGCGACCGAGCCCGAGCTGTTCCAGCACTACGGCCTCGAGTACCGCACGGGCAGCGGCGGCGAGCGTCGCCTCGGACGCCGCTGAGGCCGGGACTGCTCCGGATCGCCCGCCGACCACTGCGCACTGCCCTGGCGGTGGTCGGCGCCGTCTGTCTCGTGGCGGCGGGCCTCGGCGGGTCCGTCGGCGCGCCGCCGGCCTCGGCGGCGCCGATGTGGCCGGTGCCCGAGCCGTACCCCGTGACCGCCGACCCCACCGAGACCCTCGACGCGGTCCCGCCGGGCAGTGAGTACGTGGCGCTCGGCGACTCCTACTCGGCCGGGTACGGCCTGGGGGACCGCACCGGGCTGCCCACGAACGCCTGCGTGCAGTCGGCGCGCGACTACCCGCACCGGCTCGCGGCGCAGTTCGGGCTCACCCTGACCGACGTCACCTGCGCCGGCGCCACGAGCGACGACGTCACCACGGGCCACCAGTTCAAGGGCGTCCCACCCCAGATCGAGTCGTTGTCCGACCGCACCCGACTGGTGACCCTGACGATCGGCGGCAACGACGCCGACCTGTTCGGCACGGCGGCCTCGTGCCTGGCGATCTCCGCGAACGGCCCGGTGTTCTCGGGCCGCGACGCCCCGTCGTGCGAGAGCACCCTGGTGCAGGACGGCGTCGACCAGCTCGCCGTGAAGATCCAGTCGCGCGTGGCCCTCGGCATCGCCGACACCCTCGGCGCGGTGCAGCGGGCCGCCCCGAACGCCGTCGTCGTGTTCCTCGGGTACCCGGCGATCTTCCCGGACGCCGAGGACACCCCCGCGACGGGCTGCTTCCGGTCGGCACTCGACCTCGGCACCCTGGCGGGCTCGTTCCCGTCGGACACCTACCCCTTCACGGACACCGACGTCGAGTACCTGCACGGTGTCCAGGACGAGCTCAACGAGGTCTCCCGGTCCGCTGCCGCCGCCGCCGGGGTGCGGTTCGTCGACGTCTTCGCGAGCACGCAGGACCACTCGCCGTGCGCCGCGTCGGAGCGCTACGTGGCCGGTGTGACCCTCACTGGTTCCGGTGACCTGCGGAAGATCGACCTGAAGGCGGGCGCCCTGCACCCGAACGAGCGCGGCGTCACGTACCTGACCGCGCGGATGGCCGCCGCGATCCGCGCCCTCGCCGGCTGATCCCACCGGCGGTCTCGGTCGCCGTGGCCGCCCGGCTGTCCGAGTGCGCCGCCGGCGGGACCACGCAGACCGGGGCTGCGGTCTCGCGCACGACGTCGTGGAGCAACGAGCCCGAGAGCGCGCGCACGTGCCCGCGACCGAGCACCACCAGCGACGCCCGGCGGGTGTGCGAGGCGATCGCGTGACCCGGGTGGCCCTCGACCAGCAGCGGACGGAGGCGGAGTGACGGGTACCGTGCGGCCAGCACGGACGTCACCCGCTGCAGCAGTTCGGCGTTGCTCGTACGCCACCGGAGCGGGTCCTCGGCGAAGTCGGTCAGCCCGGTCCGGGTGAGCACGGGCATCTCCCACGCGCGCAGCAGCGTCAGCCGTCGGTTCCGCCGGACGGCCTCGTCGACGGCGATCGACACCGCACGTTCGTCGATCGGGTCCTCCACCGCGAGCACCACGTCGCCGTCGATCGGGTGCGGACCCTCCGGCACGACCACGGTCGGGACGGCAGCACGCTCGGCGACCCGCGCCGGGTCACCGCCGGCCGTCGATCCGCGCCGGTGGCGGAAGCTCCCGATCACGAGCAGGTCGCCGCCGTCCGACTCCTCGACCAGGGCTGCGGCGAACGGGCCCGCGTGCCGGTGCACCTCGACCGCCACACCGGGCAGAGCGGTCCGTGCGGCCTCGGCGAGCTGGTCGGCGACCGGCGTCCGACCCTCCAGCGCGTGGTCGGCGCCGATGATCCGCAGCCGCTCGACACCGGCACCGGCGCGGGCCACGATCCACCGCAGGGCCTCGTCGTGGGGCATCGCCGCATCGGCGGCCAACGTCACCGTCGTCCATCGCTCGTCCATCCCGATCGGCCTCCTCCGTCGCAGGCTTCGGGGGCGTCACCTGGCGCTCCGTGCGCCACACGGTACTCCGGTCGGGGGCGGTGGAACCGGCCGTGCGCAGCGGTGGAACCGGCCGTGCGCGGTGGTGACCGCGGGCGGCGGACGTGGGCCGGGCCTCCTGGCCGACGCCGCGTAGTCTCGCAGGCGTGGTGGTGAGCGCCGGACTGTTGCTGCACCGGACCGGTCCGGCCGGGCCGGAGGTCTTCGTCGCGCACATGGGCGGGCCCTTCTGGCGGAACCGGCCACGTGCCTGGTCGATCCCGAAGGGACTCGTCGAACCCGGCGAGGACCCGCTCGAGACGGCCCTGCGTGAGTTCGGTGAGGAGATCGGGGTCCCCGCACCCGTGGCCGCCGACGACGTCACGGACCTGGGCGAGTTCCGGCAGGCCTCGGGCAAGCGCGTCCGGGTGTTCGCCGCCCCGGCCCCGGCGTTCGAGGTCGTCGTCGTGCGGAGCAACACCGTCCGGCTCGAGCTGCCACGCGGTTCAGGACGGTTCGTCGACGTGCCGGAGGTCGACGACGCCCGGTGGGTGCCGGTCGCCGAGGCGCGGGAGCTGCTCGTCGCGGGCCAGGTCGCCGCGGTGGATGCACTGCTCGATGGGCCGGATGCGGCCCGGTGAGCGCATCGCCCGTTGCGGGTGAGTCACGATGTGGTGACGGTGCGGACAGGGTCACGGGGGCGTGGATAACCTGACCGGGTGTCGGGTGGGCCGGCGCGACCACCAGGGGAGTACACATGCGGCGCTGGCGCACGGTCACAGCAGGGTTCACCGCCCTCGCACTCGGAGCAGGACTCGCGATCGGCGGCGCGACGAGCGCCTCGGCGGAGCCCGCGGGAAACTGGGGCACGTTCACCCTGAGCGGCGCGTCGAAGGCGTACACGGGCACGATGACGTTGCCCGGGTTCCCCGCCACGACGTTCACCTCGAACTCGCGGCAGTCGACCGTGATCAGCGGTGCATCGACGTGGCAGTCGGCGGGGACGCCGGTCGGTGGGGTCTACGGCACGAGTCGTGCGCAGACGTACATGAACCAGCGGCCGCAGGCTGATCGTCCCAACGGGGACTCGGCGTCGACCACCACCTACACGTTCGACGGCGCGACGCCCGGCGCGCAGAGCTGGTCGTTCGTCCTCGGGGACATCGACGCCGACCAGGCGACGATCTCGGCCACGGTGGCCGGCGGTGGTGCCGCGACCGCCGAGCAGCTCGGGTACCAGGGCTCCTACAACTCGTGCTCGGCATCCAGCCCTGCCGGATGGTCCTGCTCGCCGGATCCGGACGGCACGACCGGTCAGGACCAGCCGACCTGGGACGCCGCCACGCGCACGCTGACCGGCAACGCCGCCGCGTCGGACACCGCGGGCGCCTCGGCCTGGTTCACGCCGACCGCGTCGCTGACGAGCCTGACCATCACGTACCAGCAGCGCAGCGGGTTCCCGGTGTACCAGACCTGGTTCGCCAACCGCACCGCGGCGATCAGCGGCACCGCGACCCTCGACGGCACCCCGATCCCGGGGGCCACCATCACCGTGACCGCACCCCGCGGCACCGTCTACACGACGACCACCGACGCCGACGGCAACTACGTGTTCCCGCAGTTGCCGGTGATCGCGAACTACCGCGTCGAGATCACTCCGCCGGCGGGTGCTGACGGTGAGGCCGTGGCGACGGGTGTCTCGCTCGCCGTCGCCGGCACACCAGGTGGCGTCGACAAGACCGCCGACTTCGCGTTCACGTCGCCGGACGACACGACGTCCGTCATCGGGACGGTGACCGACGACGACGGCAACCCGGTCTCGAACGTCCCGGTCGTCATCACCGACCCGGACACCGGCGACACGCTGGTCGACACCACGACGAACAGCGACGGCGTCTACACCGGTTCCGACCTGCCCGCCGGCACCGAGCTGGACGTCTCCGTCGCCGACGAGCCGCCCGTGTCGATCACCACCGGTGACGCCGATGCAGCACCGGTCGAGCCGGAGCCGATCGTCGCCCCGCCCGCCGTGATCGCGACGATCACCGGCGTCGTCTCCCTCGACGGGACGCCCGTGCCCGCCGGCGTGGTCGTCGAGCTCCTCGACGAGAGCGGCGCCGTCGTCGGATCGGACACCACCGACGCCGACGGCCGCTACACCTTCGCCACGTCTGCGGGTACCTACACGGTCCGCACGGTGGTCCCCGCCGCGGGTGCCACCGGTGACACCGCGAACACCGGCATCGCCGCGGTCGCCGGCACCAGCGTGACGTCGGACCTGCCGTTCGAGACCCCCGCTGCGCCCGAGGTCGTCACGACCGACCAGCCCGGCACCGTCGTGGACACGAACGGCGACCCGGTCGCCGGCGTGGACGTCGTCGCGACGCCGACCGACCCGGAAGCTGGCCCGCCGGTGACCGTGGCCACCGACTCCGACGGCGCGTTCGACCTGGTCGACCTGCAGCCGACGACCGAGTACACGATCACGGTCGACGTCGACGGCGCCACCCCGGTGACCGTCGTCACGCCCGAGGACGGCGCTGCGACCCCGCTCGCCTTCGTGGTCGAGGCCGCGGTGACCCCGGTTCCGTCGCCGTCGCCCAGTGCACCGACGCCGAGCAACTCGCCGACCGCGGTGCCGACCGTGCCGGCTGCCGGAGGCTCGGGCAACGCGCCGGCCGCCGGTTCGGGCGACGTGGGCAACGGTGGGCCGCTGGCCTACACCGGTGCGGACCTGAAGCCCGGGCTCATCGCGGCCGGAGTGCTCGTGCTGCTCGGTGCGGCGCTGCTGACCTTCCGCGCGGTGCGCAACCGTCGCCGGAGCCACCTGCAGGACTGATCGGTCACGACGAGGGGCGGGCCCGGCGCGATGCCGGCCCGCCCTTCGTCGTTGGTCTGCGCCGCCGCCCCGACGCGCCGCCACCCCACGCCCGAGGTTCCGAAATCTGCCCATCTCGGCGTCCCGAACGGCAGTTCGTGGAACCTCAGCGCAACGCGAACGGCAGTTCGTGGAACCTCGACGCCGCGCGCACGGCATGTCGCCGCGGCCCCTCGCCGCGGCCCCTCGCCACACGCCGCCACGCGCCGCCACACGCCGCCGCGACGACGCCACGCCCGGGCCTCCGCCGAGGTTCCACGACATGCCGCCGCTTCACCGCCGAGGTTCCACGGATCGCCGCCAGGACCGCCGAGATGCCGAGATTTCGGAACCTCGGCGCAGCGCGAGGCCGAGGAGGACGAGGACGACGAGGACGACCCCCGCCCCGCGCGCCGCGCTACTGCGTGCGGTGCGTGCGGTGCGAGCCCGTGACCGTCGCGACCGAGCCCGTCAGGGTCTGGATCGCCCGACCGACGACGGGCACCGACGTGGTGACCACCGCGAGCGAGGACGTGATCGCCTCGATCGACGACGTCGACAGGTGCTCCTGCCCGACCGTGTGCACCGGGAAGCCCCGACGCGCCAGCACGACGACCCCGAGCGACCCGAGCAGCACGGCACCACCGGCGAACGGCAGGTACTGCAGCCCGACGATCCCGAGCGCCTGCCCACCGATGGCTGCACCGCCCGCGATGCCGATGTTCGACGCACCGTTGATGAGCGCGCCGGCGATGTCGGGGGAGACGCCTCCGGAACGGATCGCGGCCGCCATGAAGAGCGTGCCCGTCGTGCCGTTCGCGGCCATCCACACGCCGGCGACGACCATCGTGCCGACCAGGGAGCCGTGCACGAACGGCATCGCGGCGAACGCGACGGCCATGACCGCGACGGCGGCGATGAGGGTCTGCCGGGGTGCCCGGTCGACGAACATGCCCGCGAGCCAGAGGCCGATCACCCCGGTGCCGCCCAGGACGAGCAGCGCGCCGCTCACCATCGAGGCGTCGAGTCCGGCGTCGATCGCGTAGGGCCCGACGTAGGTGTAGACGACGTAGTGCCCGGCGAACAGGAGCAGGTCGGCGATCACGACGGACAGCAGCCCGGTGCGTGCCCAGGCCTTCGGGGACCCGATGTGCGGCGACGAGGCACCGCTGACGGCGGGCAGGAACAGCAGCGCCACAGCGGCGAGCACGGCGGCGGCGACACCGATCGAGAACACGGCGGGGCGCCAGCCGATGTGCTGCGCGACCCAGGTGGCGACGGGCACGCCGAGCACGAAGCCGAGCGAGCTGCCCGAGTACACGAACGCGATGGCGCGACCGGCCAGGCGCGGCGGCACGATCCGGGTGGCGTACGCCGAGGCGACCGAGAAGAACAGCGCGTGCGCGATGCCACCGACGACCCGGCCGGCGCAGACGACGGCGAACGACGGTGCGAACGCGATCATGAGGTTCGACACCGTGTAGCCGACGAGCGTCGACACGAGCACGGCCTTGCGGGGGAGCTTCGCGGTGAAGGCGGTGAGCGGGAGCGCCAGGAGTGCCACGGCGCCCGCGTACACGGTGACGACGATGCCCATGGTGGCCTCGGACACACCGAGGTCGGCGCTCATCGTGCCGAGCAGCCCGACGGGCATGAGCTCGGTGGTGATGGCGAAGAACGTCGCCAGCCCGAGGACGGCGATGCCGACGATGGACTGGGTGGTGACGGTGATCGGCCGCGTGTTCGTCGACACGGCCGAGGTGGTGGTGTTGGTGGACACGCTGCTGACCTCCTCCGGGGCACGGGCGAGCGCGCGACGGTGACGTTCGGGGGAACGACGATGACCGGGAGGTCTGCGGGGCGCGCTCGCTGTGGATGTGGGTGATGTGGGTACGACTCCACGGCGAGTGCGCTCATCCAGTGTTGCACGATGGACCGCAGCCCGCGAGGGGTCAGCGGAGATTCTCGGAGCGCTCCAACAATCCGCGCCCTCAGTTCTCGTTCGTCACCCGACCCTGCACGCCGCCGCCCCGGAGCGCGATCGTCAACGTCCCGCTCATCGACTGCGCGGACATCGACACCGAGCCGTGCAGCGCTGCCTCGCGCGGGAAGCACGCCGTCGACGACTCGATCCGGTTCGCCGTCGCCACCAGGCAGATCGTCGACCGGTCCGTGCCGACCCCGGCCCACACTGCCCACGGTGTGTCGAACGAGCCGCCGTCCAGCGCCCGGTTCGTGAACACGAGCCGCGTGGAGTGCAGGCTCACGGGTGCCTCCACCGGCCCCGGCAGCTGGTCGGCGTAGGTCTGCGGCACGTCGAGCAGCTGCTCGAGCGTGACCGTGCCCGCCGTCGGCGTGACGCTCGGTGCCGCTGCGACGTCCCCGCGCACGGGCCCGACGACGGTGCCGGCGGCGAACGCCACACCGACCGCCGCTGCCGCGCCGAGCGCGATCCAGACGCGTGGCCGCTCCGTCCAGAGCAGCGTGCGCCACCGGGACCGTCGCGTCGGCCCGACCGGGAGGCCCGGCTCACCCCCGCCGTCGTCACCCGCGTCGTCGGGACGGTCGGGTTCTCGGGCTTCGGTCGCCGCCCACGGTCCGGCTTCCGTTCGCGGGGACGGGTCCGGCTCGGCAGCAACCGTCGCGCGCTCCGGAACCGACCGCTCCGGCGACGAGCCGACCTGTGGAGCCGACCGTTCTGGCGACGAGCCGAGCAGTGGAGCCGACCGCTCGGGGGACGCGACCTGCCCGCTGGCCGGGGCCGTGCCTCCCGGCCGCCCGTCCGGCCCCGTGTCGGAGGCGACGCCCGCGACCGCTCGCCGACCACCCGACCGCCGCCCGCTCGCCAGGTCCTGCAGCGCGATCCGGGCGCGCGCCGCGTCGGCGGGGCTCGATGCCGCTCCCCAGGCGACGGCCTCGAGCCGTGCCCGTTCCGCTGCCACGTCGTCGTGGGCCATGCGCACTCCCGATCTGCCGGTCGCGTGGACTCCCTTCATCGTGGCACTGCCGGGGCGGCGGCGCGCACCCAGAACGAGGGGAGTAGGCGTGACGCATGAGCACCGAACCCGAACCGCGGCACGACGCCGACCCGGAGACCCTCGAGCCGCTGAGCCACGACACCCAGTCCGGCGAGGCCGACTACGTGGCGACGAGCCCCGGCGGGACCGGCACGGAGCGCCACGTGCCGACCGCCGACGAGGAGCAGGGTCGCGGCACCGAGTATGACCCGGTCGACCAGGGGCCGCAGCAAGAGGGCCAGGGCGGCTGACGCCGGGCCCGACCGCCACGCGCCCGCGCTAGCGGATCACCCGGCGCAGCACGGCCCGCTCGCCCGCCGTCCACGCGGCACTCGTCACGACGTACAGCGCGGCGGCGAGCGGGGCGATCGCGGCGAACACGACCGTGATGAACGGCGCGAACCGTCCGATCGCGGCGGTCGCTGCCGCACCGGGCACCTGTGCGCCCGGCTCCGGTGTCGGCACCGGGTTCCAGCGCAGGTTCGCGCGGCGGCTGAGCTCCACGACGGCGGCGAGCACGGCCAGCAGCAGGATGACGACCCAGGCGTGCACCCAGAGTGGCGACGTCAGCGTGACGACGAGCGAGTGCCCGAGCGGGACCCCGACCAGGGTCGCCTCGAGCAGCGCGTTGACCGTTCCGTCGATCGACGCGTGCGTGAACAGGGCGTAGACGAGGGACAGCACCGGAGCTTGCGCGAGGACGGGCAGGCATCCGGCCAGGGGTGAGACCTTCTCGTTCGTGTAGAGCTGCTGGACCGCACGCTGCAGCTGCTCGGCGTTCTTCCCGTGCCGCTTCCGCAGGGCGGCGAGCTGCGGCGCGAGCCGACGTCGGTCGCGCTCCGCTCGGACCTGCAGGACGGACAGCGGCACGAGCACGGCCCGGACGGCCAGGGTCAGGAGCACGACGGCGATCGCCGCGGCGAACGAGCCCGTGGTGGGTGAGAGCGCCGCGGTCAGGGCGGCGACGAGGTCCGCGCCGCCGTGCAGCAGCGGGCCGACGAGGGGCAGGGTGGACAGGTCCATGACGGTTCCGATCGGTGGTGGTTCGCAGGAGGGGTCGCGAGGGCCCGGCCACCGGTCGGTGGTCAGGCCGGGGCGGCGACTCCCGGGGCACGCGATCGGACGTGCCCGTCGGCATCGGGGTGGCTCCACGCGATGCGGGTTACCAGGTCCGGTACCGGAGCGTGTTCGACACCCGACGACCGCAGCCCGAGGACCGTCGCCAGCACCGTGGCGATGACCTGCGCGACGACGACCGCCACGGCGACGGCCGTCAGGCCGAGCGCGGCCACCGCCAGCAGCGGCAGGACGCCGGCTGCGGGGTCACCGACCGCGGGCGCACCGAGCACCAGCGCAGCGGCGGCGCGGAGGATCAGCAGGGCGACGGTCATGGTCGGTTCAGCGTAACGCCCGCGTGCCGCCACGGACAGGACGGCAGCGCGGGAGAGGATCGCCGCATGACCGCAGGTTCGCCGAGCACCCCAGCGACCGTCGCGCTCGACCGAGCCGGGGTGTCGTACACCCCGCACGTGTACGACCACCACGAGAGCGCCACGAACTTCGGCGAGGAAGCCGCCGCCGCACTCGGCCTCCGCGAGGAGCAGGTCTTCAAGACCCTGGTCGTCTCGGTCGACGGCGCGCTGGCGGTGGCGATCGTGCCGGTGGCGAACCGGCTCGACCTCAAGGCCATCGCGGCAGCGGTCGGTGGCAAGAAGGCGACGCTGGCCGATCCGGCGCTCGCCGAGAAGCGCACCGGGTACGTCGTCGGCGGCATCAGCCCGGTCGGCCAGAAGTCCCGGATCCGGACCGTGCTCGACGAGTCGGCCCTGGCGTACGACAGCATCTTCGTCTCCGGTGGGCGCCGCGGGTTCGACATCGAGGTGGCTCCGGCCGACCTCGCGCGGGTCACCGAGGCGATCTCGGCAGCCATCGCGCGGACCTGAGTCGGGTCGCCGCAAGTTTCTCCCACGACCGGGAATGACCCCGGCACTCCTGCGTTGCATTGAGTCGAAGGCACTCAAGTTCCCCAGGAGGTCCCTTTGCCAGAGACGTTCGGCCCGACCGGCGGCAGTGACTCGTTCGACGAGTTCCTCGCCCGCCTCCTCGCGGCGCAGAACACCGGTGACCCGCAGCGCCCCCGTGCGTTCGGCCGACCGGTGGACATCACGCGGCTCCTCAGCCGCCGTACCCACGAGCTGCTCCAGCACACCGCCGAGTACGCGGTGTCGCAGGGGCAGCACGAGCTCGACGCGCTGCACCTGCTGCACGTGCTCGTCCGCACCGAGCCGTTCGACGCCGTCGTCCGTTCCGCCGGGGTCGACCCCGAGCGCCTCGCCGCCGAGATCGAGCAGCGCCTGCCGATGGCCCGCGAGCCGCAGCCCGAGCAGACCGGCCGCCCGGCCCTGACCGGCACGGCGCAGCGCATCCTCGTCGAGGCCACCCAGGCCGCGCGGGGCTTCGGCAGCACCTACACCGACCCCGAGCACGTCTTCTTCGCGCTCGTGACCGACCAGGAGACCGTCACCGGGCAGCTGCTCGCCAGCGCCGGCGTCACCCCACAGGCCATGCAGGACTACGCCCAGCGGGCCGCGGCAGCAGCACGAGAGGGACGCCCCATGCCCGGAACCGGTGCAACGACCGGAGCGGCCGACACCGACAGCGACAGCGACACCCCGACCCTCGACCAGTTCGGTACCGACCTCACCGCGCGGGCCCGTGACGGTCGCATCGACCCCGTCATCGGTCGTGCCGACGAGATCGAGCAGGCGGTCGAGATCCTGCTCCGTCGCACCAAGAACAACCCCGTCCTGATCGGCGAGCCCGGCGTCGGCAAGACCGCCATCGTCGAGGGACTCGCCCAGCGCATCGTCGACGGCGACGTCCCGTCGCTGCTGCAGGGCAAGCGGGTCATCGCCCTCGACCTGCCCGGCATGCTCGCCGGCACCCGGTACCGCGGCGACTTCGAGGAGCGCCTGACGAAGGCCATGGACGAGATCGCGGCGCACGCCGACGAGCTCATCGTCTTCGTCGACGAGCTCCACACCGTCGTCGGCGCCGGTGGCGGCGGTGAGGGCGGCTCGATGGACGCCGGCAACATCCTCAAGCCCCGGCTCGCCCGCGGCGACCTGCACCTGGTCGGCGCGACGACCCTGAACGAGTACCGCCGGATCGAGAAGGACGCCGCCCTCGAGCGTCGCTTCCAGCCGGTCACGGTCGGGGAGCCGAGCGTCGAGGACGCCGTCGCGATCCTGACCGGCCTCGCACCCCGGTACGAGGAGCACCACGGCGTCGTCTACACGCCGGAGTCGCTGCGCGCCGCAGTCGAGCTCTCGCACCGGTACGTCACCGACCGGCACCTGCCGGACAAGGCCATCGACCTCATCGACCAGGCCGGTGCACGGCGCCGGCTCGCCCGCTCGGGTGCCGTCGACGTCGAGGCCCTGCGCGACCAGGTCGCCGAGCTCCTCGCCGAGAAGGACCGCGCGGTCGCCGAGGAGCTGTACGAAGAGGCGTCGCGCCTGCGCGACGAGACGGTCGGACTGGAGGCCCGGATCGCCGCCGCCACATCGGCGGACGCTCCCCGCGCCTCCCGTCCCGAATCCGTGGGCACCTCGATCACGGAACGCGACATCGCCGGTGTGGTGTCGCGTGCCACCGGCATCCCGGCGACGCGCCTGACCCAGGGCGACCGCTCGCGGCTCGCCGTGCTCGAGCAGGAACTGCACGAGCGCGTCGTCGGCCAGGACGACGCCGTCGCGGCGATCGCGAAGGCCGTCCGACGCAGCCGGACCGGCATGGGCGACCAGCGTCGACCCGTCGGGAGCTTCCTGTTCCTCGGTCCGACCGGCGTCGGCAAGACCGAACTGGCGAAGGCCCTGGCGTCGTCGCTGTTCGGTGACGAGTCCGCCATGCTCCGCTTCGACATGAGCGAGTTCGGCGAGCGGCACACCGTCTCGCGGCTGGTCGGGGCGCCTCCCGGGTACGTCGGCTACGACGAGGCCGGGCAGCTCACCGAACGCGTGCGTCGGAACCCGTACTCGGTGATCCTGCTCGACGAGGTCGAGAAGGCGCACCCCGACGTGTTCAACCTGCTGCTGCAGGTGCTGGACGACGGTCGACTGACCGACGGTCAGGGTCGCACGGTGGACTTCCGGAACACCGTCGTGATCATGACGTCGAACATCGGCTCGGAGTTCCTGGCCTCACGGTCGGGCGCCCTCGGCTTCGCGCCGGTCGGCACGACCGACGGGTACGGCGAGGACGACCTCCGCGCCCGGGTGATGGGCAAGCTCCGCGAGGCCATGCGGCCGGAGTTCATCAACCGCATCGACGAGATCGTGCTCTTCCGCAAGCTCGACCGGTCGCAGATCACGTCGATCGTGTCACTGCTGCTGCAGGACACGGCGCTCCGGCTCGTCGCGCAGGACATGGTGCTCTCCGTCTCCGACGCAGCGATCGACTGGCTCGCCGAGCACGGGTACGAGCCCGAGTACGGCGCCCGTCCGCTCCGCCGGCTCATCCAGCGCGAGGTCGACGACCGCATCGCGACGCTCGTGGTCGACGGTGGTGTGACCGCCGGGGACACCGTGCGGATCGACGTCGTCGACGACGTGCTGACGGCAGCGGTGGCGGAACCCGCGACGCTCTAGCAGCCGTTCGCCCACGAAGGCCCGGTACCGATTCGGTACCGGGCCTTCGTGGCGTCCGGGTGCGGTGCGGGGTGTTCGGGAATGCAATTCCGGAGAAATCGGAGAAAGGGGTTGCGCTGCGAATTGCGGGGCCGATAGTGTTCACTCGTCGCGAACCGCTGCAGTGCAGCCGGGGAACGACTCCGACAGCTCGAGACCGAAAGGGGGCCGACCATGATGATCACCGCAACCACTCCGTTCCGTGGAATCCGTGGACGCGTCGGCACCCCGTTCCGCGTCCGCTGACCCGGAGCGTTCCGCCTTCTGCCGACATCTGTGTCGTTCGATCCTCGTCTCGTGACGAGTCCGTCGCCTGACACCTCGCGCTGAGCCGTTCTGGCTCGCGTCGAACCGGCTCCGTCGATCGCCGATCGGTCCCGACCCGTGTGCTCCGCGCACGCAATCGGACTGCGTCGATCGTCGCCGGAGAATGTCGGCGGTCGGTGCGACGCTCTCGGTACCGGAAGTCATTCAGTACCGCGTCGTCGGACATTCCTCCGGTGACCGCGGAATGCATTCTCACGCATTCATTTTGTCCTGCCCGTGTTCCGGGCAGTCCACTCCTGCCCGTGTGCCGGGCAACTCCGTCATGCCCTGAAAGGGATCACCGTGTCATCGAAGACCGCCACCCGTCCTCCCGATACCCGCGCAGCGCGCCACCGGGTCTCCCTCACCGACCGCATCGCGCTGCGCATCGGCATGTCGCTCATCATCTGGAGCCGGCGGACCCGCCGGGTCCGTCCGGTGATCGACCACGCAACACGGCTGCAGCTCGACCGCGAGCGGCAGCAGCGCGAGAACGACCTGCTCCTGCAGGCCGCACTCATGCGCGCCTGGCGCTGAGCCGGATCGGACACCCGACCGTCGCACCGTGCGACCGACGCCGTCCCGTGCCCGCTTGGTGGCTCGGTGCGAGGGGACAGCCCCGCACCGAGCCACCGTCGGCGCACCGGCCGACGCAACCGCACCGTGCGCCGCACCGACGACCGGGCACGGCGCGACCGAGCTCGCGCCGTGCGCCGACGTGTCGGACGCACCCCGGGCCTCCCGTACCGTTGGCGGGTGACCGAAACCGCAGCTGCACTCGTCGAACGCCTGACCGCCGTCGTCCCGGACTTCCCGAAGCCGGGGGTGCTGTTCCGCGACGTGACGCCGGTGTTCTCGGACGCCGTGGCGTTCGGCCGCGTGTGCGAGGCACTCGCCGCGCCGTTCGCCGTCGGTGCCGGCTTCGACGCCGTCGCCGGCATCGAGGCACGGGGCTTCGCCCTCGCCGGCGGGATCGCCGCGCAGCACCAGGTGGGCGTGCTCACCGTGCGCAAGGCCGGCAAGCTGCCGGGCGAGGTCCTCAGCGAGCAGTACGCACTCGAGTACGGCGAGGCCGAGCTCGAGCTGCGTCCGGGCCAGCTCCCCGCGGGCACCAGGGTCCTCGTCGTCGACGACGTCCTCGCCACCGGTGGGACCGGCGCCGCCACCATCACGCTGCTCGAACGCGCGGGCTACCAGGCGGTCGGGTTCGCCGCGCTGCTCGAGCTCGACGGGCTGAACGGACGCGAGCGACTCGAGCCGCGCCTGCCCGTCACCACGCTCGGCGCCGTGCCCGCCTGAGCCCCACGCGCGCACTAGTCTTGACGCACCATTTCGATCGAGGAGTCCCATCATCGTGACCGAGTCAGTCGCCGCAGCGCCGGAGAGCGCCGAGCCCGCAGCCGTGCCCCAGGCACCCGAGCCCCGCACCGCGACGACGACCACGACGGGCACCGAGCTCTTCGACGGTGAGCGCGGCGTCGTCGCGATCCGCGTCGACGGTGTCCTCAAGGACCTCGCTGCCGACGTCGCCGCCGGTGAGACCGCCGAGGCCGTCACCCTGCAGGAGCAGGACGGGCTCGACATCCTCCGCCACTCGGCCGCGCACGTGCTCGCGCAGGCCGTCCAGCAGATCAACCCCGAGGCCAAGCTCGGCATCGGGCCGCCCGTCGCCGACGGCTTCTACTACGACTTCGACGTCGCCGAGCCCTTCACCCCCGAGGACCTCAAGGCGATCGAGAAGGGCATGGACCGCATCGTCAAGCAGGCCCAGCGCTTCCGCCGCGTGGTCGTCACGGACGAGCAGGCACGCGAGCTGATGGCGGGGGAGCCGTACAAGCAGGAGCTCATCGGGCTCAAGGGTGCGGCGACCGACGGCGACTCCGGCGAGAGCGTCGAGGTCGGCGCCGGCGAGCTCACCGTGTACGAGAACGTCGACCCGAAGTCGGGCGAGGTCGTCTGGCAGGACCTCTGCCGGGGCCCGCACGTGCCGCACACCCGCTGGATCGGCAACGCCGCGAAGCTCATGCGCGTCGCGGCCGCCTACTGGCGCGGCTCCGAGAAGAACCCGCAGCTGCAGCGCATCTACGGCACCGCCTGGCCCGACAAGGACCAGCTCAAGGCCTACCTGGTGCGCCTCGAAGAAGCCGCCAAGCGCGACCACCGCAAGCTCGGTGCCGAACTCGACCTGTTCTCGTTCCCCGACGAGATCGGTTCCGGCCTGGCGATCTTCCACCCGAAGGGCGGCATCATCCGCCGCGAGATGGAGGACTACTCGCGCCGTCGGCACGAGGAGAACGGTTACTCGTTCGTCTACACGCCGCACATCACCAAGGGCGACCTGTTCGAGACCTCCGGGCACCTCGGCTGGTACAAGGACGGCATGTTCCCGGCCATGCACATGGACGAGGCGAAGGACGAGGACGGCAACGTCACGCGTCAGGGTGCCGACTACTACCTCAAGCCGATGAACTGCCCGATGCACATCCTGGCGTACCGGTCGCAGCCGCGTTCGTACCGCGACCTGCCGCTCCGGATGTTCGAGTTCGGCACGGTCTACCGCAACGAGAAGTCCGGTGTCATCCACGGCCTCACCCGGGTCCGCGGCATGACCCAGGACGACGCGCACATCTTCACCACGCAGGAGAAGATGAAGGAGGAGCTGACCACCACCCTCGAGTTCGTGCTCTCGCTGCTGCGCGACTACGGCCTCGACGACTTCTACCTCGAGCTCTCGACGAAGGACCCGGAGAAGTACGTCGGTGACGACGAGGTCTGGGACGTCGCGACGAACACCCTGCGCGAGGTCGCCGAGGAGTCCGGTCTCGAGCTCGTGCCCGACCCCGCCGGAGCCGCCTTCTACGGCCCGAAGATCTCGGTGCAGGCCCGCGACGCCATCGGCCGCACGTGGCAGATGTCGACCGTGCAGCTCGACTTCAACCTGCCCGAGCGCTTCGGCATCGACTACACCGCGGCCGACGGCTCCCGCCAGCGCCCGGTGATGATCCACCGCGCGCTGTTCGGCTCGATCGAGCGGTTCTTCGGCGTGCTGACCGAGCACTACGCCGGCGCGTTCCCGGCCTGGCTGTCGCCGGTGCAGGTCGTCGGCATCCCCGTCGCGGCTGAGTACGGCGACTACCTCGACGAGGTCATCGCGAAGCTCCGGTCGCACGGCGTCCGCGCCGAGGTCGACCACTCGGACGACCGCATGCAGAAGAAGATCCGCACGCACACCAAGGCGAAGGTGCCGTTCCAGCTCATCGCCGGCGGCGACGACCGCGACGCCGGTGCGGTCTCCTTCCGCTTCCGTGACGGGCGCCAGGACAACGCCGTGCCCGTGGACGAAGCGGTCGACCGCATCCTGACGGCGATCCGCGAGCGCGCGCAGGTCTGATGACGGACGAGCAGGACCCGCTGGTCATCCGGGACGCCGCCACCGGTGCGGCCGTCCCGGATGCCTTCCAGCGCCTGTGGAACCCGCACCGGATGGCGTACATCGACGCCGGGCGCGAGGGCACGGGCCGCGGGCATGCAGACGACTGCCCGTTCTGCGAGGCACCGCGGAAGTCCGACGAGGACGCCCTCATCGTCGCCCGGGGCGAGCACGCCTACGTGCTGCTCAACCTGTTCCCGTACAACAACGGACACCTGCTGGTCTGCCCGTACCGCCACGTGCCGCTGTACGACGAGGCCACGCCGGACGAGCTCCGCGAGATGGGCGAGCTGACCCAGACCGCGATGCGGGTCCTGCGCGCCGTGTCGCACTGCGACGGCTTCAACATCGGCATGAACCAGGGCGAGGTCGCGGGGGCCGGCATCGCCGCACACCTGCACCAGCACATCGTGCCGCGGTGGCAGTCCGACGCGAACTTCTTCCCGATCATCGCGCGGACGAAGTCGATGTCCCAGATGCTCGGGGACACCCGCCGACTGGTCGCCGAGGGCTGGCCGGCAGCGGACTAGACTGATCGGCATCATGAGCGACAGCACCAGCACCTCCGGCACCCCTGGCACCTCGATCACCGGCTCCGACCGCGTCAAGCGCGGCCTCGCCGAGATGCTCAAGGGCGGCGTCATCATGGACGTCGTCGACGCCGAGCAGGCCCGCATCGCGGAAGAAGCCGGCGCGACCGCGGTCATGGCCCTCGAGCGTGTCCCCGCCGACATCCGCGCACAGGGCGGCGTCGCCCGCATGTCCGACCCGTCGATGATCGAGGAGATCATCGCGGCCGTGTCGATCCCCGTCATGGCGAAGGCCCGCATCGGCCACTTCGTCGAGGCGCAGATCCTGCAGGAGCTCGGCGTCGACTACATCGACGAGTCCGAGGTGCTCTCGCCCGCCGACTACGTCAACCACATCGACAAGTGGAACTTCACCACGCCGTTCGTCTGCGGTGCCACCGAGCTGGGCGAGGCGCTCCGTCGCATCACCGAGGGCGCTGCGATGATCCGTTCCAAGGGCGAGGCCGGCACGGGTGACGTGTCCGAGGCCACGAAGCACATCCGCACGATCAACAAGGAGATCGCGGCGCTGCGCCACCTCAAGGAAGACGAGCTCTACGTCGCCGCCAAGGAACTGCAGGCGCCGTTCGAGATCGTGCGCGAGGTCGCCCGCACCGGCAAGCTCCCCGTCGTGCTCTTCACCGCCGGTGGCGTCGCCACCCCGGCCGACGCCGCGATGATGATGCAGCTCGGCGCGGACGGCGTGTTCGTCGGCTCCGGCATCTTCAAGTCCGGCGACCCGGCGAAGCGTGCCGCCGCGATCGTCAAGGCCGTCACCTTCCACGACGACCCCAAGGTCATCGCCGAGGTCTCGCGTGGTCTGGGCGAGGCGATGGTCGGCATCAACGTCGCCGACGTCCCCGCACCGCACCGCCTCGCCGAGCGTGGCTGGTAGCACGACGAGCAGTGCTCGGCCCCGCATCGGGGTCCTGGCACTGCAGGGTGACTTCCGCGAGCACATCGCCTCGTTGACGGAGCTCGGCGCCGACGTGGTGCCGCTCCGTCGCCCCGAGGAGGTCGCGGCGCTCGACGGCGTCGTGATCCCCGGCGGCGAGTCGAGCGTGATGGACAAGCTGTCCCGGGCGTTCGGCGTCGCCGAGCCCCTCGCTGGTGCCATCCGCGACGGCCTGCCGACGTACGGCACGTGTGCCGGCATGATCATGCTGTCGTCGCGGATCACCGACGGCATCAGCGGCCAGCAGACCCTCGATGTGCTCGACACCACGGTTCGTCGGAACGCGTTCGGCAGCCAGAACGACTCGTTCGAGGTCGACGTGCCGATGCCCGAGCTCGGCGACGCCCCCGTGCACGCGGTCTTCATCCGCGCCCCGGTGGTGGAGCAGCACGGCCCCGGCGTCCAGGTCCTCGGCGCACTGGCGGACGGGCAGGTCGTCGCGGTGCAGCAGGGCAACGTCCTCGCCAGTGCGTTCCACCCCGAGGTCGCCGGCGAGGACCGCTTCCACCGCCGCTTCCTCGCCATGGTGCGCAGCGCCTGACGCGGCCCTCGGGCTCTGGGCACGACCGCCCGCGGGCCCTGGGCCCGGCCACCTGCGTGCCCGCACCGGCGGGGCGGGGCGGCGCCGGGCCTCCCGGCTGGGTAAACTGACCCCGACTTTCCGCAAGACGCAAGGAGAACCGTGTCCGGGCATTCCAAGTGGGCGACGACCAAGCACAAGAAGGCCGTCATCGACGGCCGCCGTGCCAAGTCCTTCGCCAAGCTCATCAAGAACATCGAGGTCGCCGCGAAGATGGGCGGCGCCGACCTGTCGGGCAACCCGACGCTGGTCGACGCGATCCAGAAGGCCAAGAAGACCTCGGTCCCGAACGACAACATCGACCGTGCCGTCAAGCGCGGTGCCGGCCTGACCGGTGAGTCGATCGAGTACACGACGATCATGTACGAGGGCTACGCCCCGAACGGCGTCGCGATGCTGATCGAGTGCCTCACCGACAACAAGAACCGCGCAGCGGCCGAGGTCCGGACGGCGATGTCCCGCAACGGTGGCACGATGGCCGACCCGGGCAGCGTCGCCTACAACTTCTCGCGCAAGGGCGTCATCTCGGTCACGAAGACCGACGGCCTCGACGAGGACACCGTCATGACCGCCGTGCTCGACGCCGGTGTCGAGGACGTCATCGACCAGGGCGGCGGCTTCGAGATCATCACCGAGGCGAGCGACCTCGTCGCGGCCCGCACCGCGCTGCAGGACGCCGGCATCGACTACGACTCGGCCGACGCCGAGTTCGTCCCCGGCCTCAAGGTGCCGGTCGACGCCGAGACCGCCCGCAAGGTCTTCCGCCTGATCGACGCGCTCGAGGACAGCGACGACGTGCAGAACGTCTACGCCAACTTCGACGTGCCGGCGGACGTCCAGGCCGAGCTCGACGAGGACGAGGGCGAGTAGCCGTGCTCCGTGTGCTCGGGGTGGACCCCGGGCTCACCCGGTGCGGCGTCGGCGTCGTCGAGGTCGCACCGAACCGGCGCGCACGGCTCGTCCACGTGACGGTCGTGCGCACCCCGGCGGACATGCCGCTCGAACAGCGGCTGCTCCGCATCGCCGACGGCATCGCCGCCGAGATCGACGAGCACCACCCGGACGCGGTCGCCGTCGAGCGCGTGTTCGCCCAGGCGAACGTCCGCACCGTGATGGGCACCGCCCAGGCGGCCGGGCTCGCGCTGCACGCCGCGGCGGCCCGCGGACTGCCCGTCGGCCTGCACACGCCGTCCGAGGTCAAGGCGGCCGTCACCGGCTACGGCAACGCCGACAAGCGCCAGGTGCAGACCATGATCGCGCGCGTGCTCGGTCTCGCCGAGGCCCCGAAGCCGGCCGACGCCGCCGATGCGCTCGCGCTGGCCGTGTGCCATGCCTGGAGGCTCGGATCACCTGACGTCGCCGGCGAACGTGCCACGAACCTCACCCCGGCACAACGCGCGTGGCGCGACGCACAGGGCGGCACCGTCGACTCCCCGCTCGCCCGTGCGGCCGCTGCCGCGGCCCGACCGCGTGGCTCGTCGGCCGCGTCGGTGGGCGGCCGTAGGCTCGGGGCATGATCGCGAGTCTCCGGGGTACCTGCATCGACATCGCCGGTTCCGGCGTGGTGATCGAGGCCGGGGGAGTCGGGTACGCCGTCACCGTGACCCCGGCCCACGCACTGACGATGCGCCACGGGTCCGAGGTGTTCGTCCGCACCGCGATGATCGTGCGCGAAGACGAGCACCTGCTCTTCGGCTTCGAGTCGACCGACGCCCTCCAGGTGTTCGACCTGCTGCGCAGCGTCACGGGTGTCGGGCCCAAGTCCGCGATGGGCGTCCTGGCCCACATGGACCCGTCGCAGGTCGCGAACGCCGTCGCGAAGGACGACGACGGCGCTTTCCGCAAGGTCTCCGGAATCGGTCCGAAGACCGCGAAGCTCATCATCCTCGCGCTCACCGGCAAGCTCGCGGCGTTCGAGCAGGCTGCTGTGGTCACCGCCGGTCGTGGCACTGCTGCCCACCCGGCCGCGACCGACGTCGTCTCCGCACTGATCGGCCTCGGCTGGCGCGAGGACGCAGCACAGACCGCCGTCGACGACACCGTCGCGAACGAGCCAGGGGCCGCAGCCATGGGCACGCAGGCGCTGCTCCGCGCCGCGCTCGGTGCGCTCCGGCCCGCCGGTGCCGGTCGATGAGCGGCATCACGTCAGCCGGAGCCGAGTCGCAGGAAGAACTCGCGTTCGAAGGTGCACTCCGGCCGCGGTCGCTCGACGAGTTCGTCGGCCAGCGGAAGGTGCGCGGGCAGCTCGACCTGCTGCTCAAGGCGGCCGGCATGCAGGACCGCACCCCGGACCACATCCTGATGGCGGGTCCTCCCGGCCTCGGCAAGACCACGCTGGCGATGATCGTCGCGCACGAGACCGGCCGTCCGTTGCGGATGTCGAGCGGTCCGGCGATCCAGCACGCAGGTGACCTGGCTGCCGTCCTGTCCTCGCTCGTGCCGGGCGAGGTCCTGTTCATCGACGAGATCCACCGGATGGCGCGCTCTGCGGAAGAGATGCTCTACCTGGCGATGGAGGACTTCCGGATCGACGTCATGGTGGGCAAGGGCGCCGGCGCGACGAGCATCCCGCTCGACCTCGCGCCGTTCACCCTGGTCGGTGCCACCACCCGCGCCGGCCTGCTGCCGAACCCGCTCCGCGACCGCTTCGGCTTCACGGCGCACCTCGAGTTCTACGAGAAGGACGAACTCGAACAGGTCCTGATCCGCGCCGCGCACCTGCTCGAGCTCGACATCGACCGATCGGCGCTGCGGGAGATCGCCGGGCGTTCCCGGGGCACCCCGCGCATCGCGAACCGGCTGCTCCGCCGGGTGCGCGACTACGCCCTCGTGCACCGCACCACCCACGGAATGGCGGCCGTCCAGGGTGCACTCGACCTGTACGACGTCGACGAGCTCGGGCTCGACCGCCTCGACCGCGCCGTGGTCGAGATCATGCTGACCCGCTTCGACGGCGGACCGGTGGGGCTGAACACCCTCGCGGTCTCGGTCGGAGAAGAGTCCGAGACCATCGAGTCGGTCGTCGAACCCTTCCTCGTCCGGGTCGGTCTGGTCACGCGAACCCCGCGCGGCCGCATCGCGACCCCGGTCGCGTGGCGGCACCTCGGCCTCACCCCCGGGCAGGGCGTCGGGCCGCTCCCGGGCCTGTTCGACGACACCGACACCACCGACTAGCGGCCGATCGGTCGGGTGACATGCCACGCACAGTGGCGTGCCCTAGACTGCTACGGCCCGAAACCGAGCAACCAGAGAAGGCAACTGCATCATGGGTCAAGAAGTCATCCTCATCGTCATCGTCGTGGCGTTCGCGGCCTTCATGTTCTACAACAGCCGCAAGCGCAAGAAGCAGCAGGGCGAGCTCGCCACCAAGATGGTGCCGGGTGCTCGCGTGATGCTGTCCTTCGGCCTGTACGGCACGCTCCTCTCCGTCGACGACGAGAAGGTCACCGCCGACGTCGAGATCGCCCCCGGCACCGTCGTCACCGTGCACCGCCAGACCCTGTCGCGCGTCGTCGACGACAGCGCCTCGGACATCGAGACCACCGCGACGCCGGAGGACGAGGCCAAGCCCGTCGCCGAACTCAACGGGGAGCCGGTCTACGGCGAGCGGGTCGACAACGACCGCCTCGACGAGACCGACTCGAAGCGCAAGTCCGACGACTGACGCCCTCGGCCGCCGGGTCGTCTGACCCGGCGGCTTCCCTCTGCCGTCGTGCCTGAGCGCCGACGGTCCTGAACAGAAAGACGAGACGACCGGTGGCACGATCGACACCCGTCAAGAAGGCGCTGCGCTCGCTCACCTGGTTGGTGATCCTGATGGCGATCCTCGCCGGCCTGAACACCGCCGCGACGATCCTCGCCGGCAGCTCGAAGGACGACACGGACAAGTGGTACCAGGGCGCGAGCTGGGTTCCGGAGCTCGCACTCGACCTGCAGGGCGGCACGCAGCTGACCCTCGCGGCGCAGAACACCGAGGGCGACTCGGTGACCTCGCAGCAGCTGCAGCAGGCGGTGGAGATCATCCGCCAGCGCATCAACGCCACCGGCGTCTCCGAGACCGAGATCAACACGCAGGGTGCGAACAACATCGTCGTGTCGATCCCCGGTCGGCCCGACAAGGCCACGATCGACCGCATCGAGGCAGCGGCGAAGCTGACGTTCCGCCCCGTGCTCTTCACCGAGGCCGCGACGAACTCCGCCGTCGGTGACGACGGGAAGTCCACCGCCTCGCCGACGCCGTACTCGCCGCCCGCATCGCTCGCGGCGACGCCGAGCGCGAAGCCGACGAACGCCAGCGACGTCAACTGGATCACCCCGGCGCTGCAGGACCTGTACACCAACTACAACTGCGCGGCTCCGGACGACGTCACCTCGGCGCCGGACGACGAGCCCCTCGTCACGTGTGACGCCGACGGTGCGTCGAAGTACATCCTCGGCCCGGTCGAGGTCTCCGGTGCGAACATCAGCAACGCCACCTCGGGTCTGGCCACCGACTCGCAGGGCACGTCGACGGGCCAGTGGGCCGTCAACCTGACCTTCGACGGCCAGGGCACGAAGGACTTCCGCACCGTCACGAACCGCCTCGTCTCGCTGCAGGCACCGCAGAACCAGTTCGCGATCGTGCTGGACGGCTCGGTCATCACGGCCCCGTCCACGAACTCCGCCATCACCAACGGCAAGGCGCAGATCACCGGCTCGTTCACAGCCGAGTCGTCGAAGACGCTCGCCGACCAGCTCAAGTACGGTGCGCTGCCGATCAACTTCCAGGTGCAGTCGAACGAGAACATCTCGGCGACGCTCGGAACGGCGCAGCTCATCGGTGGTCTCGTCGCGGGCCTGATCGGCCTCGGCCTGGTGATCATCTACTCCGTCATCCAGTACCGGGCGCTCGCGTTCGTCACGGTGCTCTCGCTCGGGGTGGCAGCCGTCCTGACCTACCTGGTCATCGCGATCATGTCGTGGCGCGTCGACTACCGCCTGTCCTTGGCGGGTGTGGCGGGTCTGATCGTCGCGATCGGCATCACGGCGGACTCGTTCATCGTCTACTTCGAACGCATCCGTGACGAACTCCGCGACGGTCGCGCACTCGAGAGTGCGGTCGAGTCCGGCTGGAAGCGCGCACTCCGCACGATCCTGGCGTCCGACGCGGTGAACTTCCTCGCCGCCGTCACCCTGTACGTGCTCGCGGTCGCCGACGTGAAGGGCTTCGCGTTCACGCTGCTCCTCACGACGCTGATCGACATCGTGGTGGTCGCGCTCTTCACCCACCCGATGATGCAGCTCATCTCCCGCACCCGGTTCTTCGGCGAGGGGCACAAGTTCAGCGGGCTCGACCCAGCGGCGCTCGGTGCGGTCTACAAGGGGCGTGCGCAGTTCCGCGCCCCCGTGGTGGACGGCAAGCGCCAGCGCAGTGCCGGTGAGGCGCAGCGCCGACAGACGATCGCGGAGCGGAAGGCCCAGCAGGCCTCCGGCGACAACGGCTCGACGCCGGACGGGAAGGACGACTGATGGCCAGCTTCAGCCAGTTCGGCAGCGACCTCTACACGGGGAAGCGGTCGTACGACATCATCGGACGACGCAAGACCTGGTACCTCATCGCGCTCATCATGATCGTGATCTCGCTCGCCACCCCGTGGCTGCGCGGCGGGTACCAGCTCGGCATCGAGTTCACCGGCGGTTCCGAGTTCACCCTGTCGGACGTCAAGAACACCGACCAGAGCATCGCGACGGACACCGTCGAGCGGGTCGTCTCGGACGAGATCCCGCGCGTCTCCCAGCTCGGCACGCACGGCATCCGCGTGCAGACCGGCCAGCTCACCGACCGTCAGACGACCGAGGTGCAGGACGCCCTGGCCGAGGCGTACGACGTGCCGGAGAGCCAGGTCGCCGCGACGTTCATCGGTGCCACGTGGGGCGCCGACGTGCTCGCCCAGGCGATCCGCGGTCTGGTGATCTTCCTCGCCCTGGCCGCCGTCTTCATGACGCTGTACTTCCGCACCTGGAAGATGTCGCTCTCCGCGATGGCCGCGCTGGTCCACGACCTGTTGATCACGGCCGGTGTCTACGGCATCGTCGGGCTCGAGGTCACGCCCGCGGCGGTGATCGGCTTCCTGACGATCCTCGGGTACTCGCTCTACGACACCGTCGTGGTCTTCGACAAGGTGCGTGAGAACACCTCTCAGGAGTCGATCCGCACGTTCAAGCAGTCGGTGAACCTCGCGGTGAACCAGACGCTCGTCCGCTCGATCAACACCTCGGTCGTGGCGCTGCTGCCGGTCGCGGCGATCCTGTTCATCGGGTCGTACGTGCTCGGTGCGGGCACGCTCCGCGACATCTCGCTCGCACTGTTCATCGGCATCATCGTCGGCACCTACTCGACGATCTTCATCGCGTCGCCGATGTACGCCCAGCTGCGCGAGAACGAGCCGAAGATCAAGCAGGCCGACGCCAAGAAGGTCCAGGCGGCCGAGAAGCGCCAGCGCGAGGTCGACGCCGACGCGAAGGCGACCGCCTGATGCCGATCGAGATCACCGAGGTCGACGTCGCCGAGGCGCGTCGTCGGCTCGAGTCGGGGTCGCGGCTGTTCGACGTCCGTGAGCAGGGGGAGTGGGACGAGGTCCACGCTCCCGAGGCAACGCTCGTCCCGATGTCCGAGCTGGTGAACCGCTGGCAGGAGATCGACGGCGGCGACGAACCGGCGATCATCGTCTGCCACTCGGGTGCTCGTTCGGCCCGGGTGGTCGCGGCACTCGAACAGTCCGGCGTCTCCGCGGTCAACCTGACCGGCGGCATGGTCGCGTGGGAGCAGTCCGGCGCACCGGTGGTCCGCGACGCCCAGGGCGAACCGGGTCACGAGCACTGACCGGACACGCGTAGTGTTGGCGGATCGAGCTCGGATCGAGCTCTCGGACCGAGTCCTGGGAGGCGCATCATGACGGACACCCGCGAAGAGCCGTCCGCGCCGAGCCGCCCCGGCTCCGCCCAGCGGCCGACCAGCCCCCTCGGACCGAACACGACGGGCAACCTCGGTTCCCTCCGGTCGCTGCTGCCGCGCCTGTTCTCCCGCGCCCAGCCGGCCGGTGCCGTGGACACCCTGATCCGCACGGTGCGCTCGCACCATCCCAAGGCCGACGTCACGCTCATCGAGCGCGCGTACTCCGTCGCCGAGCGCGCGCACGACGGTCAGAAGCGCAAGTCCGGCGAGCCGTACATCACACACCCCGTCGCGGTCGCCCAGATCCTGGCCGACCTGGGCATCGGGCCGATCACGATCGCCGCCGCGCTGCTCCACGACACGGTCGAGGACACCGACTACCAGCTCGACCAGCTGCAGGTCGACTTCGGCGACGAGATCGCCATGCTCGTCGACGGCGTCACGAAGCTCGACAAGGTCAAGTACGGCGACAGCGCCCAGGCCGAGACGGTCCGCAAGATGGTCATCGCGATGTCGAAGGACATCCGCGTGCTGGTCATCAAGCTCGCCGACCGGCTGCACAACGCCCGCACCTGGGGCTTCGTCGAGTCCACCTCCGCCACCCGCAAGGCGAAGGAGACGCTCGAGATCTACGCGCCCCTCGCGCACCGGCTCGGCATCCAGATGATCAAGCTCGAGCTCGAGGACCTGTCCTTCGCGGTCCTGCACCCGAAGCTCTACGTCGAGATCGACAGCCTGGTCAAGGAACGGCAGCCGAAGCGCGAGCAGTTCGTCCAGAACGTCATCGGCACGCTCAAGAAGGACCTGAAGGCCGCGAAGGTCCGCGGCGAGGTCATGGGGCGGCCGAAGCAGTACTACTCGATCTACCAGAAGATGATCGTGCGGGGTCGCGAGTTCGACGAGATCTACGACCTCGTCGGCATCCGGGTGCTCGTGCCCACGGTGCGCGACTGCTACGCCATGCTCGGTTCGGTGCACGCGCGGTGGACGCCGCTGCCCGGCCGGTTCAAGGACTACATCGCGACGCCGAAGTTCAACCTGTACCAGTCGCTGCACACCAGCGTGCTCGGGCCGCAAGGGCGCCCGGTCGAGATCCAGATCCGCACGCACGAGATGCACCAGCGCGCCGAGTTCGGTGTCGCCGCGCACTGGAAGTACAAGCAGCGTGCCGCCGGCCGAGACGTCGGGACCTCGTCGACCACCGACGACCAGGACATGGCGTGGCTCGCGCACATCACCGACTGGCAGGCCGAGACGAGCGACCCGGGGGAGTTCCTCGACTCGCTCCGCTACGAGATCGGCGCGAAGGAGACCTACGTCTTCACGCCGCAGGGCAAGGTCATCGGCTTGCCCGCCGGCGCCACCCCGGTGGACTTCGCGTACGCCGTGCACACCGAGGTCGGGCACCGCACCATGGGCGCCAAGGTCAACGGTCGCCTCGTCCCGCTCGAGAGCTCGCTGTCGAGTGGCGACGTCGTCGAGATCTTCACGTCGAAGAACCCCGACTCCGGTCCGTCGCAGGACTGGCTGAAGTTCGTCAAGAGCCCCCGGGCGCGGAACAAGATCAAGCAGTGGTTCACCAAGGAGCGCCGCGAAGAGGCGATCGAGCAGGGCCGCGACGCCATCGCCCGCGCCGTGCGCAAGCAGAACCTGCCGCTCCAGCGGATCATGAGCCAGGACACCATCGCCGAGGTCGCCTCGTCGATGCGGTACGACGACGTCTCGGCCCTGTACGCCGCGGTCGGCGAGGGGCACGTCTCGACGCAGTCCGTCATCGAGAAGGTCCTGGGCAGCGTCCAGAGCGACACCGAGACCGACGAGCCGGAGCTCACGTTCCCGCGCCAGGTCACGAGCCGACAGCTGCGCACGAGCGACAGCGGCGTGCTGGTGCGCGGTGCGCCGGACATCCTGGTGAAGCTCGCGAAGTGCTGCACGCCGGTGCCGGGCGACCAGATCGTCGGGTTCATCACCCGCGGCCAGGGCGTCTCGGTGCACCAGTCGTCGTGCACGAACGTCAAGTCCCTGATGAACGAGCCCGACCGGATGATCGAGGTCGAGTGGGCCCCGTCGTCGAAGTCGGTGTTCCTCGTGCAGATCCAGATCGAGGCGCTCGATCGGTCGGGGCTGCTCAGCGACGTCACCCGGGTGCTCACCGACCACCACGTCAACATCCTGTCGGCGACGGTCTCGACCTCGTCCGACCGGTTGGCGCTCAGTCGGTTCGTGTTCGAGATGGGTGACACCATCCACCTCGACCGGGTGCTGAACGCGGTCCGACGCATCGACGCCGTCTACGACGTCTACCGCGTCAGCGCGGGCTGAGCACGGCCACCGCCGCGGCAGTGCCCCGCGCGGCACGACCATCCGTCGGTCGCGACACGTCGCGCGGGCCCCGTCGACCGGTCACAAACCGTCGGCTGCGGCCCCGCCGACCGACAGTTCGCGACCACTCGGCGGACGCGAGCGGGGTGTTGTGACCGCTCGCACGCTCCGGACGGGAGGCCCGTGGCGCCCCCGCCCCGCGCCTCCCGCCCGACGTCCGGCCGACGCCCGACCATCCGCCGGTCGTGACTCGTCGCGCGGGCCCCGTCGACCGGTCACAAACCGTCGGCTGCGGCCCCGCCGACCGACAGTTCGCGACCACTCGGCGGACGCGAGCGGGGTGTTGTGACCGCTCGCACCCGCGACGCACTACCGGACAACGCCCCCAGCGCCCCCAGCGCCCCCAGCGGCGTCCTGCAGCCCCCGCAACCGCCGCTCGGCCTGCCGCACCATCGGGATCGTCCCGAGGGCGGTCAGCCGCACCTGCAGTTCGGCCGCGGTGACCGCCCCGATCGCCAGCAGCCCGTGCACGGCCGTCGCCTCGGCCTCCCCGAACGCGCCGGCCGAGAGGCCCGGCATCCGGAGCAGGTCGACCGCGGTCCGCGCCGGCATCGTGACCCGCAGCCCTCCGAGGACGGCGCTGTCGTCAGCCTGGATCCGGACCTCCCGCAGGCGCACGTCCGGCCCGACGTGCACGCGGACCTGCGGCGGGATGCAGGCCTCGAACGGTGCCGGCAGTCTGGACGCCGCACCCCAGATCCACGCGGCAGTCAGGGTGCAGGCGATCAGCCGCCCATCCCGCAGGACCCAGGCGGCAGCGGCGGCACGCAACGACGGCGTCTGCGGCTCGGCAGGGGAGGCCCAGCACGGTCCGACTGGGACGAGTTCGCCGGCGAGGACCGCCGCACGCAGCTCGGGCTCCGGCCAGTCGTCACTGGTCAGCAGTCGCGGGCGGGGCACCCGCACATCCTGCCCGACCTGCGCACGCGACCGACATGCCTGTGGACAAGCCGCGGACCGGCCTGGAGGCCCGTGGCGGGCCCGCACCGCGCCTCCAGGTCGGCGTCGGCGCGGTCCGCTCAGCGCAGGACGTCAGCGCAGGACGTCGGCGCGGTGCACGAGTGCTGCGGCGCCGATGAGCGGGCCGTCCTGCGACAGCGCCGTCGGCACGATGCGCACCTTCGTCACGAACCCGAACTCGACGCGCTCCGCCACCGCTTCGCGTGCGTACTCGAACAGGTCCGGCGTGACGTGGGAGAACCCGCCGCCGATCGCCACGACCTCGAGGTCGACGAGGCTCGTCGCCGCTGCGATCGCCTGCCCGAGCGCCCGGCCGCTGCGCTTGACCGCGGCGACCGCGATCTCGTCGCCGGCTGCGTACGCCGCCGACAGTTCTTCGCCGGTGGACCCGTCGAACCCCTGGCGCTGCGCCCAGGCAACGGTCTTCGGGCCGCTGGCGATCGCCTCGAGGCAGCCGGTGCCGCCGCACGCGCACGGATCGTCGTAACCGCCGCACTCCACGTGCCCGATGTGCCCGGCGTTGCCCGTCGGGCCGCTGACGGTCCGGCCGTGCAGGATGAGGCCACCGCCGACGCCCGTCGACACGATCATGCCCATGACGTGGTCGTACCCCTGCGCCGCACCGACCCAGTGCTCGGCCAGCGTGATCGCCAGGCCGTCCATGCGCAGCGTGACCGGCACGCCCTCGGGCACGAGCGCGGCGATGCGGTCGCGCAGCGGGTGGCCGCGCCACACCGGCATGTTGAGCGGGGAGACGAGGCCGTGCTCCTCGTCGACGGGGCCGGCCGAGCCGACCCCGACGCCGACCAGGGTCGCGTCGGTGGGGACCGTGGCGAGCGCGCTCGTCACGACCTCGTCGACGGCGGCCTGCAGCTCGTCGGACGTACGCTGCGGCCCGGTGGGGCTGCGGAAGCGCGTGCCCGGCAGGACGACGCCCTGGTCGGTGACGAGCGCGGCCTCGACCTTGGTGCCGCCGAGGTCGACGGCGAGTGCGAGGGCGGGGGGCTGGGGTGCGGTGCTGGACATGCGCGCTCCGATGCGGCGGTCTGGAGGCCCGGGGCGGCTCCCGGACGCGGCGTCGCGTCCGGTGGGCCCCGGCCTGGCAGGTGGTGGGTCGGTCGGGTCAGGTCGTCGTGCGGTGGATCAGGTCATGTCGCGGTGGGTCAGTAGGAGCTGGTGTCGTCGCCCTGCGACGACGCGGCACCGGTCTCGACGCGGTGCGCGACCTCGTCGAGGATGCGCGCGGACGCACTCGTGCCGATGCGGTTCGCCCCGGCGTCCACCATCTCGAGCAGGGTGTCGAGCCCGCGGACACCGCCCGAGGCCTTCACGCCCGTGTCGGCACCGACCGTGCGGCGCATCAGCGCGATGTGCTCGGTCGTCGCCCCGCCGCCGGCGAACCCGGTGGAGGTCTTCACGAACGCGGCACCGGCGGACTGCGCGGCACGCGAGGCTGCGACGATCTCGTCGTCGGTCAGGAACGCGGTCTCGAGGATCACCTTGACGACGGTGGACCCGGCGGCGTCGACGACGGCGCGGATGTCCTGCTCGACGCGCTCCCAGTCGCCGGACTTCGCGGCGCCGATGTTCTGCACCATGTCGAGCTCGAAGGCGCCGTCGGCGAGGGCCTGCAGCGACTCGGCGACCTTGGCCGCGGTGGACGTGGTGCCGTGCGGGAAGCCGATGACCGTCCCGACGCCGACGCCGGTGCCCCGGAGACGCTCGACGGCGTAGGCGACGTCGCTGGGCCGGACGCACACGCTGAAGACCCGGTACGCGGCGGCTTCGTCGAGCTGGGCGTCGACGTCCGAGCGGGTGAGCTCGGGCTTCAGGATCGCGTGGTCGATGAGGCCGCGGACGGCATCGGCGGTGACGGGGAAGGCTGCGTTGTCCACCCGGCAAGCCTACCCGTCAGGCGTGCCGCGTAGCGTTCCGGGCATGCAGGTCCTCGTCACCGGCGCCACCGGGTACATCGGCGGTCGTCTCGTCCCCCGTCTCCTCGAAGCCGGACACTCCGTGCGCGTGTTCGTGCGCAACCCCCGGAAGCTCCAGGACGTCCCGTGGAGCAGCGACGTCGACGTCGCCGAAGGAGACCTGCAGGACGCCGACGCGGTCCGCGCCGCGGTCGACGGCGTCGAGGCCGTGTACTACCTCGCCCACGCGATGGGTGCCGACGGCGACTTCGAGTCCGCGGAACGGCAGGCGGCCGAGACGATGGCGCACGAGGCGAAGCGTGCCGGCGTCAGCCGATTCGTCTACCTGGGCGGCCTGCACCCCGACGGCGACCTGTCGAAGCACCTGCGCAGCCGGAAAGAGGTGGGGGAGATCCTGCTCCACTCCGGCGTGCCGACGATCGCCTACCAGGCCGGCGTCGTCATCGGTTCCGGCAGCACCTCGTTCGAGATGATCCGGCATGTGACCGACGTCCTGCCGTGGATGCCCGCACCGCGGTGGGTGCGCAACCGCATCCAGCCGATCGCCGTGCGCGACGTCCTGTACTACCTGGTCGCGGCGCTCGACGTCCCCGCCGACGTCAACCGCACCTTCGACATCGGCGGGCCGGACGTCCTGCGCTACGGGCAGATGCTCAACGGCTACGCGGTCGAGGCGAAGCTGCGGCAGCGCCCGATCACGGTCCTGCCGGTGCTCACCCCGCGCCTCGCCGCACACTGGTTCAACGCCGTCACCCCGATCCCGCGCAAGCTCGCGACGCCGATCATCGAATCGCTGCAGTTCGAGTGCGTCCAGCGCGAGCACGACATCGACGACGTCGTCCCGCAGCCCGAGGGCGGGCTCACCTCGTACCGCCGCGCGGTCCGACTCGCACTGAACAAGATGCGCTCCGGCGAGGTGCAGACGAGCTGGCGGAGCGCCACCCTGTCGAGCGCCTCGGCCGACCCGATGCCGACCGACCCGGACTGGGCCGGCCACACCGTCTACGTCGACGACCGGAAGCGGCACTCGACCGCCTCGGCGGAGGACGTCTGGCGCGTCGTCGAGTCGATCGGCGGCGAGAACGGCTGGTACTCGTTCCCGCTGGCCTGGGTCGCCCGCGGCTGGATGGACAAGGTCGCCGGCGGCGTCGGGCTCAGCCGTGGTCGTCGTGACCAGGACCGACTCGAGCAGGGCGACGCCCTCGACTGGTGGCGCGTGGAACGCCTCGAGCGCGGTCACTACCTGCGGCTCCGCGCCGAGTTCAAGTCACCCGGGCGCGCCTGGCTCGAGATGACCGTGACCCCGAACCCCGAGGGCGGCAGCGACTACCACCAGCGGGCGATCTACTTCCCGCAGGGCCTGCCCGGACGGCTGTACTGGTACGGGATCCTGCCCTTCCACGGGATCATCTTCCCGGGCATGGTCGAGCGCATCACCGCGGCCGCCGAGCGCGAGTCGGACAACACCGAGTCGACGCAGCGCAACCGGACCCAGCACAATGGGAGTCCGGAACCGGCGAACGAGGAGGCAGCATGACCGAGGAACGCAGTCCCGTCCTGTTCCTGGGGGACAGCATCACGGCCCAGGGGTCGTGGGACAGCTGGCTCCCCGACGAGCAGACCCTGAACCAGGGCATCAGCGGCGACACGACGGACGGCGTGCTCGCACGGCTCGACGCGGTCGTCGCCGAACAGCCCGAGGTGATCGTGCTGCTGATCGGCACGAACGACTTCGGCAACCACCGGGCGAGCGCCGAACACGTCGTCCGCAACGTCGAGACGATCCTCATCACCCTGCGGCGCGAGCTGCCCGGTGTCCGGCTGCTGCTCGTCTCCGTCCTGCCCCGCCAGGCCGAGTACACAGCGAAGATCGAGGAGGCGAACCGGCACCTGCGGCAGTTCGTCGCGACCTGCCACGCGCAGTACCTCGACGCCTGGCCCGCGCTGGCCGACGGCGACCACCTCGGCGACCGCTTCACCGACGACGGCCTGCACCTCACCGACGAGGGCTACCGGGCCTACCTCGGCGAGCTGGTCCCCGCGCTCGAGCGTGTGCGGGGTCTCCCGCCGATGTCCCGGTCCTTCACGGCCATCGACCTCGACGAGGCCCCCGCCTGATGGCTGCCCGCAAGGGACGACCTCCAGTGGGGTCGTCGCAGAACGGCGTGCCCGCCGCACCGGTCCGACCGACCGCGGGGACGACGAACACCCGTGCCACCCCGGGGTTCACCCGGCCGGCACTCGCGCCGTCGCTCATCGCCGCGATCGTCCTGCTCGCCTGCGTCGCGATCATCGACTCGTCCGGCTTCGTCTTCGCCCGCTGGGGCATCACGGTGCTGTCCCTCATCGTGCTTGTCTTCGCGGTGCGCGGGAAGACGTGGTGGGCCGCCGTGCTGATGGCCGCCGTCGCCGTCTGCTGGAACCCACTGGTCACGGTGCCGATCCCCGGCCAGGTGTGGGCCGCGTTGCAGATCCTGGCTGCCGCCCTGTTCATCGTGGTGGGCATCGCCGTCAAGGTGCCGCGCGAGGCGGACGCACCCCGGGCCTCCTGACCGGCTCCGCTGACCGCCTGCGGAACCGACCGGGCGGGCGGACGGTAGGATCGCAGGGTCGGGTACAGGACCCGGCAGCACGACCCGAAGGGCATGGATGAACGACGAGACCGAGCCGGTGACCGAGAGTCCTCTGCTGACCCCTCGACCGTCCTCCGGCGGTCTCGACCGGCCCGACGTCGTCGTCCGCAAGGGGCGACTGACGCTGCTTAACGGCCACCTGACGCCGCAGCAGTCGATGATCGAGGACCTGTTGTTCCTGGACGACGCGCTGACCGAGGCGGACGTCGACCACCTGCTCATCCGCGGCAACGACGAGCGTCCGGTCATCGCGATCGACGAGCGGGACCGGCAGCGTGCCGAGAGCGCCGTCATGGCCGCCGCCGTCAACGAACCGTTCTACGCGAAGCCGCCGGGCGAACCGGCCGTGCTCGTGCAGGACGACGGTCTCGGGCCGGTCGACGAGCCGGTGCTGCGCGTCTTCCGTCCGCGTCTCGAGCCCCTCGGGCGCCTGCGCTACGGCGCCGAGACGAGCGTGCAGCTCGAGTTCTGGCGACTCACCGACACCGAGGTGCTCGCGCCCGTCGAGAACGCGCTGATGCGCCGCAGCCTGCCGGTCGACGAGTTCGTGCTCGTCGACATCGAGCGCTACGGCCGCACCTGGCGCACCGTCGAGCACATGTTCGACGACCACGTCTCCGACATACGGTTCCCGATCGACATCGTCTTCTCGTGGGTCGACGGCAACGCCATCGAGTACCAGCGCGCCCGCCAGGCAGCGCAGGCGACGGCCGTCCTGGGCGAGGGCGACGACGCCCCCGCACGGTTCCGCCAGATCGACGAGCTGAAGTACGCACTCCGCTCGGTGCACACGTTCGCACCGTGGATCCGCCAGATCTACATCGCCACCGATTCACCCGCTCCGCACTGGCTCGCCGACCACCCCAAGGTCCGCATCGTGCGCAGCGAGGAGTTCTTCGCCGACCCGTCCGTGCTGCCGACGCACAACTCGCAGGCCGTCGAGTCGCAGCTGCACCACATCCCGGGCATCAGCGAGCACTTCATCTACTCGAACGACGACATGTTCTTCGGCCGCTCCGTCGACCCCTCGGTGTTCTTCAGCCCGGGGTCGGTGTCGAAGTTCATCCTCGCCACCACCCGCATCGGCCTCGGCGTGAACAACGCCGCGCGCAGTGGGTTCGAGAACTCCGCGCGGGTCAACCGTCGCCTGTTGCAGCAGCGGTTCGGTGCGGTCACCACCAGGCACCTCGAGCATGCGCCCACCCCGCTCCGGTCGTCCATCATGACGGAGATGGAGCACGAGTTCGCCGACGAGTTCCGTGCCACGGCGGCGTCGCGCTTCCGTGCTGCCGAGAACATCTCGGTGACCAACTCGCTCTACCACTACTACTCGTTGCTCACGGGTCGGGCGATCACGCAGGAGAACGCCGACGTCCGCTACATCGACACCACGATGCAGTCCGGGCTGCGGTCGCTCGACGAGTTGCTCAAGAAGCGGAACGCGGACTTCTTCTGCCTGAACGACGGCAGTTTCCCGGAGGTCAGCGACGAGGAGCGGACGCAGCGCGTGACCGACTTCCTCGAGCGCTACTTCCCCTTCCCCGCGCCGTGGGAGCGCGACAGCGTCTAGAACGCGCCAGCGTTCTGCTGTCGCGCTCCGGGCGAGCCTGCGAGCCCGGCGCCGAAGCCCGGCCATGCGCTCCGGGCGAGCCTGCGAGCCCGGCGCCGAAACCCAGCCACGGCTCCGGGCTCGGCGCCGACCGCCGTCCGCCGACCGGTCACGGCCTGTCGGCGCCCGCCCCGTCAGACGACGCAAGCTGACCGCTCGACACACGTCTCGCGGTGGGTCGCGACCACCGGCCGGACGGCGGGAGGCCCGTGGCGGCCCCGCCACGCGCCTCCCGTCCGCCGTGGGCGCACGCCCACCGCACATGGTGAGCACAAATGGTCGGGTCCGCAGTGCGGACCCGACCATTGCTGCTCACGAAGTGCGGCGACCTACCGGTGGACGGGGGAGACCGGCACCGAGTCGAGCGTGAAGACCGGGATGCTCGAGGTCACCGGAGCCGGCTCGACCGCGGGCGGGATCGTGACCCCGTGCGCTGCGAGTCGGGCCTCGGTCTCGACGGCCGACACCGGTTCGCCGACCGTGGAGTAGTGCCCGATCGGGACGACCGAGTGCACGACGTTGTGGCCGTAGACGTGCACCAGGTTGAACGACTGCGCGCCGTCCCGCCCACGCGTGCCGCCCTGGAACTCGGTGAGGTCCTGCGTGTAGCACGTGGCACTGGCGACCGACACGGGGATGCCCGCGAAGACCGCGCTGGTCGAGTAGTGCAGGTGGCCGGCGATGATGGACAGGACGTCACTGCCCTCCAGCACCTCGGCCAGGGCCTGCTGGTCGCGGAGCTCGACGAGGACGGTCAGGTCCTGCACGCTCGGCACGGGCGGGTGGTGCATCGCCAGGATGGTGCCGTGCGGCGCAGCCTCGGACAGGACCTCGGCCAGCCAGTCGAGCTGCTCGGGGGAGACCTCGCCGTGGTGGTGGCCCGGGACACTCGTGTCGAGAGTGATCACCCGGAGACCGTTGACGTCGTAGACGAAGTCGACCGGACGGTCGGTGGGGTGCAACCCGAAGAGCTCCTGACGGAACGCGCCGCGCTCGTCGTGGTTGCCCATCGCCCAGATGACCTGGGCACCGATCCGGCGGGCAGCTGGCTCGACGATCTCGCGGACGCGGGCGTAGGCACCCGGTTCGCCCTTGTCGGCCACGTCGCCGGTGACGACGATCGCTTCCGGCCGGGTGCCTGATGCTTCGATGTCCGCGACGATCTCGGTGAGCCGTGCGGCGGAGTCGACCCCGCCGTACAGATCACCGTCGCCGGAGACGAGGTGGGTGTCGCTGAGGTGGAGGAGGAAGTGGTTCGGCCTGGGGTGTTCGGCCGTCCGGCTGTCCATCGGGGTCTCATTCCGTTGGCGGATGCGTGGTGCAACACGTTGCCACACCGTCCTGGATGAGTCCAGCACGTGTCGGTGAACCAGCCGTGAACTGGGGGCGGCGTTTCGCCCATCGCACGAAGAAACCCCCGCCACGTGGTGGCGGGGGTTCCTGTCGTCGTGCTTAGTGCTTTTCCTCGACCTGCGGGGCCTGGTGGCTGCCCTCGAGGTCCGGGCCGTGGTGGGCGGCGTGCGCTGCCTCGAGCTCGGCCTTCGAGACCGGCTCGATGCGGTCTTCGAAGAAGAAGCGGGAGACGCTCGCACGGGCCTTCTGGACCACGGTGATCTGCCCCTTGGCGTTCGGGCGGATCATGAGCGGCTTGTACTCGTTGAACTGCAGCAGCTTCCAGCGCTCGTATTCGTCGAGCTGCTCGTGCACCTCGATGTACTCACCGTGGGGGAGTCGGACGATGCGACCGGACTCGTAGCCGTGCAGGACGATCTCGCGGTCCTTCTTCTGGAGTGCGAGGCACACGCGCTTCGTGATCCAGAAGGCGACGAACGGGCCGAGGACCGTCGTTGCCTGGATCACGTGGATCACGTGTTCGATCGACACCAGGAAGTGGGTCGCGATGATGTCCGACGACGCCGCAGCCCAGAGGCTGGCGTAGAGCGTGATGCCGGCGGCACCGATCGCCGTGCGGGTCGGGGCGTTGCGCGGACGGTCCAGGATGTGGTGCTCGCGCTTGTCGCCGGTGATCCACGACTCGAGGAACGGGTACAGCAGGATCGCGAGGATGAGCAGCACCAGGACCGCGATGGGCGCCAGGATGTTGAACGACACCGTGTAGCCGAACCACACGACCTCCCAGTGCGGCGGCACCAGACGCAGTGCGCCGTCGGCGAAGCCGATGTACCAGTCGGGCTGGGTACCGGCGGAGACCGGCGAGGGGTCGTACGGGCCGTAGTTCCAGATCGGGTTGATCGTGAACATCGACGCGATGAGGGCGATGATGCCCGCGACGATGAAGAAGAACCCACCGGCCTTGGCGGCGAACGCCGGGAGGATCGGGACACCGACGACGTTGTCGTTGGTCTTGCCCGGGCCGGCGAATTGGGTGTGCTTGTTGATCACGACGAGCACGAGGTGGACACCGAGCACCGCGACGAGGATCGCCGGCAGCAGCAGGATGTGCAGCGTGTACAGGCGGCCGACGATGTCGGTGCCCGGGAACTCGCCACCGAAGAGCAGGTAGGCGATCCAGACGCCGATCACCGGGACACCCTCGATCATGCCGACGATGATCCGCAGACCGTTTCCGGAGAGCAGGTCGTCGGGGAGCGAGTAGCCGGTGAAGCCCTCACCCATGGCGAGGACCCAGAGCAGGAAGCCGAAGACCCAGTTGAGCTCACGCGGCTTGCGGAAGGCACCGGTGAAGAACACGCGGGCCATGTGCAGCATGATCGACGCCACGAACAGCAGGGCCGCCCAGTGGTGGACCTGGCGGACGAAGAGCCCACCGCGGATGTCGAACGAGATGTCCAGCGTGGACTGGAGCGCCGTCGACATCTCGACGCCCTTGAGCGGGACGTACGTGCCGTTGTAGACGACCTCGGCCATGGAGGCCTGGAAGAAGAACGTCAGGAACGTACCGGAGAGCAGGACGACGACGAAGCTGTACAGCGCCACCTCGCCGAGCATGAAGCTCCAGTGGTCCGGGAAGATCTTCCGGCCGACTTCCTTGACGAGCCCTGAGATGCTGGTGCGCTCGTCGATGTAGTTCGAGACCCCGCCGATGATGCGGGATCCGCGCTCCGGAGCCGGCTTGTTGGCCGTGCTGCTCGGTGCCGTGGTGGTGGGGGTGCTGGTCATCAGCGTTCACGCTCCCAGAAGGACGGTCCGACCGGCTCGTGGAAGTCGCTCTGGGCAACCAGGTAGCCGTCGTCGTCGATCGCGATCGGAAGTTGGGGGAGGGGGCGTGCGGCCGGACCGAAGATGACCTCGCAGTTGTTCGAGACATCGAAGGTGGACTGGTGGCACGGGCACAGCAGGTGGTGCGTCTGCTGCTCGTAGAGCGCGACCGGGCATCCGACGTGGGTGCAGATCTTGGAGTACGCGACGATGCCGTCGTAGCCCCAGTTCTCGTGGCCCTTGGACGGGTTGAGGTCCTTCGGGTCGAGACGCATGAGGAGGACGGAGGCCTTGGCCTTCTCCTCGAGCATGTGCTCGGAGTCGAGCATGCCGTCCGGGATGACGTGGAACACCGAACCGATGGTCACGTCCGAGGCCTTGATCGGCAGACCCGTCGGGTCCTTCGTCAGGCGCAGGCCCTGCTTCCAGAAGGTGTGGCGCAGGAGCTCGTTCGGGTCCTCGGCCGGAGCGAGGTCGCGGACCAGGACGATGCCCGGCAGCGGGAACGCGGCCAGCGCACCGATCATCGAGTTGCGGATCAGCTTGCGACGGCTGAAGCCGGACTCCTTGTCGGCCAGCTGGAAGGCCTCGACGGCCTTGGCGCGCGTCGCGTCCGTGCCGCGGGTGCCGTGGCGGAGCTCGGTGATCTCGCGGTCGACGACGAGCGACTTCGACCAGTAGACCGCGCCGAGGCCCAGCGCGATGAGCGCGAGGGCGATCGAGAGGCCGAGGAAGAGGTTCGCGGTGCGGACCGTCCCGAAGTCGTTCGAGTCGATCGGGAACGCGACGTAGGCCGCGATCGAGAGGACGCTGCCGACGATCGAGAGGTAGAAGAAGGTCGCGACCTGACGCTCGGCCAGGCGCTGCTTCTTCGGGTCGACGTCGGTGCGGCGCGCGCGGTGCGGCGGCTCACCCGGGTTCTCGAACGGGTCGGTGGGCAGCACCGCGATCCCGGGGGAGGTGGTCGTGCCGTGCTTCTCGACAGCCGAGGACGAGTTCAGCGTCTCGTCGTCGTGCTCTGCCATGGTGTTCCCTTCAGTGTCGTTCGACACGGACGATCAGTTGGACTTCGCGGTCAGCCAGACGGTCATCGCGACGACCGCGCCGAGTCCGAAGATCCAGATGAACAGGCCCTCGGCCACCGGGCCCAGGGAGCCGAGTGCGAACCCGCCGGGCGACTTGTTGTCCTGCACGTACTTGAGGTACGTGATGATGTCGGCCTTCTGCTCCGGCGTGAGGTTCAGGTCGTTGAAGACCGGCATGTTCTGCGGGCCGGTCTGCATCGCCTCGTAGATGTGCTTGCCGGAGACCGTCGACAGGTTCGGGGCGTACTTGCCCTCGGTCAGGGCACCGCCGGCGCCGGCCACGTTGTGGCACATGGCGCAGTTGATGCGGAAGAGCTCGGCACCCTCGGCCGCGTCGCCGTCCTCACCGTTGGTGAGTTCGGTGGACGGGACGGCCGGGCCGGGGCCCAGCGAGGCGACGTACTCGGCGAGGGCGTCGACCTGCTCGTCGGTGAACTGCGCGGGCTTCTCTTCGGCCTGCGGACCCTGGGCGGCCATCGGCATGCGGCCGGTGCCGACCTGGAAGTCGACCGAGGCGGCGCCGACACCGATGAGGGACGGACCCTCGCTCGTGCCCTGGGCGGAGAGGCCGTGGCAGGTCGCGCAGTTCGAGGCGAAGAGCTTCTGGCCCTCGTTCACCTTCGACTGGCTGGTCGCCGCGACGGTGCTCGTGCTGTCGTCGGCGTTGGCCGTGGAGCTGAAGAGCGCGTACGCACCGCCGGTGGTCATGAGACCGACGACGATGAGCGAGACGGTCGCCATCGGTGAACGGCGGCCCTTCTTGGTCTTGGTTCTGTTGAACATGTGCTCGGGGGTGTCCAGTTCCTACTTGAGAAGGTAGATGACGGCGAAGAGGAAGATCCACACGACGTCGACGAAGTGCCAGTAGTACGACACGACGATGGCGGTGGTCGCTTCCTTGTGACCGAAGTTCTTCGCGGCGAAGCCGCGGCCGAGCGTCAGCAGGAAGGCGATGAGGCCACCCGTGACGTGGAGGCCGTGGAACCCGGTCGTCATGTAGAAGGCCGAGCCGTAGGCGCTGGAGGAGAGCGTGACGCCCTCGTGCCAGAGGTTGGCGTACTCGAAGATCTGGCCGCAGACGAAGATCGCGCCCATCGCGTAGGTGACGAAGAACCACTCCGTCATGCCCCAGTGGCGCGGGTTCCAGCTCGTGCGGTGCACCTGGAAGCGCTCTGCAGCGAACACGGCGAACTGGCACGCGAAGCTGGACAGCACCAGGATGATCGTGTTCACCGAGGCGAAGGGCACCTCGAGCTTGGAGGTTTCGGCCGCCCACAGCTCGGGGGACGTGCTGCGCAGCGTGAAGTAGATCGCGAACAGGCCGGCGAAGAACATGACCTCGCTGCCCAGCCACACGATCGTCCCCACGGCAACGGCGTTCGGCCTGTTCAGGGCCGGACCGCTGGCGGATCTGGAGAGAGGGGTGCTAGTCACGTCCTCCATTATGGCCGAAACCCCAGACAGTGTTTTCGCAGGAGACTGGCGGGTCTCTCGAATTCACTACGATCGAGCCATGCCTGACGCACTCTCTTGGCCTGCAGTGATCAGCGCGCTCATGGCGCGCGAGGACCTGACGATCAGGCAATCCACATGGGCCATGGAGGAGATCGTGCACGGGCGCGCCACCCAGGCACAGATCGCCGCGTTCGCCGTGACGCTCCGCGCGAAGGGCGAGACCGTCGACGAGGTGGTCGGGTTCCGCGACGCGATCCTCGACGCCGCCGTTCCGCTGGACGTCGACCCGATGGCGTTGGACATCGTCGGCACGGGTGGGGACGTCGTCGGCACCGTGAACGTCTCGACGATGGCGGCGATCGTCATCGCCGCCGCCGGGGTGCCCGTCGTGAAGCACGGCAACAAGGCGAGCTCGTCGAAGTCCGGTTCGAGCGACGTGCTCGCCGCACTCGGGCTCGATCTCACGATGGACGCCGCGCGTGTCGCGGACACCTTCCGGCGTGTCGGACTGACCTTCGCGTTCGCGAACGCGTTCCACCCGGGCTTCGCGCACGCCGGGCCGGTCCGCCGCGAGATCGGCGTGCCCACGGTGTTCAACTTCCTCGGGCCGCTCGTCAACCCCGCACGGTGCGAAGCGAACGCCGTCGGCGTCGCGCAGCTCGACCTCGTGCCGATCATCACGGGCGTGTTCCAGACCCGCGGCGCGACCGCCCTGGTCTTCCGCGGCGACGACGGCCTCGACGAGCTCACCACCACCGGCCACAGCCACATCTGGGAGGTCACCGGCGGGCGCATCATCGAGCACGACCTCGACCCGCGCGACCTCGGCATCGCACGTGCACGCACCGAAGACCTCCTCGGTGGCGACCCCGAGCACAACGCAGCCGTCGTGCACCGCGTGCTGTCGGGGGAGACGGGCCCGGTGCGCGACATCGTGTTGCTCAACGCCGCAGCGGGACTGGTCTCCTTCCGTCTGGCGCAGGACCCGACCGAGTCCGACCGACCGATCCTGCAGCGCTTCCGCGAGCAGCTCGCGGTGGCCGCCGAGGCGATCGACTCCGGCGCCGGCACCCGCAAGCTGGCGGACTGGATCGCGGTCCCGACCGCGACCGACGCGCAGTAGACGCAACTGACGGGAGGCCCGGTGCCGGTTCCAGGAACCGGCACCGGGCCTCCCGTCGGTGCGTTCAGTGCACGCGGTCAGCGTGCGCCTGCGTCGCTACTGGACGTCCTCGTCGACCCAGTCGAAGGTCTTCGTGACGGCCTTCTTCCAGAGGCGGAGCGTGCGCTCGCGCTCCGCGGCGTCGAGCTGCGGCTCCCAGCGCTTGTCCTCCTGCCAGTTGGCACGGAGCTCGTCGAGGTTGGCCCAGAAGCCCACCGCGAGACCGGCCGCGTAGGCCGCGCCGAGCGCCGTCGTCTCGGCGACGACCGGACGCACCACCGGCACGTTGAGGATGTCGGCCTGGAACTGCATGAGCTCGTTGTTGGCGGTCATGCCGCCGTCGACCTTGAGCTCGGTCAGGTCCACGCCCGAGTCGGCGTTCACCGCGTCGAGGACCTCGCGGGTCTGCAGCGCCGTCGCCTCGAGGGCCGCACGCGCGATGTGCCCCTTGTTGACGTAACGGGTCAGGCCGACGATGGCGCCGCGAGCGTCCGGACGCCAGTACGGCGCGAAGAGCCCGGAGAACGCCGGCACGAAGTACACGCCGCCGTTGTCCTCGACGGTCTTGGCCAGCGCCTCGACCTCCGGGGCACTGCCGATGAGACCGAGGTTGTCGCGGAGCCACTGGATGAGCGAGCCCGTGACGGCGATCGAGCCCTCGAGTGCGTAGTGCGTCTCCTGGTCGCCGAGCTTGTAGCCGACGGTGGTGAGCAGGCCGTTCTCGGAGCGGACGATCTCGGTACCGGTGTTGAAGATGAGGAAGTTGCCGGTGCCGTAGGTGTTCTTCGACTCGCCCTGGTCGAACGCCGCCTGGCCGAAGGTCGCGGCCTGCTGGTCGCCGAGGATGCCCGCGATCGGGACCTCACGGAGCAGGTTGGACGACTCGACGTGGCCGTAGACCTCGGAAGAGCTGACGATCTCCGGGAGCATCGACTTCGGCACACCGAAGTCGGCGAGGATGTCGTCGCGCCACTGGAGCGTCTCGAGGTCCATGAACAGCGTGCGGGACGCGTTCGTGACGTCGGTCTTGTGGACGCCGCCGTCGACGCCACCGGTCAGGTTCCAGAGGACCCAGGTGTCGGTGGTGCCGAAGAGCAGGTCGCCGGCCTCGGCCTTCTCACGCGCACCCTCGACGTTCTCGAGGATCCACATGATCTTGGTGCCGGCGAAGTACGTCGCGAGCGGGAGGCCGACGATGGCCTTGTAGCGGTCGGTGTCTCCGTCGGCGAGCTTGTCGACGATCCCCTGCGTGCGGGTGTCCTGCCAGACGATCGCGTTGTAGATCGGCTTGCCGGTGGTCTTGTCCCAGACGACGGCGGTCTCGCGCTGGTTCGTGATGCCCACGGCGGCGACGTCGTGACGCGTGATGTCGGCACGCGACAGTGCCTGACCGATCACCTCGCGGGTGTTGTCCCAGATCTCGGCGGGGTCGTGCTCGACCCACCCGGCGCGCGGGAAGATCTGCTCGTGCTCCTTCTGCCCGGTCGAGATGATCGAGCCGGAGTGATCGAAGACGATCGCTCGGGTGGAGGTCGTGCCCTGGTCGATGGCGACGATGTAGTCGGCCATTGGTGCTCCTTACGGGTGTTCGGTGCGGTGAGCGGCACGCGATCGCGGGCCGCTCACCCCGGGGTTGGGTTGGTTCAGCTGACGACGGGCAGCAGCGCGAGCGACAGCACGGCGGCGAGTGCACCGCCGACGAGCGGTCCGACGACCGGCACCCAGGCGTACGACCAGTCGCTCGAGCCCTTGCCCTTGATGGGCAGGAAGGCGTGGGCGATGCGCGGGCCGAGGTCACGGGCCGGGTTGATGGCGTAGCCGGTCGGGCCACCGAGGCTGACACCGATCGCGATCACGAGGAAGGCGACGGGGACGGCGCCGAGTTCCGCAGGTGCCTTGCCGTTCGTCATCGCGAGGATGACGAAGACGAGCACGAAGGTGCCGATGATCTCGGTCACGACGTTCCAGCCGTACGACCGGATCGCGGGCCCGGTGGAGAACACGCCGAGCTTCGCAGCGGCGTCGGGCTCCTCGTCGAAGTGCTGCTTGTAGGCGAGCCAGACGATGACGGCACCGATGACCGCGCCGATCATCTGCGCGAGCCAGTAGATGAGCATCGTGCCGACACTGATGTTGCCGAGGATGGCTTGGGCGAGGCTGACGGCCGGGTTGAGCTGGCCGCCCGACTTGTAGGACACGAGGACGCCGGCGAAGACCGCGAAGCCCCAACCGATCGTGACCATGAGGAAGCCGGCCCCGAAGCCCTTCGACTTCGTGAGGGAGACGGCGGCGACGACACCGCCACCCAGGATGATGAGCATCGCTGTACCGACGAGCTCGGACAGGAACTTGACGCCGATGTCGTCCATCGGTGACCTCCAGTGCGTGAGGTGGGGGTCCGGTGGTGCTGCGCCGCACTCCCCGTTGAGTGATTGAGGCCGAGCCTAGTGACGAGGCGAACGACGCGGCGATGAATTCCTGAGGGAAGTCCGGGATCGTGCACGAACGTGCAACCGGCGTGCGCTGCGGGGGATCGCGAGCCGGTGACGCGTCCCCGTCGCACTGCACGAACGTGCAGACCGGACGAACGAGCGCCCGGGCGTCGGATGTAGATTGGGCGCACTCCGGTCGACGACGGCGGTGTGCAGTTCGCCTCGGCTCGGCCCCGTACCCGTGGAGGCACGCGCATGAAAAAGCTCATCAACGACCCGCAGGCCGTGGTCGACGAGACCGTCCGGGGATTCGCCCGGGCACACGCCGGACACGTCGTCCTGGTCGAGGACCCGATCCACCTGCACCGCGCCGACGCCCCCGTCGCCGGCAAGGTCGGCATCGTCAGCGGAGGCGGCAGCGGACACGAGCCGCTGCACGCGGGCTTCGTCGGGTACGGCATGCTCGACGCCGCCGTTCCCGGCCCGGTGTTCACGAGCCCGACGCCCGACCCGATCGTCGCGGCCACCAAGGCCGTCGACGGCGGCGCGGGTGTCCTGCACATCGTGAAGAACTACACCGGCGACGTCCTGAACTTCGAGACCGCCGCCGAGCTCGCCGAGATGGACGACATCCGCGTCGAGTCCGTCGTCGTCAATGACGACGTCGCGGTGCAGGACTCGCTCTACACCGCCGGTCGCCGCGGCGTGGCCGGCACCGTCGTCGTGGAGAAGTGCGCCGGCGCCGCGGCCGAGCGCGGTGACGACCTGGACGCCGTCGCCGCGGTCGCCCGCCACGTCAACGACGTCACGCGGTCGATGGGCCTGGCCCTGGCGTCCGGCACCGTGCCGCACGCGGGAGAGCCGTCCTTCACGCTCGCCGACGACGAGGTCGAACTCGGCATCGGCATCCACGGCGAGCCCGGGCGCGAGCGCATCCCGATGGCACCGGCCGACCAGCTCGTCGACCGTGTGCTCGAACCGATCCTCACCGACCTCGACGCTCCGGCCGGCTCGAAGCTGCTCCTGCTCGTCAACGGCATGGGCGGCACCCCGCTGTCCGAGCTGTACATCGCCTACCGCCGCGCCACCGAGGTGCTGACGGATCGCGGGTACGACGTCACGCGTAGTTTGGTGGGCGACTACGTCACGTCCCTCGAGATGCAGGGGTTCTCGCTCACCGTCACGGTGCTCGACGAGGAACTCACGGCACTCTGGGACGCACCGGTGGAGACCCCGGCACTGCGCTGGGGCCGCTGAGCGGCCGAGTACGGCCGCTCGACCACCGACCACGACACCGAGCCCACCGGGCCGGACACACGAAGGGAACCGCATTGGCGCTCGACACCGCATGGGCCATCGACTGGGTCCGTCGCACCGCTGCGACGATCGACGAACACCGGGCCGAGCTCGTCACGCTCGACCGCGAGATCGGTGACGGGGACCACGGCGAGAACCTCGATCGCGGCTTCCGCGCCGTTCTCGAGGCCGTCGATGGCGGGTCGTTCGACACGCCCGGTGCCGTGCTGAAGACGGTCGCGACGAAGCTCATCTCGACCGTCGGCGGCGCCGCCGGCCCGCTGTTCGGCACCGCGTACCTGAAGGCAGCCCAGGCTGGTGGCGACGCGACCGAGTTCGACGCCGACACGCTCGTCGCCGTGCTCGCCGCAGCCCGCGACGGCGTGGTCTCGCGCGGCAAGGCCGCCGTCGGCGACAAGACGATGGTGGACGCCTGGACCCCCGCGGTCGACGCCGCCACCGCTGCCGCCGCAGCCGGTGACGACCCGGCAGCGGTGCTCGCCGCCGCGGCCGACGCCGCCGCCTCGGGCGCCGAGGCCACCGAACCGCTCGTCGCCCACAAGGGGCGTGCGAGCTACCTCGGCGAACGCGCCGTCGGGCACCGCGATCCGGGTGCACAGTCGACGGCGTACATCCTGCGCGCCGCGGTGGACGCGACGACGGGCTCCGCCGCGTGACCGTCGGCATCCTGATCGTCTCGCACAGCGCCGCGATCGCCTCCGGCACCGTCGAACTCGCCCGACAGATGGCGGCCGACGTACCGCTCGTCGCGGCCGGCGGGACCGACGACGGCGGCATCGGCACGTCGTTCGAGGCGATCACCGCCGGCATCGAGGAGCTCGCCGACGCCGACGCCGTCGTCGTCCTGTGCGACCTCGGTTCGGCCTACCTGACCACCGACACGGCGCTCGACTTCCTCGACGACGACGTCCGCGCACGCGTGCACGTCTCGCCGGCGCCCCTGGTCGAGGGCGCGGTCGCCGCGGCCGTCGCGGCCCAGACGGGTGGTGACGCCGAGGCAGTGCTCGCTGCCGCGGCGTCCGCCGCAGGGTCCGCGGACGACGCGAGCAGCGCCTCCCGTCCGTCCGGTGACCAGCCGGGAGGCACGGGGCCGGGTGACGGGGCCGCCAGCGTCGACGACGTGGCCGTGTCCGAGAGCGTCGAACTGGTGAACGAGACCGGCCTGCACGCCCGCCCCGCGGCGGAGTTCGTGAAGACGGCAGCCAAGTACGACGCAGCGGTGCGCGTGAACGGCGTGGACGCGAAGAGCCTGCTGGCGATCATGGCGTTGGCACTGCCGAAGGGCGCCACCGTGTCGATCGAGGCGAGCGGCGCCGATGCGCAGGTCGCGGTCGACGCGCTGGTGGAGCTGGTGCGGAGCGGCTTCGGCGAGTAGCCCTCGCCGGTCGTCGTCCCGCGCTCAGCGGATGGACACCGTGCCGGCCAGTTCGAGGTCCGACGGCCCGCCGGTGACACCCGCGTCGGCCAGGAGCGTCGCGCCGAACACCGCGCTCCAGAACGTCCGGGCATCACGGCCGACACCACTCGGACTCGTCCAGCCGTGCTCGGCGACGACGCGCTCGAGGTAGCGCTCCGACTGCCGGAACAGGACCGCGAGCAGGAGTCGCACGCGCTCCCGCTGTGCGTCGTCGTCACCGGCGGCGGCCAGCGCGCGCACGACGAGCAGTGTCGACGGCATGGCGAGCGCGGTGCGTGCGAGCACCTGACGGAACGCGTCGGCGGACCCGGCTCGCCGGCCGGCGGCCTGCAGGCGCGTGGTGTCGCGGAGGAAGAGCGCGAAGGCGGCGTCGAGGACGAGGCGGTCCTTCGAGCCGTAATGGTGTGTGATCTGGTTCGGGTAGACCCCGGCCGCACGGGCGATCTCGCTGACGGTGACGGCGTGGCGTGCGGTGCTCGCTCCGCCCGCGTCGCCGGCTGCCCCTGCGCTGAGGAGTCCGGCGGTCGCGGCGAGGATCCTCGCCCGGGTCGCTGCGCCGCGGGTCGTCCCGGTGCCGTCGGTGGTTGCCATCTCTGAATTGTACGTGGTACAACTCCACTTGTTCAACGTACAAGAAGGAGCACTCGTGGACATCTCCATCACCGGCTACGGCGCGGTCTCCCCGTTCGGCCACGGCGTCGCGCCGCTGTGGGACGCCCTGGTCGCCGGACGCTCCGGCGTGCACGAGCTGCACCGCGACGGGCAGCTCTGGGAACGGGTGCCGATCATGGTCGGCGCCGACGCAGCACTCGACGCCGAGTCCGCACTCGGTCGCGTCCGTGCGAACCGACTCGACCGCAGCCAGCAGCTCGCGCTCGTCGCCGCCGGCGAGGCCTGGGCCGACGCCGGCGCGCCCGCGGTGGACGGCGACCGCCTGGCCGTCGTCGTCGGGACCGGCATCGGGGGAGTGGAGACGTTGCTCGACGCGCACGACGTGCTCGGGACCTCGGGCGCGCGTCGGGTGTCGCCCCGGACCGTCCCGATGCTCATGGCCAACGGGGCCGCGGCGCAGATCAGCATCGAGTACGGCGCCCGCGCCGGTGCGTACACGACCGTCTCGGCGTGCGCGTCCGGTGCCGAGGCGATCGCGACGGCCGCGCGGCTCATCGTCACCGGGGAGGCCGACGTCGTCATCGCGGGCGGCACCGAAGCGGCGGTCACCCCGGTCACCATGGCCTCGTTCGCGCAGTCCCAGGCCCTCGCGAAGCCCGACGGTGACGACCCCACCACGTTGTCGCGACCGTTCGACGCCGACCGCCGCGGGTTCGTGCTCGGCGAGGGTGCCGGGTTCGTCGTCCTGGAACGGGCCTCGCACGCCGCCGCCCGCGCACAGCGGTCGCACGGGACGCTTGCCGGGTGGGGGATCACGTCGGACGCGTTCCACATCACCGCCCCGCTCGGGGACGGCAGCGAGCAGGAGCGCGCGATGACGGCGGCGATCCGGATGGCCGGGCTCACCGGTGCGGACATCGACCACGTCAACGCGCACGCGACCGGGACCCCGGTCGGGGACGTCGGTGAGGCAGCGGCGATCGGTCGTGCTGTCGGGACCGGTGCGCTCGTCACCGCGCCGAAGAGCGCCATCGGGCACATGTTCGGTGCGGCGGGAGCAGTCGAGGCGATCCTGACGGTCCGGGCACTCGAGACCGGGGTCGTGCCGCCGACGCTGAACCTGCAGCACCAGGACCCGGCGATCGACCTGGACGTGGTGGCGGGGACGGCTCGGACTGCGACCATGCGTGCGGCGCTGAACAACTCGTTCGGGTTCGGTGGGCAGAACGCCTCGTTGGTGTTCACCGCGGTCTGAGGGACACGGGGACCGACGTATCCTGACTGCCATGAGCATGGAAGGCGTGGCCTGGAGCTCGCTGTACAAGATCTCGACCGCCAAGGACGGCAAGCACGGCATCTCGCGCGAGTCGGTGCGGCGGATCATGACGTTCGCAGTGCCCTACCGGGCCAAGCTGGTGGTCTTCATCGTCCTCTCCGTCGTGGGCGCGGTCCTCGCGGTCGCGACACCGGTGCTCGCCGGCCGGGTGGTCGACGTCATCGTCGCCCGGGGCGCGCTCAGCACGATCACCTGGCTCGCGGTCGTCATCGCCCTGGTCGCCGTGGGCGACGCAGGCGTGTCGCTCGCCACGCGCTGGTTCTCCGCACGCATCGGCGAAGGCGTGATCCTGGACCTCCGGACCGCCGTCTTCAACCACGTGCAGAAGATGCCGATCGCCTTCTTCACCCGCACACGCACGGGTGCCCTCGTCAGCCGCCTCAACAACGACGTGATCGGCGCGCAGCAGGCCTTCAGCGGCACGCTGTCCGGCGTGGTCACGAACCTCGTGGCGCTGATCCTCACCCTGACCGTCATGCTCAGCACGTCCTGGCTCGTGACGGTCCTGGCGATCGTCATGCTCCCGATCTTCCTCGTGCCTGCGCGGCGCATGGGCAGCCGCCTCGCCGCGCTGCGTCGCGAGGCCGCCGACCACAACGCCGCCATGAGCACGCAGATGACCGAGCGCTTCTCCGCGCCCGGTGCCACCCTCGTGAAGCTGTTCGGCCGGCCCGACGAGGAAGCGGAGGAGTTCCGGGTGCGCGCCGCCCGGGTCCGCGACATCGGGGTGCGGAGTGCCCTGCTGCAGTTCGTCTTCGTGACCGCCCTCACCCTGGTCTCCGCGCTCGCCCTCGCGCTCGTCTACGGGGTCGGCGGCGCCCTCGCACTCGGTGGCCAGCTGAACACGGGCGACGTGGTGACGCTGGCCCTCCTGCTCACCCGCCTGTACGCGCCGCTGACCAGCCTCGCGAACGCCCGGGTGGAGATCATGAGCGCGGTGGTCAGCTTCGAGCGCGTCTTCGAGGTCCTCGACCTCGAACCGCTCATCCAGGAGAAGCCCGACGCCGGCACCGTCCCCGACGGCCCGGTGGCGGTCGAGTTCGACGACGTCCGCTTCGCGTACCCCTCGGCGGACAAGGTGTCCCTCGCCTCGCTCGAGGAGGTCTCCACGCTGGACACCCGCGGCGGTGACGAGGTGTTGCACGGTGTCTCGTTCCGGATCGAGCCGGGGCAGACCGTCGCCCTCGTCGGCACCTCCGGGGCCGGCAAGTCCACGATCGCGCAGCTGCTCTCCCGCCTGTACGACGTCGACAGCGGCGCCGTACGACTCGCCGGGTCGGACGTCCGCGACGTCACGTTCGCCTCCATGCGACACACCATGGGGATGGTGACGCAGGACGGCCACCTGTTCCACGAGACCATCCGCTCCAACCTGCGCCTCGCACGGCCCGAGGCGACCGAGGACGAAGTGTGGGACGCCGTCCGGCGCGCGCGGCTCGAACCGCTCATCCGCTCCCTACCGGACCAGCTGGACACGATGGTCGGCGAGCGCGGCTACCGGCTGTCCGGCGGCGAGCGCCAGCGGATGACCATCGCCAGGCTCCTGCTCGCCCAGCCGCGCGTCGTCATCCTCGACGAGGCCACCGCCGCGCTGGACTCGACGTCCGAGGCGGCCGTGCAGGCTGCCCTCAGCGAGGCACTCGAAGGGCGGACGGCGATGGTGATCGCCCACCGGTTGTCGACCATCCGCAGCGCGGACCTGATCCTCGTGGTCGAGGACGGTTCGATCGTCGAGCGTGGGACCCACGAGGAACTGCTGGCCGTGGGCGGACGGTACGAGGAGTTGCACCGGACCCAGTTCGCCGTGCAGAAGGACGTCGCGGCGGACGAGGAAGCGCTGCGGGGGAGCTAGCCTTCCGCCTGTGCCGGATGGCTCCGACCGCTCATCGAAGGACCCGTCGATTCCGCGGTCTCGGGCCGCCTTGCAGCGATGGTCCGGCGGTACGCGTCGATCTTCCGTTCCAGCGCGGCCAGGTGCCGCTGGACTTCGGCCTGCCGGGCGAGGACGGTCGCATGGTGTCGTTCGAGGAGCGCAAGACGCTCGGCATCGTCGGCGCCGGCCCGGTACGCGGCCGCGTACTCGCGCATCTCCTGCACGCTCATCCCCGTACCGCGGAGCATCACCGTCCCGGCGAGCCAGCTCAGCGCAGCCGTGTCGTAGCGGCGCCACCCGTCCTGCCCACGATCAGGAGCCGGCGCGATGCCTTCCTTCTCGTAGTAGCGGACGGTGTCGACGGTGATGCCGAGCAGGCCTGCGGCGGCGCTGATCGTGACGGGCTCGTCGACGCGGACTTCGGGAAGGAGCACGGGATCGAGTATCGCGCTTGACATGGTGTGCGCACCAGGGTGGAAGGTCAGGTTGTCCGGAACGATCCGGCGGCGAACGGAGCACACGCATGCAGCAGATTCCTCTCGGCTCTCAGGGCCTCGTCACGTCCGCGATGGGGCTCGGGTGCATGGGGATGAGCGCGTTCTACGGCGGCGCGACGGAGTCCGGCTCGGTCGAGACCATCCGCCGGGCGCTCGACCTCGGGATCACGCTGTTCGACACGGCTGAGGCGTACGGGCCGTTCGAGAACGAGCGGCTGGTCGGACGGGCCCTCGGCGCTGACCGTGACCGGGTGGTCGTCGCGTCGAAGTTCGCGACGGACTTCACGGACGACGGCACACCGATCGGCCTCGACGGCTCCCCGGAGCATGCCCGTCGCGCGATCGACCGCTCCCTCAGGCACCTCGGCACCGACCACGTCGACCTCTGGTACCTGCACCGTGCCGACCCGAACGTCCCGATCGAGGACATCATCGGGGCGATGAGCGACGCGGTCACCGCCGGGAAGGCCCGGTACATCGGCGTCTCGGAGACCTCCGCCGCAACACTGCGCCGAGCGCACGCGACCTTCCCGATCACCGCGATCCAATCCGAGTACAGCCTGTTCGAGCGCGACGCCGCGCACAACGGCGTCCTCGACACCGCCTCAGGACTCGGGATCGGCTTCGTGCCGTTCTCTCCGCTCGGCCGCGGATTCCTCTCCGGTGCCGTCACCCGCAAGGACGACCTCCCCGAGGGCGATGCCCGCCGGAGCCTCCCACGGTTCTCCGACGAAGCCATCGATGCGAACCTCCGCGTCGTCGACGCACTCAAGGTCATCGCCGACGAGAAGGGCGTCACCACCGCCCAGCTCGCTCTCGCATGGCTGATCCAGGCAGGAACCGTCCCGATCCCGGGCACCACGAAGGCATCTCGGGTCGAGGAGAACGTCGCCGCCGCCGACGTCGTCCTCTCCACGAGTGAGCTCGGACGGATCGAAGCGGCCGCACCGCACGGCGTTGCCGTCGGTACCCGGAACACCGAGGTGGGGATGGCGCGAGATCGCGGCTGACTGACGCCCTCGGCGCCGGCCGGGGGCGTCGTGGTGCCTGACGGCCGGTCGTCGACCGAGACACCTCAGTGGGAGTGGCGGTGGTGGCTGTCGGGGTAGTGCTCGTGGGTGTGGGTGATCGGTTCGTGAGTGTGCGTGTGTCGGTGCCACGTGCCGACCGCGACGGGTTCGGCGTGCTCGTGCTGGTGGTGCTCGTCGTGGTGGTGCCAGTGGTCGTGGCTCACGGCTTCGTGGGTGTGCTCGTGCTCGTGTCGCTCGGTGAGGTGGAGCCAGATCCCGACGGCCATGAGGACGCCGGCGATGACCAAGGGCACGGTCACGGGTTCGCCGAGCACGATCGCGAGGACGGCGCCGAAGAAGGGGGCCACCGAGTAGTACGCGCCGGCGCGGGCGGTGCCGACGTGGCGGAGTGCGACGATGAACAGCACCAGGCTCACGCCGTACGCGAAGAAGCCGACCACCATCGCGGCGACGACGTTCCCGATGGCCGGCAGCTGCGCGCCGAGCAGGGAGGCCAGGAGCAGGTTCACGGGCCCGGCGACACCGCCCTTGGCGGCGGCGAGCCAGGACGCGTCGTGGATGGCGACCTTCCTCGTGAGGTTGTTGTCGATGCCCCATGACAAGCATGCGCCGAGGATCGCCAACGACGGCCAGGCGCTGCCGAACTCGATCCCGGCCGGGACGGTCAACACGACGGCGCCGGCCACGATGGCGAGCATGCCGAGGGCGATGCGGCGGTCGAAGTTCTCGCGGAACACGAACCAGGCCAGCAGTGCCGTCGCGACGCCTTCGGCGTTCAGCAGCAGCGATGCCCCTGAGGCGGGCATGTTCACGAGGCCGATCAGCAGGAGGACCGGTCCGAGGACGCCGCCGAAGAGGATCGCTCCGGCGAGGGGCAGTCGCTCGCCTCGAGCGAGGTGCACGCGCGGGGAACGTCGAACGAGTCGGATGAGGCCGAGCCCGAGACCCGACCCGGTGTAAAGGAGCCCGGCGAGCATGAACGGGCTGACCGTGTCGAGGAGCAGCTTCGCCGCGGGTGTCCCTGCACCGAAGAGCACCGCGGAGAGCAGCGCCGCCTGGACGCCGCGGCTACGCAGGGCGGTCGGCACGAGAGGCTCCGTCGTGGTGGTGGGCGGGGGTCCCCTCGAGCTGGTGCTCGGCCTGGAAGATCGCGTCCGACACGAGCTGGCGAGCGTGCTCGTTCGTGAGGCGGTAGAAGACCCGAGTGCCCTCGTGCCGGGTCGCGACCACGCGGGCGAGGCGCAGCTTGGCGAGGTGCTGCGAGACCGCTGCCGGCGACTTGCCGACCTGCGCGGCGAGGTCGTTCACGGGCAGCTCGCCGTCGGAGAGCGCCAGGACGATCCGCACCCGCGTGGCGTCGGCGAGCATGCTGAAGACCTCGACCGCCAGCTCGACGTACTCACTGTCGACGTGCCGGCCACACCTAGTATCTGCATCCATGCGCAGATTCTTGCACGCGCACCCGGCCGACGCTCCACCGGCAGGGTGCTGGTGCTGGATGCTTTACTGCGCCGTCGTGAACTGCTGGAGGCCGGTGACGCGCAGCAGGTCGAGCTTCGCGGCGTCCTCGGTGCCGGGAACCGCGGTGTAGACGACGATCCGCAGGTCGCCGCCCGGGACCGTCAGCACGTCGCAGTCGATCTCGATCGGGCCGACGGGCGTGTGCACCTGCTTGCGGCTCGCCCGGTGCTCGGCGATGCGACCGGTGTCCCAGCGGCGTTCGAACTCGGGTGACTCCCGGCGCAGCCGCGCGACGAGTTCGGCCAGGTCGCGGTCGGCGGGGTAGCGGCCGGATGCCTGCCGGAGGTCCGCTGCGAGGTCGCTCGAGAACTCCTCCTGGTGCTCGTCGTCCCACTCGACACCGTCGTGCGCGTGCATGAAGTGCCGCCACACCAGGTTGCGCTCGATGCCGACGGCCCGCGAGGGGTCACCGTTCAGCGCAGCCCACAGGTCGTTCCACAGCACGATGTCGTGCGTCGCCGTGAACACCGCGATCGGGACGTCGCCGAGCCGGTCGACGAGCCGCTGCACCCCGGGGGTGATGTGCCGCGGGACGACCTGGAGCGACGGGGGAGCGACGCCCGCGACCCGGCACAGGTGGTCGCGCTCGGCCGCGGTGAGCCGGAGCGCCGTGGCGAGGGCGCCGAGCAGCTGCGGTGAGGGGTTCAGCGCACGGCCCTGCTCGAGGCGGACGACGTAGTCGACGCTCACCCCGGCGAGCGCTGCGAGCTCCTCGCGTCGGAGACCCGGGGTCCGTCGGCCGGGCCCGGCCGGCAGGCCGACCTCTTCGGGACGGACGCGGTCGCGCCAGGAACGCAACACACTCGCGAACTCGCTCATGTCCACCATCTTCGCCCCGCGCCTCCCGTCCGTCCTGGTACTGGTGGTCCCACCGTCGCACGGTGCCTGGGGGAGTCAGCCGCTCGGGCGGAGAGTGGGGGCATGACAACGACACTCATCACCGGAGCCAACCGCAGCCTGGGGCTCGAGACCGTCCGCCGCCTGGTCGACGCGGGCCACACCGTGTACGCCGGCATGCGCGATCCGTCCACCGGCGACGGAGCACGCGCCCTCGGTGCCCAGGTGGTCCAGCTCGACGTGACCGACCAGGACAGCATCGACGCCGCGATCGCGACAATCCCCGTCCTCGACGTGCTCGTGAACAACGCCGGCATCCTCGGGACGTCGTTCGGCGTCGACGACCTGGACGCCGCGGCCATGTCCGCCGTGCTCGACACCAACGTCACCGGCATCGTCCGGGTCACGCAGGCAGCGCTCCCGCTCCTGCGGGCATCCGACCACCCCGTGATCGTGAACGTCGCCTCGGGCGTCGGGTTCGCGCGGTGGTTGACGACCCCGGGCCACGACGAGTACGCGGTGCCGGCGGTTCCCTACGCCGCGTCGAAGGCCGCGGTGATCGCGTTGACCGTGCAGTACGCGAAGAACCTGCCGGGGTTCCGCGTCAACGTCAGCGACCCCGGGTACACCGCCACCGAGTTCAACGGGTTCGGTGGCCACCAGACGATCACCGAGGGCACGGACGCGACCGTCGCGCTCGCCACCGTCGGGCCGGACGGGCCCACGGGAGAGTTCCACAACCGGGACGGCCGCATCGAGTACTGAGGTCACGGCGTCCGGTTCAGTCGTGCACGTCGGCGCCGAACCCCGGCCCGGGGCGCATCATCCAGCCTTCCGGGTCGGGGAGCGGACGGAACCCGAACCGCTCGTACAGTCCGTGCGCATCCGCGGTGAACAGGGCGAACCGCTTCAATCCGAGTGGCTCGATCGCCTCGGTCACGCCCTGCACGAGGGCGACGCCGACACCACGGCCACGAGCGTCCGGATCGACGAACACGTCGGCCAGCCAGCCGAACGTCACCCCGTCGGTGATCACCCGGGCGTACCCGAGCTGTGCACCCGTCGCCGTGTCGTAGACGCCGAAGTTGCGGGACCCGGCGATGATCGCGTCCTGGGTGGCACGACTGCGACCCCGCGCCCAGTACGACTGCTCGCTGAGCCAGCGGTGCACGCGGTCGACGTCGAGGTCGGCGGGGTCGGCGGAGAAGTGCAGTGCGGTCGGTTCGTCCATGGGACCAGTGAACCGGCGGTCGCCGTCGGCGGGCAACGGCCAATCCGTCGCCTGTGGACAACGCGGCACCACCGTCTGGGACGATGGCGGGATGCGCGCAGTCCAGTACGACCAGTTCGGATCCGCCCCGTCGATCGTCGACCTGCCCGATCCGGTGGCACCGGACCACGGTGTCGTCGTCCGGGTCGCGGCCACCGGGGTGTGCCGCAGTGACTGGCACGCCTGGAAGGGGCACGACGACTCCGTCGCACTGCCGCACGTCCCCGGGCACGAGTTCGCCGGTGTCGTCACGGCCGTCGGGGACGCGGTGACCCGGGTGTCGGTCGGTGACCGGGTGACCGCGCCCTTCGTCTTCGCCTGCGGGACGTGCCCGGAGTGCGTCGACGGCGCCACCCAGGTGTGCACGCGCCAGCAGCAACCCGGGTTCACGCTGCCCGGTTCCCACGCCGAGTCGGTCGTCATCCCGCACGCCGACGTCAACGTGGTCGCGCTCCCGGACGCCGTGGGCTTCGCCGAGGCCGCAGCACTCGGGTGCCGGTTCGGGACGGCGTACCACGCCCTGCACGCCCGAGGTCGGGTCGCAGCAGGGGAGTGGGTGGTCGTGTTCGGCTGCGGCGGCGTCGGCCTGTCGACGATCATCGTCGCGGTCGCGGCGGGCGCACAGGTCGTCGCGGTGGACGTCTCGTCGGCGGCGCTCGAACGTGCGGCGGCACTCGGTGCCGTCACCGTGCCGATGGACGACGGAGCCGTCGCCGCAGTCCGCGCTCGCACCGACGGCGGCGCGCACGTCTCGATCGACGCGTTCGGCAGCCGAGCGACCTCCGTCGCAGCGGTCGCCTCCCTGCGCCCTCGGGGACGTCACGTGCAGGTCGGCCTGCTGCTCGACGACGAGGCCGACCCGGTGATCCCGATGGGCCGCGTCATCGCTGATGAGCTCGAACTGCTCGGCAGCCACGGGATCTCCGTGGGGGAGTACGCGGCGATGCTCGCCGACGTCGTCACCGGGCGACTGCGTCCGGACGACTCGATCGGTCGGACGATCGGTTTCGACGATCTGCCCGGGGCGATCGTCGCCATGGACCGTCCCGCCACGTCGACCGGGATGACCGTCGCCGTCTTCTGAACTGCTCGGCGCCGTCTCCTGAACTGCTCGGCGCCGTCTCGGGAACTGCTCAGCGCTTCGGTCGGTAGACCAGTCCGAGCGCGCCGCCGGCGAAGGCCTGAGAACTGATCAGTTCGAGATCAAGCTCGTCCGTCAGGTCGGCGAACACGCCATCGCCTGACCCGAGCGCGACGGGCAGGACCGCCAGCCGGTACTCGTCGACCAGACCAGCCCGGACCAGGCTGCGACCGAACTCCGTCCCGCCCTGAGCGAGGACGTACCCGCCCGACTCCTGCTTCAGCGCTGTCACCTCGGCTTCGAGCGGTCCGGGTGCGACTCGTGCACCCGTCCAGGTCGCCGCCGCGGGGGAGTCGGGGTCGGGGACCGGCACCGAGCGTGGATCGAAGTCGCGCTGTGTGGTGAAGACGACCTTGGGGATCCGGTTCATCGGTTCGGCGATCGGCCCGGGCGCCGTCGGCCAGAAACCTGAGATGATCTCGAAGGTCTTGCGGCCGAAGGCGTGCACGCCCGCACCAGCGACGACGTCGAGCACCCAAGCCATCGAGTCCGGACTCCCGCCGCGGAACATCCAGTCCGACTCAGCTTGGGGAGCGGCCACGAAGCCGTCCAACGACATCGACATCTTCAGGACGAGTTCACGCACGGGGAGCCCCTGTCCGAAACTGAGTTGACATAATATGCATTATCGGCGCATAAACATCGTGAGTTGCATCTAGTGCAACAACTCCGGCACCGCTTGTACCGCAGCGTTTTACCTGATCAGCCAGAGAATCTGTCCGCCAGGAAGAACCTGGAAACCCGCTCGGGGCGACTGGGGCCTGCCCGCAGGCAAGGGCTTCCTGCGTTTAATGCAGGAATCCACGGCAAGACGCTCGAGTGTGGCCTGCGTACCAGTCCCGGAGCGCGTGGCCATCGAGCCGGTCAAGGAGCACGGTGACGTGCCCCCAGGGCAGTTGTGCAACAGCCTGTTGCAGAATCTGCTCATCCGGCCAGGCGGCAGCAAACGCGCGCATGTACGCGAGGTTCCGCGGGGAGAAGCCCTTCATCTCCGGAAACTCAGCACGCAGATCCGCCGCGAGCCGGCCGATGACGTTGCTGCCCCACCCCTCGTCACCCTGGCGCTGCAGGATCGTCGAACCGATCCCCCAGTACAGACGGACGAGTTCCGTGTTCACGCGGCGCTGCGCCGCAAATCGGCCTGCGCGCACTTGCTGCTTCAGCTCGGCAAGAGCAGCGGCATGCCCGGATACAGCTGGCGACGAATCAGACATCACACTCAGTCTGCCCGACCAGCCGATCGGAAGAAGAACGAACGAAGCGTTCTACGGGATCAGCTATGCCAGGGTGGAGATGATCCCCGAGCGAAAGGCGACCTCCCATGGCGCAGAAAGTCACCACGCACCTCGTCGACGACCTCACCGGCGACACCATCGAAGACGGCAAGGGCCGCACCATCACGTTCGGCTTCGACGGCGCCTACTACGAGATCGATCTCACCGACGACAACGCTGACACGCTCCGCGAAGCGTTTTCCGACTACATCGCCGCAGCCCGCAAGGTCACGGGCCGGGCCGGACGACCCAGTGCCGGCAGCGCGCCGAAGCGCGGGAACTCGGAAGAGCTCGCGAAGATCCGCGAATGGGCCAACGCGAACGGCCACGAGGTCTCCTCCCGCGGCCGCATCAGCCAGGCCGTCCGCGACGCCTACGAGGCTGCACACTGACGCCACTCCCCCACGAAAAGAGCCGGGCGCCCTCGAGGGCGGCCGGCTCTTCTCATTGGCACCGATACCGCGGTTTTATGTCAGCGGAGCCATCCGCCTCTCAGTCCCGTCACCAATTGTTTGCGCAGCGCCGCTCCGAGCGCTTTCCGAAGATTCTGCGCGGTCGGCGTCCCTGCGGGTACTCACCCAAAATCAACGATCGGTCCGCAGCTGACGAGCAGCAGCAATCATTGCATGCTCGTTTCGGCGGCGAGTAGCTCTGTACAGCCAGTTTGGCACCTGAGGTGTGGTCCGGCGCAGATCGAACAGTCTCTCCTGCCAGACAAGGAGGTCTTGCCCGTCAATACTCGGAGAAGCAACAGCCAAACGCGACTCGATCGTTGTCGCGAGGTCAGCACGGTCCCGCGCTGCTTTCCACGTGTTCATGACGTACTCAGCTACGTCGAGAAACGCTGGAAGCACGGGAAAAAGAGCACCTAGAAGGAAGTCTGACAGGGCAATTCCTGTCAGCCCTGCCCACAGAATTAGCGAGGCCACCCAAACAACAGTGACTGCCGCCCACACGGCGACGGTAGTCCGGATGAGGCGGTCGGTATAGGAGGCGTTCGCCCGTTGCGCGATCGCAATCGTTACTGCCCCTGGAGACTCCACATCAACCGGGTACCAATTCGTAAGCCTCTCACGGTCAGCAATTCCTCGCACGTCGTCACTACGGATTAACAGATCAATTTCTTCTGGTGTTGGGCGCTCGGCGCGAGTGATGGTCTGAGGCATATCGAAAAGGTAGTGATCGAGCTCCTCTTGCACGCATGCAGCCTTCACCATGCTTCGAGTTTCCAACCAGGTCAGGATGGTGCGCCCGGCGAAGAGCCAGACTCCGGTGACGGCACCCGCAGTGATCGCGAACGTCGGTGCGAGCAGTGACACGAACGGGGCTCCCACTCCCAATACAAGGAGGCCAACCCATCGCACGCCCTGCCACCGCTTCGCTCCCGTGTAAAGCCGGCGTTGAGCAATGAGCAAGCGAAGCGTGTGGAGCCCATTCTGCCGTTGCTGAATTGTAGCGCTGGAGGGTGCGGAGTAGCCAGACGGCCCCGTAAGCTCAGACATTGAACAGCAGCTTTAGCTGTGCAATTGCATTCTCGTCGTCACCGGCCGCGGCGTAGTCCTTCGCCTTCAATGCCCGCGATACGGCGGTGGATAGTTTCGACAGCGCATCTACGCGATTCGATTCCGACGAGGTGGCGGTAAAACGTGAACCAAGTCCGGTGGGGTCGTTCATTGCGGCAAGCTCCGCTGTCTTCATTTTGTTAAGAGACAGGTAAAGGTCCCACAGCGGCAAGTACGTGTCCTCACCATCGATGTGCTTGGCGGCGCGCATCTCGAGGTAGCAGGACGAGACCGGCACGTTCCGCTTATACTTCCAGATTTTTACCTGCCGGGCGAGTTTCTTTGCAGCACCGTCGAACTTCTTGTTGACTTCGTTCACCCAAGTGTTGTGCGCACTTGGGTGGGTGAGCATCCATCCTCCGGTCGGGTCTGGGATTGAGTAGCCCCCGTCTGTATAATACCCAGGGACAACCTCAACATCGCCGTCTGAGAAGCGGCACACGACTGCAGGCTGACGAACCACGACCGTCGTAGACGGGAACCGAGCCTGTAGCGACGACTTCACCTTGTTTAACGTTGTCAAAGGCGAGATCGGTTTCGTTCCCTTCAGCGAGACGAGGTAGTCGGCGTCGCTGTACAGCCAGATGCCAGTTCCGTGCCGAAGAGAGCCGATCTCAAACATGCCGAAGATGCCGAGGTCGGAGTCGAGACGAGTCTGGATCGACTCTCTGTGACTGCGTGCTCCAGCAAACTGTGTTGACGACGGCGTCCAGTAGTTAGTCGTGTTGCGGAGCCAAGTGACGGCGGTCTCGGGCATGGGTTCTCATCTCTGCGGGCACCATCGCCACGCGTATCCTAATTATTCATCACACCTCCGACATCACCGACGGCCGATCATCTGTGCCGCAAGGGCGGCTGCGATCGAGTTGCCGCGTCAGCACGTATCGACGTAGTGCTGAGGTATGCCCCAACGCCACGGCCCCAGTGCGGTTGAGAGCCGCAGTCATGGGGTCGATTCAGGGGGTTCCGCGACAGATGTGGTCTTGGCTCTAGACATGTCGCAACACCCCGTGCTCATCGGTCGCACGGACCGCGCGGTGCCCGACCGTCAGCCGGACGTCTTTCGACGTCGGCCTGCGACTGGCTCGCTCTCGCGCCGGAGTGCCCTGTACACCGTGGTCCTACTGACGCCGAGAACGTCGCCGATCTGGGCGACCGTCATGTCCTGTTGCTCGTACAGGCGCCTGGCAGTTCGTACCTGATCGGCCGACAGTCGAGGCGGCCGACCGCCGTTCCGCCCTCGAGCTCGAGCGGCCGTGAGGCCGGCGTGCGTGCGTTCTCGGATGAGATCCCGTTCGAACTCGGCCAGGGCGGCGAAGACGTGGAACACGAGCCGGCCGCCGGGTGAGGTTGTGTCGATCGTCTCTTGCAAGGATCGGAACCCGACACCTCGCTCCCCCAGTGCCTGCAGCTGGTCGATCAGATGCCGGATGGATCGTCCGAGCCGGTCGAGTCGCCACACGACGAGAGTGTCGCCTGGTCGGAGCTGATCGAGCAGCTTGGTGAGCTCCGGACGGTGCTCGAGCGATCCTGACATTGTGTCGACCCACACCCGGTAGCAGCCGGCAGCGTTCAACGCGTCGAGCTGCAGCGCCGCGTCCTGATCGGTTGTCGACACCCGCGCGTACCCGAGAAGCTCACCCATGACTCAGAACGTAGCGGAACGCGTCGGACGGCAGTGGAAACGGCACGTAGAAACCGGCACTGAGTTCCGCTACGTGTAACGCCGGCGCGGCGCGCTTTGCGTGTGGCTGGGAACGCTTTGTGGCGTGATTCCGACAATGCTGTGTGGCCTAGCTTGCCCTGTCGGCGTGGCCGGTCGGGTCAGGGCTGGCTGTGCTTGGCGTTTGCCTGGTCGTGGGTATCGGGGTGGTCACTCATCATGCGGAGCATGGGCCATGAGCCGCTGCGGGTGAAGACGACGAGCAGGAACGCCGCGACGAGCAGGAACACGATGTTGAGCCAGGTGGTGTAGTTCCAGCTGATCGAGGTCGTCACGATGGTGAGGTGCCGGTTCGTGGGGATAAGGTGCAGCGGGGTGAAGAGCAGTTCGACGGCGTAGCCGGCGAGGACCATGGCGCCGTAGAAGATCCCGGTGATGCGGAGGGCTGCTTTCCAGCCGTAGTACTTCCGGTAGATGATGATGATCGGGATGATGATCAGGTCGGCGAAGATGAAGCTGATCACACCGCCGAAGCTGATCCCACCGTTCCAGAGGACCGCTGCGAGGGGGACGTTGCCGACGGAGCAGACGAAGCTCACCATCGCCAGGATCGGTCCGATGAGCGGGTCGATCAGGAACGCGAGCGTCGGGTGTCCCTCGAGGAACAGCGCTTGCAGCCACGCCTTCGGGACCCAGGCGTCGAAGGCGCCGGCGATGAGTAGGCCGATGACGATGTCGCGGATGACGGATGCCCAGTCCATGACGAAGTACTGCGACACGCTCGTGAGCCCGGGCCTCGAGAACAGTCGCCGCCAGAAGCCCTGGTCGCCCTGCACGGACATGTCCATGGCTGCGTGGCCCTCCATCGCGCCGGCGAGGCCCTTGTCGGCCTGTTCGCGGGCGGCGTCGACGATCTTCCCGCGCATCCAGAGCCGGAACCCGAGGGCGATGAGGATGATCATCAGCGGTCCGCCGACGAACTCCGCTGCGGTGAACTGCCAGCCCATGACGAACGCGAGGATCAGGCCGAGCTCGACGACGAGGTTCGTGGAGGCGACCTCGAACGCCATGGCCGACGACAGGCTCGCGCCCTTGCGGAAGAGCGCCCGTGCGAGGGCGACGGCGGCGTAGGAGCAGGACGAGGACAGTGCGCCCAGGCCGGTTGCGACGCTGATCGCTCGGGGGGAGTCGTCGCGCATGAGCTTGGTGATCTGGTCGGTGCGGACGACGGCTTGGATGATGCCGGAGAGGGTGAAGCCGAGGATGAGGGGCCAGAGGATCTCCCACCCCATCGAGCCGGCTGCTACTAGGGCGTCACCGACTGCGTTGATCACGAACATATACACCTGCTTCTTCACGTCGCGGGCATATTCTGCCGCGACAGGGTGGTCACGAACGGGGAAGAACCGGTCACTTGGACGCGAGCATGTCCTTCATCTGCGTGATCTGCTCGGTCTGGCTCGACACGATTGACTTCGCCATCGCGACCGCGTCGGTGTTCTTGCCCTTGTCGACTTCGCTCCTGGCCATATCGACGGCGCCCTCGTGGTGCTGGACCATCTGCTGCAGGAACAGCTTCCCGGCGTCCTTCGCGGATGCCTGGTCAAGGTCGGTCATGTCGGAATCGGACATCATCCCGGACATGGAGTGCCCCGACCCAGGGTGCTCCGACTCCGTGGGCTCACCCCAGCCCTGCAGCCAGCTGGTGAGCTGAGTGATCTCCGGACCCTGCTCGGCCTTGATCTGCTTCGCCAGGGTGGCGACGTTGGGGTCAACACCGTCGCCCTTGGCGAGGAGCACGTCGCTCATCTCGACGGCCTGCTCGTGGTGCGGCAGCATCATCTGCGCGAACATCACGTCCTGGTCGTTGTGCGCCGACGCGGCCGATCTCGACGAGGCGGACGAGCCCGCGTCGGAGCTGCTGTTGTTGGTGGAGCAGCTCGCGAGGGTCAGGCCGAGGGTGAGCGAGGCGGCGATCGCGAGGATGCGCGTGGTCGTGGTGGTGTGCATGGAAGGTCCGTTCCCGTGTATGCGTCAATTGGTCCGGGCAGGCGGATGCCTCCCGGTTCTGGGCATGCGGGAGCCGCCCTGCGGCGGTGTGGTCCCGCAGGGGGAGGATCAGATGCGGATGATCTGCAGTGCCGTCAGTGACGGTGGTTTCGGTGCTGCGATGTGGCGCGGCAGCCGGTCAGCCAGCGCAAGCAGTCGCGACAGCAGCGCGAGGACGCCGCCGGTCCGTGCGCGCACTAGCGCCCATGCGAACAGGGCGATCGTCAGCGCGCACGCCATCCCCATCAGCGAGCACATCAGCGCGCACAGGCCGCTGTCACAGCCGGCGTCGGTGAGGACCGTCAGCACCGCGGCCGCGGGAGCGGCATGCTCCCCGTGGCGGTTTGCGACGGCATGGACGTGCTCGGTGGTGGCGGCGGGAGCTGCCATCGGGTGCTCGTGGCCGGCCATCGTGTGCATCAGGACCGTGAACCCGACCAGCAGCAGCAGCGCCAACGTCGCTACGGCCTGCAACAGCAGCCGGCGACGCGGGGAGGCGGTGGTGGTGAGCATCAGTCTTTCGATCAGGTCGGTGAGTGTCGGAGTGTCGAGCTGCAGCGTTGAGCACGTCACAGTGCAAGGTAGATTTAATGGCATTGTACCCCCTGGGGGTATGTGCTGTCTGTGGCGGCTGGGTGATTGATCAGCACAGGGGTATGCGTCGCGTGGCCGTACCGTTCAGAGGCCGTACCCCTTCCGCAGAAGCCGGAGGGACTTTCCTGTCGTGGTGCGTGGTGGTGGGTGCATACTGGTGGTGTCTTCGGACCCGGTAGTGGGGCTTGCCGGACCCAACCTCGACACCTGTCGACAACAGTCCCTATCTCAGCACGGCGCGCGTCAGCGTGCCCGAGATAGGGAGAAGACATGGTCGAGGCAGACTCCGCCCGCACGATCGTTGCCGGCGTACAGTCCGGGCAGGTAGAGAGCGTTGTCGGCGTTGCCACGCTGATCGCGAAGCATTTCGGTGCGTCGGTAGTGTGTGTTGCGGTGGATCCGGCGCTGCTGAACGCAGGAACTCGTCGGGACGGTTCGGAGATCATCGAACCGATCGATCCGGACACGGCGGACACCGAACCGCAGCAGCTGCCCGACCGCGACGTCGCCGTCATCCACGATCTCGCTGCAGCACGGTCGGTCCGGGTGGAGATCCTCACTCGGGTTGGAGATCCAAGCCGGGCGTTGGCGGCGGTGGCGGAGCAACGTGACGCGGTAATGATCGTCGTCGGGTCGCAGACGGGCCGACGCCGGGTTGCGGAGTTCTTGAACGGTTCCGTCGCCGCCCGCCTGACGCACCAGCAGCACCGTCCCGTCGTGGTCGTCCCACACGCACCGGTCGGGTTCGAGAGCGCCCTGCCGTGGGATGCGTCGTGACGGGCCGGCTGGTGCTGCTGCGCCACGGGGAAAGCACCGCGAACCGGGCCGGCACCTTCACCGGCCTCCGCGACGAACCGTTGACCGTCGAGGGTGTCCAGCAAGCCGTGACCGCGGGGCGGCTCCTGCAGGCAGCAGGCATCTTGCCGGACCAGGTGCTCACGTCGACGCTGCAACGCACCGTGCACACTGCGGAACTGGTCCTCGACACCCTCGGCATCGCCATCCCGACGGAGAAGGTCTGGCAGCTCAACGAACGCAACTACGGCGCACTCACCGGGATGACCAAGACCGATGCCCGCCGAACGCTCGGCGACGACGAATACACCCGAATCCGCAGGTCCCGGAACGGCGCACCACCGGCGATGTCCCTGCAAGTGTGGACGGCGCTGCGGTCAAGTTCCGCGCTGCGCGACCTGTCAGACGCTGCCCTCCGACGCACCGAGGCCCTCTCCGATGTCATCGATCGGGTCCGACCCGTGCTGCAGGACCGACTTCTACCGATGGTGCGGTCGGGTCGGAGCGTCCTCGTCGTCGCGCACGGCAACTCGCTCCGCGCCATGTGCGCGTGCATCGACGACCTCACGGAGCCGGAACTGCACGCACTGAACCTGCCCACGGGGCAGCCGCTGCAGTATGAGCTTACGCCGACGGGTGCTCTCGTCCCGCGTGGTGGGGCGTTCCTGGATCCGGTAGCAGCGCACCACGCCGCGGCGCTGGTCGCGGCAGAAGGCGGAACATGACCACCCGAACGGACACCCCGATGCCCGATGATCAGCTCCCCTCCGACCCGGATGTGGACGTCTCCGACCCCGCAACGGCCATGCGGCCCGTGCACCTGCGGTGGCGGTACGTCGGCCTCGTCGCGGTCGGTGGCACGGTCGGCACACTCCTGCGCGACGTGATCAGTGCGCTGCTCCCAGCAGACGGCGGGGTGAGCTGGTCGATCTTCTGGATCAACATCAGCGGAGCGCTGCTGCTCGGGGTGCTCCTGGAAGCGTTGGCGCATCGCGGTCCCGACGCGGGCCGCCGCCGTGTCCTGCGTCTGCTGCTCGGCACGGGAGTGCTCGGCGGCTTCACCACCTACAGCACCCTCGCTGAGTCCACCGCCGCACTGTTCCTCACCGGCCACGGTCTCGCCGGCACCGGGTACGCGCTACTGACCGTCATAGCCGGTGCGATCGCGACCGCGGTCGGACTGGTGGTCGCCGGCTGGTTCCGCCCCCGGACGGTGTCCGCATGAACGCCGGCATCCTCCTCGCGGTCGCGGTCGCGGCCGGTGGCGGCGTGGGCGCTGCCGGCCGGTTCCTCCTCGACGGGCTGATCAACACCGGCCGGGAGTTCCGGCTCCCCGTCGGCACGTTGACGATCAACATCACCGGGTCGCTGCTGCTCGGGCTCATCGTCGGCGCCGCCAGTCACCTCGGCGCAGCCCCCGTGGCGGTGCTCGGCACCGGGGTGATGGGCGGCTACACCACGTTCAGTACCGCCAACTTCGAAACGGTCCGCCTCGCCCGCAGCGGCCGGATCACCGCCGCAGCCGTCAACGGTCTCGGGATGCTCGTCCTCTCGGTCGCGGCAGCCATCGCCGGCATCCTCCTTGGCGGTCTGCTGTGACCGCCACCCCACATCCTGGAACGGGCCTTCCCATGCTGTTCGACGTCACGATCGAGGTTCCCCGCGGCAGCGGCAACAAGTACGAAGTCGACCACACCACCGGCCGGATCCGGCTCGACCGGGCCGTGTTCACCAGCATGGTGTTCCCCCACGATCGAGGTTCCCCGCGGCAGCGGCAACAAGTACGAAGTCGACCACACCACCGGCCGGATCCGGCTCGACCGGGCCGTGTTCACCAGCATGGTGTTCCCCCAGGACTACGGCTCCATCGATGACACGATCGAGGTTCCCCGCGGCAGCGGCAACAAGTACGAAGTCGACCACACCACCGGCCGGATCCGGCTCGACCGGGCCGTGTTCACCAGCATGGTGTTCCCCCAGGACTACGGCTCCATCGATGACACGCTCGGCGATGACGGCGACCCCCTCGACGCGCTCGTGCTGCTGCCCCGACCGACGTTCCCGGGCGTCGTCATCACGGTCCGGCCGATCGGGATGCTCCGCATGGTCGACGAGAACGGCGGCGACGACAAGATCCTCGCCGTCCCCGCCGGCGACGACCGGTTCGAAGACCTGCAGGACATCAGCGACGTCCCGGAGCACACCCTCATCGAGATCGAGCACTTCTTCTCCCACTACAAGGAGATCGAACACGGCAAGCACGTCACCACCAACGGGTGGGCCAACCGTCCTGCTGCCGAAGCCGTCATCCGCACCGCACAGGAAGCCCACACCCGACACCCGTGATCCACGGGCCCCTTGACCGCCGCGGGGAGGCACTGGCGCTGAGTGATCGCCAGCAGGTCGTCCCCTCCGCCTCCCCGCGGCTTTCCCTTCCATCCGCACGACCACGACGCATGACCCGACCAGAAGGAGCGTCACCATGAACGACTACATCAGCGGCATCCACCACCACGGAGCCCACCAGGGCGAGTACGTCACCCACCGCGACCACCCCGTCACCATCGACGCCGTCCACGGCACCCGCATCCTCGACTCCCGCGGCTACCCGACCGTCCGCGTCCTGCTCGAACTCGACGACGGCCGCACCGTCACCGGCGACGCCCCCGCGGGCGCATCCACCGGCGCCCACGAAGCCGTCGAGCTCCGCGACGGCGGAACAGCGTTCGGTGGCCGCGACATCACCCAGGCGCTCCACCTGATCAACACCGACATCGCGGGCCTGCTCACCGGCCGGTCCTGGTCCGCGATCGGACAGGTCGACGCCGCCCTCGCCGAACTCGACGGCACCACCGGGTACCGCCGGCTCGGCGCGAACAGCGTCGTCGCAACCTCCATCGCCGCCTCCCGGGCCCTCGCACACGCCGCGGACCTCCCACTCTGGCAGTGGATCGCCGAGATCACCGGCTCGACGCCGCGGATGCCGGTCCCGCACTTCAACGTCCTCAACGGCGGCGCGCACGCAGCGAACAAGCTGGACTTCCAGGAGTTCATGATCGCCCCCGTCAACGCCTCAACGATGGCCGACGCTGTCCGCATCGGCGCGGACGTCTACCACGCCCTCGCGGGTCTGGTACGGGACCGGTTCGGTAGCCTCGGCCTCGGCGACGAGGGCGGCTTCGCACCATCGATCGCTGCACCCGAGGAAGCGCTCGACCTGCTGGTCACCGCGATCCGCGCCGCAGGCTACGAGCCGGGCGTCGACCAGGTGGCGATCGCCCTCGATCCGGCCGCGAACGAGTTCTCCCTCGGAGACGGCTCGTACCGGATGCTCGACGACAGCCTCGACCGGGACGGGCTGGTCGACTACTACCGGCAGCTCATCGACACGTACCCGATCCGCAGCATCGAAGACGGGTTCGCTGAGGACGACCATGAGGGGTTCCGCCGCATGCAAGCGGCGCTCGGTGACCGGATCCAGACCGTCGGCGACGACCTCTACGTCACCGACCCCCAGCGCATCCGCGACGGCGGCGAGCAACACCTGACGAACGCGGCACTGATCAAGCCGAACCAGATCGGTACGGTCTCCCAGACCCTCGGTGCGATCGCCACCGCCACCAGCATCGGGATGGCCAGCATGGTCTCCCACCGTTCCGGGGAGACCACGGACACGTTCATCGCCGACCTCGTCGTCGGAACCGGTACTGGGCAGATCAAGTCGGGCGCACCCGCCCGCGGGGAACGGGTCGCAAAGTACAACCGGCTCACCGAAATCGCCGAGCAGCACCCGGGACTGCCCTACGGCTTGATCGGGCAGCGGTGAGCGACAATGCAGCGCATCGTGAAATGGTCTCCAGTGGAGACGCATCAGTACGGGTGGGACCGAAGCGCACCAGCAGATGACTGGATGGCATCCGATGTTGACGCGCACCATGTGGAGTGGTTCGACGTAGACGTGAACCATCTTGTGCAGGTCCCGGCGCTGCAGCAGGCGCTCACGCGCGATGGTCAGATCGGTACGATCCGGGAGATGACGCACGAGATGCGTGATGGGCAACGCATCTTCATCTTTCTCGTCGACTTTGGCAGACAGGGCGGTGACCAATAGTCGGCATGCTCCCGGCGATCCGGCGGACCGAATCAACGATGCTCAGGCGGGCGGTCCTGCCCGAGGGCAAGGGGACGCGCGCCTTGGCCGGACACACCTTCTTTTCTTCCCGATCTGGGTACGCCTGCAACCTGAGCGCGTGGCGGCCGCCGGTGGAAGGAGCGAGTTGATCAATTCCGATGAAGCCGTCCGCACTCTCGTCGGCGTGGTCACTCTCGTCGGTGTTACGGCGGCGGTGTTGCTGGCAGTGCGCGCACCCTCACCGTGGGCTCCAGCATTCGCAGTTGGGCGGGGGGTGTTGCAGTTGGCTGCGATCAGCGTGCTGCTGACAGGGATCATCCGCTCGCCGGCGCTGATCACCATCGCGCTCTTGGTGATGTTCACGGTCGCGGCCATTACCTCAGCTCGACGGCTCGGCACGCTCCGCGCTCGCATTGTCCCAGTCGCGACGTGCATGGCTGCAGGAATCATGGTCGCCGGCGTACTCGTCTTCGGAACCGGGGCCATCGCGCTCACCCCGCGATACGTTCTCGCGATCGGAGGCATCGTGATCGGGAACACAATGACGATCTCGACCTTATCCGGAAGGCGATTCGTCGAACTCGTCGATGACCGATGGGACGAAGTCGAAGGGTGGCTCGCCCTTGGAGCGCAGCCACGGCAGGCCACCGTCGACCAGGTCCGCCGAGCGATCGGCGCAGCATTGGTGCCAACAGTGGACCAGACGAAAACGACCGGGCTGGTCACGCTTCCCGGAGCGTTCGTCGGCGCGGTCTTCGGTGGGGTTTCGCCCATCGAGGCCGGACGATTCCAGATCGTCGTCCTCGCCGTCATCATCGGCGCTGGCAGCATCGTGGCCACCGCACTCACCGCCTGGCTCGCTCCCGTTGCAACCCGCCCCACGCGACCACGCTGACACCCGGAAATCCCGCGCGGCACCGGCAGCCGGCACAGAGGAAACTCAGTCCGCCGCCGCCCCTTCCTCCCGACGCAGGTTCGCTCGAGTGAACCCCGGCCCGGTTCCGCCGAGCTGACACCACGACACGGACCAGTGCACCGTGCCGACCAGTGCACCGTGCCGACCAGTGCACCGTGCCGATGATGCTCGGTGGCATGGAAGTCGCCCGCTGCGCGTCGCAACCGCCGCCGCACACAACACGCCGTTGTGTGGTCACAACCGAATCTCCGTTGCCGACCGCCCGAGCGGCGAGGAAGATCGGCAGGAACGCTTCCACGAACAGGAGAGCCATGCTGATGCGCCCCAATCAACGTTCGGGTGGACCGCTCAACGGAACGGCTCGCAGCCGGTGTTACGTCGCGACGGATGCATTCGACATGCACGACCAGGCAGTCGCCGACGTCGTCACCGAAGCTGAGCAGGTGGTGCAGTCACATGCCACGACCCGGGTGCGTCACCGCCAGCCTGCTAGCGCTGCTGGGCTCATGCCAGCCCCAGTGCGTGCCTGATCGCTGCCGTCCTATTCGTGTGACCCCAGCGAGCCGGCAGAATTCGCCCAACCAGTCTCTGCACTGCATGTCGAAAGGCAGCTCATGACCGCCACAACCCCGCGCACCACCGACACCGGGGTGCCCGTGTTCGATGCGCCCCGGACCGGCGCAAAAGGAAACATCATTGTCCGGTGGATCACCTCCACCGACCACAAAGTCATCGGCTACCTATACATGATGACCTCATTCATGTTCTTCCTCCTCGCCGGCGTCATGGCCCTCGTGATCCGCGCGCAACTGTTCGAACCGGGCCTCCAAATCGTGGCGACAAAGGAGCAGTACAACCAACTGTTCACCATGCACGGCACGATCATGCTGCTGCTGTTCGCGACACCGTTGTTCTCGGGTTTTGCGAACGCGATCATGCCGCTGCACCTCGGCGCGCCGGATGTCGCGTTTCCCCGACTGAACGCCTTTTCGTACTGGATCTACCTGTTCGGCGGCCTCATCACTGTGGGCGGTTTCCTGACTCCGCAGGGTGCAGCATCGTTCGGGTGGACCGCGTACGCGCCACTGTCGGACACGACCTTCACGCCAGGCCTCGGTGGCACCCTGTGGGTGTTCGGGCTCATCCTCGTCGGATTCGCATCAATCCTCGGGTCGGTCAACTTCATCACCACCATCATCTGCATGCGTGCCCCCGGCATGACGATGTTCCGCATGTCGATCTTCTCCTGGACCGTCCTGGTAACTGCGCTGCTGGTACTGATCGCGTTCCCGGTATTGGCCGCTGCCCTCTTCGGCCTCGGCCTCGACCGTGTCTTCGACGCGCAGATCTTCAATCCCGCCAACGGTGGAGCGCTGCTGTGGCAGCACATGTTCTGGTTCTTCGGGCACCCCGAGGTGTACATCATCGCGTTGCCGTTCTTCGGCATCATCTCCGAGATCATGCCCGTGTTCAGCCGAAAGCCGATTTTCGGCTACAAGACACTGATTTACGCCACCATCTCTATCGGAGCCTTGTCGGTGACCGTGTGGGCACACCACATGTACGTCACCGGCAGCGTCCTGCTGCCGTTCTTCTCACTGATGACGATGCTGATCGCAGTCCCGACCGGGGTGAAGATCTTCAACTGGATCGGCACCATGTGGCGCGGCTCGGTGACATTCGAAACACCGATGCTCTGGGCTGTCGGGTTTCTCATTACCTTCACCTTTGGTGGCCTTACCGGCGTGATCCTGTCGTCTCCGCCGTTGGACTTCCACCTCTCCGACAGCTACTTCGTCGTCGCCCACTTCCACTACGTCGTGTTCGGCACCGTCGTGTTTGCAATGTTCGGCGGTTTCTACTTCTGGTGGCCGAAGTGGACCGGGAAGATGCTCAACGAACGGCTCGGCAAGATCCACTTCTGGTTACTGTTCCTCGGGTTCCACACCACGTTCCTCGTGCAGCACTGGCTCGGCGTGATCGGCATGCCCCGCCGTTACGCGACCTACTTGCCGCAGGACGGGTTCACCTGGCTGAACCAGGTCTCCACGATCGGGTCGATACTGCTCGGGATCTCATTCCTGCCATTCCTGTTCAATATCTACATCACGGCTCGGAAGGCACCCAAGGTGCAGGTCAATGACCCATGGGGGTACGGTCGCTCCCTCGAGTGGGCAACCCAGTGTCCGGTACCGCGACACAACTTCACCTCGATCCCCAGGATCCGGTCGGAGTCCCCGGCGTTCGACCTGAATCACCCTGAGGCTGGCATCCCGATCGGGCGCGGCCCATTCACAGATGCTCCGGATGGCCCCGTGGTGCATGGCAATTCTGTCAAGCAGGTTGGCGACGAGAACGGGCAGACGTTCTGATGCAACGGACGAGTCGGTCTCGCAGACGATTCAGTGCCAACGACGCGGAACGTGATCGGAGCGTGTCGCGGATGTCGATGAGCATGCGGGAAGCTGCGCAGATCTCGGCCAATGCCCGCAACGGACTGTTGGACCTGTCCGATCCGACGATCCGCCGTCTGGTCGGCGATGCGCACCAGATCACCGTCCGGGCGAGCGTGTGGGGCGACGCACCAGATGGGCAACCCCGCCGGCAGAAGCGGCTGCTGCTCACCGGCGTCTCCCTCGTCGTCTTGATCGCTGCCGCAGCACTGTTCGTTCCGCTGCTGCATGCCGTTTGATCCGTCCCCGACACCCGCCGCCACATAAGGGAGCACCAATGACCCCCCACACCATCGCCAGCGTGTACCGCGACGTGGTGCATCAGTGGAGCACGCAGTACGCCGGCCGGCGATCGATCATCGCGGTCGATGGTGATTCCGTCTACGCCGTGCACGCGGTTGCGACGGCGCTCGGTGACGCGGTCACTGCAGCTGGCTACGCCGTGCAACACGAGACGATCACTTCGGTCATCACCGCGATGGGAGCACGAGCGGATGTGGCGATTCCCTTCCGCAGCGACCCGGTAGGAGCGGACGTGCTCATCGTGACCGGATGGGGACTGTTGCAAGTGCCCGCTCGAGGGCTCTGGGACTGGACGATCTGGGCCAGTACCGGCATTGTCCGCGCGCCCATCCGTGATGTCGGAGCCGCGCAGGCGTTCACGCAACGAGACGAACCGCGATCCGCAGCGAACGCCATCATCGACGTTTCCAACCCCAACACACCATTCCGTGAATGGAACGACGCGTGCGCAATATGACAACCCCGCGACGCCGTGGCCGCCAGCTCCGGTTCGCCAGCAGACGACTACACCGGGTGGGTTGCGGTGTGCAGGAACGCCGCGGTCGCGGCTGATGGCGGCGTCGACCAGATCGCGGTAAACCGCCGAAGCGGTGATGGGCCATCGACCGGGACCCGCACGAGGACCCCAGCGTCGACATCCGCACGTACCGAACGGACACTCATCACCGCCGGCGCCACGCCTGAGCGAACGTTCGCGCGAATCACCGCGGTGGTATCAAGCTGCGCCGCCGGTTCCACCATCGTCAACCCCTGGTCACGCAACCACCCTTCCACGACAGCGCGCGTGCCCGATCCCTGCTCGCGCACCAGCAGCGGTGTCGCGGCGACATCCGCCGCCGTCACAGACGCCGCTGACGCCCATGGATGCTCTGCCGCAACGACCACCGTGAGCTCATCGTCCGCAACCGGCATCGCATGAAGATCCACCGGCGTGTGTGGCCCCTCAACGAACCCGATGTCAGCGGCGCCGGTGCGGACGTACCCGATCACGTCGGTGCTGTTCCCCGCCAACATGCGCACACTGATCTCCGGCGCCGCACGACGGGAGCGCAACAACCACTCCGGCAACATCAACTCCGCGATCGTTTGCGACGCGGCAACCGTGATCGTGCCCGATGGCAGCCGCAGTGCATGCACACCTGCCTCCAATCGTGCTGCCGCATCCAACACCGGTGCGGCAAGCTCCATCACCGTCGCCCCAGCATCGGTGAGCCACGAACCCGACGAGGAACGCACCACCAGCTGCACCCCGACCATCCGCTCCGCCGCCGCAATCCGCGCTGACACCGCCTGTTGAGTGATGCCCAACTGGCTCGCAGCCATCGACAACGAGCCCGACTCCGAGACACGCTGCAGCACGTCCAACGTGTCGAGATCCAGCTTCCGGTCCGTCACACGACGTTTCACAAACCATGATTGTGCCACCCCGAAACAGTTCGTGGTTCCACCACGCCCGAGGTCGGGGTCAGACTGCCTGCATGACCACCCAGACCGCACCGGCACCCAGCACGACCAAGCGGCACGGTGCCCCAAAGCGGCGCACGGTGTTCCGAGAGCTCGATCGGCCAGGGCATATCGTGTCGAACCTGACTCCGAACTGGTTCGCATCCATCATGGGCACCGGCATCGTCGCCGTCGCCGCTGCATCACTCCCGCTGCAGTTCCCAGGGCTGCGCACCGGCGCGACGGTGGTGTGGGCAATCGCTGCGATCCTGCTCATCGCCCTCACCATCGCGACGGTCCTGCATTGGGTGCGCTACCGGGACACCGCGGCGAAGCACCACCTGCACCCGGTCATCTCGCACTTCTACGGCGCCCCGCCAATGGCGTTTCTCACCGTCGGTGCAGGCACGATCCTGCTCGGCAAGGACTGGATCGGCCTCCCCGCCGCCGTCACCATCGACTGGGTCCTCTGGACCATCGGCACCATCGGAGGACTGCTCACGGCAGTGCTCGTGCCGTACCTGGCGTTCACCCGCCACGAGAACAAGCCCGACTCCGCGTTCGGCGGTTGGTTGATGCCGATCGTCCCGCCGATGGTGTCTGCCTCCACCGGTGCGCTCCTCCTGCCCTACGCCCCCGCCGGGCAGGCGCGGGAGACGCTGCTGTGGTCCTGCTACGGCTTCTTCGGCCTCAGCCTCATCACGTCCCTGGTCGTGATCACCCTGATCTGGAACCGTCTCGCGCAGCACAAGGTCGGCGCCGCCGGCATGGTCCCGACTCTGTGGATCGTCCTCGGGCCGGTCGGGCAGTCGATCACCGCCGTGAACCTCCTCGCCTCGAACGCCCCCACCGTTGTCGATGCGAGTACCGCGCATGCCCTGCTGGTCGTGGCGCTGGTGTACGGGTTCGCGATGCTCGGCTTCGCGCTGCTGTGGACCGTCATCGCCCTCGCCATCACCATCCGCACCGCGAAGCAGCACCTCCCGTTCAGCCTGACCTGGTGGTCGTTCACGTTCCCCGTCGGCACCTGCGTCACCGGCCTGAACGGCCTGGCCCTGCACTCCGGACTCACCGTCGTCGCTGGCCTCGCCGTCCTGTACTACGCCGGCCTCGTCGCCGCGTGGATCACTGTTGCCGTCCGCACCTTCCACGGCTCCGTCATCCGCGGCACCCTCCTCGCGCCCCCGAAGCCAGCTTGATGCGGCGATCACCACGTGATGCTGCCGCCGCTGTGCGCGACACCGGTCGGACGTTCGCACCGGCGGATGTTCGGTCGCTGAACGGGTTGGCGGAGATGTGGCGGCTCGCACCGGATGGGACCAGGCGATTCGTGCCGGGCTTCGACGCTCACTCCGGTGGGGTCGAATCCCAGGTCCTGGTGCTGATGGAATCGCCCGGTCCCGCCACGATCGCGGTCGGCGCGGGTGCGATCTGCAGCGAGGACAATCCCGGCCCGACAGTGGCTGCGTTCAGGCGCGCGCGTGCGGAATCTGGGCTGCCGCGTACGGCGTACCTGCGGTGGAATATCGTGCCGTGGGAACTCGCGAGAAGACCCACGCGAGCAGATCTGGTGGAAAGCATCCCCGCGCTGTCGACGCTCCTTGCCTCGCTTCCGCAACTGGCCGCGATCGTCACCTTCGGAGCCACGGCGCTGGACGGCGTCATGCGGTACCTCACCATGACAGACGCCCCGACTGTGCTACCGGTGATCGCCGCGCCACACCCCTCACCGGCCAACGGTCGGCACCGGGCCGAACAACACCTCCGCGCCGTGAATGCGTTACGGGTCGGATGGGCAATTGCGCAAAGGAGCAGCAGACCGTTATGACCTCCCGCACAACGCCGACGCAAGAGCCCGACAACATCCCCGAAGAGCAACAAGCTGAGCTGCTGTCCTTGATGCTCCGAGTGCGGCGGTTCGAGGAACGCGCCGCCCGCGCCTACACGCAAGCCCTGATCGGTGGATACTGCCACCTGAATCTCGGCGAGGAGGCTGCGGTCGCCGGGATCACGACCGCGATGCAGCCGATGGATTACCTGTTCACCAACTACCGGGAGCACGGGTACGCGATCGGCCGCGGAATCGACCCGAACCGGGTGATGGCGGAGTTGTACGGCCGCGTCGACGGGGTTTCCAGTGGTTGGGGCGGCTCCATGCACATGTTCGACCTCACCGCGAGGCTCCTCGGCGGCTATGGGATCGTCGGCGGGCAAATCCCGCTCGCCACCGGGGCAGCCCTCGCGATCGACTACCGCGGCGGCGACGAGGTCGTGGTGTGCACGCTCGGAGACGGGACGACGAACATCGGCGCGTTCCACGAGTCGTTGAACCTCGCCGCGCTGTGGCATCTGCCGATCGTGTACGTCATCATCAACAACCAGCTCGGGATGGGCACGACCGTCGGACACGCCTCCGCGGAACCGAAACTGTACAAGCGCGCTGCCTCCTACCGGATGGCCGCCGAACGCGCCGACGGGCTGCACCCGGTCACCGTGCAGCAAGCGATGACCCGCGCACTCGCGTCAGCGCGTCGAAATGAGCCGTTCCTGCTGGAACTCACCACCGAACGCTTGAAAGGCCATTCGGTGGTGGACCCGGCGAAGTACCGCACCGACAGCGAAACGGAAGCGCTCCGCGAGCACGACCCGGTCGCCGCCTACCGGGCGGCGCTGATCGCCGCAGAGATCATCGACGACGATGCCGCCGCCGCCATGGACGCCGCCGCCATCGCTGCAGCCACCGCGGCAGCGGACTACGCCGCGAACAGCGCCCACCCGGACCCCAGCACCCTGTTCGACTACACCTACGCCACACCGGTCCCGAACGACACGCGCCGGCTCCCTGCACAGCCGCTGTTCCCACCGCCCACTGACACGAACTATCCCGCCACGACAAGTCAGGAGCAGACCCGATGACTGTGATGAGCTACCGGGACGCGCTCCGGATGACGCTCCGCGAGGAACTCCTCGCGGACGAGAACGTGCTCCTGCTCGGCGAAGAGATCGGGATATTCGAAGGGTCGTACAAAATCACTCAGGGGCTGCTCGAGGAGTTCGGGCCACGCCGTGTCCGCGACACCCCAATCGCGGAAGAAGGGTTCACCGGTGCCGCGATCGGTGCCGCGATGCTCGGACTGCGACCGGTGGTGGAGATCATGACCATCAACTTCTCCCTCCTCGCACTCGATCAGATCGTCAACCACGCCGCGAAGATCTACGGCATGTTCGGCGGGCAGAGCCGCGTACCGCTAGTGATCCGCACACCAGGTGGCGGCGGTCAACAGCTCGGTGCAACGCACTCGCAGAACGTGGAGCTGTACTACGCGTTCGTACCCGGTATGAAAGTCGTCGCACCGTCCACCCCAGCGGACGCACGTACGCTCCTGCGTGCGTCGATCCGGGACGACGACCCGGTGCTGTTCCTCGAGAACCTCGCCCTCTACAACATCAAGGACGACGTACCCGATGACGTCGACGACGTCGAAATTGGTCGCGCCGCTGTCAGCCGCGTCGGGTCTGACGTCACGCTCATCGGCTACTCACGCACCGCGCACCTGGCGCGGCAAGCAGCAACACGGCTCGCCGAGGACGGCATCGACGCCGAAGTCATCGACCTGCGAAGCCTCCGCCCACTCGATCGCGAGACCGTGATCCGTTCCGTGCGGAAGACCCACGCCGCGGTCGTCCTTGAAGACGACTGGCTCACTTACGGCATCGGCGCGGAGCTTGCCGCGTCGATCTCCGACGGCGCCTTCGACGACCTCGACGCACCAGTCCGCCGCGTCGCGATGGCCGAAGTTCCCCTGCCATACGCCAAGCCCCTCGAAACGGTGGCCCTTCCCGCGCTCGAGGACGCGATTACCGCCGTCCACGAAACCCTCCACGCGGTCGGCTGGCGCGCCTCCGACCGGAACGGAACGTCCCGATGATCCAGATCACCATGCCGCGGCTGTCGGACACGATGGAAGAAGGCGCCATCTCCGCCTGGCACAAGCACCCCGGCGACATCGTCGAAGTCGGCGACATCCTCGTCGAGATCGAAACCGACAAAGCCACCATGGAATACGAAGCCTACGACGCTGGCACCTTGACGGAGATCCTCGTTCCCGAAGGAGAGAACGTTGCGATAGGGACTCCCATCGCGACGCTCGACGACGGTTCCGGCCCCGCGCTCAGCCCGGCGGATGGCCAACGCGCGGACTCGCCCGCCGATGAGCACACATCGCCGACCACTCCAACGTTCGTCCCCGCTCCCGCGTTCGACACATCATCCGAGCACGACCACCCCGCACGCACATCGGAAGATCCCCCCGTGGAGCCGCAACAGCGTGAACGCTCCGAAGGCATACCCGCGCCGGCAGAGCACATCGCGTTCGCGTCCCCACTGGCACGCAAACTCGCTCGCGAACACCACGTCGACATCGCCACCGTTCACGGATCGGGCCCCGGCGGCCGCCTTGTCAGGGCTGATGTCGAAGCCATCATCGACGCGGACCAGAGTGCTGCAGCTTTAGAGCACGATGTCCCGTCGACGGCAACGCTCCCCGTGCCTGGCAGCGCCTCCACACACCATCAGCAAGACACCGACGCGGACGTGACGACGCCGATGACCGGGACGCGGAAGGTGATCGCTCGCCGACTCACCGAGAGCGCCCGCACCATCCCGCACTTCACCGTCACCGCCGTCGCCGACGCTGACGCCCTCATTGATCTGCGCACCATGGTGAACGCATCACGGATCAGACAAGACACCGCGAAAGTCAGCCTCAACGACTTCATCGTCAAGGCCGCAGCCCTCGCCCTGGCCGCGCACCCGGCCATCAACGTCTCCTACCAAGACGACCCGGATCCTGCGATCACGCAGCACACTGCAGTGAACATCGGGATCGCGATGGCCGCGCCGGCCGGCCTCGTTGTCCCGGTCATGACACATGCCGACACCAGAAGCGTCAGCAGCATCAGCGCCGCCAGCCGATCCTTCAGCGCCCGTGCGGCGGATCGGAAACTGCAACCCGCCGACATGACCGGCGGCACGTTCACCGTCAGTAACCTCGGCATGTTCGGCGCGGAGTCCTTCACCGCCATCATCAACCCGCCCGAAAGCGCAATCCTCGCCGTTGGAGCAGCGACGGCGGACGCTGCCGTACACGACGGCAACCTCGTCGTCCGCCACAGGATCCGCCTCACGCTCTCCGCAGACCATCGCGTCATCGACGGCGCCCTCGCCGCTCAATACCTACAGACGCTCACCAGCCTCCTTGAAGACCCGATCTCACTCTTACTATGACGCCACGGAACGATCTGGACACCGTGGCAGGGAATCATTCACCCGACGGCGGTCGACGTTGCTGCAGCTCCTCCGGCAGCGACCGGATCTCGGCAGACAGTTCACGTAGTTCACGCCGGGTCGCGATCTGTGCTTCGTCGTCACGTCGACCGACCTGATCAATGATCCAGCTCGCGATTGTCGCGGTAACTACACCCAGCAGCGCGATGCCACTGATCATCACTCCCGCGGCGATCAACCGACCTGTCTCGGTCACCGGGGTCAGATCACCGTACCCAACGGTCGTGATCGTGACCAACGCCCACCACAGCGCATCCCCGAATGACACAATCGTCGCGCCGTCGGCATGCCGTTCCACATCGAGGATCGCTAACGCGGACACGAACACCAGCAAAGCTGTCGTCACAATCACGTACACGATCACTCGCCCGCGAACGGCAGCCCCGGTGCTCCGCTGCAGGACTCGGAACAGCTGCGCGAGCCGCAACAGCCGTAAAGGCCTCAGGAACGGCAACGCAAGAGCGGCCAGGTCCACCAGATGGTGCACGAACCACCGACCACGATGACGCGCCAACAGGAGCGTCACGAGGTAGTCCACCACGAACATCGCCCACGTGACGTTGATCACAACATCCGACACGAACGCGCTGCGGCCGTGATGATCGGCGAGCACCTCCACCGCATACGCAGCAAGAAACGCTCCCGCCGCGATCGCAAGCGGCCACCGCATTACCCGTTCCCACCGCTGCTGTGTCCACCTCACATGTGCACGATATTGCCCCTCGCCTCAGCCAGCACCTACCGAAGACCTCCCCGCGACCACGTCGACCCCCGCTCCGAGCGGGCCGCCCGAAACCGGACTCCTGGGACGCCAGATCCTGCGCCTAACCCTCACCTCGCGGGAACCACCGATTCCCGTCCGACCCGACGACATCGGGCGCGGCCGTCGCTCACTTGCCGGACTGCTCGAGATGCTCCCCGAACTCCGCGCCGTGGTCGCCAGCGGCGGTATGGCCATCGACAGCGTCATGCGACACCTCACCCTCCACGCTTGCGCCCGCGTCATCCCCGTCCTGGCAACGCCACACCCGTCACCGGCAAACGGACGCCATCGTTGAGAGCACCACCCGCAGCGGCTCCCTGCAAAGCCCGGATCTAGCTATGTGCCGATAACGAAGGTTTGTGGTACGAAACGGACACAGAGCTCTCCCCGACGATGGAGGGGGGTCTTTTTTGAGCGCTACTTCTTCGAAGCAGCCTTCGCCCGCTGCATGCGAGCGACGCGGCGGGCAGCCTTGTCACTCAGCACCGGCCACGCCTGTCGGATCGCGATCGCGATGAAGTTCATCGCGAGGGCGAATCCGACTGCGTAGCCAGCGGCAGCGGGGATCTCAATCGACAGGGGCATGGAACCTCCACCGTTCGATCTGCCAGCCCGTGGGCTGGCTCTCGGGAGCACGCCCAGTGCGTGCTCCGAGGTCTGTGGGCCTCGCGGTGCGAGGGACGGTTCATCGATGACCGAACCACGTGGGTGCCGCGATGAGCTCGCCGCGTGCACAGGTGCGGCTCGACACACTGGGCTCACCTCGCGTCGCGATCAGCCGCGAGAAGAAGGGCGGGGGCCTCACCATCCCCCGCCCTTTCATCGAGGGGCGGGGAGAGGCCTGCATCTCGCCGCAAGCGATCGCCGCCGCTGGGCCTTCGCGGGTAGAGCGTTTCGGGCACAAAAAAACCGACCCGAAGGCCGGCTGTTGGCGCGCACTATGAACGCAGGACGATTCTGACACATCTGGCGGGCATGCAGCAAGTACGTCGCACCCGCCAGATGTGCCGCCCCCTGGAGCTTGAGGGGGCCTCTGCACTCCGGCGGCCGCGAGGGCCAGTCACTTGGATCAGTGGTGGCCGTGAACGACGGCGTGCCCGAGGCCGCGGCTGATCATCCACCGGTTCACCGGGGTGGTCACGATGAACGCGATCACCAGGGAGAACGCGAGGGAGCCCCAGAACAGCCAGTCGTTCAGCTGCGCGTCCATGGCGCCGGGAACCGCGACGATGACGGTGTTGTCGATGATCTCCATCACGGCGATTGACACGGTGTCTGCGGCAAGGGCGACCTTGAACGCGGCGGAGAAGCTCAGCCCGGACCGGACGACGCCGCGCATGGTGAGGGCGTAGCCGAAGATGAACGCCAGCACGATCGACAGGATGATCGTGCCGGTGTTGTGCAGGCCGGTCGCGGTGCCGATGACCATGCCGAGGACTTCACCGATCGCGCAGCCGGTGAGGCAGTGCAGGGTCGCTTGTGCGGCCATCGTCCACGTCGTCGTCGCGTGACCGCCGCCATGGTTCTGGTGGTTGTCGTGGTCGGTCATGCTGTGGTGTTCGTGGGTGTCCATGTCGCTCCTATCGGGTGTGGAAGGTGCGGAGGCGGAGGCTGTTGCTGACGACGAAGACCGAGGACAGCGCCATTGCGGCGCCGGCGATCATCGGGTTCAGCAGGCCGGCCATCGCGAGCGGGATCGCGGCGACGTTGTAGGCGAAGGCCCAGAACAGGTTCACCTTGATCGTGCCGAGGGTGCGGCGGGCGAGCGCGATCGCGTCCGCCGCGGCGCTCAGGTCCGCTCGGATGAGGGTGATGTCGGCGGCTTCCATGGCCGCGTCGGTGCCGCTACCCATCGCGATCCCGAGATCCGCGGCGGCGAGAGCGGCGGCGTCGTTGACGCCGTCGCCGATCATCGCCACGGACCGGCCCTGCTGCTGCAGCCGGATGACGGTCCGGTACTTGTCTTCGGGGCGTACCTCGGCTTCGACGTCGTCGATGCCGACCTCGGCGGCGACCGTCCGGGCGACGTCTTTAGCGTCGCCGGTGAGCATGATCGTGCGCAGCCCCATGTCGTGGAGGCGTCGGATCGCGTCCGGGCTGGTCGGCGCGATGGTGTCCGCGACGCTGATGACGCCGCGGGCTGCGCCGTCCCATGCGACAACGACCGCGGTCGCGCCGCCCCGCTCTGCGGTCCGGACCGCGTCCGTGACCGCTTCGGGGATGGTGATGGCCCACTGGTCGGTCAACCACGCGGGTCGGCCGACGAGCACGAGGGTGCCGTCGACGACGGCTTGGACGCCGAGCCCGGCGGTGGACTGGAACGATTCCGCGGTGGGGTGGTCGGTGGCGGCTGCGGTGATGGCGCGGGCGATCGGGTGTTCGGATCCTGCTTCCGCGGCGGCGGCGAGGGCGAGCACCCGGGTGTCGGTTTCCCCACCGACGGCGGTCACCTGGTGGACGCTCATCTTGCCGGTGGTGACGGTGCCGGTCTTGTCGAGCACGACGGTGTCGATCCGGCGGGTGGCCTCGAGGACCTGGGGTCCGCGGATGAGGATCCCGAGCTGGGAGCCACGTCCGGTGCCGACGAGCAGCGCGGTGGGAGTTGCCAGCCCCAGGGCGCAGGGGCAGGCGATCACCAGGGTCGCGACGGCGGCGGTGAACGCGGCTTGCACGTCGCCGGTGAGCAGCAGCCACCCGATGAGGGTCAGCACCGCCAGGCCCATGACGATTGGGACGAACACGGCGGAGACCCGGTCGGCGAGGCGCTGCACCTCGGCCTTGCCGGTCTGCGCGGACACGACGAGCCGGCCGATGCGGGCAAGCTCCGTGTCGTGGCCGACGCGGGTGGCTTCGACGATGAGTCGGCCGCCGACGTTCACGGTCGCACCGGTGACGGTGTCGCCGGGGCCGGCCTCGACGGGGACCGCTTCACCGGTCATCACGCTGGTGTCGATCGCGCTCGTGCCATCGGTGATGGTTCCGTCGGTGGCGATGCGTTCACCGGGACGGACCACGAACCGGTCCCCGACCTGTAGTGCTGCGGTCGGCACCTCGGTTTCGACACCGTCTCGGAGCACCCGCGCAGTCGGTGCACCCAAGGCGAGGAGCGCCTGCAGGGCGGCGCCGGAGCGGTCCTTCGCGCGGGCCTCGAAGTACCGGCCGGCGAGGAGGAACACCGTCACCGCGGCGGCGACTTCGAAGTACGGCTCCGGAGCCGCGCCCGGGTGCGGGAACCAGGAGAACGCCATCTGCATCCCGATGTGCCCGGCGCCGCCGAACACCAGCGCCCAGACGGACCACACGGTCGCGGCGGCGACGCCGACGCTGACGAGGGTGTCCATCGTCGCGGCCCCATGCCGGGCGTTGATCGCGGCAGCACGATGGAACGGCCACGCACCCCACACAGCGACCGGCAGCGCCAGCACCAGAACGGCCCACTGCCATCCCGGGAACTGCAGGACCGGGACCATCGACAGCGCCACCACCGGGACGGCGAGCACCGTGGACACGATCAGGCGCCGACGCAGCGGCGCGAGCTCGTCGGTGTCCGCGCCGGCCGGTTCGGGCAGGTGCGCGCCGTACCCGGCCGCTTCAATGGTCCGGATCGCGTCGTCGACAGCGAGGTCCGCGGGGAGCGTGACGGAGGCGCTTTCGGTGGCGTAGTTCACGCTCGCGGTCACGCCGGGCAGCTTGTTCAGCTTCCGCTCGATCCGGTTCGCGCACGACGCGCAGGTCATCCCCTCGATGGTCAGCTCAACCGGCGGGGTGCTGGTCGTGGTCATGATGCGACCAACGTGTAGCCGGCCTCCTCCACAGCGGCGGAGACTTCCTCCTGCGGCAGGTTGCGGGTGCTGGTCACCCGAGCGGTGGAGACACCGCCGACGTTGAGGTCGATCGTCACGTCCGTGACGTCCGGCACGGCGGCGAGTTCCTCGTTGACACTCATCACGCAGTGCCCGCACGTCATGCCCGTGATGGCGTACGTGTTCGTCAGCTGCTCGCTCATCGTGGTGATCCCTTCGTCGTTCACGTTCATCAGGTACCCTAGGGGGGTACCGTAGCGAGTGTAACGCCGGTCGGGCGGATGTGTTCCCAATCCGCCGAACCGGCATCCGGAAAGAGGACGTGATGGCGAGCAGAACTGATCGGCGCGAAGAGGCGCGGCGGAAAGCCGCTGACCGCAGAGCGGAACAGCAGCGCAGTCGCACCCGCCGGTGGTGGCTGCTGGGCGCCGCCGTGGTCGTCGTCCTCGCCGCGGTCACCACGATCACGGTCGCCGCGCTGAACCGTGGCAACGACACGGCGCCAACAGCGTCCGGAGCGACGGCGGCACCGCCGTGGCCGGCCCCCGCGGATGCGGCGGCGCGGGCGAAGGCTGCCGGGCTCGAGGTGGCGGGGATGGAAGGTGCGGCGCTGCACACCCATCAGCATCTGTCCGTGTCCGTGGACGGGGAGCCGGTGGCGGTGCCGGCGAACATCGGCGTCGACGTGCAGCGGGGCGGCATGTCTGCACTCCACACCCACGACACCTCCGGCATCGTGCACGTCGAGTCCGCGAAGGTGCAGCCGTTCACCCTCGGACAGCTCTTTACCGAGTGGGACGTGACCTTGCGAGACGGGCAGGTCGGCGGGTACGTCGACGGGAAGAACGACCGGCACGTCGCCGTGTTCGTCAACGGCACCCGCACCACCACGCCGCTGCCGGATCTGGAACTGCAGGACCAGCAGGACATCGCCATCGTCATCACCCGTGGGTCCGGTACGCCGATCGCGCCGACCCCGTTCGATTGGTCGACGGCGGCATGAGCGCCGCTACCGTAATCGGTGAACCCCGAGGAGCGTCCATGACCGACACCACCGCGCCCGCAGCAGAGCACCACCACGGGTACATCACCGCGAAGGAGGACTACCTCAAACGGTTGCGCCGCATCGAGGGGCAAGCCCGCGGCCTGCAGCGGATGGTCGATGAGGAGCAGTACTGCATCGACATCCTCACCCAGGTGTCCGCGATGACGAAGGCGCTGCAATCCGTCGCGCTCGGCCTGCTGGATGACCACCTCGCGCACTGCGTCACCGACGCCGTCGCCGAAGGCGGCGACGAGGCGGCGGTGAAGCTGAAGGAAGCCTCCGACGCGATCGCCCGCCTCGTGCGCGCCTAACCAGCTCTCCGCCCGCCAGACGGGGCGGTTGTCCTCTCAGCGCTCGTCCTGCACCATAGAACCCGCACCCCGACCAGTCATCAGTACGGATCCGCATGCTCACCACCGCGAACACCACGCGCCGCCGCCTGCTGCTGCAGGCCACGGCGGTGCTGGCGTTGCTGCTGCTGGTCGGGTTCACGGTCCTGATGCACAGCATGCTCGGCCACGCGACCACCGGCGAGCACGCCATGACCGCCATGACGGCCGAGCACACCCACAGCGACGCAGCCGAGCACGCTGCCGCGCCGGCTGGCGCGGTGGTGAGCGTGCTCAGTGATGCTGGCTGCGATGGCGGCCTGTGCGCGCTGATGTGCTCCCTGATGGGGATGGCCTGCGCGCTGACGATCGCCCTGTTCGCGTGGGCGCTTCTGCGCACCCGGAACGGCGGGGTCCTCTACGTCCTCGCACGCCTCCTCGCCCTCGGGGACCGTGTCGCACGCCGCGTCGCGGCACCCAAGCCGCCATCACTGACGGCGCTGCAGATCATCCGTATCTGATCCATCCCCGGCGGGAGCGCTCCCTTCGGAAGCTCTCGCATGCCCAGAACACGGGCAGGTATTCGCCTGCCCGGAACACCTGACGCATCACGGGAACGGATCCATGAACACCACCATCACGCGCACCCTCGCGGCCACCGCCGCCCTCACCATCGGCCTCACCCTCGCCGGATGCTCCACCAACAACGCCGGCTCCTCGGACAACTCCTCCTCGTCGTCCTCGTCGTCCTCGTCGACGCACAATGACCAGGACGTGACGTTCACGCAGGGGATGCTGCCGCACCACAAGCAGGCCATCGAGATGAGCGACATGCTCCTCGCCAAGGGCTCCGACGTGGACCCCGACGTCGTCACGCTCGCGAAGCAAATCAAGGCCGAGCAGGCACCGGAGATCAAGACGATGACCGGCTGGTTGAAGGCCTGGGGCGAGCCCACGGAGATGTCGAGCATGTCCGGGATGGATCACTCCTCCATGTCGGGCGGGATGATGTCCGACGCCGATATGAACGCCCTCGACAGTGCCTCCCCGGCGGACGCCGGGAAGCTGTTCCTGCAGCAGATGGTCGAGCACCACACCAGCGCTGTCGACATGGCGAAGACCGAAGTCGATAAGGGCAAGAACACCGACGCGGTCGCGATGGCGAAGTCGATCGTGTCGAGCCAGACCGAGCAGATCAGCCAGATGAAGGACATGCTCGCGTCGATGTGACCCCGGCCGTGGGTCGCGGCGGTGTCCCCCCTCCCTGCCGCGATCCGCGACCGGCTTTCCCCCTCTCCCGCTCGAGCACCCCGCCGAGCGGCCCTGTTTCTTCTGACGTGCTCATCCCCGTCCGCCGTCTTTCTTGGAGCCTGCCTGTGCCCCAGCAGCACCCCCACACCCCCACTGCAACGCCGCTGACGCGCCGCGAAGCCCTCGCCGCAGAACGCGCCACACCCCCCGCTCCGCGGACGCCCCGCATCCGCCGGACCCCCGCTGTCGTGAGTCGGCCGCCGCTGCCCGCCGTGACGGTGGCCGCGCCGGCTCCGACGCGGACGTTCCGATCCCGGGCGCTGGCGGCGATTCCGCTGACCGGTGCTGCTGCGGCGATGGCGCTGTTCACCGCCGCGGCGCTTCCCGCGCAGGCATCTACCGGCCCCGCCGTCACCGTGCCCGGCGGCACCCCGTCCGCTACCGGGCAGAGCTTCACCGCGACCGGGCTGACCGTGACCGTTGACCGGGACGGCTACACCGTCACCAAGCCCGCCGTGAAGCCCGTGATCACCAAGACGACCACCAGCACCACGAACAGCGCCACAGCAGCGGCAGGTAGCACGGCTGCAGTCGCGCCCACCGGGACGATCGTGAACACCGGCGCCGGCGATATCCGCTGGCCCGTCGCCGGCAGCATCCGGGTCAGCTCCCCGTTCGGCCCCCGCCTCGCCCCGTGCGCGGCGTGCTCGTCGATCCACCAGGGCGCCGACATCACCCCCGGCGCCGGCACCCCCATCGGCGCCGTCGCCGCCGGCACCGTCCGAATCTCGGGCACCCACCCGGAGTACGGCCAGTACGTCATCATCGACCATCAGATCGACGGTCAGACCATCTCCACCCTCTACGCGCACATGATCTTCGGCTCGTCACCGCTGCATGCCGGGCAGAGCGTCGCCGTCGGGCAGCTCGTCGGCCTCGTCGGCAACACCGGCGCCAGCACCGGCGCCCACCTGCACCTGCAGGTCATGCTCGGCAGCAGCACCCCAATCGACCCCATTGCCTGGCTTACAACGAATGCCGGGCGCACCTTGTGAGCGGCGCCCACTCAGCCCGCTCCGCGGCAACCATCCGATCGCGCGCCGACGATCGCCTCCGGGCCGGCGGCAGCGTTGTGGAGAGCCGGCCGGCTGCACGTCGCCGATCATCGGTCGATACCGATATGATCGGCGTATGACGATCACTTGCCGGATGATGGTTCCCGTGTCTCGGCCGCCGCTTGTTGAGTCGAACCGATGATCGGCACGATTGCGGCGGCGGTGGGTCTCTTTGCTGCCACCAACATCGATGACGTCGTGGTCCTGACGGTTCTGTTCCTTGCATCGACGCGTGGAACGTTGCCGGGGTGGAAGGTCGTCGTCGGTCAGTACGCCGGCTTCATCGCCCTCGTCGCGATCAGTGTCCTCACTGCTGCGGGGCTCACCATCGTTCCGGACAAGTGGGTGGGACTGCTGGGGCTCATCCCCCTGGGTATTGGTCTGGTGGGGTTGGTCCGTGCTCTGCGACGACGCGGTGATGACGACGACGATGACGACGACTCGGCAGTGCGCGCCGGCGGGGTCCTCGGAGTCGCCGGGATCACCATCGCCAACGGCGCCGACAACATCTCCCTCTACACGCCGGTGTTCCGGACGACCCCGATCCCGGACACCGTGGTCACGATTGCGGTGTTCCTCGTGCTCGTCGCGGTGTGGTGCCTCGTGGCTCGCTTCGTGGGGACGAACAAGACCGTCACGGAAGCCCTCGAGAAGATCGAGCACTGGCTCGTGCCCGCCGTGTTCACGGGCCTGGGCCTCTACATCCTGATCGAGTCCGGCGTGATCGTGCGCCTCATCGACGTGCTCTCGTGAGAGCAAGCATCCGAGTGGTCGTGGTGCTGCTGATCGCCGCGGCCGCGCTCACCATCGACCAGCTCACCAAAGCGTGGGCACTGTCCGGCCTCGGCCCGTCGCGCACAATTGAGCTGGCTCCGGGTGCGACCCTCCAGCTCGTGTTCAACCCAGGCGTCGCTTTCAGCCTCGGCAGCGAGATGGGGCCGCCGCTCGCACTCGGCATCATCGCCCTGACGTTGTGCCTGGCAACGTGGGCAGTCGTGCGCGCCGTGCGCGGCGCCGACATGCTCGCCACTGGGCTGATGAGCGTCGCCGTCGGCGGCGCCGCAGGCAACCTCTGGGACCGCATCACCCGCGCCGAGTCCGGGCCACTCACCGGCGAAGTCGTCGACTTCATCAACATCGACTGGTTCGCCATCTTCAACGTCGCCGACATCTTCGCCACCCTGGGGATCGCCGGATTCGCGATCCGCTTCCTGATGCCGGGCAGGCACAAGGACGAGCCCGCGCCCACGGAGCGATCAGCGTGAACGGGAACCCCTTCGCGGAAGCGATCCTCAGCGGACAGCTCCTGATCGCCGTGCCGGTCGCACTCCTGGCCGGGCTGGTGTCCTTCCTCTCACCATGCGTCCTCCCACTCGTCCCCGGGTACCTCGGCTTCATCGGCGGTGTCGCAGAGCAACGCCGCCGCAGCACGCTCACCCTGGGCGTGCTCCTGTTCATCCTCGGCTTCACCGTCATCTTCGTCGCCTACGCCGCCGCATTCGGCGCCGCCGGCTTCTGGCTGATCCGCTGGCGCGACCTGCTCACGCAGATCCTCGGCGGCTTCGTCATCATCATGGGACTCGTGTTCATCGGCCGCTTCGGGATCCTGCAGCGCACCCTCAAACCACGATGGAAACCGGCCACCGGCATCGCCGGCGCACCCCTGCTCGGGATCGTGTTCGGGCTCGGCTGGACCCCCTGCCTTGGCCCGACCCTCACCGCGATCAACCTGCTGAGCCTGCAAGCCGCGAGCACCTGGAACGGCGTCCTGCTCGGCATCGCCTACTGCCTCGGACTCGGCATCCCCTTCCTCCTCCTCGCCCTTGGAACCACCTGGGCCACCACCGCGATCAGCCGCGTTAAACGGCACCTACGGACCGTGAACCTGATCGGTGGTGGCACGCTGATCCTCATCGGTGTCCTCATGGTCACCGGACTGTGGTCATCGCTGATGTACACGGTCGGCGCACACATCGGCCAGTACGTCACGCTCCTCTAACACCCAGGTGCAGCCCGCTGCAACGCATGGTCGACGGCGGCATCCCCATGGTCACGATCGAGCAAGCACCGCCCCAGAACCAATGGCCGACCTTGAACGCACGAACCGCGCTACGCCGATATCATCGGCATATGCCGATCGTAGAAGCGCGGGGCGATCTTGCCGCGGTATCGCTGTTCCACTCTCTCGCAGACCCGACCCGGCTGCGCATCCTGCGCCGACTCCGCCACGGGGAAGCTCGCGTGAGCGACCTCGTCGCGGAGCTCGGTCTTGCCCAATCGACCCTCTCCGAGCACGTCGCGTGCCTTCGCGACTGCGCACTCGTGGAGGGGCGGGCGCAGGGCCGGCAAGTGTTCTACAGCCTCGCCCGTCCGGAGTTGATGGACCTCCTCGAGTCCGCGGAGACACTGCTGCAGGCCACCGGCTACCAAGTCGATCTCTGCGGCACCTATGGCTCGGACGCGAGGGCTGGCGAATGAGCACGCTCACCGAAACCGAAACGGAGCAGCTCACCCGACGAGGGCTCCGCCTCGCGCAGTTCACCGTCGCATACAACGTCCTCGAAGGAATCGTCGCCATCACGGCTGGGATCGCCGCGGGACTCGTTTCCGTCATCGGGTTCGGTATCGACTCCGGAATCGAATCGATCGTCGCCGTGCTGGTGGGCATCCGCCTCGCCGCCAGGCTCCGCCACGGCGAAGCGGACGAGGGTAAGGAGCGACGCACGTTGAAGTTCGTCGCCGTGACGTTCTTCCTCCTCGCCGCCTACGTCGTGATCGATGGCATCCGCAGCCTGATCACCCACGAAACACCGGAGACCTCCCCGGTCAGCATCGTGCTGCTGGTCCTCTCGATCATCGTCATGCCGGTCCTCGCCGCACTCAAGACCCGAGTCGGCAAGAAGCTCGACGACCCGCTCATCCTCGCCGACGCGGCAGAAACTCGAATCTGTGTCCTCCTCAGCGTCGCGACCCTCATCGGACTCCTCCTCTACACCCTCACCGGCGCAGCCTGGCTCGACCCCGTCGCAGGATTCGTCATCGCCCTCTTCGCCATCCACGAAGGACGCGAAGCGTGGGAAGGCGAACTCGTGGAAGACGACGATGACGACTGAAACGACCGCTTCATAGCGACACCGAACACCGCTCAAAAGCTGACACAAAGCGAAGCTGCTCACACTCTGTGCCTCGCGGGGCGAAGAGCGGACCAACGGGATGCAGAACACCACCGCAACGCGCACAGCTGCAGATGAGCAAACTGGGGCTGCCTCGCGTTGCGATCAGAGCCGCGAGAAGAAGGGCGGGGGCCTCACCAACCCCCGCCCTTTCAGCTGCTGGACGCAACAGCTAACCCGGCGTCACCTCGGACGGACGGGCTCGTCTTCAACCCAAGCATTGCCTTCAGTCTCGGACGGGACATGGTTCACCGCTCGCGGCCGGCATGATCGCCCTCACGCCGTGCCTGGCGACGCGGGCTGATGTTGCCGATGGGGCTGCTATCCACTGAAGTAGGTCAGCGTTCTACCTAGTGGGTGCTGCGGAGCAGGAGCCGCGGCAAGTATTTGTCTGTCAGGGGCAGCCTGTTGCATGCTCACTCCCGCTCCGACGGCAGCACGGTTACGGTGACCCGGTCCGGGATCTGGAGCGGATCACGCGCGTGGTCGTCGTGCAGCGCGAACTCCGTTGGCGATGACGACCACCTCGGCGAGCTCGTGAACAAGGACGACACCAGCCAGGCCGAGCGCTCCGGCCAGGGCGAGCGGGAACAGGACGACGATGATCGCGAGGGAGAGTCCGATGTTGCTGGTCATGATGCGACGTCCCCGGCGTGCGTGCAGGAGCGCTGCCGGGATGGCGCGCAGGTCGGTGCCGGTGAATGCGACGTCGGCGGATTCGACGGCTGCAGCGGCACCGGTGGCGCCCATCGCGATGCCGACGTCTGCGGACGCGAGGGCGGGCGCGTCGTTCACGCCGTCGCCGATCATCGCCACGGTACCGTTGCGTCGGAGTTCGTTGACCGCGGATGCTTTGTCCTGTGGGAGCTGTTCGGCGCGGACGTCGTGGATCCCAGCGCGGGCGGCGAGCGTGGTGGCGGTGCGTTGATTGTCGCCGGTCAGCATGAGGGTGCGGATGCCCGCTTCGTGCAGTGCTGTGATGGTTTCGGCGGCTTCGTCGCGCAGCTCGTCGCGGACGCCGACGACGCCGGTGATGACGCCGTCGATTTCGACCACCACGACGGTTTCACCGTTGCGCTCGAGCCGGTCGATGTCTGCCTGGAGTGTTCCGGCTTGCAGCCAGCGCGTGCTGCCGACTCGGACTCGTCGCCCGTGGACCTCTCCGGTGAGACCGCGGCCGGGTTCTTCCGTGACGTCGAATGCTGCCGGCGGCTGGTCCACGGCGTTGGAGATCGCTGCTGCGAGCGGGTGGGTGCTGTGTCGTTCGAGTGCAGCTGCTGCCGTGAGGATGTCCTGGCGGTCGTGACCGGGGGCGGTGACGACGTCGACGACTTCGGGGGCGTTGCGGGTCAGCGTGCCCGTCTTGTCGAACGCGACCGCGGTGACGGCGCCGAGCTGCTCGAATGCCGCTCCGGACTTGATGATGACGCCGAACTTGCTCGCCGACCCGATCGCGGAGATCACTGTGACGGGCACGGCGATTGCGAGTGCGCACGGGGATGCTGCGACAAGGACAACGAGTGCGCGCTCGGTCCACGTCGCCGGGTCACCGACGATGAACCCGAACACGACGACGAGCGCCGCGACGATGAGTACGACCGGGACAAGGGGGCGGGCGATGCGGTCCGCAAGACGGGCGCGTTCACCCTTCCGGGATTGTGCATCTTCGACGAGTCGCACGATGGTTGTCAGGGAGTTGTCGTGGCCATCCGCTGATGCCTCGATCTGCAAGGCGCCCTGCCCGTTGACCGATCCGGCCGGGACCGAGTCGCCGGGACCCACTTCGACAGGGATGGACTCGCCGGTCACTGCGGACGTGTCGAGGCTGCTCCGACCAGCGGTGACGATGCCGTCTGTGGCGACCCGTTCCCCGGGGCGCACCACCAGCAGGTCCAACGCTCGGATCTCCTGCGCCGGGATCTCAACCTCTCCTGAGAGTCGAGAGACGCGGGCGGTGTTGGGGATCAGGTCCAGCAGGGCGCGGAGGCCTTGCCGTGCGCGGTCCATCGCCCGGTCCTCGAGAGCTTCAGCAATTGAGAACAGGAACGCCAGCGCGGCTGCTTCTGCGACCTTGCCGAGCAGAACCGCGCCGATCGCGGCGATCGTCATCAGCAGACCCACGCCCAGTCGGCCCCGGAGTACCCGACGGATCGCGCCGGGGACGAACGTCCACGCTCCGGCGAGCAGCGCGGCGCCGTGCACGATGGTGCCCGCGACGGTGAAACCGCTCCAGTCGAGCCCATAGCCGATCAGCAGGAACACGCCGGCGAGGGCCGGGAACAGTAGCGCCCGATCGCGCCAGACGGGGACGAGTCCGTCGTCGTCGTGCTCCGATGCCGCGGCGTCGTGATTGCAGCAGTCATCGTCGGCGTGGCCGTGTGAGTCGGTGCCGGTCACTTGCAGGCTCAGCTCGCTTTCTGGCCGACGCACCTGCACGGCAAGCGGCTGGCGTTCCTGCCCCTCCTCCGGCCCGCAGCATTCGCGGCTCATCGGATCGCCTTCATATCCTGCAGGACACTGGACGTCGTCGTGTCGCAGCACAACGGCACGTCGCATGCGGGGTCGGCACAGTCGACGCCGTCATCGACAGCGAGGACCACCTCGACGAGCGCTTCCAACGCCTTCGTAATGTGCGGGTCCGCGATTTCGTAGCGGGTGCGGCGGCCCTCCGGGGTCGCGACGACGATGCCGCATCCGCGCAGGCACGCGAGGTGGTTCGACACGTTGGTCCGCGTGAGCGTCAGCTCGTCAGCCAGCCGGGCCGGGTACCCCGGCTCGTCCAGCAAGCTCAACAGGATCCGAGAACGGGTCTCATCCGCCATCGCCCGGCCGAGCCGGTTCATCACGTCAAGCCGCGAAGCAAGTGTCAGCATGCGATGACCATACAGCGCATGATGACCAATCGCCAGTTGACCAGGTCCCGCCGCTTAGCGCGGGCCCCGGGTTTCAACCGCGTGCATCTGGGCGCCACGTCGATCCAAGTTTCAATCACACTGGTTAAGCCTGCGCTTGCACCATCGGCCTCCGCGACGGTGCAGCTTGACGGTGTGCACGACGCGAGAGGCGGTGTTCTGCGCGCCGCTCGGAATCGCAGCGATGGTCCTCGCCGCATCAGCTAAACGTTCAGTAGCTGGGGCGCCGAACCGGGCCGACAAGCGCTCGTCGTTTCGAGTTCACCCGGGGTAGCTAGCGTCGCGGACGATGCTGCCTCGGGAGTATGGCTCGTTCCGAGCCGACGTGCACGCGATCCGGGCTGTCGCCGTGGCGCTTGTGGTGCTGTATCACGTGGATTTCGGCTGGTTCCGTGGCGGCTTTGTGGGAGTGGATGCCTTTTTCGTCGTCTCCGGGTACCTCATCACCACCCAGCTCGCTCGAGAGCTCCAGTCTCAGGGGCGGATAGACCTCCCGAGGTTCTGGGCTCGCCGTGTTCGCCGATTGGCGCCTTCGGCGCTGGCCGTCCTCGTCACCGTTGGAATCGCCGCAGCGGTGTTGTATCCGAAGGAAGACTGGCCGAAGGTTGGGGGGCAGTTCGCCGCGAGTGTGGCCTACGTCGAGAATTGGGCGCTTGCCGCGTCGAGGACTGACTACCTTGCGGCTGGCACACCGTCCACTCCGTTTGAGCATTTCTGGTCACTCAGCGTCGAGGAGCAGTTCTACATCGGCTGGCCGGTCCTGCTCCTGGTGGTGTGGAAGTACGTTCCACGAAAATCGGCGTTGCGCTGGGTCGTGGGGGCAGTGACCGGAGCCTCAGTCGTCAGTTCCATCTGGTTGACGGTCTCAGACCCCGCAGCTGCGTACTTCTGGCCGCATACGCGCGCATGGGAGTTCGGCGTCGGTGCATTACTGGCGTTGCTTGGGCCAAACCCCGGGCGACGGTTCTCGGTTCCTGCGCGGCTGCGGTTTGGAACTGCTCTGTTCGGTTGGATGGGCCTGATTGGTGCCGGCGTCGCACTCTCGGCAAGGGTGCCGTACCCAGGCATTGCTGCAGCGATCCCCGTCACGGCGACCACTCTGATCATCGCCGCAGGCGCCGAGGGCGGGGTGATCGGGGTGATGCTGCGTTGGAGTCCGGTGCGCTGGCTTGGCGCCATCTCGTACCCGTTGTACTTGTGGCACTGGCCGGTCGCGCTGTTGCTCCCGCGACTTGTTGAACTACCACCGCCGGTTCGAATCGTCGCCACTGTCGTGTTCGCGCTGATCCTCGCCCAGTTGACACACGTCTTGATCGAGAAGCGCGTTCGTTCCGGCTTGCTCTCACGGTACCGTCCAGCCACTGTTCTCGCCGGCGCGGCAGGTCTGATGGTGGTGTTGCTGATCGTCCCGACCGCGGGCTGGGCGGCACTGCAGAGTCAGGAGCGTCGGGACCGGGATGTCGTGTCCATGTTGCGCGGGGACGGCTGCTTCGGTGCTGCTGCTGCGTGGAACCGTTCCTGCCGGCTCAGCGGTGATCCGCGACAACCATTCACCCCGGCGACCTTGACCGCGGCGTACGACATCGACCCGACCTGGGACAAGTGCCAGGCGCAGACGACCGCAGCGCGCAGCTGCGTGGTCGGGGTGCGAGGGGGCACTCGGGTGGCGTTGATTGGGGATTCCCACGCGCACCAGTGGTCGTCGGTGTTGATACAAATTGCTCGCGCACGAGGCTGGGAGCTGCACCTCTATGTCAAGGGCGGGTGCGACTTCTCACGCGTGCGATGGTCGGACGTGTCGGACACGAATCAACGTCGATGCGCCATCTGGAACGACGACGTCGACCGCTCGTTGGAAGCCGAAGCCCCCTACACGCTGGTCTTCACGGCCGCTCGTGCGGACCTCCGCGGACGACCGGTGGGAGCTGACCATGATCGGGCGGCGCAGCGCGGCTACCGCGCGTCATGGGATCCGGTGATTACCCGAGGGGCCACTGTCCTTGCGATTCGGGACACCCCCGCAGCTGGGACCGGTGTGCAACGTTGCCTCGACGTGAATCCGGGTGCTGTCTCCCGCTGTCGATTGAGCACAGGACGAGCGTTCGCGGCGAAGGACTACCTCGCTGTTGCGGCGCAGCGCATCCGCGGTGCACAGGTGCTGGATCTGACGTCGTCGTTCTGTCGTGCTGGGTGGTGTCCTGCGGTGGTTGGGAACGTGCTTGTGTATCGGGACTCGCAGCACATCACCCGCACCTACGCGAACACTCTCACTCGTCCCCTGCAGCGCACCATCACGGCAGCACTGGCTCGAGCCTCACCAGCGACGAAGCGAACGGTAACGGCTGAGATCACTCGCGCGAGCGATCTCGCCCGTTCATCGCGGCGAGCTGTTCGTTGTAGGCGCGAAGCTCAGCGTCGCCGTCGCGTTGCGCCTGACGGTCCAGGCGTTTGGCGTCGCGTTTGTCTGACTTGACCCAGTTCCGCACGACGAGCAGTGCGACGAACACCATCGGCAGTTCGGACGCGCCCCAGGCGATGCCGCCGCCGGTGTGCTGGTCAGCGAGGAGTGCGGCTTCGTTGGTTTGCCCGAGTGCGCGGAACCAGTCGAGTGCGTAGACCTCGGTTGAGGTCATCACTGCGACGCCGAAGAACGCGTGGAACGCCATTGTCGCCAGGAGCGCGATGATGAGGATCGGGTAGGCGGGCCGTTGCGGGCCCGGGTCGATGCCGACGAAGACCCAGAAGAATAGGTAGCCGCTCAGCACGAAGTGGACGACCATGACGATGTGCCACTCGTGTGACTGCATCGAGGCTTGGAACGCCGGGGTGAAGTAGAACACCACAAGGGACCCGGCGAAGATGATCCCAGCGACGGCGGGCTTGCCGAGGAACTGCATCCAGCGGGAGTGTACGAAGAGCATCAGCCACTCACGGGCGCCGCGTGAGCCGTCGTTGCGGACCGGCAGCGTGCGCAGCGCAAGGAGCACCGGGCCGCCGAGCACGAGCGGCAGCGGGACGAACATCATCAGCAGCATGTGCTGGATCATGTGCGAGGAGAAGTGGATCATGCCGTAAACGGCGGGGCCGCCGTTCATCGTCCAGATAAAAATCAGGCAGCCCGTGACCCAGCTGATTGTCCGACCGACCGGCCAGCTGTCGCCGCGCTTGTGGAGCTTGCGGACGGCGAAGAGGTACCAGCCGATGCCGATGAGGGCGAGAGCGGTCCATGCCCAGTCCCAGTGCCACGCGCTCAGGAAGTTCTGCAGGGTCTGGGTGGGCGGGTAGGTGAACCCGATCAGCCCGTCACGTGTGTCTGCCCCGGTTTCCGGCGTCTGCGGGATCGGCGGTTGGCTCCGGGACACCGCGACGGAGGCGCCGATCGCGACCGCCATGAAAATGATCTCGGCGAGAGCGAACCGGACGAACAGCCGACGGTTGGCGGGGTCGCGGAGAAGCCCTGGCACGAGTTTTCTGCGCTGCGCGACGCCGGCGATGCCGAGAAGGATGAGCGCCGATGCTTTGACGGTGATCAGCCAGCCGTATGAGGTGGTGATCAGGTCGACGGGGCCGGTGAGTCGGAGTGCCGCGTTGACGATTCCGGAGAAGGCAACAGCGGCGAAGGACCAGCCGGCGAGGGTCGAGTAGCGAGCGACAACACGGCCGGTGCTGCCCTGGGTCATCGTGCGCAGCAGCAGTACCGCGGTGAGCCCGCCAACCCAGACACATACGCCGATTAGGTGGATCGCGAGGGAGTTCACGGCGTTGGCGTGCTCGAGGGATCCAGCTGCGTGACCCGACAGCGACAGCGGCAGGAGGGCGAAGATGGCGAAGACCGTCGCGACGGCGATGCTGGTCACACGTGTTGCGGAGGCGGCGATGATCGTGGCGACCAGGACCGCGGTTGCGGAGACGAGGTACACCTGACCGGCTTCCAGGCGGAAGAGGAACTCCGGAAAAGTTCGGGCGAACACGGAGCTCGTGATCGGCGCGCCGATGGTGTTGGCGCCGGTGAACACGATTCCGGCCACGGCGGCGAGGAACCACAGCGCGCCGCTCCACGCCGCCCAGCGTGCGGCCCGGTACTGCATCCAGGAGAGCCGGCCCCGTTCCTTCCGCTGACCGGGCAGCGCGAACGCTGCGACGATGAGCAGCCCGATCGTCACTGCAGCCATGGCGTCGTGGACCACTCGCGCGACAGGTAGGCCGTAGTCGACAAGCCGGCCGGCGTCGACGAGCTGTGTTGCTTCCCCGAGCGCCCCGGTCAGGGTGAGCCCGAGCAGCGCGCATGCCAGTGCGAGTGGCACTGAGATGGTGAGTGTCGAGCGAACTGCCACGGTGTCGGGCGCTACCTCAATGGGTGCGGTGCGCGTGTCTGCCGAGCGGTGGTTCGTGTCAGTCAATGGGTCATCACAAGTCGTTGTCGGGCCGCTGTTTCCTTGGTGCGCAGCAGGCTCAGGGGCGGAGGTAGATGCGCGGGATCAGACGTGGGGGGTGTGTTCGTGTTGGCTGTGTCCAGCCGGTTCCAGCTGGAACGTGGAGTGCTCAACACTGACATCGAAGTGTTCCGCGACGCACCGCTGCAGGTCGTCGAGCAAGGCCGGCACGCTGCCGTCGGTGAAGCATGCGGAGTCGATGCTGACATGCGCGGTGAGCACCGGAAGGCCGGTCGCGATTTGGGACGCGTGGAGATCGTGCACGTCAATCACGTGTTTCCGCTCGAGCAGGTGTGCGCGGACGTCGTCGAGGTTCAGGCCCGTGGGGGTGGCCTCCAGCAGCACATTCAGGGTCTCTCGGAGCAGCTTGAACGCCCGCGGCAGAATGAGTATGCCGATGAGGAGACCTGCAATGGCATCAGCCCCGCCCCAACCGGTGATGGCGATGACGATCGCTGCGATGATGACGGCGACTGATCCGAGAGCGTCGTTGAGGACTTCGAGGAACGCAGCGCGCAGGTTGAAGTTCGCGTTCCGGCCGGAGGCGAGCACCAGGATCGACGCGATGTTGCCGGCGAGGCCGATGATGCCGAAGACGAGCAGCCCGCCGGAAGCGATCTCCGGGGGTGCGAAGAGCCGCTGCACCCCTTCGATGAGGACGAACAGTCCGACCGCGAGCAGGACTGCCGCCTGTCCCGTGGCGGAGAGCACCTCGGCGCGGGCGAAGCCCCAGGTGCGCTTCGCGGTCGCGGGTCGTCGTGCGAGGTTCGCTGCGACGAGTGCGGTGGCTAGCCCGCCGGCGTCGGTGAGCATATGCGCTGCGTCGACGAGGAGCGCGAGGCTGTTCGTCGCGATCGCGCCGATGATCTCGGCCACAAGAATCGTTGCGGTGATGCCGAACGCGATCGCGAGCCGGCGGCGGTTCACCGCGTGCGCGTCGATGCCATGATCGTGTGAGGTGCTCATGCGTCGTGCTCCGTGTTGTGGTGGTGACGGACCACGTCGCCGACGGTGTGCTCGGCCTGGAAGATCGCATCGTGCACGAGCTTGTTCGCGTGGTCGTTCGCGAGGCGGTAGTAGACCCGGTTGCCGTCTTGCCGAGTGGTGACCATGCGGGCCATGCGCAGCTTCGCGAGGTGCTGAGACACGGCAGCCTGCGACCGGTCGACGACGGCAGCGAGATGCCCCACCGGCATCTCTTCCTCACGCAGTGCGAGGACGAGGCGGATACGTGTCGGGTCGGCGAGCATCGCGAAGATCTCTGCGGCTAGTTCGACGTGCGCGTCATCGAACTCCGCCTGCCCAACATTCGTGTATTCGCTCATGCGAATATAGTTGCATGTTGATGGTGGTGTGTCTACCGTCGGGTGGCATGGAACCGTTGGCGTGGATACCGACCGCACCGCCGACTGTCGCTGCGTTGCTCGCACCGACGTTGCAGCCCGTGCCCGTGATCCCTGTCATCGCGGTGCTGCTCGCTGCTGGGTACGTGACCGGATGGCTACGCTTACGACTGCAACGCCGAACGTGGCCGGTGTGGCGTGGCGTGCTGTTCCTGACCGGATGCGGACTGCTTGCCGTCACGATGGGTGCCGGCATCGAGGGGTACGGCTTCGTACTGTTCTCCGCGTTCATGTTCCAGCAGCTCACACTGATGATGACGGTTCCGCTACTGCTTGTCCTCGGCGCACCGGGCACGTTGCTCCTCCGAGCAACACCGCATCGAGGTCCCGGTCGGCTGGTGTTGCAGACGGCGGTGTTCGGGCTGCGGTCACGGCTCGGCCGGTTCTTGCTGCATCCCGGGTTCATGATCCCGCTGTTCCTCATCACCTTCTACGGCCTCTACCTCACCAGCGCCGCGGACGCCCTCCTCCAGACGTGGGCCGGACATGTCGGCCTCGAGCTCGCATTCCTCGCCGCTGGAGTGCTCTTCACCGCCCCGCTGATCCCAACCGACCCACTGCCACGCCGACAAGGGCACCTCGGCCGACTCCTGGATGCGTTCCTGGAGATGCCGCTGCACGCCTTCTTCGGAGTGATCCTGATGATGGCGACCGTGCCACTCGTACCCGCGTTCACCAACATTCCTGCCTCCTGGGGCATCACCGCAGTCGGCGACCAAGCGTTCGCGGGCGGCCTTGCGTGGTCGTATGGGGAAGCACCCTCACTCGCCCTAGTGCTGATCCTGATGACCAGCTGGTTCCGCCACGAATCCCGGAAGAGTCGAGAGCGGGACCGTGAGATCGATCGCGATGGTGACCCGGACCTCGAGGCCTACAACGCGCACCTCGCACGGCTGCAAGGACGAACAACCTCACCCCACGAGCAGCACGGATGACCCACCGGCACCGCATGCTCAGGCACCCCGGACACACCCAGCGAACTCACCTGTACCCCTTGACAGCGTCCTGCACAATGGATGCGGCCGCACCGATCGGGCCATCCTCATCATGACGACACTTCGCCACCTCCTCCCGCTCCGGCTGCTTCGTGCTGCCACCGCGGTGATCGCAGCCGTTCTGTTGTTGCTCGGTGCGATGACGTTGCAAAACCTGGCCGCGCACACGGACGACCCGGTGGCGAGCCTCACTGGCGCATCTACCGTGTCCGAACTGGAACAGGGCACCTCCGGTACCGCCCACGTGGACCAGCATGAGGGCGTCAGTGGAATCTTCTGCGCATTGTTGGGGCTGGCGGCGTTGGTGATGAGTGCCGGCCTCGTCCTGGCACTGCTCGCGCACGACCTCCGCCGGCCGTTGTTCTCCTTGTCCCGGGTCCTCGCCAGACTGCGGCCGCGGCTCATCCGGCACGACCAGACAGCGGTCTCGCTGACGGTCCTGTCGATCGCACGCGTCTGATTCTCCTTCCGGACGACCCCGCAACGCGGGGACGTCAAAAGCGTCCTGCCCGCTTAACGGAAGCCTTCCTGCAGACCTGTGACGAACCAGACCGCCCTCGTACCCGATTCCCCAACTCCCCTCACGCGACGCGCAGCCCTCGACGCTGAACGCCACGCCCAGCGAGCACGCACCCCTCGGCAGCTCCAACACCGGCCACTTCCCCGTCCGCGACCCATCGCCGGCGCGCCCTCCCCCGCTCGCCCGAGGAGGGCTGTCTCCTCGCAGCTGGTGTTGACCAGTGCGGCAGCAGCCGTCGTGCTCTTCGCAACTGCCGCACTGCCCGGGCCGGCAACGGCGTCCGTGGCCGCGCCGGCGACAGCCCTCACCCCCGGTGTGAGCGGGCAGAGCCTCCAGGTAGCAGCCGCCGCATTGGACCCAACTGCCCAACGCGACTCCTTCACCGTCAGCACCCCAACAGTGGTCGGCAGCGCACCGGCTACCGCGGCCGGTGAGGTGGGCGCCGTCACCGGCGGGGGCGATGTTCGCTGGCCGTTCCCCGGTCCGGTGCCGCAGAGCTCCGGCTTCGGATATCGCATCGCGCCATGCGCCACCTGCTCGACAGCGCATCAGGGCCTCGACCTCACCCCCGGAGCTGGAACTCCCATCGGTGCGGTCGCCGCGGGCGTGGTCCGCGTCTCCGGCATGCACTCTGAGTTCGGGCAGTACGTGATCATCGACCACCAGGTCGGCGGGCAGCTCGTATCTACCCTGTACGCCCACATGATCATCGGTTCATCCCCGCTCCGGACGGGGCAACGCGTCGCCGCTGGCGCTCGAGTCGGGCTTGTCGGATCTTCTGGCCGGAGTACCGGCGCGCACCTGCACCTCGAGGTGCATCAGGGCGGCGCCACTCCCATCGACCCGGCAGCGTGGCTGCGCAGCAACGCCGGCCGCAACTTCTAACAGGAAGGCACCCGTGCGACTTCGCACCCTCATCGCAATCTTCATCCCGGCAACCGTGCTCGCCACAGCACTGACCATTGCTGCCCCGGCAAGTGCGCACGACGCACTTTCATCAGCAACGCCCGCCGCAGACACCACCATCAGCGGCGACCTCGACACGGTCACCCTGACGTTCTCCGAGCAGCCCTTGGCGGGGCTGGAATCCGGACTAGTGATCAGCGTCACCGGACCCAACGGCGCCGAAGTCACCACGGGCACATTGGAAGTCGACGGCAGCACCCTCACCAAATCCGTCAATGTCACCGCCCCCGGCACGTACAACCTTGCCTGGCGGAGCGTCTCGGTTGATGGGCACCCGATCTCCGGTGGCTACCAGTTCACCTCCACCGGCAGCACCGCATCTGCCACACCGACGGCACGGGCCACTACGCCATCGGCAACACCGACAAGCGCCTCTCCGACCGCACGAGCAACGGCCGCAGCGCAGGGCGGAGGGAGGGACACCAGTCCGGCGATCTGGGCCCTTGGCGGTCTGACCGGGCTGTTCGTCCTCGCGGTCGTCGGGATCCTGCTCATCACCCGCCGCCGTCCAAAGGCTCCCGAATGATGCGGCGCACCACGGTCGCCGCGGCGACCATCATCGCGATCGTCATCGCTGCGCTGCCTGCAGTACCCGCGGCGGCGGCAACGGCACCGGCACCGAGCTGGGCGGACGTGCTCCGCGCTCGAGGCGATGAGGCGGCCGCCTCCCGGCAGGCCGAGCAGATCGCAGCGCTCGTCACGGAACTCGAGGACACGACCGTGACGGCCAAGGCGGCCGCTGATGCTCGCGGACGGGAGCTGCAAGTCGCTCAGGATGCCGCAGACGCTGCGGCGGGCCGCTTCGACACGCTCACCGCGCAGGCCGATGATGCACGAGCGGACGCCGCCGGCGCGGAGGAGCAGATCGCGTCCTGGTCGGCGTATCTCTCCCGGTCGGCAGGACGCGATCTCACGGTGAGTATCACGGCGGACACTGACGATCTCCTCTCTCGTCTGGGCACGGCGTCCAAAGTCACCGACACCATGAACACCACGCTCCGAGACGCCGCGACCAAGGCTGGGACCGCGACGGCGTTGAGTAAGCAAGCGAAGGCAGCGAAACGGAAGCGGGACCAGCTCCGGAACACCGCTGCCGGCGCCTTCACCGCAGCGTCAACGGCCGCTGCAGAAGCCGCCGCTGCGGAGGCCACCCAGCGCAGCCGCCAGCGGGAACTCAACGACCAGCTCGCGGTGCTGCGCAACCGGACGCTGAGCACGGAGGCGGCATACACGGAGGCGGAGCGGCGCCGCGCTGCAGCTGCACGAGCCGCCGCGGCGGCTGCTGCAGCACAAGCCGCGCAGAACCGTCCACAGACCCCGTCGAACCCCGGCGCGGTTTCCGCATCCGGTTGGACGATGCCAATCACGTCGTACCGCTCGTACCAGGCGTACGGCAACCGGCTGCACCCCGTACTGGGCTACTACCGCCTCCACGCAGGCGACGACTTCGGAGCCGCATGCGGCACCGGCCTCTACGCCGCATCCGCCGGCACCGTCACCTACGCCGGCCCGTACGGCGGCTACGGGAACCTCATCACGGTTGACCACGGCGGCGGCGTCACCACCAACTACGCGCACATGTTCCCTGCCGGGGTGCAAGTTGCTGTCGGGCAGCGTGTCAGCGCCGGACAGAAAATCGCGGAAGTCGGCAATGCCGGACTCTCCACTGGCTGTCACCTGCACTTCGAGGTGCGTCAGGGCGGTACCGCGATCCCACCAACCCCGTTCCTCAATGGCAAGGGGGCGTGATGGGGCCCATTCGGGCGACGTGGTCCGCCGTGCAAGTCGTTGTCCTGACGATCACCGTTGCAGTGTGCGGCGTGATGCTGCTCCGCGACGGCCCAGGGCCCGGCGGCATCTACGTCATTGGCGCGGTCTGCTTCGGGCTCGCCCTCATCGGACACGCCACCGTTCTCCTGCTCGCACGTTCCGCTCGACGCGGCGCCCCCGCTCCCAACCCAGCAAAGGGACCTCATGACTCGTAGCACCCGCATCGGTGTCGTTTCCGGCCTCATCGCCGGCGCACTCGTCCTGATCGTCATCGCCGTCTTCGTCATCCGCGCCTACGTTCCCTCCGCGCCGACCGCAGCAACAGCGGCGTCCTCGAGCCCAACCGGTGCCGTCACGCCAACACGGGTCCTCGGGCCCCCTGGCAAGGGCTCCGTCACCGTTGTCGAATTCCTCGACTTCGAATGCGAAGCATGCGCGGCGTTCTACCCCTACGTCGAGGACCTCCGCAAGAAGTACGAAGGTGACGTCACCTTCGGGTTCCGGTACTTCCCCCTCCCCGGCCATGGCAACTCCCGCACCGCTGCCGCCGCCGTCGAGGCTGCCGCCCAGCAGAACAAGGTTGAGGGCATGTACCAGCGCATGTACGAGACGCAAAAGGAGTGGGGCGAGCGAGGCACCGACTCTCAGGCCGAACGATTCCGCGGCTACGCCAAAGACCTCGGCCTGAACATGAGCCGCTACGACCGCGACGTCACCAGCAAGACTGTGCTCGAGCGCATTCAACGAGACGTCAATCTCGGAACGACACTGGGCGTGAACAGCACACCCACGTTCTTCATCAACGGCGAAGTGGTTCCCCTGCAGACCTACGCTGACCTGCAGACCGCAGTGGACGCCGCTGTGCAGGAAAGTCGATGACCCGCCGGCCATCTTGGCGACGAGCCGCGCCCGCAACGGCGGCGATCATGGCGGTGATGCTGCTGGCGGGATGCGCTGGCGGGCAGAACGGCACGCTGAGCTCGCAGTACCGCGGCGGCGAAACGAAGAACTACGTCTCCGGCGACGGCACCGTGACGCAGGTGCCAACGTCCAACCGGAGCGCTCCGGTACAGTTTGACGAGACCGCGATGGACGGCACGCAGCTGAACAGCGAGGAGCTCCGCGGGCAGGTCGTCGTTCTCAACTTCTGGTACGCCTCCTGCCCGCCCTGCCGCGCTGAGGCGAAGCACCTCAACAAGGTCGCGGAGCGCTTCGCAAGCCGAGACGTACAGTTCATCGGCGTCAACGTCCGCGACGCGCAGGGCACAGCGGAAGCCTTCGAACGCCGCTTCAACGTGACGTACCCGTCGATCCTCGACAACGACACCGGTCGCATGCAACTCGCGCTCTCCGGCGACGTGGCGCCAAACGCTGTCCCCACCACGATCGTTCTCGACGTGCGAGGCAGGGTCGCCGTGCGGATCCTCGGAGCTATCGGCGGGCCGGGAACCCTCGCCACACTCATCGAAGACGAACTCACCCGAGCGTGAGGAACAACCCCCCGCCAGGTCACCAGACCGACGCCGACCGCAGCCCAGGTTCTCAGCGCGGGCGCTCCCTCGCGACGGTCATCGGGGTCGCAGTCCTCGTCGCGGCCGTGGATCAGCAGACCAAGCTGTGGGCGCTCTGGCACCTCGACCCGCACCGGACCCTCCCCGTCCTCGGTGACCTCGTCGGCTTGCAACTTGCGTTCAACCGTGGAGCGGCGTTCTCTCTCGCAGAAGGACGAACCTGGATACTCTCCGTCCTCGCAGCACTCGTGATAGCCAGCCTGCTGGTGTGGGCGGCGACCGGCCTCCGACTCATCATCGCTGTCGGTGTCGGCTGTCTGATCGGTGGCGCAGCCAGCAACCTCAGCGACCGGCTCACCCGCGGGCAGAACATCGGCGAAGGTGCCGTCGTCGACATGATCAACTACGCCGACATCGCGATCGGCAACGTTGCGGACATCGCCATCCTCGTCGGCGTCGTCATCCTCGCGGTCACCTTCTCTCGGTCCCCGAACCCCCGATCCCAAAACGGCAAAGACGGCCCTCCCGGCGCCTCCGACTACCCCACCGAGCCCCGAAACCAGGAGCCTCGATGACGTTGCAGGAGACAGTCTTCAGTGGGCAGATGCTGGCTGCCGTTCCGATTGCCATGCTCGCCGGGCTCATTTCGTTCGCGTCCCCATGCGTTCTTCCGCTGGTGCCGGGGTACCTGGGCTTCGTCAGTGGCTCCGCGTCCACGGTCACAACGCGACGCACTCTCGGCGGAGCCGCACTCTTCGTCGTCGGGTTCGGACTGGTGTTCGTCGCCTACGGTGCAGCATTCGGCACCGCTGGCGCGTGGCTGTTCCGATGGCAGGACGTCATCATCCGCATCCTGGGGCTCATCGTCATCATTATGGGAGCCGCGTTCATCGGGCTCTTCCGTCCACTCCAACGGACCGTCCGAACATCATGGAGACCGCGACCCGGTCTCCTCGGAGCACCACTCCTAGGCGCAACGTTCGGATTGGGCTGGACGCCCTGCTTTGGTCCCACCCTCGCGACCATCACCGCTCTCAGCCTCGACTCCGGTACAGGACTCCGCGGCGCAGCCCTCGGCTTGGCCTACTGCCTCGGCCTCGGCCTCGGCATTCCCTTCATCATCGTCGCTGCCGGCTTCGGATGGGCCAGCCGAACCGTGACGTTCCTACGGACCCACATCCGGGCGATCAATCTCCTCGGCGGATGCATCCTCATCGCCACCGGGATCGCCATGCTGACCGGGGTCTGGACCCTCATCATGTCCATCCTGCAAGGCATGATCGCGAACACAACAGTTGTCCTGTAACCCCCGGAACTCCCCACCCAGCTCGTGGATCTCGCAGTGACCCGCCGACCACACGTCGCTCGTCGCTCGTCGCCTCTATGGTGCCCCGCGCACACCGTCGCCGAAGCCGCCTCGTCCGCGCTGACGAAATGGTGGTCGACCGCTGCAGGACCCAGCATCAAGTGGTCATTGGCCCGACTCTGGCTGGAACGAGCCAAGGTACCAGCCGTACGTAGATGATCATGCCGACGAGCTCGACGAGGGTCTGCGTCACCACGACGACCGGTGCGAGGCCGAGGTCGGGTGGGAGTGCGAGTGCGAGCGGGAGGACGACCAGGGAGTTCCGCGTGGCACCGCTGAACACCAGCGCGCGCCGGCTGGGGACGTCGAGCCTGGCGATTCTGCCGGCGATCGTCCCGAGTGCGGCCATCACCGCCAGGAACGTCCCGTAGATGGGTACCAGCACGATGAGCCGGGTGACGTTCTCGGCGACGGCGCCCGCCTGTGAAGCGACGACAACGAACAGGGTCGCCATCATGAGGGGCACCATCAGGCCCTGCATCAGCCCCTCAACACGTTGGCCGAAACGCGTCCGCTTCGCGAGTGCCTGCGTCGCCGCGGCTGCGGCCAGCGGCAAGACGATCAGGACGAGGAACGCTTCGACGAACGGTCCGATGTCGACTGCGGCGACCCCGGTGGGGCCGATGAACAGCAGCAGGTAGACGGGGAGCAACAGGATCTGCATCAACATCAGCAGGGGTGCCGCCGCGAGCAGCCGCGCGGACGCACCGCCGGCGAGGCCGGAGAACACGATGACGTAGTCGATGCATGGTGTCAGCAGCACCAGCAGCACGCCGAAGAGCAGTGGCGGGTCGCCGGCAACGAACCGGGACAGCGCGAACACCACGACCGGCACGACGACGAAGTTCAGCACGAGCACCGTGCCGAGGAAGCGAACGTCTCGGACCGCTCGTCCGATCGCGGCGAACGGCACCCCGAGGAACGTCGCGTAGAGCAGAAGTCCGAGGACGGGGTTGATACCGACCTCGAGGCGCTCCGCTCCAGGCAGCACCAGTCCGGCTCCGGCGCCGATGGCGATCGCGGCCAGGTAGAGCAGGATCTGGTGAGCCTCCATCGCGGAGACGAGCCGCTTCACCGGAACGCTCCGGCCGCATCAGGGGTGTGCACGAACGTTGACCCTAAACGTTCCAGTGCGCTGGAAGGTCAAGCCGTACGCTGCTGACGTGCGCATCTCGGAAGCCAGCCGCAGAACCGGTGTCGCAGCGACCACGCTGCGGTACTACGAGTCCCTTGGCCTGATCGGCAGCCGCCGGCTCGAGAACGGGTACCGCGACTACGACGACGCCGCGATCGACCGGGTCGGGTTCATCCAGGCGAGCAAGGAGCTCGGCCTCTCCCTCGTCGACGTCGCCGCGCACCTCGTCACGGTTGATACCCGATCCTGCACGGACGTCCGCGACACCATGCGTCCCGTCCTCGCCCGACGTCTTCAGGAGATCGACGACAAGATCGCCCGACTGCAGCAGCTCCGCGGGCGGTTGGCGCAAGCGGATCAGGACTTCGCGGGATGCCCGGACCGTGACGAGCACTGCAGCACGCAGTGCGTCATCGCCGACGGCATCGGCGCAACTGCCCGGCGTCCCGGAAGGTAACCGCGCGGCCGAGGGTTAGCGCGTCGGTGCGGTGATGAGGCCGGCGAGGGTATCGAGCGCGCCGGGCACGAGGGAGAAGTACGCCCACGTGCCACGCTTCTCGCGGTGGAGGATTCCGGCGTCGACGAGCACCTTGAGGTGGTGGGAGACGGTCGGCTGCGAGAGGCCGAGCGGTTCCTGCAGGTCGCACACGCATGCTTCGGCGCCGTCGTGCGCGGCGACCATCGAGATGAGCCGGAGCCGGGCCGGGTCGGCGATCGCTTTGAGTGACTTCGCGAGGACCTCGGCGGATGCCTGGTCCATGGCCTCGGTGGTGACGGGCGAGCAGCACGCGGTGACGTCCTGGATGGGAAGCAGCTCGATCGTCATGGATTCATCCTCCCACGGACTTTGACACGCGTCTATATTTGCGCTGGTCGATATCGACGTGCTTCGATGTACTCGCCGGGTTCCGGTTCCCGCTCGATCCGTGAAGGACCAGCCTGATGACTCACCTCCTCGCCGTCGGCGGCAGCGACGCCGGCATCGCCGCCGCGCTCCGCGCCCGTGAACTTGACCCGTCGACGGCTGTGACGGTGGTGCTCGCGGACGAGTTCCCGAACTTCTCCATCTGCGGCATCCCGTACTGGGTGTCCGGCGACGTCGCCACGGAAGCGTCCCTCGCGCACCGCACCCGTGCTGATCTCGAGGCCGCCGGCATGACCGTCCGCTCCTCCACCTGGGCCTCGAGTGTCGACGTCGACGGGCGCCGCCTCACCGTCACCGGCCCCACCGGGGACGAGGAGATCGCGTACGACGAGCTGCTGATCGGCACGGGCGCGGAACCGGTCCGTCCGGCCGGCGTGCCGTTCGGGGAACCGGGCATCCACCTGCTGCACTCCATGACTGACGCCGAGCAGGTCGTTGCTGCCCTCGAGCTGCTGCCGGCGGGGAGCCGGGTCGCGGTGGTCGGTGCTGGCTACATCGGCCTGGAGATGACCGAAGGGCTCGTCGCCCGTGGGTTCGACACGACGTTGATCCAGCGTGGTCCGGAAGTGCTCTCTACCCTCGACCCGGAACTCGGGTCCCTCGTCACCGCCGAGGTCCGACGCCACGGCGCGACCGTGCTGACCGGTTCCACCGTCACCGGGATCACCCCGGCAGGCGGTGGGCAGTGGCGCGTCGCCACCGGCTCCGCGTCTGGTGACACGGAGGGCACGTTCGCGCTGGTGGTCGTCTGCGTCGGCGTCCGCCCGGTCACGGATCTCGCCGTCGCCGCCGGAGCGCAGCTCGGCCAGGCCGGCGCGATCGTGGTCGACGCGTCCATGCGGACCGGTGTGCCGCATGTGTGGGCTGCTGGCGACTGCGTCGTGACGCACCACCGCCTCCTCGGCACCACCTGGTTGCCCCTCGGGACGACCGCGCACAAGCAGGGCCGCGTCGCCGGGGAGAACATGCTCGGCGGCTCGAAGACGTTCGCCGGGTCGGTGGGGACGCAGGTGGTGAAGGTGTTCGACCTCGTCGCCGCCCGCACCGGCCTCCGCCAGCACGAGACCGGCCCACTGGAGGTGTCTCCGCTGACGCGGGTGACGGTCGCGGATGACCACAAGCGGTACTACCCGGGCGCCGTCCCGCTGACGATCAGCGTCACCGGCGACCAGGCCACCGGGCGGCTCCTCGGTGCGCAGATCGTCGGGCAGCGGACCGCGGAGATCAGCAAGCGCATCGACACGTTCGCCACCGCCCTCCACGCGGAGCTCACCGTGGACGACGTCATCGATCTTGACCTCAGTTACACGCCGCCGCTCGGGTCCCCGTGGGACGCTGTGCAGGTCGCCGCGCAGGGCTGGGAACGCGCCGCCGCAGCGGCGAACCAGGCTGCAGTGAATCAGGCTGGGGTGAGCGCCTGATGGTGCTGGCTGTGGTCGCTGCGGCGATCTTCGTCGCGACGCTCGTGGTGGTGATCTGGCAGCCCAAGGGGTTCCCGATCGGCTACACCGCGCTCATCGGCGCCGTCATCGCCCTCGCCACCACCGTCGTCGGCCTCTCCGACATTCCGACCGTGGTCGGGATCGTGTGGAACGCGACGCTGACGTTCGTCGCGGTGGTGCTGATCTCGTTGATCCTCGACGAGGCCGGGTTCTTCGAGTGGGCGGCCCTTCACGTCGCCCGTTGGGGCCGCGGCAACGGACGGCTGCTCTTCGTGCTGATCGTGGGCCTCGGCGCGGTCATCGCGGCGGTGTTCGCCAACGACGGGGCCGCGCTGATCCTCACCCCGATCGTCGTCGGGATGCTCCGCGCACTGAACATGCCGCAGAAGGCGGCGCTCGGGTTCATCCTCGCGACCGGGTTCATCGCGGACACCGGCAGCTTGCCGTTGGTGGTGTCGAACCTGGTCAACATCGTCTCCGCGGACTACTTCCACCTCGGCTTCGCCGAGTACGCCGCCGTCATGATCCCCGTCGGCATCGTCTCCGTCCTGGCCTCCCTCGAGATGCTGCTGCTCTACTTCGGCAGGAGCATCCCGAAGCGGTACGACGTCCTCGCCCTCACCAGCCCCGCCGCAGCGATCACGGACCGGGCGACGTTCCGTGCCGGCTGGGTCGTCCTGGCGCTGCTGCTCGTCGGCTACTTCGCCGCCGACCCGCTCGGCGTCCCGCTCGCCGCTGTCGCCGGCGTCGGAGCCGTCGTCATCGTTGCCGTGGCTTCACGGCAGCCCGCGTTCCTCTTCGCTCGTGCCGAGGCCGCACCGGTCCTCGTCGCAACCGGCGGTACTGCCACCGTCAGCGCAGGCAGCACCGGGCCGGGTGCGCCGTCGGGGCGGGTGATCCCGGTGTGGAAGACGATCCGGGAGGCGCCGTGGCAGATCGTGCTGTTCTCCATCGGCATGTACCTCGTCGTCTACGGCCTCCAGAACCAGGGCCTCACTGACCACCTCGCGACGCTGTTCGACGTGCTCGGTGACCACGGGGTCCTCGTCACCGCGCTCGGCGTCGGGTTCACCATCGCGATCCTCGCGTCCCTGATGAACAACATGCCCACCGTCCTCATCGCCGCCCTTGCCATCGGCGGCGCCGGCGCGACCGGGCTGACACACGAGGTGATGGTCTACGCCAACGTCATCGGCTCCGACCTCGGCCCGAAGATCACCCCCATCGGATCCCTCGCGACGCTGTTGTGGTTGCACGTGCTGGAAAAGAAGGGCATCCACATCGGGTGGGGGCAGTACTTCCGCACCGGCATCATCCTCACCATCCCCGTCCTCGCCATCACCCTCGCCGCCCTCGCCGGCTGGCTCACCCTCATCCACTGAACCCGAAAAGACACACACCCATGAGCAACAAGCCCACGATCCTGTTCGTCTGCGTCCACAACGCCGGACGCTCCCAGATGGCCGCCGGCTACGCCCAGGCCCTCGGCGGCGACCGCGTCGAGGTCATCTCCGCCGGCAGTGCGCCGAAGGACCAGATCAACCCGATCGCGATCCAGGCGATGGCCGAAGACGGCATCGACATCGCCGGCAACCAGCCGAAGATCCTCACCACCGACGCCGTCCGCGACTCCGACGCCGTCATCACCATGGGATGCGGCGACGCCTGCCCGATCTTCCCCGGGAAGCGGTACGAGGACTGGGAACTCACCGACCCCGCCGGCCGCGGCATCGAGGACGTCCGCCCCATCCGCGACGACATCAAGCACCGCGTCCAGACGCTCCTCGCCGAGCTGCTGCCCGCCGAAGCAACCGCGTAACGACCAGGAAGCCGCAGACCATGACGCTCACCCTCACCGTCCCACCCCGGACCGACGCGGACCGCCTCACCGGACTCCCCGTCGCGATCATTGGTGCCGGCCCCGTCGGCCTCGCTGCCGCCGCGCACCTCCTTGAGCGCGGCCTCGATGTCGTCGTCTACGAAGCTGGGCCGACCGTGGGGACGAGCGTTCGCGCTTGGGGGCACACGCGGCTGTTCTCCCCGTGGCAGTACGTCATCGACACTGCCGCCCAGCGCCTCCTGGAAGCCACCGGCTGGGAAGCACCTCGAGCGGCGTCGTTGCCCACTGGCCACGACCTCGTCGACACGTACCTGGCACCCCTGGCAGCGACCCCGCAGCTCGCACCGGTGATCCAGTACGGCACCCGCGTGGAAGCGGTATCCCGGCAGGGCATGGACCGCACCCGCTCCACCGGCCGCGCCGACACCCCATTCCTGCTCCGCCTCCACACCGCCGACGGTGCACACGACGTCACTGCCCGTGCGGTCGTCGACACCTCCGGCACCTACACGTCCCCGAACCCCCTCACTGCTGCTGGGCTCGCACCCGCCGCTGACCTCGGCGACCGGGTCGTCCACGCGCTCCCTGACGTCCTCGGCGCCGACCGTGACCGGTTCGCCGGTCGTCGGGTCCTCGTCGTCGGTGCCGGCCACTCCGCCGCGAACACGCTCATCAAGCTCGCCAGCCTCGCCAAGACCGCGCCGGGAACCGAAGTGCTGTGGGCGATCCGCAACCCGGGCACGGCCCGGCTCGGCGCGGACGCAGCCGATGGGCTCGCCGCCCGCGGGCAGCTCGGTTCCACCGTCCACGAGCTCGTCGAATCCGGTCAGGTGCAGCAGATCGCCCAGTACGAGATCGACGACGTCCAACCCGACGGCGACCAAGTCACCATCACCGGACGCCGCGCCGGCGAGCCCTTCGCGGTGACGGTCGACGTCATCGTGAACGCGACCGGGTTCCGACCCGACCTCAACATGCTCCGCGAAATCCGCCTCGGACTCGACGACATCGTCGAAGCACCCCGCGCCCTCGCACCACTGATCGACCCGAACCTGCACTCCTGTGGCTCTGTTCCCCCGCATGGTGTCGCCGAGCTTGCGCACCCGGAGCCGAACTTCTTCATCGCCGGCATGAAGTCCTACGGCCGAGCACCCACCTTCCTGCTCCTCACCGGCTACGAGCAAGTCCGCTCCATCGCCGCCGAACTCGCAGGCGACCACACCGCAGCGCGCCTGGTCGAACTCGTCCTCCCCGAAACAGGCGTCTGCTCCACCGACGTCGGTGGCAGCTCCTGCTGCACCGCCCCCGCCGCCACCGCGACTCCTGCCGCTGACGACGCTGCCTGCTGCACTCCGCCTGAGTCGGCTACTGACCGCACCTCGTGCTGCACCAAGTGACCGGGAGTGGCAGCCATGACCACGAAGCCCACCGTCCTGTTCATCTGTAAACACAACGCCGGCCGCTCACAGCTCGGCGCAGCGCTCCTCGAACTCGCAGCACCCGACCGCTACACGGCCACCTCCGCCGGCATCAGCCCAGCCGACGAGGTGAACCCCTCGATCGCTGCGACCGTGGGCGAACTCGGCCTCGACATCACGGGACGCGTGCCCCGGCAAGTGACGCCCGACCTGCTCGAACAGGCGGACATCGTCGTGCTCATGAAGCCCGGCCTCGAGCTCCCCGCAGAACCACGCGGCACGGTCCTGGAGTGGTCGTTCCCCGACCCCACCTCCTGGTCACCGGAAGACGTGCGACCAATGCGGGACGCCGTCGCAGAACGCATCGAACGAGAACTCCTGCAGCCGTAGTGACCAGGCCGCCCGGATAGGGAGCGAAGTCAGAAGCGCGACTCAGAGAGAAGCTGCCTACTGTTGTACATCGCCAATGGCCCACGCATCGTGCTGTGGCAGGAGGGGGAAATCATGCCAGAGGATCCAGAACGGCAGGCGTTCGAGGACGCGCGGGCGCAGGTGCGCTCGATGGCAGAGCAGCAGAACCGTCAGCCCAAGGTTTTCATAGAGGTCAAAGATCGGGATCTGATCACGCTGATGGATCGGTTCGCGGGATCGCTTGAGTTCCACTCGATGTTGGTCGCCGGGCAGCTGATGGCCGAGGTGAGCCGTCGCCAGCTGTGGGACGCGGTCCTGGAGCGACGGACCGCGATGCTGTCTCGTATGCACCCCGCAGAGGATGTTTCTGCGCTGCGGGACAAGGCTCGGGCGTCGCTCGATCACTTCCAGAACGAGCACTTCCCCGTTGATCCTGACGTTTTCGGGGAGGACGGGTTAGATGCGGAGCGGGGCTGGAACGGGTACATCCAGTTCTGACGTCGACATTCGTGAGGTCCGGCCTCCCCCTCCAGCGCGCTGTCTCGGGGCTTGGCCAGGTGCTCCTGCCGCCCCATCAGGTCGGGGATATCGCGAGTGAGGCTGAGCAGGTCTTCGGTGCAGGATCTATCTCAAGCGCCGGGTCTCGAGTAGTTCCAGCAACGGCTGCACCCGGCGGCCCTCGGTAAGCCATTCGATGGGCGTCGCCGGTTCACCGTGGATGCGCGTGTACGGGTGTGGTGTCGTCATGAAGCCGAGGATCGACGTCGGGTGCATGTCGTTGTCGAACGCTCCGGCCAACGTCGATAGGTGATCCAGCACCGGGTGGTTCGGGTCGTCGGTGAATTGCCATGCCGGGAAGCGCAGCTCGTCGTCGCACACGAACGCGAACAGGTTGCCGGACACGAGGTGGGTGAGGACCCGTGCCGTTCCGGTATCCAGCCAGTCGGCCGCTTCCTCAAGGGTGAGGGAGGCACTCATTCCGCGCTGCCAAGAACGGCGTTCGGCTGCGTCGAGCTCGCCGCGCGCGACGGCGGACTTTGCAGCTTCGTACCGCTGCCGAGTACCGAACGCCGACTCGATGAGTGCGTCTTCCTCGTCAGGTGTGAGATCTCGGCCGGTTCGAGGACGCGGCGGGTTGTGGCGTGGCCCGAAATCTCGACCGCCGGCGTGAACACCGATTAGTCGTGGGAAGGCGCGGTCTTGCCGCGGCGGGTCAAGATCGCGGTCCCGGGTGACCAACACAGCGTCGTCGGCATCCGCGAAGTCCATGGTGGCGTTGCTGCGGACGCTGTCCGGCAGGTCGTCACCCGTCAGGGCGGCGAGAGCAACACGTGCGCGTGCCCGCGCGATCTGTACCCGTGACGTCATCAGGCACTCCCCTCTTGTTTGACTTCTAGGTCCCCCACAGTTGCCGCCTGGAGGGGTGGTGGGTTGAGGTCGATTGCGAGACACGAAGGGCGGAACTGTGTGCATCCGAGGCGTCCTACCGCCAATTCGCGGCTTCGAGATGGTCGAGCACGACCTGGACGTCGCCGCCGATCGTCAACCACTCGACGGGCGTGAAGGACTCATTGGTCCCCTCGATCTCGAGGTCCGCGTTGTACATGTAGCCGAGGATCGTGGCTGGATGTTTCTGATCACCCCACGCCGGCGTGAGTCGTGCAAGGCCGGGAAGGACTGGTATCGCTGGGTCATCGGTGAATTGCCACGCCGGGTACCGCAACTCCCCGTCGCACACGAAGGCTGTCACTTGCCCCGTAGCGAGGAGCGCGTGCAGCTCAGCGTCGTTGATGCGCAACCAGTCCGCGGCTTCCTCGGCGGTCAACGCAGAGACGAGCCCCTCAAGTTCCGTGCGACGTTCCACGTTCTCCAGCTCGCCGCGGGCGACTTCGGCCTTCGAGTCCTCGTACTCTTCCCGGGTCCAGCCGCCGAACCGGATGAGGAACTCCTGCTCCTCGAGTGTCCCTTGTCGGCCACGCGGAACTGTGGGTGGCTCAGCGACTCGGCCATAGTCGCGGCCGTGCGCGATGACACCGGCGAGGGAGTTGAAGCTCGATAGGGGGACGTTCACAGTGGTCGCTTCCGCTGCTTCAGCCGGAGTGTGGATGCCGCTCCCCAGCCAACCTCACCGGTCACCCCGTCCTCCGAGTACGAGATCTTGGAGGCGCGAAGCAGACCCCTCGAGCACAAGCAGCAAGGTCCGCACCACGGGCCAAGGCGATCCGCCCGCGATCAGATGTTCTCTTGGACTGCACCGCGCGCCGCCCCGCTGCAAGTGCGGGTCTTCGGAGCACATCAGGCGAGCAACTAGTGCTGGCGGCGCGTCAGGCGGTACGCACTGCAGCACCGTCGGTAGAACATCGGAGATGAGCTCCAAAGTCTTGGCACCGGCGTCGATGAACTGCCACGAGGGGAACAGCAAGGCTCCAGCCCGCTCGAATCCCCAGAGCTGTCGAGAAGCCACGTCAGCCCGAAGCTCATGGAGAGTACTCCCCCGTCGTCGGGCCACGTCATCGGCCCGCAACACTGCCGCATGTTCGATCGATATGGCTCGGACCAGCACGGTCATGAGATTTCGGTCGCTCAGCTCCGCTTCCCATTGGAACTCGTCACCGACCGCGCCGATCCACTGAAGGATGAGAGCTCGCTTCGCCGTTCCCAGCGGACTCGGCCGGTTGAGCGCCGTTAGCGATTCGGCGATCTGCTCAACCGTTGCGTAGAACTCGAGTCCAAGCGATTCGATGGCCGCCTCCAGCGCGGCGAGCGACATCTGACGCGAGGCGGCAGACCTCACCGGCGAAGGGGCCGCCTCTGATGCTTCCAACGCCACTTCCTCACCTGCCAGCCGCTCGCAACACGTCTCATGCCGCGTGCTGATTATAATCAGCACATGGGAAAAGGCGAGCGAGGCGCGGGTTCTGGTTCACCCCGCCTCACGATCGAAGCCACAACCGGTGCCAGAGTGGAAGTCTCTTGGCTGGACGCGGTCGTGGTCCCCGAGGCCGCGCGTATCGACTACCGAACAGTCGGCCGCCGCGGCGACTTCGTCGTCACCGTCGGAGCTACCGAGCTCGTCGCCGTCTGTGACCTCGACTCCGGCGAGTACGTCATCAGCGGACAGCTTGGAGGCGACGAATCGGCTGCGGCGCTGATGCGCGACCTACTGAGGCGCCGCCTTCAACACCTCCATGAAGCTCCCATCGAGTCACGGCAGCGCTTCGAGGGACGCCTCCGTTCCCTCGCCGACATGTCAGGCGGAACCTGGTTTGCTTTCGAAACGGTGTTCGACCTCTAACGTTCGGGTCGTCGCCACAGCTCGGTGTCGAGGGCAAGCTCAAGCCGAGCGAGCGTGGCGAGATCCGGCCAGGAACGACCGGCCAGAACACCGAGCAACGTTGTGTGGTGCACTCCAGCAGCCGTCGCGACCGCGCGCGTGCTCTGAGTTCCCATTGCCTCCCTCAGCCGCACCACGAAGGTACGAGCCGCTTCCGCGATCGCATCGTCGGCGGGAATCTCCGGCCAGGGCGCCGGCGCGAGCTCGAACGGTCGCTGTCGGGGAGTTCTGCTCACGCGTCCCAGCGTAGAGCGCGAAGCCGCCTCAACCGACGGCCGGCAGTCGATCCATACCAGTCAAGGGCCGGATGCCGGCCCAACGCCTGCGGCGCGAGGCGCCGGTCGATCGCGAAGGCGAGGGCCGGCGACACTCCGTGCGTTGCCCCCATGTGGGAGGCTTCGGGACCGGTCACTTGGCTCGGCCCGCTCGATAGGGCGCGCTGCGAGCGAATGAGGCGAACCGGACGAGAGTCGGGTCTTGTGCTCTTGGCACCGGGCAGCGTATGTTTCCTGCATTTAGTGCAGGATTCCACGAAGAGAGTTCACATGGCAGGCGCGATACCAGGCGCGGTCCCGAGGCATCTAAAGGATCGCTCCGTTCAGCTGTTCCGGGCCGACGAGCGCGTGTTCGAAGCAATGGTCGACGGGTGGACAAGCCAGATGCTCGCGCGCGGTCTGCAGACCTCGTCGATCGAGCCAAAGCTCAGCCTCATCCGGAGGTTTCAGAACTACACCGGCACCTACCCGTGGTCGTGGGGACCGGCCGACCTCGACGAGTTCCTCGCGGAGCACCGCCTCGGTGAGCACGCGTACGCCTTGTCGACGTTGCGGGCGTACAGCAATGCGATCGCAGCGTTCTGCGGGTACGTCGCGAACATCGCGTACGGCTGGGGGGACTACTGCGAGGCAATGTTCGGCGAGATCCCGGCGCAGATCGTCTTCGAGTGGAACTCCCCACGCCACACCGCTGACGATGCTCGGGATCCACGGCGACGCGCCTTCACTGTCTCGGAGCTGCAAGCCCTGTTCGACCACATCGACGATCAAGTGGACTTCGCTTACCGGAAGCGTCTGAAGCAGTGGCCGGCCCTGATGCGGAATTCGACGGCGTTCAAGGTCGGTTATGCGTTCGGGCTCCGACGTCGCGAGCTCGCGATGCTCGAAATCAGTGATTTTGGGCCCAACCCGCATGTTCCGGATTACGGCCTGTTCGGTGCGTTGACAGTGCGCTGGGGCAAGGGCACGAAGGGGTCCGGGCCGCGCCGACGCACTGTGTTGACGGTCCCCGAATTCGAGTGGGTAGTCCCACTCCTGTCGACCTGGCTCTCCCCCGGCCGCCGCGACCGGTTCAAGACCGCAGACCGGTCCAGCGCCCTCTGGCCAACCGAACGCGGCCGCGTCGCCGTCAGCACAGTCGGTGACGCCTTCGTAGCCCTCCGTCGCGCCGTCGGCTACGACGAAGGCCTGAACCTGCACTGCCTCCGGCACTCCTACGTCACGCACCTGTTAGAGGCTGGCTACGACGCAACGTTCGTCCAAACGCAGGTCGGTCACCGCCATGCCTCAACGACCAGTCTCTACACATCGGTCGGATCGGACTTCAAGCAGAAGATCCTGCAACAGATGATCTCCACCCGGATCGTCCAGCGAGAGGAACACCACGATGAGTGAGCAGCGACGAATCGGCTACCGCTGGAACCTCCGCACCCTAATGGCGCAGCACAACCTCTGGAAGAGCACCGAACTCGTTCCGTTGTTGCGAACCCGCGGCATCGACCTCTCGGAGAGCCAGGTCTACCGTCTCGTCACGGGCACCCCAGAACGGATCCCCGCTCGAACGTTCGCTGCGCTCTGCGACATCCTCGACTGCACCCCGAATGACCTCTTCGAGCCGTTTGTCGAGATGCGAGCAGCCGGCCGTGTAAACGCCCCCGAGCCGGGCGAGGAACCCCCCGCCATGAACGGTAACCCCGTGGCTCATCGGATCCGCCTCGCCGACGACCATGGCTAGGCCGAAGGCGCCCGAGGACGCAGATGCCTACGAGGCCTGCGGCCGCTGCGGCGAACACCGGCCCGTCGCCGCGCGTTGGCCGGACGGGCTCATCTGCCAGAACTGCTACCGGAAGGCGATCCGAACGTCGGGCACCTGCGCTGTCTGTGGGCACGTCGGCATCCTGCCCGGGACAGCCGACGACGGCCCTACCTGCCGCACATGCTCGGGCGTCCGGATCAACGTCGACTGCGTGCTTTGCGGCGCCGAGGACGAGCTCTATTCTCAGGGTCGGTGCTGGTCATGCGCGCTCTCCAACTACGTCGACACTGCCCTTTCCGCGCCGGACGGCGGCGTCCCCGCACAGCTCGAACCCTTGGCTGACGCCCTCAAGCGAATGCAGCGCGCAAACTCCGGGTTGACCTGGATTCGGCAGGACCACGTACAAGCCACGCTTCGGATGATCGCTACGGACGGGACCATCACACACGAGGCGATCGACGAGCTACCAAAATCGAGAACGCGGGACTTCGTCCGCGGTCTCCTGATCGAGCACGGCGTGCTCCCTCGACGCGATCACTACCTCGCAGCCTTCTCCGAGTGGCTGACACAGATCCCAAACCGCGTCGCCGACGACGAGCATCGTCGCCTGGTTGACCGATGGATCCGATGGAGCTTCCTACGGAAGTTCCGCGCCATGGACGAAGTGCCTCGAAATGCATTCCTGCGCGCCAAGCAGTCGATCACGGTGGGCGTCGACTTCCTCAACTGGCTCACCGAGCACCACGTCACGTTCGTCGACACAACGCAGGGCGACGTCGACCGTTGGCTCACCAGCGGACCCTCAACGAGGCAGTTCATCGATCGGCTCATCCCTTGGGCACAGAGCGCTCGGCTGATCAACCGGGACCTGATCGTTCCCCGACACCGCCGTGGAACCGCCCCGCGGATGAGCGCCTCCGACCAGGCCAGCGTCACCGAACGGCTCGTCCACACCGACGAACTCTCACCGCGAGACCGGGCGATCGGAATCCTGGTCCTCGTGTTTGGCCAGCAGCTCCGCAAGAGCCTCGAACTACGATGGAGCGACATCACGGTCAACGAGGACACTGTCTGTGTTCGGCTCGGCTCCATCGACCTCGAACTGCCCCCGCCGCTGGATGCACCCTGGCGGGAGCTCCTCGCAGAACCCGTGAACCTCCGCACCGCGTCACACCCGAGCAGCGACTGGGTCTTTACCGGTCAATCACCAGGACGACCGATTGATCCCGGTCACATTGCCACCCACCTACGCGACGTCTTCAGCGCTCGAGCCGCCCGCCTCGGAGCCCTGCACGAACTCAGCAAACTCGGCCCCGTCCCGATCGTCGCGGAGGCGCTGGGCTACTCCTCCGAGACGATCGAAGCGCACCGCGTCGACTCCGGTTCCACCTACGCGCAATACGTCGGCGCGGTTAGGCGACAGCGCTTGTGAACGATCTGTCAATCAGGACGATTCGATCGTTCCACCTGCAACCAGGGAACAAGCTTTGCGAAGGAAGGAGGAAGATCGTCGCCCGACAAGAGCGCCGGCCAGTCAACAGTCGCAGCAAAAGAGTGAACAGGCACACCGGGTCGGGTTGCCATCGGGTGCAGGTGAATGCCATCGACATCATGCGGGACGGCGGATCCTCCGCGTGAGGTCAGCCATTGCGCTTCCGAAGCAGCGTCGTGCTCGACGAGCATCTTGCGAAACGCCTCAAGTTCGTCCCGTCGGAACGCAAAGTAGTCACGGAGAGCGTCCGCAAGTTTCATGTCTCCGTCATGCAGGACAGCCGTCGCTCGGGAGATGAACTCCAGCACTTCCCAAAGGAAGTGTTGGACGTCCCGCCAACCGGAGCTCACCTCAACGGCAAGCGCAATTGGCACATCCTCGACCGCTGCCCCCGCAATCACCTCCGTAGAGCGATACTCGACAAAATCTTTGCAGTTTTCAACGGGTGCTAGCGGCGTGACCCAGTCAACCCAGCACTCTCCTGCGCTCGCGGGCGGCGGAAACAAGTGATCGAAAAGCATCACAAACTCAGCGTCAGGCACCACGGCTAATCGCAGCGGTGCCTGGTGTTTGTCGTCATTGTGCACCTTGGCGAACTCACTGAGCGTGCCACTACCCGTTACGAATGGCTGAAGCTCTTCTAGATTCTTCAGCTGATCGGGGGTTAGAGCCTTCATATATGGCTGTCCGGCGAGCGAATTCCAGTCCTCCTCGGTTGCCGCGATAGGAAAGTAGGTCGATCGCTCTTGTCTGGCCGTTAGAGGCGGGGATGCTTGCCTCGTCACTGCGTCGAACATGGCAATGTCGAGAACGGATCGTCCTCGGGCGAGGATATCCCGAAAGTCTTCGATAACGTCAAACGGCAGTAGTTCACCTAAGACCCCATACCGATAGACGACTCTATGCACACCGTCGCTTCGAGGAATTGCCCTTACAACCAGGTGCTCGTTTTTTCGGTCCGACTGCGAGCCGAGAAAGTCGAAGGATTCCTGAATGAGCCTTGTGAAGCGAGCTCCCCAGACAGGAAGCGTCGGCGTCGGCGGTGAGGACATCTCACTGAGGGTAGTCAAGTGGTGGCCGCGGCGCGACACCTGTTCGTGTCGACTCCGGCCGTCCTCACACGCGCGGTTACCAGTTGCCTGCGCGCGGCACCAGAGGGCTTCGTGAGCAGAAATGGTCGAGTCCCACGCGCGGACCCGACCTTTCCTGCTCACGAAGCACATCGCCGGGCGACAGCGTCAGTCGACGGGCTTCGTCGGGACGTCGTCGGCGTCGATCTCGAGCGCCGCCGGTTCACCGCCCTGTTCTTCCAGGTTCTCCTGGTCGGTGTCCGGCTGCTCCGGCGTCTCGCTCTGGGTGGTCTCTTCGGCTGGGTCTGGCTGGCTGTAGCTCATGCGCCGGACGGTACGCCGAACGCGCTGACGACGTATCGGGTCTCCGTGCACGGCGCGTTAGTGTCGGACGGCCGGTCGACGCCACAGGAGGAACGATGCCGCACACGCTCGTCGGGCTGATCGGCGCCGGACTGCAGCGGTCGCTGACTCCCCTGATGCACGAAGCAGAGGGCCGGGTGCTCGGACTCGACTACGAGTACCGCCTGCTCGACCTCGACGTGCTGGGCCGAACTGCTGCCGATCTGCCGGAACTGCTCGCCACCGCCGAGGCCGAGGGGTACCGCGCGGTCAACGTCACGCACCCCTGCAAGCAGGCCGTCGTCCCGTTGCTCGACGCGCTCGACCCGCGGGCTGTCCGGATCGGTGCGGTCAACCTCGTGCTGTTCCGCGACGGCCGCCGCATCGGGTACAACACCGACGAGACCGGCTTCCGGATCGCCGTGGAGCGCGGTCTCGGATCGGTCGCCGGGCAGCACGTCGTGCAGTTCGGTGCCGGTGGTGCCGGCTCGGCGATCGCCCACGCGCTCGTCGGACTCGGTGTCCGGCGGCTCGACGTCGTCGATGCGGACGTCGGCCGCGCGGAGGCCCTCGTCGCGACGCTCGAGCCACCGCCCGACTCCCCCGTCGACGCCCGCGTCCTGGCGATGACCGATGCCGACGAGGTGCTCGCGACGGCGGACGGAGCCGTCAACGCGACACCGCTCGGCATGAACGACGACCCGCGGCAGGCCTTCGACCCCGCGCTGCTCCCCCGAGGCGCCTGGGTCTCCGACGCCGTCTACTTCCCGCTCGAGACGCCGCTCGTCCGGGCGGCACGTGCGGCCGGATGCCGGGTGGTCGACGGTGGCTGGATGGCCGTCGGGCAAGCGGTCGCGAGCCTCCGACACATCACCGGGCTCGAGCCGGACCTCGACCGTGTGCGCGCCGCCTTCACCGGGTTCCTCGCCGAAGGGCGAACCGCCGGTGACCGGACCGGGCGCGAAGCCATCGGGTGAGCAGAAGAGGTCGAGTCCGGATGACGGACTCGACCTCTTCTGCTCACGATGCACGCCCGCGGACGCACCGAGTGCGCCCGCGAACGGGCTCCATCACGACTGGGTGAGGATGACCGCCGTCAGGATGTAGCCGACGATGCCGATGACGATCGCGACGGCCGACAGGATGATGCCGGCGAGGACGGTGCCGCGGCTGCCCCCACGCTTGCGCGCCAGGATGCCGAGCACGAGCCCGATGATGCCGGCGATGATGCCGATCAGGGCGATGAAGATGCCGCCGACGACGCCGACGATGCCGAGCACCAGGGAGACGACACCGAAGGTGTTGGACTGAGCGGGCGCGTTGCCGGGGTTGGACATGGGAGCTCCTTCGATCAGGACGCCGATCCAGGCCGGGTAGCCGATCGTGAGCGTCGATCAAACGCTATCCGAATCGCACCGGCAACGTTCAGGTTCCGTGCACGAACCTGTCCCCTGCTTCAGGCGCCGACGTAGGTCGCCAGGTGCTGGCCGGTCAGTGTCGAGCGGGCTGCGACGAGGTCGGCGGGCGTGCCCTCGAACACGATCCGGCCGCCGTCGTGCCCCGCGCCGGGCCCGAGGTCGATGATCCAGTCGGCGTGCGCCATCACGGCCTGGTGGTGCTCGATCACCACGACGGTCTTGCCCGAGTCCACCAAGCGGTCGAGCAGCCCGAGCAGCTGGGCGACGTCCGCCAGGTGCAGTCCGGTGGTCGGTTCGTCGAGCACGACGATGCCGCCACGCTCGCCGAGGTGGGTCGCCAGCTTGAGCCGCTGCCGTTCTCCGCCCGACAGCGTCGTGAGCGGCTGCCCGATGGTCAGGTACCCGAGTCCGACGTCGGCCAGGCGCGCCAGGATCGTGTGCGCAGCAGGCAGCGCGGCAGGACCATCGGCGAAGAACGCCACGGCCTCAGCGACGGACATGCCCAGGACCTGGCTGATGTCCTTGCCGCCGAGCTGGTAGCCGAGCACCGACTGGTCGAACCGTTTGCCGTCGCACTCCACGCACGGGGTGGCGATGCCCGCCATCATCCCGAGGTCGGTGTACACGACACCGGCGCCGTTGCACGCGGGGCACGCACCCTCGGAGTTCGCGCTGAACAGCGCGGGCTTCACGCCGTTGGCCTTCGCGAACGCCTTGCGGATGGGTTCGAGCAGCCCGGTGTAGGTCGCCGGGTTGCTGCGTCGGGAGCCGCGGATCCCGCTCTGGTCGATGGCCACGACACCCTCGCGATGCGCGAGCGAACCGGGGATCAGCGTGCTCTTGCCGGATCCAGCGACCCCCGTCACAACGGTGAGCACCCCGGTGGGGACGTCCACGTCGACGTCGTGCAGGTTGTGCGCCGACGCACCGCGGATCGCGATCGCCCCGTCGGACCGGCGGACGGCGGTCTTCACCGAGACGCGGTCGTCGAGGTGCTGACCGGTGATGGTCCCGCTCCCCCGCAGCCCCTGCACCGGGCCCTGGTAGCAGAGCGTCCCGCCGCCGGAGCCGGCGCCCGGGCCGAGGTCGACGACGTGGTCGGCGATCGCGATGACCTCGGGCTTGTGCTCGACCACGAGCACGGTGTTCCCCTTGTCACGCAGCCGCAGCAGCAGGCCGTTCATCCGCTCGATGTCGTGCGGGTGCAACCCGGTGCTCGGCTCGTCGAAGACGTACGTGACGTCGCTGAGGGATGACCCGAGGTGCTTCACCATCTTGACCCGCTGCCCCTCTCCCCCGGACAGTGTGCCGGTCGGGCGGTCGAGCGAGAGGTAGCCGAGACCGATCTCGACGAACGACTCGAGCAGGTCGCGGAGGCCGTCGAGCAGCGGCGCGACGCCGGGGTCGTCGATGGCCCGCAGCCACGGCACGACGTCGGTGATCTGCATCGAGCAGACATCGGCGATGCTCTTCCCGCTGATCTTCGACGAGCGGGCGACGTCGTTCAGCCGGGTACCACCGCACGCCGGGCACGTCGTGAAGGTCACCGCACGGTCGACGAAGGCGCGGATGTGCGGCTGCATCGCCTCGCGGTCCTTCTGCAGCATCGAACGCCGCACTCGGGGGACGAGCCCCTCGTACGTCATGTTGATGCCGGCGATCTTCTGCTTCGTGGGCTCGCGGTAGAGGAAGTCGGCGCGTTCCTGCTCGGTGAAGTCGCGGATCGGGGTGTCCTTGTCGAAGTACCCGGACTCCGCGTACATCCGGACGTTCCACCCGTCGGTGCCGTAGCCGGGGATCGTGATCGCCCCGTCGCCGAGCGCCTTCGAGTCGTCGAACAGCTGCGTCAGGTCGATGTCGTTGACCAGCCCGCGCCCCTCGCAGTCGGCGCACATGCCACCGAGCCGGGTGAACGAGACCTTCTCGGCCTTGGCGTCCTTGCCCTTCTGCACCGTGATCGCTCCCCCGGCGGTGACCGTCGCCAGGTTGAACGAGAACGCGTTCGGACCACCCACGTGCGGGTCGCCCAGACGGCTGAAGAGCACGCGCAGCATCGCGTTCGCATCGGTGGCGGTGCCGACGGTCGACCGCGGGTCGGCGCCGATGCGCTCCTGGTCGACGACGATCGCGGTGGTCAGGCCGTCGAGCAGGTCGACGTCGGGTCGTGCGAGCGACGGCATGAAGCCCTGCACGAAGGCGCTGTACGTCTCGTTGATCATCCGCTGCGACTCGGCGGCGACGGTGCCGAACACGAGCGAGCTCTTGCCGGACCCGGACACACCGGTGAACACCGTGAGTCGACGCTTCGGCAGGTCGACGTCGATCCCCTGCAGGTTGTTGGCGCGGGCACCGCGCACGCGGATCCGATCGTGGCCGTCAGCGGCGTGCACGCTCCGGCTCGGAACGCCGTCGTCGCCGGAACTGGTATGCATGTCGATCAGCGTACCGACGGGTACCGACACCGACAAGACAACCCGGCACCGTGCGGTGGACGCACCCCACCACCGGACGGGAGGCACGGGTCACGCCCGCACCGCGCCTCCCGTCAGCACCGTGCGCACCTTCTCACCCCGTGCGCGGTTCCACGCACCGTGCAGCGCCACAAGCGCGCACCACACCACCAACCCCGCACCGGCCAACGGACCAGGCACCGTGCGGTGGACTCGACCCACCACCGGACGGGAGGCACGGGTCACGCCCGCACCGTGCCTCCCGTCAGCACCGTGCGCTCTTTCTCACCCCGTGCGCGTTTCCGCGCACCGTGCAGCGCCACAAGCGCGCGCCACGCCACCAACCCCGCACCGACCGACGGACCCGGCACCGTGCAGACGACGGCCGGGTCAGACGACGGCCGAGTCAGGCGGCAGCGAACCGACGCACCAGCTCCGGCAGCTCCGCCGGTTCGAACGGTTCATCGGTGGCGTCGAGCTCGTCGGCGGTCCACCAGCGCGACGCGAGGATGTCGACCCGCTCGTCGTCCGTCCACTCGGCGTCCGACAACTCGAAACCCGGGGTGCGCACGACGTAGAACTCGCTGTGGCCGCGGTCGTGGTCGGCGAGGTCCCACTCGACGGTGAAGTCCCATGACCACACGGACTCGCCCGGATCGTCGATGACGATGCCGGTCTCCTCGCGAAGCTCGCGGATCGCCGCGTCGCGGTGGTCCTCGCCGGGGTCGACCCCGCCACCCGGCGTGATCCACCTGTGCGCGCCGTCCGACGACGGCGAGTTCGTGTCCATCAGGAACACGCGACCCTCGGGGTCGAGCAGGATGATGCGGGAGGTTCGGCGCAGGCCGGGCTTGGCAGTCACCCGCCCGACGCTAGCCGACGAAGCCGCTGACGTCGCCGACGAGCTTGGTGTGGTCGGCGGGGATCGGCTCGATCGCGGCGAGGGCGATCTCGGCCGCGAACTCCGACACGCTGTAGAGCTTGCCGACCTCCTGCCGACGCCCCTCGATCGCGCCGGGGTTCAGGCGGTTCAGCAGGGTGGCGGTGATCGTGCCCTCGATCATGTCGCCGGAGACGACGACGAACTCGATGCCCGCGGCCTCGAGCTGCGGGACGAGCTCGCGCAGGGCGAGTTCGCCGGCGCGCTTGCTCTTGGCGACGGGGACGTACTCGTCCATCGTCTCGGCGGTCTCGACGAAGTGGGCCTGGTGGCTCGTGACGAAGACGACGCGCGACCCGGCGGGCATGTGCGGCACGGCGGTCTGGAGCATGTCGACCTGCGCGTCGCGGTTCAGGCGGAGCGCGTAGTCCTCGCCGAGGCCGGACTCCATGCCGCCCGAGGCGTTCAGGACGAGCAGGTCGATGCCGCCCCACTCCTGCACGACGGTGTCGACGAGCGCCTGCACCGACTCGTGCTCGGTGAGGTCGGCGCCGATCGCCAGGGCGGAGCCACCGGCTGCGACGACCTTCTCGGCGATCTGCTCGGCGCGCTTGGCCTTGTTGCGGTAGTTCACGACGACCTTGGCGCCGGCCTCGGCCAGGTACCCGACGGTGTCGGCGCCGATGCCGCGCGACGAGCCGGTGACGACGGCGCGCGTGTCGGTGAGGGATCCGGGGGCGAGGGGGTTGCTCACAGTCGTGTTCTCCAGGTCGTGTTCCGGCCGGTCGGCCGCACCGAGCCTACCAATCGCCTGCACGGCCGACCGACCCTCCTGATATGTTGAACGGAGTTGTACCGGCCGTCGCGACGCTGCGAGCCACGGCGCGCGACCGAGGGAGGGAGATCGCGTGAACGGAATCGATTGGATCCAGACCATCGTCTGGATCGGACTCGTGTTGCTGCTGGGAGTGGTCGAGATCTTCACCCTCGACTTCATCTTCATCATGCTCGCGGCCGGAGCCGCCGGTGGGTTGATCGCTGCCCTGCTCGGCGCCCCGTGGTGGCTGTCCGCCATCATCTCCGCCGTGCTCGCGCTCGTGCTGCTGTCGCTCGTGCGACCGCGCCTGCTGCTCATGCTCGGCCGAGGCGCCGACCCGCACCGCACGAACATCGAGGGGCTCATCGGGCTCCCCGGCACCGTCGCCGTCGCGTTCACATCATCTGCTCCCGGTCAGGTCCGCCTGGCCAACGGCGAGACCTGGAGCGCACGGTTCGCCGTGGGCGCCATCGACCGCACACCGCCACTCGGCACCCCCGTGGTCGTCGAGTCGATCGAGGGGTCGACCGCGGTCGTGCGCCTCGCAGAAAGGGCCACCTCGTGACCATCACACCCGGGACGATCGCACTGCTCGTCCTGATCCTCGTCGTCGTCATCTTCGTGATCGTCGTCCTGGCCAAGGCGATCCGCATCGTCCCGCAGGCCACCGCGGGCATCGTGGAACGCCTCGGCAAGTACCACAAGACGCTCTCGCCGGGCCTGAACCTGCTCGTGCCGTTCATCGACCGCCTGCGGCCCCTGCTCGACATGCGTGAGCAGGTCGTGTCGTTCCCGCCGCAGCCGGTGATCACCGAGGACAACCTCGTGGTCTCCATCGACACCGTCGTGTACTTCCAGGTCACCGACGCCCGCGCGGCGACCTACGAGATCGCGAACTACCTCGGCGCCGTCGAGCAGCTCACCACCACCACGCTCCGCAACGTCGTCGGTGGCCTCAACCTCGAAGAGGCCCTGACCAGCCGCGACAACATCAACGGTCAGCTCCGCGTCGTGCTCGACGAAGCGACCGGCAAGTGGGGCATCCGCGTCGGCCGTGTCGAGCTCAAGGCGATCGAGCCGCCCGTGTCCATCCAGGACGCCATGGAGCAGCAGCTGCGTGCCGAGCGGAGCCGTCGTGCCGCGATCCTGCAGGCCGAGGGCACCAAGCAGTCGCAGATCCTCGAGGCCGAGGGGCAGCGGCAGGCCGCCATCCTCGCGGCCGAGGGTGACGCCAAGGCCCAGGTGCTCCGCGCCGAGGGTGAAGCCTCCGCCATCGCCACGGTCTTCGAGGCCATCCACACCGGTGACCCCGACGACAAGCTGCTCTCGTACCAGTACCTGCAGATGCTCCCGAAGATCGCCGAGGGCACCGCGAACAAGCTCTGGATGATCCCGAGCGAGTTCACCGAGGCGCTGTCCGGCATCGCGAAGGGCTTCTCCGGCGGACGGAGCGGCAGCGGCCCGGTCGCCGGCGCCGGTTCGGGCGGGGACTTCCTCTCCCGCATCTCCAAGCTCGCGAACGAGAGCCTGGCGAACACCGCCGCTGCCGGGTCCGCCGGCACGACCATGCCGCGTGCGGACGCGACCGCCGCGGACATCGTCCCCGAGTCCGACCTCGACGCACGACTGGCCGAGTCGAACCGGAGCGTCGACGCGCACCTCGCAGCCGCCGACGACGCGACCGCCGAGAAGGTCGACGACGCGCCGGCTCCGCAGGCCGACGCCGCGCAGCACCCGAACGACGAAGCGTCGGGGCACCGCACCAGCGACGGCTCCGGCCGACGCTGACCCGCACCACCACGAACGACGATGCCCGCCCCGGGGAACCGGGGCGGGCATCGTCGTTCGTCAGGTGGTGGTGTCAGGCACCGCGTCGTGCACGGAGGACCTGCAGGCGCTCTTCGAGGAGCTCCTCGAGTTCCTCGCGCGAGCGACGCTCGAGCAGCATGTCCCAGTGGGTACGGGGCGCCTTGACGTCCTCTGCTGCGACCTCGACGGGGATGCCGTCGTCACCGAGCAGGCGGCCTTCGCGGCCGGAGCGTGGCTCCGACCAGGTCTGGGGCACGTCTGCGTCAGCGGAGAAGACGATGTCGAAGGTCTCCCCCGAATCCGTCTGGTAGACCGCGCGCTTGCGGTCCGAGAGCTCGACGCCCTCTTCGCTCTGGAGACTCTGACTCCCGAGCCGCATGCCGCGGAGACTCCGATCAGCCATGTGTGTGCTCCTCTCGCTCGTCTGCCCTCCACAACACTGTCCCACGCCCCGTCGTTCCCGACTGGGCGCATTCACAGTCCGTTCCCAGTGCGTGGCCCCGATGCACAGGATCACAGCCTCGGACGGACAGGGACGCGGCGGCGGATCAGGAGCGCTTGCGGCGTCCCCACGGTGCACAGGCGAGCAGCACGAGGAGCCCGCCGAGCGACAGGAACAACGCGATCGACCCCGAAGCAAGCGACGCCGGGGTCGTCGAGGTGCCGAGCGGCACGTCGGTCACCATCGAGGTCGCGGTGTACTCGGGGACCCGGTCGATGGTGCGTCCGGACGGGTCGATGACCTGCGAGGCGCCGACGGTCGAGATGTTGACGAGGGACCGACCGGTCTCGATCGCCCGCATCCGTGCGATCTCGAGCTGCTGCAGGTTCTCGTCGGTGCCGGAGAAGTCCGCGTTGTTCGTCTGCGCGAGGATCACCTGCGCTCCCCCGCGCACCATGTCGCGGGTCAGCCCGTCGTCGACGATGTCGAAGCAGATCGCGATGCCCGCCTCGATCCCCGCCACCGGCAGGACGTTCGGCTTCGTCCCCGGCGTGTAGTCGCGCTGCAGCAGGCCGATCAGGGACGGCGCGAGCTTCGAGAAGAACCACCGGTCCGGCACGTACTCGCCGAAGGGCACCGGGCGCTTCTTGTCGTAGGACGACTGCCAGCCGTCGGCGGTCCACACGAACGACGTGTTGTGCAGCACCCCGGACGGCGTCTGCGTGATCGCTCCGGCGACCAGCGGCGCACCGACCGAGTCGACGACGGCGTCGAGCGACGATGCGATCACGGGCTGCTGGCGCGGGTCGAACTCGGCGGAGGCCTCGGGCCACACGACGAGGTCGACGCCCTTCGCATCGACGTCGGTCGCCGCGACCTGCGCCGCCAGGACCTCGCCCGGCGCAGCACGGTCGAAGTACCCGGCCGGCCCGTTGCCCTGCACCGACTCGATCCGGATGGTGCCGGAGGTCGCGGTCGGCCAGGCCGGCACCGCCAGCACGGCGGCGACGAGCAGCCCGGCGGTCGCGACACGGACCGGCAGCCGCAGGGTCGCGCCCGGCACCCGCGGGGTCACGAGGGCGAGCGACACGACCACCGCGACGCAGTAGACGACCACGAACGTCACCCCGAGGACGCCGACGTACGCCGCGAGGTGGGTGAACGGCCCCTGCGACTGCGACAGGCCGACGCGCCCCCAGGCGAAACCGCCGTACGGCCAGCTCCCCGAGAACCACTCGCGTCCGGTCCACAGTGCGGCGACCACGGCCGGGAGGCCCCACACGCGTCCGGCGGTCGAGGGCACCACGCGCGCCACCCAGCGGTACGCGAGGGCGATCGCGACGCTGCCGAGCGCGAAGAACGCCGCCTCCAACAACGCCAGTGCGAACCACGGGACGGGCCCCAGGTAGCGCCCGGCCCACGAGATGGCCGGGATCCAGAACGCGGCACCGGCCAGGTAGCCGAGCCACGCGGCCCTACGGGCGCGTTGCCCCATCGCCGCGAGGAGCATGCAGGCCAGCGCCGGGAAGGCCAGGAACCACCAACCGGGCGACGGGAACGCGAGCGCGAAGAGCAGCCCGCCGATGACGGCCAGGGCCAGCGCGCTGCCCAGCGGGAGCGCCGCGAACGGGCCGTCCGCGACCGCACCGCGGCCCACTCGCGCGGGCACCCCGCGCACACCGGTCTCCGGAACCCGCACCGTGTCTCCTGTCAGACCGCGGCGTAGGCGACGATGCCGCGGCGCACCGCGTCGGTCGCACGTCGGGCGGTCTGGGCGAGGTCGTCGTCACCGGCGTTCCGGATCTGGTCGAGCAGGTCGATGACCTGCTTCGACCAGCGGACGAAGTCGCCGGCGGGCAGGTCGAGGGTGCGCAGGACGTCGTCGAGGGCCGAGCCGGAGGCCCAGCGGAACATGCCGACCGCCATCGCCGGGGTGGGCGGCACCGACCCGGCCAGACGGGCGTCGCGCTCGATGTCGTCGAGGCGCGACCAGATCGTCAGGGTCTCGTCGAGCGCCGGACGGAACGCGCCGCGCGGCAGTGCGTGCTCGGTGCCGGGGGCGTCGTCGCGGCGGGGCTGGTAGATGATCGTGGCGGCCATCGCGGCGAGCTGCGCCGGGGTGAGGTCCTTCCAGACGCCCGCCTCGAGGCACTCGGCGACGAGCAGGTCGCGGTCACCGTAGATGCGCTGCAGGCGGCGACCACCAGCGGCCACGGTGGCCTCGCCGTTGCCGGCGTCGACGAGGTAGCCGAGCTGCAGGAGCACGTCGGTGACCCGGTCGAACGTGGTCGCCACGGCACCGGTGCGGGACCGGATCTGCTGGAGCAGCTTGTCGTTGACGCGCTTGAGCTTCCACCAACGCTCCGCCCATCGAGCGTGCGCCTCGCGGTCGGGGCAGGCGTGGCACGGGTGCCGCTGCATCTGGCGACGGACCGCCGTGATCGCGGCCTGCCGTTCCTGCCGTGCGCCGTGCGAGGCCTCGCGCCCACCGGGCACGTTCGTGCGCTCGAGGTCGGAGAGCTCGCGGCGGAGCGTCGAGTACTCGGTGAAGTCGCCGAGGTGGCACTGCATGGCCTCGCGGTAGCCCTCGAGGGACTCTTGCTGCGAGCGGACCTTGCGGGCCAGGTCGACCACGGACCGGTCGGCCTGGAACTGCGCGAACGAGGTCTCGAGGACCTCGCGCGTGCGCTGCCGCCCGAACTGGTCGATCAGGTTGACGGCCATGTTGTAGGTCGGCTTGAACGACGAGTTCAGCGGGTAGGTGCGCCGGCTGGCGAGCGAGGCGACGGCCTGGGGGTCGAGGCCGTCGGTCCACTGGATGACCGAGTGCCCCTCGACGTCGATGCCACGGCGCCCGGCACGCCCGGTGAGCTGGGTGTACTCCCCCGGGGTGATCGGGACACGGGCCTCGCCGTTGAACTTCTCGAGCTTCTCGAGCACCACCGTGCGTGCGGGCATGTTCACACCGAGCGCGAGGGTCTCGGTGGCGAACACCACCTTGAGCAGCTTGCGCTGGAAGAGGTTCTCGACCACCTCCTTGAACGCGGGGAGCATGCCGGCGTGGTGCGCGGCGACACCGCGCTCCAAGCCCTCGAGGAACTCCCAGTAGCCCAGGACGGCGAGGTCCTCGTCCGGCAGGGTGCGGCAGTGGTACTCCGCGGTCTCGCGGATCTCGTTGCGCTCCGGGACCGTGGTGAGCGACAGGCCGGAGCGCAGGACGTTGCGGACGCCCTGGTCGCACCCGGCGCGGCTGAACACGAAGAAGATCGCGGGCAGCAGCATCCGCTCGTCGAGCATGTGCGCGATGCGTTCGCGGTGCAGTTTCTCGGTACGCGGCCCACGGCGGTCGTGGTATCCCCCACGCCCTCGTCCGCCACGGTGGCCGCCGCCGTGCCGTTCGCTGCGCGAGGCACCGCCGACCATGCGGAGCAGTTCCGGGTTGACGCGGTTCGTCGCCGCCGCACCGCTGGAGTCGAACAGGTCGACCATCTTCGAACCGACCAGGACGTGCTGCTCGAGCGGGACCGGGCGGTCTTCCGACACGATGACGTCGGTGTCGCCGCGGACCGTCTGCAGCCAGTCGCCGAACTCCTCGGCGTTGGAGACCGTGGCGCTGAGCGAGACCAGCCGGACCTCGGTCGGCAGGTGCAGGATCACTTCTTCCCACACCGCACCGCGGAACCGGTCGGCCAGGTAGTGGACCTCGTCGAGGACGACCCAGGCCAGGTCGTCGAGCAGGTCGGAGTCGGCGTAGATCATGTTCCGCAGGACCTCGGTCGTCATCACGACGACCCGCGCCCGCGGGTTCACGTTCGTGTCACCGGTGAGCAGGCCCACCTCGGACTCGCCGTAGACCTCGACCAGCTCGGCGTACTTCTGGTTGCTCAGGGCCTTCATCGGCGTCGTGTAGAACACCTTCGCCGTCGGCTGCCGCATCGCCAGCCAGATCGCGAACTCGGCGACGATCGTCTTGCCCGCACCGGTCGGCGCGGCCACGAGGACGCTGCGGCCCTGGTCGAGCGCGTCGCACGCGGCGAACTGGAACGGGTCGAGGTCGAAGCGCAGGTCGGCGCGGAACAGCTCCAGGTTGCGGGAGCGGTTCCGGACCTTGGCGGCGGCGAAGCGCTCGGCCGCGCTGAGGTCCGCGCCCGTCACAGGCCGTACTCTTCGTCGAGCTTGGCCTGCTTCTTCGCCACCCTGCGGTCGTGGAACCAGGCCACGACGCACGCGGCGATGTAGAGCACCACCATCGGGACGGCCAGCAGGAACATCGAGATGACGTCGGCGCTCGGCGTGACGATCGCGCAGAAGACCAGGATGCACAGGATCGCGATGCGCCAGGACTTGATGATCGCCGCCGCCGACAGGACGCCGACGAAGTTCAGCAGCACGATGAAGACCGGCAGCACGAACGCGATGCCGACCGCGACGATGAGCTTGATGACGAAGTCGTAGTACGCCTTCGCGTCGACGATCGAGGTGTCCTGGCTCGACACGAAGCTGCCGAGGATGCCCACCACGTGGGGCAGGATGTACCACCCGAAGTAGCACCCGGCGAAGAACAGCGGGATCGCGGTGCCGAGGAAGCCCCACACGTACTGCTTCTCGCGCCGGACCAGGGCGGGCACGATGAACGCCCAGATCTGGTAGAGCCACACCGGGCTGGCGATGACGATGCCGATCGTGATCGCGATCTGCAGCTTGAGGTCGAACGCGCCCGTGATCATCGGGAAGTTCAGCTCGGCCGTGTGTCCGCCGACCTTGGCGAGCTCGGCCACCGGTGCCCGGAGCGAGTCCAGCACGAACGGGGTCAGGAACCATCCACCGACCGCGGCGATGACCACGGCGATCACTGCGCGGAACAGGCGGTTGCGCAGCTCGATGAGGTGCTGCCCGAGCGACATGCGGCCTTCGGCGTCGTTGTCACGGCGCCCTTGCCGCCTCGCTCGCCCGCGCGCGGTCGTCGAAGCCATGGGTCGATCCTACGGGGTGGGGACCGACAGTTCGGCGCGCTCCGTGCGAACGCACATGCAGGAGCGGTCCGTCGGCGACGGGGCTGCGACGTCAGCCGGCGGCGAGGGCGGCGGCGGCGAAGTCCCGCACCGCGTCCCGCGCGGCAGGCGGGTCGAGCACCACGGCACGGCCGGGCAGCCCCGCGACGAGCCGGACCACGCCGTCGAAGCCGTTCGACGCCGCGAGCCGGATCCGCACGCGTGCCTCGGCGTCAGGGGCGTCCGCGGTGTCGGCGAGGAAGTCGGCCACGAGCGGCAGCGACGACGAGTCGAGTTCGACGGTGACGATGACGTCCTCTGCCGACTGCTGGAACAGCGTGTCCGGGATCACCACCTGGTCGGCCGACTTCTCCACCGCACGGTCGTCGACGCGTGCACCGGACATCCGGTCGAGGCGGAAGGTCCGGAGCGCCTGCCGGTCGAGGTCCCAGGCGCGGAGGTACCAGTCCGTGTCGATCGACTCGACGCGCAGCGGGTCGACCCGACGGGTGCCGCCCTGGGTGCGCGGACCGGCGTACTCGAAGGACAACCCGCGGCCGCCGGCCATCGCACGACGGATCGTGGCGAGGGCGACGTCGTGCAGGTCCTGCCCGACGGCCACCGTCGAGGCGGCACCGCCGGCACCGCGCGACAGCTTCGCCATGAGTGCTCGGATGGCGTCGCGGTCAGCGGCCTCGGGCAGCGCGGAGAGGTACTGCAGCCCGGCGATGAGCGCAGAAGCTTCTCGCGCGGACAGTCGGGGCGAGTCGTCGATGGCGACGAGGTTCGTCAGGACGATCATCTCGTTCTGGTCGAAGTCGTCCCAGGCGATGTCGAACAGGTCGCCGTGCTGGTACTGCATCGTCTCGCCGGGGACCCCCGACACCGCGATGAGCTCCACGGCGCGGCGGATGCGGGCCTCGGGGACGCCGAAGTGGCGCGCGGCCTCGGCCACCGAGACGCGCTCGCGGTCGATCAGGTACGGCACCAGGGCGAGCAGGAAGGCGAGCTTGTCCTGCGCCTGCAGGGGTTGGGCGTCAGCCACGGGCGGACTCCTCTCCGTCGCTGTGGTCGCGCACGAGCGCACGGAGCCGCTCGACGACGCGCAGCCGCAGGTCCTCCGGCTCGAGCACCCGGACCTCGGGTCCGAACGCCGCGAGTTCCTCGGCCAGGATCTGCGGGTCGACGTGGTGCAGCACGAGTGCGCCGTCGGCGTCGGTCTCGGTGTCACGACGGCGGGCGAGCCGCCGCTCGGCGTCGGAGCCGGGGGTCACCGCGATGCGCGCCGTGCGGGCGGACCAAATCCGTTCGAGCTCGGCGAGCGTGCGCTCCCCCGCGCCCACCGGGGCGGTGTGCTGCCCGACGTCGTACTGCGTGACCGGTCCGACGATGCGTGAGAGCAGGTAGTTCTTGTCCGAGTCCGTGGCGAACTCGTGTGCGGCGAGCATCCAGCGGCCGCCGTGCTGCACGAGGGCGAGCGGGGCGACCTCGCGACGACGGGCCTCGTGCTGGCCCGGGGTGATGTAGTCGAACCGGACGGCGGCACCGCGGTCGAGGGCGGAGCGGAGCGGCTCGAACGCCGCGTCGCGGGCCCGGAGTCGCGGGGCGTACGCGTCGACGCCGAGCTGGAGTGCGCCGTCGTCGTCCTCGGAGCCCGCGGACCGCACCTTCAGCAGCCCGCGACGTGAGTCAGCGGACAGGGCGCCTTCGCGCCAGGCCATGGCGGCCAGCGACAGCAGGGCGGACTCGTCCGGGGTGAAGCGGACGTCGACGGGCAGGTCGTACTCGCCCTTCGGGATCCGGTAGCGCAGCGTCTGGTTGTTGCCGGCGGCACCCGGTGTCTCGATGGTCTCGAGCGGGATGCCGAGCTCGCGGACGTCGTCCTTGTCACGCTCGAACTGCCGCTCGAGCGAGGCGTTGTCCCCACCCGGCGTGAACCGCTGGCGGTAGCCCTGCACGTTGGTCAGGATCTCCGCCTTGGTCAGCCCGGACTCCGTCGAGAGCAGCGCGAGCACGAGGCTGAACAGCCGCTCCTCTGCGGGCACACGGGGCACACGGGTCGCTGGCACGAGGCGATCCTACGGCAGCGCGGGTGCACCGGAGTGCACCCGCGCCGCGGTCGGTGGACGGTGTGGGAGCGTCAGCTCGACATCGCTCCGAGCACGTCGATGACGTACGCGTAGGCGGTGCCCTGCTGGTTCACGACGGCCAGGACCTGGTCGCCGACGTGGTGCCCGACGATGGCGTTGCGAACGCCCTCGTCGACCTGCCCCTTGGTGAGCGGCACGGTCTGCGCACCCGAGCCGTCGGTCCAGCTGGAGCCGGCCACGGACGGGTCAGCGCCCCACGTCACGGCGGTGTACTTGATGACAGCGGTGTCCTTGGCGGTGAGCACGCGACCGGACCCCTTGCGGAGCAGGTGCGTCTCGTTCGACTTCGGCGCGTTCCACGACGGGATCGTGATGCCGGGGGCACCGGACGGTGCGAGCACGACGGCGGGCATCTTGTCGCCGGCGAGCTGCGGAGTGCCGGTCGCGCGGGCGTCGAAGGCCCGCTTGACGTCGATGACGGCGATGACGGCGTCCTCGGTCTTCGTCGACGAGCCGCTGTCGGTGGTCGCGCTGGTGTCCGAGCTGCTCAGGGCGCTCTTCGGCAGCGCGACGGCCAGGCGGTCGCCGACCTGCGCGCACTCGAGCGACTCGCCGAGGGCGCCGTAGTTGCTCGCCCCGGCGGTGATCGGGGCCGTCTGCCCGGAGTACCCGCTGGTCTGGGCGACCTCGCCGGTGGCACCGTCGACGAGCGTGTACTCGATCAGGACCGGGGTGCCGTCGTCGATGGTGCGGCCGTCGCCCTGCTTCAGGACGGAGACCTGCGTGCCCTTCGTGGTGAGTCCGCTCGGGATCGACACCTTCGGCTCCTTGCCGAACGCGCCGGTGGCGGTCACCGCTTCGGAGGCCGCACCGGGTGCGGCGCAGCTCGAGGGGGTGGTGCCGGCGCCGTTCGAGGCGCACGCCGTGAGCGACGCCACGAGACCGATGGTGACCAGGAGTGCGGGGATGGTGCGCACGGACCCTCTTTCCGTTCGATGCAGGACGGGCACGACCGTCAGCCTACCGTTCGCCGTCGGTCGGCTCGGACGCGTCGCTGACGGGTTCGGACCCCTCGGCGGCGGCGGCGGCGGACCCGGCCTCGGCAGCGGCGACCTTGCGGGCCTGCGCCGCCGACTGCCGTGCGACCTTGCGGAGCTTCTTGTCGCTCGTCGCGCGCTCGCCCACGGCGCCGGGGGTCCAGGCCTCGATGTCCTCGTCGGAGAACTCGACCTTGCCCGCGCGGCGCTTCAGGTTCGGCAGGACGGTGCCGTCGGCGAGACGACGGGCCGTGATGAGGAACCCGGTGTGCCCGACCATGCGGTGGTCCGGTCGGACGGCGAGCCCCTCGACGTGCCAGGTGCGCACCAGGGTCTCGCTCGGCATCGGGTCGGTGAAGCGGCCGGTGTCGCGCAGGGCCTCGGCCGTGCGGGACAGCTGGGTGACGGTCGCGACGTAGCAGACGATGAGCCCGCCGGGCACGAGGGCGTCGGCTGCGGCGTCGACGCACTCCCACGGCGCGAGCATGTCGAGGACCACGCGGTCGACACTCTGCTCGTCGACGGCGCCGGGCAGCTCCTCGACCAGGTCGCCGACGGTCACCGACCAGTTGTCCGGGACGGCGCCGAGGAACGTGCCGACGTTGCCCTGTGCGATCGCGGCGAACTCCTCGCGACGCTCGAAGGACTGCAGCTGCCCCGTCGGACCGATCGCCCGCAGCAGGAACAGGGAGAGGGCACCGGAACCGACGCCGGCCTCGACCACCCGGGCACCCGGGAAGACGTCCGCGAACGCCACGATCTGGGCGGCGTCCTTCGGGTAGACGATGGCGGCACCACGCGGCATCGACATCACGTAGTCGTTGAGCAGCGGACGGAGCGCCAGGTACTCGTCGCCCGTGCTGGCCCGGATCACCGAGCCGTCGGGCTGGCCGATGACGTCGTCGTGCCGGAGCACTCCGCGGTGCGTGTGGTACTCGCCGGCGGTCTCGAGGGACAGCGTCGTGAGCTTGCCCTTCGGGCCGGTGAGCTGCACGCGGTCGCCGGCCCGGAACGGGCCACGCGGCGGCGTGTGGGGTGCGCCACCGGCGGTGTGCGGCAGGGCCGCTGTCGGGTCGTCGGTGTGGCTCATCGGGTGACTCCCTCGGTGTCCGCAGCGTGCGCCGGGTCAGGAGCCGGGCCTCCCGTCACGGCAGCGCGCGCGGCCAGCGCCGGCCCCGTCAACTCGACCAGGCGGTCGACGTCGACACCCGACAGGGTGGTCAGGTGCACGTCACCGCCGGCGATCTCGGACAGCGGGACGATGTGCTCCACGGCGACCGTGACGGCGCCGGAGGCGACGGCCGAGGCGACGCCGGTGGCGGAGTCCTCGATCGCGACGCACGCGGTCGGCTCGACCCCGAGCTGGGCGGCGGCGGAGAGGTAGGCGTCCGGGTACGGCTTCGGACGGTCGACGTCGTCACCGGCCACGACGACGCGGAACCCGCGCTCGCCCAGTGCCTCGGCCGCGACGAGTGCCATCTTGCGACGGGACATCGTCACCAGCGCGGTGGGGATGCCGCGGGCGTGGAGCTCCTCGACGAGTTCGCGGGCACCCGGGCGCCACGGCAGCTCACCCGCGCGCAGGTGCTCCATCACGTAGTCGGTCATCCACTGGATGATCTCCTCGACCTCCATGTCGACGCCCCTGGCGCGCAGGAGCTCGCCGGAGCGCTCGAGGCCGGAGCCGACCAGGGACAGGCCGTCCTCGTGGGTCCACTCGGCGCCGTAGCGGTTCGTCAGGTCGACCTGGGAGCGCTGCCAGATCGGCTCGGTGTCGATGATCGTGCCGTCCATGTCCCACAGCACGGCTGCGGGCGGGACGAGGGCAGGAGGATGCGCGGTCACGGGCGACGAGTCTACCGGGGCCGTTCCGCTGGGCGCGGACGCGCATGCCCGCGGGCGTCGCCGGGGCCTACAGTGGATGCCTGCATCGTGTCCGGCCGGGTGCCTCGTCGTGCCCGCCCCGCTCCGCTCCACCACCAGGAGGTCCGCTCCGTGCCACAGCACTCCCCCTTCAGCGACGGCCGGTTGCTCGTCGTCGCCTTCGAGGGCTGGAACGACGCCGGCGAAGCCGCGAGCGGACTCGCCCGCCGCATCGTCGAGTCCCTCGGGCTCGACGAGCTGCGCGAGCTCGACGGGGAGCGGTACGTCGACTACCAGTTCAACCGTCCGACCATGGGGTCCGACGAGACCGGCGCCCGTGGGGTGCAGTGGCCCCGCATCGTGCTGCACGGCCCCGGGGCCGAGGGCCGTCCGGTCATCGGCGCCACCGGCTCCCCGACCGACCGCGACGTGTTCGTCCTCGTCGGTCCGGAGCCCTCGCGCACCTGGCGCGGCTTCTGCGCCGAGATCATCGACCTCGCCGACGTGTACTCGATCGACGCCGTCGTCTTCGTCGGCGCGATGCTGGCCGACGTGCCGCACACCCGACCGATCTCGGTCTTCGTCTCGAGCGAGAACGCCGGCGTCCGCACCGCGTTCGACGTCGACAAGTCCTCGTACGAGGGTCCGACCGGCATCCTCGGCGTCCTGGCCGACGCGATGGACAAGGCCGGGCTGACCACGCTGTCGCTCTGGGCCTCGGTCCCGCACTACGTGCACAACTCGCCGTCCCCCAAGGCCACCCTCTCGCTGCTCGACAAGATCGAGGAGCTCACCGACGTCACCGTGCCCCGTGGCACCCTGCTCGACGACGCCACCGAGTGGGAGGACGGCATCGACGCCCTCGCCGCCGACGACGAGGACATGGCCTCGTACATCGGGCAGCTCGAGCAGGCCCGCGACACCGTCGACTCCCCCGAGGCCTCGGGCGACGCGATCGCGCAGGAGTTCGAGCAGTACCTGCGGCGCCGCGAGCACAAGGACGGCAAGGACGGCGGCACCGCTGGTGGCGAGGGGCCCTGGCGGCCCCCGCAGCCGCCCCAGCAGTAGCCGACACCCCGCTCGGTTCCGCCGAGAGGTCGCGGACTGTCGGCTGCCGCCAGCCTCGGCGACAGTTCGTGACCTGTCGCCGGCACGCACGTGACGCGTTGCGACCGCACGGCGGACGGGAGGCACGGGGGGGGTCCGCCACGGGCCTCCAGTCCGGGGGCGCGAACGGTCACGGCACCCCGCTCACCTCCGCAGGGTGGTCGCGAATTGTCGGTTGCCGCTCGCTCAGGCGACAGTTCCTGACCGAACGGCGACCGGCACACGACGTGTCGTCACCTGTCGACGCAGGCCGACAACGACGCCGCCGGCCCGAGCTCAGGCCAGACGGATGCCGAGCAGCGCGTCGATCAGGTCGGCGAGCTCAGGCGTGCACGCCGTGCCCCCGGCGATCGCAGTGTCGACCGCGGCGACCGCACCCGGCGTGTCGAGGTCGTCGGAGACCCGCGCCCGGATCCGGGACGCCACGTCGGCCGCGTCGTCGGCGTGCCCTGCAGACGCACCCGATGCCCAGGCGTCCCAGGTCGCGAGGCGCGTCGTGGCACTCGTGAGCTCGGCGTCGAACCACTCCCAGTCGTCGGAGTACTTGTGCGACAGCAGCGCGAGCCGGATCGCGCGGGGGTCCGCGCCGTCGTCGAGCAGCCCCCGCACGGTGACGAGGTTGCCGAGCGACTTCGAGATCTTCGTGCCCTGGTAGGCGATCATCCCGGTGTGCACGAACGCGTGTGCCAGGGGCTGGTGCGCCAGGGCCGCTGCGTGTCCCGCGCTCATCTCGTGGTGCGGGAAGACGAGGTCACTGCCACCACCCTGCACGCTGATCGGGAGGCCGAGGCGGTCGCCGGCGATGACGCTGCACTCGATGTGCCAGCCGGGCCGGCCGGGGCCGATCTCGGAGTCCCAGCTCGGCTCACCGTCGCGGGCCGCACGCCAGAGCAGCGGGTCGAGCGGGTCACGCTTGCCGGGGCGCTCCGGGTCGCCGCCGCGCTCAGCAGCGAGCGTGAGCATGGTCTCGCGGTCCAGGCCGCTCTCGTCGCCGAGCGACCACGCGTCGGTGGGGTGGTTGACGTCGAAGTACAGGTCGTCGCCCTCTGCGTCCGGCGTGGGGACCTCGTAGGCGGAGCCGGTCTCCTGCAGGAACGCGACGGCCTCGGCGACGCGGTCGACCTCGTCGGTGACGGCCACGAAGTCGTCGGGCGGCAGGATCCGCAGCGACTCCATGTCGCGACGGAACAGGTCGATCTGCGACGCGGCGAGCTCGCGCCAGTCGACGCCGTCGCGGGTGGCGCGCTCGAGCAGCGGGTCGTCGACGTCGGTGACGTTCTGCGCGTACTCGACGTCGAGGCCGGCGTCGCGCCACGCGCGGCCGAGCGTGTCGAACGCCAGGTAGGTCGCCGCGTGCCCGAGGTGGGTGGCGTCGTACGGGGTGATCCCGCAGACGTACAGCGCAGCGCGCTCCTCGCCCTGCGTCGGGTCGACCGGCTTGCCGGTGGCGGTGTCGTGCACGACGGGCCGCGGCGCTGCGCCGGGGACGTCGGGGACGGCCGGGGCCTGCCAGGCCCTCACGGCTGGATCACTCCGAGCGACAACAACACGATGAGAACGATACCGAGTGCGATGCGGTACACGACGAACGGCATGAAGCTGCGCTTGCTGATGTAGTTCATGAACGCCGCGATCACCACGAACCCGACGACGAACGCCACCACCGTCGCGATGAGCGTGTCGGCGAGTCCGAACGGCGCTCCGTGGTCACCGAGGCTCGTCGCGGCCTCGTACAGACCGGACAGGAACACCGCGGGGACGGCCAGCAGGAACGCGAACCGCGCCGCGGCCGGCCGCGTGTAACCGAGCGCGAGCCCCATCGACACGGTCGCGCCGGAGCGGGAGACCCCGGGGACGAGTGCGAGCACCTGGGCGAGCCCGATCAGGATGCCGCCACCGAAGGTCATGTGCTCGATCCGACGCTCCTTGCGGCCGACGACGTCGAGCACCCCGAGCACGATGCCGAAGACGATGAGCACGATCGCGACGATCCAGAGCGAGCGGAACGTGGTCTCGATGGAGTCCTTCAGCAGGAGCCCCGCGATGCCGATCGGGATGGTGCCGAGGATCACGAGCCACCCGAGGCGCACGTCGGGGTCGCCCTTCGGGACGTCGCGCCGGAACACGGAGCGGAACCACCGCCCGATGATCCGGGTGATGTCCTTCCAGAAGTAGATGAGCACCGCGGTCTCGGTGCCGAGCTGCGTCACCGCGGTGAAGGCCGCGCCCGGGTCCTTCGCGTCGGGCAGGAACAGCCCGACGATGCGCAGGTGCGCGCTGGAGGACACCGGCAGGAACTCGGTGAGCCCCTGGACGAAGCCGAGGAAGATCGCCTCGAGGATGTGCACGCACGGGCCTTTCGGGGGAGGTCGGTCAGGACACCGCCACGCAGGCGACCATGAACAATATCAGTACGTGGCCAGGAGGTCCCCGAGAACACGCCGACCGAAGGCCAGCGAGTCGAGCGGAACCCGCTCGTCGACACCGTGGAACATCGCCGGGAAGTCCACGCCGGCGGGCAGCTGCAGCGGCACGAAGCCGTACCCGGCGATCCCGAGCGTCGACAGCGCCTTGTTGTCCGTGCCGCCGGACAGCAGGTACGGCAGCACCGGGGCTCCCGGGTCGTGGCGGCCGAGGACGTCGCGGACGGCGTCGACGAGTGGTCCGCCGAAGTCCTGCTCGAGGCCGATGTCGCGGAAGGACATCACGACCTCGACCTCGTCCCCGGCGAGCTCCCGCACACGAGCCAGCACCGACTCCTCGTCTCCCGGCAGGCACCGGATGTCGACGAGCGCCTCGGCCGTGTCCGGGATCACGTTGTGCTTGTAGCCCGCGGTCAGGACCGTCGGGTTCGTCGTGGTGTGCAGTGCGGCGTGGATGAACCGCGAGGCCGAACCGGTGGCGAGCGCGACCTCGTCCGGGCCCGTCACGGTCGGGTCGACGCCCAGGAACCGAGCGACCTCGGCGACCATCGCGTCCGTCGTCGCCGACAGGCGCACCGGCCACTCCTCGCTGCCGATCCGGGCGACCGCCGCGGCGAGCTTCGTCACGGCGTTGTCGCGGATGACGTGCGAACCGTGCGCAGCCGTGCCGCGGGCGACGAGCTTGATCCACATCAGCGCCTTCTCGCCCGTCTGCAGCAGGTAGGCGCGACGGTCACCGAGGGTGATCGAGTACCCGCCCACCTCGCTGATGGCGGCACTGGCCCCGGCGAAGACCTCGGGGTGGTGCTCGACGACGTGGTGCGAGCCGAGAACTCCCCCGGCTTCCTCGTCGGCGAAGTACGCGATCACGAGGTCCCGCTCGGGAGCCCCCTGCGCCGCGATGACGTCCGACAGCGACGTGAGCATCATCGCGTCCATGTTCTTCATGTCGACGGCGCCCCGCCCCCACAGCGAGCCGTCCTTGACGACGCCGCCGAAGGGGTCGACCGACCAGTTCGCCGGATCGGCCGGCACGACGTCGAGGTGCCCGTGCACCACGAGGGCCGGCTTGTCACGATCGCGGCCGGGCACCCGCGCGACGACACTGACGCGATCCGGCTCGGACTCGAACAACTGCGGCTCGAGCCCCAGCCCGCGCAACTTGTCCTCGACGTAGTGCGCCGCCTCGGTCTCGCCGCGCGACTTCCCCTCGCCCCAGTTCGTGGTGTCGATGCGGATGAGGTCGCGCGCGATCGCCGCGGTGGCCTCGAGCTCGGTCGCGGTCGGCTCCGGGTTCGTCATGCCACCACGGTATCGGTCCGCACCGACGCGTCCCGGCCCGGTGACGCCGCGGGACGCGCCCGGAACTCAGCCCTCTGGACGCGCCCGGGATGCGCGGCCGTGTTCATCGGGCGTTCAGACCCGTGCTAGTGTTTTCTCTCGGCAGGGACGCCGGGGAAACCCGGGGAAATCGCCACACATCCAGTCCGGATGGCGGAATTGGTAGACGCGCTAGCTTGAGGTGCTAGTGCCCGTATTAGGGCGTGGGGGTTCAAGTCCCCCTTCGGACACAGAAACATGCAGTGCCCCCTGACCTTTCGGTCCGGGGGCATTTTCTGTTGCGTCTCCCGGCGAGTGCCGCCATCGCTGCGCTCAGGGCGTCACCGCCTCGGCCAGTTCGCTGCGCTCACGGCCAGGGGTGGGGGCACGGCCAGGGGTGGGGGCACGGCCAGGGGTGGGGGCACGGCCAGGGGTGGGGGCACCGCCAGTTCGCTGCGCTCACGGCCACCGCGCGCCAGCTCGCTGCGCTCACGGCCGGGCGACAAGATCGACGTCGTACGACATCGATGGTGTCGCAAGGGCGCCGGCACAACAGTTGCCGGCGCGTGCCGACGACATAGTCAACGTCGTACGACATCGATGGTGTCGTTGCGGGTCGGGTCGGGGCGCGGGTTGCAGCACACGCACGGACGGACGGGAGGCGCGGTGCCAGCTGACACCGCGCCTCCCGTCCGTCAAGTGGTTGCGTCTAGCTCTTCGACGCCTCGACGAAGTTGCGGCGCGGGTCCGTCTCCTTGATGAGCGAGGTCGCGTCGCGGCCCGAGACGGCACCGGTGACCCAGCCGATGACGATGCGCGCCTTGCGGTTCAGCGTCGGCATCGCGTACACGTGGTACGCGCGGTGGGCGAGCCAGGCGAGCAGGTTCGTCATCTTGATGCCCTTGATGTTCGCGGCACCCTTCGCGACACCGTACGAGGCGACCGTGCCGATCGAGGGGTGGCGGTACTCCTCGAGGGGCTTGCCGGTGATCGTCGCGACGACGTTGTCCGCCGCGACGACGGCCTGACGGACGGCGTTCTGCGCGTTCGGCGGGTAGAACGCCGGCTGCTTGTCGGCGGTCAGGTCGGGCACCTGTGCGACGTCGCCGAGACCCCAGACACCGGGGACGACTTCGTGCGTGTCCTCGGCCTCGACCTGGAGCTTCGCGTTGGCGGCGAGGTGCCCCTTCGGTCCGCGGGGCAGGTCGGAGGCGTCGAGCAGCGGGTTCGGCTTCACGCCGGCGGTCCAGACGAGCAGCCCGGTGGGGATCTCGTCGCCGTCGGAGAGCTTGACGATGCCACCCTCGGCGCTCGGCATGGTGGTCTTCAGGCGCACGTCGATGCCGCGGGCGCGGAGCGACTCGAGCGTCCACTTGGACAGCTCCGGGCCGACCTCGGGCGCGACACGGTCGAGCGCGTCGATGAGGATCCAGCGGGGCTGCTCCCCCGCGAGCGACGGGTAGGTCTTGATGGCGGCCTGCGAGACGTCGAACAGCTCGCCGATCGCCTCGACGCCGGTGTAGCCACCGCCGACGAAGACGCTGGTCAGCAGACGACGACGCTCGTCCTCGTCACGGGTGGCAGCGGCCTTGGCGATGTTGTCGAGGAGCTTGGCGCGCACGTAGGCGGCCTCTTCCACGCTCTTGAAGCCGACGCCGTACTCCTCGAGCCCGGGGGTCGGGAAGGTGCGGGTGACCGAGCCGAGCGCGACGACGAGCTGGTCGTAGCCGAGCGTGCGGTCGTCGCCACCGGCGGTCGCGATCGAGACGGTCTTGTCCTTCGACGAGATGCCGGTGACCTTGCCCTGGATGACGCGGGTCTTGCGGAGCGCACGGCGCAGCTCGACGGTCACGTCCTTCGGGGCGATGTGGCCGCCGGCGACCTCGGGCAGGAACGGCAGGTACGTGTAGTAGGTGTTCTGGTCCACGAGCGTGATGCGCATGGGCACGGTCGCGGCGTGCTTCTGCAGCTGCTTGACGGTGCTGTAGCCAGCGGAGCCGCCGCCGAGGACGAGGACGTGAGGGATCGAGTCTGCCATTCCTCCGGTCTACCGGATACGGGCCGTCAACGTCATGAACGCCGCACTTCCTGAGCGAATCAGCGCTCTCGGAGTCGCCACCAGGCCGTCTCAGCGAGGTCGAGACCCATGTAGACCCCGTGCGCGGTGCGTCGGGACTCGGTCAGCGAGAACCGTCGCAACCGGTACCCACCGCCGAACCGGTCGATGATCGCCTCTGGGGAGGACTCGGCGTCGCGCTTGACGTACCAGGTGCGGTCGTCGACGGACTCGATCACGGGCGGACCGCCCGGACCGGACCCGTCACCGGCGCCCGCCGATGCGGGAGCGCAGGACGTCGATGCGCTTCTGGATCTGCTCGATGCTCGCCTGTGCCACGGCCGGCCCACCGCTGATGCGCCGGAGTTCGGCGTGGATGGAGCCGTGCGGCTCGTTGGAGTGCCGGGACCAGATCGACACGAGTCGCGCGAGCTCGGTCCGCTGCTCCTTGATGGTCATGTACATCGGGCGGTTCTCGGGCTCGGCGGCCTTCGGTTGGCCGTCCTTGACCGCCCGGCCCTTGGAGCGCTTCGCCTGGGTCGCCTGGCGCGCCCGGAGCAGGTCGCGCACCTGGTCGGGTTCGAGGAGCCCGGGGATGCCGATGAAGTCGAGTTCCTCGAGCGACCCGACCTCGCCGCCGGTGCCGAACTCACCGCCGTCGTAGAGGACACGGTCGAACGACGCCTGTGAGTCGAGCGCCTCGAACGGCTGGACCTCGAGCAGGCTCTCGGACGCGCGGTCTTCCTTGTTGGCCTCGGCCACCATCGCGTCTTCGGGGTTGTACATGCCGTCGTCGGCGTCCTTCGGACGGTCGAGGGCGTGGTCGCGTTCGAGCTCGAGCGTCGCCGCCAGTGCCATCAGTCCGGGCACGCTCGGCAGGAACACCGAGGCGGTCTCGCCACGGCGCCGAGCACGCACGAAGCGGCCGATCACCTGGGCGAAGAACAGCGGGGTGCTCGCGCTCGTGGCGTACACGCCGACGCAGAGCCGTGGGACGTCGACGCCCTCGGACACCATGCGCACGGCGACCATCCACCGCGAGGTGTCGTCGGCGAACGCGCTGATCCGGCTGGACCCGGCGGCTTCGTCGGACAGGACGACCGTCGGCCGTTCCCCGGTGATCTGCTGCAGGATCCGGGCGTAGGCGCGGGCCGTGGTGGTGTCCGTCGCGATGACCAGACCACCGGCGTCGGGCACGCCACGGCGCACCTCGGTCAGGCGCTTGTCGGCGGCGGACAGCACGGCCGGCATCCACTCGCCCTCGGGCGACAGCGCGGTGCGCCAGGCCTGCGCGGTGATGTCCTTCGTGACCTGTTCGCCCAGGGAAGCCGACATCTCGTCGCCCATCCGGGTCTTCCAGCGCATCTGGCCGGCGTAGGCCATGAACAGCACCGGCCGGACGACGCCGTCCTTGAGCGCCCGGCCGTAGCCGTAGTTGTAGTCGGAGATCGAAGTGCGGATGCCCTGCTCGTCGGGGGCGTACTGGACGAACGGGATCGGCGCGGTGTCGGACCGGAACGGCGTGCCGGACAGCGAGAGCCGTCGGGTGGCACCGGAGAAGGCTTCCCTGATGCCGTCGCCCCAGGTGAGTGCGTCGCCGCCGTGGTGGACCTCGTCGAGGACGACCAGGGTGCGCCCGCCCTCGGTGATCTTCTTGTGCACCTCGGGGTTCATGCCGACCTGGGCGTACGTGATCGCGACGCCCTGGTAGTGCCGGCCGAACATGCCGTCGCCGTTCTTGAACATCGGGTCGATGCGGATGCCCACGCGGTCGGCGGAGTCCGCCCACTGCCGCTTCAGGTGCTCGGTGGGGGCGACGACCACGATGCGGTCGACGGTGCCGCGCGCCAGCAGCTCGGTGGCCAGGCGGAGCGCGAACGTCGTCTTGCCGGCGCCGGGCGTCGCGGCCGTCAGGAAGTCACGCGGCTCGGACTCGAAGTACTTCGTGAGGGCTTCGACCTGCCACGCGCGGAGCTTCGACGCGGTGCCCCACGCGGCTCGGTCCGGGAACGCCGGCGACAGGTGCTGGACGGCCGAGTTGCCGGCTGCCTCGGCCAGGGCGGCCGCGTCGGCTTCGTCCCGTGCCACGGCGTCGGCGTGCGCCGATGACTGCGCGGACACCGACGACGAAGACGTCGACGACGTGTGGTCGTCCCCCGACTCGGCCCACAGCGTGGCGGGCTGCTGCTGTTCGTACTCCGCTGCGCTCACTGGACCTGATTCTACCGCCACCGTCAGTCCTGCCTGGCGTGCGGGACGTGGCCGTCGGGGGTCCGGCGGACCAGGGATGCCGGTCGCAGCACGCCTGCGCCGAAGCGCGCGGCGACCGCGTCGACCGTGGTCTCGGTCTCGCGCCACGGCGCGTCGTCGTCCCACAGCGCGTTGCTCGCGGCGGCCGGCATGAGGTTCTCGCCGCGGACCCCGATGAGCCGGATCCGGTTGCCCGGTCGGTGCAGCACGTCGTACAGCTCGACGGCTTCGCGGTGCAGCCGCTTGGCGACGTCGGTGGGCTCGGCGAGGGTGCGCGACCGGGTCAGTGTGGTGAAGTCGGTGTAGCGGACCTTGAGCGCGACGGTGCGTGCCTGCACGTCGGCGTGGCGCAGGCGGACGGCGACCTTGTCGGCGAGGCGCAGGAGCTCGCGCGCGACGTCGTCCCGCTCGGTCAGGTCGTGGCCGAACGTGACCTCGTGCCCGATGGACTTCTCGCCCACGCCGGTGTCGACGACGCGTGGGTCGCGCCCCCAGGACAGGTCGTGCAGGCGCTGGCCACCGGCTGGCCCGAGCGCGGACACGAGTGACCCGAGGGGCGTGTTCGCCAGGTCGCCGACGGTGCGGATGCCGCGGCGCTCGAGGGTCTCCTGCGTCTTGCCACCCACGCCCCACAGCGCCGAGACCGGCTGCGGGTGCAGGAACGCGATGGTGTCGGCCGCGGGCACGACGAGCAGCCCGTCCGGCTTGGACCGGCTCGATGCGAGCTTCGCCACGAACTTGGTCGACGCGGCGCCGACCGAGCAGTGCAGGCCCGTCTCGGCGTGGACCGTGCGCCGGATGGCCCGGCCGATCTCCCACGGCGTGCCGTACAGCCGGAGCGCGCCGGCGACGTCGAGGAACGCTTCGTCGATGCCGAGCCGTTCGACCCGCGGCGTGAACCGGTCGAAGACCGCCATCACCGCGGCGGACTGGTCGCGGTACTTCTCGAAGTGCGGCTCGACGATGATCGCGTTCGGGCAGCGGCGCTTCGCGATGGCCATCGGCATGGCGGAGTTCACGCCGTACCGACGGGCTTCGTAGGTGGCAGCGGTGACCACGGAGCGGTCGGAGTCGTGGCCGACGATGACCGGCAGACCCACCAGGTCGGGTCGGTCGAGCAGTTCGACGGACGCGAAGAAGGCGTCCATGTCGACGTGCAGCACGGTCGCCGAGACGTCGTCCACTGGCGCGTCGGAGACGAGCCGGTTGCTTCCGTCCTGCTTGCTCACACCGAGATGATGCCAGGGACCACCGACATCGCCGGGCTCACCGTGCGCCGGGGGCCGCCGAACGCGTGGCGGTCTCGCCGAGCACGGGCGCCCGGTGCCGGTCGGCCAGCAGCGCGAGCGCCTCGTCGATGCGGCCCAGCGCGTGCGCCGCGACCTCGACGGTCTGCTGGTCCGGACCACCCGCCGCCGCGCCCACCGCCGTGTCGAGCTGGTCGCCGACCCGCGCCCACACCGGCGCCGGCGCGGCGGACCGGGGCCCGGCCACGATGCCGTCGGCCAGGTCCGCGATCGACGCGGCGAGGCGGTGGGCGGCACCGACCAGGGCGGCGGGCGGGTCCTGCGGGGGCGAGCCGAGCCTCCCGGCCGCCTCGCGCGCGAACGTCGCCGCCGCCTGCAGGGACGTCCGGGTCCTGGCGTCCGCGCGGGCGGGTCCGCCCGTCGGGAACCGCACCATCGGGCGCAGGACGGCGTCCAGTTGGTAGGTCGCTGCGTCGACGGCGCGCGATCGTGCGCGCAGATCGGGTGCGGCGGCGTCGATGGCCGGTTCGGCGGACCGGGAGGCCCGGATCGCGCCCGCACCGTCGGTCGCGTCCGCCTCGGCGTCCGCATCGACCCCGACCAGCGCGAGCACGAACGCCCGGACCGCGGTCAGCTGCCGGCGCACGGCCCGTCGGATGACGGCCCGGGTGGCGATCGGGAGGACGACGGCGCTCACGAACACGGCGACCGCGGCGCCGAGCAGGTTCTCGGCGAGGCGGATCGGGATGAGCGAGTCCGTGAAGCTGCCGGAGAACGCGTACACCTGGCACAGGACGACGACCAGGCACGCGACCCAGACCGAGTAGACGCCGCCGAAACCGTACGTGCCGACCGCGAGCAGGACGCACACGAGGACGAGCGTGAACCAGGGGTGCGCCGTGCCGACGACGTGCACGAGGACGATGCCGACGGCGCCGCCGACGACCGTGCCGACCGCGCGGTGCAGGCCCTTGCGGACCCGCTCGTGCGTGGTGTTCGTGCCGGCGAGGACGATCATCACGCCGATCACGCCCCAGTAGAACCGCGGGCCGTCGAGCAGCAGCGCGAGGGGCTCGACGATCGCGACGGCGATCGCGGCGTGCACCGCGGTGCGCAGCGAGACGGAGAGTCGCCAGCGGCGCCAGGGGCCGTCGGCGACGGTGTCGGCGAGCACCGGCACGGCCCCGGCCGGGCGGCCGCCGGCGAGGACGACGGGCGTGACGAAGGGCGCTGCCAACGCGACGCCGTCGCCGCGGCGCGGCAGTTCGTCGCGGAGCTCGCGCCACCGCAGCCCGGCGCCCTGCAGGTCGGTGAACTCGGCGGCCATCCGACGGACGACGGCCGTCGTGCGCGAGCCGGGGTCGCCGACGGACGCCGTGATGCCGTAGCGGGCGAGCAGTGTCTGTGCGGCGTCCTCGCCGTGCCCGCCGCCGTGGCGCAGGACGATCGTGACGGCACGGAGCGCGGCGTGCCGAACGTCCGACGGCGCGCCGTGCTCGACGAGAGCACCGGCACCGCGCCCGAGCTCGTCGACGGCGAAGTGCGTGTCGAACACGAGCCGGTGGAGTTCCTCCGCCGTGGTGTCGGCGTCCACCCCGCTCGCGGCGAGCATCCCGTCGACCGTCAACGCGATCTCGTGGTACCGGTCGCGGCTGCGACGGAGGCGGCGCAGGGTGCGGCGTCGTGCGGCCGGGTCGTCCGCCGCGGCGAGGACGGCGGCAGCGGCCTCGAGCACGGCCGAACCACGGGCGACGAAGCCACGGCGGGTACGCAACAGGGCACGGTGCGCGTCCGGTCGGAGCACCAGGCGGACCAGGACCGTCGCGGCGAGCGAGGCGGCCACGACGAGGCCGAGCGGCACGACGCTCGTCTCGGGCAGCGGGAGGAGCAGCCCGCACAGGTACCCGGCGAACCCGACGATCGCGGCGTCGGCGGCCCACGCGCCCCACGCGGCCGCGGCGAACTGCAGGAACAGCAGCACGACGATGAGCACGAGCTCGAGGAGCCGGAACGGCTGCAGGGCGATGCTGCCGGCGAGGGCGACGACGAACGGCACGAGGACGGCTCCGGTGCGGGCAGCCGTCCGGCCGGTGCTCGGATCGACGATGACCAGGCAGGTGATGAACGCGGGCATCGCGCCGATCATCACGCCCAGGATCGCGGGCAGGCCGAACGCTGTCGCGACGGCGTACCCCACGGCCATGCCGGCGGGCACCGCGACCAGGGTGCGGAGGGCGCCGTCGGTCTTCACGAGCCCGGGGTCGAGCGCGAGGACCGCGTCGGCGAGCCGCCGGGAGCGGGTCCGTCGACGGGGAGGGGTCCGGTTCGTGGTGTCGGTCCTCGGCACGAGTCGGCCGCCTCCTCTGCGCTCGGGAGGCCAATCGTACCGGATGCTAACTATCCGGTCGTGCGGTCGGCAGCCGCACGGTGCGGCCTTCGGCGCTCGGTGCGAGGTTGATCGCTCGGTGCGGCGCTACAGGGCCGCACGGAGTGATCAACCTCGCACCGGGGCACGCGGCCAGGCCGCGCGCGACCGCGTCAGGCGGGCGGGCCGAGCACCGACGCCGCGAGCGTGCGCGCCGCCGAGTCCCGCGACGACGGGTGGTACTGGCCGGCCCGGACGTCGCGCGCCAGGCGGGCGAGTTCGCTCGAGGACCGGAACGCCGAGCCCCCGACCACCCGCATGGCCTCGTCCACCACGTGCTGCGCGGTGTCCACCGCCCGCGCCTTCGTGCCGACGAGCAGCGGGAACCACCGGGCACCGAGGTCGTCCTGTTCGTCCACCGACCGGGCGAGCGCGTCGACCTGCAGGGTGATCGCGTCGACGCCGCCGCGCATGTCCGCGATCGCACGCCGGACGTCCGGGTCCTGCGACCGGAGCGAGCCGTCGGCCGCGACGCGACGTCCGACGCCGGACACCGCCAGCGTGATCGCACGTTCGGCGATCCCGACGTACACCGAGGCGATGAGCAGCTCGAACGCCGCGAAGACCCCGAACACGAGCGGGTCCTGGTTCGGCCCGACCGGCAGCGACCGGACGATGCGGTCGGCGGGGACGTGCACGCCGTGCAGCTTCGTCGTGCGGCTCTGCGTGGCCCGCATGCCGAGGGTGTCCCAGTCGTCCAGGTGCTCGACGCCGCCGTCGGACCGGAGCACGAAGCCGTGCACCAGCCGCGGTTCCGGGCCGGAGGTGTCCTTGCCGAACACGCTCAGGACGTCCCACGCCGGTGCGAGCGAGGTGAAGACCTTGGTGCCGGTGAAGCGGTACCCGCCGTCGCCGTCCGGCTCCGCCGTCGTCGACGAGTCGAACAGGACGGCGTCGTTGCCGGGTTCGCTCACCCCGAACGCCAGCAGGTGGTCGTCCGACGCGTGGTCGGTGACGGCCTGGAGGAACGACGCACCTCGCGCAGTCACGGCGCGCGCCGCCTGCACCCACACCTGGTGCATCCCCAGGCCGAGCGCCGTCGCCGGCGCGGCCTGGGCGAGGGTCCGCTGGACGGCGGCCGTGGCGCGGAGGCCGAGCCCGGAGCCGCCCCGCTCCACCGGAACCCCGATGCGCAGGTAGCCCGCGGCGCGGAGTTCCTCGAGGTCCTCGGCGCAGAACGCGTTCGCGGCGTCGTACCCGGGGGCGCGTTCGGCGATGCGGGCGAGCAGGTCGTCCGGCACGGTCCAGGCCGCTGCGTCCGTGCCGGCGTCCGCTCCGGCGGCTGCGCCCGTGTTGGCCTTCGTCATGGCACGAGACTATGGTCCGGAGCGTGTCAGATCGTCATCCGTGGTCCAGGTACGTCGCGATCGGTGACTCGTTCACCGAGGGGATCGGCGACCCCGACCCCACCGTCCCCGGGGGCAACCGGGGCTGGGCGGACCGGGTCGCCGAGGTGCTCGCCCACGGGTCCGACGACTTCGCGTACGCCAACCTGGCGATCCGCGGGCGGCTGCTGCAGCAGATCATCGACGAGCAGGTGGAACCGGCGCTCGCGCTCCGTCCGGACCTGGTCACGGTGTCCGCCGGGGGCAACGACATCATCCGGCCGGGCTCCGATCCGGACGAACTCGCCGAGCGGGTGGACGCCATGGTGTCCAGGCTGCGGAGCGACGGCGCCACCGTGGTGCTGTTCACCGGGCCCGACGTCGGCATGACGCCGGTGCTCGGCATGGTGCGCGGCAAGACGGCGATCTACAACGAGAACCTGCACGCGATCGCCCTGAAGCACGGCGCGCTGGTGGCGGACATGTGGGCCCTCCGGGTGCTCCGCGACCCGCGCATGTGGGCACCGGACCGGCTGCACCACTCCCCCACGGGGCACGCCACGATCGCCGCCGCGGTGCTCGACGCCCTCGGCGTGCCGCACGGCCTGGAGCCGTTCAACCCAGAACCGCTCGAGGCGCGGCCGTGGCGCGAGGCCCGCGCCGAGGACCTCGGCTGGGCGAAGGAGTACCTGGTGCCGTGGGTCGTCCGCCGCATCAAGCACACCTCGTCGGGCGACGGTGTCTCCGCCAAGCGCCCCGAGCTGCAGGACGTCGTCGAGCACAAGTCCGACACCCCGTAGCGGAACGAGGGCCATCCGAGTCCGCACGCCTCCCCGACCGCGCCCCACCACGGTCATCGCGCCCCGACTCCCCAGGGCGCGATGACGGCACGGGGGCGCGAACCGGGTCGTGCACCCTGTGGTCGGCGCAGGTCAGTCGGCGGGCCGGTGCAGCGTGAGCGCGCCGTCGTGCAGCGGTTCGGTCTCCCACGTCGTGCCGACCGTGCCGGCAGCGAGGTCGACACGGAGCCACAGCAGGTGCGGCGTCTCCACGAAACGGAGCCCGACGAGCACGGTGCCGTCCGACTGGGTCGCGGCGCTCGCTGCGAGGGCACCCTCGACGGCCCACTCCCCCTCGCCGACCGGCACCGACGCCGACGCTCCGTCGGCAGACACGGTCAGCCGGATCCCGTGGGCCCCGCGGTCGAAGCCCACGGCGTCGAGCGCCGCACCGGGCAGCACGCGGAGTGCACGACCGGCCACGTGCTCGGAGACCGCGGCGCCACTCACCGCGGGCAGCCCCAGGGAGGTGAGGCGGGCCTCCAGGGCGGTGTCCGAACCCGTGTCGGACGGCCGGTCGACGGCGGGCAGCAGGTGCTGCCAGGCCGCGTCGAGGACCGCCTGCATGTCGAGGCTCTGTCCGGTGATCGCGAGGACGACGTCGTGCTCCGGCAGGACGACGCAGAACTGGCCGTAGGCGCCGTCGCCGCGGAAGCCGTGGCGGGCCATCCAGAACTGGAAGCCGTAGCCCTGCGACCAGTCCGGGTTCTCCTCGTCGAGGTTGTCGATCTGCTTGCGCGTGGCGGCCGCGACCCAGTCCTCGTCGAGGATCCGCTCGCCCTCCCAGACGCCGCGCTGCAGGTACAGCTGCCCGAGCGCGGCGACCGCCGACGTCGTGGTGTAGCAGCCGCTGAAGCCGAGCTCACCGCCGGACTCGTCGCGGCGCCAGGCGAGGTCGTCGATGCCGAGCGGGTCGAGCAGCCGGGGACGCAGGTAGTCGACCAGCGAATCGCCGCTGACCCGCCGGACGATCGCGGCGAGCGTGTACGTGCACGGCTGGTTGTAGGTGAAGAGCGAGCCGGGTTCCTCGTCCGGCGGCAGGAGCAGGAAGCCACGCACGACGTCCATGCGGTCGGCCTCACGGGCCCGGTCGATGGCGTCCTCGCGGTGCCCGCTCGCCATCGCGAGCAGGTGCCGGACCCGGATGCGACGGCTGCGTTCGTCCGTGATCTCGTCGTCGAGTTCGGGGAAGTACGACAGCGCGGTCGCGTCGAGGTCGATCAGTCCCTCGCGCACGGCGATGCCGACCGCCGCTGCGGTGAAGCTCTTGCTGAGCGAGTAGAGCAGGTGCACCCGGTCGGCCGCGTACGGCTGCCACCACCCCTCGGCAGCGACCTGGCCGTGGCGGAGCAGCATCAGGCTGTGCGGCTCGACGCCGGGGGTCGACTCGAGGGCGTCGACGAACGCGAGCACACCGCGGGCGTCGATGTCGAGGGCGGAGGGGGTGGTCCGGGGGAACGTCTTCGTCGTCGTCACCCGTCCGACAGTACGGACTCCGGGTGGTGCGCGTCAGCGCACGAGCACCGTCAGCCCTGGAACGGGTTCGTCCAGCGCCACCAGACGCCGGGGTCGTCGATCGTCCGCTCGAGCACGAGCGGCACCGACACCGGGTCGTGGTTCGTGACCGTGAAGCGGACCTTCCCGACCCGCTCGCCCTTCGTCCCGAGGGTGACCTCGTCGAGGTGCGCCTTCGCCCGGACCTTCGTCTTCCCCCAGACCAGGACCTCGGCCGCCTTCGCGGTGACGGCGTCGGCTTCGTCCTGCCAGGGGGTGGAGAACGTGCCGAAGGTCTGGCCGGCGTGGGTCAGGGGCACGACCTGGAAGTTGTCCGCGACCGACCGGAGCAGCCGTTGCACGTCGACGTCGAGCGAGTCGTGGTCGACCCCGCCGAGCATCACGCCGATGACGGTGACGTCGCGGCCGCCGCGCTCGTAGGTCGCGGCGAACAGCAGGCAGGCGCCGGCCTCGTCGAGGGTGCCGGTCTTGATGCCCTCGATGCCGTCCAGGCCGAGCAGCTTGTTCGAGTTCTCGATCTCGCCGACCGTCGGGATCGTGACGTCCTTGGTGCCGACGATCTCCTTGACGACCGGGTTCGCGAGGGCGAGCTGCCCGAGGTCGACCAGGTCGGTCGCGGTCGAGGTGTTCTGCGGGTCGAGACCGGTCGGCTCGTGGATCGTGGTGTCGTCGAGGTCGTGCTCCTCGAGCCACTTCGTCGCCGCCTGCTCGTACTCGGCGATCGACCCGAAGGCCCAGATGGCGAGGGCGCCGGCGTAGTTGTTCGCCGACTTCATGAGCATCACCTGGAACGCCTGGTGCTCGGTGAGCTTCAGGCCGGCGGGCATCGGCGCGACCTCGCCGTTCATCGCCGCGTACTTGGCGTAGAGCGACTCCATCTTCGGCGTGAAGGTGATCGCCGGGCCGGACTCCCCCGCCGCCATCGGCTTCTCGTCGAGGACCACGAGCGCCGTGACGATCTTGGTGATGCTCGCGATGGACCGGGGCTTCGTGTCACCGCTGGTGCGCAGGCTCTCCGGGAAGTCGGTGGCCTCGACCGCGGTGGCGCCGTAGCCCGGGAAGCTCAGCGCCGGCACGCTCGACGTCGGGGCCGAGTACGTGGTGGTCGCGGCGCTCGCCGGACCGAACGGCACGACGGCGGCGGCCACGAGGTACCCGGCGACGAGCACCAGGACCGCGACGACGGAGATCGTCACGGGCCTCCGGACGGCGGAGCGGGGGCGACGGACGACTCGTGACACGGGAACCGAGCGTACCGGTCGGTGCCTAGACCCTGGCTGCGACCGGCTGCTCGACGGCGGGGGTCGTCGTGGGCGTGTCCGTCGTCGCGCCGGGCTGGGTCGGCCGCGCGAACGTCAGCCGCCGGGACAGGTACGCGAACACCGGACCGAGCGCGTTCATCACGACGACCGACGCCCATGCCGCCCACGCGTTGCCCGGATCGAACCCGAAGCCGCCGAAGCACGTGGCGAAGAAGGACGCGAACCCGAGGAACATGCCGGGCACGAGCCCGAACAGCCGCGTCCGACCCGTGTACATCAGCGCGCAGTTGACGACCAGGATGAGCAGCGCGAGCACGGTGTTCTGCGCGGCCTGCCCATCGCCGAGCACCGTGCCGAACCGCTGGTCGAGCAGCACGATCACGAGGCCGAAGGCCGACCCGATCGGCATCGCCGCCCAGAGCCGGGTGGCGTTCCGGAGCGTGGGCTTCGCCCCGAGCAGGAACATCCCCGCCCAGCTGATGAAGATCGCCCAGGTGGGCAGGTGCAGCGCGTTGCCGCCGATGAACGCCGTGGTGCCGGCGAGGACCGAGGCGACGATCTCGTGCGGGATCCGTTCACGCATGGGTGAGCTCCTTCGATCGAGTGGTGGGTCCGGTGGTGAGTCGGGTGGTCCTGGTGGTCTCCGCGACGACGCGGCCGCGCTTGACCACGAGGTTCCGGTCGGGGCGGTCGAGCAGGACGCCCGCGGGGTCGGTCGTCGACAGGACGACGAGGTCGGCGGCGGCTCCGGGCCGGATGCCGTGGGTGTCCGAGACCCCGACGACGCGGGCCGCGGACGACGTGGCCATCTCGAGCACGCGCCCGAGGTCGGCCGGGCCGGACAGGTGTCCCACCTGCGCGAGCAGCAACCCGATGTCGAGCAGGTCCGCGTTGCCGAACGGCGTGAACGCGTTGCGGACGTTGTTCGACGAGTAGGCGCTCGTGACGCCGGCGTCCCAGAGCTCGCGCACCGGGACGACCCCTCGGCGGACGTCTCGGTCGTCCGAGCGACCGCCGAGGTGCAGGTCCGTGGCGGGCAGCGGCACCACCGCGACACCCGCTGCGGCGAGTTTCGCGAGCACGGCGCTGCGCGAGACCGGCGGCAGACTGGCGAGCGAGGTCACGTGTCCGAGGGCGACCCGGTCCCGCAGCCCGCGAGCGGCGACACGGTCGGCGATGTGTCCGGCGAGGGCGAACCGCGGGTCGGACGTGTCGTCGGCGAAGTCGGCGTGCAGGTCGGCCGGCACGTCGAACTCCTCGGCGAGGTCGAGGACGGTCTCGACGTGCTCGTGGCAGGCGGCCAGGGTCGCCTCGTTGTAGGTGCAGCCACCGATCACGTCGGCCCCGGCGGCGAGCGCCTGGCGGAGCAGGGCGAGCGTGCCCGGCGCCTTCGCGATCCCCTCCTGCGGGAACGCGACGATCTGCAGGTCCAGGGCGTCGCGGTACTCGTCGCGCAGGGCGAGGAGCACCTCGACGCCGGTCAGTCCGACGACGGGGTCGACGTCGGGGTGCGCCCGGACGAGTGTGGTGCCGTTGGCGATCGCCTGGTCGAGCAGGGTCCGGGCGCGGTCGCGGACGGAGTCGTGGGTGAAGCCGCGTTTGAGCTCCCCCGTCACCGCGATCGCGCCGGCGAGGGTGCCGTCGGGGTTCGGTCGTTCGCGGTCGAGCAGTGCCTTGTCGACGTGCAGGTGGGACTCGATGAGCCCGGGGATCACGACGCGACCGGCACAGTCCACGACGCGCGCCGCCTCGGTCGGCTCGACCTCCGTGCCCGCTTCGGCGACCTCCGTGCCCGCTTCGGCGACCTCTGTGCCCGCCTCGGCGACCCGGACGATCGTGCCGTCGGCGACGTGGACGTCGACCAGGCGGCCGTCGGTCAGGCGGGCCGTGCGCAGGATCAGGTCCATGGTGGGGTCTTCCTCGGATCGGATGGATCGGACGTGACCCACCCTTCGCCCGCCGTGTTTCCGACTCGGACGCCACGTGTGACGAGCGTGTAAAAGTTGGTCGTACCAATGAACCAAGCGGACCAATGACCCTAGGCTCCTGTCCATGCAGAGAGGCCGCACCCTGAGCGCCGCGACCGCCGCGCACCTGGCCCGCCTGGTGCTCGAGGACCTGGCACCCGGCGACAAGCTCCCGCCGGAACGGGCCCTGGCCGAGGACCTCGCCGTGTCCCGCACCACGGTGCGTGAGGCCATGCAGGAGCTCGAGCGCCGCAGACTCGTCTCCCGGACACCCGGCCGTGGCACCGTCGTGCTGCCGCGCTCCGAGGAGGCGACCGCCCTGCTCGAACAGCAGACGGGCGCAGCGCACGGCGACGACCTGGCACGGCGGGCCGAGCACGTCGCCGAGTTCCGCACGGTGGTCGAACCCCGGGTCGCCGGTCTCGCCGCCGTCCGTGCCGGCGAAGCGGACCTGCTCGCCCTCGAACGCATCCTCGCCGCCACGCACGCGGGACTCAGTCCCGAGGAGTCGCTGGCACAGGACGTCGCCTTCCACGTGCAGGTCGCGCGCACCTCCGGCAACCCGTTGCTGGTGTCCCTGTGCGAGCTCAGCAGCGGGTGGGTGCAGGACGTCCGTGCCCGGTCGCACAGCACCAGCGAAGGTCGCCGCTCGTCGTTCGTCTGGCACGAACGGATCCTCGACTGCATCCGACGGCACGACGAGGACGGCGCCCGTGACGCGATGACCGCCCACCTCGCCGACGTCGCCCACCTCGTCGAACGGAAGGCCGACCGATGATGACCACACACACCCCCGCGATCCCGACCCTGCAGCCCGGCGCCGGCCCGATCCGGTCCGGCCACTACCTGCCCGTCGACCCGGACACGCTCCTGTGGGGTCGGCTGCCGAACGCCGACGACCGCCCGGTCATCACGATCGCGTCCGGTGAGGACGTCACGATCGACACCGTCAGCCACGAGGGGATCCTGCCCGACCAGGGCAGTGACCCCCGCGCGTACTTCGCGTCGCACGGCGTCGCCGGGGAGCACGTGCTGGACGACGCCGTCGCGATCGCCAGGAGCTGCCACCGGGACCCTGCCACCGACGGCCCGCACGTCGTCTCCGGTCCGATCGCCATCGCGGGCGCCGAGCCGGGCGACGTCCTGACCATGACGGTGCTCGAGACGCTGCCACGGGTGCACTACGGCGTCGTGTCGAACCGGCACGGCCGCGGCGCCCTGCACGGCGAGTACCCGGTCGACGGCACCACGGTGAGCGTCTTCGCCGACGTGGTCGAGACGGCCGCGGGTCAGCGGGGCCGCATCCCCCTGACCGGCGCCCGCGACCGCTTCGCGCACTTCCCGCTCGCCCCCTTCCTCGGGATCATGGGCGTCGCCACCCCCGGCGAACGGCTGCACTCGGTGCCGCCGGGCCGGCACGGCGGCAACGTCGACGTGAACCTGCTGCAGGTCGGCGCGCAGCTGCACCTGCCGGTCCTGGTCCCCGGGGCGCTCGCGTACGTCGGTGACCCGCACTTCGCGCAGGGGGACGGCGAGGTCGCACTCACCGCGATGGAGGCGTCGCTCCGCGCGACCGTCCGGTTCGACGTGACACCCGCCGCCGAGGCAGCGCAGCAGTTCGGCGACCTGGTCTGGCCGCTCGTCGAGACCCACGAGTTCCTCGTGCCGACGGGCATGGACCCGGACCTCGACGAGGCCGTCCGCGCCTGTGTCCGGCACGCGGTCGCGATCCTCGGTGCCCGCTGGGGCATGGAGCCGCACCTGGCGTACGCCTACCTGTCGGCGGCGACGGACTTCAACATCTCGCAGGTGGTCGACCTGGTCACCGGCGCGCACGCCCGCATCCGCAAGGCCGACTTCGAGGAGCCCGCACGATGAGCCCGCACGAGACGAGCACGCACGAGACGAGCACCGCGGCACCGGAGGGCTTGCTCGAGGCGCTCGACGCGTACGAGGCCGCCCTCGCCGCGAACGACCTCGATGCGCTCGACGCCGCATTCGTCGACGCCCCCGGCACGATGCGCGGTGACGACCGCGGCCTGCTCGTCGGGCACGACGCGATCAGCGCGTTCCGCGGGGCACGGGGTGGGGTCCAGGCCCGGTCGCTCACGCGCGTCGAGGTCCGCCCCCTGGCCGAGGGACTCGCCCTCGTCGTGTCGGTGTCCGCGTTCGCGGCGGGCGGGCAGGGCCTCCAGACGCAGCTGTGGCGACGCGACAGCAACAGCAACAGCGACCACGGCGACGCCGGTCCGCGCTGGCGCATCGAGGCAGCCCACGTCACCGGCCGCCCGAAGGCCTTCGACACCACCGTCTGGCGCGCCGTCGGCGACCCGCTCGTCGCCCCCACGGCGTCCGGACCGCTCGACGGGCTCACCGTCGCGGTGAAGGACCTGTACGCCGTCCCCGGCCAGCCCGTCGGCGCCGGCAACCCGACCTACCTGCGCGAGTCCCCCGTCCAGACGACGCCGGCAGCGGCCGTCGCGGCGCTCCTCGACGCCGGCGCCGCGATCCGCGGCATCGCGCGCACCGACGAGTTCGCCTACAACCTGACGGGACGCAACGAACACCACGGCACCCCGCCCAACGGGGCGGTTCCGACCCGACTGCCAGGAGGCTCGTCCAGCGGATCCGCATCGGCTGTCCGTCTCGGCACGGCCGAGATCGGGATCGGCACGGACACCGCGGGATCGGTGCGGGTCCCCGCCTCGTACCAGGGACTCTGGGGCCTCCGGACGACCCACGGCGCGGTCTCCCGCGAAGGGCTGCTCCCCCTCGCGCCGTCGTTCGACACGGTGGGGTGGCTCACCCGGAGCGCCGACGTCCTGCTCGCGGCGCTCGACGCCACGGTGCCGTCGGATCCGGTCGCTCCTGCGGAGCCGGAGCTCTTCGTCCCCGCCGAGCTCCTGGACCTCGTCGAGCCGGCCGTCGCCGAGGCCTTCGCCGCGTTCGTCGCAGGGCACGGCCACCCGATCGGCACCGTGCGGCTCGCCGACCTCGGGATCCCGCCCCTCGACGACCTGCGTGAACTGCTGCGCCTCGTGCAGGCCGCCGAGGCCGTCGCCGCCCACGGTGCCTGGATCGACGCCCACCCCGGCGGCCTGAGCGCCGTCGTCGGCGACCGGTTCGCCGCCGCCCGGGCGAACGACCCCGCAGCCACCGCCGACGCCGTCGCGCGACTCGACGGCGTCCGGGCGACGATCCGCACGGCCCTCGCCGGCCGGACCCTGCTGTTCCCGACGGTCCCCGGGCCGGCACCGCTCATCGCCGCCGACACGGCGGCACTCGAACGCACCCGGACCGCGACGACGGCGATGACGAGCCTCGCGAGCGTCGGCGGCCTGCCGGCGGTCAGCGCTCCCGCCCTCACCGTCGACGGCGCACCCGTCGGCGTGTGCCTGGTCGGGGAACCGGGCACCGACCGTGCCCTGGTGATCCGCGCCGGACGGATGCTGCAGCACTGAGGCGAGTCGGGCCTCCCGGTCCGCCCGTGGCGTGGCTAGGAAGCGAGCCGCTGGGCGTGCGTGACCGCCCACAGACCGACGGCGCTCGCCGCAGCGATGTTGAGCGAGTCGACGCCGTGCGCCATCGGGATCCGCACCGTGGTGTCGGCCGACGCGATCGCGGCGGGCGTCAGTCCCTGCCCCTCGGTGCCCATCACGAGCGCGACCTTGCCGGGGACGTCGCGGACGAACTCGGCGAGGTCGACCGACTCGTCGGTCAGCGCCATCGCGGCGAGGTGGAAGCCCTGCGCACGGAGCTCCTCGCCCGCTGCCGGCCAGTCACCGATCCGGGTCCACGGGACCTGCAGGACCGTGCCCATGCTCACCCGGACGCTCCGGCGGTACAGCGGGTCCGCGCAGCGCGGGCTGACCAGCACGGCGTCGGCGCCGAGACCGGCGACGCTACGGAAGACGGCGCCGACGTTGGTGTGGTCGACGATGTCCTCGAGCACGACGACGAGCTTCGCGTCACGGACCACCTCGGCGACGGTCGGCAGCTCGGGGCGCTGCACGGCGGCGATCGCGCCACGGTGCATGCGGAAGCCGGTGAGCTCCTCGAGCAGGGCGTCCGGGCCCACGAAGACCGGGCCGTCGTGCTCCGCGACCAGGGGCAGCACGCTGTCGAGCCACTTCTCCTGCACCAGGATGCTCCGCGGGGTGTGCCCGGCACGGACCGCGCGCTCGATGACCGTGTTCGACTCGGCGATGTACAGGCCGCCCTCCGGTTCGCTCACCCGGCGGAGCGCCACGTCGGTCAGACGAGCGAAGTCGTCGAGGCGGGGGTCGTCGAGGGAGTCGATGCGGACGGGGTGCACGGGGCTCGTTTCGGGGTCGTTCGTGGGCGCCGGTCGGTGTCGCGGCTGGCGTGCTGGCCGGTGTCGCGGCTGGCGTACCGGCCGGTGTCTCGCCGCGTCTCGCCGAAGGGGGAAGCGACCGGGACGGTCGGCTGTTGAGGGTACCGTGAACAGGGTGCTGGATGATGCTGCGTCGACGACCGGACCGCCCACCGGGGCGACGACCGGTCAGCCGACCGGTCTGCCGACCGCGGCGGACCTCGACCGCGTGCTCGAGGTGCTCGCCGGCAAGCGCGTCGCCGTGCTCTCCGGAGCCGGCCTGAGCACCGACTCCGGCATCCCCGACTACCGCGGCGCCGGGCGGGTCGTGCGCAAGCCGATGACCTTCCAGGAGTTCCGCGCCGACGCCGCCAAACGGCAGCGGTACTGGGCCGGCTCGCACCTCGGCTGGCGGAGCTTCGCCGCCGCCCGACCGAACGAGGGGCACCGGGCGCTCGCCGCCCTCGAGGACGCCGGTGTCGTCACGGGCGTCATCACGCAGAACGTCGACGGCCTGCACCTGCGCGCCGGGTCCCGCCGCGTGGTCGAGATCCACGGGTCGATGGACCGCGCCCTCTGCCTGACGTGCGGGCAGGTGTTCTCCCGCGCCGACCTCGCCACGACCATCGACCGCGCCAACCCGTGGATCGACGAGCCCGGCTCGGTGCAGCTGCAGCCCGACGGCGACGTCGAGATCACCGACGTCGAGCGCTTCGTGGTGCCGGACTGCTCGGTGTGCGGCGGGATGCTCAAGCCCGACGTCGTCTTCTTCGGCGAGTTCGTGCCCACCGAGAAGTTCCACGAGGCGGTGTCGATCGTCGCCGACGCCGAGGCGCTGCTCGTGGTGGGGTCGTCGCTGACGGTGAACTCCGGCGTGCGGCTCGTCGACCACGCTGCCCGCCGCAAGAACCCGGTGGTCATCGTGAACCGCGGTGCGACCCGCAGCGACCGCCGTGCCGCCGTGAAGCTCGACGGCGGGACGACCGAGACGCTGGTACACCTGGCCGAGCGGCTCGGTCCCGCGGCGTCTGGGATGATCGACGGGTGACGACGCTCCTGTACCTGGTCCGGCACGGTGAGACCGACTGGAACGCGCAGCGCCGCATCCAGGGTTCCACCGACATCCCGCTCAACGACACCGGACGGCGACAGGCCGCCGAGGCCGCCGAACTCCTCACCCGCCGGCAGTTCGACGCCGTCGTCGCCTCGCCGCTGTCCCGTGCCGCAGAGACCGGGACGATCATCGCCGACCGGCTCGGCCTCGCGGCACCCGTGACGTACGCCGGGCTGGCCGAACGCGCCTACGGCGAAGCCGAGGGGCTCACCGACACCGAGGTCACGGCGGAGTACCCGCACGACGACATCCCGGGCCGCGAGTCCCGGTCCGCGCTGCTCGCCCGCATCACCGAGACGCTCGGTGAGATCGCGGTGCGCTTCGACGGCGGGGTCGTGGTCGTCGCCACCCACGGCGCGGTGATCCGGAGCGTGGTGAACGAGGCGGCGCCCGGCACCGCCGACCGGCACGCCACCCCGATCCGCAACGGCTCGATCCACTCGTTCCGCTGGGACCCCGAACGCTTCCACGCGGAGCTCGTCCGGTTCGACGACCCGATCGACGACGTCTCGGACGGGCCCGGGCGGTACGCGTTCGACTACCAGAACCCGCTGGAACGCCGGGGCTGAGCGGGCGGCGCGGCCGTCCTGCGACTAGGCTCCGACGCACCCGAACCAGGGGGCGACATGGTGACCGACGGAACCGACCCGGGTGGCTGGCAAGCCACTGACCAGCAGGACGACGACCTCGACCGTGCCTTCGGCCCCGAGACCGCCAGCGTGCAGACCCGCACGATGGGGCAACGGGCACGCACCTGGCTCGTCATCGGCGGCAGCACCGTCGTGGTCGCCGGGGTGATCGCCCTCGTGCTCGGTACCATCATCGGCAGCGTGCAGACCGGCATCGGCGGCGTGTTCCCCCGGCCGGACCTGGCACTCGACCGCCTCGACGACCGGCTCGCCGACGTGCCGGGCGTCACCGAGGTCCGCCACCACCCGGCCGAGAAGACCGGCTTCGCGAGCTACGACGCCACCGCGACGATCACGGCCGACCCGTCGCTCGACCCTGCCGCGCGCACCGACCTGGTCGAGACGCTGAGCCGCGCGACCGACTCGGCCGGCGGCAACGGCGTCCGGGTCGTCGCGATCGCCGACCTCGGCACCCTCGAGGTGGGCGTTTCCGACTCGCGCACGGTGACCGCGAAGCGCCTGGTGCTGGCGGACACGCTCGACCACATCGGCGGGGTCACGGCCGTCCGCTGCTCGTGGGAACGCGGTGGCACGCCGTCGGACCGCGCCGCCGAGCAGTCGATCGTCGTCGAGACCCCGGGGCGAGGGGCCGCCGTCCCGCCGATCGTGGCGCGGGTGACCGAGGAGACGCACAAAGTGTTCCCCGGGGCGAGCGTCGAGGTGGTCGCGGCGAAGTAGCACGACCCGTGCGCGTTCTGCGTCAATCCACGAGTCGATCGACGCGTGGTCTGTCGCAAACCGCGTGCGCGCGCTCCGCCCCCGCGCCCCGCCCCCGCGCCCCGCTACCGCGCGCGCCGGTCGGCCACGGCCCGCTCGACCGCCCGCACGACCTGCTCCGCCGAGTCCTGCCACCGGAACCGCGCGGCCCGCTCGACCGACTGCGCCGAGGCCTCGTCCCACCGCTCCTCGACCCGCCGCACCGCAGCCGCCACCGCCGACGGCGACGCCGGGTCGAAGTACTCGGCCGCATCGCCCCCGATCTCGCGGAAGATCGGGATGTCGCTCACCACGACCGGGGTCCCGACGCCCATCGCCTCGACCAGCGGGATGCCGAAGCCCTCGTCGTACGACGCCGTCGCCAGGGCCGTGGCGGATCGGAGCACCGACAGGTACTCCTCGTCGGTCGCACCGTCGTGGAACACGATCGAGCCGGCCGGCGCGAGCCCCTCGATCCGTGCGCGGTCGGCGTCGGACACCCGCGACATGCAGTGCAGGGTCCAGTCCGCTCCGAGGAGCGGCAGCGCGGCCGCCAGCGTCTCGACGTTCTTGTACGGCATGAACGAGCCCATGTAGACGAGCGAACGCTCCCGCGGCGCACCCGCCGCACGCGGAGTCGCCGGGTCGGCAGCGTTGTACGCCACCGTCACCGGACGCTTCGTCAGCCGGTGCTCGGCGATGAGCCCCGCGGTGGTCTCGGACACCGTGACCACCCCGTCGGCGCCGTTCAGCAGGACGCGCTGCGGCACCCACGACAGGTGGAACGCGCGCCACCCGAGCCGGAGCGGCCACGAGAACTCGCGCGGAGGCGTCCGGTTCCGGTAGTAGATCAGGTCGTGCAGGGTGAGCACGAGTGCGTAGTCGCGCCCCCGCGAGCCCATCGTCTGCATCGGCGAGAACACCGCGTCGAGGCCGAGCCGGTTCACCCGCCGGGCGACGAGCGGTTCCCCCGCGTCGGTGGGCGCCGGCAGCAGCTCCCACGGCAGGTCGCGCGGCAGCGACTCGAGCTGGCGCTCGTCGTGGACGAGCAGCACGACGTCGTGCCGGTCGGGCAGGTTCCAGGCCACTCCGGCGGTGAAGCGGCTGATGCCGTCGTGCCGACCGATCCGCACGTACCGGCAGTCGATGCCGATCCGCAGGCGCGTCACGCGTCGGTCTCCTCGGTCGCGCTGGCCTTCGTCGCGGTCGTCCGGGAGGCCCGTCCCGCGCCCGACGATCGGCCCGCCTTGGTGCCGCGGCCCCGTCCAGGGCGCGTGGCCGTGTCCGCCATCCGGCGCAGCACCGCCGCCGCGGCCGGTGCCGGTGTCTCGTAGTGCACCAGGTGCCCGACCCCGGGGATGACCACGAGTTCGGCATCGCGCAGGCGGGCGGCCAGGGCGCGCTGCTCGGGGACGGCCGTGATGTCGTCGTGCTCGGCGGCGATCATCAGCACCGGCACGTCGATGCGGTCCGCGTACTCGGACACGTCGTGGGTGACCGAGGTCCGGAACGCCTCGAGCACGCTCGTGCGGTTCGCGAAGGCCGAGAAGTACCGGTCGTGCTGGTCGTGCACCCAGCGGCGCATCCCCCGGTCGTGCGACTTGAGCATCGCGATGCTCATCACCCGCACGATGGCGGCGTTCCGCAGGATCCCGAGCCCGATCGGCTTCGGCAGCACCGCGCCGGCCTTGTAGTAGCCGATCGCGATCCCGGTGCCCACCGCACGGGGCCCCTGCAGCGCCGGCGCGGCGATCGGGTTCACGAGGACGAGCAGTCGGGTGTCGAGCCCGGCGGCCACGGTGGCGGACACCACGATCGACCCGAACGAGTGGCCGAGGACGACGGCGTCGCGGCCGAGCCCGAGCGCCTCGTGGAACGCGCGCAGCCAGCCGACGTACGACTCGATGTCCGACACCGGCAACGGGTCGGACACGCCGAAGCCGGGCAGGTCGGGCACGATCACGCGGACGTCCTGCAGGTGCGCGGCGATCGTCTCGAGGCCGTGGTGGTCGCCGCGGAAGCCGTGCACCGCCAGGACGGTCTGCGTCGCGTCGGACGGCCCGTACTCCCAGTAGTGCGTGGTGCGGCCGTCGACCTGCACGGACCGGTGGACCACCGGGGTGGCGGCCATGAGCGACTGGTACGGGGAGAGCACGGGCGGTTGCATCGGCGCCAGTCTACGAAGACAACCGCACGAAACCCCGGACACCCGCAGCATCGCGCGCCTATCGTGTCCGGGGCGGGCCGTCGACGGGTCCGTCGATGACGACGAGGAGCACGGTGACCTTCACAGCCCCGATCCAGCTGCCCGGCCTGACGCTCGACCCGCAGTGGTACAAGCGCTCGGTCTTCTACGAGTGCATGATCCGCTCGTTCGTCGATTCGAACGGCGACGGGATCGGTGACCTGCAGGGCGTGATCGGCAAGCTGGACTACCTGCAGTGGCTCGGCGTCGACGCCCTGTGGCTGCCGCCGTTCTTCCAGTCGCCGATGCGCGACGGCGGGTACGACATCGCCGACTACAAGGCGATCCTGCCGGAGTTCGGCACGCTCGACGACTTCCGCGAGCTCGTCACGAAGTCGCACGAGCGCAACATGCGCATCGTCATCGACATGGTGATCAACCACACCAGCGACCAGCACGAGTGGTTCCAGCAGTCGCGCGAGGACCCCGACGGCCCCTTCGGTGACTTCTACGTCTGGCGGGACACCGACGAGGAGTACCCGAACATCCGGGTCATCTTCGTCGACACCGAGGAGTCGAACTGGACGTTCGACCCGGTCCGCCGGCAGTTCTTCTTCCACCGGTTCTTCTCGCACCAGCCCGACCTGAACTTCGAGAACCCCGCGGTGGTCGAGGCCGTGTACGACGTCGTGCGGCACTGGCTCGACCTCGGTGTCGACGGTCTGCGGCTCGACGCGATCCCGTACCTGTTCGAGTCCGAAGAGGGCAACGGCGAGGGCGAGCCGGAGACCCACGAGTTCATCAAGAAGATGCGCGCGATGGTGGACGACGAGTACCCCGGTCGTGTCCTGCTCGCCGAGGCGAACCAGTGGCCGCGCGAGACCGCCGCCTTCTTCGGCACCGACGAGGAGCCCGAGTGCCACATGGCGTTCGACTTCCCGGTGATGCCCCGCATCTTCTACTCGCTCCGTGCCCAGCACGCCAAGGAGCTGTCCGCAATCCTGTCGGAGACGCTCGACGTGCCGTCCGCTGCAGCCTGGGGCGTGTTCCTCCGCAACCACGACGAGCTCACGCTCGAGATGGTCAGCGAGGAGTACCGGCAGGCCATGTACGGCTGGTACGGCTACGACCCCCGGATGCGCTCGAACATCGGCATCCGGCGCCGGCTCGCTCCCCTGCTCGACAACTCGCGTGCCGAACTCGAACTCATCCACGCGCTGCTGTTCTCGCTGCCGGGCTCGCCGTTCCTGTACTACGGCGACGAGATCGGGATGGGCGACAACATCTGGCTCCCCGACCGCGATTCGTCCCGCACGCCGATGCAGTGGACCCCCGACCGCAACGCCGGGTTCTCCACGGCAGACCCGGGCAAGCTCTACCTGCCCGTGGTCCAGTCGCTCGTGTACAACTACGCGCAGGTCAACGTCGAGGCCCAGCTCGCCCAGTCCCGCTCCCTGCTGCACTGGGTGCGCAACGTCATCCACGTGCGGAAGGCCCACCCGGTGTTCGGGCTCGGGACCCTGCACGTGCAGGAGACCTCGAACGAGTCGGTGCTCGCGTTCGTGCGCTCGTGGGAGGGCTCCGGCCAGCAGTTCGGGCCGTCGGCGGAGGACGTGCTGTGCGTGTTCTCGTTCGCCACGAACCCGACGTCGGTCACGGTGTCGGCGCCGGAGTTCGCCGGTCGGCCGCTCTACGACCTGTTCGGCGGCGGTTCGTTCCCCGCGTTCGACGAGGACGGCACCGTCACGCTGACCCTCGGGACGCAGTCGTTCTACTGGCTGCACGTCGGCGCGCCGGTCGGGTAGCACCGGTCGTGTCGGTGCGTCCCGTTAGCCTGACCGCGTGACGTTCCCCACAGCACAGCTGGATCCGACAGCACAGCTCGACACGCCCGCCCCGGCGCAGGACCTCTCCGGACGCCCCTGGTGGCACGCCCTCGGCGTCTTCGACCTCGAGACCACCGGTGTCGACGTCGAGACGGCGCGGATCGTCACGGCGCACGTCGGCCTCATCGACATGACGGGTGCCTCCATCGCCGAGGGTGCGTGGATCGCCGACCCGGGCATCGCGATCCCCGAGGGCGCCGCGGCCGTGCACGGCTACACCACCGAGCGCGCCCAGGCCGAAGGGCGTCCCGCGGCCGAGGTCGTCGCCGAGATCATCGCCGCGATCGAGGCGGTGTTCGCCCGCGGCATCCCGCTGGTGATCTACAACGCCCCGTACGACCTGACGGTCCTCGACCGCGAGGCAAAGCGGCACGGGTTCGCCTCCCCCGTCATCGGCAACGTCGTCGACCCGCTCGTGATCGACAAGGCACTCGACACCTTCCGCAAGGGCAAGCGCACGCTCGAGGCGGCGTCCGAGCTGTACGGCGTCACCCTCGACGACGCGCACGACGCCGGTGCCGACGCCATCGCGGCCGGTCGCGTCGCCCAGGCCATCGCCGGCAAGTACCAGGACGAGCTCGGCATCTCGGCAGAAGAGCTCCACCGCAAGCAGGTCGGGTGGTGCGCCGAGCAGGCGACCTCGTTCCAGGAGTACATGCGCAAGAAGCGCGACCCGTCCTTCACCGCCGACGGTCGCTGGCCGCACCGCAACGGCGCCTGACCCGCGCACCGGCCGCACGACGCAGAACGGGCGGTCCTCCCGAAGGAGGACCGCCCGTTCCGACGTGCTGTGGGGCTGCTTACTTGGAGAAGCCCTTGAAGCGCTGGTTGAACTTCTCGACGCGACCGGCCGAGTCGAGGATGCGCTGCTTGCCCGTGTAGAACGGGTGCGAAGCGGACGAGATCTCGACGTCGATCACCGGGTAGGTGGCACCGTCGAGCTCGATCGTCTTGTCGCTGTTCGCGGTCGAACGCGTCAGGAAGGTCTCACCGGAGGCCAGGTCACGGAAGACGATGGCGCGGTACTCGGGGTGGGTGTCGGTCTTCATGGAGTTTCCTCGATAGCGGTAGCGGTGGTGGGATTGCGCGAGATGCGCGGGAAGTCATCGGCTTGCGCCAGCCGTCAACGTTACCAGACGGACGGCGCGATCGCAGCGCTAGGACGCGCGCGCCGTGTACCGGCCGGCGTCCTTCGTGACGGACAGCGCGATGCCGAACGCCTCGGTCAGGGTCTGGTCGGTCAGGACCTCGTCGATGGGCCCGGCGGCCTGCACGTGGCCGTCGGCGAGCACCAGCGCGTGGGTGAACCCGGCGGGGATCTCCTCGACGTGGTGGGTGACGATCACGATGGCCGGCGAGTCGGCACTCTGGGCGTAGCCGCCGAGGGTGCGGACGAGGCTCTCACGGGCGCCGAGGTCGAGCGAGGCGGCCGGTTCGTCCAGGAACAGGATCTCCGGGTCGGTCATGACCGCACGGGCGATCTGGACGCGCTTCTGCTCGCCGTCGCTCAGCTCGCCGAAGGTGCGGTCGGTGAACGACCCCAGGCCCCACTCCTCGAGCACGCGCTGGGCACGGCGGACGTCGAGCTCCTCGTATTCCTCGTTCCAGCGACCCGTGACCGAGTACGCGGCCGTCAGCACGACGTCGATGACCTTCTCGGTCACCGGGATGCGACGGGCCAGGGCGGTCGACGCGAAGCCGATGCGCGGGCGGAGCTCGAACAGGTCGGCGCCGCCCAGCTCGGTGCCGAGCACCTCGACGTCACCCGAGGTCGGGAACGTCTGGGCACCGGCGACCTGCAGCAGCGTGGTCTTGCCGGCGCCGTTCGCGCCGAGCACGACCCAGCGTTCGTCGTCCTGCACCCCCCACGAGATCGAGTCGAGGATGGTGGCCCCGTTGCGGACCACGGAGACGTCTGACAAGCGCACGACCGAGGGCATGCGACCAGCCTACGGGGTCCGGCCGAGCACCTCGTCGTAGACCTGCCGTGTCCTCGTGGCGATCGCGTCCCAGGTGAAATCGGACTCGACGCGCAGGCGTCCGGCGCGGCCCATGAGCTTCGCGAGACCCTCGTCGGCGAGCACCTCGTTGAGGGTCGCGGCCAGGTCCGCCACGTACTTGTCGGGGTCGGTCGGGGTGCCCGTGCCGTCCTGCGCCTGGTCGATCGGCACGATGCGACCGGTGAAGCCGTCCGCGACGACCTCGGGGATGCCCCCGGTCCGGGTACCGACGACGGGGATGCCGCACGCCATGGCCTCGAGGTTCACGATGCCGAGTGGTTCGTAGATCGACGGGCACACGAACACGGTGCCCGAGGACAGCACGTTCACGATCTCCTCGTGCGCGAGCATCCGGTCGATCCACACGACGCCCTCGCGCTGCTCGCGCAGGCCCTCGACCAGCCCGGTGACCTCGGCGAGGATCTCCGGGGTGTCCGGGGCACCGGCGCACAGCACGATCTGGACGTCCTCGGGGAGCGACGCCACGGCACGGAGCAGGTAGGGCAGGCCCTTCTGCCGGGTGATGCGACCGACGAAGACGACGCTGGGGCGCGACGGGTCGATGCCGAGGGCGCGGACGGCGTCCTCGTCGACCTGCGGCTTCCAGGCCTCGATGTCGATGCCGTTGTAGACGACGTGCACCTTCGACGGGTCGATCGACGGGTACGAGCGCAGGATGTCGGCGCGCATGGCCTTCGACACCGCGATGACGCCGTCGGCGTTCTCGAACGCCTCGCGTTCCATCCAGCTCGACAGGCGGTAGCCGCCGCCGAGCTGCTCGGCCTTCCACGGGCGGAGCGGCTCGAGGCTGTGCGCCGTGACGACGTGGGGGATCCCGTAGGTCAACTGCGCGATCCGGCCCGCCGAGTTCGCGTACCAGGTGTGCGAGTGCACGAGGTCGGCACCCTCGACGTCGGCGGCGATGGCCACGTCGGTGCCGAGCGCCTGCAGCGCGCCGTTCGCCTGCTCGAGGCCGGCCGGCGTGCGGTACCCCCAGACGTCGGCTTCGTCGCGGAAGGCCCCGAAGGCCCGGACCCGGACGTCGGTGTCGGTCCCCGACCGCAACGCAGCAGTCAGTTCGGCCACGTGGACACCCGCTCCGCCGTAGACCTCCGGCGGATACTCCCTGGTCAGTAGATCGACTCGCACGGGTTCAAGGTAACCGGTTCCCAGTGCTGACGCCTACTGTGAGCGGCATGGCACCAAAGAAGGTCTTCGGCATCGTGCTCGCTGGCGGCGAGGGGAAACGGCTCATGCCACTCACGGCCGACCGGGCGAAGCCCGCAGTCCCGTTCGGCGGGAACTTCCGTCTCATCGACTTCGCGCTGTCGAACCTGGTGAACTCCGGTCTGCAGAAGATCGTCGTCCTCACCCAGTACAAGTCGCACAGTCTCGACCGGCACGTCGCCGAGACCTGGCGCATGGAGGGCCTGCTCGGGTCCTACGTGGCGTCGGTCCCTGCGCAGCAGCGACTCGGCAAGCGCTGGTTCGCCGGTTCGGCCGACGCGATCCTGCAGTCGCTCAACCTGCTCCGCGACGAGCGTCCCGACATCGTCGTCGTGGTCGGCGCCGACCACGTGTACCGGATGGACTTCCACCAGATGGTCGAGGCGCACATCGCCTCGGGTCGCAGCGCCACCGTCGCGGCGATCCGTCAGCCCATCGAGCTCGCCGACCAGTTCGGCGTCATCCAGGTGGACGCCGACGACCCGACGAAGATCGACGCCTTCCTCGAGAAGCCGAAGAACCCGGTCGGGCTCGCCGACTCCCCCGGCGAGGTCCTCGCCTCGATGGGCAACTACGTGTTCAACGCGGATGCCCTCGTCGACGCGGTGCTCCGCGACGGCCAGGTCGAGTCGTCCGCGCACGACATGGGCGGCGACATCGTCCCCGACTTCGTGGACCGCGGCGACGCCGGGGTCTACGACCTGCAGCGCAACGAGGTCCCCGGGTCCACCGACCGTGACAAGTACTACTGGCGCGACGTGGGGACGATCGACTCGTTCTTCGACGCGCACATGGACCTCATCGCCCCGGTGCCGGTCTTCAACCTGTACAACCAGGACTGGCCGATCTTCAACCAGCAGACGAACCTGCCGCCGGCGAAGTTCGTGCGGGACGCCAACGGCAACACCGGCTCGACGGTCGACTCGCTCGTGTCGCTCGGCTGCCTGGTGTCGGGCGCACAGGTCGAACGCAGCATGATCGGCCCGTGGTGCGGGATCGACTCCGGCGCGAAGGTCCTCGACTCGATCGTGTTCGAGCGGGCGACGATCGGCGCCGGTTCGGTCGTGAACCGGGCGATCCTGGACAAGGACGTCGTCATCGCGCCGGGTGCGCAGGTCGGCATCGACCGTGAGGCCGACGAGGCCCGCGGCTTCACCGTGACCGAGTCGGGCATCACCGTGGTCGGCAAGGGCGTCCGCGTCGACGCGTAGCGTCGGCCGCACCGACGAACGGACGGACAGGAGGCACGGCTCGCGTCACGGACGCGGGCCGTGCCTCCGTCTGTCGGTACCGTTGGTCCGTGCCCCGCTTCCTCGTCGTCCTCGATGCCGATTCCACCCTCCTCGAGGACGAGGTGATCGAACTCCTCGCCGACACCGCCGGGACCCGGCCACAGGTCGCGGCGATCACGGAGCGCGCCATGCGCGGGGAGATCGACTTCGCCGAGAGCCTCCGGGAGCGTGTCGCGACCCTTGCGGGCCTCCCGGCCGACGTCTTCCGACGCGCACAGCAGGCGGTCCGCGTGACGCGGGGTGCCGACCAACTCGTCCGCGGCGTGCACGCCGCCGGTGGGACCGTCGGTGTCGTGTCCGGCGGGTTCCACGAGGTCCTCGACCCGTTCGCCGAGCAGCTCGGTCTCGACCACTGCCGGGCGAACCGACTCGAGGTGTCCGACGGCGTGCTGACCGGACGTGTGCTCGGCGACGTCGTGGACGCGCACGCCAAGGCCGTCGCCCTGCGCGAGTGGGCCGAGGCCGACGGCGTGGACGCGGTCCGCACCGTCGCGATCGGCGACGGGGCGAACGACCTCGAGATGATGCGCGTCGCCGCCCTGTCGGTGGCGTTCGACGCGAAGCCGCGCGTGCGGGAGCAGGCAGACGTCGCCGTCGTGGACCGCGACCTGTCCGCCGTGCTCGCGACGCTCGGCCTGCGCGGCTGAGCGGACCGTCCGGTTCCCCGCGCTCAGCGACACGTCACGCGCGCGAGCACCCGTGAACTGTCGCTGAGCACGAGACGACGCGCAGGCGCTGGCTAGTGGCCCATGCCGAGGCCGCCGTCGACCGGGATGATCGCGCCGGAGACGTAGCCGGCCCCGTCGCTCGCCAGGAACAGCGTGGCGTCGGCGACGTCGTCGACCGTGCCGTAGCGGGCCGCCGGGATCGCCTTCTTGAACTCGGCCTGCAGCTCGTCGGACAGCGCGGCCGTCATGTCGGTCTGGATGAACCCGGGCGCGACGACGTTGGCGGTGATGCCGCGCGAGCCGAGCTCACGGGTGATCGACCGGGCCATGCCGACCAGCGCGGCCTTCGACGACGCGTAGTTGACCTGGCCGATCTGGCCGTAGGCGCCGACGACGCTCGACATGAGCACGATGCGGCCGAACTTCGCCTTCATCATGCCCTTGGTGGCACGCTTCACGACCCGGAACGTGCCGGTCAGGTTGGTGTCGACGACGCTCGTGAAGTCGTCCTCGGACATGCGGAGCAGCAGCTGGTCGTTCGTGATGCCGGCGTTGGCCACGAGCACCTCGATCGGTCCGAGTTCGGCTTCGACCTGCGTGAAGGCGGCGTCCACCGAGGCCGTGTCGGTGATGTCGGCCTGCACGGTGAGGGCCCCTTCGGGTCCGCCCTGTCCGCTGCGCGACGTGACCGCGACGCGGTGCCCGGCGGCGACGAAACGCTCGGCGAGGGCGTGGCCGATGCCGCGGTTGCCGCCGGTGATCAGGACGGTACGGGGGGTGCTCATGGTCGCTCCGTTCGGTGGTGGTGTGCGGTCGTGTCGTGCCGACGGGTCGGCGGACACGCCCGGACGAGCGTAGCGGAGCCAGCACCGCAGCCCGTTCGCGCGCGGCGCACCCACGATCGGCCCCGGAGGCTTAGGCTGGACCACGGGTAGACGGAGACCATCTGTATGAAGAGCACGCACACCAGCATCACCACGCTCCCGGATTCGCCGGAGCTGGACCGGGCGCACCGCCTGTCCCGCTACGTGTGGCAGATGGCCATCCGCGTCGTCCTCTTCGTCGTGGCCGTGCTCGTCTACTCCATCTGGCACTCCTGGATCGCCGTCGTGCCGATCGTCCTCGCCGCCGTGATCCCCTGGGTCGCCGTGATCGTCGCGAACGCCGGCAGCCGGACCGAGAGCGACATGATCTCGCCCGCCGGTGCGATGCAGCTCTACGACGCCGTCGACCCCGGCCTCCGCGAGCAGCAGGAAGAGGACCGGGCCCAGGCCTACCGCGACGAGCAGGACCGCCTCCGGCAGCAGGCTCAGCACGCGCAGGACGAGTGGCAGCGCAACGGCGACCGCTCGAAGATGTGGGGACCCCGCTGATGGGCGCGACCTTCGACCTGCACACCGAACCGGGCTCGACCCCGGTCTGCTCCCGAGCCGGCTGCTCCAACACGGCAGCGTGGCGGGTGAACTGGCGCAACCCCCGGATCCACTCCGCCGACCGCGTGAAGATCTGGGCCGCGTGCGAGGAGCACCGCGACTTCCTCGCCGACTACCTGCGGTCCCGCACCTTCCCGGTGCGCGTCACCGGCATGCACGAGGACGTCGACCGGCTCGATGACGAACGCGACCCCGCCTCGTCGCCGAAGAACGACGTCGGGGTGCGCTCCACCGGCACCGGTCGATGACCGACGACTTCGACCCGCACTCCCGGTACGGCCGGAAGCACGCTGCCAAGCTGCAACGCGCCGCCGACCACGCCCGTCGCTCCGTGCTGGACGACGAACGCCCCACTCAGGACCCGGACGAGCCCTTCGTCGGCTGGCACTTCGTCCGCAGTCGCCGCTGGCTCGGGTACTTCGCGATCGCCGTCGCCTTCGCGATCGTGTGCGCGCTGTTCGGCATGTGGCAGTGGGACCGCCGCAACGAAGCGGTGCGCCAGAACGAGCAGGTCGCCCAGAACTACGACCACACCCCGGTCCCCCTCGACCAGGCGCTGCCGACGGCGTCGAGCTGGCAGGACGAGCAGGAGTGGCTCCGCGTCTCCGTGACCGGCCGCTACGACATCGACGCGCAGCTGCTCGTCCGCAACCGCGTGCACAACGGCCAGCCCGGCTTCGAGGTCCTCACCCCCCTGGTCACCGACGACGGCCGCGCGTTCATCGTCGACCGCGGCTGGGTCCCCACCGGCAACGCGCAGGACGCCCCCGACCACGTGCCCGCTCCCCCGTCGGGCGAGGTCACGGCGATCGTCCGGCTGCAGCAGAGCGAGCCCCGGATCCCCGGCCGTACCGACCCCGCGCACACGGACCAGGTGCAGTCGGTGACGCTGGCCGACGTCGCGAAGAAGGTCGACACCCCCATCTGGACGGGTGCGTACGGCGAGCTCGCCTCCGAGTCCCCCGCCCCGACCGAGGCACGCCCGCTCGGCTGGGAGCGTCCCACCGCCGACACCGGCCTGCACCTGAGCTACTTCATCCAGTGGTTCCTGTTCGCGGCCGGCGGCTTCGGGTTCCTGGCGTACGTCATGGTGCAGGAGTACCGGAACCTCAACCAGGACGACCCGGAGGAACGCGAGCGCGCCCAGGAGCGGCAGCGCCGCAAGGACGCCAAGCCGAAGACCGACGCCGAGATCGAGGACGACCTGATCGCGTCCCGCCGCTGACGCACTGCGCCGGGCCGCTCGCCGCGGGCGCGCCGCCGAGCGGTCACGAACCGTCGCCCGTCGACGCCGGTGACGACACTTGGTGACCACTCGGCGGACGTGAGCGGGTTGCCTTGACCGACGGGACAGCGGACGGGAGGCCCGTGGCGGCGTCGCCACGGGCCTCCCGTCCGTCCTACGGTCACGTCGACCACCGCACGCCGCCCGGCCGCTGGTCACGACGCGCTCGCACGCGTGCCGCCGAGCGGTCACGAACCGTCGCTCGCCGGCGACGGCGACGACACATGGTGACCACTCGGCGAACCTGAGCGGGGTGTCGTGACCGCCCGCTAGGCGAGCTCGATGAGCTCCGCGTAGTCCTTGTTCCAGTGGTCCTCGGTGCCGTCCGGCAGGAGCAGCACGCGCTCGGGGTTGAGCGCCTCGACGGCACCGGCGTCGTGCGACACCAGGACGACGGCGCCCTCGAACCCCGCGAGGGCGTTGAGGATCTCCTCGCGCGACGCCGGGTCCAGGTTGTTCGTCGGTTCGTCGAGCAGCAGCACGTTCGCGCCCGAGACGACGATCATCGCGAGCGACAGACGCGTCTTCTCACCGCCGGACAGGACCCCGGCCTTCTTGTAGCCGTCGTCCCCGGTGAACAGGAACGAACCGAGCACGCGACGGGCCTCGGTCTCGTTGAGGTCGGTCGACGCCGACACCATGTTCTCGATCACGGTGCGGTTGATGTCGATGTTCTCGTGCTCCTGCGCGTAGTACCCGATGCGCAGACCGTGGCCGGGCTGGATCTCACCGGTATCGGGCAGGTCGGCACCCGCGAGGATCCGGAGCAGCGTCGTCTTGCCGGCACCGTTGAACCCGAGGATGACAACGCGCGAACCGCGGTCGATCGCCAGGTCGACTCCCGCGAAAATCTCGAGCGATCCGTAGGACTTCGACAGCCCCTCGGCCATTAGTGGCGTGCGGCCGCAGGGGGCCGGCGTGGGGAAGCGGATCTTGGCGACCCGGTCGGCGACGCGTTCGTCCTCGAGGCCCGCGAGCAGCTTGTCGGCACGCGCGACCATCTGGTGCGCCGCGGCGGCCTTCGAGGCCTTCGCCCCGAACCGAGCGGCCTGGTCCTTCAACGTGGCGGCCTTCTTCTCGGCGCCGGCGCGCTCCTTGCGACGACGCTCCTCGTCGGCGACGCGCTGCCGCTGGTAGAGCTTCCAGCCCATGTTGTAGATGTCGATGGTCTGGCGGTTGGCGTCGAGGTAGAACACGCGGTTGACGACCTCTTCCACGAGCTCGACGTCGTGGGAGATGATGATGACGCCACCGGGGTAGGTCTTCAGGTGCTCGCGCAGCCACACGACCGAGTCGGCGTCGAGGTGGTTCGTGGGCTCGTCGAGGATCATCGTCTCGGCATCCGAGAACAAGATCCGCGCGAGCTCGATGCGACGACGCTGACCACCGGACAGGGTCTTGAGCTGCTGGTCGAGGATGCGGTCCGGCAGCTTGAGGTTCGACGCGATCGACGCCGCCTCGGCCTCGGCCGCGTAGCCGCCGAGCGCGTTGAACTGGTCGTCGAGTCGGCTGTACCGGCGCATCGCCTTCTCGGCGACGGCGGTGTCCTCGCTCGCCATGTCGAGCGTGGCGAGGCGGATGCCCTCCACGAGCTCACCGAGCCCGCGGGCGTCGAGGATGCGCTTGCGTGCGGTCTCCTCCGGGTCGCCGGAGCGCGGGTCCTGCGGCAGGTAGCCGATCTCACCACCGCGGTCGATCGTGCCGCCGTTCGGCTGCGTCTCGCCCGCGAGGGCCTTGGTCATCGTCGTCTTCCCCGCGCCGTTGCGGCCGACGAGTCCGATCTTCTCGCCCTTCTCGACACGGAAGGACACGTCTTCCATGAGGAGACGAGCTCCGACGCGGATCTCGAGTTCGTGCACGGCAAGCACAGTGGACGTCCAATCAGTTGGTGGGTTTGCACAACGACGTGTGCGTGAGGTGCACCGCTACGCTGACGGGACCGATGGTTCCGAACGGGACCAGCAGTCCATTCTAGGAGAATCCATGACGAACGCCACCGGGTTCGCTCCCCGCGCAGTCCTCGCCGACCGTCTGGAGACGCACGGGCTGGCCACGAACGCCGCCCTCGTCGCCGGCGGAGCCCTGTTCACCGCTGCGATGGCACAGCTCGAGGTCCCGATGTGGCCGGTCCCGATCACCGGGCAGACGCTCGCCGTCGTCCTCGTCGGCGCGACCCTGGGTGCCCGCCGCGGCATGCTCTCGCTGCTCGTCTACGCCGTCGCCGGCCTGGCGGGTGCGCCGTTCTTCGCCGACATGACCGGCGGCCTGCAGGCCCTGGCCGTGCCGAGCTTCGGCTACGTCATCGGGTTCATCCCCGCCGCGGGCGTCGTCGGTTGGCTGGCCCGCCGCAACTGGGACCGGCACTTCGGGCGCGCAGCCGTCGCGATGCTGCTCGCGAGCGCCATCCCGTTCGTGACCGGACTGCCGTACCTGGCGGTCGTGCTCGGGCAGCTCAGCGCACCGAACGACCTGCAGTCGGTGCTCGCCGCCGGCCTGTACCCGTTCATCGTCGGTGGGATCGCGAAGGCGCTCATCGCCGCGGGCATCGTGCCGCTCGCGTGGAAGGCGCTCGGCCGCCGCTGACGCTGCGCACGACAACGGCCCCGCACCGATCGGTGCGGGGCCGTTCTGCGTCCGCTGCGTGCGGGGCGGCGGGCCGTGGGTCGGTCACGACTCCCCTCCAGCCGGACGCCGAGTGGTCACCTTCCGTCGCCCGGAGCGCGGTCGGCCGACAGAACGTGACCACTCGGCGAACGTGAGCGGGCGGTCGCGACCGATCGGCGGCGCGCCCCGCGCGTGGCGCGACCACGGACAGACGGGAGGCCCGGTGCCAGCTGGCACCGGGCCTCCCGTCTGCGGTGTGGTCGCGACTAGATCGCGAACCCGAGCGCACGCATCATCTCGCGCCCGTCGTCGGTGATCCGCTCCGGACCCCACGGCGGCATCCAGACCCAGTTGATGCGGAAGGCGTCCACGATGCCGTCGAGGGCGTTCGCGGTGTCGCCCTCGATGACGTCGGTCAGCGGGCAGCCGGCACTCGTCAGCGTCATGCTGATCACGAGCGCCGAGGCCTCGTCGTCCCAGGCCAGGTCGTAGATCAGGCCGAGGTCGACGATGTTGACGCCGAGCTCCGGGTCTTGGACCTCCTTCAGGCCCTCGACGACCTCGTCGAACTTCTCCGGGGCGAGTGCCGCGATCATCAGGCCTGCGCCTCTGCGGCGGACGCCGCCGCGGCCTGCACGTAGCGGTCGTAGCCCTCGTTCTCGAGGCGGTCGGCGAGCTCGGGGCCACCCTGCTCGGCGACCTTGCCCGCGACGAACACGTGCACGAAGTCCGGCTTGATGTAGCGGAGGATGCGCGTGTAGTGCGTGATGAGCAGCACGCCCAGGCCGGTCGCGGCCTTGGCGCGGTTCACGCCCTCGGACACGATCTTCAGCGCGTCGACGTCGAGGCCGGAGTCGGTCTCGTCGAGCACGGCGAAGCGGGGCTTGAGGAGCTCGAGCTGCATGATCTCGTGGCGCTTCTTCTCGCCACCGGAGAAGCCCTCGTTGACGTTGCGCTCGGCGAACGACGAGTCCATCTTGAGGTCGGCCATCGACTGGCGGAGTTCCTTGATCCAGCCGCGCAGGGCCGGGGCCTCGCCGTCGATCGCCGTCTTGGCGGTGCGGAGGAAGTTCGACACCGTCACGCCGGGGATCTCGACCGGGTACTGCATCGCCAGGAACATGCCGGCACGGGCGCGCTCGTCGACGCTCATCGCGAGGACGTCCTCGCCGTCGAGGGTGATCGAGCCACCGACGACGTTGTACCGGGGGTGACCGGCGATCGTGTACGCCAGCGTGGACTTGCCGGAGCCGTTCGGCCCCATGATCGCGTGGATCTCGCCCTCGTTGATCGTGAGGTCGACACCCTTGAGGATCTCCTTGGTGCCCTGATCGGTGTCGATCGAGACCTGGAGGTCGCGGATTTCCAGAGTGGACATTGCGTGGGTTCCTTCGGTTTTCTGTCGTGTCGCGGACGGGCCGCGGAAAGTGTGGGGGCCGGGAGGCGGTGTCAGTCGACGGGCACGGGGTCGTGCACGTCGACGTAGACGTCGCCCTCGCGCACCTCGACCCGGAACACCGGGACGGGCTCGTACGCCGGGAAGTTCTGCGGCTTCCCCGTGGCGAGCGAGAAGCGGGAGCCGTGGGCCCAGCACTCGAGCGTTTCGCCCTCGATGAACCCCTCGGCCAGCGAGATGTCCCCGTGGGTGCACGTGTCGCCGATGGCGTGCACGGTGCCGGACGAGTCCTTCACGATGGCCACCGCGGTGCCGTCGACGACGGCGCGCATGGGGCTGTCCACCGCGATCTCGGACTCCGCGCAGACCTTCGTGGGCATCAGGCGTCGGCCTCCGCCGGCGCGACGATCACCGAGCGTCCCTCGGCGAGCTCCTGCTCGACCGCGCCGATGAGTCGTTCCTCGAGCTCGGGCGCACCGATCTTCTGGATGACCTCGACCAGGAAGCCGAGCACGACGAGCCGACGCGCTTCTTCCTCGGGGATGCCGCGGGCCTGCAGGTAGAACAGCTGCTCGTCGTCGAAGCGACCGGTCGCACTCGCGTGGCCGGCGCCCTCGATGTTGCCCGTCTCGATCTCGAGGTTCGGGATGCTGTCGGCACGGGTGCCGTCGGTCAGCACGAGGTTGCGGTTCTGCTCGTACGAGTCGGTGCCGTCACCGGCGCGACCGATGAGCACGTCACCGATCCACACGGTGTGCGCGCCCTTGCCCTGCAGCGCGCCCTTGTAGTTGACCCGACCGCGCGTGTTCGGCGCGTCGTGGTTCACGTAGACCTGCTGCTCGATGTACTGACCGGCGTCGGCGAAGTACACGCCGTACATCTCGGTGTCGGCGCCCTGCGCACCGAGGTGCGTCGAGGGGTTGACCCGGATGACGTCGCCGCCGAGCGAGACCACGACGTGCTTCAGGAAGGCGTCGCGGCCGACCTCGGCGAAGTGCGTCGAGACGTGCACCGCGTCGTCGTCCCAGTCCTGCAGGCTGACGACGGTCAGGCGTGCGCCGTCCTGTACGACGATCTCGATGTTCTCGCTGAGCAGTGCGCTCCCGCGGTTGTCGAGCACGACGATGCCCTGGGCGTGCGGCTCGGCCGTGATGACCGTGTGCGCCGCTCGGGGCTGCGTGCCGAAGTCGGAACGCGTGATGGTGATGAACTCGTGCGCCTCGGTTGCCTTGACGGTGACGGCGAGGACGGCGTCGCGCGCGGACCACGCAGCGGCCGCTGCACGGTCCTCGGGCAGACCGGCGGTCCCGACGCGGGGGTCGTCGCTGCGACCCCACTCGACGTCGGCACCGTCGGACTGGCGGGCGAGGAACCGGTAGGCGGATCCGTCGAGACCACCGTCGAGGAGCGGCTGGAGCTTCGCCAATGGCGCGAACTTCCAGTTCACCTCGCGCCCGGTGACGGTCGGGAACGCGTCGAGGTCGCCGGACTGGAACCGCTCGGAGCGGGTCTGGACCGGGATCTTCTTGTCCGGGGCGTCCCAGCCGCCGTCGGAGTGGGCTCCGGCGCCGTGCTGTTCGGCACCCTGGGCGGGTGCCGCGGGCTCGATCGGCTGGTCGATGTGGGGAGGGGTGGTGCTGGACATCTAGCCGACGGATCCTTCCATGCTCATCTCGATGAGCTTGTTGAGTTCGAGCGCGTACTCCATCGGGAGCTCGCGGGCGATCGGCTCGATGAAGCCACGGACGATCATCGCCATCGCTTCGTCCTCGGCCATGCCGCGGGACATCAGGTAGAAGAGCTGCTCCTCGCTCACGCGCGAGACCGTGGCCTCGTGCCCGAGCTGGACGTCGTCGACGCGGATGTCGATCGCCGGGTACGTGTCGCTCCGGCTGATCGTGTCGACGAGCAGCGCGTCACACCGCACGGTGTTCGCCGCGTGGTGCGCCGCCGGGTCCACCCGGACCTCGCCGCGGTACCCCGCGCGACCGCCGCCACGCGCGATCGACTTCGAGACGATCGACGACGTCGTGTACGGCGCCATGTGGATCATCTTCGCGCCGGCGTCCTGGTGCTGGCCGGGGCCGGCGAACGCGACGGACAGGGTCTCGCCCTTGGCGTGCTCACCGGCGAGGTAGATCGACGGGTACTTCATCGTCACCTTGGAGCCGATGTTGCCGTCGATCCACTCCATCGTGGCGCCCTCGTGCGCGATCGCACGCTTGGTCACGAGGTTGTAGACGTTGTTCGACCAGTTCTGGATCGTCGTGTACCGAACGCGGGCGTTCTTCTTCACGATGATCTCGACGACGGCCGAGTGCAGCGAGTCCGACTTGTAGATCGGGGCGGTGCAGCCCTCGATGTAGTGGACGTAGGAGTCCTCGTCCGCGATGATCAGCGTCCGCTCGAACTGGCCCATGTTCTCGGTGTTGATCCGGAAGTAGGCCTGCAGCGGGATCTCGACGTGGACGCCCTTGGGGACGTAGACGAACGAGCCGCCGGACCACACGGCCGTGTTCAGCGCGGCGAACTTGTTGTCGCCGGCCGGGATCACGGTGCCGAAGTACTCCTGGAAGAGCTCGGGGTGCTCGCGGAGCGCGGTGTCGGTGTCCATGAAGATGACACCCTGTTGCTCCAGGTCCTCGCGGATCTGGTGGTACACGACCTCGGACTCGTACTGCGCGGCGACACCGGCGACGAGGCGCTGGCGCTCGGCCTCGGGGATGCCGAGCTTCTCGTAGGTCGCGCGGATGTCCTCGGGGAGGTCCTCCCACGACTGCGCCTGCTTCTCTGTCGAGCGCACGAAGTACTTGATGTTGTCGAAGTCGATGCCCGTCAGGTCGGCACCCCACGTCGGCATCGGCTTGCGGCCGAAGAGCTGCAGGCCCTTGAGCCGGTTCTTGAGCATCCACTCGGGCTCGTGCTTGAGGTTCGAGATGTCGGTGACGACCTCGTCCGAGACCCCACGGCGGGCCGAGGCCCCGGCCGAGTCGGAGTCGGACCAGCCGAACTCGTATTGCCCGAGCCCTTCGAGCTCGGGACGGTCGATGAGCACGTCGGACATGGTCTCCTCGTTTCCTTCTCGCGGGGCAGCGTCTTCAGGTGTGAACCCGTGGCGTCTGGACGCCATTCCACCGCAGACCGCCGACAGGCGGACACGGTGCTGCTCCCTCGCAACGACAATGGTTCCACGCAGTCCCTGGATCGATCGGCGATCTCGGCCCATTCGGAGCCGGCGCCTGCCTAGACTTGACTGCTGCTGAACCCTCGAATCCTACAGGTTCACTGCACGGAACAACAGGAAGGCACCACCCTCGTGACTCGCGTCGGACCCCCCGTCGACCAGGATCTCCGGACCGCACGGTGGTGGTCGCTCCCCCGGGTCGTCGACCGCCGGGTCATCGCGCTGGCGTGGGCCTCGTTCGTGGTCGAGGTCGTGTTGATCGGCACCGGCGGCCTCGTCCGCCTGACCGCGTCGGGCCTCGGATGCCCCACCTGGCCCAAGTGCACGGCCGATTCGCTCGTCTCCACGCCCGAGATGGGCATCCACGGGATCATCGAGTTCGGCAACCGACTGCTCACCTTCGTGCTCGTCATCGTGGCGATCGCGATGTTCCTGGCCGTGGTCCGGATGCTCCGCACGCGCCCCGAACTGTTCTGGCTCGCGTTCGCTCAGGGCGTCGCGATCCCGGTCCAGGCCGTCATCGGCGGGCTCAGCGTGCTCACGAACCTCAACCCGTTCGTCGTCGGGCTGCACTTCGTCGTGTCCGCCGCCCTGACCTCGGTCACCGCGGCCCTGGTCTACCGGACGATGCACGGCCCCCGCACCAGCCACCGCCTCGTTCCCGGTTGGTACACCGGCGTCGTCCGCGGCACCGTCGCCGCCGTCGTGGTCACCGTGCTCGTCGGCATCCTGACGACCGGCAGCGGACCGCACGCCGGTGCCGACGAGGCCGTCGACGGCGGGATGCTGCACCGCACGGGCTTCGACCCCGCGGTCATGGAGCACGTGCACGCCTGGCCCGCGTACGCCCTGTTCGCGCTGACCCTCGTGCTCGTCGTCGGCGCCGTCCGACTGCGGATCTCGAGCAAGTGGGCGCTGTTGCTGCTCGTCGTCGAGTTCCTGCAGATCGCCGTCGGCCTGACCCAGGCCCGCACCGGCCTGCCCGTCGGACTGGTGGGCACGCACATGGTGCTCGCCGGGCTGCTCGTCGGGGCCACCACGGCGGTCGTGCTCGCCACGCGCGCCAGCGCCGGTCGCGAGGCCGTGCGCGAACCACTCGACGCCGCCTGACGCCCGGGCGCGTCGCACGCGCAACACCCGTTCTGCGACACCCCACGAGTCGATCGACTCGTGGGGTGTCGTTCGTTGCGCACGCATCAGGTGCGTGCGTCCGCCCTGCGGCCAGGGCTCGCACGCGGCGGCCGGGAGGCCCGTGGCCGTGTCCGCCACGGGCCTCCCGGCCGCCTGGTGGGCACGTCCACGGCCGCGCCAGATCGCGCACTGACCCGGAACGACGTCCTCGACGTCGTACGACGTCGAGGACGTCGCATCCCCGCGCGCGCAACCGTCGCGCACGCGCACCGACGACGAAGGCGACGTCGCACGACATCGAACTGGTCGTACGACGTCGCCAGCGGCAACGCTCAGCGCCTAGAAGGTGAAGACCTGCGGCAGCAGCGGGTCGATGCCCACGGCGATGAAGAGCAGCGTCAGGTACGTGATCGAGCTGTGGAACACACGCATCGGCTGCACGTGCTCGACGTGCTGGATCGCCCGCGAGTACAGCCGGTGCGACTCGACGACGAACCAGATGCCACCGGCCAGTGCGACCACGGTGTACAGCGGCCCCATGTGCGCAACGGGGATGAGCAGGAGCGAGCAGACGAGCGTCGCCCAGGCGTACAGCACGACCTGCAGGCCGACGACGGTGCGACCGCGGACCACGGCGAGCATCGGGACGTCGGCGGCGTCGTAGTCATCGCGGTACTTCATCGACAGCGGCCAGTAGTGCGGCGGCGTCCAGAGGAAGATCACCATGAAGAGGATGACCGGGGCCCAGGTGAGCGAGCCGGTGACGCCCGCCCAGCCGATGAGCACGGGCATGCAGCCGGCCGAGCCGCCCCACACGATGTTCTGCGGGGTGCGGCGCTTGAGCCACAGCGTGTAGACGAACACGTAGATGAGGATCGCGATGACGCTCAGGGCCGCGGCGAGCCAGTTCACCAGGAACCCGAGCACCGCCGTCGACAGGACGCCGAGGATCCACGAGAACACGAGGGCTTCGCGGTCCGAGAGCTCACCGGTCACCAGCGGGCGAGTGCTCGTCCGCTTCATCAGGCGGTCGATGTCACGGTCGATGTAGCAGTTGAAGGCCGACGCCGAGCCAGCGGACATCGCCCCGCCCAGCATCGTCCAGAACACGAGCCAGAGGTCCGGCACGCCACGCTCGGCCAGGAACATGGTCGGCGCGGTGGTCACGAGCAGCAGCTCCATGACCCGCGGCTTGGTCAACGAGACGTACGCACGGACCTTGCGGGACAGCGTCGATCGGGGTCGATCGGTGTCGGGCCTGGTCACGGTGGCAGTCGGCAAGGGAACCTCAGTCTGTTCGCATCAGCTCGCACACTCGGTGGACGACTGCGGCGGCGTCCGGGCATGCGCTGACCCGGAATGTCCACGGGTCGTCGACAGTTTACGTGATGGAAGCGCCGCGATGATGCCCCGCTCCCCCATCCCGTGCAGACATCCCGTGCAGAACGACGGGCCGCGGAGCACGACACGCCCGGCGGACGAGGGCCCGGGTGACCCGACTCGTGAACATCGGGCGTCACCTGAACCCCTTCTGAGTGGCTGGTCACTATGCTGGACCTGCCCTCCCGCAGTGCGCGCCCCGATGACGTCGGCCGCGATGAGCCGGTCGGCCGCCGCTAGACGGCGACACGACTCGGCCCCGGGATGGCCACATGTCCGTGCGATGGCACGAGCCCTCGCACATGTCGCATCAAGAAGGGTCAACATCCAAGTGGCTGAATTCACCTGGGACGCCATCGACCGGAAGGCCGTCGACACGGCCCGCGTTCTCGCCGCCGACTCGGTCGAGGCCGCCGGCAACGGTCACCCCGGCACCGCGATGAGCCTCGCGCCGCTCGCACACCTGCTCTTCCAGAAGGTGATGCGTCGCGACCCGAGCGACTCCACCTGGATCGGCCGCGACCGCTTCATCCTCTCCGCCGGTCACGCCTCGATCCTGCAGTACGTGCAGTTCTACCTGCACGGCTACGGCCTCGAGCTCGACGACCTGCAGCACCTGCGCAAGTGGGGCTCGAAGACCCCGGGTCACCCGGAGTACGGCCACACCGACGGTGTCGAGATCACGACCGGCCCGCTCGGCCAGGGCCTCGCGTCCTCGGTCGGCTTCGCCTACGCCCAGCGCTTCGAGCGCGGCCTGTTCGACCCGGAGACCCCGGCCGGCCAGTCGCCGTTCGACCACTTCACCTACGTGATCGCCGGTGACGGTGACATGCAGGAGGGCGTGACGAACGAGGCGGGCTCGCTCGCCGGCCGTCAGCAGCTCGGCAACCTGATCGCGTTCTACGACTCGAACCAGATCTCGATCGAGGACAACACCGACATCGCGTTCTCGGAGAGCGTCCCCGAGCGCTACGAGGCGCTCGGATGGCACGTCCAGATCGTCGACTGGAAGAAGACCGGCGAGTACTCCGAAGACGCCGTGGAGCTCCACGCCGCGATCGAGGCCGCCCAGCAGGTCACCGACAAGCCGTCGCTCATCGTCCTCAAGACGATCATCGGCTGGCCGTCGCCGACCAAGCAGAACTCCGGCAAGATCCACGGTTCGGCGCTCGGCGCCGACGAGATCAAGGGCCTCAAGGAGGTCCTCGGCTTCGACACCGCGAAGACCTTCGAGGTCGCCCCCGAGGTCCTCGAGTACACCCGCGGCGCCGTCGCCAAGGGCCAGGCGCAGCACGCCGAGTGGCAGAAGACCTTCGACGCGTGGGCTGCTGCCAACGCCGACAAGAAGGCGCTGTTCGACCGCGTCAACGCCAAGGGGCTCCCCGCGGACCTCGAGGCAGCACTGCCGGTCTTCCCGACCGACAAGGCCGTCTCGACCCGTGCCGCCTCCGGCAAGGTCATCAACGCCATCGCACCGCTGATGCCCGAGTTCTGGGGTGGCTCGGCCGACCTCGCCGAGTCGAACCTCACCACGATCGAGGGCGCCAAGTCCTTCGGTCCGGCCGAGGCCTCGACGTCGACGTGGAGCACCGACCCGTACGGCCGCGTGCTGCACTTCGGCATCCGCGAGCACGCCATGGGCTCGATCCTCAACGGCATCGTCCTGCACGGGAACACCCGCCCCTTCGGCGGCACGTTCCTGATCTTCAGCGACTACATGCGTCCGGCGGTCCGTCTCGCCGCGCTCATGGGCGCCCCGGCGATCTACGTCTGGACCCACGACTCCGTCGCCCTCGGCGAGGACGGCCCGACGCACCAGCCGATCGAGCAGGTCTCGTCGCTCCGTGCGATCCCGGGTCTCGACGTGGTCCGCCCCGCCGACGCCAACGAGGTCGCGTACGCCTGGCTCGAGATGCTCAAGCACACCGACCGCCCGGCCGGCATCGCGCTGAGCCGTCAGAACCTGCCGGTGTTCGAGCGTGGCGAGGGCGACGCCTCCGGTGAGGTCTTCGCCTCGGCGAAGAACGTCGCCAAGGGTGCGTACATCCTGGCCGAGGCGCCGAACGGCACCCCGGACGTGATCCTCATCGCGACCGGGTCCGAGGTCCAGATCGCCGTCGAGGCCCGTGAGCAGCTCAAGGGCGAGGGCATCAACGCCCGCGTCGTGAGCGCACCGTCCATCGAGTGGTTCCGCGCCCAGTCCGAGAACTACCAGGACCAGGTGCTCCCGAAGGACGTCACCGCTCGCGTGTCGGTCGAGGCCGGCATCGCCATGAGCTGGCGCGACATCGTCGGCGACAAGGGCCGCAGCGTCTCGATCGAGCACTTCGGTGCCTCGGCCGACTACCAGACGCTCTTCAAGGAGTTCGGCTTCACGACGGAACACGTCGTGGCCGCCGCGAAGGAATCCATCGCGGCTTCCTGACCCGCAGGGGCCGGGTCCGGTTCGCCGGATCCGGCCCTTCTGCCGGGAGGCGCGGTTCGGCTCCGCCACGCGCCCCCGGTCCCCCAGACCCCGGCCATCAGGCCGATGAAGGAAAGAAGAGAAACACATGGCTGAGAACACCCCCACTGCCGCCCTCTCCGCGGTCGGCGTGAGCATCTGGCTCGACGACCTGTCCCGCGAGCTCCTCGAGACCGGCAAGCTCACCGACCTCATCGCGCAGAAGAACGTCGTCGGCGTGACCACCAACCCGACGATCTTCGCGTCGGCCCTCGCCAAGGGCGAGCGCTACGACGCCCAGGTCAAGGAGCTGGCCGCCGCTGGCACCGACGTGACCGAGGCGATCTTCGAGATCACCACGCAGGACGTCGCCAACGCGTCCGACGTCTTCAAGCCGATCTACGACGAGAGCAAGGGCTTCGACGGCCGCGTCTCGATCGAGGTCGAGCCGGGCCTCGCCCACGAGACCGCCAAGACCATCGAGCAGGCCAAGTTCCTGTTCGAGAAGGTCGGCCGCGAGAACGTCCTCATCAAGATCCCCGCAACGGTCGAGGGTCTCGAGGCCATCACCGAGGTCATCGGCGCCGGCATCTCCGTCAACGTCACCCTGATCTTCTCGCTCGAGCGCTACCGCGCCGTCATCGACGCCTACCTCGGTGGGCTCGAGAAGGCCAAGGCCGCCGGCCACGACCTGTCGAAGATCCACTCGGTCGCCTCGTTCTTCGTGTCGCGCGTCGACTCGGAGATCGACAAGCGCCTGGACGCCGTCGGCACCGACGAGGCCAAGGCCCTGAAGTCGAAGGCCGGCATCGCCAACGCGCAGCTCGCCTACCAGGTCTGGACCGAGGCGTTCGCCTCCGAGCGCGCCCTCGGCCTGCTCGAGGCCGGTGCGAACACGCAGCGTCCGCTCTGGGCCTCGACCGGTGTCAAGGACCCGTCGCTGCCCGACACGCTCTACGTGACCGAGCTCGCCGCCCCGAACACCGTGAACACGATGCCGGGCAAGACGCTCGACGCCACGTTCGACCACGGTGAGATCCACGGCGACGCCATCGCCGGCACCTTCGACGCCGCGCAGCAGGTCCTCGACCAGCTCGCCGCGCAGGGCATCGACTACGACGACGTCGTGGCGCTGCTCGAGAAGGAGGGCGTGGACAAGTTCAACGTCTCGTGGGGCGAGCTCGTCGACACCGTGAAGACCGCGCTCGAGGGCGCCAAGTAGTGACGGTTTCCATCGCTGCCAGCGGCGATGCCGCGCGGGCCATCGACTCGGTGGTCCCGCGGCTCGTCGCTGACCTGGTGGCCTCGGGCATCACCGCCCAGGACCCCGAGCTGTGGGGACCGGACGCCGAGGCCGAGGCGTCCAAGCGCCTCGGCTGGGTGGAGGCCGTCTCGGTCTCCCGCCCGCTCGTCGCCCAGATCACCGCGCTGCGCGAGTCGCTCCGTGCCGAAGGGGTCGACCGCGTCGTCCTCGCCGGCATGGGCGGCTCGTCGCTCGCGCCGGAGGTCATCACGCGCACCGCCGGCGTCCCGCTGACGGTGCTCGACTCGACCGACCCCGCGCAGGTCCGCGCAGCCGTCACGACGGACCTCGAGCGCACCGTGCTCGTCGTCTCGTCGAAGTCCGGCTCCACGCTCGAGACCGACTCCCAGCGCCGCGCCTACGAGCAGGCGTTCCGCGACGCGGGCATCGACCCCACCGGCCGCATCGTCGTCGTCACCGACCCGGGCTCCGCGCTCGAGGCCGCCGCGATCGACGCCGGCTACCGGGTCTTCACCGCCGACCCGACCGTCGGCGGCCGCTACTCCGCGCTCACCGCGTTCGGTCTGGTGCCCTCCGGTCTCGCCGGAGCGGACATCGCCGAGCTGCTGGACGAGGCCGACGCCATCTCCGCGCTGCTGTCGGTCGACCTCGACGAGAACCCCGGGCTCGTGCTCGGTGCGGTCCTCGCCGGCACCGACCCGCTGCGCGACAAGATCGCGATCGTGCCGGACGGCACCCACATCGTCGGGTTCGGCGACTGGGTGGAGCAGCTGATCGCGGAGTCGACCGGCAAGAGCGGACGCGGCCTGCTGCCCGTCGTGCTGCACGCCGACTCCCCCGAGGTCTCCGCAGCCCTGGCGGACGTCCAGGTCATCCGCCTGGTCGGTTCGCGCGAGGACGAGCGCCACGTCGCCGAGGGCGAGGTCGAGATCACCGGGACGCTCGGTGGTCAGATCCTCGTCTGGGAGTACGCCGTCGCGGTCGCCGGGCGGCTGCTCGGCATCGACCCGTTCGACCAGCCCGACGTCGAGGCCGCCAAGGTCGCGACCCGTGCGCTGCTCGACGACCGTCCCGCGCCTGCGGAACCCGCGTTCACCGAGGACGGCATCGCCGTCTCCGCGACGCCGGGACTGCCGGTCGGGACGACGCTCGCAGAAGCCGTGACGGGCCTCCTGTCCGAACTGGACGCCACCGGCTACGTGGCGGTGCAGGCGTACGTCGACCGCACCACGAACCGTGACCTCGAGACGCTCCGCGACGCCCTGGCGGCGCGCACGCGTCGGCCGGTCACCTTCGGGTACGGCCCGCGGTTCCTGCACTCGACCGGGCAGTACCACAAGGGCGGACCCGCCACAGGAGTGTTCCTGCAGATCGTGGCGGACGAACCGGACGACCTGGCGATCCCGGGTCGGCCGTTCACGTTCGGCCAGCTCCTCCAGGCCCAGGCAGCCGGTGACGCGAGTGTCCTCGCACAGCACGGCCGCCCGGTCCTCACCCTCACGACGTCGGACGTGCGCGCCGCCACCGCGGCCATCGCCTCCGCCGTCTCCCACTGACTCGTAAGGAGTTCACCGACTCATGTCACCGGTGGCAATCACCCCGGAGCACAACCCGCTCCGGCTGCCGACGGATCGTCGACTGAACCGGATCGCGGGACCGAGCACGCTCATCATCTTCGGCGTGACGGGCGACCTGTCACGCAAGAAGCTGATGCCGGCGGTCTACGACCTGGCCAACCGGGGGCTCCTGCCCCCGGGGTTCGCGCTCGTCGGCTTCGCCCGTCGCGACTGGGAGGACCAAGACTTCTCCCAGCTCGTGCACGACGCCGTCAAGGAGCACTCCCGCACCCCGTTCGACGAGGACGTCTGGCGTCAGCTCGAACAGGGCATCCGCTTCGTCCAGGGCTCGTTCGACGACCCCGAGGCGTTCCTGCAGCTCAAGCAGACCGTCGACGACCTGGACGCCGAGCGCGGAACGCTGGGCAACCACGCGTTCTACCTGTCCATCCCGCCGAAGATGTTCCCGGTGGTGACCGAGCAGCTGAAGCTGTCCGGCCTCACCGCGAAGCGCGAGGGCTCGTGGAGCCGCGTGGTCGTCGAGAAGCCGTTCGGCTCCGACCTCCGCACCGCGCGCGAGCTGAACGCGATCGTCGAGAGCGTCTTCGCGCCCGACGACGTGTTCCGCATCGACCACTACCTCGGCAAGGAGACCGTCCAGAACCTGCTGACGCTCCGGTTCGCGAACCAGATGTACGAACCCATCTGGAACTCGAACTACGTCGACCACGTGCAGATCACGATGGCCGAGGACATCGGCGTCGCCGGACGTGCCGCGTACTACGACGGCATCGGCGCTGCGCGCGACGTCATCCAGAACCACCTGCTGCAGCTCCTCGCGCTCACCGCGATGGAGGAGCCCGTCTCGTTCAAGGCCGCCGACCTGCGCGCCGAGAAGGAGAAGGTGCTGTCCGCCGTGCGGCTGCCCGAGGACCTGTCGACCGCCACGGCGCGTGGACAGTACGCCGGCGGCTGGCAGGGCGGCGAGAAGGTGCTCGGCTTCCTCGACGAGGCCGGGATGAACCCCGAGTCCGGCACCGAGACGTACGCCGCGATCAAGCTCGACATCGCGACCCGTCGCTGGCAGGGCGTCCCGTTCTACCTGCGCGCCGGCAAGCGGCTCGGGCGCCGGGTGACCGAGATCGCGATCGTCTTCAAGCGCGTCCCCGAGGACGTCTACGGCAACTCGCAGTCCCCCCTCGGTCAGAACGCGCTCGTCATCCGCGTCCAGCCGGACGAGGGCGTCACGCTCCGGTTCGGCTCGAAGGTCCCCGGCGTCGGCACCCAGGTGCGCGACGTGACGATGGACTTCGGTTACGGCCACGCCTTCACCGAGGCATCCCCCGAGGCGTACGAGCGACTCATCCTCGACGTGCTGCTCGGTGACCCGCCGCTGTTCCCGCGGCACCAGGAGGTCGAGCTGTCCTGGAAGATCCTCGACCCGATCGAGGAGTTCTGGGCCACGCAGGGCCAGCCCGAGCAGTACCGTCCCGGCACGTGGGGTCCGGCGTCCGCCGATGCCCTGCTCGCCCGCGACGGCCGGACCTGGAGGCGTCCATGAAGATCGACCTGCCGAACACCACGGTCTCGAAGATCCAGAAGAAGCTCGTCCACATCCGCGAAGAGGGCGGCGCCGTCGCCCTCGGTCGTGTCCTCACGCTGATCATCTCGACGGCCCTCGGCCACGAGGAAGAAGCGATCGAGGCCGCGAACGAGGCGTCCCGCGAGCACCCGATGCGCGTGATCATCGTGTCGAAGAACGACGGCGACACGAAGTCGCCCGGCCGTCTCGACGCGCAGATCCGCGTGGGCAGCGACGCGGGTGCCAGCGAGGTCATCGTCCTCCGCGCCTACGGCGAGACCGCGACCGACGAGGAGAGCCTGGTCACGGGCCTGCTCCTGCCGGACGCCCCGGTCGTGGCCTGGTGGCCGCAGACCGCGCCGTCGCAGCCGTCGGCCTCGGCACTGGGCCGCATCGCCCAGCGCCGGATCACCGACGCCGCCGCGCAGAAGGACCCGAACGGCGCGATCGAGGCCCTCGGTGCCTCGTACGTTCCGGGCGACACCGACTTCGCGTGGACCCGACTGACCCTGTGGCGGAACCAGCTCGCCGCGGCGCTCGACCAGCCGCCGTACGAGCCCATCACGGGCGTCGAGGTGACGGGCGCGTCGGACAGCCCGTCGACGATCCTGCTCGCCGCGTGGCTGCAGCTCCAGCTCGAGGTGCCGGTGACGGTCACCACGTCGCCGCGTGCAACCGGGTCGAGCGGCATCCACGGCGTCAAGCTCGTGCGCGAGTCGGGCACCATCGATCTCGAGCGTTCCCTGGTGGACGTCGCGACGCTCTCGATGCCCGGTCAGCCCACGCACGACCTGTCGCTGCCACGCCGCAACCTGCGTGACTGCCTGGCCGAGGAACTCCGTAGACTCGACCCGGACGTCCTCTTCGGAGACGTCGTCAAGCACGGGGTTCCCCAGCTGCGCGAGACCATCGCCCGCTGAGCACCCCACAACGGTCGGGCCGCCTGTCTGGTGCAGGCGGCCCGACCGGACCGAAGGCGGTCGTACGACCGGTCGGCCGCCACGAACACGGGAGTCACGTGACCAACGAACGGCGGGTGCTCGTGCACCCGGACAAGCAGGCCCTCGGCGCTTCGGTCGCCGCACGCTTCATCACCAAGATCATCGACGTGCTCGACGAGCAGGAGCGCGCCGACATCGCGATCAGCGGTGGCTCGGTGTCGTCCCTCGTCCTCGCCGCGATCGGCCAGTCGCCGGCGCGCGAGAGCGTCGACTGGTCGAAGGTCCACGTCTGGTGGGTCGACGAGCGCTGGGTGCCGGCCGGTGACGCCGACCGCAACACCACGGGGACGCAGACCGACTTCTTCGACCACGTCGACATCCCGGAGTCGAACATCCACCCGATGCCCGCGTCCGACGCCGGCATCGACATCGAAGCGGCCGCGCTGCAGTACGAGCGCGAGCTGCAGGACGCCGCGTACGAGGGTGCAGTCGCTCCGCGCTTCGACATCACGCTGCTCGGTGTCGGCCCCGACGGGCACACCGCGTCGCTCTTCCCCGAGTTCCCGCAGCTCACGGTCACCGACCGCGCCGTCGTTTCGGTCGACGACTCCCCCAAGCCGCCGCCGCAGCGTCTGACGGTCACCTACCCGGTGATCAACGCCTCGCAGCGCGTGTGGGTCATCCTGTCCGGTGCCGAGAAGGCGTCGGTCCTCGGGCTCGCCCTGGCGGGCGCCTCCGTCGAGGACGTCCCCGTCGGCGGCGTCCAGGGCCGCAAGCGCACCGTGTTCTTCGTGGACCAGGACGCCGCGCGCGACGTCCCCGAGAACCTCATCGCGTCGACGTACTAGACGCGCGTCCTGCCTGACGGGAGGCCCGGTGCCAGCTGGCACCGGGCCTCCCGTCCGTCTGTGGTCGCGCCCACCGCCGCCCCACACCCGCTCGCCGGCGCCGAGCGGTCAAGAAGTGTCGCCTGAACGCGGGCCCGGGCGCCAGAACCCGCCGCCGCAGCGAACCGCACGCGGCATGTCGTGACCAATCGGCGAGCCGGCTCTCCGCGCGGCAATCGGCAACCGAACGATTGCGACACCCCGCCGACACGACGCCGAGCGGTCAAGAACTGTCGGCTGCGGGCGCCGCAAGCGACAGAACGTGCCACCACCGCGAGCCGCACACGGCGCGTCGTGACCACTCGGCGAGTAAGCCCCCGCGCGGTGAGCACTGCCAACCGCGCCCACGACGCACGAAGGCCCCCACACCATCACGGTGCGGGGGCCTTCGTCAGTGTGTGGGCGCTACGCCTTCTTGGCCGCGGTACCGCGACGCTCGCGGAGTTGCTGGAGCGCGTCCTCGAGGAGCTGCGCTGCCTCTTCCTCAGTCCGACGCTCCTTCACGTACGCGAGGTGCGTCTTGTAGGGCTCCGTCTTGGAGACCACGGGAGGGTTCTCCTTGTCGCGCCCGGCGGGGAGCCCGCTCGACGGCGAATCGACCGTCTCGGGGATCTCTTCGTCCGGGAGGTTCGCGGCGAAGTACCGCACGACCTCGTTGCCGAGGGCGTCCCAGTACGAGATCGCCACACGCTCGGCCTGGACCCCACGGTCCTGTTCGCCCATCGGTCCGGCGCCGACGCGGGAACCTCGGATTGCACTGCCTCCGCTAGCCATGGATCAGACCCCCGCCGTGAACTTGTTGATGAGACCGAGCACGATGATGGAGACGATCCAGACCAGACCGAGGATCACCGTGATGCGGTTGAGGTTGCGCTCGGCGACGCCGGACGCCCCGAGGTTGCTCGTCACGCCGCCACCGAACATGTCGGAGAGGCCGCCACCGCGGCCCTTGTGCAGGAGGATGAGGAGCGTGAGCAGGAGGCTCGTGATTGCGAGCAGGACCTGCAGCACGACGGAGAGTATCGCCACGACGTACCTTTCGTGTCAGTCAGCCGTACCAGTGTACCGGCCGCGCGGGGCACGGCCGGTACACGGACGGGAGTGGTGCGGACTACAGCCCGACGACAGCCGGTGTGGCTACAGCCCGACGTGCTGGCGGAACCGGGCGATCGCCGCGAACTCCTGCACGTCGAGGGATGCGCCGCCGACGAGGGCGCCGTCGATGTCGGGCTCACGGAGGAACCCGGCGATGTTGCCGGACTTGACCGAACCGCCGTACAGGACGCGCGTGTCGGCAGCGGCCTGGTCGCCCCAGGCAGCAGCGATGCCGCGACGGATCGCGGCGCACTCGTCCTGCGCCTGCTCGGCCGTGGCCGCCTGGCCGGAACCGATCGCCCAGACGGGCTCGTAGGCGACGACGATGTCGGACGGCTGCACGGCGTCGAGCACGACGCGGAGCTGCTCGACCGGCACGACGCCGGCGCCGCGCTCTTCGCGCTGCTCACCGGTCTCGCCGACGCAGACGACCGGCACGAGGCCGTGCTTGACGGCTGCGGCGGTCTTGGCCGCGACGACCTCGTCGGTCTCACCGTGCAGCGTGCGCCGCTCGGAGTGTCCGACGATGACGTACTGCGCGTCGAGCGCCGACAGGAACGCGCCGGAGACGTCGCCGGTGTAGGCACCGGAGTCGTACTGCGACAGGTCCTGCGCACCGAAGTGGATCGGCAGCTTGTCGGCCGAGATGAGCGTCTGCACGCTCCGCAGGTCGGTGAAGGGCGGGAACACCGCGACCTCGACGTCGTCGAAGTCGTGGCGGGCGTCCTTCAGGGTCCAGGCGAGCTTCTGGACCGTGGCGATGGCCTGGAGGTGGTCCAGGTTCATCTTCCAGTTGCCGGCGATCAACGGCGTACGGGTCATGCGGACCACCCCAGTGCTTCGAGACCGGGAAGCGACTTGCCCTCGAGGAACTCGAGGCTCGCACCGCCACCGGTCGAGATGTGCCCGAACTGGTCGTCCGAGAAGCCGAGCGAGCGGACCGCAGCAGCGGAGTCGCCACCACCGACCACACCGAGGCCGTCGACCTCGGTCAGGGCCTTGGCGACGGTCTTCGTGCCGGCGGCGAAGGCCGGGAACTCGAACACGCCCATCGGACCGTTCCAGAACACCGTCTTCGAACCGGACACCGCCGACGCGAACCGCGCCGCCGTCTCCGGACCGATGTCGAGGCCGATGCCGTCGGTGCCGAACGACGACGACTCGATCGCGTCGGCCGCCACCGTCTCGTGCGCCGCGTCGGCGGAGAACCCGGAGGCCACCACGACGTCGGTCGGCAGGTCGATCGTCACGCCGAGCTCCTTCGCCCTCGAGAGGTACTCGCGGACGACGTCGAGCTGGTCGGCTTCGAGCAGCGACTTCGCCACCCCGTGGCCCTGGGCCGCGAGGAAGGTGAAGAGCATGCCGCCGCCGATGCACAGCGTGTCGACCTTGGGCAGGATGTGGTCGATGACGCCGAGCTTGTCGCTGACCTTCGAGCCACCGAGCACGACCGTGTACGGCCGTTCCGGCGAGGAGGTCAGGCGCTCGAGCACCCGCAGTTCGGTCTCGATGAGCGAACCGGCTGCGCTGGGCAGCGCGGACGCGAGTTCGTAGACCGAGGCCTGCTTGCGGTGCACGACACCGAAGCCGTCGGAGACGAAGGCGTCACCGAGTGCCGCGATGCGGTCCGCGAACGCGGAGCGCGCGGCAGCGTCCTTCGAGGTCTCCTCCGGGTTGAACCGGAGGTTCTCGAGCAGCAGGACGTCACCGTCCTCGAGGGCCTCGGCGGCTGCGGTCGCCTCGTCGCCGACGGTCTCGCCGACGAACGTGACCTCTTTGCCGAGCAGCTCGGAGAGCCGCTGGCCGACCGGCGCGAGCGAGAACTCCGGCTTGGGTTCCCCGTCGGGGCGGCCCAGGTGGGAGATCACGATGACGCGCGCGCCGGCGGTGATGAGGGTGTTGAGGGTCGTCAGGGACGCCCGCACGCGGCCGTCGTCCGTGATCGTGCCGTCCTTGAGCGGGACGTTCAGGTCACAACGGACGACGACGCGCTTGCCGGCGAGGTCGCCGAGGTCCTCGAGGGTGCGGAGGGCCATGTGTTACAGACGCTCGCCGACGTACTCGGTCAGGTCGACGAGACGGTTCGAGTAGCCCCACTCGTTGTCGTACCACGAGGTGATCTTCACGAGACCGCCGATGACCTTGGTCAAGCCGGAGTCGTAGATCGAGGAGTGCGGGTCCGTCGTGATGTCGGTCGACACCAGCGGGTCCTCGCTGTAGAGCAGGATGCCCTTGAGCGGGCCCTCTGCGGCCTCCTTGTACGCGGCGTTGATCTCGTCGACGGTGACCTCGGACTTGGTCTCGAGGGTGAGGTCGGTGATCGAGCCGGTCGGGACCGGGACGCGGAGCGCGAAGCCGTCGAGCTTGCCGGCGAGCTCCGGCATGACCTGGCCGATGGCCTTGGCGGCACCGGTCGAGGTCGGGACGATGTTCAGCGCGGCCGCACGGGCACGACGGGGGTCCTTGTGCGGGCCGTCCTGCAGGTTCTGGTCGGCGGTGTAGGCGTGGATCGTGGTCATGAGGCCACGCTCGATGCCGAACTTGTCGTTGAACACCTTGGCGAGCGGCGCGAGGCTGTTCGTGGTGCAGGACGCGTTCGAGATGATGTTGTGGTTCGCCGGGTCGTACTGGTCCTCGTTCACGCCGAGGACGATGGTGACGTCGTCACCGGTGGCCGGGGCGGAGATGATGACCTTCTTGGCGCCGGCGTCGATGTGCTTCTGCGCATCGGCGGCCTTGGTGAAGAAGCCGGTCGACTCGATGACGATGTCGACGCCCAGCTCGCCCCAGGGGAGGTTGGCGGGGTCGCGCTCCGCGAGGACCTTGATGGCCTTGCCGTCGACGACGATGTTGTCGCCGTCGAGCTCGACGGAGACGCCGAGACGACCCGTGATGGAGTCGAACTTCAGCAGGTTCGCCAGCGCGGCGTTGTCGGTGAGGTCGTTCACCGCCACGATCTCGAGGTCGGAGCCCTTCGCGAGGGCGGCCCGGAAGAAGTTGCGGCCGATACGGCCGAAGCCGTTGATACCGATCTTGACGGTCAATGGATCTCCTGGTGGGTGTGGAGCGCCCGAGGGGCGCTGCTTTCGGAGGGCGCTGGCCCTGTCGGGCCCGCGTGTGGTGGACGATACGCCCCGTAACGTCGCCGTAACGACCCTAGCAGTCGGACCCTGCCAGGCAGTGCGGTGTGACGGTCCGTCCGGACGGTCGTCCGCAACGTCCGGAACGACGTCGGTGCGGCCCGTGGGCGCCCCCACAGAACGGACGGGAGGCGCGGTGCCAGCTGGCACCGCGCCTCCCGTCACGCAGGTCGGACGACCCGTCTCAGACGCCCTCGAGCTCCTCGGGGACGCTCGCTTCCGTCCCGGGGATGCCGACGTCGGACGCGCGCTTGTCGGCCATGGCGAGGAGTCGGCGGATGCGACCGGCGATGGCGTCCTTCGTCATGGGCGGGTCGGCGTGCTGGCCGAGCTCGTCGAGCGACGCGTCGCGGTGCTGCAGGCGCAGCGCGCCGGCGTACTGCAGGTGGTCGGGGACCTCGTCGCCGAGGATCTCGAGCGCGCGCTCGACGCGGGCGCAGGCGGCGACGGCGGCCTGCGCCGAACGGCGGAGGTTGGCGTCGTCGAAGTTGACGAGGCGGTTCGCGGTCGCACGGACCTCGCGACGCTGCCGCATCTCCTCCCAGTCGGCGGTGGTGCGGGCGGCGCCCATCACCGTGAGCATCTGGCCGATGGCCTCGCCGTCGCGGATGACGACGCGGTGGACGCCACGGACCTCGCGGCCCTTCGCGGCGACGCCGAGACGCGACGCGGCGCCGACGAGGGCCATGGCGGCCTCGTTGCCGGGGCACGTGACCTCGAGCGCTGCGGCCCGGCCCGGGTCGGTCAGGGTGCCGGAGGCGAGGAACGCACCGCGCCAGATCGCGGCGAGGTCCTCGCGGTTGCCCGTGGTGAGCCGGTTCGGCAGCCCGCGGACGGGGCGACGACGGGCGTCCATCAGACCGGTCTGGCGTGCGAGGGTCTCCCCCGCCTCGAGCACGCGGACCAGGTAGCGGGTGCCACGACGGGACGACGCGGACGAGCCCACCGACGCCTCGCTGCGGACGCCGTACAGCTCGGCGAGGTCCTTGCGGACCCGGTGCACGATGATCCGGGTGTCGAGCTCCACCTCGACCGCGATGCGGCCCGAGATGACGTGCAGGCCACCCGCGAACCGGAGGATCGTGGCCAGTTCGGCGGCGCGGACCGTGTTGCGGTTCACGGCGACCCTGGCCAGTTCGTCCTTGACCTCGGCAGTCAACGGCACAGCATCATTCCTAACGTTCATCTGGTGGTCCCGCGATTCCGGCGGCACGTACGTGGGGAGCGGCCGGAGGGACGGTCACTCCCGGCCGAGATCTCGGTTCTTCACACGCACGGCGACGCCAGGCATCCCGCGGAGGAGGTTCGCCAACTCGGCGACGATGGCGACCGAGCGGTGCTTCCCGCCGGTACAGCCGATGGCGATCGTAGCGTGTCTTTTGTTCTCGCGCTGGTACCCCTCGAGCACCGGCTCGAGCACGGACACGTACCGATCGACGAACGGACGGGCTCCGGCCTGGGCCAGGACGTAGTCCGAGACGGGCTGGTCGAGGCCCGTGTGGGCCCGGAGTTCCGGGACCCAGTAGGGGTTCGGCAGGAACCGGACGTCGGCCACCATGTCGGCGTCGGCGGGCAGTCCGTACTTGAACCCGAAGCTCATGAGCGTCACCTGAACACCCACGAAGTGATCGTCAGCGAACTGCTCGGTGACGGTGTTCGCGAGCTGGTGGATGTTGAGGTCCGAGGTGTCGATCACCATGTCGGATGCCTCGCGCAGACCGGCCAACCGGGTCCGCTCGCGCGCGATGCCGTCGAGCAGGGTGTCCTCGCCCTGGAGCGGGTGGGGTCGTCGGACCTGCTCGAAGCGCCGCACCAGGACGGCGTCGGTGGCTTCGAGGAACAGCACCCGGACCCGTGCGGACGTGGTCGACCGCACCTGTTCGACCGCGTGCTCCGGGTCCGTGAAGAACCGTCCGCCGCGGACGTCGACGACCGTGGCGATCTTCGGGATCTTCTCGCCGGCGCGGTCGGCCAGCTCGGTGAGCGGTGCCAGCATCTGCGTCGGCAGGTTGTCGACGACGTACCAGCCGAGGTCTTCGAGGGCCTTGCCGACCGTCGAACGCCCGGCCCCGGACATGCCGGTGACGATGAGGATGTCGTGCTGCGACGCGTGCGCGGTCGCTGTGGCGCTGTCGGTCATCTGGGAGTGGACTCCGTCGTGGCGGCCCGGGCGCGTCGCCCGGGGAGGTCTCGGCTGCGGGACCAGGGTATCGCCCGACAGGTGTCGGGAGGCACGGGATGCGTCACGTGGGCAGCTGCGGACCGTCGTGGGTCACGTCGGGGACCCGCACCGGGCCCCCTGGGAGCGGCGCAGCGTCCGCAGGGTCCGCGGGGTCCGCGGTGTCCGTGAGGTCCGTCTCGGCGTCCGGCGCGCTCGTCGGGCTCGCCGCACTGGTGGCCGGCGCGCTCGTCGGGGTCTGCTGCAGCTTCGTGACGACCGCCGCGGCGGTCGCCGGACCGACACCGTTGACCTCGCTGATCTCGTCGGCCGTGGCCTCGCGCAGCCGTGCCACGGATCCGAAGTGCTTGAGCAGCGCGTTCACCCGCGACGGCCCGAGCCCGGGGATCTCCGACAGCCGGGACCGCACGTCGCGCTTGCGGCGGGTGCGCTGGTGCGTGATCGCGAACCGGTGCGCCTCGTCGCGGATGCGCTGGATGAGGAAGAGCGCCTCGGAGTTGCGCGGCATGATCACCGGGAAGTCGTCGTCGGGCAGCCAGAGCTCCTCGAGACGCTTCGCGATGCCGACCAGCGCGATGTCACGCACCCCGGCTTCGTCCAGCGCACGCTTGGCGGCCTGCACCTGGGGCTGTCCACCGTCGACGATGAGCAGTTGCGGGCGGTAGGCGAACCGCTTCGAGGGCTTGGAGCCCTCGACCACCTCGGCGCTCGTCACGTCGGGGACGTCCGGCAGGTCGGCGTCCTCGTCGAGGCGCGCCAGGCGCCGGGTGAGCACCTGGTACATGCTGTCGGTGTCGTCGGTGGTCTCGGCGATCGTGTAGCGGCGGTACTGGTCCTTGCGGGGCAGGCCGTCCTCGAACACCACCATCGACGCCACGACGTTCGTGCCCTGCAGGTGCGAGATGTCGTAGCACTCCATGCGGAGCGGGGCCTCGGTCATGCCGAGGGCGTCCTGGATGTCGGCGAGGGCCGCGGAGCGCGTCGTGTAGTCGGCGGACCGCTTCGTCTTGTAGAGCATCAGCGCCTGGGCGGCGTTCTGCGCGGCCGTGCGGGCCAGGCCGGCACGGTCACCGCGTTGCGCCGTGCTGAGCTTCGTGCCGCGGCCGCCCCGTCGTTCGCTGAGCCACTGCTGCAGCGCGTCGGCGTCCTCGGGCAGGGTCGGCACCACGACCTCGCGCGGGGGTTCCTCGGCGACGGCGGCCGGTGTGAGCTCGTTGTCGGCGTAGACGCCCTGCACGATCTGCTCGACCAGCTCACCGGTCGAGATGTCGAGCTCCTTGTCGACGACCCATCCGCGGACACCGCGGATGCGCCCGCCACGGACCGAGAACAGCTGGACGGCGGCGGCGAGTTCGTCCTCGGCGATGCCGAACAGGTCGAGGTCGACCGAATCGCGGAGCACCACGGCGGACTTCTCGAGCACGGCCTCGAGCGCCTCGACCTGGTCGCGGAACTTCGCGGCCTGTTCGTACTGCATGGCGTCGGCCGAGGCGCCCATGCGCTGACGCAGCTCGGTGATCACCCGGCGGTCGTAGCTGTTCATGAACCGCACGAACTCCTCGACGAGCGCACGGTGCTCCTCGATGGTGACGCGCTGCGAGCAGGGGCCTCCGCACTTGCCGATCTGCCCGGGGAAGCAGGGCTTTCCCGTCTGCATCGCGCGCTTGTACGACGAGTCCGAGCAGGTGCGGATCGGGAACACCTTGATCATCAGGTCGATGGTGTAGTGCACCGCCCAGATCTTCGGGTACGGCCCGAAGTACTTCGCACCCTTGATCTTCCGGTTCCGCGTGACCATCACCCGTGGGGCCTCGTCCGCCATGGTGATCGCCATGTACGGGTACGACTTGTCGTCACGGAACTTGACGTTGAACGGCGGGTCGAACTCCTTGATCCAGGTGTACTCGAGCTGCAGTGCCTCGATCTCGGAGCCGACCGTCGTCCACTCCACGCTGCGGGCCGTCAGCACCATGCGCCGGGTGCGTTCGTGCAGCGTCGGCAGTGGTGCGAAGTAGTTGCTCAGCCGGGCGCGGAGGTTCTTCGCCTTGCCGACGTAGAGCACCCGGCCGGCCTCGTCACGCCAGCGGTAGACGCCCGGGTCGGTCGGGATCTCCCCCGCCTTCGGGCGCCACGGAACGGTGTCCGCCACCTACCGTGCACCCGCCTTCTGCTTGGTCGACTTGCCCGGTCGGCTCGCCGTGCGGGCCTCCACCGCCTGCTGCTTGCCGACCCGAGCGTCCTGTGCGTCGAAGATCTCCCGCAGGAAGACGCCCGTGAAGCTCTCCGGCACGTCGGCCACGTGCTCCGGGGTGCCGGTGGCGAGCACCGTACCGCCGCCGGCGCCACCCTCTGGGCCCATGTCGATGACCCAGTCGGCTGACTTGATCACGTCGAGGTTGTGCTCGATCGTGATGACGGTGTTGCCCTTGTCGACCAGGCTCTGCAGCACGATGAGCAGCTTGCGGACGTCCTCGAAGTGCAGACCCGTCGTCGGCTCGTCGAGCACGTACACGGTGCGGCCGTTCGAGCGGCGCTGCAGCTCGGTGGCGAGCTTGACGCGCTGTGCCTCGCCGCCGGAGAGCGTGGTCGCGCTCTGGCCGAGACGGACGTACCCGAGGCCCACGTCGACGAGCGTCGCCATGTACCGGTGGATCGCGGAGATCGGCTCGAAGAACTCGGCCGCCTCGCTGATCGGCATGTCCAGGACCTCGGAGATGCTCTTGCCCTTGTAGTGGACCTGGAGCGTCTCGCGGTTGTAGCGCGCGCCGCCGCAGACCTCGCACGCGACGTAGACGTCGGGCAGGAAGTTCATCTCGATCTTGATCGTGCCGTCGCCGGAGCAGTTCTCGCACCGGCCGCCCTTGACGTTGAAGCTGAACCGACCGGGCTGGTAGCCACGGGTCTTCGCCTCGGGTGTCTCGGCGAACAGCTGACGGATCCGGTCGAACACGCCCGTGTAGGTCGCCGGGTTCGACCGCGGCGTGCGGCCGATCGGTGCCTGGTCGACGTGCACGACCTTGTCCAGCTGGTCGAGGCCCTTGACACGGGTGTGCTTGCCGGCGATGTGCCGGGCGCCGTTGAGCTGGTTCGCGAGCACCTTGTACAGGATGTCGTTGACCAGGGTGGACTTGCCCGACCCGCTCACGCCGGTGACCGCGGTGAACACCCCGAGCGGGAAGTCGGCGTCGATCGTCTTGAGGTTGTTCGCCCGCGCGCCCTGCACGCTGATGGTGCGCTTCAGGTTGACCTTGCGACGCTCGGCCGGGACCTCGATCGCACGACGGCCGGCGAGGTAGTCCCCCGTCACCGACTCGCGGTTCGCGATGATGCCCTCGTACGAGCCCGAGTGCACGACGTTGCCGCCGTTGACGCCGGCCCCGGGGCCGATGTCGACGACCCAGTCGGCCGTGCGGATGGTGTCCTCGTCGTGCTCGACGACGATCAGCGTGTTGCCGAGGTCCTTGAGCTTGACCAGGGTGTCGATGAGACGGCGGTTGTCGCGCTGGTGCAGCCCGATGCTCGGCTCGTCGAGCACGTACAGCACGCCGGTCAGGCCGGAGCCGATCTGCGTCGCGAGGCGGATGCGCTGTGCTTCGCCACCGGACAGCCCACCGGCGCCGCGCGCCAGGGTCAGGTAGTTCAGGCCGACCTCGAGCAGGAACTCGAGGCGCGCCCGGATCTCGCGCAGGACCGCCGCGGCGATGTGCGCTTCGCGGTCGGTGAGCGTCAGGGTGTCCATGAACGCGTACGCGTTGTCGAGGGACATGTCGGTGACGTCGGCGATGCTGCGGCCGTCGACCGTGACCGCCAGGACCTCGGGCTTGAGGCGTGTGCCCTCGCACACCGGGCACGGGACCTCGCGCAGGTAGCCCTGGAAGCGCTGGCGCTGCGAGTCCGACTCGGCCTCGGCGAACTTGCGCTCGATGTAGGGCATGACGCCCTCGAACCCGCTGGTGTAGCGCATCTCGCGGCCGAAGCGGTTGCGCCAGGACACCGACACCTGGAAGTCCTTGCCCGTCAGGATCGCGGCCTGCACCGAGGCGTCGAGCTGGCTCCACGGGGTGTCGAGCGTGAACCCGAGGTCCTTGCCGAGGCCGGCCAGGAGCTTCTCGAAGTACGAGTACAGCCCGCTCGCGCCGGTCCAGGGCAGCAGGACGCCGTCGCGCAGCGAGGCATCGGGGTCGCCGAGCACCAGGTCCGGGTCCACCGACATGCGCGTGCCGAGCCCGGAGCACTCCGGGCAGGCACCGAACGGCGCGTTGAACGAGAACGTGCGGGGCTCGATCTCGGTCAGCGCGAGCGGGTGGTTGTTCGGACACGACAGGTTCTCAGAGTAGGTGCGCACGGCGCCGGGTCCGTCGTGGTCGACCAGGTCGATGCCGACGGTGCCACCGGTCAGGCGCAGTGCCGTCTCGAGCGAGTCGGTGAGCCGACCGAGGATGTCCTCGTTCGACACGAGACGGTCGACGATCACCGAGATGTCGTGCTTGACCTGCTTCTTGAGCTTCGGCGGGTCGCTGAGCTGGATGCGCTCACCGTCGACGATCGCGCGGGCGTAGCCGGACGCCGCGAGTTCCTGGAAGAGGTCGACGAACTCGCCCTTCTTCTTGGAGATGACCGGGGCGAGCACCTGGAAACGTGTGCCGGACTCGAACTCCATGAGCTGGTCGGCGATCTGCTGCACGGTCTGCTTGCTGATGACCTCGCCGCACGTCGGGCAGTGCGGCACCCCGATGCGCGCCCAGAGCAGACGCATGTAGTCGTAGACCTCGGTGATCGTGCCCACCGTCGACCGCGGGTTCCGGTTCGTCGACTTCTGGTCGATCGACACCGCGGGCGACAGCCCTTCGATGAAGTCGACGTCGGGCCGGTCGACCTGGCCGAGGAACTGCCTGGCGTACGCGGACAGGGACTCGACGTAGCGTCGCTGGCCCTCGGCGAAGATCGTGTCGAAGGCCAGTGACGACTTGCCGGATCCGGACAGGCCGGTGAACACCACGAGGGAGTCACGGGGGATCTCGAGGTCGACGTTCCGGAGGTTGTGCACCCGGGCCCCGCGGACGCTGAGCGTCGAGGAGCCGGTCGGGACGGTCACGCCGGGGAGGTGGGGGTCGGTCGGCTCGCCGAAGGCGTTCCGGCCCGAGGTCGCGGTGCCGCGGTCAGAGGTGATTGTCATCGCCGTCGATTCTACGAAAGGGGTCCGACATCCGCCCGCGAGTCGGTGGTCAGCCGAGTGCGTCGAGAGCGAACGCGACCCCGGAACGACGCTCGCTGGCCGTCCAGAGCCGAGCGGCGGCGGTCCGGTCGTGGGCGCGCGGCTCGGCACGGACCACGGCTGCGGGTCCGCGCAGCTGCATCCACCCGACCGGGCCCCAGTACTCCCCCGAGCGCACGTCCGCGGCGACCGCAGCGTGCACGAGGGGTTCGGCACCGGCGTCCTTGCCCTGGGCGTACAGCCGCTGCGCCGGCCGGGTCCACGCGGGTTCCGGGCGCGACGGTGCGACGTCCGGGCGCTCCGGCGAGAGCGCGTCGAGCGACAGCCCGGGGTGCGCGACCACGCTGGCGACGGACGAACCCGCATCCGCCAACCGCTGGGCGAGTTCGAAGCCGAACAGCATCACCGCGAGCTTGCTGCGGCCGTACTGCCGGTAGCTGGAGTAGTGGCCGACGCGGAACGGGTCGCCCGTGTCGAGGCTGGCCCACCGGTGTGCGATCGACCCGAGGTGCACGACGCGACCGCCACGCTGTTCGAGCAGCGGCATCGTCAGCGCCGTCCAGGCGAAGTGCCCCAGGTGGTTCGTGCCGATCTGCAGCTCGGTGCCCTGTGCGGTGGTGCTCGGGGTCGAGGCCCCGACGACGCCGGCGTTGTTCACGACCGCGTCGACGCCGTCCGGTTCGAGGGCCGCGAGCTCGTCGGCGGCGGCACGGACGGAGTCGAGATCGGCGAGGTCGAGCTGCACGTGCGCCAACGAGGCCCCGTCCACGTGCCGCCGGATGCTCTGTTCCGCCGCTGCGGCCCGACCCCGGTCGCGGGTGGCGAGCACGACCCGGTGCCCCGACGCGGCGAGCTGCTCGGCCGCGTGGTACCCGAGGCCCGCGCTCGCCCCGGTGACGACGACCGTGCGGCGATCTTCAGCTGACATGCCCGGCCGACTCCATCTGCCGCAGCGCCTTCTTCAGGTCCTGCACCTCGTCGCGGAGTCGCGCGGCGAGTTCAAACTTCAGCTCCGCTGCCGCCTGCAGCATCTGGTCGTTGAGGTCGCCGATCGTCGCCTCGAGCTGGGTCGCACCCTCGCCCGCGATGCCGCCGCGCTTCAGGTTGGGCGTGGGCGAGCGGCGACCGTCGGCGCCGGGACGACCCTGCAGCAGCGCCTTGGTGTCGTCGTTCTCGCGCTGCAGCACCTCGGTGATGTCGGCGATCTTCTTGCGGAGCGGCTGCGGGTCGATGCCGCGCTCCAGGTTGTACGCGACCTGCTTCTCGCGACGACGATCGGTCTCCTCGATCGCGGTCTTCATCGAGTCGGTCATCTTGTCGGCGTACATGAGCACCTGGCCCGACACGTTGCGGGCCGCGCGACCGATCGTCTGGATGAGCGACGTGGACGACCGCAGGAAGCCTTCCTTGTCGGCGTCGAGGATGGCCACCAGGGACACCTCGGGCAGGTCGAGGCCTTCTCGCAGCAGGTTGATGCCGACGAGCACGTCGTAGACGCCCTGTCGCAGTTCGGTCAGGAGCTCGACGCGCTTGAGCGTGTCGACGTCGGAGTGCAGGTACCGCACCCGCACACCGGCGTTGCCGAGGAAGTCGGTCAGCTCTTCCGCCATGCGCTTCGTCAGGGTCGTGACGAGCACGCGCTCGTCCTTGTCGACGCGCTGCTTGATCTCCTCGAGCAGGTCGTCGATCTGGCCGTCGCTCGGCTTCACCACGATCTCGGGGTCGACGAGGCCGGTCGGGCGGATGATCTGCTCGACGACGCTGTCCGTGATGCCGAGCTCGTACCGACCGGGCGTCGCCGACAGGAAGACCTTCTGCCCGACGCGGTCGAGGAACTCCTCGAACCGCAGCGGACGGTTGTCGAGGGCGCTCGGCAGCCGGAACCCGTGGTCGACGAGGGTGCGCTTGCGCGAGGCGTCGCCTTCGTACATCGCGCCGATCTGCGGCACGGTGACGTGCGACTCGTCGATGACGATGAGGAAGTCGTCGGGGAAGTAGTCGATGAGGCAGTGCGGTGCCTCGCCCGCGACGCGGCCGTCCATGTGCCGCGAGTAGTTCTCGATGCCGGAGCAGAAGCCGATCTGCTCCATCATCTCGATGTCGAACGTGGTGCGCATGCGGAGCCGCTGGGCCTCGAGCAGCTTGCCCTGTCCCTCGAGCTCGGCCAGGCGCTCGGCGAGCTCCGCCTTGATGTCGACGATGGCGCGGTGCATGACGTCGGTGTCGGCGACGTAGTGCGACGCCGGGAAGATCGACACGGCGGGCAGGTCGTTGATCACGTTGCCGGTCAGCGGGTGCAGGGAGGAGAGCGCTTCGACCTCGTCGCCGAACATCTCGATCCGGATGGCGTGCTCTTCGTACATCGGGATGATCTCGATGGTGTCGCCGCGCACGCGGAAGGTACCGCGAGCGAAGTCGACGTCGTTGCGCTGGTACTGCATCGAGACGAACTTGCGCACGAGCTGGTCGCGCGAGATCGTCTGCCCGACGTGCAGTGCCACCGAGGCGTTCATGTACTGCTCGGGTGTGCCGAGGCCGTAGATGCAGGACACCGTCGACACGACGACGACGTCGCGCCGGCTGAGCAGCGAGTTGGTCGTCGAGTGCCGGAGCCGCTCGACCTCGGCGTTGACCGAGGAGTCCTTCTCGATGAAGGTGTCCGTCTGCGGGACGTACGCCTCGGGCTGGTAGTAGTCGTAGTACGACACGAAGTACTCGACCGCGTTGTTCGGCATCAGACTGCGGAACTCGTTCGCCAACTGCGCGGCGAGGGTCTTGTTGTGCGCGAGCACGAGTGTCGGCCGCTGCACCTGTTCGATGAGCCACGCGGTCGTCGCCGATTTGCCCGTACCGGTCGCACCGAGCAGCACGACGTCGGTCTCACCGGCGTTGATGCGCCCGGCGAGCTCGGCGATGGCCGCAGGCTGGTCGCCACTCGGCGTGTACTCGCTGATGACCTCGAACGGACGTACCGCTCGGGTCGGTTCGATCGCAACACCCATGGGATCAACGGTAGTCGGCACCCCTGACACCGGCGCCCCTGCTCGCCCTGGGCGTATCGTCCTCGCCAAGCAGCCTCCAAGTCCGCTGATAACCAGCGGGCATAGCGTCCGGTCCGTTCAGCAACCCGATCGCTCCGCACGTCCCCGACGAGCCAGCACGAGCCACACCCGAAGAGGCCCCATGACGACGGCGACCCCCGCCGCACCGACGAAGGGCACCCCGTTCCGCGGACGCATCCGCGGACGAGTGCTCCTCCTGCTCTGCTGCATGTACGCGATCTCGTACATCGACCGGACGAACATCTCGACGGCGCTGCCGCACATCACCGAGGAGTTCGGCTTCAACGAGGCCACCGCGGGCCTGATCGTGTCCGCGTTCTCGCTGCCGTACGCGCTGCTGCAGGTGTTCGGCGGCACGATCAGCGAGAAGTTCGGGCCGCGCAAGGCCCTCTTCGTCATCACCGTGGTGTGGGGCGTCGCGACACTGTGGACCGGCTTCGCGGTCGGCTTCTGGACCCTGTTCGCGGCCCGGGCGCTCCTCGGGCTCAGCGAGGCCGCGGCGTTCCCGACCGCGACCCAGGCCATGACCCGCTGGATCCCCCGCGACCGCAACGGCTTCGCGCAGGGCGTCGTGCACTCCGCGGCCCGGCTCGGCAACGCGCTGGCCCCGCTGCTCGTCGCCTGGGTGATCGGTTCGACGGGCAGCTGGCGGTGGGCGTTCTTCGCCACAGCGGTCCTGTCCTTCGCCTGGGGCATCGTCTGGTTCGTCTGGTTCCGCGACAAGCCCGAGTCCACGAAGGGCATCACGCAGGTCGAGATCGACGAGCTCCCGCCCGTCGAGACGCGTGCGACCCGTCCGCCGGTGCCGTGGCGGCAGATGGCGCGGCAGATCCTGCCGGTGACCTTCGTCGACTTCGGCTACGGCTGGACCCTCTGGGTGTTCCTCACGTGGCTGCCGACGTTCCTCAGCTCGACCTACGGGCTCGAGATCGGCGACTTCGCGCTGTTCACCACGCTCATCCTGCTCGCCGGCGTCGTCGGGGACACGGTCGGCGGCATGCTCAGCGACCGGATCATCCACCGCGGCGGCAACACCCGGAACGCCCGACGGACCGTCCTGGTGATCGGACTCGGCGGGTCGCTCGTCTGCCTCATCCCGCTCGTCATCGGGCAGGGCCTGCTCGTCGCGACGATCTCGCTCGCGCTGTCGTTCTTCTTCCTGGAGCTCTGCAACGCGAACCTCTGGGCGATCCCGATGGACGTCGCCCCGCAGTGGTCCGGCACCGCGTCCGGCTTCATGAACACCGGCTTCGGCATCGCCGGCGTGGTCTCCCCCATTGTCTTCGGGCTGCTCATCGACGCGTCCGACTGGCAGCTGCCGTTCGCCCTGTCGTGCGTGCTGCTCGGCGCCGCGGCGGTCGTCGCGTGGTTCATGAAGCCGCAGCGGCTCACGTCGACGAACGGCGTCCTCGAGGTCGGCACCCCCGCCGCCGAGCAGCGCGCCGCCTGACCCGCGACTCGCGCTGTCAGCGGCACGCCGCGCCGGATCGGGCGTACGTGGTCGAGAGGAACGACCAGGTACGCCCGATTCCGCTGTCCGCAACGGGACCCGCGGGCGTGCGCGCGGCCCTGGTGGTCCCCAGGAGGCGGACGGGAGGCACGGGTCTGGGCCGACCCGCGCCTCCCGTCCGCCGCGCAGCGCCTCCACCGCCGCGACGCGCACCCGCCGCCGCGCACAGCAAGCAGGAACGGGCGTCCCTGGTCGGGAGGACCGACCAGGGACGCCCGGAACGCACGGGTCAGCGCTGCGGGCTGCGCGCCCGACGCTGGGCGCGGGACGCGAGCGACGGCCGGCCGGTGAGCGGCACGCTCAGCGGAGTCCACCGGAACGCCTCGGTGACCGCCACGGACAGCACCACCACGAGCAGGTACGTGACGAGCGTCAGCCACGGCCGCGGCACCACGGCCTCGAGCCAGCTGTCGCCGTACAGCAGGATCCAGATGAGGAACGGGTGGCTCAGGAAGATCCCGAACGACCGGTCCGAGGCGTAGTCGATGAAGCGCGCGACCGGGCTGCCGGGACGCCGACGATCCGCCCAGCGCGCACCGATCGCCAGGAACCCGACGAAGACCGCGGTGCTCCACACGGCCTCGATCGGTTGCAGCGGTGTCCCGGCGGCGTAGAGCGACTGGCCGAGGGCGACCTGGAGCGCCCAGACGCCGAGCGTCAGCGCGCCGACGCCGGCGAACGCCCAGAGCACGGCCCGGCGGTGCACCCGGATGAACCGGAGGAACGCGTCGGCGTGGTCGGCGGCGATCGCCCCGGAGACGATGAAGAACACGTACGAGAAGAAGAACTGCTTCTGGTACCCGTGCAGCCAGGCGTCGCTCGCCGGGAAGTACTTGTAGCCGGCGAACTCGACGAGCTGCACCACCAGCGCCACGACGAGCGTCGTGACGTGGTGCCCGCGGGTCTTCCGGACCAGCCACACGACGACCGGCAGCAGCAGGTACACCTGCATGGTCACGAGCAGGAAGTACAGGTGGTACCAGGACGAGCCGGTGACGATGCCCTCGGCGAGGGTGCGCACCAGGTCGGGCACGTCGCCCCGACGGGTGCTGCTGAGGAGCCAGCTCGACCCGACGTACACGAACGACCACGCCAGGTACGGCACCCCGACGAGCAGGAACCGCTTCGGCCAGAACTGCGCCATCGGCCGCGGTCGCAGCGTGTAGCTGTAGACGAGCACGAACGCCGTCAGCGAGAAGAAGACGAGCCGGGTGAAGTGCAGCAGGGCGAGCAGCGCGTTCAGGCCGACGTCGTCGGAGGCGGCGGTGTGGCTGGTGGTGTGCACGCCGATGACGCAGGCGAAGGTCAGGATCCGGAGGACGTCGACCTCGTACAGGTGGCGTGGCTTGCCCGCCGCGGTGCGGGTCGGGGTCTGGACCTGCGGCTGCGGCTGGGCCTGTGGCTGCGGCTGCGGCTGCGGCTGCGGCTGGGCCTGCGGCTGGGCGCCGGTCACGACGGCTGCGCCATCGTCCGCACCTTCGCCCGCTGCACCTTGCCGGTGGGCGCGCGCGGCAGGTCGGGGACCACGATGATCTCGACGGGGCGGCGGAAGCGGGTCAGGTGGGCCTCGGCGCGCGCGGTCAGGTCGGCGACGAGCGCAGCGGCGTCGACCGGCGCCGCAGCGGCGTCGACCGCGTCGGCTGCGTCCGCTGCGTCGGCTTCGCCCTGCTGCAGGATCACGTACGCCACCGGGACGGCCCCGAGCACCTCGTCCGGCCGCCCGACCACGACGGCCTCGAGCACCCGGGGGTCGCCGAGCAGGACGTCCTCGACCTCGGAGGGGTAGACCTTCTCGCCGCCACGGTTGATGACGTCGTCGGAGCGTCCGGCGAGCGAGACCCAGCCGTCCGCAGCGACGGATCCCACATCTCCCGTGCTCAGCCAGCCGTCGGCGTCGAAGCGGTCGGATGCGCGCCCGAACAGGTAGCGCCCGACGATCCCCGGGCCGCGCACCCACAGTGCACCGACCTCGTCGGCGGGCAGGGCTGCGCCGTCCTCGCCGCGTGCCTGCACCTCGGACCCGACGGGCACGCCGACGGTCCCGGGGCGAGCAGGCGCGTCGAGCGGCGTCGCGGTGATCTGCGACGCACCTTCGGTCATCCCCCAGCTCACGACCAGCGGGACGTCCCCGAGTGCCGTGCGCACCGGGTCCGGCAGCGGTGCCGAAGCACTCCGGACGAACCGGAGGCCCTCCGGGAAGTCCAGTGGCCCGGTCTTCGCGAGCACGGCGAGGATCGCCGGCACCGCGTTCAGCCAGGTGATGCGCCGCTCGGCGAGCAGTTCCCAGAACCCGGTCCGCCGGAAGCGCACGTCGAGCACGAGCGTCGCCCCGGCGACGAGCGTCGCCAACAGGCCGACGACCTCGGCGTTGACGTGGAACAACGGCAGCGAGTTGAACCCGCGGTCGCGGCCGGTCAACCCGTTGTGCAGCGCGACCGCCCGCGCGACGAACAGCAGCTGCGACTCCGGCAGCTCGACGCCCTTCGGAGCGCCGGTCGACCCGGAGGTGAAGAGCACCACGGACCCCTCGCCCGGTGCGTCCGGACTCTGCGTGGGCACGTCACCGTCACGGACGGCTGCCGGGAGGAACGTGGCCGCGTCGACCCCGCTGGCGGGCACCCCGGGGACGGTCCCGTCCACGGCACGGTCCGACACCACGATCGAGGCCCCGCCCATCAGGTCGGCGAGTCGGGCCGGCTCGGTCGCCGGCTGTCCGGTGTCCACCGGGACGGCACGGCGCCCGGTCGCCACGGCGGTCAGGTGCACCACGGCGAACGCGAGGGGGTCGCCGACGTCGACGAGGACGGCTCCGGAGGCGGGCACGCCGATCGCGTCGAACGTCGCGGACCAGGCGGTCACGGCATCCTCGAGCGCTCGGTAGGTCAGGACGCGCGCAGAACGGGCGTCCTCCAGGTAGGGGCGCTCGGGGCTCTCCGCCGCGCGGTCGCGGATGAGCGAGCGCAGATCGGGTTCTCCGTCGACGGGCTGCACCAGCAGAGGCTATTGCGCGAGCCTATGAGCCGTCAGAGGGGAACCGGTGCAGCATCCACTGCCAGAGCGCGGTAATCCTGGGTTCCCCGTCCGGTCCGAGCGGCGTGGAGTCCTTGATGATGAACGAGTGCGCCTTCCCCCGGCCCCGGACGTCGGTCAGGATCGCGTGCGGGTCCGCGCCGGCGAGCGGTGGATCGGTGTCCGTCCGGAAGGGGCCGTCGACGCCGTCGAGCCCGAGGACCCGCCACGACCCGGTGATCCGCGGGCCGAAGGTGTCGCGGACGTCGTCGACGGCGTACATCCGGTCGACGGGGGTCTTGCCGGGGCGGTTCATCCACGCCGCGTGCGACGGCCCCCGTGACTCGACGGGCGACGAGAACATCAGCGCGCCGCGGACGGACCGGATGTGCGCGATGTACGCCGCCTCGCCGCCGCCCTGGGAGTGTCCGGCCACGACGATGTCCTGCCAGGCGATGTCGTCGTCACCCTGCACGAAGCGGCCCCACCCGCCGTCGGGGTCGTGGTCGTCGAGGTAGGCCACCGCGTCACGGAAACGCGACACGATCGACCCGGCGGGCGTCACCGAGCTGAACTCGGACTGACGGGTGCCGTCGAACCGGTTGCGTTGCACCATGCCGTAGCAGCGGGCGTCGGACTCACACGTGCCGGACAGGGTGCGACCGAGGTTCCAGTAGTCCAGCCCGAGCACGTGGTACCCGTCCGCCAGGGTCTGCCCGAGGAACCGCTGGTACTCCGCCGGGCGCGACCTCGTGGCGGGCAGGAACAGCAGCAGGGGGCCGTCCGCCGAGGTGCGGGCGGCGAAGTCGTCGCGGTTCGGGGTGAGCCGCTCGCCGCCCACGGTGCCGAGCCGGAAGCGGTGGAACTCCCCCTCGGGTCCGCGCTCGTCGCCCGACGGTGGCTCGTCGGCGTGCGAGCGGTCGATCGTGGGGACGCGTCCCTCGTCCTCGATGCGCTGCGCACCGAGCAGGTTCGCCGCGACCAGCGCACCGCCGCCGATCGCGACGAGCACGATCGCGGCGAGGACGAGCAGCAGACGGTGCTTCACGAGGTGATCCGCGACCACACCTCGTCGGCCGATCGGATCGTCTGGTCGAGGGTGCCCGTCGCGTCGACGACGTGGTCGGCGAGTGCGAGTCGGTCGGCGTCGCTCGCCTGTGCGGCCACCCGGCGCTCGGCCTCGTCGCGTTCCATGGCACGGTGCTCCACCAGCCGCTCGATGCGCTGCGCAGCGGGGGCGTCGACGACCACGACCGCATCGAACCGGAGCGGGCGGGATCCGCGGGCCTCGGCGAGCAGGGGTACGTCGTACACGACGACCGCGTCCGGGTCGGCGGCCTCGGCCGCGTCGAAGGCACGCTGCGCGAGCCGCCAGACCTCGGGGTGGGTGATCGCCTCGAGGTCCTTGCGTGCCGCCGGGTCGGAGAACACGATCGCTCCGAGCGCGGGACGGTCGAGCGAGCCGTCGGCCGTGATCACCGAGGAGCCGAACCGCTTGGCGACCTGCGCGAGCCCGGGGCTGCCGGGTGCGACGGCGTCCCGTGCCAGCCGGTCGGCGTCGACGACGATGCCGCCGTGCTCCGCCCACCGCTTGGAGACCGTCGACTTGCCCGCGGCGATGCCGCCCGTGAGACCGATGATGCGCACTGCGACAGGCTAACGACCCGCAGCGTGGAAACGCCGGAAGCCCGGCACCCCCTGGGGGATGCCGGGCTTCCGGTCAGTGCGACTCGCTCGATCAGTTGGTCGAGCTGAGCTTCTCGCGGAGCGCCGCCAGCGAAGCGTCGTCGGCGAGGGGGCTTGCACCACCGGTCTCGCTCGAGAACGACGACGAGGAGGAAGCGGACGACGTCGATGCGCCGGCCGGGAGGTCGAAGCCACCCTTTTCCTCGTCGGCGATGGTCTTCGCGACCTGCGCCTTGTGGGCTTCCCAACGACCCTGGGCGGCCGCGTACTGGCCCTCCCACTCGGTGCGCTGGGTGTCGTAGCCCTCGAGCCACTCGTTCGTCTCCGGGTCGAAGCCGTCCGGGTACTTGTAGTCACCCTTGTCGTCGTACTCGGTCGGCATGCCGTAGAGCGCCGGGTCGAACTCAGTGCCCTCGGGGTCCACGCCCTCGTTCGCCTGCTTGAGGCTGAGCGAGATGCGGCGACGGTCGAGGTCGATGTCGATGATCTTGACGAAGACCTCGTCGTTGACCGAGACGACCTGCTCGGCGAGCTCGACGTGCTTGTTCGAGAGCTCGGAGATGTGCACCAGGCCCTCGATGCCGTCGGCAACGCGGACGAAGGCACCGAACGGGACGAGCTTCGTGACCTTGCCCGGTGCGATCTGACCGATCGCGTGGGTGCGGGCGAAGACCTGCCACGGGTCCTCCTGCGTCGCCTTGAGCGAGAGCGACACGCGCTCACGGTCCAGGTCGACCTCGAGGATCTCGACGGTGACTTCCTGACCGACCTCGACGACCTCGCTGGCGTGCTCGATGTGCTTCCAGCTGAGCTCGGAGACGTGGACGAGACCGTCGACGCCGCCGAGGTCCACGAACGCACCGAAGTTGACGATCGAGGACACGATGCCCTTGCGGACCTGGCCCTTGTGCAGGTTGTTGAGGAACGTGGTCCGGGACTCGGACTGCGTCTGCTCGAGGAGCGCACGGCGCGACAGGACCACGTTGTTGCGGTTCTTGTCGAGCTCGAGGATCTTCGCCTCGATCTCCTGGCCGAGGTACGGCGTGAGGTCGCGGACGCGACGGAGCTCGATGAGCGAGGCGGGGAGGAAGCCGCGGAGACCGATGTCGACGATCAGGCCACCCTTGACGACCTCGATGACCGTGCCGGTCACGACGCCGTCGGACTCCTTGATCTTCTCGACGTCGCCCCATGCGCGCTCGTACTGCGCACGCTTCTTGGACAGGATGAGGCGGCCTTCCTTGTCCTCCTTCTGGAGGACCAGGGCCTCGACCTCGTCGCCGACCTTGACGACCTCGTTGGGGTCGACGTCGTGCTTGATCGAGAGCTCGCGCGAGGGGATGACGCCCTCGGTCTTGTAACCGACGTCGAGGAGGACCTCGTCGCGGTCGATCTTCACGACGGTGCCGGAGATGAGATCACCGTCGTTGAAGAACTTCAGGGTCTTCTCGACCTCGGCCAGGAAGTCATCAGCCGAACCGATGTCGTTGATGGCGACCTGCTTAGGAGCCTTGGTCGTAGTGGTTGTCATGTAGAGATTGCTCCGAACGGACATGAGTCGGGCCGTGGCGTGCGGGGAGTCGAGACCCCCGGGGTGCTCCGCCGTGGCGATTGATTGAGTGGCGCGGATTGCGCCGCACAAGTCTAACCGCACCGGCGGAGCCCCCACAACCGGGCGTGTCACCCGCGCGTCAGCCGAGCAGCGCGCTCCGCAGCGTGTCGAGACCGATGCTGCCGAGGGCGAGCGCACGACGGTGGAACGACTTCAGGTCGAAGTCGGCGCCTTCGCGGGCGGCGACCTCGTCGCGGATCGACTCCCACACGCGCTGGCCCACCTTGTACGACGGCGCTTGTCCGGGCCACCCGAAGTACCGCGCGACCTCGAACTGCACGAACGCGTCGTCCATGTTCACGTTCTCGCGCATGAAGTCGAGGGCGTACTCCCACGTCCAGCCGCCGCCGTCCGGGTTGGTCTTCTCCAGGTGCACGCCGATGTCGAGCACCACGCGCGCGGCACGCATGCGCTGGCCGTCGAGCATGCCCAGCCGGTCGCCGTCGTCGTCGAGGAACCCGAGCTGCTCCATCAGGCGCTCGGCGTAGAGCGCCCAGCCCTCGACGTGCCCGGACGAGCCGGACAGCTGGCGGCGCCACGTGTTCAGCTCGCCGCGGTTGTAGACGCCCTGGCTGATCTGCAGGTGGTGGCCGGGGACGCCCTCGTGGTAGACCGTCGTCTTCTCGCGCCAGGTGCCGAACTCGGTGACGCCCTCGGGCACCGACCACCACATCCGGCCCGCGCGCGAGAAGTCGTCGGACGGCCCGCTGTAGTAGATGCCGCCCTCCTGCGTCGGGGCGATGCGGCACTCCAGCCGGCGGATCGGGTCCGGGATGTCGAAGTACGTGCCGGCCATCGCCGCGACGGAGGCGTCGCTCGTCTCCTGCATCCAGCGCTGCAGGGCGTCCGTGCCGTGCAGGATCCGCGACGGGTCGGTGTCGAGCACCTCGATCGCCCGGGCCACACTCGCACCCGGCTCGATCCGGTCCGCGATCCACTCCTGCTCGTCGCGCATGCGGGCGAGTTCCTCGAGGCCCCACTCGTACGTCTCGTCGAGGTCGACGACGGCACCGAGGAACCGGCGGGAGTGCAGCTCGTAAGCCTCGCGCCCGACGGCGTCGACCGGGGTGGCGAGCGGCAGCAGCTCGTGCTCGAGGAACTGCCCGAGGCTCCGGTACGCGGCCGACGCGACCTCGGCCCCTCGGGTCAGCTCGGCACGGAGCGAGTCCGGCACGGGAGAGCCGTCGTCGAACGCCGCACCCTCGGCGAGCCGGCGGAAGAAGCCGTCCTCGGCACCGTTGCGGGCGGCCTGCTCCGCGACCAGGGCGACCTGCCGCTTCGCCGGGGTGACGTCCTCGCGCGTGCCCTCGAGCAGGGTCTCGCGGATGCCCTCGAGCGCGTCCGGCAACGCGTGCAGTCGGCTGGCGACGTCGTGCCAGTCCGACTCGGTCGCCGTCGGCATCAGGTCGATGATCTCGCGGACCGACTGGGCCGGGCTCGCGATCACGTTGAGGTCGCGGAGGTGCAGCTTCCGCGCGTACGACTCCTGCACCAGGTCGAGTTCGGCACCGAGGTCCGCCTTCGTGACCTCGTCGACGGGGTCCACCACGGCCGCGGCGTCGAGCTCGCGCTTCGCCGCCCGTGCCGCGTCGGCCAGGGCGGCCGCGCCGGCGGGCGAGGTGTCGCCGTACTCCCCCGTGCGACCCGGCACACCGATGTACGTGGCCGTCGTCGGGTCGAGGTCGACGAGGGTGGCGACCCATCCCTCTGCCACGTGGTCGACGGCGGTCTGCTGGCGGACGGGACGCTCTTCGCTCATGCTCCGACCCTACCGACCGGCTCGGACGACGGACAGCGGTCCTAGGATCGTGACCACCGGGACCGTCCGGTCAGAGGAAAGGATGTTGCATGTCCGAACACGATGGTCGCTGGACCGAGGGCACGCCCTGCTGGTCCGACCTGGGTGTGCCCGACGTGGACGCGGCCCGCACCTTCTACACCGAGGTGTTCGGGTGGCACGTCGAGGACGGCCCCGCTGAGGCCGGCGGGTCCGTCACGGCGCTCCTCGGTGGCCGCCCGGTGGCCGGGATCGGTCCGCTCACGGGCGAGGGACAGCCGCCGAGCTGGACGGCGTACCTCGCCACCGACGACGTCGATGCCATCACCGCTCGCGTCACCACCGCAGACGGCAGCGTCCTGACACCCGCGTTCGACGTGCTCGATGCCGGTCGGATGGCGATCGCCGCAGACCCGACGGGTGCGGTCGTGGGACTCTGGCAGGCAGGGGCGCACGACGGCTCCGGTCGGGTCAACGAGCCCGGTGCTCCGTGCTGGGCCGAGGTGCACACGCGCGACGCCGAGGCGGCGAAGGCCTTCTACACGGCCCTGTTCGGCTGGTCGTACGACGTGTTCGGCGATCCGTCGGAGCCCTACGCCTCGGCGAAGCTGCCCGGAGCGACCGCCGAGGCCGACCCGGTCGCCGGCGTCTTCGCGCCGCCAGGCGGCCTGCCGGAGGGCGTCCCGGCGTACTGGTTGACGTGGTTCGGCTCGGACGACACCGACGCGACCGTCGACGCGGCCGTCCAGCGGGGCGGGACCGCCCTGATGGAACCGTTCGACAGCCCGTTCGGGCGCTCGGCGATCGTTCTCGGCCCCCAGGGCGAGGTGTTCGGCGTCGTCGCGATGCCGGCCTGAGGGCCAGGCCACGAACGGACGGGAGGCCCGGTGCCAGCTGGCACCGGGCCTCCCGTCCGTTCTGTGGTCGCGTCGCGACCCGCGGTCAGTGCGCCGCACTCTCCCAGTTCGCACCGAGACCGACCGAGACGTCGAGCGGCACGGTGAGTTCGGCGGCGTTGCCCATCCGGGTGCGGAGGATCTCCTCGACGCGGTCCTGTTCGCCGGGCGCGACCTCGAGGATGAGCTCGTCGTGCACCTGGAGCAGCAGGTGCGACTCGAGTCCGCCGTCGCGCAGGTCCTGGTCGACGCCGAGCATCGCGATCTTCATGATGTCGGCCGCCGAGCCCTGGATCGGCGCGTTCAGCGCAGCGCGCTCGGCGTTCTCGCGCAGGACGCGGTTCGGGCTCTTCAGGTCCGGGAACGGCCGGCGACGACCGAAGATCGTCTCGGTGTAGCCGTCCTCGCGCGCCTGCTCGACGACGTTGCGCAGGTAGTCGCGCACGGCGCCGAAGCGAGCGAAGTACTCGGTCATGAGCGTCCGGGCCTCGGACTGCTCGATGCGGAGCTGCTTCGACAGCCCGAACGCGCTCAGCCCGTAGGCCAGGCCGTACGACATCGCCTTGACCTTGGTGCGCATCTCGGCGGAGACCTCGGCCGGCTCGACGCCGAACACCCGGGCGCCGACGAAGCGGTGCAGGTCCTCGCCCTCGTTGAAGGCCTGGATGAGACCGGGGTCGCCGGACAGGTGCGCCATGATGCGCATCTCGATCTGCGAGTAGTCGGCAGTGATGAGCGTCGTGTACGGCTCCGCGACGGCGAACGCCGACCGGACCCGGCGTCCGACCGCGGTCTTCACCGGGATGTTCTGCAGGTTCGGATCGGTCGACGAGATGCGGCCGGTGCTGCTGCCGGTCTGCTCGTACCGGGTGTGGATGCGCCCGTCGACGATCGCCGCGTCGAGCGTGTCGACGATCTGGCGGAGCTTCGTGGCGTCGCGGTGCTGCAGCAGCAGGCCGAGGAACGGGTGCGGGTGCTGCTCCTGCAGGTCGGCCAGGCTCGCGGCGTCGGTCGAGAACCCGGTCTTCGTCTTGCGGGTCTTGGGCATCGCGAGCTCGGTGAACAGGACTTCCTGCAGCTGCTTCGGGGAACCGAGGTTCACCTCGTGCCCGATCTCGGCGAACGCCTGCTGCGCCAGGTCGGCGGCACGCTCCCCCAGTTCCTTCGACAACCCCGTGAGCACCGGGCGGTCGATGCCGACACCGATCGTCTCCATGCTCGCGAGCACCGACACCAGCGGGAGCTCGATGTCGTCGAGGACCTTGAGCGACGACTCGTCGATCCGGGCACGGAGCGCCGTGGTGACCCGCAGGACGAACCAGGCGTGCACGCCGACGTTCACCGGGTCGGTCTCCGGCACGAGCTGGTTCGGGTCGGCGGTGGGGAGCTCTTCGCCGAGCTCCTGGTAGACGAGGTCGGCCAGCGGCTGCCCCTGCTTGCCGGGCTGGGCGAGCCACCCCGTGATGCGGGCATCGCCGGCGATGCCGTTCACGACGAAGCCCGCGGTCGCGAGCACCTTGATCGCGGTCTTGGCGTCGTGGAAGTGCTTCGGGGCGTCGGAGGCGAACCACGCCGACAGCTGCTCGTAGTCCTTCGCGCCGCTGCCACCGGGCACCTGGACGGCGTCGTCGTGCGTGGCGATGCCGATGGTGCTGAGTCGGCCGTCGATGACCTCGACCGCGACGCCGTAGCCGTTCGCCGCCTCGGAAGCGTTGCGGCGCTCGAGCCAGTACCCGAGTTCCTCGTCGATCAGGGTCTTCACCGACGGCGGGGTCGCGGCGCCGTCGGTTACCCCGCCCTCGGCCGGCTGCTCGGACGGTTCACCGGAGCCGGCGACCTTGAAGACGCGGTCGAGCAGCGTGCGGAACTGCAGCTTGGCGAACAGCTCGCGCACGGCGGTCTCGTCGAGGGGCCGGAGCGCGACGTCGGCCGGACCGACGGGCAGTTCGACGTCGGTGACCAGGCGGTTCAGCCGGCGGTTCCGGACCGCACGGTCCTGCTGCTCGCGCAGGTTGTTGCCGACGACGCCCTTGATCTCGTCGGCGTGCTCGAGGACCCCCTCAAGCGAGCCGTACTGCGTGACCCACTTGACCGCGGTCTTCTCGCCGACCTTGTCGATGCCGATCAGGTTGTCGCTGGTCTCGCCGACGAGCGCGGCGATGTCCGGGTACTGGTGCGGCTCGATGCCGTAGCGCTCGTACACCTTGTCGCGGTCGTACCGGGTGAGCTCGGAGACGCCACGGACCGACGGGTACAGCAGCGTCACGTCGTCGTTGACGAGCTGGATGGCGTCGCGGTCGCCGGAGACGACGTACACCTGGTACCCCTGCGCAGCACCCTGGGACGACAGGGTCGCGAGGATGTCGTCAGCCTCGTAGTCCTCCTTCGTCACCGTCGTGATGCCCATCGCCTCGAGCGCCTGCTGCAGCAGCGGGATCTGCCCCTTGAACTCGGCCGGGGTCTCGGAGCGGGTGCCCTTGTACGCCTCGTACTCACGGGTGCGGAACGAGAACCGGGAGATGTCGAACGCCACCGCCAGGTGCGTCGGCTTCTCGCGCTGCAGGAGCATGAGCAGCATCGAGATGAAGCCGTGGATGGCGTTCGTGTGCTGCCCGTCGCGGTTCACGAAACTGTCGACCGGCAGCGCGTAGAAGGCCCGGAAGGCGAGCGAGTGGCCGTCGATGACCATGAGGGTAGGCTTTGCGGAGTCCGACACCCGGACAGCCTACCGACGCCATCCGACACGGGAGTTCGAGCGCGTGACCGACGAAGCCACCATCACCGGGAACGTCGACGAGCGGCTCGCTGCCCGTGGGATGGGCGAGCTCGCCGACAAGATGGGCATGGTCATCACCGAGATGTCGGCCGACCGCGCCGTCGGCAGCATCCCGGTCGAGGGCAACCGTCAACCGGTCGGCCTGCTGCACGGGGGCGCCTACGTCGTCCTCGCCGAGAGCCTCGGTTCGATGGCCGCCAACGTGCACGCCGGCGAGGGCCGCTACGCCGTCGGCATCGAGCTGAACGCCTCGCACACCCGCAGCGCCACGTCCGGCACCGTCACCGGTGTCTGCACCGCGATCCACCTCGGCAACACGCTCACCACGCACGAGATCGTGCTCACGGACGACCAGGGGCGCCGCTGCTCCACCGTCCGCATCACCAACCTCATCCGCGAGGCACGCTGAACTGCGAACAGCGCTGAACCCCTCGCACGCACGCAGGGAGTCCGTCATGGACTGGAAGATCGAACTCGTCATGTTCCCCGTCAGCGACGTCGACCGGGCCCGCGAGTTCTACGAACGCATCGGCTTCACGATCGACCACGACCAGCGCGTGTCCGACGACGTACGGTTCGTGCAGGCCACCCCGCCCGGGTCGGCGTGCTCGATCGCGTTCGGCGAGGGCATCATGTCCCCCGACGTCCAGCCCGGGTCGCTGAAGTCCGTCCAGGTGGTGGTCCCCGACGCCGACGAGGCCCTCGCCCACCTGCAGGGGCTCGGCGTGAACGCGATCGGTGTCGACGAACTGGCCTGGGGTCGCTTCGTCTTCTTCACCGACCCGGACGGCAACGCCTGGACGCTGCAGCAGCTCCCCGCGCGCGGCTGAGGCGACGAGCGCTCAGTCCTCGGGCGGACGCTGCAGCAGCAGCCGTGCGTCGCCGAAGCCGAGCCGCCGGTAGAGCCGCTCCCCGTCGACGCTCGAGTGCACCGAGGTCCGCTCGACGCCGAGGTCGTCCGCGATGTCGAGCAGCGCGGTGACGAGTCGTCCGGCGACGCCGAGCCCGCGCAGGTCGGGGTGCACGTAGACGGTCTGCACGTCGGCGGTCAGGCGTCGCCCCGGCCGGTCCGGGGTCGGCGGCCGGGCGACGAGTCCGAGCCACGCCATGCCGAGCACCGCACCGTCACGCTCTGCGACGACACACCGGTGCGTGTCCGGGTGTTCGCGGGCGAAGGCCGTCATGGCCGCGCGGTAGTCGTCCGGCGTCGCGGCCGGCTCGGCGCCGCCCTCGCCGATACTCCACCGCCACCGCAGGTCGGCCACCGCCGGCATGTCGTCAGGCCGGGAGGCCCGGATCACCACGTCGTCCACAGCTCCAGCCTGCCAGGTGGTCGGCTCCACTGCCCCGCGCGCCCGTGGCCGCGTGCATGCGTCCGCACACTCCGACAGAACACGCGTCGATCGACCGGTGTCGTGTCGGAACATGCACACGCACAGGATGCGTTCGCACACTGCGACAGAACACGCGTCGATCGACCGGTGTCGTGTCGGAACATGCACACGCACCGAGCGCGCCACGCGCCCGGGAACGCAGCAGCGCCGCCGGACCGGGGTCCGACGGCGCTGGTGTGAGCGACGGGTGGTGCTACTTCTTGGCGCTGAGCTGCTCGATGATCGCCTTGGCGACGTCGTGCATGGTCAGGCGGCGGTCCATCGAGGCCTTCTGGATCCAGCGGAACGCCTCGGGCTCGGTGAGGCCCATCTTCTCGTTGAGCAGGCCCTTGGCGCGGTCGACGAGCTTGCGGGTCTCGAAGCGCTCGACCAGGTCGGCGACCTCGGCCTCGAGCGTGATGATCTGCTGGTACCGAGAGAGGGCGATCTCGATCGCGGGGAGCAGGTCGTTCGGGGTGAACGGCTTGACCACGTAGGCCAGCGCGCCGGCCTCGGTCGCACGCTCGACGAGGTCCTTCTGGCTGAACGCCGTGAGGAGGACCACCGGAGCGATGTGGTTCTTGGACAGCTTCTCGGCTGCGGAGATGCCGTCGAGCTGAGGCATCTTGACGTCCATCACGACGAGGTCGGGACGGAGGTCGGTGGCGAGCTGCACGGCGGTCTCGCCGTCGCCGGCCTCGCCGACCACGTCGAACCCGTTGTCGCGGAGGATCTCGACGATGTCGAGGCGGATGAGCGACTCGTCCTCGGCGACGACGACGCGGCGCGGTGCTGTTGCAGTTGCTTCTGTGTCACTCACAGCCGCAAGCCTACTAGACGTCAGAAGTGCTTCATGTCAGCACACGGCGATCCGTGGACAGAACAGCCGCCTTGTACGAGTGGCGGGACTTGAACCCGCACGCCGTGAGGCAGAGCATTTTGAGTGCCCCGTGTCTGCCGATTCCACCACACTCGCGAGGCCTCCAGGCTAGCAGGGCCCCCGCCCCTCGACCGCCGCCGGCAGCCGCAGCTCGAACACCGCACCGCCGAGCACGTCGCCCTCGCCGCCTTCGTGGTCGTCGGCGTGCTGCAGGGACCCGCCGTGCGCTTCGGCGATGCCCCGTGCGATCGGCAGGCCCAGTCCGGCCCCGCCGGAACGGGCGTCGCGAGCGGCTTCGAGGCGGACGAGTCGGTCGAACACCCGCACGCGGTCCTGGGCCGGGATGCCCGGACCGTCGTCCGCCACCCGGAGCACCGGGCCCGCTCCCCGGTCGTCGAGGCAGACGACGATCCGGCCGGCGGGTCCGGCAGCGCGGGCGGCGTTGTCGACGAGGTTGCCGACGACCTGGGCGAGCCGCTCGGGGTCGACGTCGGCGCACACGGGCCGCTCGGGCACCACGACCTCGAGCGCGACGGACGGCAGCCGCAACCGCAGCCGGTCGCCCTCCGCCACCAGGAAGGCGCCGAGGTCCACCGGTCGTCGGTCGAGTTCGATCCCCCGGTCGAGCCGGGCCATCGTGAGCATGTCCTCGATGAGCCGTGCGGCTCGGTCGGCCTGGCGGACGACGTGCACGGCGAGCACCTCGCGCGTGGCGACGTCGCCGCCACCGTCGCGCACGAGCGTGTCGGCCGCTGCCCGGACCCCGGCGACCGGCGTCCGCAGCTCGTGCGCGGCGTCGGAGAGGAACGAGCGGACCCGTGCCTCCGCGGCGACGGCCTCACGCTCCGCGCCCTCGACGGCGTCGAGCATCTCGTCCAGGGCGACGGCGACGCGACCGATCTCGGTGTCCTGCCGCGAGGGCCGGAGTCGCCGTCCGCGGTCGCCGCCCGCGATCGACCGCGCGGTGGTCGCCATCTCGTCGAGTGGCAGCAGGGACCGGCGGACGACGAGCACCACACCGAGCACGGCGACCCCGAGGAACGCCGCGGAGGCACCGCCCATGACCCAGCCGAGCTGCACCAGGGTGTCCTGCACGTCGCGGGTGCCGACGGTCAGCGTGATGCGGGTGCCGTCGTCGAGCCGGCTCACGAGGGTGAGCACCCCGTCGTCCTCGCGCACGGACGACGACGTGACCGTGGCGCCGTCCTCGGTGGTCGTCGGCGTCGCCGCGGCCGTGGGTGTGGTCCCGCCGACGAGTCCGCTGCCGCGCGGCACCGTCGCCGGCAGGCCGCCGGGTTCCGGCGGGCCCGTCCGCAGCTGGTCCGGCGTCGGACCGGCCTCGACGGCCCCGCCGTCCGGCCGGACGATGCGCACCGACAGCCCCTGCGCGGAGAGCCGGTCGGCGAGGTCCTCGGCGTCGACGGTCCCGACGAGCGCCGCGGCGGCCGACGCCCGGTCACGGAGCCGGTCCTCGGCCTGGGCGCGCAGTCGGATGCCGAGCAGGACCTCGACGGCGACCGCCAGCCCGGCGAGCAGCACCGCGAGCAGGACCACGATCGCGACGACCGTGCGCAGCCGCAACGAGGTCGTGCGGAGCGCACCGTCGTGGACCCTCACGCCGCCGTCCGCTCGTCGCTCAGCCGGTACCCGAGGCCGCGGACGGTGTGCACGAGCCGCGGCCCGTGCGCCTCCATCTTGCGTCGGAGGGCGCTGAGGTGGACCTCGACGACGTTCGCCGCGACGTCGTCGTAGCCCCACACCTGCGTCGTGATCTGCCCCTTCGACACGGTGCGGCCCCGGCTCTCGGCGAGGAACCGCAGCAGGCGGAACTCCGTCGCGGTGAGGTCGAGCAGGACCCCGGCACGCCGAGCGGTGGCGGCGTCCGGGTCGAGGACGAGGTCGCCGACCTCGACGACCGACGGGATCCGCCCGCGCCGCCGGAGCACCGCCGTCACCCGCGCCACCAGCTCGGCCATCGCGAACGGCTTCACCACGTAGTCGTCGGCACCCTCGGCGAAGCCGCGCAAGCGCTCGTCGAGCTCGTCCCGCGCGGTCATCATGACGACGGCGGCGTCCGAGGTGGAGCGCACCCGGCCGGCGAGCACGATGCCGCTCGGCCCGGGCAGCATCCAGTCCAACAGGACGAGGTCGGGTGCGGCGCGTCGGAGGTCCTCGACGAGGTCGCGTCCGTCGGATGCCTCGGCGACCGAGAAGCCCTCCGCACGCAGGGTCGTCGCGACGGAGGTCCGGATGGAGTCGTCGTCGTCGACGACCAGGATTCGAGCGGGAACAGGCACGGCGGACACCGTAGGACGCTCCGGCGGCCACCGAGCATGGAGGACGCTGGAGAACCCCTGTGCTTCAGGCATGCTTCAGATTCGGACTCGAGCGTCGTCTCCAGCGGCGGATCACCCGGATCCGCCCGGTCACGGAACGGAACCACCATGCTCGACGAACGAGACGACTCGACCACCACCGCCACCCCGCGACGCGGCGCACTCCTGCGACGGGTCGGGATCGGCACGGCCGCAGCCGCGGTGCTGGTGCTCGGCGGGTTCGGCATCGCCACGGCGAACGCCGCGACGACCACCCCGGCGCCGAGCGCCCCGACCGGTGCACCGAGCGGTGCACCGGACAGCGCGACCACACCGGCCCCGGTTCCGTCGGACGGCGACAGCGCGACGGTGCCCGCACCACCCGAGGGCGGCCCCGTGACGGCCCCCGGCTGCACGTCGCTGCCGAAGGCCGGCGACACCGCGACGGTGCCCGTGCCGCCGAAGGGCGACGAGGGGAAGGCACCCACCCCGCCGAAGGACGGTGCGAAGCCCACGGCACCCACCCCGCCGAAGGACGGTGCGAAGCCCACGAGGCCCACCCCGCCGACGCCCGACGCGACCACCACGCCGACGCCGACCTCCGGTTCCTGATCACCAGGCCGGGAGGCGCGCACCGTCGGCGGTCCCGACCGCGCGGGGCGTGCCTCCAGGCCGGGTCGTCCCGACCGGCTCAGGGACCCTCGAGCGCCTCGATCGCCGCCACGAGACCGGCCCGTCGCGGCGACCGCCGCGGCAGGACCGCGAGCAGCGCGCGGAGCACGCGCGCGTCCGCCGCCCCGTCCGGCGTCCGCGCCCACGCGAGCAGCGCCTCGACGCTGCCGTCCGCGACGACCGACTCGCGGAACCGACCACGCACCAGGTCGCGCACGGCGTCCACCCCCGGCGCAGCCGACCCCGGCAGGACCGGTCCGGTGTACCGGTCGACGGCCTGGAGGCGCGCCCCGCGGTCGAGCGCGGACAGCACGGTGTCGACGTCGGTCGCCATCCCGGTCACCCGGTACGGTCGCGACGTCACGGTCACGCCCGACGCGTGCTCCGCGAGGACCCGTCGGAGCCGCACCACCTCGGCGCGCAGCGTCACGACGGCGCCGGCGTCGCCGTACACGGCGTGCGCGAGGTCGGCGGCCGCCAACCCGTCGGGGTGGGCGGCGAGGACGACCAGGAGCTCGGAGTGCCGCGCGGACACGTGGACCCGGCGGTCGTGGACGCGCAGGACGGCGGTGTCGGTGCCGAGGACCGACAGCTCTGCGCCGGGCGCGCGCGGCGTCGATGCGTCTGGCCCCGGGAACCGGCTCGCGGCCAGGGCGAGCTGCGCCTCGGCGGCGGCGACCGTGGCGGCGAGGAGCGAGAGGGTGTGCCGTTCGACGGCCCGGTCGTCGCCCGTCAGGTCGAGCACGCCGACGGTGGCACCGTGAGCGTCGTGCACGGGCACGGCGCTGCAGGACCACGGCTTGACGGCGTTGGCGTAGTGCTCGTCGGAGCGGATCTGCACCGGCCGGTCGAGCCGCAGGGCGGTACCGGGCGCGCTCGTGCCGACGCGGTCCTCGGCCCAGTCGGCGCCGGGGACGAAGCCCATGTCCTCGGCAGCACGTCGGGCCGTCCGCGCGCCGTCGACCCACACGAGCCGACCGGAGGCGTCGCCGACGGCGAGGACGCAGCCGGCGGACCGGGTGTCGTCGAGCAGCAGGTGCCGGACCACGGGCAGCAGGGTGGCGAGGGGGCCGTCCCGGCGGGCGGCGTCGAGCTCGTCGTCACCGAGTGCGAGCGATGGCACGCCGTCCGGGTCGACCGCCGCGGACCGTCGCCAGGACGCGGCGACGAGCGGGCGGAGCCGGTCGGGTGCGCGCATGCGTCCTCCGATCGACCCCACCCGCCGCACCGTCGCGACGAGTACGGCCAGCCTACGTCCGGTGCGCGACCGGGACCAGGCCGAGATCCGCCAGCTCGGCGTCGTCGAACATCCGCGACCGGGTCAGGAACCGCTTGCCCTCGGGGCTCTCGACCGAGAACCCGCCGCCGCGCCCGTCGACGACGTCGATGGTGAGGTGCGTGTACTTCCAGTACTCGAACTGCGACACCGACATGTACACCTCGACGGGGTCGATGCCGTCGACCTCGAGTGCCCCGAGCAGGACGTCGCCGGAGCCGGTCCGGAACATGCCGACGGGGTAGCACATCGGGCTCGAGCCGTCGCAGCAGCCGCCCGACTGGTGGAACATCAGCGGGCCGTGCCGGGCGGCGAGGGTGCGCAGGAGCTCCCCCGCCGCCGGCGTGACCGCCACGCGTGCGGTGTCGGGCATCAGAAGAAGCCCATCGGACCATCGGCGTAGGACACGAGCAGGTTCTTCGTCTGCTGGTAGTGGTCGAGCATCATCTTGTGGTTCTCGCGCCCGATGCCGGACTGCTTGTACCCACCGAACGCCGCACCGGCCGGGTACTGGTGGTACGTGTTCGACCACACCCGTCCGGCCTGGATGTCACGTCCGGCGCGGTACAGCGTGGTGGCCTCGCGACTCCACACCCCGGCACCGAGTCCGTAGAGGGTGTCGTTGGCCGTGGCGATCGCGTCGTCGTAGCCGCTGAAGGACGTCAGCGCGAGGACCGGACCGAAGATCTCCTCCTGGAAGATCCGCATCGAGTTGACGCCCTCGAACACCGTCGGCGTGACGTAGTACCCGCCGGAGAGCTCCCCGCCGAGGTCCGCGCGCTCCCCGCCGGTGAGCAGCTTCGCGCCCTCCTGCTTGCCGATGTCGATGTAGCTCAGGATCTTCTCGAGCTGGTCGTTCGACGCCTGGGCGCCGATCATCGTGGACAGGTCGAGCGGGTGGCCCTGCTTGACGGCGCGCACCCGGTCGAGGCCGTCGGCGACGAACCCGTCGTAGATCTCCTTCGCCACGAGCGCCCGGGACGGACACGTGCAGACCTCGCCCTGGTTGAGGTTGAAGAAGGTGAAGCCCTCGAGTGCCTTGTCGTAGAACGAGTCCTTCTCGGCGGCGACGTCGGGGAAGAACACGTTCGGGCTCTTGCCGCCGAGCTCGAGCGTCACCGGGATGAGGCTCTGCGAGGCGTACTGCATGATCAGCCGACCGGTGGTGGTCTCGCCGGTGAACGCGATCTTCCGGATGTCCGGGTGCTGGGCGAGTGGTGCGCCGACCTCGATGCCGAAGCCGTTGACGACGTTGAGCACGCCGGCGGGCAGGAGGTCGCGGATGAGCTCGACGAGCACGTGGATCGACGCCGGGGTCTGCTCGGCGGGCTTCAGCACGACGCAGTTGCCCGCGGCCAGGGCCGGTGCGAGCTTCCACACCGCCATCAGGATCGGGAAGTTCCACGGGATGATCTGTCCGACGACGCCGAGCGGTTCGTGGAAGTGGTACGCCACGGTGTCGTGGTCGATCTCGCCGGCCGAGCCCTCCTGCGCGCGGATCGCTCCGGCGAAGTACCGGAAGTGGTCGATCGCGAGCGGGATGTCGGCGCCGAGGGTCTCGCGGATCGGCTTGCCGTTCTCCCACGTCTCGGCGACGGCGAGCATCTCGAGGTGCTCCTCCATGCGGTCGGCGATCTTGTTGAGGATGACCGCGCGCTCGGCGGCGCTCGTCCGCCCCCAGGTCGGGAACGCCTTCCAGCCCGCCGCCACCGCACGGTCGACGTCGGTGGAGTCACCGCGCGCGACCTCGGTGAAGACCTTGCCGGTGACGGGGGTGGGGTTCTCGAAGTACTGCCCGCTCGCCGACGGGACGTACTCGCCGCCGATGAAGTGGTCGTACCGCGATCGGTACTGCACGAGGGAGCCCGGTTCGCCGGGTGCGGCGTAGCTGGTGGGCGATGGTGCGATGGTCATGGTGGTGGCCTTTCGACGACGCTGTCGGGGCACGCACGGTTCGCGTGCTGCTCGCACCGTACGACCGCGGGGGTTGCATCCGGTTGCACGGGCTCACGCCCGCTCGGGTCCGAGGACCGCACGGGCTCGCCGTCGGCCGGGTAGCGTTCGGGACTCCAGCGGTCCGATCAGGAGGAGTGTCCGTGGATTCTCGTGCTGTCCGCACGTTCCGGGTGTTCGTCGTCGTCACGGCGGTCGTCGCGATCGCCCTGGGGATCGTCGCCATCGTGTGGCCCCGGCCGTCGCTCGTCCTCGTGGCGCTGCTGTTCGGCGTCTACCTCGTCGTCGCCGGCGCCCTGCGGGTCGTGGCTGCGGCGCGCGGGCACGGGACACCGACGGTGTGGCGGTGGACCTCCGGGATCGTCGGTGCGCTCGTCGCGGTCGCCGGACTCGTCGCGCTGGTCGACCCGGCGATCCCCCTGGTCGTCTACGCCGTGCTCGCCGGGGTCGGCTTCGTGATCGAGGGCATCGTGTCGATCGTGGGCGGCTTCGTCGGCCACCCCGGGTCGTCCCGGGTGCCGACGCTGGTGAGCGGCGTGCTGTCGATCCTCGGCGGCGTCGTCGTGCTCGTCGTACCCGGCCTCGCGCTCACCGTGTTCATGGTCTTCGCCGGCATCGCCCTCATCGTCGTCGGTGCCGCGGCCCTGCTGCTGCTCCCGCCGCGAGCCGCCGTCCGCCGGTAGGCGTCAGGCGGAACCGGTGCCGAACAGCAGCCCGAGCGCGTAGGTCACGACCGCGGCGCCGAACCCGATCGCCAGCTGCCGGAACGCCCGCTTTCCCGGCGACGCACCGCTCAGCACGCCGACGACCGCACCGGTGCCGAGCAGGGCGAGACCCACGAGCGTGCCGGCGACCGCGATGGCCGCCCACCCCTGCATGCCGAACAGGAACGGCAGCACCGGGATGATCGCGCCCGACGCGAAGAACAGGAAGCTCGACACCGCGGCACTCAGGCCGTTGCCCACCGCCTCGTGGTCGTCGGCGACGGCGACCGGACCGGTCGACGGGTGTCGCTCACCGATGCCGGACAGCACCTGCGCTGCGTGCTCGGTCGCCTCGGCCTCGGCCATCCCACGGGCGCGGTACACCAAGGCCAGCTCGTTCGCGTCGACGTCGAGGTCCGCCACGGCGCGGCCGGCCTCGGGGTGCGGTGCGGACGCCTCGAGCAGTTCGCGCTGCGACCGGACCGACACGTACTCCCCCGCACCCATCGACAGGGCTCCGGCGAGCAGGCCCGCGATGCCGCTCAGCAGCACGAAGTGCCGGTCGGCGCCCGACGCGCTGATGCCGATGATGAGGGCCAGGTTCGACACGAGTCCGTCGTTGGCGCCGAAGACCGCCGCACGGAAGGTGCCCGACAACCGCATCCGACCGCGGTTCGCGAGCCCGCGCACCACTTCGCCGTGGATGCGCTCGTCGGCAGCCATGCTCGCGGTCGCGTCGTCGTCGTCGGCGTACGGCGAGCGGTCCTCGGCGCGCTGCATCAACGCGAGGACGAACACCGACCCGAAGCGCTTCGCAAGTGTCGCGAGGACCCGGGTGCGCAGACTGCCCCGCTGCGGACGTCCGACGTCGTCACCGAGCAGGTCGAGCCAGTGCTGCTCGTGCCGTCCCTCGGCCTCGGCCAGCGCGGCGAGGATCTCGCGTTCCTCGCCAGACCGCCGCGCGGCCAGGTTCCGGTAGACCGCGCCCTCGGCGCGTTCGTCGGCCAGGTAGCGGCGCCAGCGGCGGACGTCGGCGCGCGGCGCCGGGTGTTCGGTCTGGAGGCTCACAGCAGCCATCCTGCCGCCTGCGGCCGACCGGTGGTCACCACCAGGGCCGTGGAGACGCGGCAGGGCGCGGACCGGAGGCGACGCGTGTTCGTGCGCCGTGCCTCCTGTCCGCGCCCCGCGGACGCCGTCGCGCCCCGGTGTGTGGGGGCGCGACGACCACGGCGGGGCGCACCACGGGTACGTTGGCGGCGGGACGCGACAGGGCGCGGACCGGAGGCTGCGCGCACCACGTGCCCCGTGCCTTCCGTCCGCGCCCGGATGGGACGCGACGGGCGTCGGTGTCGGGCCGGGCTGTCGCGCCCCGCAGACGCCGTCGCGCCCCGGTGTGCGGGGGCGCGACGACCACGGCGGGGCGCAGCCGCGGCGCGTCCAGCGTCCGGCGTCCGGCGTCCGGCGTCCGGCGTCCGGGCGAGACGCGGCAGGGCGCGGACCGGAGGCGACGCGTGTTCGTGCGCCGGGCCTCCTGTCCGCGCCCTGTCGGCGTCGGGATCCTGCGGATCAGTCCCGCACGTAGGCCGGAGCGGCCTCGGCGTGGGCGTCGCCCACCCGGTGCACGCGCAGGTCGTTCGTCGAGCCCTCGATCCCGGGAGGCGAACCGGCCGTCACGATGACGCGGTCGCCGGGGGCGGCCAGGCCGTTCTCGAGCAGGACGTCGTCCACCTGCGAGAAGAGCTCGTCGGTGTGGGTCTTGCGCTCGACCAGGAACGACCGGACGCCCCAGGTGAGCGCCATGCGGCGACGCGTGGCCTCGTTCGGGGTGAAGGCGATGATCGGCAGGCCGTGGCGCAGACGCGACATGCGGCGCGCCGAGTCGCCGGACTCGGTGAACACGCAGAGGTACGAGGCCTCGGTGAACTCCGCGATCTCGACCGCGGCGAGGGTGATCGCCCCGCCGAGGGTGCGCGGCTTCGTGCCGAGCGGCGCGATGCGCTCGAGGCCGTGGTCCTCGGTCGACTCGACGATGCGGGCCATCGTGCGGACGGTCTGCACCGGGTACTCGCCGACGCTGGTCTCGCCCGAGAGCATGACCGCGTCCGCACCGTCGAGGACGGCGTTCGCGACGTCGGAGGTCTCGGCGCGGGTCGGGATCGGCGACGAGATCATCGACTCGAGCATCTGGGTCGCGACGATGACCGGCTTCGCCATGCGGCGGGCGAGCTCGACGGCCCGCTTCTGCACGATCGGGACGGCCTCGAGCGGGAGCTCGACGCCGAGGTCACCGCGGGCGACCATGATGCTGTCGAAGGCGTCGATGATCTCCTCGAGCGCGTCGACGGCCTGCGGCTTCTCGATCTTCGCGATGACGGGGAGGCGCTTGCCCTCTTCGTCCATGATCTCGTGCGCGCGGACGACGTCCGAGGCGTTGCGGACGAACGAGAGCGCGATGAGGTCGGCGCCCTGGCGGATGCCCCAGCGGAGGTCGGCCTCGTCCTTCTCGCTCAGCGCGGGGACGTTCACTGCGACGCCGGGCAGGTTGATGCCCTTGTTGTTCGACACGGTGCCGCCGACGACGACCTCGGTGCGGACACGGACGCCGTCGGTGTCGAGCACGCGCAGGCGGACCCGACCGTCGTCGATGAGCAGCGGGTCGCCGGGCTTGACGTCCTGGGGCAGGCCCTTGAACGTCGTGCCGCAGATCTCCTTGGAGCCGGGGACGTCCTCGGTCGTGATCGTGAACACGTCGCCGACCGCCAGGTCGTGCGGGCCGTCGGCGAACTTGGCCAGACGGATCTTCGGACCCTGCAGGTCGACGAGGATCGCGACCGGCTTGCCGAGCTCCTCGGCAGCGCGACGGACGTTCACGTAGTTGGCCTCGTGGACGCTGTAGTCACCGTGGCTGAGGTTGAGTCGGGCGACGTCGACGCCCGCTTCGATGATCTCCTTGACGGTCTCGTAGTCCGACGTTGCCGGTCCGAGCGTCGAAACGATCTTTGCGCGTCTCAATGGATTCCTTCGTGGTGGTGGGTGATGCTCTGGTTTCCGCGCTGTGGGGCCGCGCGGAACGAAGCGAGGCCACCAGCACCTTATCGAGTGCTGGTGGCCCCTCGCTCACCGGGGGGTGAGCATCTGGTGGTGGTTGGTCATGCGGCGATCCGTCATCTCAGACCGACATCGCGCGGTCGGTCGCCTTCACCGGCGCCGGCAGGATCGTCGAGCCCTCGAGGTACTCGTCGACCTTCGCCGCCGCGGCACGGCCCTCGGCGATCGCCCAGACGATCAGGGACTGCCCGCGGCCGGCGTCACCGGCGACGAACACGCCCGCCTCGTTCGTCGTGTAGTCGGCGCGGCGGTCGAGCGCACCGGACACCGTCGTCGGCAGACCGAGCTGCGGCTCGATCGTGTCGGATTCCGGACCCGTGAAGCCCATCGCGACGAGGACGAGGTCTGCGGGGATCTCACGCTCGGAGCCGGCCTTCGGCACGCGACGGCCGTCGAGGTACTCGGTCTCGGCGACCCGGAGCGCCCGGACCTCGCCGGCCTCGTTCGCCAGGAACTCGACGGTCGAGGCGAGGAAGTGCCGCTCGCCGCCCTCTTCGTGGGCGCTCGTCACCTCGAAGACGGTCGGGAACATCGGCCACGGCTGCTCGGACGGACGCTCCAGCGGCGGCTGCTTGCCGATCGCCAGGTTCGTCACGCTCAGGGCACCCTGCCGGTGCGCGGTCCCGATGCAGTCCGCACCGGTGTCACCGCCGCCGATCACGACGACGTGCTTGCCCTCGGCGGTCAGCTGGTTGTCGACCCGGGTGCCGGCGTTCGCCTTGTTCTGCTGGACCAGGTAGTCCATCGCGAAGTGCACGCCCTCGAGGTCGCGCCCCGGGATCGGCAGGTCGCGCGGCACCGTCGCGCCGGTGGCGACGACGACCGCGTCGTAGCGCGACTTCAGGTCGTCCCAGGTGATGTCGCGGCCGATCTCGACGCCCGCACGGAAGCGGGTGCCCTCGGCCTGCATCTGGGACAGGCGCGCGTCGATCTGGCGCTTCTCCATCTTGAAGTCCGGGATCCCGTAGCGGAGCAGCCCGCCGATGCGGTCGTCGCGCTCGTAGACGGCCACGGTGTGACCGGCGCGCGTGAGCTGCTGCGCGGCGGCCAGCCCGGCGGGGCCGGAACCCACGACGGCGACGGTCTTGCCCGTCAGGCGCTCCGGCGGGTGCGGGGTGACCCAGCCGTTCTGGAACGCCTCGTCGATGATCGCGACCTCGACCTGCTTGATCGTCACGGGCGGCTGGTTGATGCCGAGCACGCACGACGACTCGCACGGAGCGGGGCACAGCCGGCCCGTGAACTCCGGGAAGTTGTTCGTCGCGTGCAGTCGCTCGATCGCCTGACGGCCCTCACCCCGCCAGGTCAGGTCGTTCCACTCCGGGATCAGGTTGCCGAGGGGGCAGCCCTGGTGGCAGAACGGCACGCCGCAGTCCATGCAGCGGCCGGCCTGGCGCTTGAGGGCACCGGACTCCTGCTGCTCGTAGACCTCTTTCCAGTCCATGAGCCGGACGGGCACGGGGCGCCGTGCGGGCAGTTCGCGTTCCTGGACCTTGAGGAATCCCTTGGGGTCAGCCACCGGTCACCTCCGTGGTCGTGTCGGGCGCTGCCGGTTCCGGACGTGCGTGACGCTCAGCCACCGGTCACCTCCATGATTCTGTTCCAGACGACGTCGCCGTCGGGGTCGAGCCCCTCGTCGACGGCGCGCTGACGGGTCTCGAGCACCGCCGCGTAGTCACGCGGCAGCACCTTGACGAAGTCGCTCAGGTCGCCGGACTCGAGCAGGTCGGACGCGAGCGTCGAACCGGTCTCCTCGGCGTGCCGGGTGAGCAGGTCGGTGACGATCTCGACGTCGGCGCTGTCGAGCGCCTCGAGTCGGAGTTCACCGGTCGCGAGGGCGTCGGTGTTGACGTGCTCCTCGCGCAGACCACGGACGTACGCGGTGCCGCCGGACATGCCGGCCCCGAGGTTCCGACCGGTCTCGCCCAGGATGAGCGCGAGCCCGCCCGTCATGTACTCGAGCGCGTGGTCGCCAACGCCCTCGACCACCGCGGTCGCCCCCGAGTTGCGCACCAGGAAGCGCTCGCCCACGATGCCACGGATGAACATGCTGCCCTGGGTCGCGCCGTAGCCGATCACGTTGCCGGCGATGACGTTCTCCGCCGGGTCGAAGCCCGAACCGGCGTCCGGCCGCACGATGATCTCGCCACCGGACAGGCCCTTGCCGACGTAGTCGTTGCTGTCGCCGATGAGGCGCAGGGTGATGCCGGCGGGCATGAACGCGCCGAGCGACTGTCCGGCGGAGCCGCGCAGCGTGACGTCGATCGAGCCGCTGGGCAGCCCGTGCTCGCCGTGCCGTTTGGTGACCTCGTGGCCGAGCATCGTGCCGACCGCGCGTTCGGTGTTGCGGATGGGCAGGTCGAGCGCGATCGAGCCGCCGTGGTCGAGCACGTCGGCGGTCTGCTGGATCAGCCCCACGTCGAAGTGCTGCTCGAGCTCGTGGTCCTGCTCGCGCTGGTGGCGACGCGGCTCGGCGTCCTCGAAGTGCGGACCCGCGAGGACCGGTGCGAGGTCGAGCCCTGACGCCTTCCAGTGCTCGAGGGCACGGTCGACGTCGAGGGCGTCGGACCGGCCGATCGCCTCGTCGAGGGTGCGGAAGCCGAGCTCGGCGAGGAGCTCGCGCACTTCCTGCGCGATGAACTCGAAGAAGTTCACGACGAACTCGGGCTTGCCGGAGAAGCGCTTGCGGAGCTCGGGGTTCTGCGTCGCGACCCCCACCGGACACGTGTCCAGGTGGCACACGCGCATCAGGATGCAGCCCTCGACGACGAGCGGAGCGGTGGCGAAGCCGTACTCCTCGGCGCCGAGCAGGGCTGCCACGACGACGTCGCGCCCGGTCTTCATCTGACCGTCGACCTGCACGACGACGCGGTCGCGCATGCCGTTCAGCATGAGCGTCTGCTGCGTCTCGGCGAGGCCGATCTCCCACGGGGTGCCGGCGTGCTTGAGCGAGTTGAGCGGGGACGCGCCCGTGCCACCGTCGTGTCCGGACACGAGCACCACGTCGGCCAGCGCCTTCGTCACACCGGCCGCGACCGCGCCGATGCCGGACTGGCTCACGAGCTTCACGTGGACGCGTGCGGCAGGGTTGGCGCGCTTCACGTCGAAGATCAGCTGCTTGAGGTCCTCGATCGAGTAGATGTCGTGGTGCGGCGGCGGCGAGATGAGGCCGACGCCGGCGGTGGCGTGCCGGGTGCGGGCGACCCACGGGTACACCTTCTGCGGGGGCAGCTGGCCGCCCTCGCCGGGCTTCGCACCCTGCGCCATCTTCAGCTGGATGTCGGTGGCGTGGGTGAGGTACATGCTCGTCACGCCGAACCGCCCGGAGGCGACCTGCTTGATCGCGCTGCGGCGCTCGGGGTCGAGCAACCGGTCGACGTCCTCGCCGCCCTCCCCCGTGTTCGAGCGGCCACCGAGGCGGTTCATCGCGATCGCGAGCGTCTCGTGGGCTTCCTTCGAGATGGAGCCGTACGACATCGCGCCCGTGTTGAAGCGCTTGACGATCGACTCGATCGACTCGACCTCGTCGAGCGCGACGGGCTTCCGCGCCCCGTGCTTGAAGCGGAACAGCCCGCGCAGCGTCATGAGCTCCTCGGACTGGTCGTCCACGGCGCTCGAGTACTCACGGAAGATGTCGTACCGGCGGGCACGGGTGGCGTGCTGCAGCCGGAAGACGGTGTCCGGGTTGAACAGGTGCGGGGGGCCTTCGCGACGCCACTGGTACTCGCCGCCGGTCTGCAGTCGCTCGTGCGACAGGACCGCGCCGTCCTGCGGGTACGCCTGGGCGTGCCGCTCGGCGTTCTCCTTCGCGATGACGTCGATGTCGACCCCGCCGAGGATCGACGACGTGCCGGTGAAGTACTTGTCGACGAACTCCTGGCTGAGCCCCACGGCTTCGAACGCCTGGGCACCGGCGTAGCTCGAGACCGTCGAGATGCCCATCTTCGACATGATCTTCAGGACGCCCTTGCCGAGCGCCTTGATCACGTTCTTGACGGCCTGCTCCGGGGTGATCCCGGTGATCATGCCGGCACGGACCAGGTTCTCGCAGGTCTCCATCGCGAGGTACGGGTTGATCGCCGACGCGCCGTACCCGATGAGGGACGCCACGTGGTGGACCTCGCGCACGTCGCCGGCCTCGACGATCAGGCCGACCTTCATGCGCTGCTCGGTGCGGATCAGGTGGTGGTGCACGGCGGCGAGCAGCAACAGGCTCGGCACGGGCGCCTGCTCGGCGTTGCCGTCGCGGTCCGACAGCACGATGAACTGCTTGCCCGACTCGATCGCGGCGTCGACCTCGTCGCACACGGCGGCGATGCGCTTCTGCATCGCCTTCTTGCCGGCGTCGACGCGGTACAGGCCCTTGATCGTGACCGTCAGGTGCCGGCCCGACTCCGTCTCGAAGTGCTGCACCTTGGCGAGCTGGTCGTTGTCGATCACCGGGAAGTCGAGCGTGATCTGCTTCGCGTGCTCGGGACCGGCCGACAGCAGGTTGCGCTCCGGACCGAGGCCCATGCCCATCGAGGTGATGACCTGCTCGCGGATCGAGTCGAGCGGCGGGTTCGTCACCTGGGCGAACTGCTGGGTGAAGTAGTCGAACAGCAGCCGGGGGCGCTGCGAGAGCACCGCGATCGGGGTGTCGGACCCCATCGCACCGAGCGGCTCCGCGCCCACCTGCGCCATCGGGCGGAGCAGGATGCGGACCTCTTCTTCGGTGTACCCGAACGCACGCTGCCGACGGGTGACCGATGCCGGGGTGTGCACGATGTGCTCGCGGTCGGGCAGGTCGTTCAGGTTGATGCGGCCCTCGTCGAGCCATTCGCCCCACGGGCCGGAGGACGCCAGGCCCTGCTTGACCTCGTCGTCCTCGATGATGCGGCCGGCCTCGGTGTCCACCAGGAACATCCGGCCGGGGCGCAGACGGCCCTTGCGGACGACCTTCGCGGCGGGCACGTCGATGACACCGGTCTCCGACCCCATGACGATGAGCCCGTCGTCGGTGACGAGGAAGCGCCCGGGACGCAGCCCGTTGCGGTCGAGGGTCGCGCCGACGAGCGAGCCGTCGGTGAAGGTGATGGCGGCTGGACCGTCCCACGGCTCCATGAGCATCGAGTGGTACTCGTAGAACGCCCGCAGCTCCGGGTCCATCCCGACCTGGTTCTCCCAGGCCTCCGGCACCATCATCGACACCGCGTGCGGCAGCGTCCGGCCGGTCAGGGTCAGGAGCTCGAGGACCTCGTCGAACGACGCCGAGTCGCTCGCACCGGGGCTGACGATCGGCAGCAGCGGCGCCACATCGCCGAGCAGTTCGCTCTCGAGCTGCGACTGGCGTGCGCGCATCCAGTTGCGGTTGCCGCGCACCGTGTTGATCTCACCGTTGTGCGCGATCGTCCGGAAGGGCTGCGCGAGCGGCCACGACGGGAACGTGTTGGTCGAGTAGCGCGAGTGCACGATCGCGAGCTTCGACGCGAAGCGCTCGTCGCTGAGGTCCGGGTAGAACGGCTCGAGCTGCAGCGTCGTGACCATGCCCTTGTAGACCATGGTGCGGCTCGACAGCGACATGAAGTACAGGTCGTTCGCGTGCTCGGCGCGCTTGCGCAGCCGGTAGGTCTGGCGGTCCAGGGCGATGCCGCTCCACGAGGCGCCGTGCACGTCGTGGCGCACCGAGGCGACGAACAGCTGCTCGAACGCCGGCATCGCCGCACGCGCCAGGGTGCCGAGCACCTCGGGGCGCACCGGGACCTCGCGCCAGCCGAGGACCTTCAGGCCCTCTTCGCGCGCCAGTCGTTCGACGGCGCCCTTGACGGCGTGCCGGTCGCCCTCGTCGGTCGGCAGGTAGGCCGTGCCGACCGCGTACTCCCCCGCCGCCGGCAGGTCGAACGGCGCCACGGCGCGCAGGAACTCGTCCGGCACCTGGCACAGGATGCCCGCGCCGTCGCCCGTGCCGGCGTCCGAACCGACGGCACCGCGGTGCTCGAGGTTGCGGAGGGCGCCGAGTGCAGCGTCGACGATGTCGTGGCCGGGCGTCCCGCGCAGCGTCGCGACCATCGCGAGACCGCAGGCGTCCTTCTCGTTCGCCGGGTCGTACATGCCGGTGGCGTCGGGGACCGCCGAGAACCGACGGTGCGGCGGCACGAGGGACTTCGGTGCCGAGGGCTGGAGTGGCTGGAGCGCCATGGGGGAACCGTCCTCACGAGGAAGTGGAACAGGGACAGCGGTGGCCCGGTGGTGCGTTCCGCCCAGACGGGCGGGACTGGTGCCCGTGCCCCGCTTGTGGCGGGGAGGAGTGCTCCTAGGCGCGGTCAGTGGGAGTCGTGACCGCTCCGGAGCCCTGGGCGACGAGGCGTTCGTCGTCGTCCTCGTGCTCCGAGAAGGTGTCGTCGGAGTCTACATCGGACTTCGGACGCGGCTCGCGACCGGGCAGGTACGGGCTCGGCTCCTTGCCGGTGTGCCGACGGGTCTGCACGATGAAGATGACGATGCCGAGCAGGATGGCCGCGAACGACATCCAGACGTTCGTGCGGATGCCCGCGAAGGTCTCGCTGGTGTCGACGCGGATCGACTCGAGGAAGGACCGGCCGACGCCGTACCAGATCAGGTACAGGGCGAGGACCTTGCCCCACTGCAGCGTGAACTTGCGGTCGAGCAGCAGGATGACGACGACGCCCAGGACGTTCCAGATGATCTCGTAGAGGAACGTCGGGTGGAACAGCGTGCCCTCGGGCAGGCCCTTCGGGAACGCGGCGTTCGTCGACTCGATCTGCAGGCCCCACGGCAGGCTGGTCGGCATGCCGAAGAGCTCGTGGTTGAAGTAGTTGCCGAGCCGACCGAAGGCCTGTGCGAGCAGCACCCCGGGCACGACGGCGTCGATGAACGACGTGAACCGCAGGCCGACCTGGCGGCAGCCGATCCAGGCACCGACGGACCCGAGGATCAGGGCGCCGAAGATCGCGAGCCCGCCCTCCCAGATGTACAGGAAGGACAGCGGGTCGATGCCGGGGCCGAAGTAGTCCGACACGTGCGTGAACACGTGGAAGAGCCGGCCGCCGATGATGCCGGCGGGCACCGCCCAGATCGCGATGTCGATGATGATCCAACGCTCGACGCCGCGCGCGTTGAGGCGGCGGTTCGCGAGCAGGACCGCGGCGACGATCCCGAGCAGGATGCAGATCGCGTACGCGTGGATGCGGAAGTCGAGCGGCAGCGACCAACCGAACACGTCGCGCAGCCAGGCGGTCAGGTCGAAGTACTGCCAGGCGGTGCTCGGGCTCGGGATGCTCAGGAGGGGCATGGAGGAACGGTCGCCTTTCGGAACTGACGGGGCGCGGTGTCGACGTGTCGTCGGCCCCGCTCACTGTAGCGCGGGTCGTGGGCCCGCCAGGAACTGGACTAGGAGCGGCGGGCGCCGGTGGTGAGGTCGGCCGCGCGGTCGGCGACCCCCTGCACCCCGAGGTCGGCCAGTGCGCGGACGAACGCCGAGCCGACGATCGCGCCGTCGGCGTACTCCAGGACCTCGGCGACCTGCTCGGCCGTCGAGATGCCGAGGCCCACGCAGGTGCGCGCGACGCCGGCGTCACGGAGCCGCGACACCACGGTGCGTGCAGCGACGTCGACGCCGGCCCGTGCTCCGGTGACGCCCATCGTCGAGACGGCGTAGACGAACCCGCGGCTCGCCTGCACCGCCTGCTGCATCCGGGAGTCGGACGAGGACGGTGCCGCGAGGAACACGCGGTCCAGGCCGGTCCGCTCCGACGAGGCCATCCACTCGGCGGCTTCGTCCGGGATCAGGTCGGGCGTGATGAGGCCCGCGGCTCCGGCGGCGACGAGGTCGTCGGCGAAGCGGTCCACGCCGTAGCGGAGCACAGGGTTCCAGTACGTCATCACGAGCACCGGCACGTCGGCGCGCTCGGTGATCTGGTGCACGGCATCGAAGACCTGCGCGACCCGGAAGCCGTTCGCCAGGCTCTCCTCGGCCGCACGCTGGATGACCGGACCGTCCATGACGGGGTCGGAGTACGGCAGGCCGAGCTCGATGACGTCCACGCCGTTCTCGGCGAGGGCGACGGCAGCGTCGACGCTGGTCTGCACGTCGGGGTACCCGGCGGGCAGGTAGCCGACGACGGCCCCGGCACGCTCGGCGTTGGCGGTGTCGATCGTCGTGGCGACGGTCTGGTTCGTGGTCACAGCTGCACCGCGTTCTCGTCGAGGATGCCGAAGTAGCGACTGGCGGACGCCACGTCCTTGTCGCCACGGCCGGACAGGTTCACGAGCACGACGCCCTCGGGGCCGAGCTCCTTGCCGAGCTTCATCGCACCCGCGAGCGCGTGCGCCGACTCGATCGCCGGGATGATGCCCTCGGTCTGGCTGAGCAGCCGGAACGCCTCCATCGCCTCGGTGTCGGTGATCGGCGCGTACTGTGCGCGACCGATCGACGCCAGGTAGGCGTGCTCCGGCCCGACGCTCGGGTAGTCGAGCCCGGCGGAGATGCTGTGGCTCTCGATGGTCTGGCCGTCCTCGTCCTGCATGAGGTAGGACTTCGCGCCCTGCAGGACGCCTTCGCGACCGAGCGTGATGCTCGCGGCGTGCCGACCGGTCTCCACGCCGTCGCCACCGGCCTCGAAGCCGTGCAGCGCGACGGACTCGTCGTCGAGGAACGCCTCGAAGATGCCCATCGCGTTCGAGCCGCCACCGACGCACGCGGCGACGGCGTCGGGGAGACGCCCGACGCGGTCGAGGACCTGCTGGCGGGCCTCTTCACCGATCACCTTGTGGAACTCGCGCACCATCTCGGGGAACGGGTGCGGGCCGGCGACCGTGCCGAGCAGGTAGTGGGTCGAGTCGACGTTCGCCACCCAGTCGCGGAGGGCCTCGTTGATGGCGTCCTTCAGCGTGCGCGATCCGGTCTCGACCGGGATCACCTCGGCGCCGAGCAGGCGCATCCGGGCGACGTTGAGCGCCTGCCGTTCGGTGTCGACGGCACCCATGTACACGACGCAGTCCATGCCGAACAGCGCAGCCGCGGTCGCCGTGGCCACGCCGTGCTGGCCGGCACCGGTCTCCGCGATGAGGCGGGTCTTGCCGAGCCGACGGGCCACGAGCGCCTGACCGAGCACGTTGTTGATCTTGTGCGACCCGGTGTGGTTCAGGTCCTCGCGCTTCAGGATCACGCGGGCACCACCGGCGTGCTTCGCGAACCGCGGCACCTCGGTGATGATCGACGGACGACCGGTGTAGTCGCGCTGGAGCTCGTCGAGCTCGGCACGGAAGGCCGGGTCCGCCCAGGCCGTGCGGAAGGCGGCCTCGAGCTCGTCGAGCGCGAGGACGAGCGACTCGGGGACGAAGCGTCCGCCGAAGTCACCGAAGTACGGGCCGTGCAGGTCGCGGAGTGAGGTCACGATGGGTCTTCCCGGGACGTGTCCGACGCGACCGGCGGTGCCGGTGGTCGGACGGGTGGAACGTTCAGCCGCGGTCGGCGGCCTCGATGAACGACGCGAGGGTGGCGGCGGGGTCTGCACCCGTGACGAGCGCTTCCCCGACCAGGACGACGTCGGCACCCGCTGCGCGGTAGTGGGCGACGTCGGCGGGACCGGCGACGGCGGACTCGGCGACGCGCACGACCCCGTCGGGGATGCGGTCGGCGAGCGACCCGAACAGGTCGCGGTCGAGCGAGAAGTCGGTGAGGTCGCGCGCGTTGACGCCGAGGATCCGCGCACCGGCGTCGAGGCCACGGGAGACCTCGTCGGCGGAGTGCGCCTCGACCAGCACGCGCATGCCGAGTTCTTCGGCCAGCGTGTGGAGCTCGACCAGCTGCTGCTGCTCGAGCGCGGCCACGATGAGCAGCACGACGTCGGCGCCGGCGGCCCGGGCCTCGACGACCTGGTACGGGTCGGCGATGAAGTCCTTGCGCAGCACGGGGATGCCCACGCGGGCTTTGACGGCTTCGAGGTCGGCGAGACTGCCGAGGAACTTGCGCCCCTCGGTCAGGACGCTGATCGTCGACGCGCCACCGCGCTCGTAGTCGGCTGCGAGTGCGGCCGGGTCCTCGATGGGGGCCATCGAGCCACGGGACGGGCTGGCGCGCTTGACCTCGGCGAGGATCTTCACCCGGTCGCCCGGGGCGAGGAACGCGAGGGCGTCGAGCGGCGACGCCACCCGGTCGAGGTCGCGTTCGACGTCCGAGTACGGGCGGTCGACGCGACGGGCGGCGGCGTCCTCGAGCGCGCCCGCGACGAGGGTCTCGAGCACGTTCGGCATGCGAGTCCTACTCGGCGTGCTGCTTGGCGACGTACTTCGGGCCGTTCACGCCGTAACCGGCCTTCGCCATGACCGCGCCGATGACGAGACCGATGACGACGACGGCAGCGGAGACCCAGACGCCCCACGGCTGGTCGAACCAGAAGAACAGCGTGCCTGCCGCGAATCCGATCAGCATGATCACGACGGCGGTCCAGGCGGCCGGCGAGTGGCCTTCGCCGAGTTCTGCGGGCTCAGTGTTGCTCACGGTGCTCCTCGTTCTGCTCCGGCGTCGTCGGTCGACCGACGCCCATCCGATCCTACCGTGCCGTCGGTCGGGTCGACCCCAGCACTGAGGTCGTCCCAGTCCACGACGGCGTCGCGCACGACCGGGGCTGCGGCGCGGGCGTCGGCGGCGGCTCCCGCGGTCGCCGCGCCGTACTTCCGGCTCGGACCGGGCCACGCACGCTGCACCACGATGACGACGACACCGAGCAGGACGGCCAGGACCCCACCGGCGATGCCGACGGCCGGCCAGAGCGACACGTCGACGCCGGACACGACGCGGCGCACGGCGGTCAGGTCGCTGACCCCGGCCACCGCGCCGACGGCACCCTTCGCCGCGGCGACCGGGTCACCGAGTGCGGTGATGCCGCTGACCACGACGCCGAGTCCGAGCAGGATCTCGACGCACGCGAGCACGATGCGCAGCACCCGGCCGGCGATGGTCATCGCGAGGAACAGGGCCAGGCTCGCGATCGCCAGGGCGGTGTACTGCGGCACGACCGCGGCCCCGTCGGCGTCGACCGTCGAGGTGACTGCCGCACCGGCGTGCAGGTCCACGGTGAACCAGGTCTGCGTCCACGCGAGCATTATGATGCCGGCGACGAGCAGTCCGGCGACGACGACGATCGGGCGCGAGCGCTTCACGAGCGCACCTCGCGCATCCGGTTCGCCGTGGCCACGGCCCGCAGGGGTGCCGCCGCCTTGTTGATGGTCTCCTCGTGCTCGGTGGCCGGGTCGGAGTCCGCCACCAGGCCGGCACCGGCCTGCACCCGTGCCACGCCGTCCTTGATCAGGGCGGTGCGGATCGCGATCGCGATGTCCGCGTCACCGGCGAAGTCGAAGTAGCCGACGACACCGGCGTAGGCACCGCGCTTCGCCGGCTCGAGCTCGTCGATGATCTCCAGCGCGCGGGGCTTCGGCGCACCGGACAGGGTGCCGGCCGGGAACGTCGCCCGGAACACGTCGATGGCGGACATCCCCGGACGCACCGCACCCTCGACGCTCGACACCAGGTGCATGATGTGACTGAAGCGCTCGACCGTCATGAACTCGGTGACCGCGACGGTACCGGGCTCGCAGACCTTCTGCAGGTCGTTGCGGGCCAGGTCGACGAGCATCAGGTGCTCGGCGCGTTCCTTCGGGTCGTCGAGCAGGTCGTCGCCGAAGCGGACGTCCTCTTCCGGGGTCGCACCACGTGGACGCGACCCGGCGATCGGGTGCGTGATGGCGCGGCCGGACTGCACCTTCACCAGGGCCTCCGGCGAGGCGCCGACGATCCAGTACCGCTCGTCGGCGGTGTCCGCCAGGGCCAGGAAGTACATGTACGGACTCGGGTTCAACGTCCGGAGGACCCGGTACACGTCGAGCGGGTCGGCGGTCACCTCGTGGTCGAAGCGCTGCGAGATCACGACCTGGAACACGTCGCCGTCGCGGATGAACTCCTTCGAGCGCTCCACCGCGGCCATGTACTCGTCCGGCGTGGAACGGTGCGTCGGCGTCGGCTCGGCGATCTCGAACGCCTCGGCGACGGTCGCGACGCTCGGCTGGACGAGGTCGGCCTGCAGGCGGTCGAGGCGGCGCTGCGCGTCGGACCAGAGCGTGTCGGCGTCGTCGGTGCCGTCGTTCAGCACGCTCGCGACGAGCAGGACGAGCCCCGTGCGGTGGTCGAGCGCGACGAGCTCGGAGACGAAGGACAGTGCCTGTCCGGGCACGTCGAAGTCGGCCGGCGGCACGTTCGGCAGGTGCTCGAGCTGGCGCACGGCCTCCCACCCGATGAACCCGACCGTCCCGCCGACGAGCGGCGGGGAGCCGGGCACCCGCGGGGTGGCCCAGCGCTCGTGCAGGCGTGCCAGGACCTCGAGCGGTTCGCCGTCGAGTGAGCCGACCGCACGTTCGGCGTCGATGCCGGTGTCGATCCAGGCGGCGCGGTCGCCCTCCTGCGTGAGGACGCCGAAGCTGCGCACACCGACGAACGACCAGCGCGACCAGAGGCCGCCCTGGCCCGCGGACTCCAGCAGGAACGACCCGGGCCGGCCGTCGGCGAGCTTCCGGTAGACACCCACCGGCGTCTCGCTGTCGGCGTAGAGCGCGCGCACCACCGGGACGACGCGGTGGTCGCTCAGCAGCGCGTCGAACTCCGGCCGGGAGGTCGTGTGCGGCGCATCGGAGATCGTCGCGGTCGTCATCGGGTCGCCTCCACTGCCGTGTCGGCCGGGGCTGACGCCGTCGTGGGCGCGAGCGGATCGACGTCGAAGCAGCGGTGCGCCCCGGTGTGGCACGCGGCACCGACCTGCTGCACGGTGACGAGCAGGGTGTCGGCGTCGCAGTCGAACGCCGCGTCGCGCACGTACTGCGCGTGCCCCGACGTGTCGCCCTTCCGCCAGTACTCGTTCCGCGACCGCGACCAGAAGGTCACGCGCCCCTCGGTGAGGGTGCGGCGGAGCGCTTCCCGGTCCATGTACCCGAGCATGAGGACGTCCTTCGACGACTCCTCTTGCACGATGGCGGGGAGCAGCCCGTCCGCACCGAAACGTGCGCGGTCGAGGACCGCGTCGGTGTCGGTGCTGGTGCTGTCGGTCATGAGACTCCTAGCCTACGGCGGCGGATCAGCGGGCGGCGGCGGTTCAGCGGACGGCGTGGCCGGTCGCGCGCAGCGCGGCCTTGACGTCGCCCACCGTCATCTCGCCACGGTGGAAGACGGACGCGGCGAGGAGGGCATCCGCACCCGCGTCGACAGCGGGGGCGAAGTGGTCGACCCGACCCGCGCCTCCCGAGGCGATGACCGGGACCCGCGCGACCGACCGCACCGCGGCGACGAGCTCGAGGTCGAACCCGTTCTTCGTGCCGTCCGCGTCGATGGAGTTGACGAGCAGCTCCCCCGCACCCCGCTCGACGGCGTCGCGCGCCCAGGCGATCGCGTCGATGTCGGTCTCCGTGCGGCCGCCGTGCGTGGTGACCACGAAGCCGGACGCAGTCCGGTCGGAGCGCTTGACGTCGAGCGACAGCACCACGGCCTGCGCGCCGAACCGGTCGGCGATCTCGCCGACGAGGTCGGGCCGGGCGATCGCGGCGCTGTTCACGCCGATCTTGTCCGCGCCGCACTGCTGCAGGCGGGACACGTCGTCGACGGAACGGACGCCGCCACCGACCGTGAGCGGGATGAACACCTGCTCGGCGGTGCGGGTGACCGTGTCGTACATCGTGGCGCGGTTCTCGACCGTGGCACCGACGTCGAGGAAGGTCAGCTCGTCAGCGCCCTGCTCGTAGTAGCGCGCGGCGAGCTCGACCGGGTCACCGGCGTCCTGCAGATCGAGGAAGTTCACGCCCTTGACGACCCGGCCGCCCTTGACGTCGAGGCACGGGATGACGCGGACGGCCACGCCGCCCGGCGCCGTGGCTGCCGCGGTCACAGCCGGGCCGCGTGGATCGGGCTGACGAGGATGGCGCGGGCACCGAGGTCGTACAGGGCGTCCATGATGAGGTTCGCGTCGTCGCGCGGGATCATCACGCGCACCGCGGACCAGTCACGGCCGTGCAGCGGCGAGACCGTCGGCGACTCGATGCCGGACGCGACTGCCGTCGCCTGCTCGAGCAGCGCGGTGGGGATGTCGTAGTCGAGCATGACGTAGCCGCGGGCGACGAGCACGCCCTGCAGCCGACGGCGGAGCACGTCGATGCCCGGGATCGTCTCGTCGGTCGACACCAGCAGCGCGGTCGACTCGAGGATGACCGGACCGAAGATCTCGAGGCCGGCCTGCCGCAGCGTGCTGCCCGTCGACACCACGTCGGCCACGGCGTCGGCGACACCGAGACGCACGGCGCTCTCGACGGCCCCGTCGAGCTTGACGAGCGTCGCCGTCACCCCGTGGCGAGCGAGGAAGTCGCCGACCAGGCCCGGGTAGCTCGTCGCGACCCGGACGCCGTCGAGGTCCTGCAGCGTGCTGTACCGGCCCGGCGTGCCGGCGAACCGGAACGTGGAGTCCGCGAAGCCGAGCGCGTCGACCTCGTGCGCCTCGGAACCGGAGTCGAGCAGCAGGTCGCGGCCGGTGATCCCGACGTCGAGTGCGCCGGAGCCGACGTAGGTCGCGATGTCCCGCGGGCGGAGGAAGAAGAACTCGACGCCGTTGCGCTCGTCGAGCAGGTGCAGCGCCTTCGGGTCGCGGCGACCGGCGTACCCGGCCTCGCGCAGCATGTCGGACGCGGTCTCGGACAGGGAACCCTTGTTGGGCACGGCGATGCGGAGCATCAGGGGGTCTGCTTTCTGGTCGGGGTCGTGGCGGATCGAGGTCGGTGCACGGGCAGTGCCCGAGCGCGCCCTACAGATGTCGCCAGATGTCCGCCGGGGACAGCCCCTTCGCCACCATGAGGACCTGCAGGTGGTACACGAGCTGCGAGATCTCCTCCGAGGTGCGCTCGTCGCCCTCGTACTCGGCCGCCATCCAGACCTCGGCCGCTTCTTCCACGATCTTCTTGCCGATCTGGTGCACGCCGGCGTCCAGTTCGGCGACGGTGCCGGAGCCCTCGGGGCGCGTGCGCGCCTTCTCGGTGAGCTCCTGGAACAGGTCGTCGAACGTCTTCACGCGGTCCAGGCTACCGGTCTCCGCTGACGCTGCCGACGTACCGTCCGGACGGGTCGCGCTCATGCCCGCGCCCGCGCGGCCGCTTCGCGCAGGTCCGTGATCCGCGCGGCGGGCTCACCGCCGTACACGGCCGACCCGGCGACGAGCGTGTCGGCGCCGCTGCGCACGGCCTCGGGCACGGTGTCCACCGAGATGCCGCCGTCGACCTCGAGCCACACGTCGAGTCCCGAGGCGTCGACCGCCGCACGGGCGTCGGCGAGCTTCGGCATCACGGACGGCATGAACGACTGCCCGCCGAAGCCGGGCTCGACGGTCATGAGCAGGATCATGTCGTAGGCGTCGAGGTGGTGCAGCACCTGCGTGATCGGGGTGGCCGGCTTCACCGCGACGGCCGCGCGGGCGCCGTTCGAGCGGATCGCGGCGGCCGTGGCCACGGGGTCGTCCGCGGCCTCGAAGTGGAACGTCACGCTCGACGCACCGGTCTCGGCGTACTTCGGTGCGTTGACGTCGGCGTCGGTGATCATGAGGTGCACGTCGAGCGGCACCGGGGAGACCTGCTGCAGGCGCTCGACGATCGGCAGCCCGAGCGTCAGGTTCGGCACGAAGTGGTTGTCCATCACGTCGACGTGCACCAGGTCGGCGGTCTCGATGCGGTGGAGTTCACGCTCGAGGTTCGCGAAGTCGGCGGACAGGATGCTCGGCGAGATGCGGATCGTCACCGGGCAAGCCTACCGGCGCGAGCGCGACGCCCCGCTCGACGGCCTCAGCCGACGCGACGGAACAACGCGATGAACATCGCGTCCGTGCCGACCCGGTGCGGCCAGAGCTGCGCCGTCGCGCCGTCCGCGATCTCCGGGTCGCGCGCGGCGACCCCCCGGACGATCGTCGCGGTGTCGAGCTGCTCGAGGACTCCCCCGTGCCGCCCCATCAGCGCGTCGACCTGCCCGCGCGTCTCGGCCAGGTGCGGTGAGCACGTGACGTACGCGAGCGTCCCGCCCGGTGCGAGCACCCGGACCGCGGCGTCGAGCAGCTCGGCCTGCAGGGCCGCGAGCTCCTGGACGTCCTCGGGGGTCTTGCGCCATCGCGCTTCCGGACGCCGACGCAGGGCGCCGAGGCCGGTGCACGGCGCGTCGAGCAGGATGCGGTCGAAGGTCATCCCGGTGCCGTCGCGGCCGTAGCGCCGGGCGTCGCCCTCGACGACGCGGACGTGGTCGCCGAACACCCCGAGGGCGTTCCGCACGAGTCCGGCACGTGCCGGCACGAGCTCGTTCGCGACGAGGGTCGCGCCGCCCTGCTGCGCCTCGGCGGCGAGCAGCGCGGCCTTGCCGCCGGGGCCGGCGCACATGTCGAGCCAGCGCTCACCCGCGCGGACCTCGGACGACCGGCTCAGCGCGAGGGCGGCGAGCTGCGAGCCCTCGTCCTGCACGCGCAGGCGCCCGGCAGCGACGCCCGGCACGCGCGCGGGGTCACCGGAGATGCCCCGGATCCCGACGGGCGAGACCGGCAGGGCGTCGGCGGCCGGCACGGGGTCGGCGGTCCGGACGGGAGGCACGGTGCCGGTCGCGCCGTCGGCCTCCGGTTCGCCGTCGGCGGGCACCAGGGCCGCGGGCACGTCCGCCGCGCCGGTCGCGTCGGCGAACGCGGCATCGGCGTCGGCGTCGTCGTCTGCGTCCGGCACCGTGCGCGTGGTCGCGGTGGCGATGTCCTCGTCGGTGGCGAGCCCGGGCAGCGCCGCGAGCTGCACCCGGGGCGCGGCGTTGTCGGCGGCGAGCAGGGCGGCGAGCTCGTCGCGGGAGCGTTCGGCGGCGAGGGCGTCGCGCAGTGCCGAGACGACCCAGACCGGGTGCGACCACCGCGTGGCGAGCAGGGCGTCGCCACCACGGCCCTCGGTGATCTGCGCGTCCCACTCGTCGTCGGTGCGCGCGGCGATCTTGCGCATCACGGCGTTCACGAAGCCGGTGGCACGGCGGGCACCGACCTCGCGGGCGAGCTCGACCGTGGCGTCGACCGCGGCGTGCGTCGGGGTGCGCATGGCGAGCAGCTGGTGGGCGCCGAGCCGCATCACGTCGAGGACGTCGGCCTCGATGTTCTCCGGCCGACGACCCGACGCCAGCGCGATGATGACGTCGTAGCGACCGAGCATCCGGATCGAGCCGTACGTGAGCTCGGTGGCGAACGCGGCGTCGCGCGCGGTGAGGCCGGCGCGACGGATGCGTGTCGGCAGCAGCAGGTTCGCGTACGCGTCGTCGACCTGCACGGCGCGGAGCACGTCGAACGCGACACGACGGGCGTTCGCGGGACGGGGACCGCGGCGGGCGCCCCGGGTGTTCGTCGGCTGGCTCATGCGAGGACCTTCCCGTCCAGTTCGCCCAGGCCACGGGCCCAGGCTGCGGCGTCCATCGCCTTCTTGCCGGCCGGCTGCACCTCGAGCAGCGCCAGCGGAGTGTCACCGGTCCCGACCAGCAGCCGACCGCCGTGGAGTGCCAGCGCACCGGGCGCGAGCTGCGGGGCGGGGTCCGCGGGGCCTCCTGTCAGGCGGTTGCTGCGGAGCAGCTTCACGCGGGTCTCGCCGAGGTGGGCGTACGCGCCGGGCTCGGGGGTGACCCCGCGCAGACGGGCGTGCACGACCGCCGCCGGAGCGTCGAAGTCGATGCGCCCGTCGTCGATGGTCGTCTTCGGCGCGAGCGTCGGCTCGCCGGTCTGCTCGGTCGCGACGGCCGTGCCGGCGGCGATGGCGTCGACCACTCGGGCGACGGTCTCGGCGCCGGACTCCGCCATGGCGGCGAGGACCTCGCCGGCGGTCGCCTCCGGGTCGATCTCGAACGGGTCCGCCGCGAACACCGGGCCGGCGTCGAGCGCCTCGACGAGCTGGAAGACCGACGCGGCGGTGCGGGTGTCCCCCGCCATCACGGCCCGCTGGACCGGCGCCGCGCCGCGGTACGCCGGCAGGTCGGAGAAGTGCAGGTTGACCCAGCCGAGGCGCGGGGCGTCGAGCGCGGGACGGCGGAGCAACGCGCCGTAGGCGACGATGACACCGAGGTCGACGTCGAGCGCAGCGATGCGCGCGGTGACGTCGTCGTCGACGCGGCTCGCCTCGATGACGGGCAGCCCGAGCTCCGCGGCGACCTGCGCGACCGGCGTCGGCGTCAGCACGCGCTTCCGGCCCTGCGGTGTCGGCGGACGCGTGAGGACCGCGGCGATCTCGTGGTCGGACGCCGCCAGACGGCGGAGGGTGGGGACGGCCGCAGCGGGGCTGCCGGCGACGACGAGACGCATGGGTTCGATCCTCCCACGCGCGCGCTCGGTGGACTGACCCGAACCGGGCCCGCGCCGGGTGGGTACGGTCTGCGGCACAGCACGAGAGGGGTTCCCATGTCCGACGTCACCACGCCCACCGACCGCTTCGCAGGGTCCAGCATCCAGAAGGTCGCGCTGCTCGTCGGCGTCGTGTTCCTGCTGGTCGGGATCGCCGGGTTCGTGCCCGGGCTGACGTCCGGCTCGCTCGCGGGCGCCGGCCACGGGTCGATGGCGATGCTGCTCGGGGTCTTCCAGGTGTCGGTGCTGCACAACGTCGTGCACCTGCTGTTCGGGGTCGTCGGAGTCCTCGCGGCGGCGTACGCCACCGGGTCGCGGATGTACCTGGTGCTCGGCGGGGTCGTCTACTTCGTGCTCTGGGTCTACGGGCTGTTCACCGCCGGGCACTCGTTCGGCGCGAACTTCGTACCGCTGAACTGGGCGGACAACTGGCTGCACCTCGTGCTCGCGGTCGGGATGGTCGCGCTCGGCGTGGTGTTCCCGCGCGTCGGCGGGCGGGCCGTGCGCGCCTGACGCTGCTGCGCGGCGGACTCGTTTCGCGACGAACCACTCGTCGATCGACGCGTGGATCGTCGGAAGGTGCACACGCATCGGGTGCGTGCGCATCGGCCGACAGAACACGAGGTGATCGACGCGTGGAACGTCGCAAGGTGCGAACGCACACGGCCCGGGAGGCGCAGCGCAGCTCCGCCACGCAGGCCTCGGTCCGGCGGCCGGTGCGGGTCAGACCTCGCTGAAGGGTTCGGCGTCGTCGAGCCGGACCCGCAGCGTCGGTGCCGCCCGACGCCGGTTGCCGCCCTTCAGCACCCGCCGGGTCGACGACCGCCGGATGACCTCGGCCTTCAGGGTCGCCGCGACCTCGGCACCGTGGGCGTACGGGAACCGCACGATCGCTCGGACCGTGCCCGGCAGGGCGTCGTCCTCGACGGGGACCGGGCCGAGCACCGGGCCCGCGGTCGCCCCCTCGAGGGCCTCGACCGCAGCGGTCACGGCCTCGTCGGTGCCGGTCATCGTCGCCACGCGGACCGCCGGCGGGAAGTGCAGCTCACGCCGGTCGGTGAGTTCGTCGTGCGCGGGACCGTCGAGCCGCCAGAGCGCCATCGCCGTCGCGAGCTTGCCGCCGATGCCGACCAGGTACGCCTCGGCCCCGGGAGCACCCTTCGCCGCGGCGTTCGTCCAGAAGCGGAGCACGTCCTCCTGCACGCGCAGTCCTTCGCGCGCGAGCATCTTCTCGCCGTCGAGCAACAGCACGCACGCGTAGCCTCCGGGCACGCTCGGCTCGGCGCCACGGGTCGCGACGACGACGGAGGGCCTCGCGGGCACCTCGTCGAGCGGGCGTGAGCCGTCGGCCACCACGATCCGGGTGCCGGGGAACGCCCGCCCGAGTTCGTCGGCGGTGCGTTGAGCGCCCTGTCCCACGGGCTTCACGGTGCCGTTGCCGCACGTCGGGCAGCGGAACCCCACGGCGAGGGCACCGCAGAACCGGCACTGCGGCGTGGCACCGCGGTGCGGACTGCCGAGCGGACCGCCGCAGATCCGGCAGTGCGCCCGCTCACCGCACTCCGCGCAGACGAGCCCGGTGCCGAACCCGGGGCTCGCGACCTGCACGAGCACCGGGCCGTGCTGGCTGGCCTCGCGCGCGGCACGCCAGGCGGAGCTCGGGATGCGCGCCTGTGCGGCGTACCCCTCGGCCGAGGTCTGCTGCACGGTGGGGATGACCTTCGGGGTCTTCACCCGGAACGGCGTGACGTCCTGCAGCCAGTGCAGTTCGACGAGCCGCTGCACGTCGGTGCTGCGGGCGTGCGAGACGAACAGCAGTGCGGCACCCGACTGCGCAGCCCGCACGAGGGCGACGTCACGCGTGTGCACGTACGGCGCGCGCTGCTCGATGAACGAGGCGTCGCCGTCGTCCCACATCGCGATGAGCCCGAGGTCGGTCGCCGGTGCGTACACCGCCGTCCGGTTGCCGATCGCGACGACGGGGTGCGTCCGCGCCTGCAGCAGTGCCTTGGCCCGCTGACCGTTCGTCTGCTTGGCGTCGAAGCGCACGACCCGTTCCGGCGGCAGCACCGCGAGCAGCGCGCGCTCGAGGTCGATCACGTCGCGGAAGTCGGGGACGGCGATGACGGCGGACTGCTCGCTCGCCAGCGTGTGGGCGGCGGCCTGGGCGAGGGTGGCTGCCCAACCGGGCACCCAGATCGGATCGGAGTCGCCGTCGCCCTCGTCGCTGGTGGGCCCGGCCAGCGCCACCGGGTGTGGAACGGCAGCGACCGCAGCGCGATCGTGCTCGGCGATCACGCCTTCGAGCATGCCCGGGGTGTAGCCGGTCACCGGCGGTGCGGACACCGGGGGCGGGGACCACGAGGTGTCCCGCGCGAGCCAGGCCTTCTCGGCGCGGACCTGGCGGGTCGGCACGGCCAGGCGGAGGACGTCCGACGCCACACCGGCGGCGCGGTCGGCCACGGCGCGGGCGAGCTTCCAGATCTCCGGCGCCAGGACCGGGACGGGTGACACCAGGGTCTCGATCGCGCTGAGTTCACCCGGGTAGTCGCCCTCGTCGACGATCTCGACGACGTAGCCGTCGGACATCCGGGCCCCGGTGCGGAGCGGGACCTTCACGCGGACGCCCGGCACGCAGTCGTCCTCGAGCTCGGCCGGCACCCGGTAGTCGAACAGACGGTCCAACTGCGGGAGCGGCGAGTCGAGGACGACGCGCGCGACGGTGGTCACGCGGTGCCTCAGACGGCGGCGGTGACGAGCCCTGCGGCGGCGCGGAGTTCCTCGACGCGGTCGAGCTGCTCCCAGGTGAACCCGGGGAGCTCGCGGCCGAAGTGTCCGTACGTCGCGGTCTGCGCGTAGATCGGACGGAGCAGGTCGAGGTCGCGGATGATCGCGGCCGGACGCAGGTCGAAGACCTGGCGGATCGCGGCTTCGATCGTGGCGTCGTCGACGTGTCCGGTGCCGAAGGTCTCGACGTAGAGCCCGACGGGCTTCGCGCGGCCGATCGCGTAGGCGACCTGCACCTCGAGCCGGTCGGCGAGGCCCGCGGCGACCGCGTTCTTCGCGACCCAGCGCAGCGCGTACGCCGCCGAGCGGTCGACCTTCGACGGGTCCTTGCCGCTGAACGCGCCGCCGCCGTGACGGGAGGCCCCGCCGTAGGTGTCGACGATGACCTTGCGGCCGGTGAGTCCGGCGTCGCCCTGGGGGCCACCGATCTCGAAGCGACCCGTCGGGTTGACGATGACGTCGACGTGCGAGGAGTCGAGGTCGACGAGGTCGAGCACCGGACGGATCACGTGCTCGGTGATCTCGGCGGTGAGCTGCTCCAGCGTGACGCTCGGCGAGTGCTGCGTCGACAGGACGACGGTCTCGACGGTCTTCGGCACGACGCCGTCGTAGCCGACGGTGACCTGCGTCTTGCCGTCCGGGCGCAGGAACGCCAGCTCGCCGGACTTGCGCACGGCGGCCAGACGCTCGGCCAGGCGGTGGGCGAGCCAGATCGCGACCGGCATGTACTCGGGGGTCTCGTTCGTCGCGAAGCCGAACATGATGCCCTGGTCGCCGGCACCCTGACGGTCGAGCGGGTCGACGGCGCCGGTGCGGGAGTCGAGCGACTCGTCGACGCCCTGCGCGATGTCCGGCGACTGCGCACCGATCGACACCTCGACGCCGCACGTGGCGCCGTCGAAGGAGACGTCCGACGAGTTGTAGCCGATGCCCGTGATGACGTCACGGACGAGCTTGGGGATCTCGACGTAGCCCGAGGTCGTGACCTCGCCGGCGACGTGCACGAGGCCGGTCGTCACCATCGTCTCGACGGCGACCCGAGCGTGCGGGTCCACCGTGAGCAGTGCGTCGAGGATGCTGTCCGAGATCTGGTCGCAGATCTTGTCGGGGTGCCCCTCGGTCACCGACTCGGACGTGAAGAGGCGCAGAGCAGCTGCAGTCACCGGGATCAGTCGGAGGGCTGCTGCTGCTTGGTGACGGTGAGCTTGTCCTCGTTGATCTCGTGGAGAGCCACGGACAGCGGCTTGTCGTCGATCGTCGAGTCGACGAGCGGGCCGACGTTGTCGAAGAGCGAGCCCTCGTGCAGGTCGGCGTAGTAGTCGTTGATCTGACGCGCGCGCTTGGAAGCGAAGATGACGAGCGCGTACTTCGACTCGACCTTGCTGAGCAGGTCGTCGATGGGCGGGTCGATGATGCCCTGGGGGTTGGCCATGGAGTCTCCTCGTCGTCGGTGCACCCGTCAGGGCGCAGAGAACAAGTCTACGACCTGTCGTGCCGCGGTGCCGACATCGGAGTTCACGATGCGGACGTCGAACTCGTCCTGGGCGGCCAGTTCGACCTTCGCGGTGTCGAGTCGACGCGCCTGTTCCTCGGGCGACTCGGTGCCGCGGCCGATGAGTCGACGCACCAGTTCTTCCCACGTCGGGGGCAGCAGGAACACGAGCACGGCCTCGGGCATCGCGTCACGGACCTGGCGAGCACCCTGCAGGTCGATCTCGAGCATGACCCGCTCGCCGGCGTCGAGCGCTCGGTCGATCGGCGGACGCGGGGTGCCGTACCGGTACGAGTTGTGCACCGTGGCCCACTCGAGCAGTTCGCGCTCGCGGATCATCCGGTCGAACTCGGCGTCGTCGACGAAGTAGTAGTGCACGCCGTCGACCTCGCCCGGGCGGGGCTTCCGGGTCGTGGCGGAGACGCTGAGGTTCACGTCCGGGTACTGCTCGCGGATGTACGCGCTCACCGTGCCCTTGCCGACGGCGGTCGGCCCGGCGAGGACGACGAGCTTCGAGGCACCGCGCTTGCGACCGCGGGCGGCGAGCCAGTCGGCCAGCGCCGTGCGCTGCCGGGTGCCGAGGCCCCCGAGGCGCTTCGACGGCGCGATGCGCAGGGTGCCCATGATCGACTCGGCACGCGCCGGACCGATGCCGGACAGGCTGACGAGCAGGTCGCGCACCCGGAGCGAGCGCTCCGCCGAGGTCGTGTCGACGAGGGCGTCGTCCCACGCCGAGCGAGCGACCTCGAGTGCCGAGCGCTCCCCCGACGCGACCTGGGACTTCACCGCGGCCCGGGCGCGTCGCGCGGCGACCGCGGCCTGGGCCGCCGCGACGCGGTCGACCTCCGGTGGCGTGCGGTGGGCCGGCAGTTCGGTGCCGTCGGTGCGGTCGCCTTCGGTGCGGTCGCCGTCGGTGCGGTCACCGTCGGCGGTCATGCTGCGGCCCCGAGTGCCGCGCGGATCCGGTCGGCGCGGTCGGACACGAGCGCCGCGACCCCGTCCGGACCGTCGGTCAGCAGACCGCGCGACTCGCTGACGAGCACCTGCTCGGCGCGCGCACCGTACAGCGCACGGAGGTCCTCGATCCGGGCGCCCTGGGCACCGAAGCCCGGGGCGAGCACCGGCGCGGTGCCGATCGCGTCCGCGTCGATGCCGAAGTCGTCGAGGTGAAGGGTCGCGCCGAGCACGAGCCCGACGTCGCCGAGGGCCTGGTCGCCCGCGGCCCGGTTGTCGTCTGCCACGTCCAAGACGATACCGGCAGCCACGGACCGCCCGGCACGCGGGCCCTCCGCCAGGACCGCGGTCTGCAGCACCCGCGCCTCCGGGTTGCTCGTCGCGGCGAGCACGAAGACCCCGGCACCGTTCCGCCGAGCGACGTCGACAGTCCCGCTGAGCGAGCCGTAGCCCAGGTACGGCGACACCGTCATCGCGTCGGCCGCGAACGGCCCGTCACGGTCGAGCCACGCGAGTGCGTAGTCGTCACCGGTCGACCCGATGTCGCCCCGCTTCACGTCGGCGACGACCAGGAGGCCCGCATCACGTGCACGACGGATCGTCGCGTCGAGCGCGCGGTAGCCCGCCACCCCCGCCGCCTCGAAGAACGCGATCTGCGGCTTCACGATCGCCGCGCGGCCGGCGGCCGCGTCGACCAGGGCCGCGCCGAAGGCCGTCAGGCCCTGCTCGTCGCGGCCGAGCCCCCACGTCGCCAGGGTGGTGGCGTGGGGGTCGATGCCGACGCAGAGCGGTGAACGCTCGCGCATCGCGGACGCGAGCCGATCACCGAAGGAGGCCGGGCCTCCCGTCTGCCCCTCGCTCACCAGGTGGCGCGCTCCCGCGCGTAGTCCTGCAGGCTCCGGACGTTGAGCGGCGTGCCGATCGTCTCGATCGCCGCGACCGCCGCACCGATCTGCGCGATCGTCGTGAACAGCGGCTTGTCCGCTGCGACCGTGGCCGCACGGATCTCGTACCCGTCCGCACGACCGGCGGCACCCGACGGCGTGTTGATGACGATGTCGACCTCGTTGCGCGTCAGCAGGTCGACGACGCTCTCGCCGCCCTGGCTGTACTTGCCGACGATGCCGACCTCGATGCCGTTGCGGCGGAGGATCTCCGCCGTGCCCTCGGTCGCGATGATCGTGAAGCCCAGCTGCTGCAGGCGGTGCACCGGCAGCACGATGGCGCGCTTGTCGGTGTCCGCGACGCTCACGAAGACCGTGCCGCTGGTCGGCAGGCCGCCGTACGCGGCGTCCTGCGACTTGAGGAACGCCCGTGGGAAGTCGCGGTCGATGCCCATGACCTCGCCGGTGGAGCGCATCTCGGGGCTGAGCACCGAGTCGACGACCTGGCCCTCGCGGGTGCGGAAGCGGCGGAAGGGCAGGACGGCCTCCTTGACGGCGACCGGGGCCTCCATCGGGACGAACGCCCCGTCGCGGGCCGGCAGCATGCCCTCGGCGACGAGCTCGTCGACGCTCGTGCCGGTCATGATGCGCGACGCGGCCTTGGCCAGCGCGATGCCGAGCGCCTTCGAGACGAACGGGACCGTGCGGCTGGCGCGCGGGTTCGCCTCGAGGACGTAGAGCACACCGGCGCCGATGGCGAACTGGACGTTGAGCAGACCCTGCACGCCGATGCCGCGGGCGATCTTCTCGGTCGCGTCGACGACGCCCTGGATCTCGGCGCGGCCGAGGCCGACCGGGGGCAGGGTGCACGCGGAGTCACCGGAGTGGATGCCGGCCTCTTCCAGGTGCTCCATGATGCCGCCGATGTAGAGCCGCTCACCGTCGAAGAGCGCGTCGACGTCGATCTCCACCGCGTCGTCCAGGAACCGGTCGACGAGCAGCGGGAGCTCCGGACCGATGATCGCCTGGTCGGCCATCCGCTCGAAGTAGTCGGCGAGCGACGGGGAGTCGTACAGGATCTCCATGCCGCGGCCGCCGAGCACGAAGGACGGGCGGACGAGCACCGGGTAGCCGATCTCCTCGGCCACGGCGGTCGCGCTTGCCAGGTCGTGGGCGGTGCCGTTGCGCGGCGCGAGCAGCCCCGCGGCGTCGAGGATGGCGGAGAACTGGCCGCGCTCCTCGGCGGAGTCGATCGCCGTCGGGCTGGTGCCGAGGATCGGGATCCCCGCCGCCTCGAGCGGCTTCGCCAGGCCCAGGGCGGTCTGCCCGCCGAGCTGCACGACGACGCCGACGAGCTCGCCCGACGCCGCCTCGGCCTCGATGACCTCGAGGACGTCCTCGGCCGTGAGCGGCTCGAAGTACAGACGGTCCGAGGTGTCGTAGTCGGTGGAGACCGTCTCGGGGTTGCAGTTGATCATGATCGTCTCGAACCCGGCGTCGCTCAGCGCGAAGGACGCGTGCACGCAGGAGTAGTCGAACTCGACGCCCTGGCCGATGCGGTTCGGGCCGGAGCCCAGGATGACGACCTTCTTGCGGTCGCTCGCGACCACCTCGGTCTCGGCGTCGTACGACGAGTAGTGGTACGGCGTCAGGGCAGGGAACTCGCCGGCGCAGGTGTCGACGGTCTTGAAGACGGGGCGGATGCCGAGGGCGTGCCGGTCGTCGCGGACCTGCTGCTCGCTGACCGGGTGCTCCGGGGTGCTGCGCAGCGCCGCGATCTGGGTGTCGCTGAAGCCGTGCTCCTTGGCCCAGCGGATGGTGTCCGCGTCGAGCTCGTCGGCGGCCGCGACCTCGGCGGCGACCTCGTTGATGAGCACGATCTGGTCGATGAACCACGGGTCGATCTTCGTGGCTTCGAAGACCTCGGCGGCGGTGGCGCCGGCGACCAGGGCCTGCTGCACCGTGACGATCCGGCCGTCGGTGGGGATGGACGACTTCGCGAGCAGGGCGTCCTTGTCGAGCTCCGACGCCGGGGTGTCCCAGTGGAAGCTCGAGCCGCGCTTCTCGAGCGAGCGCAGCGACTTCTGCAGCGCCGTCGCGTAGTTGCGGCCGATGGCCATCGCCTCGCCGACGCTCTTCATCGTCGTGGTGAGCGTGGCGTCCGCCGCGGGGAACTTCTCGAACGCGAAGCGCGGGGTCTTCACGACCACGTAGTCGAGCGTCGGCTCGAAGCTGGCCGGGGTGACCTTCGTGATGTCGTTCTGGATCTCGTCCAGGCGGTACCCGATGGCGAGCTTCGCGGCGATCTTCGCGATCGGGAAGCCCGTGGCCTTCGAGGCCAGCGCCGACGAGCGGGAGACGCGCGGGTTCATCTCGATGACGATCAGGCGGCCGTTCGACGGGTCGACGGCGAACTGGATGTTGCAACCACCGGTGTCGACACCGACGCGACGGATGATGTCGATGCCGATGTTGCGCATGTTCTGGTACTCGCGGTCGGTGAGCGTGAGCGCCGGGGCGACGGTGATCGAGTCGCCGGTGTGCACGCCGACCGGGTCGACGTTCTCGATGGAGCAGATGACGACGGTGTTGTCGTAGTTGTCGCGCATCAGCTCGAGCTCGTACTCCTTCCAGCCGAGGATCGATTCCTCGAGCAGGACCTCGGTCGTCGGGCTGGACTGCAGCCCGTCGCCGACGAAGCGGACGAGCTCGGCTTCGTCGTACGCGAAGCCCGAACCGAGACCGCCCATGGTGAAGGACGGGCGGACGACGAGCGGGTAGCCGAGGTCCTTCGCGAACTCCTTCGCCTCTTCCAGCGTGTGGGCGATGTGGCTCCGGGCCACGTCGGCGCCGGACTCGAGCACGAGCTCCTTGAAGAGCTGGCGGTCCTCACCGCGCTGGATGGCGTCCACCTTGGCACCGATGAGCTCGACGCCGTGCTTCTCGAGGATGCCGGCCTCGTCGAGCGCGATCGCCGCGTTCAGGGCGGTCTGGCCGCCCAACGTCGGCAGGACGGCGTCCGGCTTCTCGATGCGGATGATCTCCTCGAGGCACGCGTTCGTGATCGGCTCGATGTAGGTCGCGTCGGCGAAGTCGGGGTCGGTCATGATCGTCGCCGGGTTCGGGTTGACGAGGATGACCCGGACGCCCTCGGCACGGAGGACACGGCACGCCTGGGTGCCGGAGTAGTCGAACTCGGCGGCCTGACCGATGACGATCGGGCCGGAACCGATGACGAGGACGGAGTTGATGTCTGCGCGCTTGGGCATCAGTTCGCTTCCTTGGTGATGTCTGCTGCGGGAGTGGTCGCGTCGGCGGTGGCCGCGTCGAGCGGCTCCCCGTCACGTCGCGCGCGCACCAGGTCCGCGAACCGGTCGAAGAGGTACATGCTGTCGTGCGGACCAGCGGCGGCCTCGGGGTGGTACTGCACGCTGAACGCGGGCACGTCGAGCGCCCGCAGGCCCTCGACCACGTCGTCGTTCAGCGAGTAGTGCGAGACCTCGACGCGGCCGAACCCGGCCGGCGACTCGAGGACCTGCCCCAGGGGAGCGTCGACCGCGAAGCCGTGGTTCTGGCTCGTGATCTCGACCTTGCCCGTGGTGGTGTCGAGCACCGGCTGGTTGATGCCGCGGTGCCCGAAGGGCAGCTTGTAGGTGCCGAAGCCGAGCGCGCGGCCGAGCAGCTGGTTGCCGAAGCAGATGCCGAAGAACGGGCGACCGGTCCGCAGGCTGCCCTGGAGCAGTTCGACCTGGGCGTCCGACGCGGCGGGGTCGCCGGGGCCGTTCGAGTAGAACAGGGCGTCCGGTGCGAGCTCCTCGAGCGCCGCCGCGGAGATGTCCTGCGGCACGACGTGCACCTCGAAGCCGCGCTGGGCGAGGTAGCGGGTGGTCGACGCCTTCACGCCCAGGTCGAGCACGGCCAGTCGGCCGATCTGCTCGCCCTCGGCCGGCACGACGTAGGTCTCCGGGGTGGACACGATCGCCGAGAAGCTCGCGCCGGCCATCGTGGCCTGCGACCGGACGGCGTCCAGCTGCTCCGACTCCGACAGCGTCGCGTCGGCGCCGCTGAACACGCCGCCCTTCATGGCGCCGGCGTCGCGGATCCGGCGCGTGAGGGCGCGGGTGTCGATGCCGGAGATCCCGACGATGCCGTCGCGCACCAGGTGGTCGTCGAGCGACGCGTTCGCGCGGTGGTTCGACACCACGCGGCTGGGGTCGCGCACCACGTACCCGGCAACCCAGATGCGACGGGACTCGGGGTCCTCGTCGTTGACCCCGGTGTTGCCGATGTGCGGCGCGGTCTGCACCACGATCTGGCCGGCGTAGGACGGATCGGTGAGCGTCTCCTGGTAGCCGGTCATGCCGGTCGCGAAGACCACCTCGCCGAGCGTGCGCCCGCGGGCGCCGTAGGCCCAGCCGTCGTACCGGGTGCCGTCTTCGAGGACCAGGACGGCCCGTTCGCGTGTCATGCTTTCTTCCCTTCGCCCGCGGTTCGCGGGGCATCGGCCGCAGTCGCCTGCGGCCCGGTCTCGGTCAGTCCCTGCAGGGCGAGCAGCGCGGCTGCGTCGCCCTCCGGGAACCGGAAGTACGTGTCGAGGTCCGTCGCACCTGCGGCGCCGGTCGCCGTCCATCGCAGACGGACCAGTCCCCCGGGCTCGACCACCCGGTCGATCGCCCACGTCGAGCGGTCGGCCCCGCGGACCGCAGCACGCGCGATCCAGCGGTCGTCCGCGCCGGCGAGTCGCAGGACCACACCGGTCGCGTGGACGCGCACGCCGCCGCGACCCCGGAACCCGAGTCCGCCGGCGGTGATGCGTTCCAGCGGCTGGTCGGCGCGGGTCGTCGCGACGGAGAAACCGTCCCAGGACCCGACTTCCGGTCCGATCGTGGTGGGGACGGGGACGGGAGGCACGGATTCCGCCTGCTTCCTGGTCCGCGTCCGCCAGGTGCGCGCCATGGCGACGAACAGCGCGGCCACCGCGAGCAGGATCACCCCGCCGAGCAACCAGCGCGCGGCGTCGCCGCTCATGCGCGCGCCCCCGTCCGGAGCGCAGCGGCGTGCTCGGCGACGGTGTCGGCGTCGACGAGGCGGCCGTCGAGCACCGTCGGCGCCCCCAGGTGGAACGTGGCGACGACCCGGCCGGGCAGCGTCATGCCGAGGTACGGCGAGTTCTGCGACTGTCCGGCGAGGTCGGCGACCGCGAACTCGCGGCTGGCCGTCGGGTCGTAGAGCGTGATCTCGGCGGGCGCGCCCTCGGCGATGCGCTGACCGTGGCCCTCGACCTGGCCGATGCGTGCGGGCGCCTCGGACAGGACCCGGGCGACGTCGGCCCAGTCGAGCTGGCCCGACGCGACGACGGCGGACTGCACGACGCTGAGCGCCGACTCGAGGCCGACCATGCCGTTCGCCGCCGCGGGCCACTCGCAGCACTTCGCCTCGGCGGTGTGGGGTGCGTGGTCGGTCGCGACGATGTCGATGGTGCCGTCGGCCAGGGCTGCGCGCAGGGCGTCGACGTCCTCGCGTGCCCGGAGCGGCGGGTTCACCTTGTAGCGGGCGTCGTACCCGGGGGCGCCGTCGTGCCCGGCGATGAGGTCCTCGGTGAGCACGAGGTGGTGCGGGGTGACCTCGGCGGTGACGTCGATGCCGCGGGACTTGGCCCAGCGGATGACCTCGACGCTGCCGGCGGTCGACACGTGGCAGACGTGCAGTCGTGCGCCGACGTGGTCGGCGAGCAGGACGTCACGGGCGATGATCGCCTCTTCCGCCACGGCCGGCCAGCCCGCGAGGCCGAGCTCCGACGACAGCCGGCCCTCGTTCATCTGCGCGCCGATGGTGAGTCGGGGTTCCTGCGCGTGCTGCGCGAGCACCCCGCCGAAGCCCTTGATGTACTCGAGTGCGCGGCGCATGAGGAGCGGGTCGGACACGCACGAGCCGTCGTCCGAGAAGACCCGGACCTTCGCCCTGCTCGTCGCCATGGCACCGATCTCGGACAGGTGCGTGCCCTGCAGCCCCTGCGACACCGCGCCGATCGGGCGGACCGTGACGTAGCCGGCGTCGTCGCCGAGTGCCTGCACCTGCTCGACGACCCCGGCGGTGTCGGCGACCGGGCTCGAGTTCGCCATCGCGTTGACGGCGGTGAAGCCTCCGGCCGCCGCGGCGCGCGAGCCGGTGAGGACCGTCTCGGATTCTTCGTGACCGGGCTCGCGCAGGTGGGTGTGCAGGTCGACGAGACCCGGCAGGGCGATGAGCCCGTCGGCGTCGACGACCGTGGCACCGCTCGCGTCCACGCCGGAGCCGATCGCCGTGATGCGGCCGTCCTGCAGTCGGATGTCGGCGCGCGAGCCGTCGACCAGCTGCGCGCCGCGGATCAGGTGAGCGGTCATGCTGCGGACTCCTTCGGTTCGGTGCCGGTCAGGGCCAGGTAGAGGACCGCCATGCGGACCGAGACGCCGTTCTCGACCTGCTCGACCACGGTGGAACGGGGGTCGTCGGCAGCGACGCCGGCGATCTCCAGCCCGCGGTTCATCGGACCGGGGTGCATGATCAGTGTGCGCTCGGACAGCCGCGCGAACCGCGCAGCCGTCAGGCCCCAGTGCCGCGTGTACTCGCGCGGGTTCGGGAAGAACGCGTCGTCCATCCGCTCCTGCTGGATCCGGAGCGTCATGACGACGTCCGGGTCCTCGGCCAGGGCGGCGTCGAGGTCGTGGTGCACCGCGGCTCCGAACGGCGTCGTCGTCGCGGGCAGGAGTGTCGGCGGTGCGGCGAAGGTCACGCTCGCGCCGAGGGTCCGGAGCAGCCACGCGTTCGACCGGGCGACGCGGCTGTGCAGCACGTCGCCGACGATCAGGACCCGGACGCCGTCGAGGCCCTGTCCACGCGACCCGGCACCGTGCAGGCGACGGCGCATGGTGAAGGCGTCGAGCAGCGCCTGCGTCGGGTGCTCGTGCGTGCCGTCGCCGGCGTTCACCACGGGGACGTCGATCCAGTCGGCGTCGGCCAGCACGCGCGGCGCACCGGACGAGCCGTGCCGCATCACGATGCCGTCGATGCCCATCGCGCCGAGGGTCTGCACGGTGTCCTTGAGGGACTCGCCCTTGGAGACGCTCGAGCCCTTGGCCGCGAAGTTGATGACGTCGGCCGACAGGCGCTTCGCCGCGGCCTCGAACGAGATGCGCGTGCGGGTCGAGTCCTCGAAGAACAGGTTCACGACGGTCTTGCCGCGCAGGGCCGGGAGCTTCCGGACCTCGCGCGTGTTGACCTCGGCCATCTCCTCGGCGACGTCGAGGATGTGCACGGCCTGGTCGCGCGACAGGTCGGCGGTGGAGAGCAGGTGCCGCATCACGCCACCCCCTGCTCGATGAACACGGTGTCGTCGCCGTCGGTCTCGGACAGGTGCAGGGTGACCCGCTCGTCCGAGGCGGTCGGCAGGTTCTTGCCCACGTGGTCCGCGCGGATCGGCAGCTCGCGGTGGCCGCGGTCGACGAGCACGGCGAGCCGGACGGCGCGCGGCCGGCCGATCCCCTGCAGGGCGTCGAGCGCTGCCCGGACCGTGCGACCGGAGTACAGGACGTCGTCGACGAGCACGACGACCTTGCCGTCGATGCCGCCGGCGGGGATCACCGTGCGGTGCGGGGCACGACCGATGCCGTGCCCGAGGTCGTCCCGGTGCATGGTCACGTCGAGCGTGCCGACCCGTTCGGATCCGATGCCGGCCCGCGCGGACTGCCACTCGGGCTCGATGTCCGCCAGGACGCGGCCCAGCCGTTCGGCGAGCGCGGCGCCCCGGGTCGGGATGCCCAGGAGGACGAGGTCCGAGCCGCCGTGGTTGGCCTCGAGGATCTCGTGTGCGATGCGCGTCAGAGCGCGCGTGATGTCGGGTTGCTGCAGGACCGTTCTGGTACCCACGTCGACCCCCTTCCCCGCCTCACTGGACGGCATTAAAGGATGCTGACGTGCACAAGCCTAGCGGGACTCCTGGTCCCCTGCGACCGTCCGACCGGACGGTGCACGACCGCCGGCGACGGCTCCGAGGACACCGTTCACGAAGCCCGCGGAGTCCTCGGTCGAGAGCGACTGGGCGAGCTCGACGGCCTCGGCGATCGCGACGGCGTCCGGCACCTCCGGGTTGAACCGGAGCTCCCAGACGGCCATCCGCAGGATGCAGCGGTCGAGGACCGGCATCCGGGCGATCGACCACCCCTGGGCGTGGTCGATGATGACGGAGTCGATCTCGTGGCGGGCGTCATCGACGCCCGTCACGATCTGCCGTGCGTAGTCCCAGCTCGAGGCACGCTCGGGCTGGTCCAGGTGACGGACGGTCTCGGTCGCCAGGACGTCCGTGATCGGGAGCTCACGCACCTCGGCCACGTACAGCATGTCGAGGGCGCGCTTGCGGGCCTTCGAACGAGCACTCATACGGACGTCGCCTAGGAGTTGACGCGGCCGAGGAAGCTGCCGTCGCGCGTGTCGATCTTCACCGTGGTGCCGCTCTCGAGGTAGAGCGGGACCTGGATGCGGTGGCCGGTCGCGATGATGGTCGCGTCCTTGGTGCCACCGGAGGAGCGGTCGCCCTGCAGGCCCGGCTCGGTCTCGACCTCGGTCACGATCGACGTCGGGAGCTCGACGTAGAGCGGGTTGCCCTCGTTCATCGCGATGGTGACCATCGCGGACTCGAGCAGGTAGTTCTTCGCGTCGCCGACGACCGTCGCCGAGACCGGGATCTGGTCGTAGGTGTCGGTGTCCATGAACACGTACGAGTCGCCGTCCTCGTAGAGGAACTGGTAGTCGCGGCGGTCGACCACGGCGGTGTCGATCTTCGCACCGGCGTTGAAGGTGCGGTCGACGACCTTGCCGGAGACGACGTTCTTCAGCTTGGTGCGGACGAACGCGCCACCCTTGCCGGGCTTGACGTGCTGGAACTCCACGACCGACCACAGCTGGCCGTCGATGATGAGAACGGCGCCGTTCTTGATGTCAGTGGTACTGGCCATGAGTCTTCGGTGTCCCGTTCGGTCGTGTTGTGAAAGGTCTTCGGGCCGCGCTGGCCCCGGACGAGTGTAGCGGACGCCCGCCCGTCGCCATCAGCGCCGTCGCCGGGCGCGCCAGGAGTCGATCGCCGCCCAGCCGAGCAGCACCACGGCCGCTCCCCCGAGCAGTACCCCGGCCACCGCGGTCGAGATCGCCGCGTCCGGTCGGGCGGGCAGTGCCAGGTAGACGATCGCCAGGATGCCGGCACCGGCGCCGAGCAGCACGAGCAGGATGCGCCGGATCATGCCGGACACGAGCTCGCGGTCGCGGCGGTCCGCGAAGAGCCGGATGTTGACGGTGAACTTGCCCGTCTCGATCGCCTCGCCGATCCGGTCGACCCGGCGGGGCAGTCGTCGGGCCGCGGAGACGACGCCGATCAGCTCCTTCGCCGCCAGGTCGCGCAGCTTGCCGGGGCGCAGCTGGTCGGTGATCTGCTCACGGGCGAGCCCGCGGGACTCCTCGAGCAGGTCGAACGAGGGCGCGAGCGTGCGGAGCGTGCCCTCGAAGATCGCCAGCGCCCGCGCGGCCGCGACGAAGTCCGGCGGCGCCTTGAGCCGGTACCGCCCGAACACCTCGACGGCGTCGTCGACCGTCTCGACGCCGATGCGCGCGCCCGGTCCGAGCTCGTCCGCGACGAAGCGCGCGATGTCCCGACGGAAGTCGGGCTCGTCGTGCGCGTCGCGCACCGGTGCCATCCGCAGGACCGCATCAGCGATCCGCGAGGTGTCGTCCTGCAGGTAGGCGACCAGCAGGTCCTGGACCGTGTCCCGGAGGGTCGGGTCGAGCCTCCCGACCGATCCGAAGTCGATCAACGCGGGCCGCCCGTCGGGCAGCACCAGGACGTTCCCGGGGTGCAGGTCGGCGTGGTACAAGCCGTCGAAGACGACCTGTCGCAGGAACGCGCGGAGGATCGCGCGCATCGGGCCGTCGAGGTCGCGGTCCGCGCGCTCGGCGCGGATCGCGCTGAGCGTGTCGCCCTCCAGGAACTCCATCACGAGCACGCGGCGCCCGGACAGGTCCGGGTACGGGTCCGGGAACCGGACCTCGTCCGGACGGGCACTGCGGGCCTGTGCGGCACGCAGGGCGGTGAGGTTCCGCAGCTCGGAGACGAAGTCGACCTGGCGGACCAGGTCGTCGGCGTACTGCGCGGCCACGTCCTGCACGCCGACCTGCCGGGCCTCGGTCGACCATCGCGCCATGAATCGGACGACACGGAGCGCGATGTCGACGTCGCGGCGGACGGCGGCGTCGATGCCGGGACGCTGCACCTTGACCGCGACCGCGGTGCCGTCGGGCAGGCGGGCGCGGTGGACCTGGGCGATCGAGGCCGCGGCGACGGGCACCGGGTCGAAGGACGCGAAGACCTGGTCGACCGGTGCGCCGAGTTCCTGTTCGAGCAGGGCGAGCACCTGGTCGGCGGGGGCGGCGGTGACGTTGCGCTGCAGGTGGGCGAGTCCCTCGGTCCACTCCTCCGGTAGCAGGTCGTCGCGGGTGGAGAGCAGCTGGCCCATCTTCACGAACCCGCCGCCCGCTTCCTCGAGCGCACGGCGCAGGTGCTCGGCCTGGCTGCGGCGCAGGTCGGCGGTGGCCGGGTCGTGCGAGAAGTCGAGGCGACGGAACGGGACGAGGCGGTGGCGTCTCGCGATCGACAGCAGTTCGGTGAACCGGCGGCCGCGGGACCGGAGGGTGCCGGTGTCGGCCTCCTGCGAGCCGGACAGGTCGCTCAGTCGGGGTGGGTTGGGCACGTCGTCAGTCTGCTCCCCGCTGCTGGGTCCGCCGGGTGCGCCGGTTGTCGTGCACAGGCCGGGAGGCGCGGTCCGGCATCCACAGGTCGGCTCGCGTGTCGCGTCGGGTCGCGCGCACTGCCGCAGGCTTGCCCCATGGAGACAGCACTGGTCGCGGCGTGCATCGCCGCCGGCGCGGCGATCGTGGCGGCGGTCGTCAGCTGGTTCGGGGCGTTCCAGAGCCGGCGGACGACCGATCGAGAACACGCCTGGAAGCGGTTCACCTGGTCGCTCGCCCAGCCACGAGGCGGCGGTGCATACGACATTTCGAGAACTGTGCTCCGGGAACTCGAGACCGTACGGTGGTGGTCGAAGGCGGACCGACGGCTCGCCACTCGTGCACTCCGGAGGCGAACCGCCGCCGATCACGTCCACCCTGAGGAAGAGGAGTCCACCTGATGCCGATCTTGCGACCCTTGCCGGATGCGCCCGACGTGGACGCGGACGACGACGTGCTCTTCGCGTGGGACAACGGAGCCACCGTCGCGGAGTTCCGGGAATGGCAGCGGACCGGCGTCCTCACCGTGTCGATGCAGGTCAAGTGGTGGTGGCGACGGACGCGGCGGGTGTTGCGCTGACGCCGGGTCAGGCGCCGCTGCCGTTGTAGCGCGCGGTGGCACCGGACTCGACCAGGTCGCGGTAGCGCTCGAGCGCCGTCTCGGCACCGGTGCCGTGCTCCTGGTGCACGTCGATCCCCCGAGCAACGAGCTGCTCGCGCCAGTCCCCCGGCACCGGACCCTCGTCGAAGCCCGTGATCCGCTCGACCGTGGCTCCGTCGGCGGCGAACTCCAGCGCGGAGACCCCCGACCACAGCAGGGCGCCGAGGCACATCACGCACGGTTGGGCGTTCACGACGAGCACACGCCGGTGGCCGACGTCACGGCCGAGGTTCCAGGCCCCCGTCCGAGCCTGTGCGAGTCCGAGGGTGACGACCTCGGCGTGCATCGACGACAGGTTGGTGTGCAGCACCAGGTTCACCCCGAGGGCGACGACCGCGCCGGTGTCCTCATCGACGACGGCCGCCGCGAACGGACCGCCGGTGCCCTCCTCGACGTTCCGTTCGGCGAGGGCGTTCACGAGCGCGAACCGTTCCGCACGGGTGCCGAGGTGTTCCGGAGCAGCGGCCTGCGCGTCGCGGAGCCAGTCGGGGACGCCGACACGGAGCTCGGTCGGGAACGGGGCGAGGGCTGCTGCAGACATGCGGCGACGCTAACGGCGCATCGTTTCGACGGTGTTTCCCGATCGAAACGATGCCGAAACACCGCGCCCGTAGCGTCGTCCACCACCGGCTCGAGCCGGTGGGAGAACGCGACACGAGCACGGGCGACAGGGGGCGACGATGACGGCACACCACGCGACCGCCGCGTCCCGCTGCTGGCCCCGCGGCGCCATCGCGCACGGACACTGACGTCCGACAGACCGTCCGTTCGTCCGTCTGACCGCCGCGCGCCGATCCCCCGGGCGGTCCACGTGCTCTGGAGCGCGCCGTCTCGCCGAGACGCGCCGATCCGCGCACCCTGCTCCGTGCCTCCTGGCCGTCCGCCGGACGCACCCACCCACCTGCTGCACCGTCCCACCTGCTGCACCGTCCCCTCCGAGAGGACCCCCGTGACCACGATCCACCTCGCAATGTTCCTGTTCCCCGGCTACCACCTCGGCGCCTGGCGACTGCCGGACGCCGTCCCCGAGCTCGACCTCGGCATCGACCACTACGTCCGCGCCGCCGAACTCGCCGAGGCGGCGAAGCTCGATGCCCTGTTCTTCGAGGACCAAGCGGCAGTCCGGCGCAGCAACGACATCCTGGCCGGCGACACCTACGGTGCCGCGAACCCCCGCTCGATCCACTTCGACCCGACGATGCTCCTGCCCGCCCTGGCGATGCGGACCACGCACTTGGGTCTCGCGGCGACGTCGACCACGACCTTCAACGACCCCTACAACCTCGCGCGGCGGTTCTCGACCCTCGACCACATCAGCAAGGGCCGCGCGGGGTGGAACCTCGTGACGTCCTTCAACGAGGACGAAGCCCAGAACTTCGGACTCGACGCCCACGTGCAGCACGCCGCCCGGTACGAGCGGGCGAGCGAGTTCGTCGACGTCGTCACCGGGCTCTGGGACTCGTGGGACCCGGACGCGATCGTGCGCGACAAGGAGTCCGGCACTTACTTCGACATCGAGAAGATGCGGTTCCTGCAGCACGACGGCGAGCACTTCCGCGTGCGAGGACCGCTGACGACGGGTCGGAGTCCGCAGGGCCGGCCCGTCGTGTTCCAGGCGGGTGCCTCGGAGCCGGGCCGCGCACTCGCGGCGCGCACCGCCGACGTGGTCTTCACCCTGCAGTCCGACCCGGACGAGAGTCGTGCGTTCCGCGACGACATCCGAGCGCGCGCCGAACGGTTCGGCCGCGACCCCGACCACGTCAAGGTGCTCGTCGGGATGACCCCGATCGTCGGCGACACCGACCAGGACGCACGCGACCTCGCCGACCGGATGATGGCGTTGATCCCGGACGACCTGGCACTGAGCAACCTGAAGCCCCTCGCCGGTGGCGTCGACTTCCGGCAGTTCGACCTCGACGCGCCCGTGCCGGAGCTGCCCGAGTCGAACGCCGGCAAGTCGCACCGGGCAGCGATCATGGCGGTGTCACGGCAACAGGGGCTGTCCGTCATCGAGACCGCCCGGTACTTCGCCGAGGGCAGCTACCGGAAGATGATCGGGTCACCGTCGACGATCGCCGACACCATGCAGGCGTGGTCGGAGGCCGGGGCGTGCGACGGGTTCCTGGCGGTGCCGACGCACTTCCCGGCCGGGGTCGAGGACTTCACCCAGAAGGTCGTGCCGGAGCTGCAGCGCCGCGGACTGCACCGGACCGAGTACACCGGACCGCACCTGCGCGACCACCTGGGCGTGCAGAAGTACTAGACGCCGACCTCTTGGTAGGCGGTGAACAGCAGGTGGTCCTCGGGGCCCTCGAGGATGACCGGCTTGCCGACACCGTCGAGGATGATGAACCGGAGCATGCCGGCCCGGGCCTTCTTGTCGCGACGCATCGCGGCGAGGAGGCCCTGCCACCGGCCGATGCCGTACGAGGTCGGCAGGTCCAAGGAGTCCAGGATCGCCCGGTGCCGGTCCACGGTCGCGTCGTCGAGGTGGCCCGTCAGGCGGGCGAGCTCGGCGGCGAACACCATGCCGACCGACACCGCAGCACCGTGCCGCCACTGGTACCGCTCCGCGTGCTCGATGGCGTGCCCGAGCGTGTGACCGTAGTTCAGGATCTCGCGTCGTCCCTGCTCGGTGAAGTCGTCGGACACGACCTCGGCCTTCAGGGCGATGGCGAGTTCGACCACGCGGCGGAACTCCGGCGACGTCGGGTCGGTGACGCGGGCGACGTCGGCCTCGATGATGTCCAGGATCTCCGGCACGGCGATGAACCCGGCCTTCACGATCTCGGCGAAGCCGGTGAGGATCTCGTTGCGCGGCAGGGTGCGGACGAGGTCGAGGTCGGCGACCACCGCGCGCGGGGCGGAGAAGGAACCGACGAGGTTCTTGCCCTCGTTCGTGTTGATGCCGGTCTTCCCGCCCACGCTGGCGTCCACCATGCCGAGCACGCTCGTCGGCACCGACACGTACGGCACCCCGCGCAGCCACGTCGCCGCGACGAAGCCCGCCAGGTCGGTGACGGCACCGCCACCGAGGCCGATGACCGCGTCGGTGCGGGTGAAGTCGGACTGGCCCATGATCTGCCAGCAGAACGACGCGACCTCGATGCGCTTGGCGGCCTCGGCGTCCGGCACCTCGGCGATGAGGGCCTCGAGGCCGGCGTCGACGAGCAGGTCGCGCAGGTCGTTCGCCCGCGCACCGAGGGTCGGGGCGTGCACGATGAGGACCTTGGCGACGCGAGGGCCGAGGATCGCGGGCAGCGAGCCGAGCAGGCCCGAACCGACCGCCACCACGTAGCCGTCGTCACCGCCGACGCGGATCTCGGTGGTGCCTGCGGGCAGGATCGGGTCGGTCACGGTGCTCCTTCGGTGGTGGTGCTGGTGTCGTCGCGTCGGCCGGCGCTGGTGTCGCCGCTGGCGCCGCTGTCGCTCCGCAGCCAGGTGACGACCTCGTCGACCACCCGGGACATCGGACGGCGCGAGGTGTCGACGACGACGTGCGCGAGCTCGGCGTAGGTCGCCGCTCGCTCGTCCATGATCGTCTGCCAGGCGTCGATGCCGCCGTTCGCGAGCAGGGGCCGGTCCGAGCCGGCGATCCGCTCCGCGACGGCCTCGGGCGAGACGGTGAGCAGGACGATGCGGGCGCCGGACAGTGCCTCGCGGGTGGCGGCGTGCGTCACCGCTCCGCCGCCGACGGCGATCACGCCCCCGGTGCCGAGGGCGGTCCGGACGGCGTCGGCTTCGAGGGCACGGAAGGCCGGCTCACCACGGTCGGCGAAGATGCCGGGGATGGGGCCGTGCTCGCGGACGATGACCCGGTCGGTGTCGGTGAACGGCACGCCCAGCGCCTTCGCGACGCGCTTGCCGACGCTGGACTTGCCGGCGCCCATCGGGCCGATCACGACGACGGGCGCAGCCAGACCTCGCGCGGCGCCGCCGCCGTTCGTGCTCACGACGCGTCGGCCGGTGCCGCTGGCTCCGTCCGACGGGTGCGGAGCGTCTCCGGGATCGACGCGAGGTAGGCGTCGAGGTTGCGCTTGGTCTCGACGACGTTGTCGCCGCCGAACTTCTCGAGCACGGCGTCGGCGAGCACGAGCGCCACCATCGCCTCGGCCACGACCCCGGCGGCCGGGACCGCGCAGACGTCGGACCGCTGGTGGTGCGCCGAGGCGTCCTCGCCCGAGACGACGTCGACGGTGTGCAGCGCGTGCGGCACGGTCGCGATCGGCTTCATGCCGGCACGGACGCGCAGGACGGTGCCCGTGGACATGCCGCCCTCGGTGCCACCGGCACGGTCGCTCGTGCGGTAGATCTCGCCGTCCTCGCGGTAGAGCTCGTCGTGGGCCGCGGAGCCGCGACGGCCAGCGGTCGCGAAGCCGTCGCCGACCTCGACACCCTTGATCGCCTGGATGCCCATGATCGCCGCGGCCAGACGGGCGTCGAGTCGACGATCCCACTGCACGTGCGAGCCGAGCCCCGGCGGGACGCCGTAGAACAGCACCTCGACGACGCCACCAAGGGTGTCGCCGTCCTTCTTCGCGGCCTCGACCTCGGTCACCATGCGCGCCGAGGTGTCGGCGTCGAAGCAGCGCAATTGATCGTCGTCGAGACGGTCGACGTCGTCGGGCAGCGGCAGGTCGGTGCCGTCCGGCACGCGGACCGTGCCGACCTGCAGGGTGTGCGCGACCGACCGCATGCCGAGTTCGGCGAGGAAGGACTTCGCGACGGCGCCGAGCGCGACGCGTGCCGCGGTCTCACGGGCGCTCGCACGCTCGAGGATCGGGCGGGCCTCGTCGAAGCCGTACTTCTGCATGCCGACCAGGTCGGCGTGGCCCGGACGCGGGCGGGTCAACGGGGCGCTGCGGCCACGCGACATCTCGGTGGACTCGACTGGCTCGGGGTTCATGACCTCGACCCACTTCGGCCACTCGGTGTTGCCGATCCGGATCGCGATCGGGCTGCCGAGCGAGAACCCGTGCCGGACACCGCCGGACACGTGCAGCTCGTCCTGTTCGAACTTCATGCGCGAGCCGCGACCGTAGCCGAGCTTGCGGCGCGCGAGATCGGTACGGATGGACTCGAACGACACCGGGACACCCGCGGGCAGGCCCTCGAGCATCGCGATCAGTTCGGGTCCGTGGGACTCACCAGCAGTCAACCAACGAAGCATGCTGCAATCCTCCCACAGCGCACCGCTGTGCGACGTCGCCGCCCTACTGGTAGTCGGGGTGCGCCCGGAGCCACGCCTGGAACTGCTTCACGGCGACGAGGTGCTCGTCGTAGGTGTTCGAGAACACCGTCTCGCCGGTCTCCAGGTTCACCGTCACGAAGTACAGCCACTTGCCCGGGGCCTCGTTCGTCACGGCCTTGATGGCGATGTCCCCGGGGTTCGAGATCGGTGCCGGCGGCAGCCCCTCGTGCACGTACGTGTTGTACGCGTTCGACTCGTCGGCGCGCTCTGCGTCGGTCGTCGTGACGGTGTGCGTGTTGCCGGTGCCGTAGGCGACGGTGGCGTCGGACTGCAGGCGCATGCCCTGGTCGAGCCGGTTCTGGAACACCCGCGCGACCTTCGGGTAGTCGGCGGCGAGGCCGGCTTCCTTCTGCACGAGCGATGCGAACACGATGACGTGCTCCTGGTCGGCCTCCTTGACGCCGGCGGCGGCCAGGTGCTCCTTCATCGTGTCGACCATCGACCCGAAGTACTGCTCCGCGGTCCACCCCGGGTTGATCGGGTACGTCGCGGGGAACAGCCAGCCCTCGAGCGTGGTGACGCCGGACGGCAGGTCGTACGCGGACACGTCCTTCGCGGCCTTGGCGACCTCGGTCTTGGTGAGCCCGGCCTTCGAGACCATGCCGGCCTCGATGTCCGCCAGCGCGGTGCCCTCGGGGATCACGATCGAGGCCTGCACGCGGTTCTTCTCGTCCTTCAGCGCGGCCAGGGCCGACTTCGAGCTCATCTGCTTCTTCAACGAGTACGAACCCGGCTGGAACTGCACGTCGGGCGACGCCAGCAGCAGCTTGTAGAAGACCTTCGAGTCCTTCACGACCCCGCTGCGCTGCAACGTCGCGGCGACGTTCTCGCCGATGTCGCCCTGCTTGATCGTGATGGTGACCTTGGCCTTGCCGGAGCCGGTGTAGTCGTCCGGTTCGGTCGAGCCGCTGACCGCGGCGACGATCTGCTGGATCTTCGGGGCGGCGAACGCGTACGCGCTCACCCCGCCGGCCACGACCACGGCGACGATCACGATGCCGGCGATGAGCGGCCCGCGACGGCGCTTCGGGCGCGGTTCGCGCGGTGGCCTGGAGGCTCCCCCGCGTCCGCCACGGCCACCACGTCCGCCGCCTCCCGCGGCTCCACCGCCACCGGTGCGCCCGGCGTCGTCGGTACCGTCGGGCCCGTCGGACCCGGCTCCGCCGGCGGCGGGCGCCGAGGGTACCTCGCCGGTCAGCAGCGCGGCGACCTCGGGATGGAGTTCGGGGGCCGCCTGCTGCGGTCGCACGGGCTCCGGTGCCGGCTGCTCGCGGGGAGCGGTCGAGTCGGGGTCCACGCGGTCGGCGGCGGCGAGCTCCTCGGGTGCCGGCTCGGAGTCGGGCCCGGGAACGGCGTCGCGACGAGCGCGTTCCGCTTCGAGCGCCCGAGCCTCGCGGCGGGACATCGGACGGTCCGGCTGCGGGGTCACCCGCGCGGAGTCGTCACGGTCATCGGTACCTGCTGCGCGGTCGGAAGTGGTCTTCCGCCGCTCGGCTTCGTTGCCGGGCGCGATGATCGCGTTCCAGTCCAGATCGTCTGCCAACGGTTCTCGGTCTCTCGGTCGGGAACTCCGCCTGGGCACCGTCGTCCTCGGGTGACGGAAGGGCAGCCGGGTCGCGGTGGGTTGCCCTGTCAGGGAAGCGTGGTGCCCGGAGGGGCACCGGCACTGCGTTCGTGGTCGAGCGCGTGTTGCAGAATGATAACAGCGGCCGCTTGGTCGATCACGGACCGCGACTTCTTCGTGTTCTTGCCGGCCTGGTGCAGTCCGCGTTGCGCGGTCACCGTGGACAGCCGTTCGTCGACCAGCCGGACCGGGCGGTGCTCGGCGATCCGGGCGGCGAACGCCCGGGCGTCCTCGGTCGACGCGGTGTCGCCGCCGGACATCGACAGGGGCAGTCCGACGACGAGCTCGAGCACGTCGTACTCGTCCGCGATCTCGAGGATCCGACGCAGGTCGGTCGAGTCGTCGCGGCGCACGGTCTCGACCGGCGTCGCCAGCAACCCGTCGCGGTCGCACACGGCGATCCCGATCCGGGCGCGGCCGACGTCCACGCCGAGCCGCCGCCCGGACCGGATCGCCACGATCAGCCCGCGATCCGAGCGGTCACGGCGCGGAGCGCAGCCGGGAGCGCAGCCGGCTCGGTGCCGCCGCCCTGGGCCAGGTCCGGCTTGCCGCCGCCGCCACCACCGAGCACACCGGCGGCCTCCTTGGCGAGCGGACCCGCCTGGACGCCCGCGGAGCGCGCCGCGTCGTTCGTCGCGACGATCACGATCGGCTTCCCGCTCACCACGGCACCGAGCACGACGACGGCAGCGCCGTCACCGAGCTGCGCACGGACCCCGGTCGCCAGCGAGCGCAGGTCGTCGCCGGACTGCAGGCCGTCGACGGTCTCGGCCACGACGGTCGTCGTGCCGACGGTCGTCGCGGTCCGTGCGATCGACGGGACCCGTTGCTGCAGGTTCGCCGACTCGAACTCGGCGATCCGCTTCTGCGCAGTGCGGAGGTCCTCCATGAGCGACTGCACACGCGTGGGCAGGTCGGCACGGGGGGCCTTCAGCGCGCTGGAGAGCTGCGAGACGATGGTCCGCTCGACCGCGAGGTCACGGAAACCCTCGAGCCCGACGAGCGCTTCGACACGACGGTTGGTCGACCCGACGCTCGACTCCCCCACCAGGTTGACGAGTCCGATCTGGGCACTCGAGGCGACGTGCGTCCCACCGCAGAGCTCGCGCGACCACGGACCACCGATGTCGACCATGCGGACCTCGGCGCCGTACTTCTCACCGAAGAGCGCCTGCGCACCGAGGGCCTTGGCCTCGTCGATCGGCATGATGCGGGTCGAGACCTCGAGGTCGGTGCGGATCGCGGTGTTGACGACCTCCTCGATCTCGGAACGGGTCGCGAGCGAGATCGGCTGCGACCACGAGAAGTCGAGGCGCATGTAGCCGGACTTGTTGTACGAACCCGCCTGCAGCGCCTCCGGGCCGAGGATGTCGCGGAGCGCGGCGTTCACCAGGTGCGTCGCGGAGTGCGCCTGCGTGGCGCCGCGACGGTACTCGGCGTCGACCACGGTGCTCGCCGCGTCGCCCACGCCGACCTCGCCCGAGCGGACCTGGACGGTGTGGCTCCAGAGGCCGGCGACGGGACGCTGGACGTCGAGGACCTCGAGGTCGAAGCCGTTGCCGACGATCGATCCCTGGTCGGCGTCCTGGCCACCCGACTCGGCGTACAGCGACGTCTCGCCGAGGACGACCTCGGCGATGTCGCCCGCCACGGCCCGGTCGACGCTGACGCCGCCGACGATGATGCCGAGCACGTTCGTCTCGGCCTCGAGCGCGTCGTAGCCGAGGAAGACGGTCTCGCCCTTCGCCCGGAACGCGCTGTACACGCTCAGGTCGGCGATCGCGGTCTTCTTGCTCTTCGCATCGGCCTTCGCCCGGGCACGCTGCTCGGACATCAGGGTCTCGAACGCGGTCCGGTCGACGTGGACCCCGGCCTCTTCGGCCATCTCCATCGTCAGGTCGATCGGGAACCCGAAGGTGTCGTGCAGCAGGAACGCGGTGTCCCCGCCGATGGACGGCGCACCGTCCTGCTTCGCGCGCTCGACGGCGACGTCGAGGATCGTCGTGCCCTGCGCGAGCGTGCGGAGGAACGTCTCCTCTTCCGCGTAGGCGATCCGCGCGATGCGGTCGTAGTCGGAGGCGACCTCGGGGTAGGCGTCGCGCATCGCGTCGCGGGACGCCGGGAACAGCTCCGGGAACGTCGCGGTCTCGACCCCGAGCAGGCGCATCGCACGGACCGTGCGGCGCAGCAGCCGACGCAGGATGTACCCGCGGCCCTCGTTCGATGGGCTCACACCATCGGCGATGAGCATGAGCGCGGAGCGCACGTGGTCCGCGATGACCCGCATGCGGACGTCGTCCTCGTGCACGGCGCCGTAGCGGCGGCCGGAGATCTCGGACGCGCGGTCGAGGACCGGGCGGACCTGGTCGATCTCGTACATGTTGTCGACGCCCTGCTTGATGAAGGCGACGCGCTCGAGCCCCATGCCGGTGTCGATGTTCTTGTTCGGCAGCTCGCCGGTGATCTCGAAGTCGTACTTCGAGCGGACGTCCGCGATCTGGTACTGCATGAACACGAGGTTCCAGATCTCGACGTACCGGTCGTCGTCGGTGGCCGGGCCGCCGTCGATGCCGTACTCGGGCCCGCGGTCGAAGAAGATCTCGGAGCAGGGACCTGCGGGTCCGGGCTGGCCGGTGGACCAGTAGTTCGTGTCCTTGCCGAGTCGCTGGATGCGCTCCTCGGGCAGGGAGGAGTGCTGCTTCCAGAACGCGATCGCCTCGTCGTCGTCCTCGTAGACCGTCACCCAGAGGTCGTCGGGCGAGAAGCCGAGCCCGCCGTCGGACTCCGGGTTCGTCAGGAACTCCCAGGCGAACTGGATCGCCTGCTCCTTGAAGTAGTCGCCGAACGAGAAGTTGCCGTTCATCTGGAAGAACGTGCCGTGGCGAGGGGTCTTGCCGACCTCTTCGATGTCGTTCGTGCGGATGCACTTCTGCACGCTCGTGGCACGGGGGTACGGCGCGGGGACGAGCCCGGTCAGGTACGGGATGAACGGCACCATGCCGGCGACCGTGAAGAGGAGCGACGGGTCGTCGGAGACGAGGGACGCGGACGGGACGACGGTGTGGCCGCGGTCACCGAAGTACTGGAGCCAACGGCGGCGGATCTCTGCGGTCTGCATGGTGCTTCCTGGGTTCAGGTCGGGGGTGGGAGGTGGAGGCGGGACGACGGTGCGGCCGGACCGCGGTGGAGCTCGACGACTCAGACGTCGGTGCGGAGCTCGGCCCCGCGGGACCGGTACCCGTCGGCGACCGCGCCTGTGAAGGCCTTCGTGCTCGCGTCGACGACGGCGAAGAGCCGTGCGCCTCCGGGGGTCCTGGCGACCTGGTGCGCCACGGCGAACCCGATGACGACGCCGACCGCGACGAAGAACAGCTGCTTCACGGTGCCTCTCCCTCTGTGCACCCTGGCGGTGCATGCCCGGACAAGCTTAGCCGCCGGGCACTTCGGGGCCGGAACGCCGAACGGCGGGCCGTCCTCGAGAGGACGACCCGCCGTTCGGGTGTGATCAGTGGATCAGCGAGCTGCGTAGTACTCGACGACGAGCTGCACTTCACAGGTCACGGGGACCTCGGCGCGCTTCGGGCGACGCACGAGGCGGGCCTGGAGCTTGTCGATCTCGACCTCGAGGTAACCCGGGACCTTCGGCAGGACTTCCTGGTGGCCACCGGCAGCGGCGACCTGGAAGGGCTCCATCGACTCGGACTTCGGCTTGACGTGGATCAGCTGGCCCTCCTTGACGCGGAAGGAGGGGCGGTCCACGAGCTTGCCGTCGACCAGCAGGTGACGGTGCACGATCAGCTGACGGGCCTGCGCGGTGGTGCGGGCGAAGCCGGCACGGACCACGAGGGCGTCGAGGCGCTGCTCGAGGAGCTCGACCAGGTTCTCACCGGTCAGGCCCTTCGTCTTGCGGGCCTCTTCGAAGACGATGCGGAGCTGCTTCTCGCGGATGCCGTACTGGGCGCGCAGACGCTGCTTCTCACGGAGGCGGACGGCGTAGTCGCTGTCCGCACGACGGCGCGTACGGCCGTGCTCACCGGGGCCGTAGGGGCGCTTCTCGAGGTAACGGGCCGCCTTCGGCGTCAGCGGGATGCCGAGTGCGCGCGACAGGCGGGTCTTGCTGCGGGTACGTGACTTGGTAGACACAGGGTCCTTTTCTCTGTTCGAACTGAATACTCACCGGAGGCCGGGCACACGAGTGCCCGTGGCCCCGACGACGGGATCCAGAGGGATGAGCCTGTGGGATCGGACGGCTACAGTCCGAACCTCTGCCCCCGTACCACCGGAGTGGCACTCTGTCCTCAACGCAGCCGTGCTCGAGGACCAGGACGTAGGCCCGGCAATGCTAGCAGGAAGTCGACGCGCCGTCCTACTGCCCGCGGGTGATCTTCCGGAGTCGTTCGAGCCGCGGACCGACCTCGCGCTCGTAGCCGTTCGCCGTCGGGGTGTAGTACTCGGTGCCCTCGAGCGCATCGGGCAGGTACTGCTGCTCGGCGACCCCGTGCTCGGCATCGTGCGAGTAGACGTAGCCCTTGCCGTGGCCGAGTCGCTTCGCCCCGGCGTAGTGCGCGTCGCGCAGGTGCATCGGCACGGTTCCCATCCGGCCGGCCTTGACGTCCGCCATCGCCGCGTTCACACCGTTGTAGGCGGCGTTCGACTTCGGCGCGGTCGCCAGGTACACGACGGCCTCGGCCAAGGGGATGCGGCCCTCGGGCATACCGATGAGCTGCACGGCCTGGGCCGCCGCGACGGCGATGGGCAGCGCCTGCGGGTCCGCCATGCCGATGTCCTCGGACGCCGAGATGATGATCCGGCGCGCGATGAACCGGGAGTCCTCGCCCGCCTCGATCATCCGCGCGAGGTAGTGCAGCGCGGCGTCGACGTCGCTCCCCCGCACCGACTTGATGAACGCGCTGATGACGTCGTAGTGCTCGTCGCCCTGCCGGTCGTACCGCAGGAGTGCACGGTCGACGGCCGCGGCGACGGTGTCCGCGTCGACCACCGGCACGGTGTCGTCGTCGTCGTCCTGGGCCGCGGTGGCCGAGGCCGCAGCGGCCTCGAGCGCCGTGAGGGCGCGTCGGGCGTCACCCGAGGCCAACCGGACGATGGCCCCACGTGCCTCGTCACCGAGGACGACCGCGCCACCGAGGCCGCGGGGGTCCTCCACCGCACGGTCGACGAGCATGCCGAGGTCGGCGTCGGTGAGCGGCTTGAGCGTCAGGAGCAGGGACCGGGACAGCAGCGGGGAGATGACCGAGAACGACGGGTTCTCGGTCGTGGCCGCGATGAGGATCACCCACCCGTTCTCGACCCCGGGCAGCAGGGCGTCCTGCTGGGCCTTGCTGAACCGGTGGATCTCGTCGAGGAACAGCACCGTCGTGGACCCGTAGAGGTCGCGGTGGGTGAGGGCCTTCTCCATGACCTCGCGCACGTCCTTGACGCCGGCGGTGACCGCGGAGAGCTCGACGAACTCGCGCCCGGACTGCCGCGCGATGGCCTGCGCCAACGTGGTCTTGCCGGTGCCGGGAGGACCCCAGAGGATGACCGACACACCGCCCGGGTTGTCGCGGGTACCGGTGGCGAGCTGCACGAGCGGCGACCCGCGGCCGAGCAGGTGCTGCTGGCCGGCGACCTCGTCGAGGCTGGTCGGGCGCATCCGGACCGCGAGCGGGACGGAACCCTGCGCGAGACCGGCGCGACCGCCCGTCGTGGGCGCACGCATGCTCGAACGGTCCGCTGCCATGCACCAATCGTAGGCCGACCCACTGACAGCCCCGCGCCTCCCAGGCCGTTGATGGTGACGACTCGGATACGCTCGTTCCACACTGCGACGAGAGGGCAGAACAGCACCGTGGCACCGAAGAACCCAGCGCGCGACAACCGCGAGGCGCGCGAGCGCCTCCGTCTCTACCAGGCCCGCCAGGGACTCCACGACCGGCAGCGCCGCCGGCGGGTGCGCGACAACCTGGTCGGCGCCGGTGTCCTCGTACTGGTCGCCGCCCTGGCCACCGGGTCGCAGCTCGCCTTCGCGGGCTCGCAGGGGAACGGGTCGGCGGACGCCAGCGCGAGCGCCACGGCCACGCCGACACCGACGCCCTCGGCGAGTGCCACGGCGGCGAACACGGGCGACGTGCCGAGCAAGGAGATCGCGAAGGGCGCGACCTGGACGGGCTCGCTGACGCTCAACAAGTCGATCGACCTCGGCATCGAACTGGACGGCGCGAAGGCCCCGCAGGCCGCGAGCGTCGAGATCTCGTTGATCAAGGAGCAGTTCTACAACGGCACCACCTGCCACCGGCTCGCCGACAGCGACGGGCTGAAGTTCCTGCAGTGCGGTTCGGCGAACGGCGACGGCACGGGCGACGCCGGGTTCGAGTACGGCCCGCTCGAGAACGTCCCGAGCGACGGCGTCTACGACGAGGGCACCATCGCGATCGCGCGGTCGACGTCGCCGTACTCGCAGTCGACCCAGTTCTTCATCGTCTACGGCGACACCACGCTCGACGGCTCCACGGGCGGCTACACGGTCGTCGGGAAGGTCACGAGCGGCCTGTCCGAACTCGAGTCGAAGATCGCCGCGAAGGGCATCTCGTCGCCCGGCCAGGACGGCACCGGTGAGCCGAAGGTGGCGACGACGATCACCGCGGCGACCATCGCCCAGGAGAAGTAGTCCACAAGCCGTTGCGTCCGGCGGGCCGCGGAGCCCGTCCGTGCAATAGGCTGACGACCTGACCGTGCCGACGGTGACGTCGGCGATGCACGACCACGATCGAGGCGAGACCTGTGGGATCTGACGAAGCAACGACCTGGGGGCGGGTCGACGAGAACGGGACCGTGTACGTCCGGTACGAAGAGACCGAACGTGCTGTCGGTGAGTACCCGGACGCCACCCCCGAAGAAGCCCTCGCCTACTTCGCGCGGAAGTACGCCGACCTCGAGGGGCAGGTGAAGATCGCCGAGCAGCGCGTCCAGCGTGGTGCGTCGGCGAACGACGTCGCCCGGACGGTCGAGCACCTGACGACCCTGGTGGCCGAAGCCCGCGTGGTCGGTGACATCAAGTCGCTCGAGACCCGCGTGGGTGCGCTCACCGAGCAGCTCGGCTCGCTCACCAAGGAGCAGGCGGAGCAGGCGCAGCAGGCCCTGAACGACGCCCTGGCGCACCGTGCGGCCCTGGTCGAAGAGGCCGAGGCACTCGCGGCGGTCGACCCGGCACGCGCGCAGTGGAAGCAGATCACCGCGCAGCTCGACGACGTGTTCGCCCGCTGGCAGCAGCACCAGCACGACGGCCCGCGCATCCCCAAGAACGAGGCCAACGAGCTCTGGAAGCGGTTCCGCGCAGCGCGGTCCACCGTCGACCAGCACCGTCGCGCGTTCTACTCCGAGCTCGACGCGCAGCACCGCGACGCCCGCACCCGCAAGCAGGAACTCGTGACCCAGGCCGAGGCACTCGCCTCGCGCGGGTCCGACGCGATCCCGGACTACCGCCAGCTGCTCGACGACTGGAAGAACGCCGGGCGCGCCGGCAAGCGCCACGACGACGCCCTCTGGGCGCGGTTCAAGGCCGCCGGTGACGTGCTGTTCGAGCAGCGCCACGCCGAGAGCGCAGCAGAGGACGAGGAGTTCTCGGGCAATCTCGAGGCCAAGCAGGCACTCCTGACCGAGGCCGAGCCCCTGCTCAAGGCGACCGACCGGGTCGCGGCGCGCAAGACCCTGACCGGCATCCAGCGCCGCTGGGACGAGGTCGGTAAGGTCCCCCGCGCGGATGTCCGTCGCATCGAGGACCGCCTGCGTGCGATCGAGGACCACGTGCGTGGCCTCGAGGACGCGCACTGGAAGGAGTCCAACCCGGAGCGCAAGGCCCGGCAGACCGGACTCGCCAGCCAGCTCGAGGACGCCATCGGCAAGCTCGAGTCCGAGCTCGCCGACGCGCAGGCCTCCGGCGACGCCCGCAAGATCAAGGACGCCCAGGAAGCGCTGGACGCCCGCAAGATCTGGCTCGACGCCCTCGGCAGCTAGTCACCGCACACGATTACGCCCCCGTGACCGATCGGTCGCGGGGGCGTCGTCGTGTGGTGCCGTGTGGGCACTGTCTGCTGGCGTCCGGTGTGGCGCCGCCGTTCAGACCGGCGTGGGCAGGCCCAGCAGCAACCGGATGTCGAGGTCGTCCTGCCGCATCTGCGTGGCGAGCTCGTCCATCGAGTCGAACTTCACCATGCCGCGGACGTACGAGACGAACAGCACCGAGATGCGGTCGCCGTACAGGTCGAGGTCGACGTCGAGCAGGTGCGCCTCGATCTGCTTGGCGGGCACGCCCTCGAACGTCGGGTTGTTGCCGACCGAGACGGCCGCCGGGTACACCGTGCCGTCGTGCAGCACGCGCGCGGCGTAGACGCCGTCGGCCGGTGCGAACCCCTCGAACGCCGGGTCGAGGTTCGCCGTCGGGTACCCCATGGCGCGCCCGCGCTGGTTGCCGTGCACGACCGTGCTGCGGACCGCGTGCTCACGGCCGAGCAGCCGGGCGGCCTCGGCCACCCGCCCGTCGCCGAGCAGTTCGCGGATCCAGGTCGACGAGACGCGTCGCTCGCCGTCGGGGCGGACGTCGTCCACCAGGTCGACGTCGTCGATGAGCTCGACCGTGAAGCCGTGCTGCTCCCCCAGGGTGCGGAGCAGGGCGACGTCGCCGGCACCCTTCGCCCCGAAGCGGAAGTCGCTGCCGACGAAGACGAGCCGGGCGTGCAGGGTGTCGACGAGGATCTCGGACACGAACGCCTCGGGCGACTTCGACTGCAGTTCCTCGTCGAAGCGGAGCAGCAGGGTGGCGTCGACCCCGGCGTCGTCGAGGAGCTCGCGCCGCTGCGCCGTGCTCGTGAGGGCCGGCGGGACGTGCTGCGGGTCGATGACGTTGAGGGGGTGCCGGTCGAACGTCACCACGGTGGCGACCAGGCCCTGTTCGTGGGCGGCGCGCTCCAGGTGCGCGATCACCGCGCGGTGTCCGACGTGCACGCCGTCGAACTTGCCGATCGTGACGGCGCTCGGACCGAAGCCCTCGGCCACGTCGGCGATGTCGTCGTAGAACTGCACGGCTGCTCCTACTCGCCCACGGGGGCGGTGGTCGATGCGGGCACCGGTTCGACCGTCGCGGTGCGGTGGTGCTTGCGGAGCCACCAGAGTCCGGCGATCGGCAGCACCAGCGGCGCGAAGGCGTAACCCATGCCGTAGTACGACCAGATCGTGTCGTCGGGGAAGAGCTGCCGGTCGAACAGCGAGAGCGTGCCGATGACGAGCACACCGGTCATCTCGAACACGATCGTGACGCACGCGACGCGGTACCAGAAGCGTCCGGGCACGATCAGGGCGATCATCGCCACGATGTACACGACGGCGGCGATGGCGCTCACCGTGTACGCGAACGGCGCGAAGGAGAACTTCTCGATGATCTGCACGACGCTCCGGCCCGTCGCCGCCAGGGCGAGGATGCCGTACACGGCGATGAGGACGCGGCCGATGCCGGTCGCGAGTGAGGATCTGGTCGCCATTGCACCGATTCTACCGACGTGCGCGGACCACCATGACGCTCGGCGTCAGTTCAGGGCGAACCAGATCTGGTACATCCGGTAGATCATGACCGCGACGGTGAAGGCGCCGGCGCCGAGGACGACGGTGCTCCACTTCGTGCGGTCCACGAGCGCCCAGACGATGGTCGCCGGCGGCACCAGGAGCACCGACACGGCGTAGACCCCGAACTCGAGGGCGTTGCCGTCCGGTGGGCTGCCCGTCGCGGGCAGCACGATGGAGATGACGCCCTGCACCAGGAGCAGGACCTCGATGAGCGCGAGGGACCCCACGGTGTAGTCGTTCGGCTTCCAGCCGATGAAACCGACCACGACGGCGAACAGCCCGGCCAGGACCGCGACGACGAGCTGGACCCACATGAACCACTCGATCACGCGTGCGCCCCGTTCTGCGACGCCGGAGCAGCCGGCGCCGGGAAGTTCGTGATGACCCGGAGCAGTCCGCGCCGGACCGAGACCAGTCCGACGAGGCGATCGTCGTCGACGGCCACCGCGGCCACCGGCTCGTCCGAGTCGGGGTGGTCGGCTGCGACGCGCTTGCCGTCGGTCAGGTCCTTCGCCGCGGCCGCGTCGAGCGACACCGACGAGAACAACCGGCGTGCCACGTCAGCGGGACGAGCGAGCGCCGCGCGGACGTCGACGGCGTCGTCCTCGAGGTCGATCGCGTCGGCCACGTCGAACGGACCGACCTGGGTGCGGCGGAGCGCGGTGAGGTGCGCGCCGGTGCCGAGGGCAGCGCCGACGTCGCGTGCGAGAGCCCGGACGTACGTGCCGGACGAGCAGGTCACGACGACGTCGAGGTCGACGACCGCCACCTCGGCACCGTCGACCGTGACGGTGCGGTCGTTCCGGCCGGTAACGTCGAACCGCGAGACGGTGACCGTGCGGGACTTCAGCTCGACGGTCTCACCCTTGCGCGCCAGGTCGTACGCGCGGCGCCCGTCGACCTTGATCGCGCTGACGGTGGACGGGACCTGGTCGATCGTGCCGCGCTGCAGGGCGACGGCACGTTCGACGGACTCGTCCGAGACGTCCGCTGCGGCGACGCCGGTCGCGGCGGACGGGGTGCCGTCGGCGTCGTCGGAGTCCGTGGACACGCCGAGCCGGATGGTGGCGGTGTAGGTCTTGCCGAGGCCCACCAGGTGGGTGAGCAACCGGGTGGAGTGCCCGATCCCCAGGAGCAGCAGCCCGGTCGCCATCGGGTCGAGGGTCCCCGCGTGGCCGACCTTCTTCAGACCGAGGCGGCGGCGGGCGATCGACACGACGCGGTGGCTGGAGATCCCCTGCGGTTTGTCGACGAGGAGGATGCCGTCCGGCACGGTTTCGAGCACCAGAAGAGATTACCAGCGCCGGTCAGCAGGCGTCGTTCCACTCGCGACGAGGGTGCTCGGGATCGGTGACGTCGAGGACAGCGGAGGCGGCGATCTTGACGTCCGCCCGACGTTCGAGCCGGCCGGCTTCCTGCTCGACCCACAGCGACCAGCGCCAGAGCCCGCGGACCCCCGGGGCCAGCAGCCCGTGCCCGTGCACGACCAACACGCCGTCACCGGCGCCGGTGGTGCGGAACGGGGCGACCACCTCGTCGCGCAGCGTGTCGGGATCGGTGGACGGCGACGTCGCGGCCATCGCGGACACCCCGTGCTGCTCGAAGCCGGCCACCAGCGTGGCGGCGACGTGTTCGAGATCGGTGCCGTCCTGCCCGTCGATGCCGATCACGGTCCGGTTCGTGCCGACCTGCGCGATCACCTCAGCAGCGATCGCGGCCATCGTGTCGGTCTCTTCGGGTGCCCAGCGTGCCATGCGTCCACCGTAGGCTGTCGTGGTGAACGCGAGCAGTGCCTCCCAGCCGGATGTGGAGAACGCGAGCGTCCCCGACATCGCGACCCCGTTGACCACCTGGTTCCGACAGGAGGCGCGCGACCTGCCGTGGCGTCGTCCCGGCTTCCCCGCGTGGGGCACCCTGGTCAGCGAGATCATGCTGCAGCAGACGCAGGTCGCGCGCGTGATCCCCCGACTGGAGGCGTGGCTCACCCGGTGGCCGACGCCTGCGGACCTCGCGGCGTCGCCCCCGGCGGACGCGGTGCGTGCCTGGGACCGGCTCGGCTACCCGAGACGCGCGCTCGCGCTGCACGCGGCGGCCACGGTGATCGCCACCGAGCACGGCAACGTCGTCCCACGGGACGTCGAGGCGCTGCTCGCGCTGCCGGGGATCGGCGACTACACGGCGCGGGCCGTCGCCGTGTTCGCGTACGGCGACCGGCACCCGGTCGTCGACGTCAACGTGCGGCGGGTCCTGAAGCGCGCGCTCCTCGGCCAGGGCGAGCCCGGGCCGGCGAAGGCCAAGGACGACCTGCCCCTGATGGAGTCCGTGCTGCCGGCCGACCGCGACGACGCCGCTGCGACGAACGCGGCGGTGATGGAACTCGGAGCGCTCGTGTGCGTCGCCCGCTCCCCCGCGTGCGACGCGTGCCCGATCGCGGACCGCTGCGCCTGGCGTGCGGCCGGGTACCCCGAACACGACGGGCCACGCGCCCCGAAGCAGGCGAAGTTCGCCGGCAGCGACCGGCAGGTGCGCGGGCTGATCATGGCCGAGCTGCGCGCGAGCGACGTGCCGGTCACCCGGTCGGAGATCGAACCGGTCTGGCCGGACGCCGATCAGCGGGACCGAGCGCTCGCGTCGCTGCTGCGCGACGGACTGGCGGTCGGCGACGACGCCACCGGGTACCGGCTGCCGGACGCCTGACGTTTCCGCCGGGCACGACGCACGAGCGCCCCGCCGCACACGGTGCAGCGGGGCGCTCGGACGCTCGTCGGGCTACGCCCGCGCCACGTCCTGCTCGTCGTCGGACTCGTCGTCCTCGTCCTCGTCGTGCTTGTACGGGTCGGCGTCGCCGGCGAACGTCGCACCGACCGACGCAGCTCGCACCTGCTCGTCACGCACCTGGGCCTGCACGAGCAGGTCCTCCATGTGCGCCGAGGTCTCCGGCAGTGCGTCGGCGATGAACTCGAGCGACGGGGTGAGCCGCGCCGTGATGTTCTTGCCGACCTCGGAGCGGAGCATGCCGGTCGCGGCCTTGAGTGCCGCGGCGGAGTCGGCGCGCTCCTCGTCGGTGCCGTACACGGTGTAGAAGACCGATGCGTGCTGCAGGTCTCCGGTCACGCGGACGTCGGTGATCGTCACGAACCCGAGACGCGGGTCGCGCAGACCCTTGTCGAGACGGCGTGCGACGACTTCCTTGATGCGGTCCGCCATCTTGCGTGCGCGCTGCGGATCGGCCATGGGTGCCTCCTGAGGCAGTGGCGGGACGTTCCCGCCGGTGGTTCTGCGTGGAAAGGGGTCGGGCCCCGACCTCCCGCGAAGGGAGGCCGGGGCCCAGGGTAGTCACACGATCAGTCGCGCGGCTTCTCGACGAGCTCGGTGGTCTCGATCTCGTCACCGATCTGGAGATCGTTGAACTTGCCGAGACCGATACCGGCCTCGAAGTCCGTACGGACCTCGGTGACGTCGTCCTTGAAGCGACGGAGCGACTCGATCGCCAGTCCGTCGGCCAGGACCACACCGTCACGGATGACGCGCGCCTTGGCGTTGCGCGTGATCGTGCCGGAGCGGACGATGACACCCGCGATGTTGCCGAACTTCGAGGAGCTGAAGACCTCGCGGATCTCGGCGACACCGGACTGGACCTCTTCGTACTCGGGCTTGAGCATGCCCTTGAGGGACTGCTCGATGTCGTCGAGTGCGTTGTAGATGACCGAGTAGAAGCGCACGTCGATGCCTTCGCGCGCCGCACGCTCACGGGCCTTGACGTCCGGACGGACGTTGAAGCCGACCACGATGGCGTTGTCGATCGTGGCGAGGTCGATGTCCGACTCCGTGATCGCACCGACACCGCGGTGGAGGATGCGGAGCTGGACGCTGTCGTCGACCTCGATGTCCAGGAGCGACTGCTCAAGTGCCTCGACGGCACCGGAGACGTCGCCCTTGATGATGAGGTTGAGCGAGTCGACCTTGCCCTCTTCGAGTGCACGGGTGAAGTCCTCGAGCGAGATGCGCTTGCGGGCCTTGGCCAGCTGGGCGTTGCGCTCGGCGGCTTCACGCTTCTCGGCGATCTGACGTGCCGTGCGGTCCTCTTCGGTGACGAGGAACGTGTCACCGGCGCGGGGCACCGAGGACAGACCCTGCACCTGGACCGGGCGGCTCGGCGTGGCGGCCTTGACCGCGACACCGTTCTCGTCGGTCATCGCACGGACGCGGCCGTAGGCCGTGCCCGCCACGATGGCGTCGCCGACGTGCAGCGTTCCGGACTGGATGAGGACGGTCGCCACCGCACCACGGCCCTTGTCGAGCCGTGCTTCGATCGCGACGCCGCGGGCGTCCTTGTCGGGGTTCGCACGCAGGTCGAGCCCGGCGTCAGCGGTGAGCAGCACGGCGTCCAGGAGGTCCTGGATGCCGATGTTCTGCCGAGCCGAGACGTCGACGAACATGACGTCTCCGCCGTACTCCTCCGCCACCAGGTTGTACTCGGTGAGCTGCTGGCGGACCTTGGCCGGGTTCGCGCCTTCCTTGTCGATCTTGTTCACCGCGACCACGATCGGCACGTTGGCCGACTGCGCGTGGTTCAGGGCCTCGATCGTCTGGGGCATGATGCCGTCGTCCGCCGCGACCACGAGGATCGCGATGTCGGTGACCTGCGCACCACGAGCACGCATGGCCGTGAAGGCCTCGTGACCCGGGGTGTCGATGAACGTGATCGGACGCTCGATGCCCTCGTGCTCGGTGACGATCTGGTACGCACCGATGTGCTGGGTGATGCCACCGGCTTCACCCTCGACGACCTTCGAGTTCCGGATCGCGTCGAGCAGTCGCGTCTTACCGTGGTCGACGTGACCCATGACGGTCACGACGGGGGGACGGACCTGCAGGACGGAGTCGTCCTCGTCGGCGTACTCGGCATCGATGTCGATGTCGAAGCCCTCGAGGAGCTCCTTGTCCTCGTCCTCGGGCGAGACGATCTGGATCTTGTAGCCCAGCTCGTCACCGAGGACCTCGAAAGTCGCCTCGTCCAGCGACTCGGTCGCGGTCGCCATCTCACCGAGGTGGAACAGCACCGTGACCAGGTTGCCGGGCATGGCGTCGATCTTGTCCGCGAAGTCCGAGATGCTCGCACCACGACGGAGTCGGACGACCGTGTTGCCGTCGCCACGAGGGACCTGCACACCGCCGAGCGACGGGGCCTGACGCATCTCGTACTCGGCGCGCTTCGTCCGCTTCGACTTGCGGGCACGGCTCTTGCCGCCACCGCGACCGAACGCACCGGCGGTACCACCACCGGGGCCACGACCACGGCCACCGCCACCGGCGGGACGCGGGCCGCTGAAGGCCGGACGCGGGAAGCCGCCACCGGCACCGCCGCCGGCACCCGGACGGGCGCCACCGGGGCCGCCACGACCGCCACCCTGGCCCGGGCGCTGCCCGAAGCCGTTGGGACGGTTCGCCTGACCGGGTCCACCCGGACGCGGTGCACCCGGACGCGGGACGCCGGGACGCGGGGGCTGCGGACGCGGGATGCCCGCTCCACCGGCACCAGCGGCGGGGCGCTGGCCCATGCCCTGGTTCGAAGCGAAGGGGTTGTTGCCGGGGCGCGGCGGGCGCGAGCCCATGCCCTGGTTCGACGCGTAGGGGTTGTTGCCCGGACGTGCGCCGGGCTTCGGGCCACCGGGCTTCGGGCCGGCAGCGGCGGGCTTGGCACTCGAGCCAGGCTTCACCGCGTCGGTCTTCGGCTCGTCACCGGTCGAGTCGGCCGGCTGCGTGGCAGCCTGCTGCTCGGCGGCGGCCTTCTCGGCACGGGCCTTCTGTGCGGCCTCGGCCTCAGCCTGTCGCTGGGCGACGGACTTCGGTGCGGCCGGGGCCGGGACGTCCTCGGCAGCAGGTGCTGCCTGGACCTCGGGCTCCGGTGCGGGTGCCGGACGGACCGGGCCGGGGCGCGGGCCACCGGGCTTCGGCGCGCCGGACGCGGGCGTGCTGCTCTTGGCCGGCGTGCTCGGCGCGGGGGCCGAGGCTGCGGGCTTGGATGCCGGGACACCGTCCGCCTGCAGGGCGGCACGGAGCTTCCGGGCAACGGGGGGCTCGATGCTCGAGCTGGCACCCCGGACGAACTCGCCGAGCTCCTTGAGCTTCTCGAGTGCGGTCTTGCTGTCGACGCCGAGCTCGCTTGCGATCTCGTGTACGCGTGGTTTAGCCACTGTTCTCCTTCACGGGTCCCACCCCGTAAAGGGCAGGACTCAATGGATGACGGGTCTCATTTCGAGCCGCTCATCAGTTGTCCATAAGCCGTTCAGCCTGTTCTGTCATGTCCGGGCGCTCGGTCGACGCTCGTGAGAGGCCGACGATGTGGTCGAGCACCGCGGACGTGTCGGGATCGCGATCCAACCGGAGCGCACGGCGGAAAGCCCTGCGCTTGACGGCCAGATCGTAGGCATCGACGGTCGGTGTGAGCCATGCTCCCCGGCCCGGCATGACTGCCTTCGGATCCGCCACGACGCGGCCATCGCTCAGGGCGACGACTCGGAGGAGTGAGGATCGGGAAGCGCGACGACGACTGCCGATGCACGTTCTGACGGGAACCACTCTACTCCTTGCCTCGGACGTCCGCGATCCGGCGCGCCCTTCTGGGCACGCCGGCGGCGAAATCGCCTAGTCGTCGCCGTCCAGGATGGAGTCCGGCTGGATGTCGATCCGGGCCCCGGTGAGCTTGGCAGCCAGGCGGGCGTTCTGCCCTTCCTTGCCGATCGCGAGCGACAGCTGGTAGTCCGGCACGAGTGCGCGGACGGCCTTGGTCGACGCGTCGAGCACGAAGGCGCTGGTCACCTTGGCCGGCGACAGGGCGCTCGCGACGAACGCCGACAGGTCCGGGGACCAGTCCACGATGTCGACCTTCTCGGCACCCAGCTCGTTGGTGACCGCACGCACGCGCGCACCGAGCTCGCCGATGCAGGCACCCTTCGCGTTGACGCCGGGCTCGTTCGCCTTGACCGCGATCTTCGTGCGGTGGCCGGCTTCGCGCGCGAGCGACGTGATCTCCACGACGCCCGAGGCGATCTCCGGCACCTCGAGGGCGAAGAGCTTCCGGACCAGGCCCGGGTGGGTGCGCGACACCGTGATCTGCGGACCCTTGTTGCCGCGGGCGACGCTCGTCACGTACACGCGGATGCGCGAACCGTGCGCGTAGGACTCGCCCGGCACCTGCTCCTCGGGCGGCAGGATCGCCTCGACCGTGCCGAGGTCGACCATCACCATGCGCGGGTTCGGGCCCTGCTGGACCACCCCGGCGACGATGTCGCCTTCCTTGCCGCGGAACTCGCCGAGGATCTTGTCGTCACCGATGTCGCGCAGGCGCTGGTTGATGACCTGCTTCGCCGCGAAGGCCGCGATGCGACCGAAGTCGCTCGGCTGGTCGACGGCTTCACCGATGACGGTGCCCTCGTCGTCGAGCTCGGGGACGTAGACACTGACCTCGCCGGACTTGCGGTCGAGCTCGACACGCGACTGCGCGTGGGCCGGCTCGCCGTTCTCTTCGGCGTGCTTCTGGTAGGCGGTCAGGATGGCAGATTCGATGATCTGGACCAGTTCGTCGAACGGGATCTCCCGCTCGCGCTCCATGAGTCGCAGGACTGCGAGATCGATCTTCACCGAGGTGCCTCCGTATTCAGATGAGTCGCTCCTGCGGATGGAACCGTCGCAGAAGTCGGCCACAAGCGTACCGCACTGCGACTCGCGGACCCGAGCACGGATGCACGGGAGGCCCGTGGCGGCGTCGCCACGGGCCTCCCGTGCGTCGGGTGGTCGCGTCCAGGACGCGACCCGCTAGATCGCGCGGACCGCGTCGAGCAGCTCGGCGACCGGCACGTCGCGGCGTTCGCCGCTGGCACGGTTCCACAGCTCGACGACGCCGTCGGCGGCGCCGCGGCCGGCGACGACCACGATCGGCATGCCGAGCAGCTCGGCGTCGCGGAGCTTGACGCCGGGCGACACCTTCGGACGGTCGTCGTAGAGCACGTCGAACCGCTCGCCCTCGAGCTCGGCGACGATCGACGTCGCCAGCTCGTAGGCGACCTGGTCACGGCCGGTGGCGACGATGTGCACGTCGAACGGTGCGACGTTCTTCGGCCAGGCCAGGCCCTTGTCGTCGTTGTGCGCCTCGGCCAGGATCGCCAGGATACGCGTCACGCCGATGCCGTACGAGCCCATCGTGACGGTCGCGAGCTTGCCGTTCTCGTCCTGCACCTTGAGGCCCAGGGCCTCGGCGTACTTGCGGCCGAGCTGGAAGACGTGCCCGATCTCCATGCCGCGGGCGGTCTCGAGCGGACCCGAGCCGTCGGGCGACGGGTCCCCCGCGCGGACGTCCGAGACCTCGGCGACGCCGTCGGCCACGAAGTCACGGCCGGCGACCAGGCCGGAGACGTGCACGCCGCGCTCGTTGGCGCCGGTGACCCAGGCGGTGCCGTCGACCACGCGCGGGTCGACGAAGTACCGGATGCCCGTGGCGCTCTCTGCGCCGAGGACCTGCGGACCGATGTAGCCCTTGACCAGGCCCTTGTGCTTCTTGAAGTCGTCGTCGCCTGCGGCTTCGACCTCGGCCGGGGCGAACGCCACCTCGGCGCGCTTCAGGTCGACGTCGCGGTCACCGGGGAGCCCGACGACCACGACCTCGCGCGTGCCGTCCAGGTGCGTGAGGGCGAGGACGACGTTCTTCAGCGTGTCCGCGGCGGTCCACGGCGCGCCGTCGCGCGGGGCGACCTCGTTCGCGTGGGCGACGAGCGTGTCGATCGTCGGGGTGTCCGACGACGGCAGGAGCACCGCGTCGGGCTGCCCCTCGATCGGCAGGGACGCGGGCACGGGCGTGACGTAGGCCTCGACGTTCGCCGCGTAGCCGTTGGCGCTGCGGACGAAGGTGTCCTCGCCCACGGCGATCGGGTGCAGGAACTCCTCCGACTTGGAGCCGCCCATCGCGCCGGCGTCCGCCTTGACGATGACGTACTCGAGGCCGAGGCGGGCGAAGATCTTCTCGTACGCGTCGCGCATGACCTGGTAGCTGCGCTCGAGGCCCTCGTCGGTGAGGTCGAACGAGTACGCGTCCTTCATGGTGAACTCGCGACCGCGCAGCAGACCCGCGCGCGGGCGTGCCTCGTCGCGGTACTTGTCCTGGATCTGGAACAGCGTGACGGGGAGGTCCTTGTACGACGAGTACAGGTCCTTCACCAGCAGCGCGAACATCTCTTCGTGCGTGGGGGCGAGCAGGTAGTCGGAACCCTTGCGGTCCTGCAGGCGGAACATGCCGTCGCCGTACTCGGTCCAGCGGTTCGTCGCCTCGTACGGCTCGCGCGGCAGCAGCGCCGGCAGCAGCACTTCCTGCGCACCGGCAGCGACCATCTCGTCGCGGATGATCCCCTCGATCTTGGCGCGCACCCGGAGACCGAGCGGCAGCCAGGCGAAGATCCCCGGGGACTGGCGACGGACGTACCCGGCGCGGACGAGCAGCTTGTGGCTCGTCACCTCGGCGTCGGAGGGGTCGTCGCGGAGCGTACGGAGGAACAGATGCGAAAGCCGTGTGACCACGGGGCCAGCCTAGCGGCGTGCGCCGACGGCGCGGCACGGGAGGGGGCGCACCGTGCGAGGTTCGCCGCACGGTGCGAGGTCCGGGCGGGCGCGCACCGTGCGGTGTCACAAGCGCGCACCAGACTGCTTTCCCGTCACGGGTTCGCGAAGTCCGCACGGTGCGAACGGGACGCCCGGTGCCAGGCCGCCACGGGCCTCCCGTCCGGCACGCTCGCGACGCTCGTCGAGCGCGGACGCGCACCGTGCGAGGTTCGCCGACCGGTGCGGCCTCAGCCGCACCGTGCCGCCCGCTGACCCCGCACCGAGCCGTCAACCCGGCACACAGTGGCGGAATCCGCACCGTGCCGGAGCGCGCGCTACGGGGTGGTGATGACCTCGGGGGTGCCGAGCGCGGCCTCCGGCCCCATCTCGTCGGCGATGCGGTTCGCCTCGGCGATGAGGGTCTGCACGATCTCGTGCTCCGGCACCGTCTTGACGACCTTGCCCTTGACGAAGATCTGGCCCTTGCCGTTGCCCGACGCCACGCCGAGGTCGGCCTCGCGCGCCTCGCCGGGGCCGTTCACGACGCAGCCCATGACGGCGACGCGCAGGGGGACGGACATGCCCTCCAGGCCCTTGGTGACGTCGTTCGCCAGCTGGTAGACGTCGACCTGGGCCCGGCCGCAGCTCGGACACGAGACGATCTCGAGCTTGCGTTCGCGCAGGTTGAGCGACTGCAGGATCTGCAGGCCGACCTTGACCTCTTGCGCGGGCGGCGCGGACAGGGACACGCGGATGGTGTCACCGATGCCCTCGGCCAGCAGGATGCCGAACGCGGTGGCGCTCTTGATGGTGCCCTGGAACTCGGGGCCGGCCTCGGTCACACCGAGGTGCAGCGGCCAGTCACCGGCGGCGGCGAGCTGTCGGTAGGCCTTGACCATGACGATCGGGTCGTTGTGCTTGACCGAGATCTTGAAGTCGTGGAAGTCGTGCTCCTCGAACAGGCTGGCTTCCCACACGGCGGACTCGACGAGCGCCTCGGGTGTGGCCTTGCCGTACTTCTGCAGCAGGCTCGGTTCGAGTGACCCGGCGTTGACGCCGATGCGGAGCGACACGCCTGCGGCCTTCGCCGCGGCGGCGATCGCACCGACCTGGTCGTCGAACTTGCGGATGTTGCCCGGGTTCACGCGGACCGCGGCGCAGCCGGCGTCGATCGCCTGGAACACGTACTTCGGCTGGAAGTGGATGTCGGCGATGACCGGGATCTGCGACTTCTTCGCGATGATCGGCAGCGCGTCGGCGTCTTCCTGCGTCGGCACGGCGACCCGGACGATGTCGCAGCCCGAGGCCGTGAGCTCGGCGATCTGCTGCAGCGTCGCGTTGATGTTCGTCGTCGGGGTCGTGGTCATCGACTGGACGGACACCGGAGCGTCGCCGCCCACGAGCACCTTGCCGACCCGGATCTGGCGCGACTTGCGTCGGGGGGCGAGGGTTTCGGGCGACTTGGGCATACCGAGGTTCACAGCGGGCACGTGAGCACTCTACGCGCTCGCTCCGACCGTCCCGGCCCGGTCACACCGGACGCTCAGAGCCGGGTGGCGCTGTCCACCACGGTGATGAGCGGCGCGTACAGCCGCATCGCGTCGAGCGCCCGCTCGTGGTCCGCGTCGCTCGCCCCGGCGCAGGCGTCCGCGACGACCGTCACGGTCGCTCCGGCGTCCGCCGCCGCCAGGGCGGTCGACAGCACGCAGCAGTCGGTCGACACCCCCGTGAGCACCAGGTGCGGGTGGTCGCCGACGACTGCCTGGAGGCCCGTCCCCCACTTGCCGAACGTCGGCTCGGTCACGACGGGGTCGTTGCGGTCCCCTGCCGCACTCGCGAAGGGCTCGGTCAGCGCGTACAGCGGGGCGGCGTCCGGCACGAGGGCGAAGGGCCACTCGCGGTAGTACGGCACCCAGGCGCCCTGCGGGCGCTGGGGCGCGACGAACCGGGTGAACACCGTGCGTCCGGTGAACCGGGGCAGCAGACGCTCGATGCCGACTCCGGCGTGGTCGTACCGCGGCGCCGCCCACGGGGACTCCCCCGTGAAGACCTGCTGCATGTCGATGACGACGAGCCAGGCGTCGTCGGGGACGCCCGTGCTCCCCGACGTGCTCACCGCTGTGCTTCCTGGCGCCGGACGGAGCCCCGGGCGAACAGCAGGGTGCCGAGGAACCCGACGACGAGCGCGACCAGCACACCGAGGTTCGCGTAGGCCCAAGCGCCGTCGCGTCCGCCGAGGCCGAACGGCCCGAGCAGGTAGCCCTGCCACGACAGCCACGCCGGTGACGCCAGCGTGACGAGGCCCCACCCGAGCGCCGTGCCGACCGCGACCAGGGCGATCGCGCCCCACCGGACGTCGCCGTAGCGGCCGCGACGGTCGTCGAGCTCGCCTTCGGCGTAGGCCGTGCGCCGCAGCAGGACGTCGGCGACGAAGATGCCGGCCCAGGCGGCGATCGGGACGCCGAGGGTGATGAGGAACGCCTGGAACGGGATGACGAACGACTCGGCGAAGAAGGCGATGTAGATCGCCCCCGCCACCATGAACACACCGTCGACTCCGGCAGCGACCGGCCGCGGGATCTTCACGCCGACGCTCAGCAGCGCGAGGCCCGACGAGTAGATGTCGAGCACCGCGCCGCCGACGAGCCCGAGGATCGCGACGAGGGCGAACGGGATGAGGAACCACACCGGCAGGATCGTGGTGAGCGCGCCGATCGGGTCGGCACCGATCGCCGCGCTCAGGTCCGGCGAGGAACCGGCGAGCAGGACACCGAAGACCACGAGGATCGCCGGTGCGAGGGCACCGCCGAAGGTCGTCCACCCGACGACTCCCCCGGTCGACGCCGAGCGCGGCAGGTACCGCGAGTAGTCGGCAGCGGCGTTCACCCAGCCCAGCCCGAAGCCGGTCATCACGAGCACGAGCGCACCGATGAACTGCTGGGCACTGCCCGTCGGCATCGCGGCGATCGCGGCGAAGTCTATGGACGGCACCGCGAGCACGACGTAGACGACCGTGAGCACAGCGGTGATGACCGTGATCCAGGTCTGCAGGCGCATGATCACGTCGAAGCCCGCGACGCCGGCCCCGACCACGAGCGCGGCGACCACGACGAGGGCGACGACCTTCGTCAGCACCCCGCCGTCCCAGCCGAGCTCGGTGAACACCGTCGAGGTCGCGAGGACCGCCAGTGCGGCGAGGGCGGTCTCCCACCCGACGGTGAGGATCCAGCTGAGGAACGAGGGCACCCGGTTGCCGCGGACCCCGAAGGCCGCACGGCTCAGCACCATCGTCGGCGCCGACCCGCGTTTGCCGGCGATCGCGACGATGCCGCACAGCAGGAACGAGAACACCACCCCGATGACCGAGACGACGGTGGCCTGCCAGAACGAGATGCCGAACCCGACCACGAACGACCCGTAGGCGATGCCGAGGACGGAGATGTTCGCCGCGAACCACGGCCAGAAGAGTCCCCGCGGGGTGCCCTTGCGGTCGGACTCGGCGATGACGTCGAGGCCCTGCCGTTCAACGGTGCGGACCTCGGGCGCGGCAGTGGTGAGCCCGGAGTTCGTGGGCGCTGTGCTCATCCGCTGAGCGTAGCGCCGCAGCGACTACCCGAACAGGTTCACGGGCCGCACGATGTCGGCGTAGATCAGCAGCGCGCTCATCCCCGCCAGCAGCACCACGACGACCATCGTGAGCGGCATCGTCTTCGCCAGGTCGATGGGGCCCGGGTCCGCCTTGCCGACGAGCTTGAAGGACCGTCGCTTGATCGCCTCCCACAGGGCGCCGGCGATGTGCCCGCCGTCGAGCGGCAGCAGCGGCACCATGTTCAGCACGAACAGGCCGATGTTCAGCGAGGCCAGCAGCCCGAGGATCGTGTACGCCTTGTCGACCACCGGCACGCCGCTCATCGACGAGACCTCGCCGATCGCGCGGCCGACGCCGACGACCGACACGGGGCTGTCCTGCGACCGCTCCTGCGCGCCGAACGCCGCGTTCCAGACGGCGACCAGGCGCTGCGGCAGGTCGATGATGAGGTGCGCCGACGCGGCGATCTGCGCACCCGTCGCGGGCAGGACCTCGGCCGGCGACTGCCGCACGAGCGACTGCCCGATGCTGACGCCGACGACACCGACCCGCTGGGTCTTCGTCGTGCCGTCGTCGTTCGTGACGACCTTGCCCTCGGCGTCGTAGACGTCGCGGGTGGCGGTCGTCGGGGTGATCTCGAGCGTCTTCCGGGCACCGTCACGCTCGACGACGACCGTCACCTGCTCGCCGGCCGACTTCTGGAACACCTCGGAGACGCGCGCGATGGTCGGGTCCTGCTCACCGTTCACCGAGAGCACGACGTCGCCCGACGCGATGCCTGCCTGCTTCGCCGGCGACTCCGCATCGCCCGAGGTGCACTCGGTCGTCTGGCTGGTCGGCAGGACACAGTCGACGCTCGAGGTGAACGTCGTGGTCGGCGACCCGAAGCCGCACAGCAGCACGCCGAACAGCACGATCCCGATCACCAGGTTCATCGCGGGTCCAGCGACCATCACGATGATGCGCTTCCACGGGGTCAGCCGGTAGAACGCGCGGGAGTCGTCGCCGCCGGAGTCCGCGATCTGCTCCGCGCTGGCCTGGCGGGCGTCCTGCACGAACGCGCCGTACATGCCGGTGTTCGTGATCGCACTCGGGCGGCCGGAGGCACGCGGCTTGAGCATGCCGACCATCGAGATGTATCCGCCGAGCAGGATCGGGCGGATACCGTACTCGGTCTCACCCCGCTTGAACGACCACATGGCCTTGCCGAAGCCCAGCGAGTACTGCGTCACCTTGACGTTGAACAGCTTCGCGAAGGACAGGTGCCCCAGCTCGTGGAGTCCGATCGAGACCAGCAGGCCGATGATGAAGACGACCACGCCGAGGACGAAGAGCAGGACGGTTTCGACGGTCACCGGGAAAGGGTACGGGACGCTTGCCATGACGGAGCCGAGCGCCGTCTGAGAGGTGATCTGAGCCTCTCCCCACCGGCACGGCCGTCCCGCCGCTGGCGCGTCGCGCCGGAACCGGCGGTGTGGGCCCAGTCCGTCACGTGGTGACCATGCGACCGACGGGAGGCGCGGATCGCGTCAGCGGGTCAGCGCGCGGTCCGCGGCGGCGCGGGCCCAGTGCTCCGCAGCGAGCACGCCGTCGAGTGACGGCTCCCCCGCGGTGTGCTCCTCGACGACGCGCTCGACCGTGTCGACGATGTCGAGGAAGCCGATGGCGCCCGCGTGGAACGCGGCCACGGCCTGCTCGTTCGCCGCGTTGAACACGGCCGGGAAGGTCCCGCCGAGTTCACCGACATGCTTCGCGAGGGCGACGGCGCCGAACGCGTCGGCGTCGAGCGGCTCGAAGGTCCAGGTGCTCGCCGTCGTCCAGTCGAGCGGCACACCGACCCCGGGCACGCGGTCCGGCCACGCCAGGCCGAGCGCGATCGGCAGACGCATGTCCGGCGGCGAGGCCTGCGCGATGGTGGAGCCGTCGACGAACTCGACCATCGAGTGCACGATCGACTGCGCGTGCACCGTGACCTCGATGCGGTCGTACGGCACGCCGAAGAGCAGGTGGGCCTCGATGACCTCGAGCCCCTTGTTGACGAGCGTGGCGGAGTTCGTCGTGACGACGAGTCCCATGTCCCACGTGGGGTGCGCCAGCGCCTGCGCCGGGGTGACGTCGCGGAGCTGCTCGCGGGTGCGGCCGCGGAACGGACCGCCGCTCGCCGTGAGGACGAGCCGCTGCACCTCGGTGTCGGCACCGGAGCGGAGCGTCTGCGCGATCGCCGAGTGCTCACTGTCCACGGGGACGATCTGGCCCGGCGCTGCAGCCTGCTGCACCAGGGAACCGCCCACGATGAGGCTCTCCTTGTTGGCGAGCGCCAGGGTCGCACCGGTCTCGAGCACCGCCAGCGTCGGCCCGAGGCCGACCGACCCCGTGATGCCGTTCAGGACGACGTCGGCCTCGACGCTGCGGACGAGCCGTTCGGAGTCCTGCGCCCCGAACGCCGTGTCACGCACGCCGAACCGTGCGGCCTGCTCGGCGACCAGCGTGCGGTTGCTGCCGGCGGTCAGACCGACGACCTCGAACCGGTCGGGGTTGCGGGCGACGACGTCGAGCGCTTGCGTGCCGATCGAGCCGGTGCTGCCGAGGACGACGATGCGTCGTCTTTCAAGGGTGTCCACGGCGCCAACCCTATCTGCGGGCTCGACGCGTGCAGTATGTTGCACACCGCACTTCACGGCCACTATGGTGACGACGCAACCTCAGGAGGGGATGAACGATGTCGATGAAGAACACAGTTGCCGCTGCCGTGATCGTGGTGTTGGGGATCGGAGCGCTGCCGACGGCAGCGAACGCAACAACTCCCGCGCCGACCACACTCGCGGTACTGACCGATCTGCGGGGGACCCAGTCGCATGCGGAGATCGATGCCGTGATGCAGGGCGCAGCTCCCGTCGAGGCCCTGGCCGATCCAGACACCGGAGACATCCTCGCGGCAATGAGCGTTCGATCACGTGCGCTCACGCCGGTGGGACCCGGATGCACCAGCACCAGCGCATGCATGCTCCGTTCGTCGGGCGGGCCGTACGGCTTGACCGGTACCGGAACGAAGACCGGCACGTGGAGAGGGGTCACCGGCGTGAAGTCCGGAGATCGACGGACGAGTTTCTGGGCATCGAACGGGATGGCCTACGAGTATCGAGCAGGTGCCTCGGTGACGTGGACGAAAGCTGTCACGGTCACCAAGGTGAGCCGCTGACTGCTGTCGTAGGACGGAAGAGGCCGACCACTGTTGTCAGTGGTCGGCCTCTTCACGTCGTGTCGACTTCGGCGCTCAGCCCTTCGCGAGGATGTCGACGACGAAGACGAGCGTGGCGTTCTTCGGGATGCCCGAGCCTTCGCGAGGAGTCGCGCCGTAGGCGTCCTCCGGCGTGGCGACGATCAGCACCTGCGAGCCGACCTTCTGGCCGACGAGCCCCGTGACGAAACCCTTGATGAGTGCGTTCTCGGAGACCGTGAAGGTCGTCGGGGCGCCCTTCGACCACGAGGAGTCGAACTCCTTGCCGGTGCTGTAGACGACGCCCTTGTACTGCACGAGGGCGGTGTCACCGTCGGCGATGGACGCGCCGTCGCCCTGCTTGAGGACCTCGACGGTCGTCTTGGTCGGGGCCTTCACGCCGTCGGGGATCGTGATCTCCGGCTCGCCGGATGCCTTGTCCTTGACCGTCGGCAGGCCGGGGTCCTGGTCCTGCGGGGTGCCGCTCGCCTTGGTGGGGGTCTGCGCGACGACGTCCGCGACCACGACGATCTCGCCACCGGTGTTGAAGCCGAGCGCCGAGGACTGCCCCACCGCTGCCACACGGTCGCCCACCTTCGAGCAGGCGAGCAGGGCTCCGAAGCCCGATCCACCGACGGACAGGACCTGCGGGTTGCCCTCGTCGAAACCGACGGTGCCGAGCTTCTTGGCGTCCTTGGCCTCGTAGACCGTGTACGACACCTGGGCGTAGTCGCCCTCGTCCAACGACGCGCCCTTGCCCGAGATGAGCTTCGTGGCCTGCGGCGTCTTCGCCGACAGACCGGCCGCGAACTTGACCGTCGGGGCCTTCGCGCCGCCGAACGAGCCGGTCGCTCGGATCGAGTCAGAGGCCTTGCCGGGGTCCGGGCAGGACGTGATCGCCGAGGCGGTCGCACTGGCGGTCGGGGTCGGCGAGGCCGTGGACCCGTCCGAACCGGAGCCGGAGCATGCGGCGAGTCCCAGCACGACGGCGGGGACGAGGGCGATCGGGAGCAGGCGCAGACGCTTCACGGGAACCTAGTCTGCCCCACCTGCTGAAGAGTCCCCTGCCAATGTCGCAGCACGGACGACGGTCTGGGCCTCGTGGTGCACCGGGAACGACACCGACCGGGCGATGAAGCAGAGCTGGTTCGCCGTGGCGTGCGCGGCTTCGGCATCGGCCACCCGGTCTGCCTCGAGGATCGTCACGACCGGGTGCAGCGTCGCACCGGTGAGCTCGCCCGAGCCGTCGCGGTTCAGGTTCAGCGACGCAGTGGCCGTGTCGCGGTAGTCGACGACGGTGAAGCCCTGGGTCACCGCGACGTGCAGGTAGCTGAGCATGTGGCACTGGGCCAACGCGGCGACGACGAGTTCCTCCGGGTTCCAGCGGTCGCGGTCACCGCGGAACGTGGGGTCGGCCGAGCCGGCCACGTCGGGCTTGCCGACCGCCGAGACGACGTGGTCGCGCCCGTAGTCGCGGTAGCCGGACGTGCCGGTGCCGCGGTCTCCCGTCCAGCTGACGGAGACCTCGTAAGTGTGGTCCTGCACGGGTGCTGCCCCTTCGTCGGCGTCACTGGCGGTCGTCCGCCCTGGCTAGCATGGCGGCATGACGGTGAGCCACGAAGTCCGCACTGATCGCCATCCTCTCACCGCCGACGGGTCGGTCGAACTCGCGGTCCTCGACCGGTCGGGGTTCGACGAGAGCCGGCACATCGGCGCCGGGGTCGTGGTCGACTCCGCGGGTGCCGTGGTCGACTCGGTCGGCGACGTCGCAGCCAGCATCTACCCGCGCTCGACGATGAAGCCGTTCCAGGCCCTCGCCGTCCGCGGCGCCGGTGCCCGGTTCTCCGACGAGGAACTCGTCCTCACGACCGCGAGCCACGCCGGTACCGTCGCGCACCAGGCCCTCGCGCTGCACATGCTCGAGTCGTTCGACCACGTCGAGGCCGACCTCGGATGCCCGCCGGACATGCCCTTCGACCGAGCGACCGGCCGGACGATGGACGGCCCCCGGCGCCTGGCGATGAACTGCTCGGGCAAGCACGCCGGCATGCTCGCCGCCTGCCGCGTCAACGGGTGGGACGAGGCGACGTACCTGGACATCGAGCACCCGATGCAGCAGCGAGTCCGCTCGGTGGTCGAGGAGTACACGCACGAGACGGTCGACCTGGTCGGCACCGACGGCTGCGGCGCTCCCGTCTTCCCGCTCACGCTCACCGGACTGGCACGCGGGTTCGCCGGCGTCGTCGCCCGGGCCGACGACGACTCCGCGGCGCTGACCGACGCCGTCCTGGCGCACCCGTGGGCGATCGACGGGGTCGGGCGGGCCAACACCGTCACGATCGAGCGGCTGCAGGTCCTGGCGAAGCTCGGGGCCGAGGGCGTCATGGTGATGGGGCTGCCCGGTGGGGCCGCGGTCGCGGTGAAGGTGCTGGACGGGTCACAGCGCGCGGGCACCCTCGCAGCGCTCGCCCTGCTGCAGCGGAACGGGCTGGTGGGCGCCGACGGCGTGGCCGATGTCCTGGCGGCGACGGGTGAACAGGTGCTCGGCGGTGGTGTGCCGGTCGGCGCGGTCCGGGTCGGCGCCGGCCTGCGCTGAGGCCGTCATCCGACGAGCTCCGGCAGTACCGGAAGCACCGGGAGCACCGGGAGCACCGGTTTGAGCGTCACACCGCGTCGGTCGGGTGGGCGACGGACGGTGCAGCCGTAGCGGGTGACCTCGACCGCGGCGTCCCACAGCCGTGGCATCGCGCCGAGTCCCGGGACGAGCACGACCGTGCCGCTCGGACGTCCGGAGCGGTCGAGGCGAGCGAGCACCGCCGTGCCGTCGGGCAGCGTCGCGCCGTCGGGCAGTGTCGCGCCGTCGGGCAGCGCCGGACCGTCGCCAGCGGGTCTTCCGGGTCTGCCGGCTGCGCGGAGGTCGTCCCACGGATCGGCGGTGGCGCGGAGCTGTTCGGCGATCGCCCGGAACACCGCGGCGGCGAGTGCCCCGGTGCCGACGACCACGACGTGACCGGTCGTGTCGGTCTCCCACGGCACACCGTCCGAGCCGTGGCCGAGCAGGAGCCGTCCTGGTGCGCTCGGACAGTGGGACTCGAACGCCGCTGCGGAGTAGTCGCCGGACAGCGACTCCGGTTCGCGGGGCCCGCCTGCGCCGGACCGGTGCAGCAGGACGTCGAGCACCGCGCAGCACCCGGCGGCTGCGAACACCACCGCACGGGAGGCGCCATCGAGGGGCGCGAACACCCCGGCGAGGACGAGCACGACGGCGGTCCCGACCAGGACGCACCGAGCAGCGAACGGGGTCATGCCTCCATCGCAGCAGGACGGCGGCGTCTCCGGGGCGACGACGACCGATCTGTGGAGAAGTCCGGCAGCGCTACTGCACGAGGAAGAACTGCTCGCCGATGTCCACCCGAGCCCCGCGCTCCACGCGGTACCGACGGCCGGGCTCGCAGCGACGGATCGAACCGTCGATGTGGCGGACGACGGTGCCGTTGCCGGAGAACCGGTCGGACACCCACAGGTCGTCACCGTCGCGGCCGAGCTCGAGGTGGGTCTTCGACACCGACTTGCCCGGGTCGTGGACGGTCAGCAGGTCGTCGTAGCGCTCCCCCGGCTGCGGACGAGGCAGACGACCGAGCAGGCCGGTGCCGTGCACCCCGAACCGCTCGCCCGTGCTGAAGTGCAGCAGGAACGGCGCGCGCGTCGGGGTCTTCGAGACGATGCGGGTCTCGTCGACGTCCTCGTCGAGCTCGTCGGCGTCCGCACTGGCCTCGGGACGGTCCGACGGCGGGAGCGGGAGCTCGGGTGCCGTCGCCCCGGGGACCGGAGGCAGCGGCGCGGCGAGCGGGGCCTGCGCCGGCGGGGCCCAGGACCGTTCGGAGTCCTGCGGTTCTCCGTGCGGTGCCGCGTCCCCGGGCTCGGTCGGCTCGGTCACCGGCGCCGCGTGTGCGCCGCGGGGACGGCCACCCGGGCGCGAGGCTTCGCTGTCCGGCAGGGCCGACTCGTCGTCGGCGGCGGTCTCGTCGGCCACGTCCTCGACGGACCCGTCCTCGTCGGACCCGGTCTCGCCGGACCCGGTCTCGTCGCTCGAGGCTTGATCGTCCGCAGGCGCATCGACCGGGATCTCGTCGTCCGGCACGTCGGTCGACGACGACCCGCCGGCGCCGGCCGACTCCACGCCGGAGTGCTCGGTCGCCCAGTCCGGACGCGCCATCGGCAGCGGTACGACCGGTCCGGTGAACGCGGCGGTCACGGCGGGGCGGACTGCTCCGCACTCGCCGCAGAAGATGTCGTCGGGCTCGAGGCGGTTGCCGCAGACGTGGCAGATGGTCGTGGCGTGCATGCCCGGCGTCACGAGCGGCGCGGGCCGCGGCGGTCGGCGGTCGATCAGGGGCTCGACGACGGCGGTGTCCCCCGGCTGCGGCGGCGAGACGACGGGCACGGCTGCGGTCGGTTGTCCGAGCGCACCGTCCTGCACGGGCTCGCCGGAGCGGGTGGACGTCGTGTCGTCAGCACCGTCGGTGTCGGCGTGCACGGCTGCGTCGTCCGTCGCGTGCGGGGACGCCGCGGTGTCGTCTGGCGTGTCGTGGGACGTGTCACGGGGCGTGTCGTCAGCGACGGTCGGTGCACTCGGGACCGGCGGCACGACGGGAGCCGGATCAGCTCCGGCATCGGTTGTGGCGCCGCGACCGACCCACCAGGACGGGCCTGCCGGAGCCGCGGACGGGGCCGGAGCGACCGGCGGCGCCCACACGGGTGCCGGCGCCTCGTCAGCGGCCGGCGGGGTCACGGGACGGTCCTCGACGGGAGCCAACCGGGTCCGCTCGGGGTCGTCGGCGAGGGCGTCGGCGGGCTCGGAGCGGTAGGCGTCCGGGTCCAGTGGCGGTTCGTCCTGGGCGGGGACGGCGTCGGGCTGCGCGGCCGCGTTCGACCAGTCGCCGAGGCCGGAGCCCGCTCCGTGCACGTGCGACGGTGCCTCGCGCGGGGCGAGGTCGTCGGGGCGTTGCACGGGCACCGCGGTCGGGGGTTCGGTGCTGCGGCGGTCGGCACCGGTCAGCCAGGCGCGGGTGGCGGGGTCGAGGGTCGACTCGGGCAACCACGCGTCGGCCGCAGGGTCGGAGCGACGTCCGTGGGAGTCGGGCTGCTGCAGGGGCGGTGGCGGCGCCTGCTCGACGGGGGTCGGAGCGACCGGCCGGCGGCTCGCTCCGGCGGTCACCGCGCGTCCGCACTCACCGCAGAAGATCGCCCCCTCCGGGAGCATCGATCCACAGTGTTCGCATCTGATCACGGTCTGCCTCTGTCCTCACTCGGCCGTCCACGACGCTCGTCAGGCCTCCGGCCATCGTAGTCACCGCGTCTCGCCGAGCCCTGACCGGTGGTGGCGCGCGGCCGTTCGGGTCCCCGCAGGGACCGGAGCGACACGGCGGTGCGGAACCGCTCACGGCGCGTCCGACCGGCGCGCAGGGTCCCCACCGCATCGTCCGTCGCCGACCACATCCGGTCGGCGGCGGCCTGGTCGACGTCGCTCGGTCCGAACACCGCCCGGTCGGCGAGGGCGGCCAGTCCGGTCCCGCCCTCACCCGGAGCGCCGGTCACGGTCTCGCGTCGTGTGGCCGATCCGGCCACGTCGTGCCCACGGTCGAGGAGCGCATCGCGGTACTCGTCCCAGGCCCCGACGATGCGACCGCGCGGCGTCGGAGCACGACGGCGCCGTCGGCGGCGGACCCGCTTCAGCAGGACGATCACCCCGAACGGCAGGAGCACGAGGGCGATCAGCCCCAGTGCGCCGAGCACCCACGGCAGCGCTGCGAGCAGGATCTGCAACCACAGCGGCTGCACGGGCGGCGTGTTCCGATCGCTCTGCGGCGGCGCCTGCTGGTCCTGGTCCTGCTGGTCGACGGGAGGCGGCGGCACGACGGTCTCGGGACGGGTCACCGGCTGCGGCGTCTGCTGCTGCTCGTTCGGGATCTCGCGGACACTCGGGTTGGGGTTGAGCATCACCCACCCCCACTGCGCGGTGTCGACCTCGATGCGCGCGGTGACGTCCGAGCCGCGGAACGTCGTGGCGCCCCCGCTCGCCGACGCTCCGCCGGACCCCGAGTCGCCGCCTGCGGTGAAGCCCATGACCACCCGCGCCGGGAACCCGAGCTCGTCGGCCATCAGCGCTGCTGCGGCGGCGTACTGCTCCTGGTCGCCGATCATCAGCGGCGACGTCAGGAGCTCCTGGATGCGGTCGGCGCCGTGCCCCGAACGGCTCATCCGGTCGTCACCGACGCCGTGGCTGACGTACCCGTTGCGCTTGAGCGCCTGGATCACCGCGACGAGCTTCGCACCAGAAGTCGCATCGGCGTCGGTCGTCGCCTCGACCGTCTCGCGGACGGCGTCCGGCACGTCGCGCGCCGTCGGGACCGCGGCACTGCCCGGGCGGGCGGCCGCGAGTTGCTCGTCCGTCGGCTGGTCGGGGACCACGGCGGTCAGGTCGTAGGAAGTGCCTTCGCGGACACCGCCGACCACGGCGCCCGTCTGCGTCGAGCCGTTGTAGAAGAAGGAACCGCGCTCGTCGTCGGCGTCGGTCCCGGTGAAGTCGACGCGCTCCAGGTCCCCCACCGTCGGCAGCCAGACCCCGCTGTAGCCGTCGACGGTCACCCCCACGCGCACCGTGGTGCCGTCCACGCCACGGACGTCGACCGACGTCGGCACGCGCTCGAAGGTGCCCGACGACGAGGAGCCGTCCGGCCCGCCGACGCGGTAGACCACGCCGTCGTAGGTGTCGAGCGTCGCGATGCGCACGAACCCGTTCTCCGGCAGTCCGGTGACCCGGAGCTGTGCGGTGTCCGCCGCGCTCTGTTCCTCGTACGCGCGGAAGCCGCTCAGCGGGCTGACGTAGTCGCGGGGGTCGAACGGCTTCACGACGTCCGTGCGGGCGACGGTGCGCTCGTTGGCCGGTGGCGCGACCAGCCCGAGACCCGTGGCGACGACGGCCGCCGCGACGATCGTCCCCGTGCCGACGAGCGCGGGGCGCACGACGGACCGAGCGATCGGCACCGGCGACCCGATCGTGGTCGCCACGGCGACCGCGCGACGTGCGTGCCGCACCGTCAGCGCCCACACGAGCGCGACGGCGACGAGCACGACGGCCGTCACGATCGACGTGTCCAGCCGGCTCGGTCCGACGACCACCCCGATCGCGAACAGCACCAGTGCCGGGATGCTCGCGAGTTCCTGCCTGGAGGCACGGGTCGCCACGCTCACGGCCGTCACCGTGGCGACGAGGAGCGTCACGAAGTACGGCACGAGGAGCGCCTCGTACGAGCCGACCGGCAGGCTGATGGTCACCAGCTGCTTCCACCCCAGCGCGACGCCGGCGAACAGCGCGAGCAGGCCCGGGCCCGTCGGCAGGACCCCGTTGGCCTGACCGGGCACGGCGGCGGGTACACCGGCGAGCGTGAACGCCGCCACCGTCGCGATCGCCACCACGACCAGCGGCAGCCGCAGGACCGCGCCGACGAGGGCGACGAGGGTGCCGAACGCGATCGCGGTCACCGCCGCGACGATCATCGAGTCGTCGCGGTAGACCGGCCACCACGACACACTCGCGATCGCGAGCAGGAGCCACACGACGAGGGTCCCGCCGGCCAGACGGAACGGCACGAGCCGCCGGGCATCGCGTCGATCGGAACGCCGGGTCGACCGACGGGCACGCTCCGCGGGCGGCGTCGGCGTGGCCACCGGAGGGGCGCTCACGCGGCGGCCGATCGGTGCAGGGCGTGCCGGAGGTCGTCCAGGTAGCCGATGGTCATCACGGTCAGGCCCGCGACCCGCAGGAACCGTGGCTGCGCTTCGGGCTCGCAGATCACCGCGACGACCTCGACCCCGACGGGGAAGCGCGTCGCCGCGAGCCGGAGCGCCGGCAGCCCGATCGTCGAACCGACGACCAGGAACGCCACCGAGATGCCCTCGGTGTCGCTGCCGACGATCCGGGAGACCTCGGCGATGGGCAGGCAGGCATCGGCGAGTCCGACCGAGGCGAAGTCGTCGAGCAGTCGCGTCGGGGTGACCGTCGGCAGGGTCCTCACCGCGTAGACGGCACGCTTCGCGAACTCCGGGGTGCGTTCCGACACCACGACCGAGACCTCTCGGCCGTCGCGGATCGCACGGGCACCGAGCGAGGCCGCAGCGCTCACCGCGAGCTCGAACTCCTCGTCGTCCCCGAACTCCGACCGGGCGATGCCGAGCGCCACGACCAGGTGCGAGCGGCGCGTGTCCTCGAACTGGCGCACCATCAGCGCGCCCGACTTCGCCGTCGACTTCCAGTGGATGGTGCGGGGGTCGTCACCCGGCATGTACTCGCGGATGGCGTGGAACGCGATGTCGGCCGGCGACAGGTCGGTGGTCGCCTGCCCCTCGAGGTCGCGCACCAGCCCGGTGCTCGTCGACGGGATCGCGATCGTGCGCGGGTGCACGATGACCTGTTCGCGTGCGGTCCAGACGACCTCGCGGCGGACGAGACCGACAGGGTCGGCGCGGACACCGGTGACCGGACCCACGTCGAGCACGCCGCGGCGCACGGTCGGTACGGGCACCAGCTGCTCGAACGTGCCGTGCGCGCCGATCGCCGGGATCGCGACGTCGACGAGCCCCGGGCCGACCGGCACCTCGACCGTCGTCGGCACCGAGGGCAGACGCGTCGGGTTCTCCGCCGTGACCACCACGCCGGCCTCGTCGCCGACCGCCACGCGGTGCTGCGGCAGGCGCATCCGGATCACCAGCCGCGTGCGACCGATGAGCGCGATCGCGGCGACGACGACGAGTACCGCTCCCGCGAACCCGACGACGACGATCTCGCGCAGGCCGAACCGGTAGCCGGCCACGAACGCGACGAGCGTGAGGGCCGCGACCGTCCACCCGAGCCCGGTGACGACGGACGAGACCTCGCCCCAGGAACGCTTGACGAGCCTCCAGGCCGTTGCCCAGACCCGGACGATCCCGACGACCGCATCCGCGGCGACGCCTTCGCGGTCACCGACGATCCGCGAGCGGACGTTGGTCAGGCCGGCGACCGTCCCCGTGCGCTCGTACGCCGTCGACCCGCGACGCGACCGCGTCGAGGACGGACGGCGTGAGCGCGTGGAGACGGGCCGGCGGTCCGTCACGTCGTGACTCGGTCGGCCGGCGGCGGCGTCTCCACCAGCAGCTGTGCGATGACGCTCGGCGCGCTGACACCGTCGAACTCCGCCTCGGCGTCGAGCACCAGGCGGTGCGCGAGCACCGGGACGGCGAGGGCCTTGACGTCGTCCGGCGTGACGTAGTGGCGGCCGCTCAGCGCCGCGAGCACGCGTGCCGAACGGATGAGGCCCATCGCGCCGCGGACGCTGACGCCCAGGCGGACCTCGCTGGCCGAACGCGTCGCGTCGACCAACCGTGCGACGTAGTCGGCGATGACGGCGTCGACGTGCACCGTGCGGGCCAGCGCGGCCATCTCGGTGATCGTCGCCGCGGGCACGACGCTCGCGAGCGGAACCGATGCCGACGGAGCCGACGAGGTCTCGAGGATCTTCACGGTGGCGGCGTGGTCGGGGTAGCCGATCGAGGTCTTCATGAGGAACCGGTCGAGCTGCGCCTCGGGCAGACGGTACGTGCCGGCCTGCTCGATGGGGTTCTGCGTCGCGATGACCATGAACGGAGCCGCCAGACGGTGGTTCACGCCGTCGACCGTGATCGCCGACTCCTCCATCGCCTCGAGCAGGGCCGACTGCGTCTTCGGGCTCGCACGGTTGATCTCGTCGGCGAGCACGATGTTCGCGAAGACCGGGCCGCGGTGGAAGTCGAACTCCTGCGTGCGCTGGTCGTAGACACTGATGCCGGTGATGTCGCCGGGCAGCAGGTCGGGGGTGAACTGGATGCGGTTCGTCGTCCCCTGCACGCTCTGCGCCATCGCCCGCGCCAAGCTCGTCTTGCCTGTACCGGGGACGTCCTCGAGGAGCAGGTGGCCCTCGCTGAGCATCGCCGTCACCGCGAGGCGGATCACGAACGTCTTCCCGAGGAGCACCTGCTCGACGTTGGTCACGATGCGGCCTGCGACGTCGGCGAACCAGGTGGCCTGCTCCGGGGTCATGCTCATGCGGGGTCGTTCCTCGTTCTCGGGGATGGCGGTAGGTGCAGCGTACGGTCAGCGGGCAGCGGAACCGGGTCAGCCGGGCGCGGGTTCCGGATCGGGCTCGCCCGGATCGGACGGCTCCGGCTCGGGGTCGGGCGCCGGCGCTGCTGCGATCCGTGCGCTCGGCGGGCTCGGGTCCTCGTGCCCGTCGACGATGGCCGCGACGACCACGTAGTTCGCGAGGAGCGAGTCCTCGACCGTCGGCAAGGCGTTCGGCGCGTAGACCTGACCGCCGCCGCAGGGCCGGTCGACCAGGCAGAACGACACGCGGTAGCCCGAGGGCTGGTACCCGCTGTTGCTCGGCGCCGCGTTCACGGTGACCTGGGTGCCGGCGGTCATCGAGTCCGGGAGCGTCGCACGTGTCTGGACCGGTCGGAGTCCGTCCACCGTGCTGCCGCTGCCGCAGAAGTTCGACGTGCCGTCGGCACACGCCACCACGGTCACGCTGACCGCAGACCCGAAGGCCACGCCACTCACCCACGAACCGTTGGCGCCGAACGACACGAGGCCGCCGCCGTTCACTGAGTACGCGAAGTGGTCGATCGATCCGTTCGGGCTCGCCTGGGCGCGCGGGTTGCGGATCCGGATCGCGTAGGTGCCGTCGTCATCGCTGAACTTCTCCACGGCGATGTCGGCGGACGCGGTACCCGGTGCCGCGTACCCCTGGACGGACGCCGCACGGCTCGGCGTGCAGAACAGCCCGTTGTCGGCCAGTGCGACGTACTGGAAGTTCCCGTTCGAGCTCAACGTGTCCGTCGCGCTGCTGCCGTCCCACTTCTTGTCCGAGCCCGTGGTCGTGCAACCGCCGGGGATGTCGACGCCCGGCGGGTAGCGGACGATCGTGAGCGTCCGACCGCTGCCGGCCCAGTCGCTCTCCGTCGCGCTCAGCGAGACCGTCGTCTTCCCCGGGGACTGGTCACGCGTCGCGTTCAGCGTCGGGACCGAGGGCGTCCCGACGGCCGTACCCGTGGCCGACGCCGAGTTCCACTGCACGACGGTGCCGTTGCGGTCGGCGTCGTTCCGGGCCGAGATCGTCACCTTGTACTGCGCGGCGCTCTGCGCTCCGGTGAACGAGGTGCTCGTCGCCGTGCCGGTGTGCCGGGTACCGGACAGCCCCGGTCCCTCGATGGTGACGATGTAGTCGTCGACCGCGCTGCCCCGGTTCGGAGCGGGAACGGCCTTCCACGCGACGTCGAGCTGGTTCGGCGTCGACCCGTTCGGCGTGACGGTGATGCCCTTCGGCGGTGCCGGCACGAAGTCGGCGCTGATCGGCGCCGAGCTGCCCGACGGCTTCGAGTCGCCGATCGCGTTGGTGGCGATGACCTGGAAGCGGTACGACGCCTTCGGGTCGAGGCCGGTCAGGGTGCAGACCGTGGCGGTGCCGCAGTTCTTCGCGACGCCGTTCGTGCCGGTGACGCGGTACCCGGTGATCGGCGAGTTGTTGCCCTGCGGGGTCGACCAGGTCAGCGTGGCCTGGCCACCGTCGTAGGACCCGGTCCGGGTGGGCGTGCCGGGGGCGTCGGGGACGTCCTGCACCGAGATCGTCACGTCGCCCCAGACGTAGCGGTCCGGGTCGTTCGTGGCGTCGGCGACCTGGTACTGCAGGTGGGCGTCCACCGGCTTGGCGCTGTCGGAGACGCGGACCTGGAGACGGGTGCGGTCGCCGCTCGGGGTCACGGAGACGCCGCTCGGCAGCCCGCCGGACAGACCACGGATGTTCACGACGCGCAGCCGCTGTCCGGGGAACGGGTTCGTCGGTTGGTCGTTCGTCAGGACGTCGATGGTGGTCGTCGCACCGCGCTTGGTGATCGACCGGTCGGCGCCGGGTTGCACGAGCGGACGCGTCGAGGCCACGACCCCGACGGTCACGGTGCCGGCACGTCCGGCGTTCGCGTCGTCCTGCACCCCGATGCCGATCGACGCCGTGGTGTTCTTCTTCGCGGTGTCGGCGACCGTGATGGTCAGCTGCTGCTTGGAGATCGTGGCGGTGGTGCCGGCCGCCGGACGACCGACGACGGAGTAGCGCAGCTCCGGCAGGTCCTTCGGGTACGGGTAGTCGGTGAGCTTCGTCAGGTCGACGGTGCGCGTCTCGCCCGGCTGCATCTCGACCGCCGAGCCGGTGAACGCCGGCGGCTGGTTCGACCGCGGCGTCACGGTGACCGGGAGCACGAGCGTCGCGACCCGGCCCTTCCCGCCGTTGGCCGCGGAGCCGTCCGTGACCTCGAACGAGATGGACGCGTTGCCGTAGTACAGCTTCGACGAGGTGAACTGCAGGGTCGACGAGTCCACGACCAGGCTCTGGCCGTTCGCGTGCGTCGCCTTCACCGTGCCGCGGTCCGTGATCTTCGCCGTCTGGCCGTTCGCGGTCACGACGTAGTCCTCGAGCGGGATCCGGACCGTCGCCTCACTCTTCACGGTGACGGCACCGGCCGAGCGGTTGATCTGCGGCAGGGCGTCGTCGAACCCGGGGACGTTGATGAAGCCGTAGGACACGATGTCGGGGTGGTCGACCCGTGCGACCGAGAACGGGATGACCTGGGACTCGTCGGTGAGCCGGACCGTGATCCGTCCGTCGTCGGTGAGCCGTGCGGTGTCGCCGTAGCCGTCGACGATCCCGACCTGCAGGTCGGCAGCGGTGCCCTCGGCGAAGAAGACGTTCTCGAGCACGTCGACGGTCACGCTCTCGCGCCGCAGGATGTCCTGCAGGTCCAGGGTGGTGTCGTCGACCTCGGGGCGGAGGGGCTGCGCGTCCGGGTCGACCGTGACGGTGAGGAACGCGGTGCTCGATCCCCCGCTGGCGTTCGCCACCGTGTAGAGCACGGCGTAGTCGCCCGACTTCGCGGTCTTCGGGGGTGTGACCCGGATCTGCTGCTTCCGCAGGATCTTCGCCGACACGTCGTCGGCGGTGGGCTCGGCCGCCGACACGGTGAGCTGGCCGCCCTCGGGGTCGGAGTCGTTCTGCAGCACACGCACGGTCACCGACCCGCCGGGGCGGATGGTCACGTGGTCGGCCTCGGCGACGGGGTTCGACGCCTGTTCGGCCCGGGGGGCGATGCCCACGCGGACGGTACCGGTGGCACGTGCGCCGAGGGCGTCGACCACCGTGTAGGTGAACTCGTCGGTGCCGGCCGAGTAGTCCCCCGCCTCGTAGGTCAGCGCGTCGGAGGCGACGTCGGTGACGGAGCCCTTGTCCGGGTTCGACCCGACGCCGACGAGCTGCACCGAGTCGCCGTCCGGGTCGATCCCGTTCAGCGGCACCGAGATCCGCACCGACGAACCCGCCACGACCCGCGCGGTCACGGTCTGCGGGACCGGCGGGTTGTTCGTCGCCGCGTCCCGTTCGCGCACCGAGATCGAGACGGCGGCGTCGGCGTACTGGCCGTCCGGACCGGCGACCCGGTAGACGGCGGTGTAGTTGCCGGGGGTCTTCGGCGCGAGGTAGCGCAGGTGGTCGCCCGAGGCGAACAGCAGACCGCCGTCGCCGGGCACGTTCTGCACGAGCTCGGGCTCGAGGGTCAGGGGCTCGCCCTCGGGCTGGGTGTCGTTGTCGAGCACGTCGATGTTCGCGACGTCGCCGACCCGGACGGTCGCGCTGTCGGGCTGGGCGACGGGCGGCTGGATCCGGTCGGGCTTGGGGATCTCGACGACGGTGATCGTGCCGGTGGACGACGCCAGGCCGTTCGTCTCGGTGTAGCCGAACGACACCGGCCCGTCGAGCGGTGCGGTCAGCGTGACGCGCACGGTGTGCTGGTCGAGGATGCTCGCCTGGACCCCGCTGCCCCGCACCGGTCCGTCGAGGGCGGTGACGAGCAGCACCCCGCCCGCCGGGTCGATGTCGGTCGCGGTGACGTCGGTGTCCTTGCTCGACAGCGTGTTGACGAAGACCGTCTTCGGGGTCGTGATGGGCGCGGTCGAGGCGTCCGGCGGCGCGAGGATCGTGACCCGGACGATGCCGCTCGACGTCTTCACACCGTCGGTCACGGTGTACTCGAGCTGGTGGTCGCCGGCACTCGCCCCTTGCACCCGGAACGTGCCCGCGTCGTAGCTCGGGGTGACCGTCAGCCCCGCCGACGACGACACACTCGTGAGGGTCACGGTGCCGTTGCCGCCGCGGACGTGGTCGAGCGGCTCCACCGTGAAGGCCTTGCCGGCGTAGCCCTGCACCGGGAACGGGTCGGCACGCAGCGGCACACTCCCCTGCTTCGCCACGCGCACCGTCACCGAGCCACGGCCGTCGGCGCGTCCGTCGCTCACGACGAGCTGCACGGCACGGTCACCCGTCCGGCCGCTGTCCGCACGGAAGTCGAGCAGGCCGTCCGGGGTGGTCGACACCCGGTCGCCGTCCGAGGCGGTGGCGGACTTCAGGTACACCGGGTCGCCGTCGGGGTCGACCCAGTCGCCGAGCACGCTGCTGACGACGTGTCCGTTCTGCACCACGTCCGCCGAGGTGTCGCGCACCTGCCGCGGGGCCTCGTTCTGCGACTCCGGCCGCACCGTGACGCGGACGGTCGCCGTGTCCGATCCGCCGTTGCCGTCGGTGATCGTGTACGGGAAGGTCACGGTGCCGGTCGCGCGCGACGACAGCGTGACCTGCAGCCGTTGGCCGTCGGCGACGATGGCGACGCGGCCGGCGGACTCCGAGATGGACCCGACCTCGCTCACGATGATCGGGTCACCGTTCGGGTCGTAGTCGTTGAGCAGGACCGGGAGGCTCGTGGTGCGTCCCGGACGAGCGCCCAGGTCGTCGTCCACCGCCACCGGCGGCTTCTGGTCCTTGTCGACCTCGGGGTCGTCGTCGGAGACCTGCTCCTGCTGCTGCTCGTCGTCCTGCTTGATGAGGTCGGCCCAGTTGTCGATGAGCTGGCCGCTGCGGTCGATCGCCCAGGAACGACCGCTCGACGGATCGTTGGCGACGACGGTCTGCCCGTTGTGCAGGATCTGAATCGTGCTGGTCCCGCCGGTGCTCGCGAGCCGCTGGAGCGCGTTGCCGTCGCAGGTGTCGATCGCCTGGCCACCGGCCCACGCCGCGTAGGTGCAGGACCCGTCGACGTAGGGGCGCGCCGCACGTCCGGACACCTGGAGCGCGGTGGCGTCGACGGACCCCGAGGCGCTGACCCGGACGAGTCCGGCGGTACCCGCGACGGTGACGTCGGACGAGGTGTCCGACGATCGCTGGAGCGCGGGTGACGCGCCGACCCGGTCGCCGAGCTCCACGGTGCGGCCGTCGATCGACAGGGCGCCGCTGGTGCGGTCGAGCACGGCCAGGTGGCCGTCGAAGGTCGCGACCTGGAAGTCGTCGGTGCGGTCCATGTCGACCTTCCACCGCTGGTCGACGGACAACGTCGACCCGACGTCGACGAGCGATGCCGTGCCGGTCTTCGCCGAGTACACCGCGACGTGTCCGTCCGAGGCGTCGAAGACGGTGTCCGCCCCGAGCGTCAGGTCGGCCTTGGTCGAGGCGTCGAACTCGGCGAGGTCGGCAGCGGGCGTCGCCCACAGCTCGCCGGTGTCCTGGTTGCCGATCACCGCGGTGTCCCCCGCGAAGAAGACCTGGGGTGTCCCCGCGGGCAGGGTCACGGCGTCGCCGACGGTGGCGTCGGCGACGTCGACCTTGGCCACGGTCCCCTTGGTCTGGTCGACGCTGTAGACCATTGACCCGCGCTGCAGCACCGCCAGGTCGTCGCTCGCGGTCTCGACGGCGGTGTTCAGCTGGAGGACCCCGGTGTTGGCCCGGCCGACCGCTCCGTACTCGGCGGAGGGCACCCAGACGGTGCCGTCCCCGAGGTCGACTCGTTGCGTGTGGTACCCGGTCGAGACGATCGCGGTCGTCGCGACGACCGCGGCGACCAGGACGGAGACCCCGGTGGTGACGGCGGCGGATCGGTGCTTCGCGACGAGCGCGCGGATCACCCGGTGCTCCCGACGGTCGCGCACTTCTGCGCGCTCGCTGCACCGGTCTTGCCGTCGCGGTTGACGGCGACCGCGATGCACTCCTCGTCGCCGCGCTGCCCGGAGACCACGAACGTGGTGCCGGTCTGCTGGCTGGACGCGCCGTTCGACGAGATGACGTAGGTGTCGCCGCTCTTGAGACCCGGGTCCGCCCACGAGAACGACACCGACTGCGCCGACGGCTGTGCGCGGACGTCGGCCACCACGGGGATCGCCCCGGCGCCGAGCCGCCCGACGACGACCACGGTCGCGATGGCGAGGGCGGCGACCACGACGACGGCGAGGGACGTCGCCCAGACGAGTGTCGACCGGGTGCGTCGACGAGCACGTGTGACCGATCCGGTGCGGTGGACGGTGCCGACGCTCTGCGAACCGCCGGCGACGACGCCGCCCTGGACCGCGCGACGGGTGCGGCGACGGGTGCCGACCCGGGACGGCGGCTGGAGCTCGCGGATCATGGTCCGGTCGCCCTCCGGGGTCGGGGTCGCGATTGCCCACGCCTCGACCGCGACGTCGGCAGCGGTCTGCGGGATCCCGAGCTCGGCCTCGACCTGCTGGAACCCGCGCACGAGTTCGAGCACGGTCGTCGGGCGCGACGGCACCTTGCGGGACAGCGCGGTGGCGAGCAGGCGCTCGAGCGACGGTGGGACGTCGGTCCGACCGGTGGGCTTGACGCCCCCCTTGTCGATCCGGCTCATGAGGTCGCTCGCACCGTTCTTGCCGCCCCGGACCTCGAACGGGCTGCGACCGGCGAGCAGGGAGTACACGGTGGCGGCGAGCGAGTACACCTCGGACTGGATCGTGCCCCGGGACTCGTCGATCAGGACCTCGGGCGCCGACCACGGGATCGACATGCCGATGGGCTCGTCCGGGTCGGTCCCGCCGATGGTGGCCGCGATGCCGAAGTCGGACAGCACGGGGTTGCCGTACGCCGTGAGCAGGATGTTCGACGGCTTGATGTCACGGTGGAGCACGCCTTCGCGGTGGGCGGTCTCGAGGGCCGACCCGATCCGGACACCGATCGAGAGCACCTCGGACACCGGGATCGGCTCCCGCCGGTACCGCTCGCTGAGCGATGAGGAGCACAGCTCCATCACCAAGTACGGACGTCCGTCAGCCGCGACGCTCGCCTGGAACACCGTCAGGATCGACGGGTGGGTGCTGAGCCGCGCCATCAGGTTGGCCTCGGCCTGGAACATCTGCCGGACGCGGTCGTCGACGACCTCGTCGAGCAGCACCTTCACCGCGACCTGACGACGCGGCATGTCCTGCTCGTAGAGGAAGACGTCGGCGAAGCCACCGGAACCGAGGACGTGCACGGGGCTGAAGCCGCCGATCACGGGCGGGTTGGACGGCAGGCGACGCGCCATCGACATCTCCTCCCCGGCCGAGCGGCCAACTCTCTCGTCGTGGCACAGTCATTGTACGAAGCGCCGGTGACCGTCGATCCGCACACCGACCACCTGTGGACGGGCGCACTCCCCCAGTTCGGGGGGTCCTGTGCCGGCGGTCAGTGCCGCGGCAGGGTGTCCTCGAGGTCGCCGTCGTCCGGGGCAGCGTCGACCTGGAGCACCACGACGGTGACGTTGTCGCGGCCCCCGGCGACGACCGCGTCGCCGACGAGGCGTTCGGCGAGTCCCTGCGCACCGGCTTCCCGCGCTGCGATGCGCGCGATGCCGGCGTCGCCGAGCTCCTTCGTCAGGCCGTCGGAGCAGACGATGTACCGGTCGCCCGCGCGGAGCGGCAGGGTCCACCAGTCGGGCGCCGGCGGTTCGCCGAAGCCGACCGCGCGGGTGATGACGTTGCTGTCCGGGTGCTGTTCGGCGTCCTCGGCCCGCAACAACCCGGCGTCGACCATCTCCTGCACCACGGAGTGGTCCACGGTGACGCGGCGCAGCACGCCGTCCTCGATCCGGTAGGTCCGGGAGTCGCCGACGTTGAAGACGAGGGCCGCCGGCTGGCCGAGTGACGCGACCAGGGCGATGCCGGTGACGGTCGTGCCCGCTCCGATCGCGTTGCCGCCGGCTGCGCGCTCGATGTCGGCCGTGGCGAGCAGCAGCGCCCGCTGGATGCCCTGCCGCGTGGTGAAGGGCTCCTGCGTCACCTGCTCGAGTCGACGCACGACGGCGTCGCTCGCGCGGTCGCCGGCGAGGTGTCCGCCCATGCCGTCGGCGACGACGAAGAACGGCGCCCCGACGATGTAGCTGTCCTCGTTGTGGTCACGGCGACGACCGACGTCGGTCGCGGCTCCCCACGAGAGCGTCAGGGTGGCGCCGTCGGCACCGGGGACGTCGATGGCGTGCGCAGTCGCTGCTCGGCCGAGTTCGGTCACGTTTCAGGATCGCTCTCTGGGGGTTCGGGGCGTGCCGTGTGCTGTCTGGTCGGTGGGCCACGGGGGAACCGGTGGGAACCCGTCCGCCGTCGGTGCGACCCGGAGGTACGGCGAGAGGACCTCGATGGCGTTGCCGTCACCGACCTCGACTACCGTACCCGTCAGCGCGACGATCGACGCACCCGATGCCATGCGGTACACCGGCGCGCCGGCCGGTCGGACGACGGTGCCGTTCGTGGACCGCAGGTCCTGCACCACCACGGCTTCGCCTTCGGCGTGGATGCGGACGTGCGAGGACGACACCTGCCCGTTGGCAGACCGCACCGTCACGAGTTCCGGTTCGGGGCCGCTGGTGATCCGCGGCAGCGACGGACGCCGTCCGATGACGACCGGGTGGTCCAGTCGGAAGGTGCGGTCGCCGATGCGGATCGACGGCACGCGCGCCGCGGGCGCGGCAGGGACGGACGGGAGGCCCGTGGCGGCTCCGGCGGGCACGCTCGGTCCGGCGGCGCTCCGGACACCGGCGCGGACGACCGTGTCCTCCGGGTCGGCTCCGTCGTCGGCGCCGTCGTCGGCACGGTCACCGACCGGTTCGGACGGCTCCGTGCGCGGCCGGATGACGGTGTCACCGAGCACGTCGTCGAAGCGATCGCCGCCCCCGGCACCGCGGGGTCGCCGGATGACGGTGTCCTCGATGTCGTCGTCGCGCAACCGGAGCCCTTCGGATGTGGTGTCCTCCACCGTAGACGATCCGGTCGACCCGTCGCACCGCACCGACGGCCGTCCGCGCCGGTCACGATCGGTGCCGGTCACGACGGGGCCCGGCCCACGTCGGCGCACTGCCGGCCAGGACCGACCGCAGGACCAGCCCGGCGAGCGGGTCGTCGGCACGGGTCTCGAGGGCGTAGCGCGCCCGTGTCTCGGCGCGGGCGGACGACCCGAGCGCCCACGCGCACCAGGCCCCGAGTGCGAGCGCACCTGCGGCTCCGGCCGTACAGTCCACCTGACCACCCTCGGCGCGCCAGACCCGCCAGGCCTCGGCACACCGGTCGCCGGCCGTGCGCAGCCGAGCGCGGTCCGGTTCCGGCCCGAGGCCGTGCAACGCCGGCGGCGTCGGGTCGTCGAACGGGTCGAACCCCCGGATGGCCCGCGGATCCGGCTGGTCTCGAGCGGCGAGGAACGGGATGAGCGCCATGCGGGTCGACAGCGCACCGCAGGCGGTGACGATCGCGATCGCGCCGACGCGGGAGCCAGCGCCGACGCCGGACGTGACCAGCGCTGCGGCCGCTGCCGGGAGGGTGACCGCCGCCGCGATCTCGCGAGGGAACCGGACTGCGGTGTGGTCGGGGGTGTGTGCCGTCAAGGGGATCATGCACGCCATCGAAGCGTGATCCGGGCCTCCAGTCAGGCACGAACCGACCACCTGTGGACAGCAGCGCCCCGGCCCGACCTGTGGAGGACGGACCGGGGCGATGATCAGACGGTGACGGGTTCCAGGCTCTCGGCGACCAGGTCCCAGCCGGAGTCGCTGCGTTCGACCACGACACCGTTCGCGGCGGCCCAGTCGACCAGGTCGTCCATGGTCGCGACGACCGCTCCGGTGCGCGCGAGCAGCGCGACGAGTCGGCCCTTCGCCGTCTTGTTCCAGTGGTTCAACGCCCGCCGCCGACCGGAGCCGTCGATGCTCACGACGCGCGGGGCGACCGCGTCCGGGACGGGACCGAGCTGGCGGTAGCCCTCGGACCGGAGGTCGAGCACCAGGCCGTCCGCCCGATCGGCCAAGACCCGGGACGAGGCCGCGGGCCAGTGCGACGCCAATCGGATCGTCCCGAGCCGGGAGTCGTGCGACAGGCGGTACGCCGGGATCGGGTCACCAGCACCGATCGGTCCGAACATGGCCGACTGCACGACCACGTGGTCGTGCCACCACGCCCGCGTCGACGCGTCGGCGGTCTGCGCGCCGAGGGGGTCGTAGAGCACCCCCGTGTAGCGCTCGATCGCCGGCATCGTGCCCGACGTGTCGAGTTCGAGGTTGCGGAACCGTTCGGCGATAGATTTCGGGCCGAGCTTCAGAGCCGTCCTGGCCGAGGACTCCTCGGAACTGACAGAGCGGGCCGCGGTGATCACCGCGGCCCGCTCTTCGGCCAGTTCCGGGAACGTGAGTGCACGCAGATCGAGCGTGCGGCTCGTGTCCCCACCCTCCCGCTTCGTCTCCGAAGGCGGGAGGAGGACGGTCAGTCCGGTCAGGACGCCAGCGCGGCCTGCCGCGCGACGATCGTCACCGTGTCGTGCTCCACCGACAGGAAGCCGTCTTCGGCGTCGACCGCGACGGTCGACCCATCGGCCCGCGTGATGCGGACCTGACCCTGCGCGAGGATCGCGAGCATCGGCTCGTGTCCCGCGAGGATGCCGATCTGGCCCTCTGTCGTGCGTGCGACGACCATGGTGGTGTCGCCCGACCAGACCTCACGGTCGGCCGAGACGACGCTCACGTTGAGACCCGCCATGTCAGCGGTTCTCCTTCTGGATCTGTGCCCACTTCTCTTCCACGTCGTTGATGCCACCGACGTTGAAGAACGCCTGCGTCGCAACGTGGTCGAACTCGCCGTCGGCGATGGCGCGGAAGGACTCGATGGTGTCCTTGAGCGGCACCGTGGAGCCCTCGACGCCCGTGAACTTCTTCGCCATGTACGTGTTCTGCGAGAGGAACTGCTGGATACGACGAGCGCGCTCGACCGTGATCTTGTCCTCTTCGGAGAGCTCGTCGACACCGAGGATGGCGATGATCTCTTGCAGTTCCTTGTTCTTCTGGAGGATCTGCTTAACGCGCGTGGCCGTCTCGTAGTGGTCGGCGCCCAGGTACCGCGGGTCCATGATCCGCGACGTCGAGGTCAGCGGGTCGATCGCGGGGTACAGACCCTGCGACGCGATCTCACGCGAGAGCTCGGTGGTCGCGTCGAGGTGCGCGAACGTGGTGGCCGGAGCCGGGTCGGTGTAGTCGTCAGCCGGCACGTAGATCGCCTGCAGCGAGGTGATCGAGTGACCACGCGTCGAGGTGATGCGCTCCTGGAGCACACCCATCTCGTCGGCGAGGTTGGGCTGGTAGCCCACGGCGGACGGCATGCGACCGAGCAGCGTCGAGACCTCGGAGCCGGCCTGCGTGAAGCGGAAGATGTTGTCGATGAAGAGGAGCACGTCCTGCTTCTGGACGTCGCGGAAGTACTCCGCCATCGTCAGCGCCGACAGGGCCACGCGGAGACGCGTTCCCGGCGGCTCGTCCATCTGGCCGAACACGAGGGCCGTCTTGTCGAAGACCCCCGCCTCTTCCATCTCACCGATGAGGTCGTTGCCCTCACGGGTGCGCTCACCGACACCGGCGAACACCGACACACCGCCGTGGTCCTGCGCAACGCGCTGGATCATCTCCTGGATGAGGACCGTCTTGCCGACGCCCGCACCACCGAAGAGGCCGATCTTGCCACCCTGCACGTACGGGGTGAGGAGGTCGATGGACTTGATGCCGGTCTCGAACATCGAGGTCTTCGACTCGAGCTGGTCGAAGGCCGGGGCCTTGCGGTGGATCGGCCAGCGCTCGGTGATCTCGAGCTTCTCGTCCGTGTTGAGCACGTTCCCGAGGACGTCGAAGACCTTGCCCTTGGTGACGTCGCCGACGGGGACCGAGATCGGAGCGCCCGAGTCACGGACCTCCTGGCCACGGACCAGGCCGTCGGTCGGCTTCAGGGAGATGGCACGGACCAGGTCGTCGCCCAGGTGCTGGGCGACCTCGAGGCCGATCTCCTGCGACGAGTCACCGATGGTGATGGTCGTGAACAGGAGGTTGTACATCTCCGGGATTGCGTCGTGGGGGAACTCGATGTCGACGACGGGACCCGTGACACGGGCGATCCGGCCGACACCGGGCGCCGACGACGTCTCGACCGCGGTGGTTGCGGTGTCGGTCATGGCTGGTGCCTTCCTGAGGGTGGGTATCTGTCCGCGAACGACGCGGACTACTTCTTCTTCGACGAGAGGGCGTCGGCGCCGCCGACGATCTCGGAGATCTGCTGCGTGATCTCCGCCTGACGCGCGTTGTTCGCGAGTCGGGTGAAGTCACGGATCAGCGAGTCCGCGTTGTCGCTGGCCGCCTTCATCGCCTTCTGACGCGCGGCGTGCTCGGAAGCAGCCGACTGCAGCATGGCGTTGAAGATGCGGCTCTCGATGTAGACCGGGAGCAGCGAGTCGAGCACCGCATCGGCGTCCGGCTCGAACTCGTAGAGCGGCAGGGGCTCGTTGCCCTCGGGCTCCTCGACCCCTTCGACGACCTCGAGGGGCAGCAGGCGAACGACCTGCGGCTCCTGCGTCGCCATGCTGAGGAACCGGTTGAACACGATGTGGATCTCGTCCACGCCGCCCTCTGCGGTGTCCTGGAGGAACTTCGCCACGACGGCGTCGCCGATCTCCTTGGCCGTAGAGAACTCGGGCTGGTCGGTGTTGCCGACCCACTGCTGCTCCGACGCACGCTCACGGAACGCGAAGTACCCGACGGACTTGCGGCCGACCAGGTAGTAGATGACGTCCTTGCCCTCGCTGCGGAGCAGGGAGGCGAGCTCCTCGCCCTGCTTGAGGACGTTCGTGCTGAACGCGCCGTTCAGGCCGCGGTCCGAGGTGAAGAGCACCACGGCCGCACGGGTCGAGGACTCCGGCTCGGTGGTCAGCACGTGGTCGACGTTCGAGAACGTCGCCACGGCCGACACCGCACGCGTCACGGCTCGCGAGTACGGGCCGGACGCAGCCATGCGGGCCTGCGCCTTCTGGATCCGCGACGCCGAGATCAGTTCCATCGCGCGAGTGACCTTCTTCGTGGTCTTCGCGGACTTGATTCGCTGTCGGTAGACCCGGACCTGCGCTGCCATCTAGCGACGACCCTTGACGATCTGCTCCTGGTCGACGTCCTCGGAGTCTGCCGCGTCGAACTGCTCGGAGCCGAGGGTCTTGCCGTCGCTCGTCTGGAAGCTCTTCGTGAACTCGTCGATCTGCTTCGACATCTCGGCGACGGTCTCGTCGCTGAGCTGGTTCGTCTCGCGCAGGGTCGTGAGGACCTCGGAGCTGCGACGCAGGTGGTCGAGCAGTTCGGACTCGAAGCGCAGCACGTCCGGCACCGGGACGGTGTCGAGCTTGCCGTTGGTGCCGGCCCAGATCGAGACGACCTGCTCCTCGACCGGGTACGGCGAGTACTGCGGCTGCTTGAGGAGCTCGGTAAGACGGGCACCACGGTCCAGCTGACGACGCGACGCCTGGTCGAGGTCGGACGCGAACATCGCGAACGCCTCGAGGGAGCGGTACTGCGCCAGCTCGAGCTTCAGCGTGCCGGAGACCTTCTTGATCGACTTCACCTGGGCGTCACCACCGACGCGGGACACCGAGATGCCCACGTCGACGGCCGGACGCTGGTTCGCGTTGAAGAGGTCCGACTGCAGGAAGATCTGGCCGTCGGTGATGGAGATGACGTTGGTCGGGATGTACGCCGAGACGTCGTTCGCCTTGGTCTCGATGATCGGGAGACCCGTCATCGAACCGGCGCCGAGCTCGTCGGACAGCTTCGCGCAACGCTCCAGCAGACGGGAGTGCAGGTAGAAGACGTCACCCGGGTACGCCTCGCGCCCCGGCGGACGACGCAGGAGGAGCGACACGGCGCGGTAGGCCTCAGCCTGCTTCGACAGGTCGTCGAAGATGATGAGGACGTGCTTGCCGGAGTACATCCAGTGCTGGCCGATGGCCGAGCCGGTGTACGGGGCGAGGTACTTGAAGCCGGCCGGGTCGGACGCGGGAGCGGCGACGATGGTGGTGTACTCCATCGCGCCGGCATCCTCGAGCGCACCCTTGACGGAGGCGATCGTGGAACCCTTCTGACCGATGGCGACGTAGATGCAGCGGACCTGCTTGTCCTCGTCGCCGGACTCCCAGTTGGCCTTCTGGTTGATGATCGTGTCGATCGCGATGGCCGTCTTGCCGGTCTGGCGGTCGCCGATGATCAGCTGACGCTGACCGCGGCCGACGGGGATCATCGCGTCGATGGCCTTGATGCCGGTCTGCAGCGGCTGGTGGACCGACTTGCGGGCCATGACGCCGGGAGCCTGGAGCTCGAGGGCGCGACGGCCCTCGGCAGCGATCTCGCCGAGACCGTCGATCGGGGCGCCGAGCGGGTCGACGACGCGACCGAGGAAGGCGTCGCCGACCGGGGCGGAGAGGACCTCACCCGTGCGGGTGACCTCCATGCCCTCTTCGATGCCGGCGAACTCGCCGAGCACGATGGCGCCGATCGAGTCTTCATCGAGGTTCTGCGCGAGGCCGAGCGTGCCGTCCGCGAAGCGGATGAGCTCGTTGGCCATGACGCCGGGGAGGCCCTCGACGTGCGCGATGCCGTCGCCGGCGTCGGTGACGTGCCCGACCTCGGCCGTGGAGGCCTTCGTCGGCTCGTAGTTCGAGACGAAGTCCTTCAGGGCATCACGGATCTCATCGGGGCTGATGGTGATGTCTGCCATGGGATTTTCCTTGTGGTTTTCCGGGGCCCTTCGGCTCCGAGAGGGTGACGCTGCCGGACTCGGCAGTTCCCGTTGTGGACTTGGGAGGAGCGGCTTCGACCGTACGCCTAGCCGGCGAGCTGGAGCCGGAGCTCCGAGAGCCGCGTGGACACGGTGCCGTCGATGACGTCGCCGCCGATCTGCACCCGGACCCCGCCGACGACCGTGGGGTCGACGACCTGGTTGATGCTGATGTCCTTGCCGTAGCGCTCGGCCAGCCCGCGTGCAACGCGTGCCGACTGGGCGGTCGTGAGTGCCGTGGCGGTGACCACGGTCGCGACGAGCTTGCCGTCCTGTTCAGCCACGATGCGCGAGGCATCGCGGACGAGTTCACCGATGCGGCGGCCGCGAGGCTGCTGCACGAGCGCGGAGACGATCGTCACGGTCTGCTGCGACGCCTTGGGGCCGAGGAGCCGCTCGACGAGCGCGCCCTTCTGCGCCGGGCTGCCGAGCTTCGTGCCGAGTGCCAGCTCGAGGCCGGCGTCCGAACGGACAGCGGTCTCGAAGGCGAACAGCTCGGACTCGATCGGCGAGTCGGTACCCGCGGTGGCGGCGACGGCGCGGATGCCCGCGTCCTCGATGCCGGCGAGCAGGTCCTGGTGCGAGGACCAGCGCGAGCCGGCCACCGCGGTCAGGACCGCACGAGTCGCGTGCGACTGACCGGCGAAGACGCGGTCGATGAGGACCTTCTTGCCGGCCGGGTCGGCCGTCGGGTCGGACAGCAGCCCGAGCAGCTGCGGCGCACCGGCGATCGCACGCCCGGAGGCGAGGATCTCGGCACCCACGGCCAGGTCGGCGCTCGAACCGAGGTCCGAGAGCACCGCCCTGGTGGACGCGAGTGCTTCTCTGGTAGCGCTGCGCATGCTCAGTGCTCCCCCGTCTTCGTGGCCTGCGAGGCCTCGAGGTCGGCGAGGAAGCGGTCGACGACTGCCGACGACTTGGCGTCGTCCTTGAGCGATTCGCCGATCACACCGGACGCGAGGTCGAGGGCAAGGGTGCCCACCTCGGACCGGAGGGACTGGACGGCGCTCTGACGCTCGGCTTCGATCTGCGCCTGGGCGTTGGCCGTGATGCGTGCTGCATCGGCCGCTGCCTGCTCGCGGACCTCGTTGCCGATCGCCGTTGCGTCGGCGCGGGCCTGCTCACGGATGCGGGACGCCTCGGAGCGGGCGTCGGCGAGCTGCTTGTTGTACTCGTCGAGCGCAGCAGCGGCCTGCTCCTGAGCAGCCTCTGCCTTCTTGATGCCACCCTCGATGGCCTCAGTGCGCTCATCGAGCATCTTCGTGATGCGCGGCGTGACGACACGCCACATCACCACGAGGATGATGAGGAAGGCCACCGCGGACCACACGATGTCGTACAGCGGCGGAATGAGGGGGTTGTGCGTCTCCTCCGCCGCGATGATGAGTGCGTTGTGCATCGAGGAACCTTAGTTCGTGAAGATGAAGTACGTGGCGATGCCGATGAAGGCCAGGGCCTCGGTGAAGGCGATACCGATGTACATGAGGGTCGTCAGGCGGCCCTGGAGCTCGGGCTGGCGGGCGACGGACTCGATCGTCTTGCCGACGACGATGCCGACACCGATGGCCGGGCCGATCGCAGCGAGGCCGTAGCCAACCGTCGCGATGTTGCCGTTGATCTCCGCGAGAACGGTCGTTGCGTCCACGTGTTTTCCTTTCGAGGTGCGGGTCCGACGGTTGCCGGTCCCGTAGGGGGTCAGTGAGGAATCAGTGCTCGTCAGCCAGCGCCAGCTGGATGTAGACGGCGGTGAGGAGCATGAAGACGTAGGCCTGCAGCAGCGCGACGAGGATCTCGAAGAAGCTGAACGCGATGCCGAACGCGAGGGTCCCGACGCCGAAGGCCTTGAAGCCGAGCGAAGCGTCGAAGAAGAAGAACTGCGTGGCCGAGAAGAACAGGACGAGCAGCAGGTGCCCGACGACCATGTTCATCAGGAGTCGCAGGGTGAGCGTCACCGGACGGAGCACGAAGGTCGAGACGAGCTCGATCGGCGTCACGATGATGTAGAGGAACCACGGCACCCCGGGCGGGAAGAGCGAGTTCCGGAGGAACGTGCCCGGGTGCTTGCGGAGGCCGGCGTAGATGAACGCGACGTAGGCGACGATCGCGAGGATCATCGGCATCGCGATGCGACTGGTGCCGGCGAGGTTCATGCCCGGGATCAGACCGGTCAGGTTCATGAACAGCACGCCGAAGAAGATCGTCGCCAGGAGCGGCAGGAATCGCTTGCCGTCCTTCTCTCCGAGGTTGTCGAAGGTGTTGCGACGAACGACGTCGAACGCGTACTCGATGAACGCCTGACCGCGGTTCGGGACGAGCTTCAGCGCGCGGGTTCCCACGAAGGCGAACACCAGGAGCACGGCGACGGCGAAGAAGCGGATGAGGACGACCCGATCGATCTCGAACGGCGTCCCTGCGAAGAAGATCGCATCCGGGAAGAACTCGTTGATCGACGGACCATGGAACTCGGCGGCCTTGCTGCTCCCCGCCGCAACGGTGTCAACCGCAGCAGAGAGGGACAGGGGAAGAGCGTGGGATAGCAGCGCTGTCTCCTGTGTCGGCGCGCGCACATCATGGCACGCGATGGTGGACGTTGTGGAGGCTTGCCCGCTCCGAGCGAAAGGCTCCGGTGGCGGACTCCGAGAAGCCTATCAGGTGCGAGAGGCTTCCCGGCTTCTCAGTTGCGGGGGGTCGGGTTCTCAGCGTCTGCGGAGCCACCCGACCCGTCACCGGGCAGCTGCACGCCGATCGGGATGCGGGCCTTCGCCACCGCGACGACGTCGATGACCAGGGACCCGACGACCCCCGCGATGATCACGATCGCGAGCACCGGGAAGTCCACCCAGGTACGGTCCTTCAGCGCCACCAGCAGCACGATGAACACGATGAACTTGAGCAGCCAGGTGCCCATCACGATGCCGAAGAAGGCCCCGGAGATCATCTGCCCCTTGGACACTCGTAGCGCGACGAGGACACTGACCGCGGTGAGGCCGAGGAACACCACGCTGAGCACGGCTCCGAGCAGGCCGCCGACGAGCCCGGGAGTGTCGGCGACGAGCAGTCCCACGACTCCCCCGACGATCGCCAGGGCGACCGCGAGCACGGCGCCCCACGTGATGATGCGGCGGAACACCGGCCGGACGTGGTCGAGCGCGTTCGGTGCGGTCACGTGATGTCTCCTGGGATCGTGCGGTCGTTGGCGGCCCGGTCGAGCGGGTCGAGGCTGGCGTCCACCACGGCGGCGGAACGGTTGGCGGTCTGGGCAGCGATCTCGGTGCGCTTCCGGCCGAGCGGCGCGAACGTGGCGACGGCGCACACGGTGAAGCCGACCGCGACGAAGGCGACCACCCAGTACCAGTCCACGAACAGGAACAGGAGGCACCCGACCGCGACGGTGGCGGTCCACGCGTAGAAGATCAGCACGGCGTGGAAGTGCGAGTGCCCCATGTCGAGCAGGCGGTGGTGCAGGTGCTTGCGGTCGGCCGAGAACGGTGACTTGCCGGCGCTGAGCCGACGGGTGACCGCCAGGCCGAAGTCCAGGATCGGCACGATCAGGATCGCGAAAGGCAGCAGGATCGGGATGAACGCCGGCAGCAGCGCCTGGCGTGTCTGCACTGCGGCGGGGTCGATGTTGCCCGTGACCGACACCGCGCTCGTGGCCATCAGGAAGCCGACGAGCAGCGCTCCCGCGTCGCCCATGAACAGCTTCGCCGGGTGCCAGTTGAGGATGAGGAACCCGAAGCAGGACCCGACGAGCACCGCCGTCAGCAGTGACGGCAGGTTGAAGAAGAACTCGGTCTGCACGACCACGCGGTTGATGAAGAACGTGTAGAGGAAGAACACCCCGCCGGCGATGATCGCGACCCCGGCGACCAGGCCGTCGAGTCCGTCGATGAAGTTCACCGCGTTCATCACGAGCACCACCGCCAGCACCGTGAAGATCAGGCTCATGTACGACGAGCCCACGCCCAGGGTGTTGCCGATCGGCAGCGACACGATCGCGACGCCCTGCCAGGCGAGGATGCCCGCAGCGATGATCTGCCCGGCGAGCTTCGTCATCCAGTCGAGGTCCCAGATGTCGTCCGCGACGCCGAGCACCACGATGATCGTCGCGCCCCCGAGCACCGCCAGCACGCGGCCCGGCTCGGAGAACACCAGCCGGAAGTAGTCGGTCCCCGCGATCGACGGGAACAGGAACCACGCCGCCAACAGCGACACGATGACGCCGATGTACATCGCGATCCCGCCGAGGCGCGGAGTCGGCGTGCGGTGCACGTCGCGCTCGCGGACCTGGGGGTACCACTTGTACTTCAGCCCGAGTTTCCACACCAGCACGCTGACCAGGAAGCTCACGACCGCGGCGATCGCCCCCGCCAGCAGGTAGTACTTCATCCGACGAGGTCGGCTCCGACGACCCGGATGATCTCGTCGTCGGAGATCACCCCGTGTCGGACGATGCGGAGCTTCCCGCCGTCCGACAGCCCCGTCGCGTCGACGATCGTCGAGCCGGTGGAGGCTTCGAAGCCCTCGTGCTCCCCGATCGCGCCGCCGTCCAGGTACACGGCGACGCTGTCGCCGAGCATCCGCTCCGCGGCATCGACGTCCATCGCGGCCGGGTCGCCGGTCGAGTTCGCGGACGAGACCGCGAGCGGACCGACCTCTTGCAGGAGCTCGAGCGCGATCCGCGAGTCCGGCATCCGCAGGGCGACCGTGCCCCGCGTCTCGCCGAGGTCCCAGTCGAGCGACGGCTGCGCGCGCAGGATCACGGTCAGGCCGCCGGGCCAGAACTCGGCGACGAGGTCGCGCACCTGCTGCGGCACGTCGCTCGCGAGCGCGTCGAGCGTCGGCGGGCCGGGGATCAACACCGGCGGCGGCGACTGCCGCGTCCGGCCCTTCGCGTCGAGCAGCCGCTGGACGGCGGCCGCGTTGAAGGCGTCCGCGGCGAGGCCGTAGACGGTGTCGGTGGGGACGACGACGAGGTCTCCGCGCCCGAGGGCGGCACGTGCGAGCCGCATCCCGGTCAGGAGCCCGTCGGAGTCGGTGCAGTCGTATCGGGATGCCATGACTCGACGATGATAGTGCGACACAATGGAGGACATCGTGAACGAGACCCCTGCGCCCCACCTCCTGTTCCTCTTCGACATGGACGACGTCCTGGTCCGGTACGACTGGCAGGTGCGGATGGCCGCACTCTCCGAGTTCACCGGACACGAGTTCGAGGAGCTCCGACGCCGCTGGTGGGACTGCGGCCACGAGATGCGTGCCGAGGCCGGCGACTTCGCCGACGGCGACGAGTACCTCGCCGCGTTCGAGCGGGCGATGGAGTGCGACGTTCCGGAGGCCGAGTGGGCGCGCATCCGCGGGTCCGCGATGACCGAGCTGCCGGAGCGCATCGAGGCCGTCCGGATCGCGAGTGAGCACGGGCGTGTCGGCCTGCTCACCAACAACGGGCCGCTCGCGGGTCGGTGGATCCACCAGTGGGCACCGTCACTGCCGGGGCTGTTCGGCGAGCACCTGGACACGTCGAGCAACTTCGGCGCCCGCAAGCCCGAGCCCGAGGTCTTCCTCCGCGCGATGGAGCACCACCGCGTGCCCGCCGAGCGCACGTTCTTCGCCGACGACATGCCGGAGAACATCGCGGGTGCCCGGAGCGTCGGCATCCACGCGGTCCTGGTCGAGCGCGACACCGACCTGCGCGAGCACGTCCGCGCCTTCGTCGCGCAGCAGCGCGAGGCCTCCCCCGTCGCCTGATCCTTCCCATCACGTTCGAGATGGCAACAAGCAACGGGCGTACCTGGTCGTTCTGAACGGCCAGGTACGCCCGTTTCCGCTCGGTACGGCAACGCACGGCACGGCAGACAGCTCGGTAACGCCAAGCACGCCACACCGACCGGGAGGCCCGGGGGGCGTCCGCCTACCGGGTCGCGGTGGTCGTGCGGTCGCGACCCGTCAGGTCGACGTGCGTCTCCGGGGTCCGGAACCCCCGTCGCGCCAGGACCTCGCGGACGCCGGCGCCCTGCGGCTCGGCGTGCTCGATGACGAGCACCCCGCCGGGCACGAGCAACCGCCACGCCGTCTCGGCCAGGGCGCGCACGGCGTCGAGGCCGTCCGGTCCGCCGTACAGCGCCATCGCGGGATCGTGGTCGCGGACCTCGGGGTCGATCGGGATTGCGTCGTCCGGCACGTACGGCGGGTTCGACACCACGACGGACACGGTGCCGTCGAGTTCGGGCAGCGCGTCGGCGAGGTCTCCCTCGACGAGTCGCACCGTGCCGCCGTGGGCGTCGGTGTTCCGGCGGGTCCAGGGCAGGGCCTCGGGCGACCGTTCGACGGCGTACACGACGGCGTTCGGCACCTCGGTGTCCATGGCGATGGCGATCGCACCGCTGCCGGAGCCGAGGTCGACCGCGATCGGCGCCGGCACCGCGACGGCTCGGAGCGCGTCGATGCCGAACTGCACGACGCCCTCGGTCTCGGGACGGGGCACGAACACGCCGGGTCCGACCGCCAGGGTCAGTGCCCGGAAGTACGCCTGCCCGGTGATGTGCTGCAGCGGCTCGCGGGCGCTCCGTCGGGCGATCGCGTGCCGGAAGCGCTCGACGTGCTCCGGAGCGATCGCGCCGCCGGTCATCGCGCGGGCCTGCACGGCACCGCGCGAGGTGTCGGTCGCCCACGCGAGCAGCAGCTCGGCGTCGACCTGGGGCGTCGGGACGCCGGACGCGACGAGCGCCGCGGCCGCCTGCTCGAGCAGGCGATCCGCGGCGTACGTGAGGGGCGTGTCGGACACGAGCCGGGCCTCCAGGCGGGGTGAGCGGTTACGCGTCCTGGTCGCCGATGGCGGCCAGACGTGCCTCTTCGTCCGCCTGGATGGCGGACTGGACGACGGGCTCGAGCGCACCGTTCATGACGCGGTCCAGGTCGTACGCCTTGTAACCGGTGCGGTGGTCCGCGATCCGGTTCTCCGGGAAGTTGTACGTCCGGATGCGCTCCGAACGGTCCATCCCGCGGATCTGCGACTTGCGCGCGTCCGAGGCGATCGCGTCGAGCTCCTCCTGCTGCCGCGCGAGGATGCGTGCACGGAGAACGCGCATGCCGGCCTCACGGTTCTGCAGCTGCGACTTCTCGTTCTGCATCGCCACCGTGATGCCCGTGGGCAGGTGGGTGATGCGGACCGCGGAGTCCGTCGTGTTGACGGACTGCCCGCCGGGACCGGAGGAGCGGTACACGTCGATCTTCAGGTCGTTCTGGTTGATCGCGACCTCTTCGGGCTCGTCGACCTCGGGGAACACCAGCACGCCGGTCGTCGAGGTGTGGATGCGCCCCTGCGACTCGGTCTGCGGCACGCGCTGCACACGGTGCACGCCGCCCTCGTACTTCAGGTGCGCCCAGACACCCTGCGACGGGTCGGTCGTGTTCGACTTGATCGCGACCTGGACGTCCTTGTAGCCACCCAGGTCGGACTCGGTGCGCTCGAGGAGCTCGACCTTCCAGCCCTTGGTCTCGGCGTAGTGCGAGTACATGCGCAGGAGGTCGGCCGCGAACAGCGCCGATTCCTCGCCGCCCTCGCCGCCCTTGATCTCCATGATCACGTCGCGCCCGTCGTCGGGGTCGCGCGGGATGAGCAGCCGGCGGAGACGCTCCTGGCGCTCCGCCAACTGCTCCTCGAGCTCGGGGACCTCGTCCGCGAACGCCGAGTCCTCACGCGCGAGCTCCTGGGCGGCGGCGAGGTCGTCCCCCGCCGCCTGCCAGGACTCGTACGCGGACTTGATCTGGTTGAGCTCGGCGTAGCGCCGGTTCACCTTCTTCGCCCGGGCCGCATCGGCGTGGAGCGCGGGGTCCGACAGCTGCTGCGTCAGGTCCTCGTGTTCCGCCAGCAGCCCTGCCACCGACTCGAACACGCGTTACTCCTGGTGACCGTTGTGGTGAGCGCCGCCGGTCGTCGGGACCGACTTCTGCACCTGCACCAGGAACTCGACGTTCGACTGCGTCTCCTTGAGGTTCCGCAGCACGATCTCGAGGGCCTGCTGCGGGTCGAGCCCGGCGAGGGCTCGGCGCAGACGCCAGGTGATCTTGACCTCGTCAGCGGAGAGCAGCTGCTCCTCGCGACGGGTACCGGAGGCGTTGACGTCGACGGCCGGGAAGATCCGCTTGTCCGCCAGGTGACGGTTCAGGCGGAGCTCCATGTTGCCGGTGCCCTTGAACTCCTCGAAGATGACCTCGTCCATCTTGGAACCGGTCTCGACGAGCGCGGTGGCGAGGATGGTCAGCGAGCCGCCGTCCTCGATGTTGCGCGCGGCACCGAAGAAGCGCTTCGGCGGGTAGAGCGCCGCCGAGTCGACGCCACCGGAGAGCACGCGGCCCGACGCCGGGGTCGACAGGTTGTAGGCACGACCCAGACGGGTGATCGAGTCGAGCAGGAGCACGACGTCGTGGCCCAGCTCCACCAGGCGCTTCGCACGCTCGATGGCGAGCTCGGCGACCGTGGTGTGGTCCTCGGCCGGACGGTCGAAGGTCGAGGCGATGACCTCACCCTTCACCGTGCGCTGCATGTCGGTGACCTCTTCGGGCCGCTCGTCGACGAGGACGACCATGAGGTGCGCCTCGGGGTTGTTCTTCGCGACGGCGTTGGCGATGGCCTGCAGCACGACGGTCTTGCCGGCCTTGGGCGGCGAGACGATGAGGCCGCGCTGGCCCTTGCCGATCGGCGACACGAGGTCGATGATGCGGGTGCTGAGCTTGCCCGGCTCCGTCTCGAGGCGCAGGCGCTCGTTCGGGTACAGCGGGGTGAGGTCCGAGAAGTCGACACGGGCCGCTGCTTCTTCGGCGGTCTGGCCGTTGACCGAGTCGACGGTCACGAGCGCGTTGTACTTCTGACGGCTCTGCTGCTCGTTGTCACGGGGCTGCTTGATCGAACCGACGACGGCGTCGCCCTTGCGCAGGTGGTACTTCTTCACCTGGCCGAGGGAGACGTAGACGTCGTTCGGTCCGGGCAGGTACCCGGTGGTGCGGACGAACGCGTAGTTGTCGAGGACGTCGAGGATGCCCGCGATCGGGATCAGGACGTCGTCCTCGGTGACCTCGGGCTCGAAGTCGTCGTTCTGGCCGCCACGGCCGCGCTTGCGGTCACGCTGGCGACGGCTGCGGCCGCCCTCGGTGTCGTCGGCGTTCTGCTGGGCCTGCTGGCCCTGCTTCTGCTGACCGTTCTGCTTCTGCTGGTTGGCCGCCTGCTGCTTCTGCTCGGCGCGGTCGTCCTGCTTCGCGTCGCGCTGCTTGGAGTCGCCCTGCTTCGCGTCAGCCTGCTTGGCGTCGGCCTGCTTCTGCTGGTCGCCACCGTTCTGCTTCTGCTGGCCGCCCTGCTGGTGCTGCTGGCCGTCCTGCTGCTCGCCGTTCTGCTCGCCGTTCTCGGCGTTCTGCCCACGGCCACGACCGCGACCACGGCTGCGACGGCCGCGACGCGAACCACCCTCACCGTTCTGGTCGTTCTGGTCGTGCTGCTCGCCGGAGTCGGCGGCACCGGACTGGTCCTGCGACTCGCCGTCGGTGCTCTGCTGCTCGGTCCGTGCCTGCTGCTCGGTCCGCGCCTGCTGCTCGGTCCGCGCCTGCTGTTCGCTGCGGGCCGGCTGGTCGGGTGCCGAGGTCGGCGTCTGCTGGTCGGCCGACTCGTTCGGCTGCTGGGCCTGCTGGTCGGCACCGCGCTGGCCGCGGCCGCGACGCTGCCCACCGGTCTGCGTCTGGGCGGCTTCCTGGGCGTCCTTCTCGGCACGCACCTGGTCGAGGCCCGCGAGCAGGTCCTCGGTGCCGGTGTGGCCGGCGTTGGTGTGCTCGGCGGCCGAGGTCGGGCCGGCGTTCACGGTGCCACCGGACGACGCGCGGCGCGAACGGCGGGCACGCGACGGCGCGGCCGGCTCGGACTCGACGGCTGGTGCCTCGGGGTCGGCGACCGGAGCGGTCGGTGCCTCGGCTGCGGGCTCCGGCAGCGTCGGCTGCTCGGTCACCGGCGCCGCGGCGGGGGTCGTGGCGGGCGCTGCCGCAGCGGGGACGTCGTCCGTGACGGGGCGCTTGTCCTCGATGGAGGCGATGAGGTCGCCCTTGCGGAGCTTGGAGAGCCCGGTGATGCCGAGCGAGGAGGCGATGCGCTGGAGTTCCGGCAGGCGGAGGGCGCGCAGGTCGCTGGGGATCTCCACCTGGGCGGAGTTGTTGTCGATCAAGGTCGGTGTTTCCTTTCGAACCGCAGAACGCGGAGAGTTTCCACCGTCCCGGATGCACGGGTATGCATCGACCGCCGTTCAGACGACGGACCGGGATTCGGTGATCAGAAAGAGATGCACACCCGCGCGCCGGACCCTGCGACGTCGCAGGCGCTGTCCTTGAGGACGGGCATACCGTGCGGTTACGCGGGTTCGGCTTCGAGCGCCGAGTGCGCCACCACTGTAGCACCACCGAGATCGACGGCCAGCATGAGCGCACGCCAGTCGGATTCTCCGTGTCGGGCGACGAGATCCGCGGCCGTGAGCCGTTGTGCCGGGTCGCTGCCGAGCACGAGCAGGCTCGGTCCCGCCCCCGACACGACGGCCGCGAGGCCGTGCTGCCGGAGCAGTCCGATCAGTGCGTCGGTCTCCGGCATCGCGCTCGCCCGGTACGCCTGGTGCAGGCGGTCCTCGGTCGCGGCGAGCAGGAGCTCGGGGCTCTGGATGAGCGCGGCGACGAGCAGCGCGGAACGGGAGACGTTGAAGGCGGCGTCGGCGTGCGGGACGTTCTCGGGCTGCAGGGAGCGGGCGAGCTTCGTCGACAGCGTGGACGTCGGCACGAACACGACCGGTGCGACGCCGCGGTGCACCAGGAGGCGCTTGTACGCGGGTCCCTCGGCCGTCATCCACGCGATGGTGAGCCCACCGAAGAGTGCGGGGGCGACGTTGTCCGGGTGCCCCTCCATCTCGGTGGCCAGGCTGAGCAGGGTCGAGGCGTCCAGGTCGACGATGCCCTCGAGCAGCCCGCGGGCCGCCATCAGGCCGGCGACGATCGCGGCCGCCGAGGAACCGAGCCCGCGGCCGTGCGGGATCGCGTTCGTGGCGTGCAGCTCGAGGCCGGGCTGGTCGACGCCGGCGTGCTCGAGGCCGCGGCGGACGGCGCGCACGACCAGGTTCGTGTCGTCGGTGGCGACCTCGCCGGCACCGACGCCCTGCACCGTGACGGTGGCGCCGGCTTCCGGTCGGACCCGGACGACGACCTCGTCGTACAGCGAGAGCGCGAGACCGAGCGAGTCGAACCCCGGGCCGAGGTTCGCGGACGTCGCCGGCACGCGGACGCGCACGGCCCGTCCGGCGGGCAACACGTGGGCCGTTCGCCCGGCGGGCACAGCGTGGACCGCCCGTCCGGCCGGTACAGCACTGTGGGCGGTGACGCCCTCCCCCGGTCCGGACGAGCGGTCGGGGCTCACTGCGCCGCGACCAGTCCGAGCACGTCCGCGATCGACTTGGTGTCGACCGGCACGCTCGTCGGGGTGACCTCGCTGCCGTCCTCGGTGCGCAGGGCCCACTGCGGGTCCTTCAGGCCGTGGCCGGTGACGGTGATGACGACCTTCGCGCCCTTCGGCACGATGCCGGCATCGGCGCGCTCGAGCAGCCCGGCGACACCGATGGCCGAAGCGGGCTCGACGAAGACGCCGACCTCGGCCGACAGGATGTGGTGCGCGGCGAGGATCGCCTCGTCCGAGATCGCGCCGAAGTAGCCGTCGGTCTCGTCGCGGGCCTCGAGGGCGAACTGCCACGAGGCCGGGTTGCCGATGCGGATCGCGGAGGCGATGGTGTCGGGGTTCTTGACGACCTCGCCACGGACGATCGGTGCGGAACCGGCGGCCTGGAACCCGAACATGCGCGGGAGCTTCGTCGTGCGACCGGCGGCCACGTCCTCGCGGTAGCCACGGGAGTACGCGGTGTAGTTGCCCGCGTTGCCGACCGGCAGGAAGTGGAAGTCCGGGGCGTCGCCGAGGACGTCGACGACCTCGAACGCAGCGGTCTTCTGGCCCTCGATGCGGTCGTTGTTGACCGAGTTGACGAGGTGCACCGGGTAGTTCGCCGCCAGGTCGCGGGCGATGTCGAGGCAGTCGTCGAAGTTGCCCTGGACCTGCAGCAGCTGGGCGTCGTGCGCGACGGCCTGGCTGAGCTTGCCCATGGCGATCTTGCCCTCCGGCACGAGCACCGCGGCGGTGATGCCGGCGTGCGTGGCGTACGCGGCGGCCGAGGCGCTGGTGTTGCCGGTCGAGGCGCAGATGACGGCCTTCGCGCCGTGCTCGACGGCCTTCGAGATCGCCATCGTCATGCCGCGGTCCTTGAAGGACCCGGTCGGGTTCATGCCCTCGAACTTGACGTAGACCTCGGCGCCGGTGCGCTCGGAGAGCCGACGAGCCGGGATGAGGGGCGTGCCGCCCTCGCCGAGCGTGACGATCGGCGTCGCCTCGGTCACGTCGAGTCGGTCGGCGTACTCGCGCAGGACTCCCTGCCACTGGTGGGCCATCAGGCTTCTCTCTCTGTCCGGTGGGTCGGTCTGGTGGTGGTTCGCGGTCGGCCTGGAGGCCCGTGGTGCGTCAGGCGCCGACGAAGCGCAGGACGCTGGTCACGTCCAGGACCACGTCTTCGCCGCGGAGCGTGCGGACGGTGTCCGCCAGGTCGGCTTCGCGCGCCAGGTGCGTGCCGATGACGAGCGCTGCCGTCCCCTCGGAGGCACCTGTGGTGGTCTGCTCGACGGTCTCGACGCTCACGCCGTGCTTCGCGAGCACGCCGGCGACCGTCGACAGCACGCCGGGGGCGTCCGTGACGTGCAGGGTGATCTGGTAACGCGTGCGGACGGTGCCGATCGGGAAGACGGGCAGGTCCGACTGGGTCGACTCCGCGACGCCCGGGCCACCGATGACGTGCCGACGTGCGGCGGACACCAGGTCGCCGAGGACGGCGGACGCGGTCTCGACACCACCGGCACCGGCGCCGTAGAACATGAGGTCGCCCGCGGCCTCGGCCTCGACGAACACGGCGTTCTTCGCGCCGTGCACGCTCGCCAGGGGGTGCGACTCCGGCACGAGGGCCGGGTAGACGCGGGCGCTGACGCCCTCGCGGCCGTCCTCGTCGGTCAGTCGCTCGGCGGTCGCCAGGATCTTCACGACGTAGCCGGCCTTGCGCGCGGCGCGGACCTGCTCGATGGTGACCGAGGTGATGCCCTCGCGGTGCACGGCAGCGAGCGGCACCGAGGTGTGGAACGCCAGCGAGGCCAGGATCGCGGCCTTCTGCGCGGCGTCGTAGCCCTCGATGTCGGCGGTCGGGTCGGCCTCGGCGTACCCGAGCTCGGTCGCGGTCGCCAGGGCGTCCTCGAACGTGGCGCCCTCGCGGTCCATCAGGTCGAGGATGAAGTTCGTGGTGCCGTTGACGATGCCCATGATCCGCTCGATGCGGTCACCGGCGAGCGAGTCGTGCAGCGGTCGGATGATCGGGATGGCACCGGCGACGGCGGCCTCGTAGTACAGCTGCGCACCGACCTGCTCGGCCACCGCGAAGAGCTCCGGACCGTGGGTCGCGAGGAGCGCCTTGTTGCCGGTCACGACGTCCGCGCCGGACTGCAGCGCCTGCAGCACGAGCGTGCGCGCGGGCTCGATGCCACCGATCAGCTCGACGACGATGTCGGCACCGAGGATGAGCGACTCGGCGTCGGTCGTGTAGAGGTCCTTCGGCAGGTCGACGTCGCGCGCGGCGTCGACGTCGCGCACGGCGATCCCGACGAGTTCGAGGCCGGCACCGGCGCGCGAGGCGAGTTCGTCGGCGTGCTCGAGCAGGAGCCGCGCGACCTGGGACCCGACCGAGCCGGCCCCGAGCAGCGCGACGCGGACGTTGCGGTATTCGATCATCTGGAGTTGGTTCCTGTTCGTCGGGTCAGCGACCGGTGCCGGCGTGGGGCACGGGGCGGACCCCGGTGTCGCGGGCGAGGAGGTCGTCGATCGACTCGCCCCGCACGAGGATACGGGTTGTGCCGTCCGCCACGGCGACGACCGGCGGGCGGCCCACGTGGTTGTAGTTGCTCGACAGCGCCCAGCAGTACGCCCCGGTGGCTGCGACGGCGAGCAGGTCCCCCCGCTGGACGTCACCCGGCAGGTACTCGTCGTTGACCACGATGTCCCCGCTCTCGCAGTGCTTCCCGACGACGCGGGTGAGGACGGCCGGCGCCTCGGACGCACGGGCGAGGCGAGCGGTGTAGTCGGCGCCGTACAGGGCAGGACGGGCGTTGTCGCTCATGCCGCCGTCGACGGACACGTAGGTGCGGGTGGCGTGGCCGGTCTCCGCGTCGCCGGTCTCGAGCGTGACGGGCTTGATCGTGCCGACGCGGTAGAGCGTGATGCCCGCCGGCCCGACGATGTAGCGACCGGGCTCGACCGCGACCTCGGGCACCGGGATGTCCCGCTCGGCGCAGGCCTCGGCGATGATCGCGGCGAGGGCGTCGGCGACGTCCTCGGGAGCGAAGGCGGAGTCGGCCTCGGTGTAGTCGATGCCCCAGCCGCCGCCGAGGTTCAGCTCGGGCACCGGACCGGTCTCGACGAGGGTGGCGTGCACGTCCATCAGGCGTCGAGCGGCTTCGCGGAACCCGGACTCGTCGAAGATCTGCGACCCGATGTGCGAGTGCAGCCCGACGAACACGAGCGACGACTCGGCGCGCACCGCCTCGGCCGCGGCGACGGCCTCGGTGAGCGGGATGCCGAACTTCTGGTCCTCGCGCGCGGTCGCCAGGTACTCGTGGGTGGACGCGTGGACGCCGCTGTTGATGCGGATCCGGACGCGCTGCACGACCCCGGCGTCGGCAGCGGCACGGGCGACGCGCTGGACCTCCTCGTGGCTGTCGAGCACGATCGTGCCCACGCCGACCTCGACGGCGCGGGCGATCTCGGCGTCGGACTTGTCGTTGCCGTGGAAGCCGAGCATCGCCGGGTCGATCCCGGCGGCCAGGGCGACCGCGAGCTCCCCGCCGGTGCAGACGTCCACGCGCAGGTCGGCCTCGGCCATCCACGCCACGACCTGCGTCGTCAGGAACGCCTTGCCGGCGTAGTAGACGTGCGCCCGGGTGCCGATGCCCTCGAACGCCTCGGTGAACGCGTTCCGCACCCGGACCGCACGGGACTGCACGTCACGCTCGTCGACGACGTACAGCGGGGTGCCGTACTGCCGGACGAGGTCCGTCGCGGTGACACCGCCGACCGCCAGGTCGCCGTCGTCGGTCCGCGTCGCGGACGCGGGCCAGATCCGGTCCACCAGCTCGGAGGCGTCCGTCGGGAACCGCAGTCGCGGCGGTGCAAGGGGGTTCTCGCTCACGGGACCCGATCCTACCGACGCGGGGCGGGCCTCCCGTCCGTGTGACGCAGCCACGGGATCAGCCGCAGCTGCCGACCGTCTGCAGGCCCTGCTCGTTGAGCGGCAGCGCGTCCGCGGTGACGCGGACCGTCGCGTCGGCCTTCGAGACGTCGAGCGAGCGCACGCGGAGCGCCTCGGGCAGGAACTGCGCCGTGCACACCTGCACCGGCACGTTCGTGACGCCGGGGATCGAGTCCACCTTGAGACCGAGGTCGGAGTTCGTGATCCGCACGCTCTTCGGGGTGATCGTGATGCCGCGGCCGTCGTCCTGCGCGACCACGTCGCCCTTCGCCGCGTAGGTGATGTCGTAGCCGAGCACCGCCGTGGAACCGGACAGCTCGACGCCGCCGTCCACCAGGGACAACCGGTCGAACAGCGGGCTGTACTTCGACAGGTCCTTCACGCTCGACGACGCCAGCGTGACGGTGCCGTCGACGTCGTGCACGTCGCCCTTGCCGTCCACGGGGACGTCCTTCGCGGTGACGTCGGCGGCGAGCGGGATGCCGTCGACGGTGAGCTTCTCGGACGTGATCTCGACCTGGTCGAGGGTGCCGCCGATCAGCTGCGGGATGACGATGCCGTCGGCGTGCGCCTCGACCTGGCCCGTGGTGCCGTCGGGCAGCGACTGCTCGACCTGCTGGGCGATGATGCGGTCGACGACCCCGCGGAGCACGAACTCGGCGATCACGACGAGGGCGGCGAGCACGACGACGACCACGAGCAGGACAACGGGCCAGCGGCGGCGCTTGCGGGGGCGTTCGGTGGCGGCGGACATGCGTCCCACCCTGCCAGGTGGTCCCGTCAGCCTGCCTGGAGGCCCGGGGTGCGTCCGGCGGGCGGGCGCGGCGGGGCGATGGGTTCCTTCCACACTGTGGAACGGACACAGCACCGCGGGATTCCGCGGTGCTGTGTCCGGAACCTGGTTCCGGGGGGGACGGGCGCTCCGCTACATGCGGGACGGAGCGCTCACGCCGAGCAAGCCGAGGCCGTTGCGGACGACCTGACCGGTGGCGTCGTTCAGCCACAGGCGCGTGCGGTGCAAGTCGGTGACGGGCTCGTCGCCGAGCGGGGTCACGCGGCAGGCGTCGTACCAGCGGTGGTACAGGCCCGCGAGCTGCTCGATGTAGCGGGCGATGCGGTGCGGCTCGCGGAGCTCCGCGGCGTGGCGCACCACGCGCGGGTACTCGGCGAGGGCGCCGAGCAGCGCACCCTCGGAGTCGTGCGTCAACAGCGAGGCGTCGAACACGGAGCGGTCGACCCCGGCGGCCTCGGCGTTGCGGGCCACGGACTGGGTGCGTGCGTGGGCGTACTGCACGTAGAACACCGGGTTGTCGTTGGTGCGCTTGACGAGCAGGTCGAGGTCGATGTCGATCGCGGTGTCGCTGGCGAACCGGACGAGCGAGTACCGGCCGGCGTCGACCCCCACGGCGTCGACGAGGTCCTCCATCGTGACGATGGTGCCGGCGCGCTTGGACATGCGCATGGGCTCGCCGTCCTTGAGCAGGTTGACCATCTGCCCGATCAGGATCTCGAGGTTCGTGCCCGGCTCGTCCCCGAACGCGGCGCACATCGCCATCATCCGACCGACGTAGCCGTGGTGGTCCGCACCGAGCATGATCAGGTTCCGCTCGAAGCCGCGCTCGCGCTTGTCGAGGTAGTACGCCAGGTCGCCGGCGATGTACGCGGGCTCGCCGTCGGACTTGATGACCACGCGGTCGCGGTCGTCGCCGAAGTCGGTCGTGCGGAGCCACTCGGCGCCCTCGGCCTCGTACATCACGCCCGCCGAACGCAGCCGGGCGATGGCGCGCTCGACGGCCTTCGACTCGTGCAGGGCGTTCTCGTGGAAGTAGACGTCGAAGTCCACGCCGAAGTCGTGCAGCGACGACTTGATGTCCGCGAACATGAAGTCGACGCCCTCGCGCCGGAAGAGTTCCTGCGCCTCGTCGCGCGGCAGGTCCTTCACGTCGACCGAGGGGTCGAGCGTCGCGATGACGCGCGCCGCGATCTCGGCGATGTACGCACCGCCGTAGCCGTCCTCCGGCGTGGGCTCACCGAGCGCCGACGCGACGAGCGAGCGGGCGAAGCGGTCGATCTGCGCGCCGTGGTCGTTGAAGTAGTACTCGCGGGTGACGAGGCCGCCCTGCGCCTGGAACACGCGAGCCAGGCTGTCGCCGACCGCCGCCCAGCGCACGCCGCCCATGTGGATCGGGCCGGTCGGGTTCGCCGACACGAACTCCAGGTTGATCCGGACGCCGTCGTACAGGTCGCCGTGCCCGAAGGCGTCGCCGCCCTCGACGATCGTGCGGGCGATCTCACCGGCCGCTGCGGCCTCGAGCGTGATGTTGATGAACCCCGGGCCGGCGACGTCGACCGAGGCCACGCCGTCGAGCTCGGTCAGCTCGCCGGCGATCTCCGTCGCGAGCTCGCGCGGGTTCGTGCCGATGCGCTTCGCGAGCTGCATGGCGGCGTTCGAGGCCCAGTCGCCGTGCGCACGGTTCTTCGGACGCTCGAGCACCACGTGGGAGCCCCCGATCGTCACGGTCTCGGACGCGCCTCGTCGCTCGACGATCCCGGTCAGGATCGACAGGTACGCGGCGGAGAGTTCGGCAGGAGTCACGGCGGACGAGTCTACCGGGACACCCAGGTGCACGCCGGACGATGGGCCATCATGTCGGGATGACCACCCGAAGCCGTGCCCGGGCGTGCTCCGTCGCCGTCGTCACCGCCGCAGCAGCACTCGCGTTGTCGGCCTGCTCGGGCGGCGGGGACAGCGACCCGACGCCCAGCCCGACCCCGGTCGGCAAGACGGTGTCGCAGACCTGCGCCGAGCTCCTGCCGACCGAGGCCCTGTCCGTCTACGGGACGACCTTCGCGCTCGACGACTCCTTCACGCCGGCGAAGGGCTCCCCCGCCGCCACGATCGCGAAGCAGCGGGGCCGCGTCTGCCAGTTCGTCGCCACCGACGACGACACCGAGACGATCACCCTGGCCGTCGCCGACCTGCCTGAGAAGTCGCTCACGAACCTGAAGGACGCCCTGTACGACCGGGGCGGATCGGTCCCCACCTACCGCGTCGAGGGCTACTTCGCGCTGAACGACGGCATCGGCCGCGCGGACGCCTTCGCCGACCCGTACTGGATCACCACGCAGTCGACGCTGTTCACGGAGCCCGGCGGCGCACAGCCCGTCGTCGACGCGGTGCGCGCCGCGCTGCAGCCGTCGGCGACGGCGACGGCGACACCCGCGGGCTGACGCGACCGCGCACGCGCCGGCACGGTGCCGGGCCCGCCGCCCGGTGCGAGGTTGCACGTTTGGTGAGCGCTTGCAGCGCCGCACGGAGCGCGCAACGCCGCACGGGCCCGCAACGGACGCACCGTGCAGACGGGAGGCCCGAGGTAGGCCCGCACCGCGCCTCCCGTCCAGCGGCGACCACGCACGGTGCGGGGTCCGCCGCCCGGTGCGAGGTTGCGCGCCTGGTGCGCGCTTGCAGCGCCGCACGGAGCGCGCAACCTCGCACGGGCCCGCGACGCACGCACGGTGCCGGCGGGAGGCCCGTGGCGGGCCCGCACCGTGCCTCCCGTCCGACGGAGACGCCCGCGCTGACGCGCCCGCGCCAGCACGGTGCCGGGTCCGCCGCCCGGTGCGAGGTTGCACGCCTGGTGCGCGCTTGCAGCGCCGCACGGAGCGCGCAACCTCGCACGGGCCCGGAACGCGCGCACGGTGCGGACGGGAGGCCCGTGGCGGGTCCGCACCGCGCCTCCCGTCCGCCCTGCGGCCGCGCCTCGTGCGCGACACGCGCTGTCCAGGAGCCCGCGCCGGACCTGCTACGGTTGTTCCACCCCTTGGCCCCCATAGCTCAGGGGATAGAGCACTGCCCTCCGGAGGCAGGGGCGGAGGTTCGAATCCTCCTGGGGGCACTGGAAATTGCCGGCCAAGCTGCGGCGACCTTCCCCCGTTGAGACTTCTCCGGGTCCGTCGCCAGTCTCGTGGCGGATGTTGACGTTCGCGCGGATGATGAGCAGGAATGGTCGAGTCGGGGGAATCGACTCGACAGTTTCTGCTCACGAAGCGCCCGCGCGCCCCTCGCTACCCCGTGTTTCCGAGCGCGACACCTCGGTCCCCTAGGATCACGGGCCGGTCGTCCTGCACGCGACCGGGAAGAGGGAACCGATGACCACCGGCACCGGGAACGCGCAGCTCGAACTCGCACGCGGCGGGCACGCCCCCGCACCACGGACCCTGTTCGACGTCCTCGCGGCGACCGCGGCCACCCACCCGACCGCGACCGCGCTCGAGGACCCCGCCGGCACCGTCGACTACGCTGCCCTGCTCGACCTGGTGCGCGCGCAGGCCGACGACCTCGCCCGCCGCGGAGTCCGCCGGGGTGACCGGGTCGGGGTGCGGATCCCCTCCGGCGGGCGTGACCTGTACCTGTCGATCCTCGCGGTCCTCGCCGCCGGAGCCGCGTACGTGCCCGTCGACGCCGACGACCCCGAGGAACGCGCGACCCTCGTGTTCGGCGAGGCCGGCGTCGTCGGCGTCATGGGAGCCGGCGGCATCCTGCGCGACCGCGACGGCGGCGAACTGCCCGTGACCGACCCCACGGCGCGCGCCGAACTCCCCCACCTGGACGACGACGCGTGGATCATCTTCACCTCGGGGTCGACCGGGGTGCCGAAGGGCGTGGCGGTCACCCACCGCAGTGCTGCGGCGTTCGTGGACGCCGAGGCGCGGATGTTCCTGCAGGCGGCGCCGATCGGTCCCGGTGACCGGGTGCTGGCGGGGCTGAGCGTCGCGTTCGATGCGTCGTGCGAGGAGATGTGGCTGGCGTGGGGGCACGGTGCCGCGCTGGTGCCGGCGCCGCGGTCGCTGGTGCGGACGGGGGTGGACCTCGGGCCGTGGTTGATCGCGCACACGATCACGGTGGTGTCGACGGTGCCGACGCTGGCCGCGCTGTGGCCGGACGACGCGTTGGAGCAGGTGCGGCTGGTCATCTTCGGTGGTGAGGCGTGCCCGCCGGAGCTCGCCTCCCGGATCGCGAGTCGCGACCGTGAGGTGTGGAACACGTACGGTCCGACCGAGGCGACGGTGGTGGCGTGCGGGTCGCTGCTCGACGGGAGCCAGCCGATCCGGATCGGGCTGCCGCTGGACGGGTGGGACCTGGCGGTCGTGGACGGTGCCGGGCAGCGGGTGGAGCCGGGCGGGGTCGGTGAGCTCGTGATCGGTGGTGTCGGGTTGGGGCGGTACCTGGACCCGGCGAAGGACGCGGAGAAGTACGCGCCGTTCCCGGAGCTCGGGTGGGAGCGGGCGTACCGGAGTGGTGACCTGGTGCGGTACGACCCCGAGGGGCTCGTGTTCCAGGGGCGTGCGGACGACCAGGTGAAGCTCGGTGGTCGACGCATCGAGCTCGGGGAGATCGACGCGGCGCTGCAGGCGCTCGACGACGTGGCCGGTGGTGCGGCCGTGGTGCAGCGGACCCCGGCGGGCAACCAGGTGCTGGTGGGGTACGTGGCACCGGTGGCGGGTGCCACGGTGGACGTCGAGGCTGCGAACGCCCGGTTGCGGCGGGAGCTGCCCGCTGCGCTCGTCCCGCTCGTCGCCGTGGTGGACTCGTTGCCGACGCGGACGTCGGGCAAGGTCGACCGTGCGGCGCTGCCGTGGCCGTTGCCCGGGGCGACGGACGCCGCGATGCTGCCGGACACGGTGGCGTGGATCGCGGAGCGCTGGGCGGCGATCCTCGGGGTGCCGGTGTCGAGCGTCGACGACGACTTCTTCGCGCACGGTGGCGGGTCGCTGACGGCGGCGCAGCTGGTGTCGGCGATCCGCGAGCGGTTCCCGACGACGACCGTCGCCGACGTCTACGACCACCCGCGCATCGGCGCGCTGGCGGCCGCGTTGGACGAATCCGGTCCGGTGGCGGCCGCATCACGCGACGTGACGCCGGTCCCGCCGACGACGGGCCTCGCGATGACGCTGCTGGGCTTGCCGGTGCAGGTGCTGCGCGGGTTGCGGGTCCTGACGTGGACGGCGCTGGTCGCGGCGGTGCTGCACGCGACGACGCTGCCGTTCCTGCCGGTGCTCCCCTGGCCGGCGCTCGTCGTCGCGCTGCTGGTGTTCGTGACGCCGATCGGCAAGATGGCGCTCACGGTCGTGCTGGCTCGGCTGCTGCTCGTCGGGGTCCGGCCGGGCGACCACCCCCGGGGTGGCTCGGTGCACCTACGGGTCTGGCTGGCCGAGCGGATCGCCGAGGCGGTCGACGGTCCCTCGACCGCCGGGGCGCCGTGGATCAGCTACTACGCCCGTGCGCTCGGGGCGCGGATCGGCACGGACGTCGACCTGCACACGCTCCCGCCGGTCACCGGGATGCTCACGATCGGCAAGCGTGCGTCGATCGAGCCCGAGGTGGACCTCGCGGGGCACTGGGTGGACGGTGACGTGTTCCGGCTCGGCCGGGTCCGTGTCGACGACGACGCCGTCGTGCACAGCCGCACCACGCTGCTGCCCGGTGCGCACGTGGGCGCGGGTGCCGAGGTCGAGGCCGGCTCGGCCGTCGCCGGCCGGGTGCCCGCCGGTCAGCGCTGGGCGGGTTCGCCCGCCGAACGCGTCGGGTCGGCCAGGCACGGCCGGGAGGCCCGTCCCCCGTCGCGTCGACGCTGGCTGCTGGCGTACGGGGCCGGCTCCGTGGCCGTGGCCGGGTTGCCGGTGATCGGTGTCGCGGTCGGGTTGCTGGTCGCCGTCGCCCTGGTCGGGCGCGCATCGACGCTCGGCGACGCGGTGCTGCGCGCCCTCGCGACCGTGCCGCTCGCGACCGTCGTCGCCGGGGCCGTGTACGCGCTGCTCGTGGTGGGGTCGGTGCGGCTGCTCGGCATCGGGCTGCACGAGGGGCGTCACCCCGTGCGTTCGCGCATCGGGTGGCAGGCGTGGTCGACGGAGCGGGTGCTGGACGCGGCGCGGACGCTGCTGTTCCCGCTGTACGCCTCGCTCGTGACGCCCGTGTGGTTGCGGCTGCTCGGAGCGAAGGTCGGCCGGAACACCGAGATCTCGACGGTCCTGCTCATCCCCGCGCTGACGCAGATCGCGTCCGGTGCCTTCCTGGCCGACGACACCATGGTCGCGACGTACGAGCTCGGTGGTGGCCGGGTGCGGATCGGCCGGTCGAAGGTCGGGCGGCGGGCGTTCCTCGGCAACAGCGGGATGACGGGCGCCGGACGCTCGGTCCCCCGCGAGGCGCTGGTGGCGGTGCTGTCCGCCGTGCCGAAGAAGGCCAAGCGCGGGTCGTCGTGGCTCGGCTCGCCCCCGGTGCGGCTGCGCCGTGCGGCGACGCAGTTCGACGAGGAGCGCACCTTCCGCCCGCCCGTCCGACTCAAGGTCGCCCGCGGCTGCTGGGAGCTGCTGCGGCTCGTCGCCCCGATGGTGTCCGCCGCGATCGCCCTCGGGGTGGCGAGCACCCTGCTCGCGCTGTGGTCGACGGTCGGCGTCGGCTGGACGGTGCTGCTGGCGGGACCGGTGCTCATCGTCGCCGGGGCCGTCGCCGCCGTGGTGTCGACGATCGCGAAGTGGGCGTTCGTCGGCCGGATCACCGCCCGGGAGCACCCGCTGTGGTCGTCGTTCGTGTGGCGCAACGAGGTGCAGGACACCTTCGTCGAGACGGTCGCCCGACCCTGGTTCGCCGAGCAGGCCACCGGCACCCCGGCCCTGGCGGCGTGGCTGCGGAGCCTCGGCGCGACGATCGGCCGCGGCACCTGGCTCGAGACCTACTGGCTGCCCGAGGCCGACCTCGTCACCATCGGGGCCGGCGCCTCGGTGGCGCGCGGGACCGTCGTGCAGACCCACCTGTTCCACGACCGGGTGATGCAGCTCGACACCGTGCGCCTCGACGCCGGCGCGACGCTCGGCCCGCACAGCGTCGTCCTGCCCGCAGCCGGCATCGGCACGGGCGCCACGGTGGGGCCCGCCTCGCTCGTGATGCGCGGCGAGCAGGTGCCCACCGGGTCCCGCTGGTCCGGCAACCCCATCGCTCCGTGGACAGCCGAACCGGCCACCGTGGCGGACTGACCGGCGCCATGGGGTTGACTGGGACCGTGCCGAACACCCCCGCTGCCGACCCGTACACCCCGCACAGCGGCGACCGACGCTGGAGCGCCGAGCACTACGACCTCCGCCTCGACTACCGCGTGGCCACGAACCGCCTCGACGGCACGGCGACGATCACCGCCCGAGCCCACGAACCCCTCGACCGGATCGTCATCGACCTGCACGGCCTGAGCGTCGAGCGCGCCGACGTCGACGGCACCCGCGCGAAGAAGGTGTCGAAGGCGGTGCACAAGGTCACCGTGACCCCGGCGTCGCCGATCGCGGCCGGCACCACGTTCACCGTGCACCTGCGGTACCGCGGCAACCCGCGCCCCGTCCGCAGCGCCTGGGGCCAGGTCGGGTGGGAGGAACTCACCGACGGCGTCATCGTCGCGGCCCAGCCGACGGGGGCGCCCTCGTGGTTCCCGTGCAACGACCGACCGGACGACAAGGCGACCTACCGGTTCGAGATCGCCGCCGAGGCCGCGTACGACGTCCTGGCGAACGGTGCACTGCTCGGCAAGGAACGCGACCGCATCGGCACCCGCTGGACCTACGCCACCACCGAGCCGATGGCGACGTACCTGGCGACGGTGCAGATCGGGCGGTACCGCACGACGAGGCTCCGCGGCGCCGTCGTCCCCGTGACCCTGCACCACCCCGCCGACCTGGCTGCCGCCGCGAAGACCGACTTCGGGCAGGTACCGGAGATGCTCGCGCTGTTCTCGGACCGCTTCGGCCCGTACCCGTTCGCGGCGTACGGCGTCGTGGTCACCGACGACGAGCTCGAGATCCCCCTCGAGGCACACGGGCTCGCGGTGTTCGGCCGGAACCACGTCGACGGCGAGCACGGCACCGACCGGCTCATCGCGCACGAGCTCGCACACCAGTGGTTCGGCAACTCGGTGACGGTCACCCGCTGGCAGGACATCTGGCTGCACGAGGGGTTCGCCTGCTACGCCGAGTGGTTGTGGTCCGAGCACCACGGCGGCGACACCGCCGACACGCTCGCGGCGCAGTACCGGCAGGGGCTCCTCGACCAGCCCGAGGACCTCGTCGTCGGCGACCCCGGCCCGAAGGACATGTTCGACGACCGGGTCTACAAACGCGGTGCCCTCGCACTGCACGCCGTCCGCCGCACGTTCGGCGACGACACGTTCACCGCCGGGCTCCGCAGCATCACCGAACGGCACCGGCACGGTTCGGTGACGGTGCCCGACGTGCTCGGGGCCTTCGCGGACGCCGCCGGCCGTTCCGTCGCGGACGTCCGGGCGGTGACCGGGCCCTGGATCGACGAGGCGTCGGTACCGGCGCTGCCCGCGCCGCGCGTCGACTAACCAGCCAGCTCGCCGTCGGCCGGGTCGCAGCTGACGTCGGACCAGACCGCGTCGAGCGACAGTCCGACCACGCCGGCGACGGACGCGATGGTCGAGAACGCCGGGGTCGCGATCCGCCCGGTCTCGATCTTGCGGAGGGTCTCGGGCGAGATCCCGGCGGCGAGGGCGGTGTCGACGATCGACCGTGGGCCACGTGCGCGGCGGAGCAGGGCACCGAGACGGCGACCGCGCGCGACCTCGTCGGGGCGGAGCGGGAGACGAACCATCCCCACATAGTAATACCGGTATGATCATCCGCGTGATCGAGATCCTGACGCCCGCCGAGGTCGAGAAGGCCCGTGCCACCGGAGCCCTCGTCGGCACCATCCTGCAGACCCTGCGCGAACGCACCCGCGTGGGCACCAACCTGCTCGAGATCGACCGGTGGGCGAAGCAGATGATCGAGGCCGCCGGCGCGGACTCCTGCTACGTCGACTACGCACCCTCGTTCGGCCGCGGTCCGTTCGGCCACCACATCTGCACCGCCGTGAACGACGCCGTGCTGCACGGGCTGCCGCACGACCGGGCGCTGGCCGACGGCGACCTGCTCACCCTCGACCTCGCGGTGTCGCTGGACGGCATCGCCGCGGACGCCGCCGTGAGCTTCGTCGTCGGCACCCCGCGCGCCGAGGACCTGGCCCTCATCGACGCGACCGAGCGCGCCCTGGCCGCCGGGATCGCCGCCGCCGGCCCCGGCGCCCGCATCGGCGATCTGTCGCACGCCATCGGGACCGTGCTCGAGGGTGCGGGCTACCCGGTCAACGTCGAGTTCGGCGGCCACGGCATCGGCTCGACCATGCACCAGGACCCGCACGTGTCGAACACGGGCCGCGCGGGCCGCGGCTACACGCTCCGGCCCGGCCTCCTGCTCGCGCTCGAGCCGTGGGTGATGGCGGACACCGACGTGCTCGTCACCGATGCCGACGGCTGGACGCTCCGCAGTGCCACGGGAGCCCGGACGGCCCACACCGAGCACACCATCGCGATCACCGACGACGGCGCCGAGGTGCTCACACTCCCCCGCTGACCGACCCCTCGACCACCACGGGCAACCCGCCGGCCGCGACGACGAGCACCAGGTCGGGTGCCGGACGGTGGATCGTCACCGGGTGGTCTCGCCCCTCGAACCGCGCGGTGCCGGCAGCGACGTCCACGTCGACCGACAGTGGATCGACGCGCAGGCCCCGACCGTCGCGCTTCAGCACGGCCTCCTTCGCCGCCCAGCAGGCCGCGAGCAAGCCGGCACCACCGGCCGAGCGCTCGCGTTCGCCGGGCGTGAAGACGTCGAGGGGCGCTGCGCCGACGCGGGACACCCGCTCGAGGTCGACGCCGACCGGGCCCGGCGCGACCGCGAGCGCGAGCACGCCGGTCGTGCGCGACAGGCTGACGCCGACCGCGGTGCCGTGCACCGTGGCCCAAGGACGACCGTGGTCGATCCCGGCGCAGTGTGGGCAGACGCGCCCCGCGCGCACGGCAGCCGACTCGACTGCCGCAGCCGCCGCGACGGCGGCGACCAGGGCCTCCCGGTCGGCGGCACGGTCCGGACCCGGCGCGCACAACGTCACCACGACCGCCTGGAGGCCCGACTCACCCACGCACGCAGCCTACGGTGCGCGGATGGCCGGCCCAGGGCGGTGGTCGCTACGCGTGCGTGAGTGCGATCAGTGCGACGTTCATCGTGCTGTAGAGACCCTCGGATCGGGTCGCCTGGCGGACGCGTCCGCGCAGCACTTCGTAGCGGCCGTCGTGCTCGCGCACGAAGCCGATCACGCCGGTCGCCGGCGTCGAGACGCGGTGGTAGCCGTCCTCGAGCGGGACGACCTCGGTACTCGTGGTTCGCTCCATTGCTGTTCCCTTCCGTTCGTCGTCGAACAGTGGCGCCAGCCTACCCCGCTCCGGGGGACAAGACACCCATGGATCGGCTTGTCCACAGTGTTCGCCGAGAGTCCGTCCGTCGCTTGCGCGCCGTGGATAGACTCCGGGCGACGGCGCTCTCAGGGCGCCGTTCGGGACGGCGTCGACGGCGCCGACCGGTGACGGACGGAGGACGGATGCGAACGGTCCAGCGCGGATCGGGCACAGGCGGGTCGAGGACGGAACGGGGGACAGCGCGGCTCTGGGGTCGCGTCACGGCAGCGGCCGTGGCGATGCTGATCGTCCTGGCTCCGGCGGCGACCGCGCAGGCCACGGCACCCGTCGACCTGGGTGGGGCGTACGTCCTCGACGAAGCCGACGCCCTCAGCTCCTCGCAGCAGGCGCAGGTCGAACAGGCGGTGCAGGACCTGTACGCCGAGACCCAGACGCAGCTGTACGTCGTGTTCGTGCCGACGTTCACCGATCCGGCGGACCACACCGCGTGGGGCTCCGCGGTCATGGAGCAGAACCAGATCGACACCGACGGCATCCTGCTGTCGGTCGCCGTCGACGACCGCAACTACGACGTGCAGCAGACGAACGAGACCGCCATCTCCGAGTCCGACGTGCAGAGCGCCGTGGACGACTCGCTGCTCCCCGAGCTGAAGCAGGGCGACTGGTCCGGCGCGGCCGTGGCGTTCGCGAACGGGCTGACGGACACCCAGGCGCCGCCGAACCTGACCTGGCTCTGGATCCTGCTGCTCGTGATCGTCGTCGGCCTGATCATCGTCGTGCTCGTCGTCCGCACCCGCAACAAGCGGAAGACCGCCGCGGCCACCCAGGCACAGCAGGAGTCCCTCGCCGACCTCGAGCGCACCGCCGGCGGCGCGCTCGTGACGATCGACGACGAGCTCCGCACCGCCGAGCAAGAGGTCGGGTTCGCCACGGCCCAGTTCGGTCCCGACGCCGCGAAGCCCTTCGCCGACGCCGTCGCCGCTGCGCAGCAGGCCGTGCGCAAGGCCTTCACGTTCCGGCAGCAGCTCGACGACGAGATCCCGGACTCCCCCCAGCAGCGTGCCGACTGGGCGAACCAGATCATCGCGATCTGCCAGCAGGCGCACGCCTCGATCGAGGAGCAGACCGAGTCGTTCGACAAGCTCCGGTCGCTCGAGGACGGCGTCGAGGAAGCAGCCGCCGCGCTGGCCCAGGCCGTCGCGGAAGCACCGGCGTCGGTCGGCGCAGCAGCAGCCGCGCTCGACCGCGTGCGAGCCAACTACACCGGCCGTACCCTCGCGACCGTCGCCGACAACGTCGACCAGGCACACCAGGTGCTCGCCTACGCCACCGAGCGCTCGAACGCGGCCACCGCGGCGATCGCGGCCGGCGACAAGGGCGAAGCGGTGGTCGCCGTGCGCGACGCCCAGCACGCCCTGGCCCAGGTGCAGCAACTCACGAACAGCGCGGTCGCGGCCGAGGGCACCTTCACCGAGGCCACCGCACGCGCCGAGGCGATGCGCATCGACATCGAGGGCGACGTCGCCGCGGCCCGGACCCTCACCGTGGGCGGGCCCGACCTCGCCGCGGCCGTGACCCGGGCGCAGACCGTGCTGCGGCAGGGGTTCGACCCGAAGGACCCGATCACCGCGGTCGACGCCCTCACGAAGGCGAACACCGAGATCGACCAGGCCATCGCGGCCGCCCGGGGTGCCGAAGAGCAGCAGCGCCGGGCGTCCCGCGCCCTCGACGACGCCCTGCGCGACGCCCGGAACCGGATCAGCCAGGCGCGCGAGTACATCTCGCTGCACCGTGGCGGCATCGGACCGACCGCTCGCACCCGCCTGTCCGAGGCCGAACGCGCCCTCGACGACGCCGTGCAGCTCGCCACCACCGACCCCGGACAGGCACTGCAGGCAGCACGGGCGGCCGAGCAGTACGCCGCCGCGGCGATGGACTCGGCGAACGACGACATGGGCGGCTGGGGCGGCGGCGGTGGCGGCTTCGGCGGTGGGGGCGGCAACGGCGCCCAGCTCGGCGGCCTCGTCACCGGCATCGTGCTCGGCGGCCTGCTCGGCGGTCGCGGCGGCAGCTTCGGCGGCGGCTCCTTCGGGGGCGGCTTCGGCGGCGGGGGCGGTTTCGGCGGTGGCGGAGGCGGCGGCGGAGGCGGCGGCGGAGGCGGGTTCTCCGGCGGCGGCCGCTTCTGACCCCGACCCACCCGACGACCAGACCACACACCCGACAGACCAGACACACCACGTCAGACCTTCCAGGAAAGGGAACAGCAATGGCAAAGCAGACGATCTTCGGCCGCATCTCCACCCTCGTGCGGGCGAACATCAACCAGCTCATCGACAACGCCGAGGACCCGCAGAAGATGCTGGACCAGCTCGTGCGTGACTACACGAACAACATCGCCGACGCGAAGACGGCGATCGCGCAGACGATCGGCAACGTGCGGCTGCTCGAGCAGGACCACGAAGAGGACAAGCGCGCCTCGTCCGAGTGGGGCCAGAAGGCCGCCAACGCCTCCACCGCCGCGGACAAGTACCGCGCCGAGGGCAAGACGGCCGAGGCGGACAAGTTCGACAACCTCGCGAAGATCGCGATCGGCAAGCAGATCGCGGCCGAGCAGGAGGTCAAGGACGCCGAGCCGAACCTCGCCTCGCAGAACGAAGCGGTCGAGAAGCTCAAGACCGGGCTCGCCGGCATGGAGCAGAAGCTCGAGGAGCTCCGTGCGAAGCGCGACAACCTCGTCGCCCGCTCGAAGACGGCCGAGGCGCAGTCCAAGGTCAACGACGCCCTCGGCAACATCGACGTGCTCGACCCGACGAGCGACCTCGGTCGCTTCGAGGAGAAGGTCCGTCGTGAAGAGGCCAAGGTCCTCGGGCAGCAGGAACTGCAGTCGTCGAGCCTCGACGCCCAGTTCGAGAGCCTCGAGGACGTCGGCAAGGACGCCGAGGTCGAGGCGCGACTCGCCGCGCTGAAGTCCGGCGGCTCGTCGAGCCTCTGACGTTCCCGGACGACCTTCCCGGACGACGCCGGACCCCAGCTGACAGACTGAGACGATGCAGTTCCTCGTGGTCGGTCAGTGGCAGGGTTCGGCGTCGTCGCGCGCGATGCGCCTCGGGGACGGAGCGACCGCGATCGCGGCCGACCTCCCCCGTGCGTCCACCACCGTGGTCGACGTCCCCGCCGGCGCGGGCGACCGGCTCGAGACAGCCGTCGCCCGCTACACCTCCGTGCTCGCCGTCGCCGACCGTGTGGCCGAGGAGACCGGCGTCGCCAGCGAACCCGTCCTCGTCGTCGGCGGGGACGGTGCGAGCGTCCTCGGCGCGACCGTCGGCCTCGGCCCGGACACCGCGTTCGTCCGCATCGCCGGGTCCAGCGGGTACCGCGCACTCAACCGCGCCCAGCCCGTCGCCGCTGAGACCGCAGCCCTCCGGATCCTGGTCGACCGCGCCGACGAGCTGTTCCCCGCGCTGCCGGTGCTCCCCGCCTCGTCGGTCGTGGTCGCGGGCGTCCGCGGGCTCGACGACGCCGAGGACGCCGCCCTCGACCGTGCCGGGATCACCCGACTCGACGTCGACGCCGCCACCCCGGACGCCCTCGCCGCCGCCGTCGACGCCACCGGAGCGACCTCGGTGTTCGTGCACGTCGACCTCGACGTCCTCGACCCGTCCGAGGTCGACGGCCTGCTCGAGCCGGTGCCGTTCGGACTCGACGGCGCGGGACTGGTCGAGCGGATCCAGGCCGCGACCCGCGGCCGCCGCCTGGCCGGCGCCGCGCTCACCGGCTTCGCTCCCGTCGACCCGGAGCGTGCAGTGGACGACCTCGGCGTGATCCTGCGCGTCGTCGGGGCGTTGACCAGCGCCTCCCGGGTGGCCTGAGAACCGACCCGGCGCGCCGGGCGCACCCCATGCCGGTCCGCGTACGCTCGGCCTCATGACGGACTACGACCTCATCGTGATCGGCGCCGGCGCAGTCGGCGAGAACGTGGCGGACTACGCCCACAAGCGCGGCCTGGCGGTCGCGATCGTGGAGTCCGAACTGGTCGGCGGCGAGTGCTCCTACTGGGCGTGCATGCCGTCGAAGGCACTGCTGCGCAGCGGCCACGCCCTGGCAGCGGCCAAACGGCTCGACGGCGCGAAGCAGGCAGTCACCGGCGAGCTCGACGCCGCCCACGTGCTCGCCCGCCGCAACTCGTTCACCTCGGACTGGAAGGACGACGGTCAGGTCTCCTGGCTCGAGTCCGCCGACATCGCCCTGATCCGCGGCCACGCCCGCATCACCGGCGAGAAGACCATCGAGGTCGGCGGCGAGACGCACACCGCCCGCGCCGCCGTCGCCGTCGTGACCGGCTCGCTGCACGCGCTGCCCGACGTGCCGGGACTCGCCGAGGCGAAGCCGTGGGGCACCCGCGAGGGCACCAGCGCCCAGCAGGTGCCGGAGAGCCTGCTCGTGATCGGCGGCGGTGTCGCCGGCTCCGAGCTCGCCACCGCCTGGGCATCGCTCGGCGCGAAGGTCACCCTCGTCGCCCGGCACGGACTACTCGGCGGCATGGAGCCGTTCGCCGGCGAACTCGTCACCGATGCCCTCCGCGAGCTCGGCGTCGACGTCCGCACCGGCGTGAACCCCGTGCGGGTCGACCGCGACGAGCACGGGCTCGTCACCACCACACTCGACGACGACACCACCGTCATCACGAGCGAGGTGCTGGCCGCCACCGGCCGCACCCCGCACACCGCCGACCTCGGCCTCGAGTCCGTCGGGCTCACCGCCGGCGACTGGCTCGAGGTCGACGACACGATGCTCGTGCACGGCACCGACTGGCTGTACGCCGTCGGCGACGCCAACCACCGCGCCCTCCTCACCCACCAGGGCAAGTACCAGGCCCGCGCTGCCGGCGAGGCGATCGCCGCCCGGCACCAGGGCACGCCGCTGCACACCGAACCGTGGGGCGCACACGTCGCGACCGCCGACCACGCCGCGGTCCCCCAGGTCACGTTCACCGACCCCGAGGTCGCGAGCGTCGGCCTGACCGAGAAGGCCGCGCGCGAGCAGGGGCTGAACGTCCGTGCCGTGGAGTACGACCTCGGCGGCGTCGCGGGTTCCGCGCTGCAGGCCGACGGCTACACCGGCCGCGCCAAGATGGTCGTCGACGAGGACCGCGGGGTCGTCGTGGGCGTCACCTTCGTCGGCCAGGACGTCGCCGAGATGCTGCACGCGGCGACGATCGCCGTCGTCGGCGAGGTACCCGTCGACCGCCTCTGGCACGCGGTACCGGCCTACCCGACGATGAACGAGATCTGGCTCCGGCTGCTCGAGACCTACGGTCGCCCGGCCTGAGCATGCGCGGACTGGCACACCGGGCGCTGCTCGACTCCCCCGTGTCGCGGGTGGGGTGGCTGTTCGCCACGGCGGTGGGCCTGGCGATCGGCGTGCCGCTGTCGACCGGCCGCGTCCGCGTGGTCGACGGGCTCGTCGTCTGCTCGGGGCTGCCGCGGTGGGTGTTCCGTCGTGGTGGCACCTGCGTCGGTTCGGTGTACCTGACCCGGGACAACGACGGGCCCCGGGTGCTGCGGCACGAGCGGGTGCACGTCGAGCAGTGGCGGCGGTACGGCATGCTCATGCCCGTGCTGTACGCCGTCGCCGGCCGAGACCCGCTCCGCAACCGCTTCGAGGTCGAGGCGGGGCTGGAGGACGGCGGCTACCGCTGACGGGTGTCCGTGCGCGGCGCTCTTCGCCTGTGCTGCGCCGCCGCGTGCCGATCGGTCACGACACCCCGTCGGGCCGGCGCCGAGTGGTCGCAGACCGTCGGCGGCTCTGGCCGCATCCGACGGTCAGCGACCGCGCAGCGCGGCACGCGCGGCGCGGCGTGACCTCCGGTGAGGGCCGGGCGGGCGACGAGACGTGACCGAACGGCGGACGGGAGGCACGGATCGCGGCCGCCACGGGCCTCCCGTCCGCCGTGGTCCGGCCTACCTGCCCGGCTGAGCAGCGCTGATCGGTCGCGACACTCCGCCGGGGCGGCGCCGAGCGGTCGCTGACCGTCGGTCGCACCGGCCGTGGCCGACGGCACGCGGCCGCTCAGACGCCCTCCACCCCTGCCGCCGAGGTTCCACGACATGCCGCGTGCGTTGCGCCGAGGTTCCACGGGCGGCCCGGATGCGGCGCGAGATGCCGAGATTTCGGAACCTCGGGGAGTCGGCTCGGCGGCACGTGGAGCGCACTCGCGACTGGACGGGTGGGTGGGGAGCGATGCGTCTCCGCCGCCGCGAGGTTCCACGACATGCCGCGTGCGTTGCGCCGAGGTTCCACGGGCGGCCCGGAGGTGGCGCGAGATGCCGAGATTTCGGAACCTCGGGGCGCGGGGGCGGGCGGGTCAGGCGGCGGGACGACGGGGGACGATGAGGGGCGTGCCGGTCTCGGGGTCGGGGACGACCACGCACGGCAGGCCGAAGACGTCCTCGACGAGGTCGGCCGTGAGCACCGCGGCCGGGGGGCCGGCAGCGACGATCGACCCGCTGCGCATCGCGATGACGTGGGTGGCGTACCGCGCCGCCTGGTTCAGGTCGTGCAGCACCGCGACGACCGTCCGACCCGCGGCGTGCAGGGCGGAGGCCAGCTCGAGCACGTCGTACTGGTGGGCGATGTCGAGGAACGTCGTCGGCTCGTCGAGCAGCACGATGTCGGTCTCCTGCGCCAGGACCATCGCGATCCACACGCGCTGCCGCTGCCCGCCGGAGAGCTCGTCGACGCTCCGGTCCGCGAGCTCCACCGTCGACGTCTGCTCCAGGGCGGCCTGCACGGCACGCCGGTCGGACCCGGACGACGGGTGCAGCAGGTCCTGGTGCGGGAACCGCCCTCGGGACACGAGGTCGCGCACGGTGATGCCGTCCGGTGCGATCGGCGTCTGGGGCAGCATGCCGACCCGCCGGGCCACGGCCTTCGGGCGGTAGGAGTCGATCGGCGCCCCGTCGAGGTACACCGTGCCGGCTCGGGGCTTGAGGGTGCGCGCGAACGACTTCAGCAGCGTCGACTTGCCGCACGCGTTCGGACCGACGATGACGGTCAGTTCACCGTCGGGGACGTCCACGTCGAGCCCGTCCACCACGATGCGGTCGTCGTACGCGAGCGTCAGCCCACGCACGCCGAGCGCGGTCGTCGGGACTCCGACCACGCTGGTCGGCAGTCCGGCTGCGGCGTTCAGTTCTCGGCCTTGCCGTGCCGCCAGTACCCCATGAACGCGACCTGCTTGCGGTCGATGCCGACCCCGCGCACCAGGTGCCGGCGGAGCTCCTTGACGCAGCCGGCCTCGCCCGCGATCCAGGCGTAGACGGGGCGCGACTCCTTGGTGGCCGGCACGTCCCAGAGGACCTGCTCGTCGACGTCGACGTCCGCCAGCTCGACGGCGTCCCCACAGGCGGGACCCGCGGCGACAGGTGCAGCACCGGCGACGACCGTCGACGCCCACGCGTGCACCTGGTCGGTCATGCGGACGCCGTGGGTCGCACCGTTCCGGGCGATCCAGCGGACCTCGACCCCGGCGGGCGCGCTCACGGGCAGCCGGTCGGCGTCGGTCGGCACCTCGATGAAGACGTGTCCGACGGTCGAGACGTCGAGCGCCTCGAGGATGGCGCAGATGGCCGGGGCGGCGGTCTCGTCCCCGGCGAGCAGGATGCGGTTCGCGTGCCCGGGTGCGAACTCGGCGGCACCGGTCGGCAGGTCCTCGGGCGACTCCGGCACGCGGGGTCCGACGATCCGGAGTTCGTCGCCGACCCGGCAGGACGACACCCACCGGGATGCGGGTCCGGCGTCGCCGTGTGCGACGAAGTCGATGTCGAGCTCACGGGCATCGGGCCGGAACGAGCGGACCGTGTAGGTGCGCAGCGGGTTGCGTTCCGCGTCCGGCAGCGCACGCCAGGCGGCGTACCAGTCCTCGTCCTCGGGCAGTTCGGAGAACCCCACACCGTCGAGCGGCAGGACGACCTTGATCCGCTGGTCGAGCCCGACCGAGGAGAAGTCCGCCAGGGCATCGCCCGTCAGCGTCACCCGGACGAAGTGCGGGGTGAGCGACGTGACCGCTGCCACACGGACGGAGAAGACGCGGTACCGGGTTGCCACGGATCCGAGTATGGCATGCCTTACCTAACGTCTCCAGACCCCGCAGACGGTGCGAAGATCGGTTCCGTGCCCGATGCCCCCGACGACGAATTCGCAGACCTGGCCGCCCTCGCCCGCGCGAGCGGCGTGACGGAGCCGCTCCGCGCCTCCAGGCAGGTGGTCCGCACCGATGACGGGCAGGAGACGTCCGCCATCCGGTGGGGCGACCGGGAGGCCCGGATCACCTACCTGCACGGGCTCGGCATCGACGCCCACAGCTTCGACCAGACCGCGCTCGCCGTCGGCGAGCCGGCGGTCGCCCTCGACCTGCCCGGCCACGGGCGGTCGTCGTGGCGGGACGACGCCGACTACGGGGCGTCCGTGACGGCGCCGACCGTGCTCGCGGCGCTCGACGCCCTGGAGGTCCCGCCGGGGATCGTCGTCGGGCACTCGCTCGGCGCGATCCTGTCGGCACGACTCGCGGCCACGGCACCGGAGCGGGTGACCGGGCTCGTCCTCGTCGACATGTCGCCGGACTTCGCGCAGCGGGCGGTCGACCGGATCGCCCGCGCGCTCGAGGCCGAGGAGCCGTTCGCCACCCTGGACCAGGTCGTCGACCGGGCGATCGAGGCACGCGTCGGCGACGACCGGCACGTGCTGCTGCGTGAGGCGCGCCACACCACGCGGCTCGGTGACGACGGAGCGCTCGTGCGGCGCCACCACTTCCCGCACCTGCCCGCCGGCCGCACGTCGTCGGTGGGGCGCTTCGCCGATGCGTGGCCCGACCTCGAGGCCCTGCGCGTGCCGATCCTGCTCGTCCGGGGCGACCGCGGGTACGTGTCCCCGAAGCTGCACGCCGCGTTCGCCGAGCGGCTGCCGGACGCCGAGATCGTGACGGTCACCGCACGGCACGCGGTGCAGAACCAGGCGCCCCTCGAACTCGCTTCGGCGATCCGGGCATGGGCGGGACGTCACGGTTTGTTGCACCGGATCGAAGAACCGACCGCGGACGACACCGGCCGCCGGTAACCTCGTGCGAGCGCGAGCTCTGATCATCGCCCTCGCGCCCGGAAGGAACCCACACCCATGAGTCCACGCCTGCCCCGCCGTCCCGCTCGGGCTGCGCGCACCACGCGCCTCGGACGTGCTGCCCTCGCCGCCACCGCGGTCGCCGTCGTCTCCGCCCTCGCGCTGACCGGCTGCTCCGGCTCGTCGAACGAGGACGGCGGCGCCGACGCCACCGTCCGCGTCGGCCTGGTGCTCGAACCGACCAGCCTCGACATCCGCACGCAGTCCGGTGCAGCGCTCGACCAGGTGCTCATCGACAACGTGTACCAGGGGCTCGTCGGCCGGACCGCCGACGGCGACATCCGCGACGTGCTGGCCTCCGAGCACGAGGTCTCCGACGACGGCCTGACGTACACGTTCACGCTGCGCGACGGCATCACCTTCCAGGACGGCAAGGACGTCACCGCGGCCGACGTCGTCTGGTCGCTGGAGCAGGTCAAGTCGAACGAGACCTACGTCGACTCCGCCAAGCTCGCCGGCGTCACCTCGATCACGTCACCGTCGACCGGTGTGGTCGAGCTCAAGCTGGCGAAGCCCGACTCGGACCTGCTCTGGAACCTGACCGGCCGCTCCGGGCTGGTGCTCGAGAAGGCCGCGACGAACGACCTGTCGGACACCGCGAACGGCACCGGCCCGTACGAGGTCGCGAGCTGGAAGCAGGGCGACTCGCTCACCTTCGACCGCAACGACGACTACTGGGGCACGAAGGCGAAGGTCGCGAAGATCGTCTTCCGGTACATCACCGACCCGTCGACGGCCGTCAACGCCATGGCGAACGGCGACCTCGACGTCCTCAACCCGGTCGACGGAACGCTCAAGAGCCAGCTCGACGGCAACTCGGACATCGCGCTGCACTCCGGCAAGACGACCGACAAGTACACGCTCGCGTTCAACGACCAGAAGGCGCCGTTCACCGACAAGAAGGTGCGCCAGGCGATCCGGCAGGCGATCGACCCGAAGGCCCTCATCAAGGCCATCGGTGGTACGGGCGTCGAGCAGGGCGGCCCGATCCCGGAGCTCGACCCCGGGTACGAGGACCTGACCGACATCGACGCGTACGACCCCGACAACGCGAAGCAGCTCCTCGCCGCCGCCGGTCAGGAGAACCTCAAGCTCACGCTGACGTACGCGAACATCTACCCGGCGACCATCGGCGACGTGCTCAAGTCGCAGCTCGCCGACGTCGGGATCACCCTGACCGTCAAGCGCGTCGACTTCGCCACCTGGCTGTCGACGGTGTTCCAGGCGCCGAAGTCGGGTGAGCGCGACTTCGACCTGTCGATGGTCGACCACGTCGAGGCCCGGGACTTCGGCAACTGGGCGAACCCCGACTACTACTTCGGGTACGACAACGCCGAGGTGCAGTCGCTGTACGCCGATTCGATCGCGGCCACCGACGAGGACGCCAAGGTCGACGCCCTGCGGAAGGCAGCGAAGATCGTGAGCGAGGACGCCGCCGGCGAGTGGCTCTACACGGCCACCGAGATCACCGCGGTGCGCTCCGGCGTGACGGGCTTCCCGGTCGACGGCGGCAACTCACGACTCGACCTGTCGAAGCTCGCCGTCAAGTGAGACGACCCGCGCCCGGAGCTCCGAGCACGTGACCCGGTTCCTGGTCGGCAGGCTGCTGCTGTTCGTCGTCGGGCTGCTCGTCGCGAGCGTCATCATCTTCGCGACCCTGCGGGTGCTGCCCGGCGACGTCGCACAGGTCGTCGCCGGCACCCAGTCGACCCCGGCGCAGGTCGAGCAGCTCCGGCAGCAGCTCGGCCTCGACCGGCCCGTCGTGGTGCAGTACCTCGACTGGATCGGCGGGGTGTTCCGCGGCGACCTCGGCCGGTCCCTGGTGACCAACGGGCAGGTCGCGCCGGAGATCGCGCAGAAGCTGGCGATCACGCTGCCGCTCGCGGGCATGTCACTCGTCACCGCACTCGTGATCGGCGTCCCCCTCGGGGTCGTCGCCGCGGTGCTCCGCCGTCGACCGGGCGGCGCCGTCATCGGGTTCGTGGCGCAGGCCGTCGCCGCGATCCCGGTCGTCTGGGCCGGCATGCTGCTCGTCGCGCTGTTCGCCGTCACGCTGCACTGGCTGCCGACCCAGGGCTTCCCGCTCGACGGCTGGTCCGAGCCGGGGCGTGCGTTCGCGTCGCTCGTGCTGCCCGCCCTGACCATCGGCGCGGTCGAGGGTGCCGTCATCCTGCGCTTCACCCGCTCCGCGACGCTGTCGGTGCTCGACGCCGACCACGTCCGCACCGCGGCCGCGATCGGGCTGACGCGCACGCAGGCGTTGCTCCGGCACGGGCTGCCCTCGGTCGCCCTCACCGTGCTCGCCGTGCTCGGGGTGCAGATCGCCGGGCTGCTGGTCGGAGCCGTCGTCGTCGAGCAGCTGTTCTCGCTGCCCGGGGTCGGTCGCATGCTCGTGACCGACGTCGGGCGCCGCGACGTCACCAAGGTGCAGTCCGAGCTGCTCGTGCTCACCGGCCTCGTACTGCTGGTCGGCTTCGCCGTCGACGTCGTGCACCGCGCCCTCGACCCACGCCAACGCGAGGTGTCCGGATGATCCGCCGCCTGCTCTCCCGCCCCACCGGGGTCTTCGCCGTCGTCGTGCTCGGCCTGCTCGTGGTGCTCGCCGCGGTGTCGCTCGTGTGGACGCCGCAGGACCCGTTCCGCGCCGATCCGTTCCACCAGTGGGAGGGCCCGAGCGCCGCGCACTGGTTCGGCACCGACGCCGCCGGTCGCGACATCGCGAGCTACCTGCTCGCCGGCACCCGCACCACCGTGCTCGTCGCCGTCGGGGCCGGGGTGATCGCCAGCGTCGTCGGCATCGTCCTGACCGCGATCGGGTCGCTCACCGCCCGCTGGGTGCGCGAGGGCACGGCCGTCCTGCTCGACATCCTGGTGGCGTTCCCGACCCTGCTGACCGCGATGCTGCTGACCGCGGTGTTCGGCGGGTCGCTCGGGGTCGTCATCGTGAGCGTCGGACTGTCCTTCGGCGTCACGATCGCCCGGGTCGCCCGCGGCGAGATTCGCCGAATCGCCCGCAGCGACTACGTCACCGCGGCCCGGGCCTCCGGTGTCGGTGGTGTCGGGGTGCTGTTCCGCCACCTGGTGCCGAACGCCGCGCCGCTGTTCACCGTGCAGCTCTCGCTCGCGATGGCCACCGCGGTCCTCGCCGAGGCCGGTCTGTCGTACCTGGGCTACGGCGCCGGGTCGGACACGGCGTCGTGGGGCAACCTGCTCTCCGACCTGCAGACCTACATCGGCGTGCACCCGTGGAGCGCCACCTGGCCGGGAGCCGCGATCGCGCTGGTCGTCGCCGCGCTCTCCCTGCTCGGTGACGCGATCCGCGACGCGACCGACCCACGGCTGACGACGAACGACCGCGCAGCGGGCGGCGACCGCCGCGCCGACCCGGCCACGACCACCCCGGGGGTGACCGCATGACCGACCGCAGCCACAGCGACACCGGCAGCCACAGCGACACCGACACCGGTGGGCTCGCGGTGGTGGGGCTCTCCGTCCGCATCGCGGGGCGGACGATCCTCGACGACGTGACGTTCACCGTGCCTCCCGGCGAGCGCGTGGGCGTGATCGGCGCATCCGGATCCGGCAAGTCCATGACCTCGCTCGCCCTGATGGGCCTGGAGCCCGCCGGCGCGACCGTCACCGGCAGCATTCGCCTGGACGGCACGGAACTCGTCGGCCTGCCCGATCGGGAGCGCGCAGAGCACCGCGGCTCCGGCATCGGCATGGTGTTCCAGGAGCCCGGCACCGCCCTCGACCCGCTGCGCCGCGTCGGCGCGCAGATCGCGGAGCCGCTGCGCCTGCACCGCGGACTCGACCGGCGGGCGGCACGCGCCGCGGCGACCACCCTGGCGGCGGACGTCGGACTGCCGGACCCGGAGTCGCTGCTGCGGCAGTACCCGCACCAGCTGTCCGGCGGGCAGCGTCAGCGGATCTGCATCGCGATGGCGATGGCCGGGCAGCCCGCGTACCTCGTGGCCGACGAGCCGACCACGGCGCTCGACGTCACGACCGAGGCGCGGATCCTGGATCTCTTCGAAGGGCTACCCGCGGGCATGGTCTTCGTCACGCACGACCTCGCCGTGCTCGCGCGGATCGCCGACACCGCCGTCGTGCTCGACGGCGGACGGGTCGTCGAGCAGGGCTCGGTGGCGTCGCTGCTCGCCGCGCCGCAGCACCCCGCGACCGTCGCGCTCGTCGATGCCGCGCGCGCCACCGCCCGTCGTGCCCGTCCGTCCGGAGGCTCCGCATGACCGCCATCCTCGACGGGGTCGGGCTGCACCGCACCTACCGGCTCCCCCGCCGCGGGCCCTTCGAACCGGGCCCCGTCCGCACCGCCGTCGACGGCGTCGACTTGACGGTCGCCTCCGGCCAGCGACTCGGGATCGTCGGCGAATCGGGATCCGGCAAGTCCACCCTGGTGCGGCTGCTCGCCGGCCTGGAGGCACCTTCCGCCGGTTCCGTGACCGCCTCCGGTCGTCCGGTGGTGGCGTCCGGTTCCGCGGCCGCGATGCGCTGGTTCCGTCGCGAGACCGGGGTGGTGTTCCAGGACCCGTACGCGTCCCTCGACCCGCGGATGCGCGTCGGCGCGATCGTCGGCGAACCGCTGCGGGCACTGCGGATCGACGGGGATCACCGGACGCTGGTGCGCGACGTGCTAGAGCGGGTCGACCTGCCGGCAGACGTGGTCGACCGGTACCCGCACGAGTTCTCCGGTGGGCAGCGGCAGCGCATCGCGATCGCCCGGGCCGTGGTGCACGGGCCGCGGATCCTGTTCGGCGACGAGCCGATGAGCGCCCTCGACGTGGTGGTGCGGGCACGGGTCATCGAGCTGTTCCGCTCGCTCGCCGACGACCTCGGGCTGACCATGGTCCTGGTGTCGCACGACATCGGTGTGGTCCAGCGGCTGTGCGACACCGTGGCCGTGATGTCGGCGGGACGCATCGTGGAGCACGGGCCGGTGTCGCTGCTCGATGCGCCGGAGCACCCGGTGACGCGGGCGCTCGTGGAGGCTGCGCCGACGCTGCCGTAGCGGCGGGCGGCGGGGCGGGCGGCTCTGACTCGGAACGACAACATCGACGTCGTACGACATCAGGAGTGTCATTCCACGTCGCCCGCAACAGTTGCACGCGCGCACCGACGACATCGTGGACGTCGTACGACATCGTGCGTGTCGTTCCGCGTCGCGAGGGGTGTGCGACTCCTGTTCGACTGGGCGGGACTCCTTGCCCACTGAGCGGGACGCCGGGACGATCGACCTGCACCGATCGCTTCTCGAAGGGGAGAACGCATGAGCAAGTCGCACGACATCACCAGGCGCACGGCACTCGGACTCGGCATCGTCGCCACCGCATCGGCAGCGAGCGGGGTGCTCGGCAGCACACCGGCGAGCGCCCACGGCCGCGCCGGCCCCGGCCCCGGCCACCCCGGTCGCCCGCACCTCGCCGCCGCGGTCGAGCGGGAGTTCGCCGCCGACACCACCACGGTCCTGCGGAACCCGCTCAACGGCTGGGCGCTGTACGGCTCGTCGGCACCGCCCGCGAACTACTGGACGCAGTACGACGACGTCCCACTGCCCGACGGCACCACGGTCACGGTGTCCGACCACGCCTCGGTCATGTACATGCGGGTCTCGTGGACGATCCTCGAGCCGTCCGAGGGCGTGTACGGCTGGGACACGAACGCGGCGTTCGCGGGCATCCTCGCCGAGGCCCGTCGCCGTGGGCTGCGGCTGGCCTTCCGCGTCGTGGTGGACAGTCGCGACAAGTCGTCGGACTTCACGCCCGCGTGGGTGCGTGCCGCCGGGGCCGCCGGGTACGAGACGCAGACCGGCAGCAAGACCGTGTGGAGTCCGTACCCGGACGACCCGGTGTTCCAGGCGAAGTACGCCGCGTTCGTCGCGGCCTTCGGCGAGCAGTACGACGACCCGGCCACGACGGACTTCATCGACGGGTACGGGCTCGGCAAGTGGGGTGAGGGCCACTCGATGCTGTACCAGGACGCGGCGAACCGCGAGCCGGTGTTCGACTGGATCATCGACCTGTACCAGGAGCACTTCACCCGGGTGCCGCTGGCGTTGAACTACCACCGGATGATCGGGGGCCCGAAGGACTGGGGCACCCCGGACCCCGAGAGCGAGCGGATGCTCGACGGTGCGTACGAGAAGGGCTACGTCCTGCGCCACGACGCCTTCGGCATGACCACGTACTACGCGGACTGGGAGAAGTCGATGGCCGCGAAGTGGCGGTACAAACGGCCGATCATCATGGAGGGCGGGTGGGTCACCGCCCAGCACGACGTCACGCAGGACCCGCGCGGGTACGTGACGACCGCCGACGTCCGTCAGGGCGAGTTCGACGACTCGGTCGAGGCGCACGTGAACATGATGGACCTGCGGAACGGCGAGGCCCTGTCGTGGTTCGCGGCGCAGACCTCCCCGTTGACGCAGCGGTTCGACGCCGAGGGCGGCTACCGCCTGCACCCGTCGCGCGTGGTCGTGCCCGGTTCGGCGTCCGCCGGCGCGACGGTCGACGTCACGCACGAGTGGACGAACACCGGTTGGGGCTACCTGCCCGACAACCTGCCGGTGTGGAACGGCAAGTACAAGGCGGCCGTCGCGTTGCTCCGTGCGGACGGCAGCGTCGCGAAGACGTTCGTGGACAGCGCGTCCGACCCGTCGACGTGGTTGAAGGGGTCGCCGACGTCGTACGCGTTCCGTCCGTCGCTGGCCGGCGTCGCGGCTGGCGCGTACCGGTGGGGCATCGCGATCGTCGACACCACCGCCGGCAACGCCCCCGGCATCGAGCTCGGTGCGCAGGGCACGCAGCAGGCGGGCTGGCTGGTCGTCGGCGACGTCACCATCGCCTGAGACGCGACTGCCTGGAGGCCCGGTGCCGGTCCACGAGACCGGCACCGGGCCTCCAGGCGGTCACCCCCACCCCGTCAGCGCAAGTGGAACGTCAGCACAGGAGGAACGCGAGGGCGCGCGTCAGGAACGCGCGGTGCTCCGGTGACGCGAACGACGCGGCGGAGTGGCCGAGCGCGTCGTAGACGGTGGTGCCGCCGCCGGGTCGTTCGTGCACCCAGGCGAGCGGGTGCCGCTCCTCCTCGTGCTCGTGGTCGAGCAGGACCCGCACCGAGGGCGAGACCCGCAGGTGCGTGTACCGCTCGTCCTCCACCGTGAAGTCCGGCAGGCCGGCGGTGATCGGGTGCGCCGCGTCGACCACCCGGACGGCCGCGGGCCCGAACGGCGGGTGCATCGTCGTGCCGCGCTCCCACACCCCGCCGAGGGCACGCTCCCAGTGCGGGTCGTCGGCGAACGACGTCGCGGCGACGTGCAGCACGAGCAGCGGCACGTCGCTCGCGAGCAGGCGGTGGAAGCCGGCCCGGGCGTCGCTGAGCGGGACGGGGCGGTCGTCCCGGGGCAGCCCGACGTCGACGACGACGAGCGCCGGCAGGGGTCCGGTCGCGCAGGCGGCCAGGGCGGTGTCGACGTCCTCCGGTTGCTCGAGCTCGACGCCTGCCGACGCAGCGAGCGCCGTGACCGCCGCGTTCGTCTCGGCGAAGGGGTGCCACGGGTCGGTCCAGCGTCCGGAGCCGCCGAGCAGGACCGCGCTCACGGTGTCGCCCGGGTCACGGTGAGCGCGTGCTCGCCGTCGGTGGACGCGTGCCGCGCGACGAGCCGCACACGGTGCACCGCCGGGCCCCAGACCCGCTCGAGCTTCGCGTCGTCGACGTCCCGCCGCTCGACGTGCACCGCGAACCGATCGGTGTCGACGGACAGGTGGGCGGGGCCGACGCGCAGCCCGCCGTCGACGGGCACGGGTTCGTCGCGGGTCATGAGCACCAGGGTCATCGTGCCGGGCTCCGCGAACGTCCAGGTGTCGCGGACGACCACGCGTGCGGCGGCGCGGTCACGGGACACCGCCCGGTCGAGCGTCGCGGTGCGGTGGAGCGATCGCAGTCCGCCGGTCGCCGGGTACGCGGCGGTCAGGTCGGCGGACCACGACGCGACGTCGCCGTCGTCCTCGAACACGGTGTCGGTCGCGCGGAACGCGGCACCCTCGTGTTGTTCGACGCCGTTCGGCAGCGGGACGGTGTGCCAGGCACTCCGCATCGTCCAGATGCCGTAGCGGTGCTCCGGCATGAACGTCTCGCGGCGGTACACGCCCACCCCGACGTCGATGAGCACCGGTTCGCCGTCGAGCGAGACGATCACCCCGCCGGCGTCGTTGTGGTTGTGGCTGACGTCGTTGTGCCCGCCCTTCACCGCGAGGACGAACCCGTCCGTCGCGCCGTCGTGGGCACGGGCGACGGCGACCTCGGTGCCGGGCAGCCACAGCGACGCGGGCATCCCGGGCTCGGCCGGGCCGTCGGTCCACGAGGGGTCCCGCAGTTCGGCGAGCGTCCGACGGAACAGCGCGGCGAGCTGCCCGTCGAACCGCAACGCGTGCTGCCGGCCCATCCACCGGGCGTGCCGCACGACCCGGTCGTCGTCGACGCGCTCCCCGAAGCGGGCGAGCAGGTTCCAGTTCGCGTTCTCGGCCAGCGCCGGGGAGCCGTCGGAGTGGTTGACCTGCGTCGCGGCACCGATCTGCATGCCCATCGGGAACCGGGCCATCGCGGCGACCGGCTCGACCGAGAAGCCGTCGAACGCGCCACCGGTGAGCTCCTCGACCAGGTCCAGGGCCTCGAACAGGGTCGCGCCGGCCCACCACCAGTACGTGGCACCCTCGTCGCAGCTGCCGTCGGCGTCGTAGCCGGCGCGGAACCGGTCGAGGATCACGAGCGCGCGGTCGATCGTCGCGGCGAGGCGATCGCGGTCGGGCTCGACCACGGCGGCGCACACGAGCACGTTCGACACGATCCACGGCGCCCAGTTGTTCGGCGGCCCGTCCACCCCGTGCCAGAAGTACACCTCCTGCTCCCACGGGTCGAGCACGCGGCGGCGGATCTCGTGGTGGACGTGCGCGCGGATGCCGGGGCGGTCCTGCTCGAGGCGCTCCCCCGCGATCGCGTCGATCGCCGCGAGCATGCCGCCGACGTAGGCGTCCGACAGGTCGAGCACGTCCCGACCGGGCAGGGGCAGGAACGGCTGGCTGCCGTCCTCGGGCAGCGCGTAGTGCGATGGCAGGCACCAGGCGCGCAGCTCCAGGATCCGCCAGACCTGGTCGCCGAGCACGTCCGCCCACTCGGCGTCGCCGGTCACGCCGAGAGCCAGGGCCGCGGTCGCGGCGGACTCGAGCAGGTTCCGCTGGGCCCGCTCGTACGGCTGGCGGTTCCCGTCGCGACTGTACGTCGCCCACAGGGCGAGGGTCGGGAAGGTGACCGCCGCGGCGGCGCGACGGTCGTGCGCGACCGTAAGCAGGGCCTCCCGGTCGGCGTCCGCGACGTGCGCCCACGCCGGGCGGTCGCTGACGGGAGGCGCGGGTCGCCACGTGCGCGGACGGAGCGCCGCGCGCGCTGCCGGGGTGAACCGGTCGGTGAAGGACGGGGCGTCGACGGTGACGGTCATGGGGTGGGTCTCCGGGTGGTGACGGTGGTGGACGGGTGGCGGGCCTCAGGCCTGGACGGCGAAGCCGTCGGGGACGATGGGGTCGGTGAACGCGCCGGTGGCCGCGAACGCGATGGTCTCGCGCACCGCGTTGTCGGCGAGCCGACGCAGCTCGTTGCCCAGGGACCCGGCGATGTGCGGCGTGATGAAGGTGTTCGGCGTCGACCGCAGTCGGGCGTCCGGTGGCAGGCGTTCCGGCTCGGTGACGTCGAGGACGGCGGCCAGGTCGCCGCGGTCCAGGCGGTCGGCGAGGGCGTCCTGGTCGACGATCGCCCCGCGCGCGGTGTTCACGAGCGTGGTGCCCGGCCGCATCCGCCCGATCACGGCACGGTCGACGAGCCCCCGCGTCGACGGCAGCAGCGGCGCGTGCAGGGTGACGACGTCGCTCGAGGCGGCGAGGGTGCCGAGGTCGACGGCGGTGACGCCGAGCAGCGCGGCCTCGTCGTCGTCCAGGTACGGGTCGCTCACGAGCACGCGGACGTCGTAGTCACGGAGCCGTTCGATGACGGCCCGCCCGACGCGCGAGGCGCCGACGACACCGACGGTCACGCCGTGCATGCCGACGACCGGCCACGAGCCCTCGACGTCGACCGGGGTCTCGTCCGAACGCAGCGCGGCGGCGCTGGCGAAGGCCCGCTTGGCGGCGAGCACGATCACCGCGACCGTGAACTCGGCGACCGGGACGGCGTTCGCCGCGGCGCTCGACGCCACGGCGATCCGTCGCGCCCACACGTCGGTGTCGACGACCGGCTTGACCGACCCGGCGGAGTGCACGACAGCGCGGAGCCGCGGCATCCGGTCCAGACGGTCCGCGGACAGCACGGGGCTGCCCCACCCGGTGACGAGCACCTCGGCGTCGGCGAGCAGCGGGAGGTCGCACGGGTCGTCCGGGTCGAGCGGACGGTCGGCGACCAGCCGGACGGCCTCGGAGGCGTGCAGGGCGGCGAGGTCGCCGGGGTCGAACACCCGGGTGAAGGTCGCCTCGGGCATCACGAAGGCGACGGGGACGGGCGAGCGGTGCGCGTGGCCACGTGGGGCGGGGGGCACGGGCGCCGCCGGGGGCGCGGGCTGCGCTCGGGGCGCGGGCTGCGCTCGGGGCGCGGGCTGCGCTCGGGGCGTGACGGGGCGTGACGTCATCGTCGGACGGTTCCTCTCCGGGGGTACGGCGTCCCCATGCCAGCGTTCGGCGGTGTGCGGAGTCAAGCCGCGGGGCGCAAACGCTCACGAAGTGAACACGACGGGCGCGCGGATCGCGCGGATCGCGCGCCGGCCGCTCACCGACCGGGGACGACAGCCGCGGTCGACGCCCGCACGCTCAACGTCGGCGCCAGGGTCATGTGCCGACGGGCGAAGCCGACCTGCGCCGTCGCCGAGATGCGCTCGAAGCACATCGTCGCCGCGAACCGGCCGACGTCGTTCTTCGGGGGCGCGACCGCGGTGAGCGGCACCCCGGCGAGCGCCGCGACCTCGTCGTCGTAGGCGACCACGGACAGGTCGTCCGGGATCGAGAGGCCCATCTCGGTGACGGTCTCGACGAACTCGACGGCGTACTGGTCGGAGTGCACGAAGACGGCGGTGGTGCCGGTGGCGAGGCAGCGTTCGATGAAGGCCCTGGTCGCGGCACCCACACCCTGGTCGTCCGGGATGACCTGGACCGGGGCGTCGGGGTCGAGGCCGAGTTGCCGGACGGCGCGGTCGTACCCGGTGCGGAGCTGCGGGGTGGTCGGGGTGTCGAACACGGCCATGCCGATGCGGCGGTGCCCGAGTTCGGCGAGGTGGCGGACCGCGATGCCGGCGCCGGACTCGTGGTCGCTGCGGACGGACTCGAGCGCGGAGCCGACGGGGGCCTCGACCACGGAGCGTTCGACCACGACGACGGGCATCGGTGCGTGGTCGAGGAGCTCGAGGGTGGTGAAGGCGTCGGCGACGGTGGTGGTGACGAGCAGTCCGTCGACGCCGGCGGCGATGAGGCGTTCGACCTGCTGGCGTTCGCGGGCGGGCTCGTAGCGGGAGACGCCGAGCACGACGCGGCCGCCCAGGGCCTCGGTGCGTTCGGCGACGCCGGCGACGATCTTCGGGAAGTAGTAGCCGGGGTCGGGGACGACGAGCCCGAGGGTGAAGAGCGCGCCGCTGCCGTCGGTGGTGTCCCGGTCGGGTCGGGGTGCGGGTCGGTGCGGTGCGCCGGCGGTGGGCAGGGTCTCGACGGAGACGGCGCCGCCGTGCACGCGCCGGAGCACGCCGCGGTCGGCGAGTTCGGACAGGTCGCGGCGGACCGTCATGGCCGAGATCCCCTCGCGCTCGGCGAAGTCCGAGGCGGACAGGGTCCCGTGCACGCGGAGCTCGGCGAGGATCCGTTCGTGGCGTCTGGTCGGGTGCATCGTCGCTCCCAGTGTTCGATTCGTGTGCGGGTGAATACCGCGGCTTGACCGTCATCATACGGACGCCACAGGATGACGAAACCCCAGCCACGTGAGCAAAGGAGCCACATGAGCGCGACGCTGGTCGATCCGACCACCGAGCCACGGACCACCCGGTCCGGTGGCGCCCCGGCCCCGCGGAAGGTCCCGTTCCTCGCTCGGCTGCGGCGCGACTACCCGCTGCTGCTCATGGTGGCGCCGGCGGTGGTCCTGCTGCTGCTGTTCGTGTACGTGCCGATGATCGGCAACGTCATCGCGTTCATGGACTACCAGCCGTACATCCCGATCGCCCAGAGCCCGTGGGTCGGGTTCACGAACTTCCAGCTGATGTTCGCCGACCCGGAGTTCTGGCGGGCGACGGTGAACACGCTGGAGATCACGTTCCTGCAGCTCATCCTGTTCTTCCCGGTGCCGATCGCGCTGGCCATCCTCATCCACTCGCTGGTGTGGCCGTGGCTCCGGGCGACGGTGCAGTCGGTGCTCTACCTGCCGCACTTCCTGTCGTGGGTGATCGTCGTGGGCTTCTTCCAGCAGTCGCTGGGGTCCGGCGGTGTGGTGAACCACACGCTGCGGCAGCTCGACATGGGGACGATCGGGATCATGAGCGACCCGGAGACGTTCAAGCTGTTGCTGACGTCGCAGGTGATCTGGAAGGACGCCGGCTGGGGCACGATCATCTTCCTGGCGGCGCTCGCGGCGATCGACGACAACCTGTACGAGGCGGCCGCGATCGACGGGTCGGGAGCGTGGAGCCGGTTCTGGCACGTCACGCTGCCGGGCATCCGTCCCATCATCGTGCTCCTGCTGATCCTGCGGCTCGGCGAGGCCCTGTCCGTCGGGTTCGAGCAGATCATCCTGCAACGGAACGCCGTGGGGGCCGATGCCGCCGAGGTCCTCGACACCTACGTCTACTACCACGGCGTCGTCGACGGGAACTGGTCCACGGGCATCGCGGTCGGTCTGGTCAAGGGCCTGGTCGGGTTCGTCCTCATCATGGCGGCGAACAAGGCCGCCCACATGCTCGGTGAGCAGGGAGTGTATTCACGGTCATGAGCACCATCGCCCGTCCGGTCTGGGCCGGAAAACCCACACCCGTCGTCCTCGCACTCAAGGCCGTCGCGATCGTCCTGATCCTCGCCGTCGTGCTGTTCCCGTTCCTCATCGTCTTCTCGACGAGCGTGTCGAGCCAGGCGGACGTCACCGCTGCCGGCGGCTACGTCGTGTGGCCGCGGTCGTTCGACCTGTCCGCGTACGTGCAGATCCTGTCCGGCGGGGTCGTCACCCGCGCCGTGGTGGTCACGCTGCTCGTCACGGTCGTGGGCACCGTCATCAGCCTGGCGTCGACGGTGCTCGCCGCGTGGGCGCTCAGCCGACAGGGCTCGCTGTTCCAGCGGCCGCTGCTGACCTTCGTGCTCATCACGTTCCTGTTCGCGCCGGGGATGATCCCGCTGTACCTGATGGTGAAGCAGCTCGGACTCCTCGACAACTACTGGGCGCTGATCCTGCCGAGCGCGTTCAGCGTGTTCAACATGGTGGTCGTCCGCGGCTTCATGATGAGCATCCCGCAGGAGCTCATCGACAGCGCGAAGATCGACGGCGCCGGCGAGTTCCGCATCCTGTGGCAGCTCGTCCTGCCGCTGTCCCGCGCGGTGATCGCCGTCGTCGGCCTGTTCTACGCCGTCGGCTACTGGAACGCGTTCTTCAACGCACTGCTCTACCTGTCGGACTCGACGAAGTGGACGCTGCAGCTGGTGCTGCGCACCTACGTCCTGCAGGGCTCCAGCCTGGTGTCCGGTGCCGGGTCCGACGCCTCGATGCAGCCGCCGGCGGAGTCGATCCAGATGGCCGTCGTGATGATCGCGATCATCCCGATCCTCGCCGCCTACCCCCTGGTGCAGCGCCACCTCACCAAGGGCGTCCTGACGGGCGCCGTCAAGGGCTGACACGGCCCCACCACCTCACTGCCACCCGACGCTTCAAGGGAGAAGCCATGACCGACACCACGACCGGCGGCCTCAGCCGCCGGACCCTCATCTCCGGCGCCGCCTTCGGCCTCGTCGCCCTCGGCGCTGCCGGCAGCCTGACCGGGTGCTCCACCGGCGGCAACGCCGCGACCATCTCGGACCAGGTGGCCGCGCTGCCGACCTACGTCCCCATCACCAAGGGGCCGAAGCCCGACCTGCCCGGCAACGGCGTCGTCCAGCCCGTGTACTACTCGTACCCGCAGGACAGCGAGCTCTTCACCTCGGTCACCGGCAAGGTCGGCGACGGCGAGAAGACCACCGGGTTCGTCGTGACCTACGCGGCGCCGCCGCCGGCGCAGAACTCGTTCCTCGACTACGTCGGCGGCCTGACGGACACCGAGTACGACCTGACGTTCGTGCCCGGCGACTCGTTCGCCGCGAAGTTCGCGACGATGACCGCCGGCAACGACATCCCGGGCATCGTCGAGTTCCTGACGTTCGCGATGCCACCACGGTTCCCGCAGCTGCTCGACGCGAAGTTCGCGGACCTGTCGGAGCACCTCTCCGGCGACGCCGTCACGGACTACCCGAACCTGGCGAACATCCCCACCGCGTCGTGGCGGAGCGCCCGCATCAACGGGAAGATCTACGGCGTCCCCGAGCACCGGCCGCCGTTCGGGTCGGTGATGATCTGCCGCCCCGACCTCATCGAGCAGCTGACGGGCGCAGCACCGGCCCCGAAGGACAAGGACGAGTTCACCGAGCTGTGCACGGCCGTCACCGACGCCAAGGCCGGCCGGTACGCGATCGCCGGCCAGGGCGGGGCGAGCGGCGTCGACTGGGCGTACGACTTCATCGGTGCCACCTTCGGCGTGCCGAACCAGTGGGCGATGTCGAAGGGCGGCGAACTCACCCACAAGAACGAGACCGACGCGTGGCTCGAGACCCTCGCCTACGTCAAGAAGCTCTGGAACCTCGGCGTCTTCCACCCGGACACCCCGAGCCTCGAGAGCGCGAAGGCGAAGACGTACATCAACAACGGCACCGTGCTCATGCACCTCGACGGCATCTCCGCACTGCTCGACGTGTCGATGCCGAAGGGGATCGTCACGGGCGGCATCGTGCCCTTCGGAGCGACGGGTGGCCCCGGTGCGAACTACCAGGGCACGTCGAGCTTCTCGTTCGCCGCCCTGAAGAAGACGACGCCCGAACGCATCAGGGCCCAGCTCCGGCTCATCGACTACCTCTCCGCACCGTTCGGGTCGAAGGAGGCGTTCACGCTGACCCACGGCGAGAAGGGCGTCCACCACACCGGCAGCGGCCCGGACGCGACGCTGACGAAGGCCGGCGAGCAGACCATCAACGCCAGCGCGCTGTACCGACTCGGCGCCGGCCCGCAGGTGCTGAACACCGCGGTCCGCATCGACGAGCAGCTGCGGCAGTCGCACCAGTACCAGACCAAGACGCAGGACATGCTCGTGAAGAACCCGGTGGACGGCTTCTACTCCCCCTCGGCCGCGGCGACGGCGTCGGCGAGCACCGCGTTCAACAGCGTGTGCAACGACTACGTGCTCGGGCGGACGAACCTTGCGAAGGTGAAGGCCGCACGGGCGACGTGGGTGTCGGCCGCCGGGGACAAGATGCGCCGCGAGTACTCCGAGGCGATCGAGAAGCAGAGCTAGCCCGGGCGGCGGCGGGTCTGGCCGACTCGGATCGACATCATCGACGTCGTACGACGACGATGGTGTCGTTCCGCATCGGTCTCCCCCACGCGGTCAGGCGGTCCAGGCAGCCGGGTGCCGCCGCTGCCACCGCAGCCGCCGCTCGAGCTGGGCCCCGATCGCGAGCAGCACCCGCTCGCCCCCGGGTCGCCCGATCAACTGGACGCCCATCGGCAGGCCGCCGCCGTCCGGGTGGTCGTCGGCGGTGACCCAGACCGGCAGGGTGATCGCCGGCAACCCGGCGACGTTCGCCATCGAGGTCCACGGCGAGTACGCGCACTGGCGGCGGAAGTCCTCATCCGGGTCGTCGCCGTACCAGCCGAGCGGCCGCGGGGTCAGTGCGAGGGTCGGTGACAGGACGGCGTCGAACCGGTCGAACGCACCGATCAGCGTCGCCGAGAACGTGTCGAGCGCCGTCATCGCGTCGAGCACCTGCGTGCCGGTGAGCCGCCGTCCTCGCTCCACGAGCCACGCCACCAGCGGCGTGAGCGCGGTCAGGTCGATGCCGGGGACCATCGGCAGCCGCGCCGCGGAGCTCTCCCACGCCACCCGGAACGCGTCGGCGTACGGCGCCTGCGGCATCTGCACGTCCTCGACGCCGTGCCCCAGTTCGCCGAGCACCCGCACAGCGGTCTCGACGGCGGCGCGCGCCGCGGGGTCGACCACGACGTCGACGGTGTCGTCCCACGGTGAACCGTCGAGCAGCCCGACGACGAAGCGTCCCTCACCGCGGACGGCCGCCGCGGTGAACGGACCGTCACCGCGGGACGGCGTGACCAGGGCGTACGGCGACGGTTCCGGCAGGCCGGTCGGCGCGACGAGGGCGTCGAGCAGCATCCCTGCGTCCGCGACGGACCGGGTCAGCGGCCCGGCGACGGAGAGCCCGCCGACACCGGAGCGACCGGGCATCGCCGGCACCCGCCCGCGGCTCGGCTTCAGGCCGACGAGTCCGGTCGCGGCGGCCGGGATCCGGACCGATCCCCCGCCGTCGGACCCGACGGCCGCAGGAAGCAGCCCGGCCGCCACAGCGACCGCCGCTCCGCTCGACGACCCCCCGGGCGCGCGGGTCGTGTCGTAGGGGTTCCGCGTCACGCCGAACCGCGTCTCCGACGACGAGGACATCCCGAACTCCGGCGACGCCGTCTTGCCGAGGCTCACCGTGCCGGCGGCGTCGAGCGCCGCGACGAGCGGGTGGTCGGCCCCGGCAGGGCGCTCCGGCAGACTCGCGGTGCCGGAGCGCGTGGGGACCCCGGCGCGGTCGTACAGGTCCTTGTCGGCGGACGGGAGGCCCCACAACGGTCTGGACGTCGGCACCAGGTGCCCGAGACGGTCGGCTCTCGTGCGCGCGGCGTCCGCCGTGACCGTCACGAACGCACCGAGGGCCGGGTCGAGGCGCTCGATGCGGGCGAGGTAGTGCTCCGTCACCTCGAGCGCGGTCGCCTCCCCCCGGCGGATCCAGTCCCAGAGTTCCTGCGCGGCGAGGTGGTGGAGTTCGAACACGGTTCCCGAGCCTAGGCGGCGACGGTGCCGGTCGTGCGTCAGTGCTGGTCGTACGTCAGTGCTGGTCGTACGCGTAGAAGCCGCGGCCGGTCTTCACGCCCAGGTGCACCGCGTCGACGTACTGCCGGAGCAGCTGCCGTGGGCCCTCGGGCAGGTGCGGGTCCTCCGCCGCATAGTGCTCCTCGATGTCCAGGACGACGTCGAGCCCCACCTGGTCCATCATCCGGAACGGCCCCGCGGGCGAACCGGTGTTCACCGCGAACATGGCGTCGACGTCCTCCGGCGTGGAGACCCCGTCGGCGACGACGGCCAGGGACTCGCGCTTGATGGCCGCCCAGATGCGGTTGAAGATGAACCCGGTCGACTCCTTGCGGGCGACGAACGGCCGGACGCCGTAGGTCGGCAGGACCTCGAGCAGCAGGTCGATGACCGCGAGGTCGGTCTCCCCGTCGCTCATCAGGTCGACGGCGTTCTGCGTAGGCGGCATGTAGAAGTGCATGTTCAGCACGCGCTCGGGGTGCTCGACCTCGTCGATCACGAGTCGGCTCGCGTACGACGACGAGTTGCTCGCCAGGATCGTGTCCGCCCCGACGGCGCGGTCGAGCTGCCCGAACACCGTCGTCTTGAGGTCGAGGCGCTCCGGGATCGCCTCGACGACGAGCCACGCACCGGCGACGGCCTCGTCCAGGTCGTCGAACGCGCGGACGGTGCCGACCGCGCCCCCGTCCCGCGCCGCGGCGAGCGCCGGGAGCTCGCGCTCGACGTACTCGACGGCGGCCGTGCGGACCGGCTCGGCGAGGTCGTACACGCGGGACTCGCCGCCGGCGCTGGCGAACACCAGGGCGATGCGACGACCGAGGGTCCCACCGCCGATCACGGTGACGGGTCGGTTGCGGATGTCGGTCGGCAGGGAGAAGCCCATGGTGTCCTTCGTTCTCGGGTGTACGTTCGATACACAACGTACTCAGTACGGAACGTATCGCAACTCGACAAGGAGTTCCCATGCAGGCCTCGGACGTCCTCCGCCACGCCACCACCCCCCTCACCGGGCCGGTCTACCCGCTGCGCCCGACGCGCTTCACCGATCGCGAGTACTTCAACGTCGTGTACCGGACCGACCCCGACGCCCTCCGCGCCGTCGTGCCGGAGCCGCTGCAGGTCGACGCGCCGCTGGTCCGGTTCGAGGTCATGAAGATGGGTGACGTCGACGGCTACGGCCCCTACGTCGAGTCCGGTCAGGCGATCCAGGTCACCCACGACGGCGAGGTCGGCGAGTACCTGCACGCCATGTACCTCGACAACTCCGCGGCGACGCTCGCCGGTCGCGAACTGAGCGCCTACCCGAAGGTGCTCGGGACCCCGGGGTTGCGCGTCGACCAGGGCGCCCTCGTCGGCACGCTCGACCGCGGTGCCGAGCGCGTGGCGACGGCGACCATGGCGTACCAGTGGGAACCGATGGACCCGGTCGAGGCCGCGGCGCAGATCACGGTGCCGACCTGGATGGTGAAGCTCGTCCCCGACGTGACGACCCTGGGGCTGCGCGCCGCCGATCTCGTGCGGACCGAGATCACCGACATCGTCGTGAAGGGGGCCTGGACCGGGCCCGCCCGCCTGCAGCTGTTCGAGCACGCCCTCGCGCCGATGGCCGACCTGCCGGTGCTCGAGGTCATCAGCGCCTCGCACGTCCTGACCGACCTGACGCTCGCGCCGGTGCGGTCCGTGCACGACTACCTGGCCGACCCGCGCCGGTCGGACGACGCCTCCTAGGATGAGCCGATGTCCCCACGAGTGAGCGACGACACCGCCGCACCCGCCCGCCCCACCCGGCGGCGCAGCAGCACCCGCGCGGAGCTCGTCCGCGCGGCCGAGGCGCTGTTCGACGAGACCGGCTCGGCCTCGGCCAGCGTCGAGGCGATCGTCGCGCGTGCGGGGTTCACGCGCGGCGCCTTCTACTCGAACTTCGCGACGACCGACGAGCTCTTCTTCGCGGTGTACGAAGCGCAGGAAGCCGTGGTCGTCGAGCGGCTCGAGGACGGCTTCCGGGCCGCGCTCGGCACGACCGACCCGCAGTCCGTCGACGCGATCGTCTCCGGGGTCCTCGGCGGCCTGCCCCCCGAGGGCAAGTGGTACGCGATCCGCTCGGTCCTGCTGTCCCGGGCGCGACACGAACCCGAGCTCCGGGCACTGCTCCGAGCGCACACCGACGCCTTCCACGCGGCACTCGAACCGCTGCTCGTCGAGTCGGTCACGGCACAGGGCCGGCGACTGACCGTCGCCCCGGACGTCTTCACCCGGGCGGTCGTCGCCGCGCACGTCGGCGCGGTCAGCCAGACGGTGCTCTACGACGACGCCGCGACCATCCGCGTCGCCGCGGTGCGGGGCGCACTCCTCGGACTCAGCGAGCCGGCGCGCGAGCCCGACGGTGCCGACGACACCGACGACACAGGAGGTACAGCGTGATCGTCCCCGAAGCCGCGGTCCCGCTGTTCCTGCGGGCCACGCACGCGAACGCGCCGTTCATCACCGAAGCGGGAGCGCACCGAGCGGTCCGCCGACAGGCCCTCCGCCCCGAGCCGTTCGGACCACCGAAGCGCCTCCGGCCCGACGTGCGCGTCGACGTCCACCGGCAGGGCGGCACCCCGGTGTACACCGTGACGCCGAGCCGCCAGCCACCGCTCCGCGACGTCGTGTACGTGCACGGCGGCGGGTGGGTCCACGAGATCGCCCCGCAGCACTGGGCGCTCATCGCCCAGCTCGCCGCCGAGGCGCGCGCCACCGTGACCGTCCCGATCTACCGACTCCTGCCGGACGGCAACGCACGGCAGGCGCACGACCTGGTCCTCGACGTCGCACGCCGCGTCATCGACCGGCGCGGACGGGTGCAGCTCGCCGGCGACTCCGCCGGTGGGCAGATCGCGCTCTCCGTCGCCCAGACCTTGCGCGACCAGGGCGTCCGGACGCTCCGGACCGTCCTGGTGTCACCGGCGCTCGACCTCGGCTTCTCGAACCCGCGCATCCCCCAGGTCCAACCGAGCGACCCGTGGCTCGGTCGCGACGGGGGCCGTGTCCTCGGTCACCTGTGGGCCGACGGCCTGTCGATCGACGACCCGGTCGTCAGTCCCCTGGCCGGTTCGTTCCACGGCCTCGGCCCGATGCTCCTCCACACCGGGACCCACGACGTGCTGAACCCCGACGCGCACCTGCTCGTCGCGGCCGCCCGGGCCGCGGGCGTGGGCGTCACGCTGCGCGAGCGCCCCGGCGCCCTGCACGTGTTCCCCCTGCTGCCGACGCGCAGCGGACGAGCAGCACGGCAGGAGATCGTCAGGGCCGTCCGCGGCGCCTGACCGTCAGCGCAGGACCCGGCCGGCGCGTGCCCGTGACGGCCACGGCGGCGGACCGCCGGCCGTCCTGCGCGACGCGGGGCGGGCCTCCCGGTCAGACCATCAGACGCCCAGGTGGGCGGCGAGCACGTCGCGGACGCTCGTCCACCCGTGCGGACCGAAGCGGTCGTCGTCGACGTGGTGGAGCTCCGCCTCGCCGCTGAACATGCTCACGAAGTACTGCATGCCCTGCCAGGCCGGGAACGGTTCGGCGTCGTCCTTCGACAGCCGACGGCCGATCCGTGCCATCGCCGACAGCGTGCCGGTCGTCCCCGCCCACTGCAGCCGGAACGGGGTGCCGGTCAGTCGGGACATCGTGTCGGCGATCGACCGTGCCGTCACGCGGTCACCGGCGACCTCGACCACACGGGGTGCGTCCGCGTCGACTGCGACGAGCGCCGTCACGCGCGCGACGTCGTCCTTCGTGGTGAAGTCGAGGACCTGGTCGGCCGACGACCAGTAGAGCACCCGCTGGCGGTCGAACAGGATCAGCGGCGCCTGACCGGTGAGCATGTCCGTGAACGCCCCGTTCAGCACCGAGGTCGCACGGATCGGCGCAGCGTCGAGGGCGGCGGCGAACTCGCGGCGGAGCTCGAAGTTCCGGTTCGAGCCGGGCGTGATCGAACGGTAGTCGGCGGCGTAGTCCGAGGGGATGAACCGCGGGACGCCGGCCTGGACCGCGGCGTCGAGCAGGGCGCGCTGGGCGTCCACGATCACGGCGCGGGTGCCGCTGACCGTGGACACGACGACGTCGACCCCGGCGAGCGCCGTGACCAGCGCCGGTGCGTCCGTGTAGTCCGCGGTGACGACGTCGATGCGGTCGTCGTCGGCGAACTGCCGCTGGGCGCCGGTGCTGGACGGGCGGGTGAGGACGCGGACGCGGGTGTCGTGCTGCAGGAGCTCGCGGACGATGCGTCCGCCGAGGTCTCCAGTGGCGCCGGCGACGAGGACGGTGGTGGTCATGGCGGCCACGCTACGGGTGCGGGGGTGCGGCGGGCACAGGTGCGGAGTCCACGTATCCTGCGGAGGTGGACACGACTCTCCCCTCCGGCACGACGAAGCGCCGGATCGAGCTCCGGCTCGCTCGCCCCCTGCTCACCTGGTTCGCCCGCCCGACCGTCACGATCGACGGGGTCGGGCACCCGGCGCAGTGGGGCACCGGCACGTGGGCCGTGGCCGACGACGGCCGGACCGTGATCGGGGTGTACCTGTTCAACCGGGCATGGCGCTTCGGCACGGCGACGGTGACCGTCGGCGATGCCGACGTGCTCGAGTACCGCGCGGGTGTGCTGCCCGTCGGCGCGGGGCTGTTGGCGCCCCTGCCGGTGCCGGGCCTGCCGGGCCTGCCGGGCCGAGATTCGCGCTGAGCGACACTCTTCGCGGCGTGGGGCCCGAGGAATGTCGCTGAGCCCGAGACCCGGGCCCGGCGCCCGGCCAGGCCCGGCCCGGCTCGGTGCTACTCGTGCTCGATGTCGGAGAACAGGCCGGTGAACGTGGCGCCGGTGCCGCCGAGCTGCTGGAAGAACGCCCCGGCCTCGGTGGTCGCCACCGCGTCGGAGGCATCCCCGTACGAGGCGAAGTACAGGTCGAGGGTGCGGTGCGCCGGTGTGGGCGTGCCGTCCTCCTTCGGCCAGACCTTCGCCGCCTCGAGCCGCTGCAGGCCGGGCAGCTTCGCGGCGAGTGCCTCGAGCTCCACGTAGGACTGCTCGAACGCCGACGGGTCGGCCGGGTTGTCGATGATCAGGGTGATCTTCGTGGTCATGGTGTGCTCCTGGAGGTGTCGGTGGGACGGGTGACGGTGCAGCGCCCACTCCACTCCGTTCCGCGCACCGCTGCCCGGGATCGGCTACTCGAACATCTCGGCGAGGAGTGCGTGCGGGTCACCGTCGACGACGTGTGCCGAGGGCGGCTCCGGCCAGTGCGTCGTGCCGTCGTCCGGCCAGCACGGCACGACGTGGAAGTGCAGGTGCCGCACGCTCTGCCCGGCATCGGCGCCGGAGGCCTGCAGCACGACGGTGCCGGTGGCGCCGAGTGCGCCCCGCATCGCCCGTGCGACACGCTGCGCGAGCGCGACGGTGGCGGCCAGTGCCACCGGGGCGGCACCGAGCAGGTCGTCGGCGTGCTCGACCGGTGCGACGAGGGTGTGCCCGGGTGCGAGCGCGGACCCGGGCAGCGGCGCGAACGCGACGGCGTGGTCCTCGCGCTCGACCCACACGGCCGGTTCGTCGCCGGCGATGATCGCGCAGAAGACGCAGGATGCCATCCGTCCAGTGTGCTGCACCCGGAGCACCGGGCGCTCCGAGGGCGGTGCCGTGCGCGCGCCGCCGCGTGGGACGATTGGCGCATGACCGCCACGCTCGTCGCCAAGGGCCTGTCCGGCGGGTACGCCGCTCGCACGCTGTTCGACTCCCTCGACCTCACGGTGGCACCGGGCGACGTGATCGGCGTCGTCGGCGTGAACGGTGCCGGCAAGTCCACCCTGCTCCGACTGCTGGCAGGTGTCGACGAGCCCCTGGCGGGCACGGTGTCGCTCGCGCCGACCGACGCGTTCGTCGGCTGGCTCCCCCAGGAGCACGAGCGGATCACGGGCGAGACCGTCGCCGCGTACATCGCCCGACGGACCGGCTCGGCCGAGGCGACCGAGGCCATGGACGCCGCGGCTGCCGCGCTCGGCGACCCGGACGCCGGCGACGCTGCCGCGGACCGCTACTCGACGGCGCTCGACCGCTGGCTCGCCGCGGGCGCCGCTGATCTGGAGGACAGGATCCCCGCCGTCCTGGCCGACCTCGGCCTCGAGACCGGAACCGATGACGACGGCGTCGGGCCGGACTCGCTCATGACCGCGCTGTCCGGTGGGCAGGCCGCTCGGGTCGGGCTGGCGGCGCTCCTGCTGTCGCGGTTCGACATCGTCCTGCTCGACGAGCCCACCAACGACCTCGACCTCGACGGGCTGGACCGGCTCGAGGGGTTCGTCCGGGGCCTCCGCGGCGGGGTCGTGCTCGTCAGCCACGACCGGGAGTTCCTGGCACGGTCGGTGACGAGCGTGCTCGAGCTCGACCTGGCGCAGTCGTCCAACCGGCTGTTCGGCGGCGGCTACGACTCGTTCCTCGAGGAGCGCGAGATCGCCCGGCAGCACAAGCGCGACGCGTACGAGGACTACGCCTCCACCAAGGCCGACCTGGTCTCCCGCGCCCGCACACAGCGCGAGTGGTCGAGCCAGGGCGTGCGCAACGCCATGAAGAAGGCCCCGGACAACGACAAGATCCGGCGCAAGGCCGCCTCGGAGTCGAGCGAGAAGCAGGCGCAGAAGGTCCGCCAGATGGAGTCCCGCATCGCGCGGCTCGACGAGGTCGAGGAACCCCGCAAGGAGTGGCAGCTCGAGTTCACGATCGGCAGCGCGCCCCGGTCCTCGGCCGTCGTGGCCACCCTGTCCGACGCCACCTTCACGCAGGGCGACTTCACGCTCGGCCCGGTGTCGTTGCAGGTCGACGGCGGCGACCGCATCGGCATCACCGGACCGAACGGCGCCGGCAAGTCAACGCTGCTCCGGGCACTGCTCGGCAAGCAGGCGCCGACGACCGGCACCGCCTCGCTCGGGTCGAGCGTCGCCGTCGGCGAGGTCGACCAGGCCCGTGCGGCCTTCACCGGCGACCAGTCGCTCGCCGCGGCGTTCGAGGCGATCGTGCCCGAGTACACCACTGCCGACGTCCGGACGCTGCTCGCGAAGTTCGGGTTGAAGGCCGACCACGTCGGACGGCCCGCGTCGGCGCTCTCCCCCGGCGAACGGACCCGCGCCGGACTGGCGCTGCTGCAGGCCCGCGGGGTGAACGTGCTCGTGCTCGACGAACCGACGAACCACCTCGACCTGGTGGCCATCGAGCAGCTCGAACAGGCGCTGGAGTCGTACGACGGCACCCTGCTGCTCGTCACGCACGACCGGCGCATGCTGGAGACCGTCCGCCTCGACCGGCAGTGGCACGTCGACGCCGGCCGGGTCACCGAACGCTGACGACACCAGGAGCACACACCCAGACGACGAGCGCACGCTGGACCAGGAGCACAGGGGGATGCCGATGCGACGCAGGGGCTGGATCGCCGTGGTCGGGGGTGCAGCGGCGCTCGCCGTCGCGGCCGCCGTCGTCGTCGGGGTGACAGCCGACCGTCCGGACACCGACCCGACCCACGTCGCACGGGCCACCCCGACCGCGACGCCGACGCCGACCCCCACCCCGACGCTCGCGGCCGTCCCCCGAGCGCCGTCGGCCGCCACCCTCGCCGCCCTGCCGTCGGCGTTCCACGACGGCGTCGTCCCCGAACTGCTCGACGGCCGGGACGTCCGCCCCGCGGACACCTGGCAGATCGCCACCCCGCGGCACGACCTCGTGGCCCTGTACGCCAGCCCGTCCAGCCGCGCCCGCCCGGTGGCCACGCTGTCGCACCTGGTGTCAACGATCGACCTGCCCGCCGCCACCGCTGTCTGGGGCCGGTCGCCCGGCGTCGACGGCGGCATGCTCCTCGTCTCGACCCCGGCCCGGAACCGCACCCCGGGCGTCGGCGGCGACCCGGAGGCGCCGAGCGCCACGTTCGCCTGGGCACGGGCCGCCGACTTCACGGTCGCCGACACCGACCGGATGATCCGCGTCGACGTCGCCCGGAGCACGGTCTCCGTCGTCACCCGGAGCGGCCAGGTCACCGCGACCGAGGCGGCCCGGCTCGGCACCACCGAGGACCCCACACCGTCCGACACCGCCACCTACGTCGAAGCGGCGTACGTGGACACCCGCGTGACCTACACGCAGGGCAACCCGATCATCCTGACCGGGGCGCACTCGTCGCGGATCCCGTCGTACGGCGGCAACGCGGCACTGACGGCGCTGCACTACTACCCCGACCCGACCGGCAGTTCGCACGGGTGCGTGCGGATCTCGGCGGAGATGACCCGCACCCTCGCCGCCCTGCCCGTCGGCACCCCGATCCGGTTCACCTGAGGAGCGACCACGTGCCCGACCTGCAACTCGCCCTGAACGGCGACACCACCCACCCGGCGATGCCGCGCACACCGGACGAGATCGCTCGTGACGCGGCAGCGTGTGTGGCGGCGGGCGCGACGCTCCTCCACCTGCACGCCTTCGACGACGACGGCGCCGAGTCGCTCGCCGCCGGACCGGTCGGCCGGATGCTCCGCGCCGTGCGGGCGGCGTGCCCGGGGATCCCGCTCAACGTCACGACCTTCGCCGCGATCGTGCCCGACCCCCGCGAACGACTCGACCTCGTGTCCACGTGGACGGAGCTGCCCGACCTGATCGCCGCGAACCAGGGCGAGGACGGGATCGACGACGTGACCGATCTCCTCGCGCGACGCGGCGTCGGGGTCGAGGCGTGCGTGCTGAGCACCGACGACGCCGAGCGGTTCGTCCGGAAGGGCGGCCACGACCGGTTCGTCCGCCTCGTCGTCGAGCCGCTCGTGGACGACGCCGACGACGCGCTCGCGCTCGACGCCGAGATGGAGTCGATCGTCGCCGCCGCGGGGGTCCGGCTCCCCCAGTTGCACCACGGCATCGGCGCAGCCTCGTGGCAGGTGAGCCGCCGCGCCCTCGCGCGGGGCCACGCGATCCGCACCGGGCTCGAGGACACGAGCGTGCTCGAGGACGGCACGGCGGTGACGTCGAACGCACAGCTCGCCGCCGCTGCAGCGCGACTGGTGGCCGAGGCCAGCCGAGCCGACACCGGATCCGACTCCGACTCCGACTCGGACTCCGAGGCAGCTAGCTAGCTAGCGGCCGCCGCCGAGCCCGAGCCGCTCGACGACCTCGGCGCTCTCCTCCTCCGGAGTGCGGTCGGCCGCGATCGTCAGGTGCGCCTCGTCGTCCTGCGGCGGCTCGAGCGTCGCGAGCTGGGACTGCAGCAGCGACGTCGGCATGAAGTGGCCAGACCGCTGCGACATGCGCTGTTCGATCAGCGCGCCGTCACCGGCCACGTGCACGAACACCACGCCGGGCGCCCGCAGCACGTCGCGGTACGACCGCTTCAGCGCCGAGCAGGTCACGACACCGTGCGTGCCGGCGTCGAGGTGCCCGCGGATCCAGCCGGCGACGACGTCGAGCCACGGCCAGCGGTCCTCGTCGGTGAGCGGTGTGCCGGCGTGCATCTTGTCGACGTTGGCCTGCGGGTGCATGGCGTCGCCCTCGGCGAAGTCCCACCCGAGCTGCTCGGCGACCATCGCGGCGACGGTCGACTTGCCGGAACCGGAGACCCCCATGACGACCAGGACACGCGCATCCAGAGCGGAGTCGCTGCTCATCGGATGAACACCCCGGCCAGCAGCACCCCGAGCAGACCGAGCACCGAGATGAGGCACTCGAGCACCGTCCACGTCTTGAAGGTCTGTCCCACGGTGGTGTTGAGGTAGCCCTTGACGAGCCAGAACCCGGCGTCGTTGACGTGCGACAGGAACACCGAGCCCGCACCGATCGCCAGCACGAGCAGCGAGGTCATCGGCGTGGACAGGTCGGCGGCGATCGGGGCCATGATGCCCGCCGCGGTCACGGTGGCGACCGTGGCCGACCCGGTGGCGACACGCACCAGGGCCGACACGACCCAGGCGACGAGGAGCACCGAGACGCCGGAGTCCTTCACGGCGTCGGCGATCACCCCGCCGATGCCCGTGTCGATGAGCACCTGCTTGAACCCACCGCCGGCACCGACGATGAGCAGTACCCCGGCGACCGGGGGCAGCGCGCTCTCGAGCGACTTCGCCACGGCGGACCGGTCCATGCCGCCGCCGATCGCGAAGAAGACCATCGCGTAGATCGCGGCGATGCCGATCGCGATCATCGGCGACCCGAGGAAGTCGAGCAGGCTCACCCACGAGCCAGCGGCGTCGGGCATCGTGGCCTCGCGGACGGCCTGGGCGAGCATGAGGACGACGGGCAGCAGGATGCCGATGAGCGCGACGGTGAACGACGGGCTGCGGGGCTCGCTGATGACGCGCGTGAAGTCGCTCTTGCCGTTGGGAAGGGACGCGGTGTCCTGCGTGGCGGGGCCGCGCCGGGCCTCCCGTCCGCCCGAAGCGGGGTCCTGCGGACCGGACGCCGACCCGGAGTCCGACCCACGCGACCCGAACATGTCGGGCGCGGGGATGTCGACCCAGCGGGCCGCGAACTGGGCGAACACCGGACCGGCCAGGATGATGACCGGGATCGCCAGCACGATGCCGAAGGCGAGCGTGGTGCCGAGGTTCGCGCCGACGGTCGAGATCGCGACGAGCGGGCCGGGGTGCGGCGGGACGAACGCGTGCATCGTCGACAGGCCGACCAGGGCGGGCACGGCGATCTTCATGATCGGCACGGAGCTGCGCTTCGCGACGAGCACGATGATCGGGATGAGGAGCACGAGGCCGACCTCGAAGAACATCGGCAGGCCGATCAGCGCACCGATCAGGGCCATCGTCCACGGCAGCGCGGCCTTCGACGACCTGCGCACCAGGGTGTCGACCACGCGGTCGGCGGCGCCGGAGTCGACGAGCATCTTGCCGAACATCGACCCGAGCCCGACCAGGATGCCGACGCTCGTCATCGTCGCACCGAAGCCGTTGCCGAAGCTCACGACGGCCTTGTCCGGCGCGAGCCCCGCACCGATGCCGACGCCCAGGGCTCCGATCACGAGCGCGATGAACGGGTGCACCTTGAGCCAGGTGATGAGCGCGATGATCACGACGATGCCGACGAGGGCCGCGATGATCAGCTGCGGGATCGGCCCGGACGGGTCGACCGTCTCGGTGCCGCCGCCCTCGGCCGCGAGGACCGTGCCCACGGGGTGGGCGAGCAGGTGGACTGGAGCGTGAGGCATCGGTGCCCCTTCCTGGAGCCGCTGCCGCGCGGCTCCGTCGCCTTCGTGTCGAGGGGCGGCTGGCGCTTCGCGCACCGACTCTCAATAATCTGATTAATCAGACTATACGACGATCCGCCGCGCGCCATCCGCCCTCGGACGCAGTCTGCCGTTTCGATGGGACCGACGTCACGCCGATCGCGCGACCCGTACTGCACGGAGGAACGATGCCCCCAGCCCGCGGACTCCACGCCCACGTGCTCGACACCCTCGGGCAGCGCATCGTCGACGGTGCGCTCGACCCCGGCACGGTGGTCCGCCCCGAGCTCGTGGCGGACGAGTTCGGCGTGTCCCGGTCGGTCGTGCGCGAGGCGCTCCGCGTCCTGCAGTCGCTCGGACTCGTCGAGCCCCGGCAGCGCGTCGGCACGCAGGTGCTCGGCATCGGGTCGTGGGAACTGCTCGCCCCGACGGTCATCCGGTGGCGTGGCGCCTCGCCCGCCTACTTCGTGCAGCAGCGGGAACTCCTCGAACTGCGGCTCGGCGTCGAACCCGTCGCAGCGTCGCTCACCGCCGGCGGCTCCGGGGCGTCCGCAGTCCTCGGCGCCGCGCAGGACATGCTCGCCGCCTGCGCGCGCGAGGACAGCCGCGCGTACCTCGAGGCCGACGTCCGCTTCCACCGCGCCCTGCTCACCGGCTCCGGCAACGCCGTCTTCGCGCACTTCGCCGGCACCGTCGAGGCGCTGCTGCGCACCCGCACGTCGGAGTCGCGCGACACCATCACGCGCTGGACGCGCGAGGCAGCACTCCGCCACGAGGCCGTCGGGCACGCGCTCGTCGCGGGTGACGGGGCCGCCGCGGCGGCCGCGACGACGGCGCTCGTCGGCGTCACGCGCGACGAGTTCATCGCGGAGGCCCCGCGGCCCTGACGGGGTGTGCGGGGGCCGGCGGCGGGCGAGGGGCGGGCGAGGGCCGGCACGCCGGGCGCTGACCGCCGGGGTTCCACAACGCGCCGTGCGCTGGACGTCGAGGTTCCACCCCACGCGCGATCGCCCGCCGAGATGCGCAGATCTCGGAACCTCGGCGCGGCCCGAGACGAGACGCGACCGACCGACGACGGACGACGGACCGACTACTTGCGCGCGAAGAGGCGGGGACCGCGCAGCCGCAGGCGCATCGTCACCGTGCCGAGCCACCGGTCGTACTTGTAGCCGACCTTGCCCATCCGGCCGACCTCCTCGAAGCCGAGCCGCTCGTGCAGGCGGATCGAGGCCTCGGCCTGCCGGTCGGCGATCACGGCGACGACCTCGCGGACCCCGGCGGACCGGCACTCGTCGAGCAGGGCCTCCATGAGCGCACGGCCGAGCCCCTTGCCCCCGGAGGCCGCTCCGAGGTAGATCGAGTCCTCGACCACCCGGTTCGACCGGTCGCGCGGGTTCCAGGCGTCCACGAGCGCGTAGCCGAGGATCTGCCCGGCGGGGTTCTCGGCCACCAGGAAGGGCAGCTTGCGCTTCCGGATGTCGTCGTAGCGCTGCTTCCACCGGGCGAAGGTGAACGCCGACGGGTCGAACGTCACCGACGAGTTGCGGACGTAGTGCGTGTGGATCTCACGGACGTCGGGCAGGTCGCTCGCCTCGGCGGCACGGATCCGGTACTCGAACGCGGTCTCGCTCGCCGGCCGGGCACGCAGGTGTCGCGGCAGGACCCGCCGTCGCTGGTATTCCTCCTCGAGCACGTGCCGAGCCTACTGAGCGGGCAGCGACCAGTCGACCGGTGCCGCGCCCTGTTCCTGCAGCAGCGCGTTGACCTGCGAGAACGGCCGGCTGCCGAAGAAGCCCCGCGACGCACTCAACGGGCTCGGGTGCGCCGACGCCACCACCGGGGTGTCGCCGAGCAGCGGCCGGACGGACGCGGCCTGCGCGCCCCACAACACGGCGACGAGCGGGGTCCCCCGGGCGACGAGTGCGCGGACGGCCTGGTCGGTGACGGCTTCCCAGCCCTTGCCGCGGTGACTGCCGGCGTCGCCCGCACGGACCGTGAGCACACGGTTGAGCAGCAGCACGCCCTGGTCCGACCACGCGCGCAGGTCACCGTGCGCCGGCGGGGTCACGCCGACGTCGGCGCTGAGCTCCTTGTAGATGTTCGCCAGGCTGCGCGGCACCGGACGAACTGCCGGGTCGACGGCGAACGACAGCCCGATCGGGTTGCCCGGCGTCGGGTAGGGGTCCTGCCCCACCACGAGCACCTTCACGGCGTCGAACGGCGTGGTGAAGGCCCGGAGCACGTCGGCGCCGGCCGGCAGGTAGGTGCGGCCGGCCGCTGTCTCGTCACGCAGCCAGGCACCCATGCGGTGCACGTCGGCCTCCACCGGAGCGAGCGCCGACGCCCAGCCCGGGTCGACCAGGTCGGCGAGCGGTCGTGGCTCCACGACGGCTACGCGCCCATCGTGGCGACGGCCACCGACTCCTCGCCGGCCATGACCCGCCAGACGCTGCCGGTGCCCCGGACCTCGAGCGCGCCCTCGCCGACGACGAGGGCGGTGTCCTCGTCGATCGCCAGGCCGGCGGTGACGAACTCGGCCTCGGCGCTCGCGATCAGGCGGGCGAGGGTGCCGGCCTGCACCGCGTGGACGTCGATGGTCAGGTCGACCAGGCCGAGCCCTTCGCGGAGTTCGACCTCGTCGAGGCCTTCAGAGGCTGCCTCGGGGCAGATCTCGACGCCGCCGATGCGCCAGCCGCCCACGAGCGCGCGGTCGGCGGCGATCATCGCACCGGCCGAGTAGCCCAGGTAGGGCAGGCCGTCGGCGACGAGCAGCCGAAGCTGGTCGACGAGTGGGGCGATCGCGCCCAGGTAGTCGGGGGTGACGCCGCCACCGACGACGAGCGCGTCGACGTCGCTCAGGACGGTCGTGTCGAACACCTGGCCGGCCGCGACCTCGGTGACGACGACCTCGGCCACGCGGGCACCGCCGAGCACCTCGGCGATGTCGGCGGTCGACGACGGACTGCCGCCGTCCGGGCCGGCGACGGAGAGCAGGGCGATGCGCGGGACCGTCCGGCCGACGGCGGCCGAGCGTGCGGTGGCCTCGGCGAGGAAGGGCGCTGCGGCGTCCGAGGCGGCGAAGAGTCCGCCGCCGACGAGGTGGATGCTCACGACTCGGCCGTCACCGGTGCGAGGGCGCTCCACGGGAACGTGATCCAGCCGTCGACCCGGCGCCACACGTGGTCGGGCTCGAGGACGGTGCCGGGCTTCGAGTACAGGCAGGCGCTGCGGACGTCGGCACCGGCATTCCGGATGATGTCGACCACCAGGCGCAGGGTCCGACCGGAGTCCGACACGTCGTCGACGACGAGCACGCGCTTGCCGGCGAGGCTCGGGGCGTCGAGCGCGGGTGCGAGCACGACGGGCTCGTCCAGGCGCTGCTCGACGTCGGTGTAGAACTCGACGTTGATCGAGCCGCACTCCTTGGTGCCGAGCGCGTAGGCCACGGCACCGGCGATGATCAGCCCGCCGCGGGCGACGGCGACGACGACCTCGGGCTCGAAGCCGGAGGACAGCACGTCCTTCGCGAGCAGGCGTGCGGCGTCACCGAACTCCAGCCATCCGAGCACCTCGGGCCCGCTCGTCACGGTCACGGTCGACTGAGCCGGGGCCGTGGGCTCGGGTTCGCTGCTGATCGGCATCCGTCCACGGTACCGGCAGGGACCCCGCGCCCGCGACCCGTGGCCACCGCCCGGGCGCTGCGCAGGCGATCAGCGCGGCGAGAGCGTCCCGCGCGCGAGCTTGTGCTGCGCCGACTGCGCGACCGGCCGGATCGTGACGAGGTCGAGGTTCACGTGCGGCGGCAGTTCCACCGCGTGCACGATCGCCTCGGCGACGTCGTCGGCCACGAGCGGGTCCGGCACGTCGTCGTAGACCGAAGCGGCCTTCTGCTCGTCGCCGCGGAAGCGGGTGAGCGCGAACTCGTCGGTCTTCACCAGGCCGGGGGCGATCTCGACGACGCGGATCGGTTCGCCGTTCAGCTCGAGCCGGAGCGCGCCGACCAGGGCGTGCTCGGCGAACTTCGCGGCGTTGTAGCCGCCGCCGTTCTCGTACGCCACGAACCCGGCCGTGCTCGTCACCGTGACGATGTCCGCTCCCCCGGTGTCGCGTGCACGGTCCCGCAGGTGCGGCAGCAGCGCGGCGACGACGCGCTTCGTGCCGATCACGTTCACCTCGAACATGGCCCGCCAGTCGTCGACGTCGGACTCCTCGACGCTGGCCGAGCCGAACGCGCCACCGGCGTTGTTGACGAGGACGTCGGCGCCGCCGAGCTCGGCGACGCGGGCGGCGAGCGCCTCGACGTCGGCAGCGCTCGTGATGTCCGCCACCAGGACCTCGGCCCCGGTCTCCGCGGCGAGCGCCTCGAGCTTGGACGCCCGGCGGGCGACGGCGAGCACGTCCCAGCCCCGCGAGCGGAACAGTCGGACGGTGGCCGCCCCGATGCCCGAGCTCGCTCCGGTGACGACTGCGCGCCGTGCTGCCATGTGATCTGCCTCCTGCGTCGGTGTCGGGGCAACGGATCGCCCCGGTGTCGGGGCACCGGATCGCCCCGGTGTCGGGACGACTGCTCGCCCCGGTGTCGGGACGACTGCTCGCCCCGATCCCCACCGTACCGACCCTCCCAGGTCACGATCCGGTAACGTGACCGACGATGACGACGGATGCCGCCCCTCCCGCACCCTCGGCCCCGGCGACGCAGCTCGAACCCGGCCGGGCACCGCGCCGTATCCCGATGTGGGACACCGCGCGGTTCGTCGCGGTGACCCTCGTGGTGATCGGCCACGCGATCCAGCGCCAGACGACGGCGAGCGAGCACGCCCTGGCGCTCTACACGTTCATCTACGCGTTCCACATGCCCGCGTTCGGTGTGATCAGCGGCTACTTCTCGTCGGCCGACACCCCGACGGCGAAGCGCATGCGCCGGACGATCACCGACATCGTCGTGCCGTACATCATCATGCAGACGATCTGGACCGTGGTGCAGGGCATCGTCGAGGGCGGCAAGGACTTCAACCCGACGCAGCCGACCTGGACCCTGTGGTTCCTGCTGGCCCTCGGCATCTTCAAGCTGATCCTGCCGTACCTGGCGCAGCTGCGGTGGCCGTTGTTCTGGGCCGTCGTGTTCAGCATCGGCGTCGGCTACTTCGACAACGTCGACTCCACGCTCTCGTTGTCCCGTGCGATCAGCCTGCTGCCGTTCTTCCTGCTCGGGTGGCAGGTCAAGCAGTGGGGGCTCTTCGACCGCTGGTACGAGGCCTCGCGCCGCACCGTGGTCCGGGTGCGCGTCGCCGCCGGCGCCGTGTTCGCCGCGTGGGCCGTGTCGTGCGCGGTGTGGATCCCGCAGTTCAAGGAGTTCGACCTGCACCACTGGTTCTTCTACGACGACTCGTACTCGGGTCTCGGCGAGGACGCGTGGTGGGCCGGCGCCGTCCGCTTCGGCCTGATGCTGCTCGCGACACTGCTGACCGCGTCGTTCCTGGTGCTCATCCCCCGCCGGAACATCTGGCTCACGCAGTTCGGTGCGGCGACGATGTACGTGTACCTGCTGCACACGTTCGTGCTCTACCCGATCCGCGAGTCCGGCGTGCTCGCCGGTCCGCACTCCGCGTGGCCGTTCGTGCTCCTGATGGTCGCGATCGCCTGCGCGGTGAGCCTCTTCCTCGCGCAGCCCTTCGTGCGGCGCGGGATGCGCTGGCTGCTCGAACCGAACGTCGGCTGGCTGTTCCGTCGCGACAATTGACATTTCCGCGCAAGCAGTCGTCTTCGCTGCGCTCAGTCGGCAGCGCGCGACGTCGCGGCAGGCCGCGACCGATCCCCGTGGTCGCCGCCGTCAGACGAGCGCGCAGGCTCGACCGGGAGGCCCGTGGTGCGTCGGGCGTGCGCGTTACGTCCCGAGGCGGGTGCGCTGGTACCAGCGCGACCACCTGCGTACCGTGACACCCGACGCACAGACGCGCCGCGCCTCCAGGCCGAGCGCAAGGCGACCCGACGACCAGCCGCACCGGACAGGAGCACCAAGATGACCGAGCACGACGCCGCGCAGTGGCGGTTCGAGACCACGCAGGTCCACGCCGGCGCACAGCCGGACCCGACCACGGGCGCCCGCGCCACCCCGATCTACAAGACGACCTCGTACGTCTTCGCGAACTCGGACGAGGCCCGCGACCTGTTCGCCCTCGCCAAGCCGGGCAACATCTACTCCCGCATCATGAACCCGACGAACGACGTCGTGGAGCAGCGCATCGCGGCACTCGAGGGCGGCAGCGGCGCACTCCTCGTGGCGTCCGGCCAGGCGGCGGAGACCTACGCCGTGCTGAACATCGCGGGTGCTGGTGACCACATCGTGTCGTCGTCGTCGATCTACGGCGGCACGTACAACCTGTTCAAGTACACGCTGGCGAAGCTCGGCATCGAGACCACGTTCGTCGAGGACCAGGACGACCTCGAGGAGTGGCGCCGCGCCGTCCGCCCGAACACGAAGCTCTTCTTCGCCGAGACCATCGGCAACCCGCGGATCAACGTCCTCGACATCACCGGCGTCAGCGACGTCGCGCACGAGTCCGGCGTCCCGCTGATCGTCGACAACACGATCGCGACGCCGTACCTCATCCGTCCGTTCGAGCACGGGGCCGACATCGTCGTGCACTCGGCGACGAAGTTCCTCGGCGGCCACGGCACCGTCATCGGCGGCATCATCGTCGACGGCGGGAAGTTCGCCTGGTCACAGCACCCGGACAAGTTCCCGGAGTTCAACACGCCCGACCCGTCGTACCACGGCGCGGTCTTCGCCGAGGCCGTCGGCAACGAGCTCGCCTACATCGTGAAGGCCCGCGTGCAGCTGCTCCGCGACCTCGGCGCGTCGAACTCGGCGGACACCGCGTTCGCACTCCTGCAGGGCATCGAGACCCTGTCGCTCCGCATCGAGCGCCACGTGTCGAACGCGCAGGAGATCGCCGAGTGGCTCGACCAGCACCCGGACGTCGCGACCGTCGCCTACGCCGGCCTGCCGACGTCGCCCTGGTACGCCGCGGCGAACCGGTACGCGCCGAAGGGCGTCGGCGCCGTGCTGTCGTTCGAACTCAAGGGCGGGGTGCCCGCGGGCAAGGCGTTCGTCGACAACCTGCAGCTGTTCTCGCACCTGGCGAACATCGGCGACGTGCGCTCGCTCGTGATCCACCCGGCGTCGACCACGCACTCGCAGCTCACGCCCGAGCAGCAGCTCACCACCGGGGTCACGCCGGGCCTGGTGCGCCTGTCCGTCGGCATCGAGAACATCGAGGACCTGAAGGCCGACCTCGAGGCCGGGCTCGCCGCGGCCCGTGCGGTCTCGCAGGAGGGGCAGCGCGCCTAGCGTTCCTCCCGCCCGGGCACCGAGGCACCGCGCGCTCGATGCGTGTGCATGGTGCGACGTCCCACGAGTCGATCGACTCGTGGGACGTCGCTCGTTGCGCACGCATACGGTGCGTGTGCATGGTGCGACGATCCACGAGTCGAACAACGCGCACGATGTCGGAACATGCGCACGCACGCACAAGGCGAGCGCGGCCCGGGACCCGGCCACGGGGCGGGCGTGACGTAACACGGCGGCGGCGACCCGCGCCTCCCGGCAGACTGGACGCACCATGGACTGGCAGACGACCCCCGAGGACTCCGTGCCGTCCACCCTGGTGCCCGGTGCCGAACTCGGCACCATCGGCAAGCCGCCGGTCACCGGCGCCTGGCGCCCCGGCGACCACCCGGGTGCGCGCCACTTCGCGTCCCTCGGAGAGCAGTGGGTGCGCGGCGGGCGGCTGCCGGCCGTGCGGGTGGCGTACGAGTCGTGGGGCACGCTCAACGCGGCGCGCGACAACGCCGTCCTGCTGTTCCACGCGCTGACCGGCGACTCGCACGTCGCGGGCGCACCCGGTCCGGGGCACCGCACCGCCGGCTGGTGGGGCGACGTCGTCGGACCCGGCCTGGCGATCGACACCGACCGCTGGTTCGTGATCGCGCCCAACATGCTCGGCGGCTGCCAGGGCACGACCGGGCCGTCGTCGGTGGCACCCACCGGGGTCGAGTGGGGCTCGCGCTTCCCGTTCGTCACCGTGCGCGACCAGGTCGAGGTGCAGCGCCAGCTCGCCGACCGGCTCGGCATCGACGTGTTCGCGGCCGTCGTCGGCGGGTCGATGGGCGGGATGCACGCCCTCGAGTTCGCGGTGTCGCACCCCGCACGCGTCCAGCGGCTGGCGGTGCTGGCCTCGACGGCGCAGACCACGGCGGACCAGATCGCGGCGAACTCCCTGCAGCGCTCGGCGATCCAGATGGACCCGGCGTTCGCGGGCGGCGACTACTACGAGGCCGACGCCGGCGAAGGCCCGCACCGCGGGCTGGCGCTCGCGCGGCGGATGGCGTTGATGACCTACCGGGCGTCCGACGAGCTGAACGGCCGGTTCGCCCGGTCGTGGCAGAGCGACGTGTCCCCGCTCGGCGACGACGGGCGGTTCTCGGTGGAGAGCTACCTCGACTTCCACGGCAACAAGTTCACCCGGCGCTTCGACGCGTCGTCGTACATCACGCTCACGCACGCGATGGACTCCCACGACGTCGGGGCCGGGCGGGGCGGCGTCGCTGCCGCGCTCGAACTCGTGACGGCCCGCACGCTCGTCGTGGGGATCTCGAGCGACCGGCTGTTCCCGATCGAGGACCAGCACCGGATCGCCGCGGGGGTGCCGGACACGCTCGACGGGGACACGGCCGCGGTGATCGAGAGCGAGTTCGGGCACGACGGGTTCCTCATCGAGCACGAGCAGGTCGGAGCGCACCTGCGGCGGTTGCTCGACGGCTGAGCGCGACACGGCACGCGGCGGGGCGGCGGCACGCACAGGGGCCGCGGCACGCACCGGGGCGGCGGCGGCACGCGCGGCACCCGCGGCGGCACGCACCGGTGTGACGGCACGCGCGGCACGGCGCGCCGAACACCCCCCAACGGGTGTCGCCCGTGGTTGGATGGCTGCGAGCCCGGACTGAACGAGGCTCGGTTTCCCCGCACGACCCGTCACACCAGCTCGTCACCAACCAGGACATCGATGGAATTCATCGCACAGGAACGCGACCGCTTGCTGCGGGCGACGACCCGTGTCGTGGGCATCGTCTGCGCGCTCATCAGCGTCGTCGGCGTGGTCTCCGCCGCCGCGGTCTCCGCCCTGCCGCTCGTGGGCGCCCTGCTGTGCATCGCCGCGATGGTCGCCGCGTTCGTGTTCTTCGGGCGCAGTGGCACCGTGTGGTGGACCGCCGCGATCCTCGTCACGGGCCTCGCCTCGCTCGCGCTGCTGTTCTCCGGCGTGGACGAGTCGGTCCGCCCGCTCGTCGCCAGCGCCGTCATGCCGCTCGCGGGCGGCTCGCTGTCCGCCCCGCTGATGGCGCAGCGCGGCCAGCCGTTCGGCCTCGGACTCACGATCGGCACCGGCGCGATCGTCGTCGTCGTGATGGTGTGGGCCACCGGCGGGCTCCTGTCGACGCCCGTCAGCGGCGCCCTGCTCGGCTGGGTGCTCATCGCGGTCGTGGCCGTGTGGATCTCACGCAGCATCCCGCGCGTCGCCCGACGGATCTACAGCATCGGCACCGCGCACCGCGCCGAACGCCAAGCCAGCGAGACCGAGGCACAGCGACGGCAGGGGGCGCGGCTGCTGCACGACACGGTCCTCGCGACGCTCACGCTCCTCGCCCACTCCGGCGTCGGGGTCTCCGAGCAGGCCATGCGCGAGCAGGCCGCCGAGGACGCCAGACTCCTGCGCCACCTGCGACTCGGCGCGACCCCGCAGCCGTCGCAGTCCGGCGACTACTCGCTCACCCGCGAAGAGGAGTCGCCGCTCGGCCAGACCCTCGAGTCGGTGAAGCAGCGCTTCGGCCGGATGGGCCTCGAGGTCAGCTGGCACGGGACCGGCCAGGTGCTGCTGCCGTCGCACGTGCTCGACGCCTTCCTGCTGGCGCTCGGTGAGTGCCTCGAGAACGTCCGCCGGCACGCCGGTGTCGGCGAGGCGCACGTCACGATCGTCCACGACAACGACATGGTGCGCGCCATGGTCACGGACTCCGGCGTCGGGTTCGACCTGACCACCGTCAGCGCCGAACGACTCGGCTTCAAGGAGAGCGTCGTGAGCCGGCTGCGCGAGGTCGGCGGCGACGCGAAGCTGTTCTCCGCGCCGGGCTCCGGCACCACCGTCGTCCTGGAGGCACCGCGATGACCCGGGTCCCCGAGGACACCATCAGCCGCGGCCTGCCCGGCGAGTCGACCGGCCAGCAGCCGCCCCGCACCCGCCGCGAGGCGCGCGAGCGCTACCGCACCAGCGAGCGTCGGCAGGCCCGCGGGCTCCCCTCGACCTCGACCGGCGCACGGTCGCTCCGCCAGGCGGCCAAGCCCGGCGCCTCGCTCGGAGCCGGGTACCTCGGCCTCGGCGCCGCGGTGCTCACCGCGATCGAGGCCGTCTCCGGCATCGTGTACTTCCTGGTCCGCTGGTCCGACTTCTCCGACCCGTGGTTGCCCGCAGCCGCCTGGATGCTCTACATCGTCGCCGCGGTCGGTGTCGGCCTGAGCGTGCTGACGTACGGCGAGCGGTTGACCGGGCTGGCCTTCGTGCTGATCTGCGTCGTGCTCGCGTGCGTCGTGACCCTCGACTTCATCGGCATCTGGCCCGAGCACGACATCGCGCACACGGCGTCGGCGTCGATCGCCGCCGGGTTCGCCCTGTTGCCGATCGCGACGCTCCGACCCGCCCGCGAGGTCGCCGCGGCCATCGCGGTCCTCGGTCTGGCCTTCGTCGGCATGAGCGTCGCGTCGACCCCGATCACCAACGACACGCTGCCGGGCATCGTGTCCCTGCTGGCCCTCGTCGTCGTGCCGCCGTCGATCGCCCTGTACGTGGTGCAGCGGTTCCGGCAGCTCGTGCAGCGGGAACTCGACCGGGTGCTCGTGCAGAGCAACGTGCAGGCGCCGCAGTTCGCCGTCGGCATGCTCGCCTCGGACGAGCTCGCCCGACTCGACCTGGCCGCCGAGAAGCTGCTCGACGCCGTCGCGAACGGCACCGATCCCCTGCCGCTGTCGGATGCCTCGAGCTCCGTCGCCGCCTCGCTCGCGACCGAGCTCCGCCTGCACCTCATCGAGGGCCGACGCGAGACCTGGCTGTACCACGCGATCACGGAGTCCGACCACCTCGGGCGTTCGGTGAGCGTCGCCGATCCGGGCGCCCTCGCCGGACACCTCTCGCCCGCGCAACGCGACGGACTGCTGCAGGCCCTGTGGCAGATGGTCGGCGACGGCCGCACCGCCACCCCCGGCCTGCCGGTCGTCTCGGTCACGCTCGGCCCGGTCGGGTCCGACGGCCACCCCGTCACCGACGAGCGGATGGACGTGCCGGTCGTGATCGAGTCCCGCGGCGTCCAGCGCCGACGCCTCGGTCCCACCGCCTGGAGTGCCTTGCAGCGCATCGGTCCGTACACCGAGACCGTCCGCGACGGCGCGCTCCACATCGTCGCCCACTGCGTCGTGGACCGACATCCGTCGATGTAGCTGCCGGACACCCGGACAGCCTGCCCGTGCCACGTGCCCCTCCCTCCTAGGATCGGGCACGAACTGCCCCCGAGAAAGGACGCCCGCATGGCGACTCCAGAGGAACCCATCCGACTCGCACTGGTCGACGACCACAGGATGCTCCTCGGCGCGCTCACGGAGTGGATCCGGAGCGCCGCCGACGACATCACGTTGGTGGCCGCGGTCACGACCTGGCCCGAGCTCCTGACGAGCCCGGCGTTCCCGGTGGACGTGGTGCTGCTCGACCTGGACCTCAAGGACTCCATCCCGGTGTCGCTGAAGATCTCGACGCTCAAGACCGCCGGTGTGAAGACCGTCGTGATGAGCACCTACTCGGAGCCGAACGTCGTGCGCGAGGCCCTGGCGGCCGGCGCACTCGGCTACCTGGTGAAGAGCGAGGACGCCGACATGATCGTCGAGGCGATCCGCTCCGCCCAGCGCGGCGAGCAGTACGTCTCCGCCGAGCTCGACCTGGCCATCAACAGCGGCGACGTCGGTGGCGTCCCGAAGCTCAGCGCCCAGGAGCGTCGCGTGATGGCCCTGTACGGCGGTGGCGAGCCCGTGAAGAGCGTCGCGTACCAGCTCGGCATCTCCGAGGAGACGGCGAAGAGCTACCTCAAGCGCATCCGCGAGAAGTACCGCGTCGCAGGCTTCGACGTGGGCACGAAGGTGGCGCTCCGGAAGCGGGCGATCACCGACGGCATCATCGTGCAGGACGGCGGCCCGCTGGGCCTGTAGCGCGGCGCGCGCGGGCGCTTGCCCGCTTCGTGAGCACAAATGGTCGGGTCCTGTCACGGGACCCGACCATTTCTGCTCACCATGGGCGGTCTGCCGCACACCACGTCGGACGGGAGGCCCGTGGCGGCGTCGCCACGGGCCTCCCGTCCGGTGCGTGGGCACGCCCACTGCGCGCGATCAGTGGATCGGGACCGGCCTGCGGTCTGTCCCGCCACAGCGACACGGTGCCGCCGATGCCCGCCGTCCGTTTCGCGGAAGCGACGCTCTGCCGCGAACAGTTCGCGGCAGACTGTCGCTTTCGCGAACCGCGCTGGCGGCGCCCGCTCGCGATCAGTGGATCGGGACGGGCGCGGTGATCGGGCCGGTGCTCGGCGACGGGGAGCGCAGCGCGGCACGGCGCGTGGTGCGACGCTCGACCGAGTAGCTGAACATCGTGACGAGGACGCCGAGCAGCGCGAGGACGATGCCGAGCCAGCCCGGTGCGACGAACCCGAAGCCGGCAGCGATGACCGCACCGCCGAGTGCTGCGCCGAGCGAGTTGCCGATGTTGAACGCCGAGTGGTTGAGCGCCGCGGCGATCGTCCGGGCGTCGCCGGCGACGTCCATCAGGCGGGACTGCACCGCCGGCGGGATCGCCGACGAGGTCGCACCGAGCAGGAACGCGCCGAGCAGCATCCCCCAGAGCCACTGCGCGGTCAGCACCGTGAGCAGCAGGGCGCCGATGAGCGAGAACATGCCGAAGTAGATCGTGCGCTTCACGCTGTGGTCGGCGAGGTGTCCGCCGAGCACACCGCCGACGACCATGCCGATGCCCACGACCACCAGGACGATCGGCACGAACGACTCCGGCATGCCCGTGACGTTCTGCACGAGCGGCGAGATGTACGAGTACACGGCGAAGAACCCACCGAACCCGACGGCGCCGAGGCCCATCACGATCCAGACCTGCGGCACGCGGAAGGCGCGGAGCTCCCGGCCGATCGTCGCGTGCTCGTCACGGGCGCTCTTCGGCACGAAGGCCGCGACGGCGAGGAACGTGAGCGCGAACAGTGCGGCGACGACGCCGTAGGCGATCCGCCAGCCGGCGAGCTGGCCGACCCAGGTGATCGCGGGGACGCCGACGACGTTCGCGACCGACAGACCGAGCAGCACCATCGCGATGCCCTTGCCGCGCTTGCCCGGGCCCATCATGTCGCCCGCGACGATCGAGGCGATGCCGAAGTAGGCGCCGTGCGGCAGACCCGCCACGAACCGGGCGACGAGCACCAGTCCGAACGACGGCAGCAGCGCACTCGCGATCGTCGCGAGGACGAACCCGACGAGCAGCACGAGGATCAGGCCCTTGCGCGGGAACTTCGCCGACATCGCCGCGATGGTGGGAGCACCGACGACGACCCCGAGGGCGTAGGCGCTGACGAGCCAGCCCGCGTGCGCGATGCCGGCATCCGGGTCGAGGCCGTACTGCTGCGGCAGCAGCGCCTGCGCGATGTTCGGCAGCAGGCCCATCGCGACGAACTCAGTCGACCCGATGGCGAAGCCGCCGAGGGCGAGCGAGATGAGCGCGGCGGTGCGACGCGCAGGCGTGAGCTGTGACATGGGGCCTGTTCTCGGACGACGTCCTGCACGGACGGCGTCGGATCGGGGTGTCGGCTGGACGGTGTCGGCTGGGCGACGGTGGTGACGGAGGCGTCCCGCGATCGCCGCGGTCCACGTGCCGATCGGCAGCGCGGCCACGCCCGAACGGGGTGCCGGTCCGGGTTCAGCAGCGAACGGGACGGTCCGGGTGGCGACGACCATCCGGTCCGAGCAGTGTAGACCGCTCCAAAGGCCGAACGGAAGTCGCCGTGCGCGGCCAGCACGGGTCGCACCGGGCTGGCCCGGTCGTACCCGATGAGAACCGGGTCAGGCCGCCTGACGCTCCGTGTGGGCGGGACGCGTCGACGCGGGTGCGAGATCGGGCAGCTCGTCGCGGTGCGTCCAGCCGGCGCCGCACTCGGCGCACGTGGCCCAGGCGTTCTCGCCCTGTTCGTCCGTGTCGATGACGACCGATCGCAGGTCGCAGTCGGGGCACCAGCCGTCGTGGGTCATCACGCGCTCCTCGTCGTCTCGGGGCCACCGGATGTGGCTCGACACGGGCAATGAGACACCCGACCACCGACATCCGCGGGAGGGTGTCGGCGTGTCGTGCGGGCCCTCGTTGTTCAATGAGCACGTGACTCTCGCTGCCACCGTGCTCGCCTCGTGCCGCGCCGGCGCGCCCGTGAACTGCGAGGACGCCACCGACCCGATGGGCATGGTCATCGTGCTCATCGCGGTGCTCGCCGGGATCGCGCTGCTGACGGTGTTCGTGGTGCTCGGGCAGGACCCCCGCCGGCGGACCCGGGTGCGGCGGCGCGACAAGCGCTGAGCGCCGAGCGACAGCGCCGAGCGCGAGCGCGAGCGCCGAGCGACAGCGCCGGCCGCTGAGCGCTACTCGCCGAGCGCCGCTTCGAGCCGCTCGAGCTTGCCGTCGATCTCGCCGGTGTGCCCCGGTCGGATGTCGGCCTTGAGCACGAGCGACACCCGCGTGCCGTAGACGCCGACGGCCTCGGTGGCGCGCTTGACGACGTCCATGACCTCGTCCCACTCCCCCTCGAGCTCGGTGAACATCGACGACGTGCGGTTCGGCAGGCCGCTCTCGCGGACCACCCGCACGGCTGCGGCGACGGCGTCGTGCACGGAGCCGTCCGCCTGTTCGGAGGGACCACCGGACGGAGCAACGGAGAAGGCGACGATCATGCGTCCATCCTGCCCGCGCCCCGGCCCATCCGCACCAGCTCGACCACGGTCCACGCCAGGATCGCCACCTCGAGCACGTTCCGCAGCGTCAGCACCACGAGCATCCACGGCTGCAGCGTGAGCACCTGGTCGTAGTAGGCCGGGTAGATCAGCTGCGTCAACACGGCGGTGGGGAGCGCGGCGATCGCGATCGGCACGAACCGGCGCACACTCGGCGTCCCGGCGGCCAGTCCCCACACGATCGGCACGGCGAGCCATCCGATGTACTGCGGCGACCCGACCTTGTTGGTGGCGATGAGCGTGGCGACGAACAGCAGCGCGAGCACGGGCGCGAGCTCGGCCCGACGGGCGCCACGGCGTGCGGCCCACAGCGCGAGGACGACACCGGCGACGACGACGATGGCCATCAGCGGCGTCGAGACCGCGGCCGCGGCGTGCGTGCCGGCGCCGGAGACCTCGAACGTCAGGATCTGCTGGTTGTAGAACACGGCCGCACCAGGAGCCCCGAACGCTGCCGCCCACATGAACGGCGTCGCGAGCGGTGACTCGATCTGCAGCGCTCGGCCGGTCTGCTCCCCGATGAACGACAGCAGGTAGGGCGCTCCGCCCCAGAGCACGTCGACGAGCACGATGAGCGCGCTGAGCACGAGGGCACCGGCCAGCACACCGCGGCGGTGCCCCTTGCGGAGGAGCAGCAGCACGGCGACGAGGGCGGCCGGCCAGACCTTCGTCCACGCACCGGCGGTGAACAGCGCCGAGGCGACCGCCGGCCGCGAGGCGACGAAGGCCACCCCGACCAACGCGAACACCGTCGCCACCGTGTCGATGCGGCCGAGCGCGATCGGCCCGAGTGCGAGCAGGAAGGCGAGCCACCACCACACGACCCGCACGCCACGCGACGACGAGCCGTCCGCACGCGAGCCGAACCCGCCGCGCGCCCGGAACCGCCACAGGAAGGCACACGCGACGGCGTCGAGCAGCACCATCAGCAGCAGCCACCCGGAGCCGATCGACGCGATCCCACCGAGTGCTGCGGCGGCCATCGGCACGATCGCCAGGATCGGGTAGACCCACTCGCCGTCGATCCCGACCCAGAAGTCCGCGCTCCGCCCGGTCTCGATCCACCGGCTGTAGGTGATGGTGACGTCGCCGAGCGGCAGGTTCGCCGAGATCGCGGTCAGCCACCACAGCGCCGCGTGCACGGCGGCGAACGCCAGGACGAACCCGACGCGTTCGATCCACGGGTTCCCGGTCCTCAGCACCGGACGAGCGTACCGGCAGGGAGCGCACCCGAACCCGCAGCGAGCGCACCCGAACCGGCTGAGAATCCCAGGCTCCCCCAACCATGACGTGTCACCGTCTTGCTCGTGACCACCGAAACCCCGCGCGGGCGCCGCAAGGCCGTCATCTGGATCTCCGTCATCGCCGCCGTCGTCGTGCTCGGCGTCATCGGGGCGATCGTCGCGACGAACGTCTACACGAGCAACGAGAACGCGAAGGCGTCGGCGGCACCGTCCGTGGCCGCCAGCCGCGAGGCCTCCACCCTCGACGACTCCGACCTGTCCGGCGCGTGGACGGTCGGCGGCGACTCCGAGGCCGGCTACCGCCTGCACGAGGTCCTCAACGGCTCCGACGTCACCGTCACCGGCCGCACCGACAGCGTCTCCGGCAGCGCCACCGTCGACGGCACGAGCATCACGAAGGCAACGATCACCGTGCAGGTCGCCGACATCGCCACCGATTCGGACCAGCGTGACTCCTACTTCCGCGACTCCGCGATGGACACCGCCGCCTTCCCCGAGGCCACGTTCGAACTCTCCGAGCCGATCGCCGACGCGGTCCCGAGCGGCTCGGACACGACGAAGGTCACCGCTGCCGGCAAGCTCACGCTGCACGGCGTCACGAAGGACGTCACCGCCGACCTGCAGGTCGGCCTGAACGGCGACGGCGTCGACATCTCCGGCTCGATCCCGGTCACCTTCTCGGACTACGGCGTGCAGGCGCCGAGCCTCGGCTTCGTGAAGGTCGACGACTCCGGCACGGTCGAGTTCCTGGTGCACGCGACCCCCGCGAGCTGACGGCCGCGACGCGCGTCACGCCCGTGACGTGCGCGACAGGCGGACGGGAGGCCCGTGGCGGCCCCGCCACGGGCCTCCCGTCCGTCCCCTGCTCGCGTCCCAGGCCGCGCCCTCTCGCGCATGCGTGCGCATGTTGCGACCTTCCACCCGTCGAACCGGTGGTGTCCCGTCGGAACATGCGCACGTACCCATTGCGTGCGCATCTTCCGACAGAACACGCGTCGATCACCTCGTGCATCGTCGGAAGGTGCGCGCGCACCGACCCCTACCCGCGCGCGTCGCCGTCGACGACCAGGTCCCGCACGACCCCGGGCAGCTCGCCGATGAGCCCGGTCATCGGGAACGGCCCGCCACCGGACGCCCGCCGCGCCGCGAGCCCGTGCACCACCGCGGCCGACGCGGCCAGGTGCGCGAGGTCCGACGGCGTCAGGGACGAACCAGCTGCCTCGACGGAGCCCTGCCGCGACGCCACGAGCGCACCGAGCACCCCGCCCAGGACGTCCCCGGCACCGGCTGCAGCGAGCCACGGCGTCGCCGACGACGCCACCAACCGGACCGACCCGTCGGGCGTGACCACATGCGTGCGCTCGCCCTTGAGCAGGACGACGCTGCCGGTCTGTTCGGCGGCACGGAGCGCTGCTGCGGCCGGGTCCTGCTCGATCGAGTCGCGGGAGACGCCGAGCAACGACGCGAGCTCCCCCGCGTGCGGGGTCAGGACGGCGAGCGGGCCGAGGTCGACGAGCGGGATCGCGCCCGCGTCGACCACGACCGGGACGCCGTCGTCCGAAGCGTGCGTGAAGGCCGAGGCGGTCGTGTCGTCCAGGTCACCGAGCGACGACGCCGAGATGCCCGAGCCGACGAGCCACGCCTGCACCCGACCGACACCGGCGACGGACTCGGGGCGACGCGCCAGGACGTGGTCCGACGCCCGCGACGGCCCGACGTACCGGACCATGCCGACACCGGTGTGGACCGCGGCGTCGACCCCGAGCACCGCGGCACCCGGGTACTGGTCGGAGCCGGTCGCGATGCCGAGCACCCCACGGCGGTACTTGGTGGACTCCCCCGTCGGCGCGGTGACCCACGCGGCGGCATCGGACGGCTGGACGGGCACGAAGTCGTTCACCGGCCCCACGTTACGGTGGAGCGCATGAGCCTGTTCCTGCCTGGTCGCGTGGTGGTCTTCGACTACGGCGAGGTGATCAGCCGGACGCCGCACGCGTCGCGCGACGCCCTCGTCGAGCTGACCGGGGTGCCGGCCGACGAGCTGTTCCCCGTCTACCAGGAGCTCCGCCACGACCTGGACCGCGGCGACCTGTCCGTGGTGGCGTACTGGCGGGCGATCGGCGAGCGCGTCGGGCGGACCTGGAGCATCACGGACATCCACCGGTTCTGGGCCGTCGACTTCACCGGGTGGTTCGAGGTCGAACCGGAGACCCTGGCGATCGTCGAGGAGCTGCACGACGCCGGCACCCGGGTGGCGCTGCTGTCGAACGCCGGCTTCGACTTCGGTGACCCGTACCGACGCTCCCCGATGGGTTCGCTGTTCGAGACGGTGGTGGTGAGCGCCGAGGAGCACGTCCTGAAGCCCGACGCATCCATCTACCGCGACACGTGCGCGCGTCTGGGAATCGAGCCGCAGCAGATGGTGTTCGTGGACAACAGGGCCGAGAACGCCACCGGCGCGGAAGCGATCGGGGCGGTCGGCCACCACTACACGTCGTCGGCGTCACTGCGGTCGTTCCTGGCGGAACTCGCGGCCGAGCCGGCGCCCGTCCCCTGAGGAGTCCCGCGTGACGCACGCCCTGTTCGAGCCGATCACCATCCGCGACCTGACGGTCCGCAACCGCATCTGGGTCTCCCCGATGTGCCAGTACTCGGCCGAGGAGCAGGACGGCGTGCCGACCGCGTGGCACCTCGTCCACCTGGGCGGCTTCGCCAAGGGCGGTGCCGGTGCGGTGATCGTCGAGGCCACCGGCGTGGTGCCGGAGGGCCGGATCAGCCCGCAGGACCTCGGGCTCTGGAACGACCAACAGCGCGACGCCTTCAAGCCGATCGTCGACTTCCTGCACGCACAGGGTGCTGCCGCCGGTGTCCAGCTCGCACACGCGGGCCGCAAGGCGTCGACGTTCCGCCCGTGGGAGTCCACGCACGGTTCGGTCCCCGCCGACCAGGGCGGCTGGTCCACCGTCGCCCCGTCCGCCGTTGCCTTCGACGGCTACGCGGTCCCGCGCGAGCTGGAGACCGAGGACATCCGGGTCGTCGCACTGGCGTTCGCGCAGTCCGCTCGCCGCGCCGTCGAGGCCGGGTTCGACCTGGTCGAGATCCACGCCGCCCACGGGTACCTGCTGCACCAGTTCCTCTCGCCGCTGAGCAACCACCGCACCGACCAGTACGGCGGATCGCTCGAGAACCGTGCCCGGGCACTGCTCGAGGTCCTCGACGCCGTCCGTGCCGAGGTCGGCGAGGGCTTCCCGATCGTCGTGCGGTTCTCGGCGACCGACTGGGTGGTCGGCGGGCTCACGCTCGACGAGACCACGGAGGTCGCTCGGTGGGCCGCGGAGCACGGCGCGGACCTGGCCGACGTCTCGACCGGCGGCAACGTCGCGAGCGCGCCGATCCCGGTCGGCCCCGGCTACCAGGTGCCGCACGCCGCGGCGATCAAGCGCGACGCCGGCATCGGCACCATCGCGGTCGGCATGATCTCCGAGGGCTTCCAGGCCGAGCAGATCGTCGCGACCGGCCAGGCCGACGTGGTGATGGTGGGCCGCGAGTTCCTGCGCGACCCGGGCTTCCCGCTGCGCGTGGCCGTCGAGCTCGGCGTGACCGTCGACTACGAGCCGCAGCAGTACCACCGCGCGCGGGTCACGGCGTAGACGCGCGGCCTTCCTGAACGGATTCTCGGTCGGCCCCTCGGGCAGGCAGTACGATTGGCAGCACTGTGGACGATCCCCCGAATAGTTCTTCGCCTCACTCATCCGCCGCTCACTCGGTGAGCTGCACGTCATCCCCGTGCGCGGACGGGGGTGAATCATGAGTCCGATCGACATCGTCATGCTCGTCGGCGGCATCCTGCTGACACTCGGCACCGGCGTCTTCGTCGCGTCCGAGTTCGCGCTGGTCAACCTCGATCGCGCCGACGTCGAAGCGCGTCGCGACCGCGGTGAGCCGGGCCTGGCACCCGTCATCGGGGCGTTGAAGGTCACCTCGACGCACCTGTCGAGTGCGCAGCTCGGCATCACGCTGACCACGCTGCTCACCGGCTACCTGCTCGAGCCGTCCATCGCGAAGCTGCTCGAAGCGCCGTTCCTGGCGATGAACCTGCCCGAGGGCATCGTCGAGACCGTCGGATCGATCATTGCGCTCGTCATCGCGACCCTGCTGTCGATGATCCTCGGCGAACTGGTACCGAAGAACTTCGCGCTCGCGCTGCCGCTGCAGACCGCGAAGCTCGTCGTGCCGTTGCAGATCGCCTTCACGACCGTGTTCAAGCCGGCGGTCGCGGTGCTCAACGGCACCGCGAACGCCGTGCTGCGGTCGATCGGCATCGAGCCGCAAGAGGAACTGTCCGGTGCTCGCAGCGCCGAGGAGCTCACCTCGCTGCTCCGCCGTTCGGCGTCCGAGGGGTCGCTCGAGCAGGACACCGCGACGCTCCTCCAGCGGACGATCTCGTTCTCGGAGCTCAGCGCCAGCGACGTCATGACGCCGCGCCCGCGGCTCTCGACCATCCGGGTGTCCGAGTCCGCGCAGGACGTCATCGCCCTCGCCCGCAAGACCGGCTTCAGCCGCTTCCCCGTCATCGAGGAGGACGCGGACGACGTCGTCGGCATCGTGCACGTCAAGCAGGCCGTCGCCGTCCCCCGCGAGAAGCGCCCGGAGGTCCCCGTCGGAGCGCTCATGACCGACGCCGAACGCGTGCCCGAGACGATGCCGGGCGACACCCTGCTCGCCGAGGTCCGCGGCCGCGGCTACCAGATGGTCATCGTGGTCGACGAGTACGGCGGCACCGCCGGGGTCGTCACGCTCGAGGACCTCATCGAGGAGATCGTCGGCGAGGTCTCCGACGAGCACGACCGCGCGCGCATCGACGTGGTCCGTTCCCGCGACTGGCTGACCTTCCCCGGCCTGCTGCGTCCCGACGAGCTCGAGGACCGCGCCGGCGTGAAGGTGCCGGAGGACGGCCCGTACGAGACCGTCGGCGGCTTCCTCATGTCGACGCTCGGCCGCCTGCCCGTCGTCGGTGACGAGGTCCCGCTCGACAGCGGTGTCTTCCGGGTCGAACGTCTGGACGGCCGCCGGATCGACCGCATCCGCTGGACCCCGACGCCCCCGCCGACGGACATCGCGGCGACCGCCATCATCATCCCGGCCACGAAGACCGGCACCAAGACCGCGAAGCGGTCCGAGACGAAGGAGAGCACCCGATGAGCTCCGACTGGTGGGGGATCTTCTGGCTCTTCGTGCTGCTGCTCGGCAACGCGTACTTCGTCGCCGCCGAGTTCGCCGTCATCTCCGCCCGCCGATCGCAGATCGAACCACGCGCAGAAGAGGGCTCCAAGGCCGCGCAGATGACCCTGTGGGCGATGGAGCACGCCACCCGCATGCTCGCGACCACGCAGCTCGGCATCACGGTCTGCTCGCTGCTCATCCTGAACGTATCCGAGCCGGCGATCCACCACCTGCTCGAGGTGCCGCTGCACCTGACGGGCTGGAGCGTCGAGGTCATCGGCACCGTGGCGTTCGTGGTCACGCTGCTGCTCGTCTCGTTCCTGCACGTGGTGTTCGGCGAGATGGTCCCGAAGAACATCTCGTTCTCGATGCCGGACCGCGCAGCGCTGCTGCTCGTGCCGACGCTCTGGTACATCGGCCACGGCCTGCACTGGGTCATCGTCGGCCTGAACGAGGTCGCGAACGCCGTGCTGCGCCTGTTCCGCGTCGAGCCCAAGGACGAAGCCGTCAGCGCCTTCACGGTGGAAGAGGTGCAGACGATCGTGGAGCAGTCCCGCCGCGAGGGCACCCTGACCGACGACGGCAAGCTCGCCCTGGCGTTCGAGTTCACCGAGAAGAAGGTCCGCGACGTCGCCGTGCCGATGGCCGAGCTCGTCACCCTGCCCGAGGACGCCACCCCGGCGGACGTCGAGCGTGCGGTGGCGCAGCGCGGGTTCTCGCGGTACGTGCTCGTCGGCGAGGACGGCTCCCCCACGGGCTACGTGCACGTGAAGGACGTCATCGACCTGCGGCCGGACGAGTTCGACGACCCGGTGCCGCCGAAGCGCATCCGCCAGCTCATCTCGCTCTACACGGAGATGGACCTGGAGGACGCCCTGGCCACGATGCGCGCTGCGGGCCGCCACGTCGCGCGGGCGTTCGACGCCGACGGCCGGACCCTCGGTGTGCTCTTCCTCGAGGACATCCTCGAGGAGCTCGTCGGCGAGGTCGAGGACGCGACCCGACGCCGGTAGCCGCACCGCCAGTTCCGCCAAAGCGACAGATCCCCGCGAACGTTCCGCAGGGATCTGTCGCTTTCGCGATGGCGGACGGGAGGCCCGTGGCAACGCAGCCACGGGCCTCCCGTCCGTTCGTGGTCGCGACCAGGGCCGCACCCGCCGGCGCGCGCTACCAGCTGACGGGGAGCGGCTTGCCCTCTTCGTAGCCGGCGGCGGACTGGATGCCGACCAGAGCGCGCTCGGAGAACTCGGCGAGCGACGACGCGCCCGCGTAGGTGGCGGAGCTCCGGACGCCCGTGGTGATCATGTCGAGCAGGTCCTCGACGCTCGGACGCTCCGGGTCGAGGTAGATCGTCGACGACGAGATCCCCTCGGCGAAGAGCTCCTTGCGGGCCCGCTCGTAAGGGTCGAGCCGCTCGAAGCGCTCGCGGACGGCCTTCGCCGACGCCATCCCCCAGCTCTCCTTGTAGGCCTTGCCGGCGGCGTCGCGACGGAGCACGCCCGGCGCTTCGAGGGTGCCGGCGAACCACGAGCCGATCATCACGGCCGAGGCGCCGGCCGCCAGGGCGAGGGCGACGTCGCGGGGGTACCGGACCCCGCCGTCGGCCCAGACGTGCGCGCCGAGGGACCGTGCGGCGGCGGCGGTCTCGAGGACGGCGGAGAACTGCGGCCGACCGACGGCGGTCATCATGCGCGTGGTGCACATGGCGCCGGGTCCGACACCGACCTTGATGATGTCCGCACCCGCGTCGACGAGGTGGGCCACGGCGTCGGCGGTGACGACGTTGCCGGCGACGAGCGGGATGCCGAGCCGGAGCCCCGCGACGGTGCGGAGCGCGCGGAGCATGCTCTCCTGGTGTCCGTGCGCCGTGTCGAGCACGAGCACGTCGACCCCGGCGGCGGCGAGGGCCTGCGCCTTGGCGGCGACGTCGCCGTTGATGCCGATCGCGGCCGCGACGCGCAGGCGACCCGAGACGTCGACGGCCGGCGTGTAGATGTCCGAGCGGATGGCGCTGGTCCGGCTCGTGGTGCCGACGACCTTGCCGTGCCGCACCACGGGCGCGAAGTCGACCTCGGCGCCGCTCAGCACGTCGTAGACGTGGCGGGGCGTACCGGCGTCCTCGGCGTCGATCGCGGTCGACGCGCCGTGCAGCAGGTCGCCGAGCGTCGCGTCGGGACCGGCGTCGCCGAGCCGGCTGGCGGGGACGCACCCGAGGTACTCCCCGGCGGCGTCGCGGACCACGACGCCCCGACCGGCGACGGGCAGCAGATGCTCGAGCGCCTCGGCGACAGTGGTGGACGAGCCCATGTCGTAGGCGGTGTCGTAGTCGACCGGCTGGTCCTTCACCCAGCGGATCGCGGCGTCGAGGTCCTGCAGGTGCATGTCCTGCGGCAGGACGCCGAGGCCCCCGCGCCGGGCCAGGGTCGCGGCGAGGCGCGGACCCGTGACCGAGTTCATGTTGGCGCTCACGATCGGGATCGTCGCACCGCTGCCGTCGTTCGACGCGAGGTCGACGTCGAAGCGGCTCGTCACGCCGGAACGGCTCGGGACGAGGAAGACGTCGGAGTAGGTCAGGTCGTGTGTCGGCCGCGTCTCGTAGAACCTCATGGGCCCCACTGTACGGCTCCGCCCGGAGGCCGGACCGGGCCCCGACTCGCGCCACGGCTGACACCGAACGGACATGTGCGAGCGGCTAGGCTTGGCACCTGTGCGGGGCAGGGTTGCACCGCACGACACACACGAGCATCTATCGACGGAGAGTGGGCGATCGGCTGTGTCGAGCCATCTGACCGGAACGGACGAGACCGCGGGCGAATTCGGGGCGAACGAGTGGCTCGTCGACGAACTCTACGAGCAGTTCGTCGCGGACAAGGAGTCGGTCGACAAGTCCTGGTGGCCGGTCCTCGAGAGCTACCACCGCACGCAGGTCGGCGGCGCTCCGGCAGCTGACCAGCAGTCCCCGACGCCCGCGCAGTCGACCACGCAGCAGCCCGCGACCGGTGACGCGCCGGCCCCGCAGCAGGCGGCAGCGCAGCAGGCGTCGGCGCAGGGTGGTCCGATCCAGGCGAAGACCACGTCGCGCCAGCCGACCCCGCCGCCGATCCCGGCCGAGGCCAACGACGCCGCCGACGACCACGAGGAGACCCACGAGGACGTGGCGACCCCGCTCCGGGGCATGGCGAAGACCCTGGCGTCGAACATGGACGCCTCGCTGACCGTCCCGACGGCAACGAGTGTCCGGACGATCCCGGCGAAGCTGATGATCGACAACCGGATCGTCATCAACAACCACCTGCGCCGTGCCCGCGGCGGCAAGATCTCCTTCACCCACCTCATCGGGTGGGCGATGGTGCAGGCACTCAAGGACTTCCCGAGCCAGAACGTGTTCTACGAGGAGCGCGACGGCAAGCCGTTCGTCGTCGCCCCGGCGCACGTGGGCCTCGGCATCGCGATCGACGTCCCGAAGAAGGACGGCACCCGGTCGCTCCTCGTGCCGAGCATCAAGCGTGCGGAGACCCTGACCTTCGGCCAGTTCCTGTCGGCCTACGAAGACCTGGTCAAGCGGGCCCGCGACAACAAGCTGACGCCGGCCGACTTCCAGGGCACCACGATCTCGCTCACGAACCCGGGCGGCATCGGCACCGTGCACTCGGTCCCCCGCCTGACCAAGGGGCAGGGCGCGATCATCGGCGCCGGCGCCCTCGAGTACCCGGCGCAGTTCCAGGGCTCGGCGTCGAAGACCCTCGTCGAGCTCGGCATCGGCAAGACCATCACCCTGACGAGCACCTACGACCACCGGGTGATCCAGGGCGCCGGCTCGGGCGAGTACCTCAAGCACGTGCACGAACGCCTCATCGGCGAGCACGGCTTCTACGACGGCATCTTCGCGGCGCTCCGGATCCCGTACAAGCCGATCCAGTGGGCGAACGACATCAACGTCGACCTGGCACACCGGGTCAACAAGACCGCACGCGTGCAGGAGCTCATCAACAGTTACCGCGTCCGCGGGCACCTGATGGCCGACATCGACCCGCTCGAGTACCGCCAGCGCACGCACCCCGACCTCGAGATCGAAAGCCACGGGCTGACGTTCTGGGACCTCGATCGCGAGTTCGTCACGGGCGGGTTGGCCGGTACGACCAGTGCTCCGCTGCGCGACGTCCTCGGGATCCTGCGCGATGCCTACTGCCGCACCGTCGGCATCGAGTACATGCACATCCAGGACCCGGAGCAGCGCCGCTGGGTGCAGGAACGCATCGAGGTCCCGTACTCGAAGCCGTCGAAGGACGAGCAGCTGCGCGTCCTCGGCAAGCTCAACGAGGCCGAGGCGTTCGAGACCTTCCTGCAGACCAAGTACGTCGGGCAGAAGCGCTTCTCGCTCGAGGGCGGCGAGTCCACCATCGCCTTCCTCGACACGCTCATCCAGCACGCCGCCGGTGTCGGCCTGGCCGAGGTCGCGATCGGCATGGCCCACCGCGGTCGCCTGAACGTCCTGACGAACATCGCCGGCAAGACGTACGGCCAGATCTTCCGTGAGTTCGAGGGCTCGTCCCTGCCTGGCTCGGTGTCCGGTCAGGGTTCCGGCGACGTGAAGTACCACGTCGGCACCGAGGGGCTGTTCCGCACCTCGGACGGCTCGAGCATCCCCGTGACGATCGCGGCGAACCCGTCCCACCTCGAGGCCGTCGACGGCGTGCTCGAGGGCATCGTCCGGGCCAAGCAGGACAAGCAGGGCCCCGGTTCGACGAACGTCCTACCGGTGCTCGTGCACGGCGACGCGGCGATGGCCGGTCAGGGCGTGGTCGTCGAGACGCTGCAGATGTCGCAGCTCCGCGGCTACCGCACGGGCGGCACCGTGCACCTGGTCATCAACAACCAGGTCGGGTTCACCACCCCGCCCGAGTCGGCGCGCAGCTCGGTGTACTCCACCGACGTCGCGAAGACGATCCAGGCGCCGATCTTCCACGTGAACGGCGACGACCCCGAGGCCGTCGCACGCGTCGCCGACCTGGCGTTCGCGTACCGCGAGGCGTTCCACCGCGACGTCGTCATCGACCTCATCTGCTACCGCCGCCGCGGGCACAACGAGGGCGACGACCCCTCGATGACCCAGCCGCTCATGTACAACCTGATCGAGGCGAAGCGGTCCGTCCGCACGCTGTACACCGAGGCCCTCGTCGGCCGCGGGGACATCACGCAGGAAGAGTACGACGAGGCGCACCGCGACTTCCAGGACCGCCTGGAGCGTGCCTTCGCCGAGACGCACGAGGCGCAGACCGGCACCATCCCGGTGATCCAGGTCGACGACGACGGCGCCGTGCAGGGGCTCGAACGCCCGGCGGCGCAGCAGGACGACTCCGAGGTCGAGGTCCGCGAGACCGCAGTGTCGGAAGAGCTCGTCCGCTCCATCGGTGACGCGCACAGCAACCCGCCCGCCGGCTTCTCGATCCACCCGAAGCTGCAGCAGCTGCTGTCGAAGCGCACCGACATGACGCGCAACGGCGGCGTGGACTGGGCGATGGCCGAGCTCATGGCGATCGGTTCGCTGCTGGTGGAGGGCAAGCCCGTCCGGTTCGCCGGCCAGGACGCCCGCCGCGGCACCTTCGTCCAGCGCCAGGCCGTGTTCCACGACCGGTCGAACGGCCAGGAGTGGCTGCCGCTGTCGAACCTCACCGAGGACCAGGCCCGGTTCACCATCTACGACTCGCTGCTCAGCGAGTACGCGGCGATGGCGTTCGAGTACGGCTACTCGGTCGAGCGGCCCGAGGCACTCGTGCTGTGGGAGGCGCAGTTCGGCGACTTCGCGAACGGTGCCCAGACCGTCATCGACGAGTTCATCTCGTCCGCCGAGCAGAAGTGGGGGCAGCGCTCCGGCCTCGTCCTGCTGCTGCCGCACGGCTACGAGGGCCAGGGACCGGACCACTCGTCCGCCCGCATCGAGCGCTACCTGCAGCTGTGCGCCGAGGACAACATGGTCGTCGCCCGCCCGTCCACTCCGGCGTCGTACTTCCACCTGCTGCGCCGCCAGGCGTGGGAGCGTCCGCAGAAGCCGCTGATCGTGTTCTCCCCGAAGGCCATGCTCCGCCTGCGCCAGGCGACGAGCGCGGTCGAGGCCTTCACGAACGGCACCTTCCAGGAAGTGATCGACGACGACCGCGTGGCCCAGAAGGCGGCGGTGCGTCGCGTGGTCCTGCACTCCGGCAAGGTGCACCACGACCTGCGCGCCGAGGTGGACAAGCGCGGGGTCACCGACGTCGCCCTCGTCCGGCTCGAGCAGCTCGCGCCGCTCCCCCTCGAACGGATCCTCGAGGTCCTCGCCGGCTACCCGGACGCCGACGTCGTGTGGGCGCAGGAGGAGCCGGAGAACCAGGGCGCCTGGCCGTTCGTCTGCATGAACCTGTCGCCGCACCTCGACGGTCGACCGCTGACGGTCGCCGCCCGTGCCGCGAGTGCCGCGCCGGCCACCGGTTCGTCGAAGCGCTCAGCACAGGAAGCCGCCGAGGTCATCGAGAAGGCGTTGAGCGCGTCGGCCTGAGCGTCAGGAAGCGCCCGGCGCGGGAGTCCGAGGGACTCCTGCACCGGGCGCTTCGACGTTCGCGAGGAACGTGACGGCTACGCGATCTTCGTGTAGCGCACACCCGCGTCGTGGTACCCGCGCTTCTGGTAGAACCGGTGCGCGCTGTCCGTGGCAGCCGCACTGACGGCGCTCAGGCGACGCGCGCCCTGCTCGACGGCCCATGCTTCGAAGGTGCCGATGAGCGCCGAACCGGTGCCGAGCCTCCTGGCCGTGTCGTCGACCACCAGCAGCAGCAGCTGCGCCGTCGGCTCGTCGCTCGCGTACGCCCAGGTGACCTGCGCGCCGGCGACGGCGACCGCGCGACCATCGTCGCCACGCACCACCCAGGTGCGGTGTCCGGCCTCGGGCGTGAGCCGTTCGAGACGTGCGCGCATCGCCGCGTCGTCGACCTCGTGGCCGAGCAGGCGGACGAGGGCAGCGACGTCGGAGACGTCCGTGTCGGACCAGGTGGTGATCGACTCGACGAGGAGGGTCATGTCCGTGACACTACCGACCCGACCCGCCGTGTGACGACGGAGCCGCGGACCTCAGTGGGTCGACTGCTCCAGCCGGATGCGCGCGAGGATCTCGCCACGCAGTTCTTCCGGAGCGGTCTCCTTGCACGCGCGGCGCACGGTCTCGATCAGGACGACGCCGACGCGGTGTTCGGTCGTGCAGTCCTCGCAGTCGTCCATGTGCTCACGGATGTCCGCCGCGTCCTCGCGGCAGAGCTCCCCGTGCAGGAACTCCTCGAGCTCGGCCTTCGCCTTGGAGCAGTCGCAGCCGCTCATCGTGCTTCCTTCCCATCGACGCGACCCTCGGTCGCGGCAGTCTTCCGGCCTCGTCCGCGCATCGTCGCCGTCGACGCTGCGTCCGGGACGATGCCGGTCTCACGGGCGTGGTCCGCCAGGAGCCCCCGGAGGAGCCGGCGACCACGGTGCAGACGGCTCATGACCGTCCCCACGGGGGTCTTCATGATGTCGGCGATCTCCTGGTACGAGAAGCCCTCGACATCGGCGAAGTACACGGCCATCCGGAAGTCCTCGGGGATGGCCTGCAGGGCGTCCTTGACGGCGGACGACGGCAGGTGGTCGATCGCGTCGGCCTCGGCGGACCGTGCGGAGATCGACTGGGTGACGCTCTCGGCGCCGCCGAGCTGCCAGTCCTCGAGCTCGTCGATGGTGCCCTGGTAGGGGTTCCGCTGGTTCTTGCGGTACGTGTTGATGAACGTGTTCGTCAGGATCCGGTACAGCCAGGCCTTCAGGTTCGTGCCCTGCTTGAACTGGCGGAACGCGGCGAACGCCTTGACGAAGGTCTCCTGCACGAGGTCCGACGCATCGGCCGGGTTGCGGGTCATCCGCATCGCCGCACCGTAGAGCTGGTCCATGAAGGGCAGTGCCTGGGTCTCGAAGAGGGCCCGGAGTTCGTCGGCCGACACGGTCTTGGCGTCGACGAAGGACTCGTCGTCCGCTTCTTCCGCCTCGACCGCGTCGAGCTGCTCCTCGGTCTCCTCGACCAGGTCGTGCGGTGCTGCCTGCGGCTCGTCGGTCGTCATCGCGGGCCAGTCTAGAGCGAGCGACGTGGACACGCCGGGCAGGCGCGTCCGCGAGGGTGCGAGTGCTGTCGCCAAGGGTCCTCCCGATCGTTTCAGTAGTCTTGTGAACCGATGGCAGACACGACGCATTCCCAGAGCGGTGCACAGGCCGCCGCGGACCCGGCCCCCTGGATCGCCCCGCTCGCGCGCGGTCCCCTGCGTGGCGACGTCGCGCTGCCCGGCTCGAAGTCGCTGACGAACCGCGAGCTCGTGCTCGCCGCCCTTGCCGACGGCCCCTCCGTCATCCGCCTGCCGCTGCACTCGCGCGACTCGGCGCTCATGATCGCGGCGCTCCGGCAGCTCGGCGTCGGGATCGACGAGGTCGAGCCGGCACCGGGCGCGCAGCCGAACCCCTACGGCCCGGACCTGCGGATCACCCCGGCACCGATGCACGGCGACGTCCGCGTCGACTGCGGCCTCGCCGGCACCGTGATGCGGTTCCTGCCGCCGCTGGCCGCCCTGGCGGTCGGCCCGGTCGTCGTCGACGGCGACCCCTACGCCCGCAAGCGTCCGATGCACGCGATCATCGGGGCGCTCGTCGACCTGGGCGTCGACGTCACCGACGACGGCGACGGCTCGATGCCGTTCGCGTTCACCGGCACCGGTTCGGTGCGCGGTGGCGCCCTGTCGATCGACGCGTCGGCGTCGTCGCAGTTCGTGTCGGGCCTGCTGCTCTCCGCGCCCCGCTTCGACGAGGGCCTGCACCTCACCCACGTCGGGGAGCGCCTGCCGAGCCTGCCGCACATCGAGATGACCGTCGCCGCGCTCCGTGCCCGCGGCGTGACCGTCGACGAACCCGCGGTCGGTGAGTGGGTCGTCCACCCCGGTCCGATCGGCGCGCGCGACGTCACGATCGAGCCCGACCTGTCGAACGCCGCGCCGTTCGCGGTCGCCGCGCTCGTCGCGGGTGGCACCGTCCGCATCCGCACCTGGCCGCGCGAGACCACGCAGGTCGGCGCCGACCTCGAGACGCTCCTGCCCCTGTGGGGCGCGACCGTGGCCCGTGACGGCGACGACCTGGTCGTCGACGGCGGCGTCGGGATCCGGGGCGGGGCCTCCTTGCCGGGTCTCGACCTGGACCTCAGCCGCGGCGGCGAGCTCGCACCGGCGCTCGTCGCGCTGGCCGCGCTGGCCGGTGGGCCGACCGAGATCACCGGGATCGGCCACCTGCGTGGGCACGAGACGGATCGTCTCGCCGCGCTCGCGGCGGACGTGAACCGGTCGGGAGGCGCGGTGCACGAACTCGACGACGGCCTGCGCATCGAGCCTGCCGCGCTCCACGGCGGCGGCTGGGCCGCGTACGACGACCACCGGATGGCGACGGCCGGCGCCGTCGTGGGCCTCGTCGTCGACGGCGTCGCCGTCGACGACATCGGGTGCACGGCCAAGACGCTGCCGCAGTTCCCCGAGCTGTGGGCGGCGTTGGTCTCGACCGGGGACGCGGGGGCCTGACGCATGAGCTGGTGGGACGACGTCGACGGTGACGACTCCGACGCGGACGAACCGTACGGACAGTACGACGAGTCGAGCGTGCGGGTGCGTCCGAACCCGAAGGGCAACCGGCCCCGCACGAAGACCCGGCCGACGTACGACGACGCGCCCGTGGGGTGGGTCACGAACGTCGACCGTGGGCGGTTCGGCGTGCTGGTGGGGACGGGATCCGGCTCCGATCCCGGATCCGAGCACGTCATCACGGCGACGAAGGCCCGCGAGCTCGGCAAGAAGTCGGTCGTCACCGGCGACCACGTGTCGCTCGTCGGCGACGTCTCGGGTGACCCCGGATCACTGGCGCGCATCGTGAAGGTCGCCGAGCGCACCACGCTGCTCCGCCGCAGTGCCGACGACTCCGACGAGGTCGAGCGCGTCATCGTGGCGAACGCCGACCAGATGCTCATCGTCGTGGCGGCCGCCGACCCCGAGCCCCGCACCCGGCTCATCGACCGGTACCTGGTCGCCGCGTTCGACGCCGGGCTCGACCCGATCCTCTGCATCACGAAGACCGACCTCGCCGACCCGGCACCGTTCCTGGCGCACTTCGCCTGCCTCTCCTTGCGGATCGTGACGAGCCGGTCCGACGACGTCCCGTTCGAGGCCCTGCACGACCTGCTCGACGACAAGGTCACCGTGACCGTGGGGCACTCCGGTGTCGGCAAGTCGACCCTCGTGAACGCCCTGACCGGGTCGACGCGGGCGATCGGCGTCGTGAACTCGGTGACCGGTCGTGGGCGGCACACCTCGTCGTCGTCGATCGCGCTGCGGGTCCGTGACGGCGGGTGGATCATCGACACCCCCGGCGTGCGGTCGTTCGGCCTCGGGCACGTCGACCCCGCGAACGTGTTCCGCGCGTTCGCCTCGCACGCGATCCCGGTGCGCCCTGCGCGGGACGGCATCCCCCTGGCGCAGGCGCACGACTGGGAGATCGTCGACCGGGTGCAGGACGGCGAGCTCGGTGCCACCGGCGTCGAACGGCTCGACTCGTTCCGCGCACTCCTGACGGGCATGGGCGCCTCCGACCCCGGCCTGGAGTAGCCCGCGGCGCGCTCGCGCGTCGCGCCCGCCGGCGTGCGCCGATGGGTCACGAACTGTCGCCTGACAGAGCAGCATTCAACGGTTCGTGGCCGCTCGAGCTCCGACGCACGGCGTGTCGTGACCACTCCGGCGCCCCGTCCCGCTCGCCCGTCCTGTCCAGGCGTGGCCAGTCCCGCCCGTCACTCCCCGCCCCGTCCCGTCCCGTCCAGGTTCCGAAATCTGCACATCTCGGCGGTGGTTCGGGCCGTTCTTGGAACCTCGGTGGACAGCGCGCGGCATGTTGTGGAACCTCGGCGGAGAGCGCTCGGGCGTGGCACCTCGTCCCACCGCGCCCGGCCCGACCGCACCCCCACCCAGCACGCGTCGACAAGTGTGCAGCGGTGTTGTACAGTGAACCCTCGTGTCTGAAGTTGCAAAGTACAACTTTGCGCCGACCCCCGCCGTCGACGCCCCGTCCTCGAGCACGACAACGACGTCGCACGCGCACCACTCCCCCACCCACAAGTCCTCACGAGCACCGCGACCGCAGCGCACCGACAGCGTCCTGCGCCCTGCCGACCTCGGACGGGTGCTCCTGACCTTCGCCACGCACATCCTCGTGCCGCTGTTCCTCGCCGCCGGCATGGGCCTGGCGTACCTCGGTGCCTTCCACGCCCCCGCGCCGAAGGAACTGCCGGTCGGCATCGTCGGGCAGTCCGCCGCGACCCAGGTGTTCGCCCAGACCGTCACCGACGAGTCCGACGGTGCCCTCGTCGCCCACGTCGTCGCCTCGACCAAGGACGCCGAGCGGCAGATCCGCGACCGCGACCTGGCCGCCGTGTACGCCCCGACCACCACGGGCGCGACGCTCTACGTGTCGACCGCGGCATCGGAGACGACCGCGAGCGCCGCACAGAAGGTCTTCCTGCCGATCGCGTACGAGCAGCACGTGCCGTTCCGGGTCGTCGACGTCGTCCCGACGGGCGAGCAGGACAGCACCGGGCAGGGGCTGTTCTTCCTGCTCGTCGCCCTGAGCGTCGGCGGCTACGCATCGGCCATCGCCGTGGCGTCCGTCGCGACGAAGCTCCGCGCGGTGTGGACCGCGGTGGTCGGCCTCGCCACCGCCGGGGTCGTCGCCGGCATCGGGATCATCGTCGCCGGACCGATCTACGGCGTCATCACCACGCACCACTGGCAGGTGTTCCTGTTCGCCTGGCTGTACGACGCGATCATCGTCGCGATCGGCGTCGGCCTGCACCCGGTCCTCGGGCGGTGGACGACGCCCGTGCTCACCATGCTGTTCGTGATGCTCAACTTCACGTCGTCCGGCGGCATCTTCCAGGCGTCGTTCGTGCCCGGGTTCTTCTCGGCGCTCCACTCCTTCTGGAGCGGCGCCGCGTGGCTGCAGGCGGCACAGGACCTGCAGTACTTCCCGGACGCCTCGCTCGGCCGGTCGTCCCTCGTGCTCGCGCTCTGGCTCGCAGCAGCCGTCCTGCTCTGCGTGGTCGTGCACGGCCTCGTCGCCCGCCGCACCCGCATCGCCCGCGAGCGTGAGGTCACCCGGCTCGAAGAGGAAGAGGTCGTCGCCGCGTAGCCCCGCTACGCTCGACCCGTGGACCTCAGCGCCGACCTGGACTTCGCCCGCTCGCTCGCCGACATCGCCGACACGATCAGCCTCGAGCGGTTCCGCGCCGCCGACCTGCACGTGTCGAAGAAGGCCGACAGCACGCACGTGACCGACGCCGACCAGGCCGTCGAACACGCCCTGCGCGAGCGGATCGCGACGGAACGACCCGACGACGCGTTCCTCGGCGAGGAGACCACGGCGGACACCGGCGCCGAAGCGACGAGCGAGGGGCACCGTCAGTGGGTCATCGACCCGATCGACGGCACCGCGAACTACCTGCGCGGTGTGCCGGTGTGGGCGACGCTCATCGCCTTGGCGGTCGACGGCCGCCCCGTGCTCGGCGTCGTGAGCGCCCCCGCGCTCGGCAAGCGCTGGTGGGCGGCCGAGGGCCTCGGCGCGCACTCGTCCGACGGCGACCTCCGCGTCTCCGGTGTCGCGGACCTGTCCGACGCGAGCCTGAGCTACAACAGCATCCAGCAGTGGGACGACGACGACCGGCTCGAGTCCCTCGTCGACCTGTCCCGCAAGGTCTGGCGGACGCGCGCCTACGGCGACATGTGGTCGTACATGCTGGTCGCTGAGGGGGTCATCGACATCGCGGGCGAGCCCGACCTGAAGCCGTGGGACATCGCGGCCCTCGTGCCCATCGTGGAAGAAGCCGGCGGGCGCTTCAGTTCACTCGACGGCGACCCCGGGGCCTGGCACGGCAGTGCACTCGCGACGAACGGCCTGGTGCACGACGCCGTCGTCGAGGTCATCCGCCGCTAGCACGACCCCGAACGACACGCTCGACGTCGGATGACGTCGCGGGTGTCGTTCCGAGTCGATCAGGCGGCCGCAGCCGCCGCCTCACGCCGAGCCGCGGGCAGCACGCCGCCGCACCATCAGGTCCCCGACCGCCAGCACGAGCGCGAGGGCCATCAGCGACACCGTGAACGTCGTGCCGCTCCGGAACGCGTCGTGGTACGCATCGAGCCGACTCCCGCCGGAGCCGCCGGCAGCGGCACCCCGCACGATCCCGTAGAAGATGCTCGTCGCCACCGCGGTCCCGATCGCGGTCCCGACGCGCTGCCCGAGCTGCTGCATCGACCCGGCGACCCCGGACTGCTCCACGGGGATCTCGGCCAGGGTGAGCGTCTGGTTCGGCGACACCACGAACCCGCCGCCGAGGCCGCCGACCAGGAACGCCCCGGCCATCGCCCACGGCGTGACCTCCGGTGGGGTCAGCACCGCGGCGAGCATGAGGAGCACGAAGCCGACGACGACCATGAAGAGCCCGAAGACCACCAGGGCCCGTCCGACCCGGTCGACGATCCGTCCGCCGATGTAGGACCCCACGGCGCTCGTGGCCGCGAACGGGATGCTCACCATGCCGGCGAACAGCGGTGACAGCCCGAGCCCCTCCTGCAGGAACAGCGTCACCATCAGGAAGGACGCCGGGATCGCCGCGAAGTAGACGGCCACGATCGACAGCCCGTTGCGGTACGACGACAGCCGGAACAGCTCGAAGTGCACCACCGGCGACTTGCCCTGCTGCTTGTACCGGACCTCCCAGCGCACGAACAGGCCGAGGAACACGACGAAGGCGATCAGCCAGAGCCACCGGGCACCGGAGTCGCCGGCGCCCGTGGTGAGCACGAACGGCAGCATCAGCGTGATGATGGCGGCACCGAGCAGCAGGATGCCGACGATGTCCAGCTCGCGGTCCTTCGCCTGTCCCTGCACCCCCTTGGGCAGCAGCCGCATCGCGAAGAACAGCGCGACGAGCCCGAGCGGCACGTTCATCCAGAACAGCAGCCGCCACCCGTTCTCCTCACCGCCGATCGCGATGAGGCCACCGCCGATCGTCGGGCCGAGCGCCGTCGAGATGCCGATCATGGCGCCGAACAGCCCGAAGGCCCGTCCGCGCTCCGGGCCCCGGAACAACTGCTGCACGAGTCCGATCACCTGCGGCATCTGGGTGCCGGCGGCGAAGCCCTGCAGGATCCGCGTGACCATGAGCACCTCGATGGTCGGCGCCACGGCGCAGAGCAGGCTCGACACGGTGAACGCCACGAGCCCGATGATGAACAGGGCACGGCGGCTCTTCAGGTCGCCGAGCCGACCGGCGGGCACGAGGGCGAGGCCGAACGCCAGCGCGTACCCCGCCACGATGAGCTGCAGGGATGAACTGGTGGCGTCGAGGGACTTCTCGATCGACGGCAGCCCGACGTTGACCTTCGACAGGTCGAGGATCGTCAGGGCGGCCACCGCGACGCACACGGCGAAGGCCCTCCAACGCGTGCGGTCGTCGAGGCGGGCGTCGGTCGGGTCAGCGCTGGACATCACCATCGTTCGTACACCGACCGGCCTCCGGGCGGGCGAGACCCACCCCCCGGGTGGGTGACACCCCCTCGTCGTAGCCCCCCGGACTGGGGGCACCGTTGCCGGATACGCGGTGCGCGGGGCGGCTCAGATGGTCAGGACCTGAGTTATCGTGCTCGTACGGAAGGTCACGCAAGCACCTGGATTCCCTAGATCCGAGTGCACGTGCACGGCCTCCCGTGTTCGTCCGAAGACCCTAACCCGAGGGGTGATACAGACGATGACATCATCGTTCCCGAGCGGAACCGAGTGCACCCTCACTCGTCGACCGCATTCAATCCACGACAGCTCCGGCGCGCGCGCAGTCGCCGCCATCCGTCCGCACTCCGACACGGCCACCCACCGTGCAGCAGTCCGGTCCGCCTCACGGCGCCCCGTCGCAGCGCTCGCAGCGTTCGCCGACGACCTCTCCGCAGGATCCGCTTCCGGGCCCGGAGGCCGGTGAGTCATGGCACTCACCGGTCGACGTCTCGAGGTCGACCGGATCGCGACCCTCGCTGTACTCCCTCGGGAGTCCGCGATGGTCGTGGTCGGCGACCCTGGTTCCGGACGCAGCAGCGTCCTCGACGCGGTCTCGAACCGCGTTTCCCTCCCCGTCGTGCGGGTCGGTGTCAACGGGAGCGAATCCCGTTGGCCGCTGGCCGGCGTGACCTCCTTGTTCACCGCGCTCGACGACCCTCGTGCGACGGCCCACATCGCCCATCTCCTGCAGACGGGTGAGACGGCGGTCCCCGTGACCGCCGGACTGGCGGCGGCGCACGACTTCCTCGACGCCGTGCACGCCCTCACCCTGCCGCCGACGCTCGTGCTGATCGACGACCTCGACCGCATGGACGTCGAGAGCCAGGAGCTCATCGCGTTCCTCGCCGGCCGACTCGCAGGCACCGCCCTGCGCGTCGTGGCGACGGTCCGTTCGGTGCCGTCGGACGGTCCGCTCGCGGCCCTGCCGGCGCTCCGCATCGAGCCGCTGCCGTCCGACGAGGCACTCGTCCTCGCCCGGACCATGGCACCGGAAGAAGCGAACGACGGCGTCCTCGCCGTCCTCGCCGCGGAGACCGGTGGCAACCCCGGCGCGCTCCGCGAACAACTCGCGGTGCTCAGCCGCGAGCAGCTCACCGGTGCGGAGCCGATCGTGCTCCCGCTCCGACCCACTCCGACGACCGAGGCCCTCGCAGCCCTCGCACTCGGGTCCGCCGCGGGACGAGATCTGGACGTCCTCGCGAAACTCGCCCTGGTGCCGGTCGCGAAGACCACAGCCTGGGACCGCGACGAGTTGGACGACCTGGTCGGAGCAGGCCTCGCCACCGTGCGGGGCCAGAGCGTGACGGTCCGCGACCCCCTGGTCCGGTCCGCGCTGTACTGGCGGATGCCCGCCCGTGACCGCCGCGCGGCGCACGCCGCGCTGGCCACGGCGAGCGCCGAGTCCGACCCGCGGGCAGCCGCGTGGCACCGGAGCTTCGTCGACGACGTCCCCGACGTGGTCGCGTTGCTCAGCGCCGCACGGTCCTACGTGGTGGACGGCAACGTGCACGCCGCGATCGCCCTCACCGAGCGTGCCCTGCACGTCGGTGGTGGCACCGAGGACGAGCTCGTCGCGCTGCTCGGGGTCGCTGAGGCCCTGCTCGGCAACCGGCTGCTCGGCTTCGCCGCGCGGTACCTCGCCGCGCTCCGTCCGTTCCGGACGACGGCGCACGAGGTCCGCCGGCTGCGCCTGCAGTACTCGGCGCAGTACCTCAGTGGCGACGCCGTGCACGCGGACGAACTCCTCGTGTCGGTGGACGCGACCGAGCCGGCCGACGTGGACGCGGTCGCCGGGCTGATGGCCATGGTGGCGTGCTTCCGTGCCGAGGCGTGGGAGCTCGACCAGGCGAAGGACCTGCTGCACCGCGTCGAGCCCCTCGAGGCGTCGGCGTCTCCGCACACGTTGGAGATCACGACGACCGCGCGGGAGCTCATCGCCGCGATCGACGGCACCCTGCCGTCGGACACCGACCTGCACGACGGACTCGCGACGTCGGTGCTGCTGGCGATGTCCGACCCGGCCCTGCTGCTCCTCGCCCACGCGCTGAGCATCGCCGAGCGGTACCGGAGCGCGCGTCGGGTGTTCGCACTCGTCCTCGCCCGTGGCCCGCAGACGGCGCCGGTGTGGACCGAGGCAGCCCGCTACCTGACCGCCGAGAACGAGGTGCGCTCCGGGAACTTCCGGCAGGCGCTCCGTGCGATCGACGTCTGGGAGGCCGGTTCCTCGGTGGTCGAACGGCTCCGTGAGCCGTCGCGGGCCATCGCGATCGCCTGGCGGCACTTCGCCGAGGGGCGCTCCGCCGATGCCCTGGCGGTCGTGGACCGGTGCCTCGAGCACCGTTCGACGAGCCGCCTGTGGGGTGCGACGGCGAAGCTGCACGCGCTCCGCGGTCGGGTCCTGCTGCTCGACGGCCGACTGGAGGAGGCAGCCGCCGCACTCGAAGCGGCGGACGCCATCGGCCGGTCCCTGCGGAACCCCGCGGTGCTCCGGCACCTCGGCGACCTGGTCGAGGCGTACGCACGCCTCGGACGGATCGACGACGCCCGCACCATCACCGCGCGGCTCGCTGCGGACCACCACGCCCGACCGGGTCGCTGGGGTGCGCTCGTGCTGGCGAGGAGCCTCGCGCTCGTCGCCGATGACACCACCCGGGACACCGCCCGTCGCCGCGCGTTGGAGCTGTTCCAGCCGCACGACTCGCAGTTCGAGCGGGCACGGACGTTCGCGGCCCTCGCGACGGTCGGCAACCCCGCCGAGCGTCCGCGTCTCGGTGCGGCAGCAGCAGCGGCGTACGAGGCGGCCGGCATGCGCCGTCCCCTCGTCACCCCCGCACCGGCAGCGGCCATGCCGCCGTTCGGCACGGGGCCGTCGCTCCGGTCCGCACCGGTGCTGTCCGCGTCGATGCCGGGGACGCCCCGGAGCGCTCCGGACGCCTCCGCGGTGCTCACCTCGCTCACGGCCGAGGAGCGCGCCGTGGTGCAGAAGGTGACGGAGGGCTACCGCAACCGCGAGATCGCGTCGTCGCTGTTCATGTCGCAGCGCACGGTGGAGCTGCGGCTCACGCAGATCTACCGCAAGGTGGGCGCGCGGTCGCGCTCCCACCTGGTCGCGCTGCTCACGTAGTCGACGCGAGCACAAGGCGGACGGGAGGCCCGGTACCAGATGGTACCGGGCCTCCCGTCCGCCTTTTCCCTGTTTTCACGCAACCGGCCTCGCAGGCTCGGTCGGCGCTGGCGCCGCGCGCCGCTGGCGCGTCGCTTCATGCGGAGCGCGCGCGCGCGTTGCGGGAGTCCGCACGCGACCGCACCGCGGCGTCCCCCGCACGCGGGGAACCGCAAGAGCAGTCGACGACTGTTGCCGTGGCGGCGTCGCCGGGTGAGGCTTCTCATGCACCGACCGCCGTGCCCCTCCCGAGGGGCCAGACCGCGGTACCCCGTCCGGTACCCGAACCTCGTGGCCCACCCACTCCGTCGTCCGTCCTCGCCTGATCCGAGGACGGGCGCCGGTCAGGACCGCGAGGGCCCGGACGCGCGGCAGACCCGACGGCGGTCGGTGCCGAACCCCGCTCCACTCCCCCACCCCGTTCCCCCGAAGGGACAGCCGATGTGCGGCATCATCGCGGCCCGCGTGTCTGACGACGCGACGCCCTACCTGCTCGACGGACTCGAACGACTTGAGTACCGCGGCTACGACTCCGCCGGCATCGCCGTCCGGACCGCCGCCGGACGCACCGAGACGATCCGCTCGGTCTCCCGCGTCGGGGACCTGCGCACGCTCGTCGCCGCCCGGTCCGGCGACGCCCTGACCGGCGTCGGCATCGGTCACACCCGCTGGGCCACGCACGGTGCCGTGCGCGAGGCGAACGCCCACCCGCACGCCGACTGCTCGCGCCGGATCAGCATCGTGCACAACGGCATCATCGAGAACGCCGACCGCCTGCGTGACATGCTCACGGCGCAGGGCCACCGGTTCCGCTCCGAGGTCGACTCCGAGGTCATCGCGCACCTCGTCGAGCGTGCCCTGGCCGTCGACCCGGACCTGATGCTCGCCGTGCAGATCGCGACCGCGCAGCTCGAGGGGTCGTGGGCGATCGTCGTCCTCGACGCCCGCGACGGCCGGATGGTCGTGGCCGCGGACCGTTCCCCGCTCGTCGTCGCCCGGTCCGCCCGCGGCGACTTCGTGGCGAGCGACATCGGTGCGATCGCCGAGTGGTGCGAGACCTTCGTGGCGCTCCGCGACGGTGACGTCGTCGAGCTCGGCGAGGCCTGGACCTGGTCGTCGAACGGGATCACCGTCCCCGTGCCGTTCCCCACCCCGTCGCCGTTCGCCGCCACCGCGCTGGACCTCGGCGACCACCCCGACCACATGGCGAAGGAGATCGGCGAGCAGGCCGACGTCGTCAGCACGATCCTGGACCGCATCGCCCGCCGCACCGCGGACGGCAGCATGTGGGTCGGCCTCGGGCTGCCCGCCTTCCAGCGCCTGGCGATCGTCGCCTGCGGCACCTCGCTCAACGCCGGCCAGGTGATCGCCACCGCGCTGCGCGGCATCGGCGGCGTCCCCACCGACATCGTCGTCGCCAGCGAGGCCGACCAGGCCGTCCTCGGCCCCGACACCCTGGTCGTCGCGATCAGCCAGTCCGGCGAGACCGCCGACGTCCTCCGCGCGCTCGACCGCTTCGAGGACCGCCACCCGGTGCTCGCGCTCACGAACAACATGCACTCCTCGCTCGCCCGTCGCGCCGACGCCGTGCTCGACTGCCACGCCGGTCCGGAGATCGGCGTCGCCGCGACGAAGACGTTCACCGCGCAGGTCGTCGTCGGAGTCGCCGCGGTGATCTCCGCGCTCGTGGCGTCCGGCCGCATCGAGGTCGCACGTGCCCACGCGCTCGTCGACGAACTGCTCGACCTGCCGGCACGCATCGAGCACGCCACGCAGGTGTCCGCCGACCGGATGCCGCTCCTGGTGTCGAGCGTGAAGGAGGCCACCGGCTTCCTGTTCCTCGGCCGCGGTGCGGGCCTGCCGTACGCCGCCGAGGGCGCACTCAAGCTCAAGGAGCTCAGCTACCGCTGGGCCGAGGCGTACCCCGCGGGCGAGCTGAAGCACGGCCCGCTCGCCCTCGTCGACGAGGGCACCCCCGTCGTCGTGATCGACCACGGCGAGCCGAAGATCCAGTCGGCGATCGCCGAGGTCCGGGCCCGCGGCGGGTTCGTCATCACCATCGGCGGCGAAGGCTCCGACATCCCGGCGCTCGGCAGCCGCGGCACCGGCGGACTCGCCTGGGGCGCCATGGCGGCGCCGTGGGGTCCGCTCGAGGCCGTCGTGCCGCTGCAGATGCTCGCACGCGAACTCGCGCTGCAGCTCGGCTGCGACGTCGACAAGCCGCGCAACCTGGCGAAGTCGGTGACGGTCGAGTGATGCGCGGTCGGATGAACCACCTGACGACGTTCCTGGTCGTGCTCACGGCGTTCGCGATCGCCATGACGACGGTGCTCGTCGTCGTGGTGGCCGGGCCGACCGTCCTGGGCTGAGCCGGGCGCGCGGGCGGGCGCCGACTCGGATCGACGTTCTCGATGTCGTACGACGTCGAGGGTGTCGTTCCACATCGTCCTCGACGCCGGGTCTCGGGCAGTTCGCGGGACACGGCTGCGATGCTGGTCCCTTGACCACCGCAGCCCCGCCCCTCGTGTTCGTCGCGCTCGTCGTCGGCGCGCTCCTGCCGTTCCTGCCGCTCGTCGGACGCGTCGCACGGATCGCCGCGACCATCGCGCACGAGGTCGGGCACTGCATCGTCGTCGTCCCGTTCGGCGGCCGCATCCAGCGCATCGACCTGCACCCGGACGGCTCCGGCGAGGCCTGGGTCCAGCTCGGTCGGGTCCCCGGCGGCATCCGCTGGCTCGTCCGGATCCTCAACCTCTACGCCGGGTACAGCGCGCCGCTCTGGGCCGGGGTGCTCCTGGTGACCGGGGTGCTGCACGGCTCGCGGTGGCTGCCCGTCGCCGTGCTCGGGGTCATCGGGCTCGTGGCGCTGGTGTTCGTGCGGAACTGGTTCGGGCTGCTCGTCGTCCTCGGGTTCGACGTCCTGGCGCTGTGGGTGGCACTGCGTCCGTCCGAGACCACGGTGCTCGTGGTCGCCGCCGTCGGGGCGTTCTTCGTCGTCGACGGACTGCGGTCCGTCGTGCAGGTCGCACGGTGGCTGCTCACCGGCGCCCGCGTGCAGACGGACTTCCACATCGCCGCAGCCGAGATGCGGGTGCCGGCCGGGGTCTGGTTCGTGCTGTTCGTGCTGGTGAACGGCCTGGCGGTGTGGCTCGCACGGGTCCCGTTGCTCGAGGTCTGGGACACCGTGGTGGCGGGCGTGCGCGCGCTCTTCTGACAGGGTGCCGTGGTCGACCCGGAACGACGCCCTCGATGTCGTACGACGTCGACCTCGTCGTTCCGCGTCGTCGCCACCCACCGCGTCCCCCTCATCACACCTGGGAGGATGGTGCGGTGCTGCTCGACATCGTCACCACCGCCCTCGCCACCGCTGACGATCGGCACCGCGATGCGTTCGCCGCGTTCGTCGCCGCCGGAGGGGATGCCTCCCTGTGGCGTGACGGCGGCCCGGAGCACCTCACCGCGTCGTGCTTCGTGTTCTCGCCCGACCTGGCCCGGGTGCTGCTCTGCCTGCACCGCAAGGGCGGCTTCTGGGTGCAGTTCGGCGGGCACCTCGAGCCGTCGGATGCCTCGTTGGCCGACGCCGCTCGTCGCGAGGCCCGCGAGGAGTCCGGCATCACCGACCTCGAGCTCCTCGACGGCCGCATCGCGGACCTGGACCGGCACGAGCTCGGCGGCGGGTTCACCTGCGCGGCGCACTGGGACGTCGGCTTCGTCGCCCTCGCCGACCCGTCGGTGGTGACGGCCGTCAGCGACGAGAGTGACGACGTTCGCTGGTTCGCGCTCGACGACCTGCCGGCCGAGATCCCGCCGGGGCTGCCGGGCCGGCTGTCGGCGGCCGTCGCATCGGTCGGTTACCGCGGCTGACGCCTCGCGCATCCTGCTCGCACCACGTCCGCGACGATCCACGCGGTGATCGACTGGTGCAATGTCGCAGAACGGGTGCGCAGCCCTGCGCCTACTCCCAGGGGCGCTGCGCGAGCTCGGCGGGGTCGAACACCCGGCCGCCGGCGACGACGAGCGACCGCGGCACCCGTCGCACCAGCGCGTCCATCGGGTTCTCGGCGTCGAGCAGCACCACGTCGGCACGCGCCCCCGCCACGAGGTCGTGCGCCTCGTCGGTGACGAACCGGGCACCGTCGCGCGTGGCGAGCTCCACCACGCGGGTCAGGTCCTCGTCCCGCACCACACCGCCGGCCCGCGCGTACTGCCACGCGATGCCGAGCAGGTCGCCGTCGCCGTAGGGGCTCCACAGGTCACGGATGCCGTCGGTGCCGAAGCCGAACCGCACGCCGGCCTCGTCGAACTCGTGCAGGGGAAGCTGCCGCATCCGCACCGGGGCGACGGTGGTCATCGTGACGCCGAGCGACGCGATCCGGGCGAGCAGGTCGCGGCGACGCACGGGATCGACGTCGACGATCGCGAACCCGTGGGCGATGTTGACCCTGCCCGGTGCGAAGCCGAGCCGCTCCACCCGGTCGAGCACCAGGTCGAACGCGAACGCACCGAGCTCGGCGGGCTCGTGCAGGTGGATGTCGATGCCGCACCCGGTGTCGGCGGCGATGGCGAACAGGCCGTCGAGCTGCCCGACCGGGTCGCGGTCGATGAGCGACGGGTCGAGCCCACCGATGTGGTCAGCTCCGGCCGTCGCCGCCTGCCGCAGCAGGTCGAGCACACCGGGCCGCCGCAGCACGCCGTCCTGCGGGAAGGCGACGATCGACACCTCGACCGCACCGTCGAGCGCGTCGGCCGCCGCACGCACGGCCTCGATCCCCCGCAGCCCGACGCCGAGGTCGACGTCGACGTGCGTGCGGACCCGGGTGGTGCCGGTGCGCAGCCCCTCGCGCAGCACCCGCGTGGCGACGGGTTCGCTCGGGATCCCGAGGGCGTCACGCCGAGCTCGTTCGTGCGCGATGCGCCCCTGCGTGCCGGGCTCGCCGCCGTACGACTCCCACTCGTGCCCCCACCAGCTCTTGTCGACGTGGGCGTGCGTGTTGACGAGCCCCGGCAGCGCGAGCTGGCCGCGCCCGTCGACGACCCGAGCACCAGCACCAGCACCGGCACCAGCACCGGCACCAGCACCGGCACCGGCACCGGCACCGGCACCGGCACCGGCACCGGCACCGGCACCGCCACTGGCACTGGCACCGCCCGCGACGCCGTCGCCCGCTCCGGTCGCGGTGACCGAGACGATGCGGCCGTCCGCCACCCGGATGTCCGACCGCGCACCACCCCACGGACGGACATCGCGGATGATCAGGGTCGCTTCGTCGGTCGCCATGCCCCCATCGTGGCAGCCGCCAGGGCCCCGCCGCGACCCCACCGCACCCCGGTTCCGCGTAACGGAACGCCGCAATCGCCTGTCCACGCAGCGAAGGCTGCGAGGCTACCGCCAGACGACTCCCGGAGGTGTCCCATGGCGAACGACGATCACGGTTTCTCGACCGAACAGGTGCACGGCGGCTTCGTGCCCGACGCAGGGCACGGCGCACGGATCCCGGCCATCCACATGTCCTCCGGCTTCCTCTTCGACGACTTCGACCAGGCGCGCGACCGCTTCGCCGGCACCGAGGACGGCTACACCTACACCCGCCTCGGCAACCCGACGAACGCCGACGTCGAGCGCCGCGTCGCCCTGCTCGAGCGGGGCGTCGAGGCGATCCTGGTCGGCAGCGGCCAGGCGGCGGCCACCATCGCGTTCCTCGGGCTCCTGCAGGCGGGCGACCACGTCGTCGCCGCCCGCAGCATCTACGAGGGCACCAAGGGGCTGCTCGTGCAGAACCTCGGCCGCCTCGGCATCGAGGTCGACTTCGTCGCCGACCAGCGCGACCTCGACGAGTGGGCACGGCTCGTCCGCCCGAACACGAAGGCGTTCTTCGCCGAGACGATCCCGAACCCGAAGAACGACGTCCTCGACATCACCGGCGTCGCCGACACCGCGCACCGTGCCGGGGTCCCCCTGATCGTCGACAACACCCTGGCGACGCCGTACCTGGTCCGCCCGGTCGAGCACGGCGCCGACATCGTCATCCACTCGGCATCGAAGTTCCTGTCCGGCCACGGCGCGGGCCTCGGCGGCGTGGTCGTCGACGGCGGCACGTTCGACTGGTCCGCCTCCCCCGAGCGCTGGCAGCACCTCACCAGCCCGGAGCGGTCACTCGGCGGCGACAGCTACGTCGAGCGTTACGGCAACCGGGCCTTCGTCGTCTTCGCGCGTGACGTCGTCGCCTCGCGCATCGGCCCCACCCCGTCGCCGTTCAACGCGTTCCTGATCCGTCAGGGCATCGAGACGCTGAGCCTGCGCGTGGAACGCCACAGCGCGAACGCGCTGGCGGTGGCGCAGTGGTTGGAAGCACAGCCGGAGGTGACGAGCGTCGACCACGCGGGTCTGGCCTCCAGTCCGTTCCACGACCTCGCCCAGCGCTACCTGCCGCGCGGAGCCGGCTCCGTCTTCGCGTTCACGCTGGCGGGCGGCGAAGCCGCCGCGCACACCTTCATCGACAGCGTCCAGCTGTTCAGCCGGATGACCCACCTGGGCGACGTCCGCTCGCTGATCCTGCACCCCGCGACGACGACGCACGCCGGCAAGACCGCCGCGGAACGCGCCGACCAGGGCATCGACGACGGCCTGATCCGACTGTCGGTCGGCATCGAGGACGTCGCGGACCTGCTCCGTGACCTGGAACGCGGGTTCACCGCGTTGCGTTCTGCAGACGGCAGTGCTGACCGGGAGGCCCGTGGCGCGTCCGACGCGGAGCGCGCGTCCCTGGAACACTCGGTCCCGGGCACGCACGTGATCTCGGAGGAGCTCTAGACGATGGCACGACCGCAACACTTCGGGTACTTCTTCTCACGCGGGTTCGGCCCGCAGGCGTGGGGGCGCTCGGACTGGGACTGGGGCCACGACTGGACCAAGCCCGACCTGTACCAGCAGTCCGTCCGCACGCTCGAGCAGGCCGGCATGGACCTGGTGATCGCGGAGGACGCCATCTCGCTCGGCAACCCGTCGACGCTCGACCTGCGCATCCGCCAGGCCTACGGCGGCCCGAAACACGACCCGTTGCTGCTCGCGCCGTACCTGTTCGCGGCGACCTCGCACATCGGCATCGCGCCGACCGTCAACGCCGGGTTCACGCCGCCGTACCTGGCTGCACGACAGTTCGCCACGCTGGCGCACCTGTCCTCCGAGCGGCTCGGCATCAACGTCGTGACCGACGTCGGCAGCGCCCGGCACGCCGGCCTGCCACCGCTGCCGCACGACCAGGCGTACGACCGGGCCGAGGAGTGGATCACGCTGCTCCGCCGGCTCTGGGGGTCGTGGGGGTCGTCCGGGTACGTCGGGGACCCCTCCGACTGGCACTTCGCTGACGGCGACGCCCTCGACGCGTTCCACCACGAGGGCGCGTACTTCACCGCCGACGGCCCGCTCAACGCGCTGCCGCTCGACTCGGACCCGGTGGTCGTCTCCCCCGGTGGCTCCGGTCGGGGCCTCGCGTTCGCCGGCACCCACTCGGACGTGCAACTCGCGCTCGCGCCGCTGTCGGCCGCCGCGGTGGCGGACTACCGCGGTCGCGTGATCGCCGCAGCGCAGGCAGCCGGACGCACGGCCGCCGACCTGCGCATCCTGTTCGTCCTCAAGCCCGAGATCGTCTCGTCGTCCGACGAGGCCTACCGGATCGTCGAGACGTCCCGGCACCCGTCCGACGACGACCTGCGGACCGCGGCGATCGCGTGGTCGAGCGACTCCGAGACGGACCTGCTCGCGCTCGACCTCGACGCGCCCGTGCCGGACGGGACCTTCGGCGACCACGTCTCCGCCGGCACGATCCGCGGGCTGCTCGGCGACACCCCGGACGCCCCGCTGCGCGCGCTCCTGGAACGCAAGGCCCGCAAGGGGCGGGTGTCCTCGCGCGAGGGCTTCGTCGGCACCGCCGACGAGTTCGCCGACTTCATCGAGGAGCTCGGGTCGGACGCCGACAACGACGGCATCATCTTCTCGGGCGACCTGCACCCGGCGCAGATCCACCGGATGTTCGGCGACCTGGTGCCGGTGCTCCGGCGCCGTGGGCTCCTGCGGCGGGAGTACGGCGCGGGGGGCATCCGGGCGAACCTGTTCGACTTCTAGTGGTGGACCGGCTCGACTAGTGGTGGACCGGCTCGACCACGCCTGATTCCTCGACGTCACGGACGTCGTCGGCCGTGCGGAGGATCTCCGCACGGTCCGAGGCGGAGTTGATCGCCCAGTAGTAGATCACCAGTGAGAACACCGCGACCACGACGATGTCGATCCACAGCGGGAACACCGGGTGCGTCAGCGGACCGAAGTCGCTGAGGAACACGATGAGCCCCATGCCGATCAGGTACGGCAGCAGCCACTGCGCCGCCTTCCAGTCCCAGCGCGGCCGGACGCTCGAGGCACCGCGGAACACGTTGTTCAGGATGATCACCACGGCACCGATGAGGATCGCGACGCCGAGCTTCCAGTCGGTGTCCCACCCGGTCCACAGGATGATGAGGTTCGCGACGATGAACGCGATCGGTGACAGCACCGCTGCGGCGGGCATCCGGTAGGGGCGCTCGATCTCCGGGATCCGCTTCCGGAACGCACCGAGCGCCAACGGGGCACCGGCGTACATCAGGACCGACGCGCTCGTGATGAGGCTCACCAGCCCCTGCCACGAGGGGAACGGTGCGAAGCACGCGCAACCGACGACGAACGCCGCGACGAGCCCGACCCACGGCACGCCCTGCTTCGTCGTCCACTCGAACGCCTTCGGGAAGTACCCGTTGCGACTGAGTCCGTAGGAGATGCGGCTCGTCGCCGTCACGTAGATCAGCCCGGTCCCCGCGGGCGAGATGATCGCGTCGATGAAGATGACCACCGCCAGCCACGTGATGCCCGCGGCCATCGCGATGTCGGCGAACGGCCCCGTGTACTTCGTGAAGTCGGCGGTGGCCCAGGACCCCTGGATCGCATCCGACCGGAGCACCCCGAGGAACACGACCTGCAGCAGCAGGTAGATCACCAGCCCGATGAGCACCGAGCCGATGACGGCGCGCGGGATGTCCCGCCGCGGGTTCTTCGCTTCACCCGCGAGCTGGTCGGCCTGCTCGAAGCCCAGGAAGGCGAAGATGATGCCGGAGGTGGACACCGCCGCCAGGACCCCCTTGGCACCCTCGGGCATGAAGCCGTCAGCCGCCGTGAAGTTCGAGCCGTGGAACCCGCTGAATGCCAGCACGATGATGACCAGCAGCGGGATGGCGACCTTCCACCACGTCGCAGCCGAGTTCGTGTTCGCGAGGATCCGGACGCTGAGCAGGTTGATCACGGTGACCACCGCCATGAGGACGACCGCGATCGCGATGCCCGCGCCGGTGAGCAGCTGCTGCGTCTCCCCGTCCACTGTCGTCGTGTGCAGCCACGGGTGCGCGAACTGCCAGTGCTGCGCGTACTTGATCATCGCCTCGACCTCGATCGGAGCGACGGTCACGGACTGCAACCAGGAGAACCAGCCGAACGACGCGCCGGCGATGCCGCCGAACGCGATGTGCGGGAACCTGGCCGTCCCGCCCGCGATCGGGAACATGCCGCCGAGTTCGGCGTGCACGAGGGCGAGGACGAGGATCGCCACACCGCCGATGAGCCACGAGATGATCGCGGCCGGGCCAGCGGTCTTCAGGGCCTCCTGCGACCCGAAGAGCCAACCGGAGCCGATGATCGACCCCGTCGAGGCCCAGATGAGCCCGATGAAGCCCACGTTCCGCTTGAGGCCGGAGTCCGGCAACGCCGGCGTCGTCGTTGTAGCCACTGCTGCTCCCGTCGAGTGAGCGGGCCCCACGAACGGGGGTCGCGCTCATCGACTCTGGCACCGCTACAGCGGCTTGGCCGGATTCTTTAACATGCCGGAAACAATTGTGCTGTATAAGCACTCAGGCTGCTACTTCTTGGACTTCTTCTTCTTGCCGTCGTCCTTCTTGTCCGACTTCTTCTTGTCGGACTTCTTCTTGCCGTTGTCCTTCTTCTTGGACGGCGTCTTGTCCGACTTCTTCGGCTTCTTGCCGTCGTCCTGCTTCTTGGACGGCTTCTTGTCCGACTTCTTCGGCTTCGCTTCCCCCGAAGGCAACGGCAGGACCGGTGCCTGCTCCGGCGACTCGACCCCGTCGATCGGCTCGACGACCACGGCGGAACCCGTGTCCAGCGCGACGTCGACCGCGTGTTCCTCGAGCACGGGCGCGAGCGCGTCCGTCACCCGCTCCACGGTGAGCACCGCGTCGTCCTCGGCGAGCCGCAACAGCGCCTGCGCGGTCCGCACCCGGGTCGTGGTCTTGCGTGCCAGGACGTCGGCGCGCGCACCCTCGAGGAACGTGCGGAGCGTGCGCTCGACGACCGACCGTCCACGCGATGCAGCGCGGTCCAGGCGGTCCAGCTCACCGGCGACCCCGGCCACGTCATCGGCGACGTGCTCGTGCCGCACCGACTCGATCAGCGCCGCGATCGCTGCTGCACCCCGTTCGACAGCAGCCGAACGCTGGTCGAGCACGACGAGCATCTCGACGACCGAACCGTAGGTGACGGTCTCGAGGCGGACGGGCTCGGCACCCCGGCCGCGGACGACCAGGCGGGCGTCGGGCGTGGGCAGCCAGGCAGCGAGGGCGGCAACCGTGGCGACGGACCCCACGATCCGCTCGTAGTCGGCGAGCACCACTCGCTCCTGCTCGCGCAGACGGACTCGGATCGCGATCTCCTGCACCACGTGGGGGCCTTCCGTTCGGGGTCGGCGCGGGCGTTTCCCTGCGCCTCCTCCGGAGCGTAGTCCCCTGACGTGGCGAGACAGCGAACGCCCCGGCATCGTCCAGGGACGGTGACGGGGCGTTCGTGCAACACGTGGTGACAGCGGCTCGACGACCGGCGAATGGTGGAGATGGGGGGAATCGAACCCCCGTCCATCGCTGCAATTCGACGTCTTCTACGGGCGTATCCGGATAGTTCGTTCTGCTCGGCCCCGTCCTTTGCTACCGGCTTCTAGGACGACGGGCCCAGTCTCAGTGCAAGTCCCGCACGGCCCTGAGGCGCAACCGTGCAGCAAGTCCTCTGGATGACGCCGGGATCAGGTTAGGGGACGGTCACCTGGCCGACGGACTTCATGTGCTGGGCTGCTTACGCAGCGAGAGCGAAGTCAGTGCGCTTGGAATTGGCACTTGTTGTTTTCCACGGATCGTTCACGAGATAACCGTGGGTCCTCGGCCCGCTTCCCGTCGGCACACAGGCAATGTCGAAACCGATCATCCCCATGCGGGCCGGACGTGCGAGCCGCTGTCACGCTGTTGAGTTGTGTTGCGACTGCTCCGATCGGAGCAGTCCCTCAGTCTAGCTGACCGAGGTGCGAGGCCGCTACTCGCCGACGCGGTTCTTCGTGCGCATGGCCCGCTCGGCCTCACGCTTGTCGGTCTTCTCCCGCATGGCCTGACGCTTGTCGAACTCGCGCTTGCCCTTGGCGACCGCGATCTCGATCTTGGCCCGACCGTCGTGGAAGTAGATCTGCAGCGGCACGAGGGTGTAGCCGCCCTGGGCCGTCTTGTGCGAGATCTTCACGATCTGCTGCTTGTGGAGGAGCAGCTTGCGCTTGCGCCGAGGTGCGTGGTTGTTCCACGTGCCCTCGGTGTACTCGGGGATGTGCACGGCATCGATCCAGGCTTCGCCCCGGTCGATGTAGGCGTACCCGTCGACCAACGAAGCGCGTCCCATGCGCAGGGACTTCACCTCGGTGCCGGACAGGACCATGCCGGCCTCGTACGTGTCCTCGATGAGGTAGTCGTGTCGGGCGCGACGATTCGTCGCGACGATCTTCTCACCGCGTTCCTTCGCCATGACGACTCCTCTCGTACCGGGCACTGCGCTGCGCAGCCCTACAGACTACCCAACAGCAGGCGCCTCACGCACCTTCCCGGCGCGGCGGATCAGACCTTGAGGTAGCGGCGGATGGCGATCGACGCCGACACCGCGGCGAGCAACACCCCGATGACGATCACCGACGGCACCACGATGGCCGCATCCCCCATGCCGATGAACGCCGTGCCGGTGAAGCGCTCGGCCAGGAAGTTCCGGACGAAGAACCACACCACCGCGGTGATGGCACCACCCGCCAGGACGGCTCCGATGGCGGCGGCGATCACCCCCTCGAGCACGAACGGCGTCTGGATGAACCGGTTCGACGCACCGACCAGCCGCATGATGCCGAGCTCTCGCCTGCGACTGAAGGCGGACAACCGGATCGTGGTCGCGATGAGGAGCACGGCGGCGACGAGCATGAGCGCCGCGATGCCGATCGCCGTGTACGACGACGCGTTGAGCAGGTTGAAGATCGGTTGCAGGTAGCCGCGTTGGTCGACGACGCTCTGCACACCGGCGACCTTCGACAGGCTCTCGACGAGGACGTCGGCCTGCGACGGGTTCTTCAGGTTCACCCAGAAGGTCTCGTTGAGGTACTCGGGCTTGACGAACTCGGTCGCCGCGGAGTCCTTGAACTGCTCCTTGAAGCGGGTGAACGCCTGGTCCTGGTCCTCGTAGTACGTCTTCTCGATGTACGGCTTGAGGGTGGACGACTCGAGCTGGGCCTGGACCTGCTTCCGCTGGTCCTCGGTGGCCTTGGCACCCGTGCAGTTGCCGGTGGTGTCGGTGTCGGTGCACAGGTAGACGGCGACCTGCGCCCGGTCGTACCAGTACCCCTTCATCTGGTTGATCTGCATCTGGAGCAGGATCGCGGTCCCGACGAAGGTGAGCGAGATGAAGGTCACGAGGACGACGGAGACGACCATCGACGCGTTGCGCCGCAGGCCCGAGCCGACCTCGGACATGACGAGCCCGAGCCTCATCGGATGAGCCCCGGGATGGTCTGGATGCCGGTGGTGTTCGACACGGTGCCGCGCTGGATCGGGACCGCCTGGGTCTGGTAGCCGCCGGACTGCTCGTCACGGAGGACCGCGCCGTTCGACAGCTCGATGACCCGACGCTGCATCTGGTTCACGATGCTGGCGTCGTGGGTCGCCATGAGCACGGTGGTGCCTCCCTGGTTGATGCGTTCGAGGAGCGCCATGATGCCGGCGGACGTGGTGGGGTCCAGGTTGCCGGTGGGCTCGTCGGCCAGCAGGATCGCCGGCTTGTTGACGACGGCGCGGGCGATCGCCACGCGCTGCTGCTCACCACCGGAGAGCTCGTGCGGCATGCGGGTCGCCTTGCCCGCGAGTCCGACGAGCTTCAGCACGTCGGTGACGGCCTCGCTGATGAAGCCCTTGCTCTTGCCGATCACCTGCAGCGAGAACGCGACGTTGTCGAAGACGTTCTTGTTCGGAAGGAGTCGGAAGTCCTGGAACACGACGCCGAGGTTGCGCCGGAAGTACGGGACCTTCCGCGACGCCAGGGAGCCGAGGCGCTGCCCGAGCACGTGGATCTGGCCGCGGGAGGGCTTCTCCTCCTTGAGCACGAGGCGCAGGAAGCTGGACTTGCCGGAACCCGAGGCGCCCACGAGGAACACGAACTCGCCCTTGAGGATCTCGAGGGTGAGGTTGTCGAGCGCCGGACTCGGGTTGCCCGAGTAGAGCTTGGTGACCTGGTCGAATTTGATCATGACCGGATCAGGGTAGGTCGCCCCGCTTGGAAAGCAAGCGAGGCGCGCGGCTCACGAACCCCTACGCGTCGACGGATTGCTTGCGCCAGCGGATGCCGGCGTTGATGAAACCGTCCAGGTCGCCGTCGAACACGGCTGAGGGGTTGTTCACCTCGTGCTCGCTCCGCAGGTCCTTGACCATCTGGTACGGCGCCAGCACGTAGGACCGGATCTGGTCGCCCCAGCTCGCCGTGATGTTGCCGGCGAGCTCCTTCTTCTTCGCGTTCTCCTCTTCCTTCTTCAGGAGGAGCAGGCGCGACTGCAGCACGCGCATCGCGGCCGCACGGTTCTGGATCTGCGACTTCTCGTTCTGCATCGAGACGACGGTACCGGTCGGGATGTGCGTCAGGCGCACCGCGGAGTCGGTCGTGTTGACGGACTGCCCGCCGGGGCCCGACGAGCGGAAGACGTCGACGCGGATGTCGTTCTCGGGGATGTCGATGACCATCGTCTCCGGCATGAGCGGGATGACCTCGACCGCGGCGAACGAGGTCTGCCGCTTGCCCGCAGCGCCGAACGGCGACATGCGGACGAGCCGGTGGGTGCCGGCCTCGATCGACAGCGTGCCGAACGCGTGGGGCGCGTCGACCTCGAACGTGGCGGACTTGATGCCCGCTTCTTCGGCGTAGGACGTCTCCATCACGGTGGTCTTGAAGCCGTGCTGTTCGGCGTACCGCAGGTACATGCGCATGAGCATCTCGGCGAAGTCCGCGGCGTCGACGCCACCGGCCCCGGCGCGGATGGTGATCACGGCGGGGCGGTCGTCGTACTCGCCGTCGAGGAGCGTCTGCACCTCGAGGTCGCCCATGGTCTTCTGGATCGCCTTGAGCTCGGCGACGGCTTCGTCGGCCGAGTCCTGGTCGTCGCCTTCGTTCGCCATCTCGACCAGCACCTCGAGGTCGTCGATGCGTCGCTCGGTGTCGGTGATCTTCTTGAGCTCCGACTGCCGGTGCGAGAGCGCGCTCGTCACCTGCTGCGCGTGCTCGACGTCGTCCCAGAGGTCCTGGGCGCCCGCCTGCTCGCTGAGGTCGGCGATCTCGCGCTGCAGGCGGTCGACGTCGACCACCGAGCGGATGTTGCCGAAGGTCTCTCGGAGGGCGGAGAGCTGCTCGGTGAAGTCCAGTTCGACCATGGTCACCGATCCTACCGGCGCGAGCCCGCCGCGGCAGACCGGGAGGCCCGGTGTGGGTCCGTCGCGCCAGCTCGGCGATTCGACTTGCGCCCGGACCCCGATCCACCGATAGATTGCAGGACATGTTGCGCATCCAGAACATCAGTACATCGGTCCGCTTCCTGCCGGCTCTTTTCGTGGGCGCGGCGGTGGTCGCCGCGGTCATGATGCCCTCGTCGGCTTCAGCGTCCGCGCTGGAATCGAACGGCGGCACCGCAGGGGGATTCGCCGAGATCTCCGGACCCGAGGACACGCAGGTCGTCATCGACGACACCGACCCCGCGCAGATCCTCACCACGAAGAAGGTGGGCGGCGGCACTTGGATCTACGGGACCGGCGGTGGCAACTCGTACTCCTACTACGACCACAAGACGAAGAAGCACTCGTCGACGGCCTGCTCCGGGTACGGCACGAGCTGCCGTGGATCGGGCTGGGTCGCGAAGGAGAAGCGCTCCGTTGCGAAGGTCCTCAAGACGGCGTGGGGCAACACGGCCTTCTGGAACACGAAGTAGCCGTACCGGGGCGTCCTCGACCATGCTCCGGGTACTCGGTGCCTTCGCGGCGGCCGCGATCGCGCTGCTCCTCGGCTTCGCCGTGCAAGGCGCCCACGACACGCAGTCGATGGCGACCATCCGGTCGGCGCTGACCATCTCCCACGCGGGTGAGGACGCCCCGACCACGAGGCTCCTCCGCGCAGAGGCGACGAGCCTCAGAGCGAACTTCTACCAGGTCCGCATCGACCCGACGGGACGGACTCCGACGCGGACGCTCGCTCCCGTCATCGGGGACCGGAGCACCCACGAGCGTGTCTTCCCATCCGGGTCCTACGCTGCGTTCGACACGAGCCTGACGACGGAACTCACCCAGGCACCGAGCAGCCCACTCGGGACGTACTTCTCGACGCTGCCGCCCCGAGCGCTCGAAGCGGTGTCCGACCGTCTCGCGATCGCGGGAGTCGACACGCACGTCGAGGCGATGAGCTGGGGCGGGCTGGCTCTGTACTTGCTGGCGTACACCCCGCTCGTGATGGCGGCTGCGGTCGTCGGAGGCGCCTCGTGGCTGGCGGGCCGTGTCCGCGGGTTGGCCCAGGTGCGAGCACAGGCCGTCCTCCGGGTGCACGGCGTGCTCGGACCGTTCGTCCGGGACATCACCGCTTCCGTGCTCGTCGCTTCGGCGGCGTTCGTCATCTCGGCCGGTCCAGCGATCCTGCTGGTTCATGCGTACAACGGCGGACACCAGCTCTGGTCGTACCTCGCGATCAGCGCGGTCCTGCTCGGAGGGTTCCTCACGGCGTTCATCGTCGGGGCATCCGGTCCCGGACTCCTTCCGCGCGGGGTGCGATTCCGCCCGGCGTTCTCGAGCTGGCGTCCGTGGCTGCGTGGACGCGTCACGATGGCGGCGGCACAGGTCGCCACGCTGACCCTGGTGGTCTTCCTCATCGCCCAGGGCTCGGCTGCGTGGACCTCTCTCGCCGTCGTGCGTGCGAGCGGCCCTGACTGGCGGGGCTGCTCCGCGTGCACGGTCACCATCTTCAACGGGTTCGACGGCCAATCGGCTCTCGATGACGCCGTCAGGCCGTTCAGTTCATCGGTGCGAGCGTCGGAGCGGAAGGGGGAGGTGGTCCTGAGTTGGGTGCGGGGTGCCGTCCGGGGGGATCGGTTCAGTCCGGGCGACTCAGAATCGAACGTGATCCTCGCGAATCCGACCTTCGTCGCGCGCTCCGGAGGCGGTCTGCCGGATCCATTGCACGGCAAGGACGGGCCTGGAGAATGGGGGCTCCTGGTGCCGAGTGACCACGCGGACCGTGCCGAGTCGATCGCGGACGAGTGGCTCGAAGCGTTCCGGGAGCCGCTCGGCACCGTCCCGAACCAGTCCGCGCCGAAGCGACCACACATCGCCACGTACCCCGCCGGGCGAGTGTTCAACTACGGGCAGACCGGCTTCCGGAACGAGGTCTACTCGGAGTCGCCGGTCATCGTCGTCGCCTCGGGGTCGGCTGGCCTTCTCGATGACGAGTCGTACTTCGCGGCTGGTTCGTCGGGCGACCTGCTCTTCACAGGCGGCCCACGAGAGACGCAGCAAGCGCTCGACACGGCGGGCGTCGAACGATCGGTGTACTCGCTGGACAGCCTCGGGACGCAGATCGCGAGAGGAACAGCGGCCGCGCAGTCGAAGCTCGTGGTGTCGCTCGTCGCGGCCGCTGCAGGTCTCGTCGCGCTGCTCGGCATGCTGACGATCGGAGCGCGCATCGATGTGGCCCGGAGACGCGACCAGCTGCTCGTCCTCCGAGCGCACGGCGAAGCTCCTGCCCGTGTCCACCTGGTGACGGCACCCCGGTCACTCGCCTTCCTCGCGAGCACGGGTGTCGCTGCCCTCGCCGCGGGGACCAGTGGGCTTCTCGGAGCCGACATCCCGACGGGAACGCTCGTCACCGTCGGGATCGCCGTTTCGGTCGTCGTCCTCGTGACGAACGCATTCATCACCACTCGGCTCACCACCACGAAGGGACTCACGACCGATGAACGATGACGATGCTGCCGTGCACGTGACCGGTCTCCACCACACCGTCGGGAACCGCGCCGTGGTCTGCGGGCTGGACCTGACCGCGCGGGCAGGCGCCGTCCACGCCGTCACGGGTTCCTCAGGTGTCGGCAAGTCGACCCTGCTCCGGTTGCTCGGAGGACTCGAGCGACCGACGAGCGGCGCGATCCGGGTGTTCGACCAGCAGGTGGACACGTTGCGTGGACCGGCACTGCGCCGGTACCTCCGTGACTGCGTCGGTTTCGTGTTCCAGGACGCCGGTCTCGTTGCGCAGTGGACGGTGCGGAAGAACATCTCCGCCGTGCAGGCAGCAGCACCTCGCGCCCCCGTCTCCACACCCTTGAGCATCGAAGCCGCCGCCGATCGTGTCGATCTGCCCAGCCGGCTGCTCGATGCGCGCGCCGGGGAACTCAGTGGCGGCGAGCGTCAGCGTGTGTCGATCGCCCGCGTCCTCGTTCGGAAACCTCCGCTGGTGCTCCTCGACGAACCCACCTCCGCCCTCGACGCTGATCGGACGCGGATGGTCGTCGAGCTCATCCGCGACCTCGCAGACGACGGCGCCGTCGTCCTCGTCGCTTCGCACGACACGGTGATCACCGACGCGTCCGATGCCCGGACCGTGCTGCGGGAAGCGTCATCGACGACCTGACCGGTCGGCGTCGCACCCGCGCCGGCGGGCGCGCTACCGCCCCAGCAACGGCTCCCGCGACGCCATGCCCGCAGCCCCGGCCCGCGCCACCGCGTCCGGCAGCGCCGCCAGGAAGGCGTCGACGTCCGCATCGGTCGAGGTGTGCCCGAGCGTGATCCGGAGCGCGCCGCGGGCGTCCTGCTCCGACAGGCCCATCGCGAGCAGCACGTGCGATGCCTCGGGCACGCCGGCCTGGCACGCGGATCCGGTCGAGACGGCGACCCCGGCCGCGTCGAGCAGGAACAGCAGCGAGTCGCCCTCGCAGCCCGGGAACGTGAAGTGCGCGTTGCCGGGCAGCCGGTCGTCGGGGTCCCCCATCAGCGCGGCGGACGGCACGGCCGCGCGGACACCGGCGACGAGCCGGTCGCGCAGGGCGACGAGCGACGGGTGCGGCATCGGCTCGGCGGCGACCATCGTGGCCGCGACGCCGAACGAGGCTGCAGCGGGGGCGTCCTGGGTGCCGCTCCGCACCTGGCGCTGCTGCCCGCCGCCGTGGATGAGGGGCTCGACGGTGGCCTTCCGCCCGAGCACCAGCGCACCGATGCCGACCGGTCCGCCGACCTTGTGCGCGGAGACGCTCAGGGCGTCGAGGCCGGACGCGGCGAACGACACCGGCACCTGGCCGTAGGCGGCGACGGCGTCGCTGTGCACGGGCACGCCGGCGGCGTGCGCCAGCTCCACGATCCGTGCCACGGGCTGGATGGTGCCCACCTCGTTGTTCGCCCACAGGAACGTGACCAGGGCGACGTCGTCGGCGGAGGCGAGCCGTGCCTCCAGTCCGACGAGGTCGACGCGACCCTGCGCGTCCAACGGGACCACGTCGATGACGGCCCCCTCGTGCGTCTCCAACCAGGTCAGGGTGTCGACGGTGGCGTGGTGCTCGCCACCCGGGACGACGATCCGGGGGCGGGCACGGTCGCGTTGACGAGCCCAGAACAGGCCCTTCACGGCGAGGTTGATGCTCTCGGTGCCGCCGGAGGTGAACACGACCTCGACGGTGTCGGCGTCGAGCGACCGGGCGACCGCGGCGCGACCGTCCTCGAGCAGCATCTTGGCGCGCTGCCCGGCGCTGTGGATCGAGGACGGGTTGCCGACGGTTCCGAGCGCGTCGGTGAACGCGGCGAGCGCCTCCGGCAGGATCGGCGTCGTCGCGGCGTGGTCGAGGTAGACCGGCATCTGCACCCCCTGGAACGAGCGGTGTCCAGGATACGCGTCGGTCCTCGTACCCTTGTCGGGTGCACGAGACAGCGATCGACCACACCCCGGGGTTCGACCTCGGGGCCGACGTCCCGCGGTTCTCCCTGCGGTCCGCCACCGCCACGGCCGTCGTCGTGGTCGTCGAGCGAGCGGACGGGCAGCCGGTCCGGTACCCGCTCGAGCGGCTGCCGGCGACCGACCTGTGGACGGCCGAGATCCCCGGCGCCGCCCCGGGTGACCGCTATCACCTGCTCGTCGACGGGCCCGTCGGACCGCGGAACGAGTTCGACCCGACACGGCCCCTGCTCGACCCGTACGCCCGCGGCATCGCACCGACAGGGCCCGGGACGCCCCGCTGGACGAGCGTCGTCGTGGACGACGCCTTCGACTGGGGCGGCGTCGTCAAGCCCACGGTCCCGCTCGACCGCGCCGTGGTCTACGAGGCGAACGTCCGCACCCTGACCGCCGCGAACCCGCACCTGCCGGAGCACCTGCGCGGCACGTACGCCGGGGTGGCGCACGAGAGCACCATCGCGCACCTGCACCGGATCGGTGTCACGACGCTCGAGCTCCTGCCGGTGCACGCGTTCGACACCGAGAACTGGTTGCGGGACGCCGGCCGCGAGAACGCCTGGGGCTACAACACCCTCGGGTTCTTCGCGCCGCACGCCGCGCACGCCTCCGCACCCGCACGGGCGGAGGGCGCGTCCGCGGTCCTGCGCGAGTTCAAGGGCATGGTCCGGCTGCTGCACGAAGCGGGCATCCAGGTGGTGCTCGACGTCGTCTACAACCACACGGCGGAAGAGGGCCTCGGCGGGCCCACCACCAGCCTGCGCGGCATCGACGGTGCGGAGCGGTACCGGTGGACCCAGGCCGCGCCGCCGTTCCGGGACACCTACTACGACACCACCGGCTGCGGGAACACCCTGGACACCTCGGTGGAGTCCACGGCGGACCTGATCGTCGACAGCCTGGTCTACTGGGCGCGCGAGGTGCAGGTCGACGGCTTCCGCTTCGACCTGATGGCCGCGCTCGCCCGCGACGCCCACCACGTCTTCGATCCGCAGCACCCCCTGCTCGAGCGGATCCGGAACCACCCCGACCTGCAGGACACCCTGGTCATCGCCGAACCGTGGGACGTCGGACCCGACGGTTGGAAGACCGGCTCGTTCGGGGCGGCCGGCGACCGGACCAGTGAGTGGAACGACGGCTTCCGCAACACGGTCCGCCAGTTCTGGCTGACGGACATCGCCGAGGAACGCCGCAACGGCATGCCCCGCACCGGCATCGGCGCCCTCGCCGGCGCCCTGACCGGCTCGCGCCACGTCTTCGGTGCCGACCGCGGTCCGCTCGCGAGCGTCAACTTCGTCACCGCCCACGACGGCTTCACGCTGCTCGACCTGGTGTCGTACGACGGCAAGCACAACGAGGCGAACGGCGAGGAGAACCGCGACGGTTCGAACGACAACCGCTCGTTCAACCACGGCATCGAGGGCGACACCGCCGACCGCGGCGTCCGGGCAGCGCGCGGCCGGTCGATGCGGAACCTCGCGGCGACGCTGCTGCTCTCCGCCGGCGTGCCGATGCTCACCGCGGGTGACGAGCGGAGCCGCACGCAGCACGGCAACAACAACGCGTACGTCGTGTCCGACGACCTCACCCCGGTGGACTGGTCCGACGACGAGGACGCCGAGTCGATGACCGAGGCCGTCGCCGCGCTCGCCCGGTTCCGGCAGGCGCACCCCGCACTCCGGCCGACGCGCTTCGGCGTCGAGGGGCAGGAGACCCCGGGTGCCTCGCGGATGTCCTGGTACGGGCCGGACGGGCACCCGATGACCATCGAGGGCTGGGACCAGCCGGTGCACCGCGTCCTGCAGTACTTCGCCGAGTCCACGCCCGAGCACGAGCCGTACGACCGCGTGCTGGTCGTGGTGCACGGCAGCGGGCGCACTCGTGACCTGACGCTGCCGGTGCGCGAGGACGTGCTCGGCTACCGCCTCGCGTGGTCGAGCGAGAAGCACCGTGACCACGAGCGGCTCCGCCCCGCCGGTCAGGTGTTCACCGCCTACGGCCCCGGCATCCACCTGTTCGAGCCGGCGTAGCGCGCGATCCGGCCCGCGCCCGGCACGTGACCAGTGGGCGGACGGGAGGCCCGTGGCGGCCCCGCCACGGGCCTCCCGTCCGGTTCCTCCACAGGTCCACGGCGCGCCCGACCGTCCACAGGGGGCGGATTCCGGGGAACGCGGAGGCGCTCGCCGGGTAGCGTCGGCTCCGTGGCCACCGCAGACCGACCCCGCCGACCGAAGATCGGGCGCATCCCGATCACCGAGCTCGCCCCGAGGACGCCGAACGGGTTCCCCGGCAAGGCGTTCGACGGCGAGGTGATCACGTTCGGTGCGACCGTCTTCCGAGAAGGACACGGCATCATCGGCGCCGACCTCGTCCTCGAACGCCCGGACGGGGGCACCAGGACCGTCCCCCTGGCCCTCGGCGCGCCCGGGACCGACCGGTACGAGGCGACCGTCCAGGTCGACCACGTCGGCGTCTGGACCTGGCACGTCGAGTCCTACTCCGACGACTGGGCCACGTGGCTGCACGCCGCGCGGCTGAAGATCGCGGCCGGGGTGGACACCGAGGCGACGCTCCTCGACGGCGCCCTGCTGCTCGACCGGCTAGCCGACGAGACCGACTCCCCCGCCGCCACCCGTGCGGCAGCCAAGGTGCGCGACACCGACCTCGACCCGGCCGAGCGCCTGGCCGCCGTCGACGACCCGCGCATCGTGGCCGAGGTCGAGGAAGCCCCGCTCACCTCGCTCCGGACGCACTCCCCGACGCAGCTGCTCGACGTCGAACGCACCCGTGCCGGCGTCGGCGCCTGGTACGAGTTCTTCCCCCGCAGCGAAGGCGCGAAGAAGAACCCGGACGGCTCGTGGAAGAGCGGCGACTTCCGGACCTCGGCCCGTCGTCTGCCCGCCGTCGCCCGGATGGGCTTCGATGTCGTCTACCTGCCGCCGATCCACCCGATCGGCACGACCGCGCGCAAGGGGCCGAACAACACGCTCACCCCGGGGCCGCACGACCCCGGCAGCCCCTGGGCGATCGGCTCCCCCGAGGGCGGGCACGACGCGATCCACCCCGACCTCGGGTCCGAGGACGACTTCCGCGACTTCGTCGAGACCGCCAAGAACACCGGCATGGAAGTGGCGCTCGACTTCGCGCTGCAGTGCTCCCCCGATCACCCCTGGGTCACCGAGCACCCGAACTGGTTCACGCAGCGCGCCGACGGCTCGATCGCCACGGCCGAGAACCCGCCGAAGCGCTACCAGGACATCTACCCGATCCAGTTCGACTCCGACCCCGAGGGCCTGGTCGCCGAGGTCCTGCGCGTCCTGCGGCACTGGATCGACTTCGGCATCCGGATCTTCCGGGTCGACAACCCGCACACCAAGCCGCTCTGGTTCTGGGAGCGCGTCATCCGCGAAGTCCGCGACGAGCACCCGGACACCGTGTTCCTGGCCGAGGCGTTCACCCGGCCGGCGATGATGCGCGCACTGGCCGAGGTCGGGTTCCAGCAGTCGTACTCGTACTTCACGTGGCGGAACACGAAGGAAGAGATCGAGTCCTACTTCGAGGAGCTGTCGCACGAGACGAGCGACTACCTGCGCCCGAACCTGTTCGTGAACACGCCGGACATCCTCACGGAGTACCTGCAGTTCGGCGGCCGCGCCGGCTACAAGGTACGTGCCGCGCTCGCTGCGACGGGCGCCCCGACGTGGGGCATGTACTCCGGGTACGAGCTGTTCGAGGACGTCGCCCGACCGGGCTCGGAAGAGAACATCGACAACGAGAAGTACGAGTACAAGCCGCGTGACTTCGCCCTGGCTGAGGCCGAGGGCGCGTCGCTCGCCCCGTACGTGACGATGCTCAACCGGCTCCGTGCCGCGCACCCCGCGCTCCGCCAGCTGCGGAACCTGCACGTGCACGCCGCCGACGACCCGGCGACCGTCGTGTACTCGAAGCACCTGTCCGGCGAGTTCATCCGCTCCGGGCACGCCGACACCGTGATCGTCGTCGCGAACGTCGACCCGCACTCGGCGCGTGAGACCACCGTGCACCTGGACCTCGCTGCGCTCGGCCTGCCGGCCGACAGCCGGTTCGACGTCCGTGACGTCGTGACCGGGCAGCGCTGGGTCTGGGGCGCGTCGAACTACGTCCGCCTGGACGCCTTCCAGGAACCCGTGCACCTGCTCGTCGTGGAAGGACTGCACCGATGACGAACGACCCGACCGCACCCCAGCCGACCCCGCCGTCGCGCCGCGGCCCCGCCGTACCGCCGGTACCGCCCCCGCCGCCGCCCGTGCCCGCGCGGACGCCGTCCGACGCGAAGCCGGAGCCGCGCTACGAGCCGCGGGTCTCCGCCCCCGACGAGGACCTGCCCGGCGCTCCCGCTGCACCGCGCGAGGCGCCCGACCGCGGGGTCGCCGAGTCCGCCACGCTGGCGGGACACCCCGCCGACGCGACGCACCCGCGGGTACCGTCCGTCGACGCCGTCGCGTCCTCGGGCGCTCCGACCGGAGGCCCGTCCACCGTCGCGCCGTCGACCGCCCTCCCGACGCCGCCGGCTCCCGAGCCCGCCACCGCCGACAGTACGGGCCCGCGCCCGGCTCTGGTCGAGCAGTGGCTGCGCCAACAGGTCGCCGAGGGCCGCTGGTCCCAGCCCCACGACGTCCTCGGCCCGCACGCCGTCGACGGCGGAACGAGCGTCCGCGTGGTGCGCCACCTGGCGCAGGCGGTCCGGCTCGTCCGGCTCGACGGCGACGACGTCGAGCTGACCCACGAGGGCGACGGTCTCTGGGCCGGTGCCACCACCGAGGAGCTCGGGCGCTACCGGGTCGAGGCCGACTACGACTTCGACGAGTCCTCGGAAGAGGACGACGCCACCTGGACGACCGACGACGCGTACCGGTTCGCCCCGACGCTCGGCGAGCTCGACCTGCACCTGTTCGGTGAGGGCCGCGACGAGCAGCTCTGGCACCACCTCGGTGCGCACGTCCGCACGATCGACGGCGTCGACGGCGTCGCGTTCTCCGTGTGGGCGCCCCGAGCCACCGCCGTCCGCGTGATCGGCGACTTCGAGGGCTGGGAAGGCCGCACCACCGCGATGCGCCGCCTGAGCGACCTCGGCGTCTGGGAGCTGTTCTGGCCCGGAGCCGTCGCGGGGCAGCGGTACAAGTTCCAGATCCTCACCGACTCCGGCTGGGTCGAGCGCGCGGACCCGTTCGCCCGCGAGGCCGAGATCGCCCCGGCCACCGCCTCGGTCATCACCGAGTCGAGCTACACGTGGTCCGACGGCGACCGTGCCTGGATGGAACGCCGCGCGGAGACGACCACGCACGATGCGCCGATGAGCGTCTACGAGGTCCACCTCGGCTCGTGGCGCCCCGGGCTGTCGTACCGCGAGGTCGCCGACCAGCTGATCGGGCATGTGCAGTACACGGGCTTCACGCACGTGGAGTTCCTGCCGCTCGCCGAGCACCCGTTCGGCGGCTCGTGGGGCTACCAGGTCACCGGGTACTACGCTCCGACCGCACGCTACGGCTCCCCCGACGACCTGCGGTACCTGATCGACCGCCTGCACTCCGCCGGCATCGGCGTGATCATGGACTGGGTCCCCGGACACTTCCCGAAGGACGAGTGGGCGCTCGGACGCTTCGACGGCCACGCGCTGTTCGAGCACCCGGACCCCCGCCGCGGCGAGCAGCTCGACTGGGGCACCTACGTGTTCGACTTCGGGCAGCCGCAGGTCCGGAACTTCCTGGTCGCCAACGCCCTGTACTGGCTCGAGGAGTTCCACATCGACGGCCTGCGCGTCGACGCCGTCGCCTCGATCCTGTACCTCGACTACTCCCGCACCGACTGGCTGCCGAACATCCACGGCGGCCGCGAGAACCTGGACGCCGTCGCGTTCCTGCAGGAGACGAACGCCACCGCCTACAAGCGCTACCCGGGCATCGTGATGATCGCCGAGGAGAGCACCTCGTGGCCCGGCGTGACCCAGCCGACGAGCGCCGGTGGGCTCGGGTTCGGCCAGAAGTGGAACATGGGCTGGATGCACGACTCGCTCGAGTACGTGCAGCGCGACCCCGCGTACCGCAGCTACCACCACGACGAGATCACGTTCTCGCTCGTGTACGCCTTCAGTGAGCAGTTCACCCTGCCGATCAGCCACGACGAGGTCGTGCACGGCAAGGGATCCCTCTACGGCAAGATGCCCGGCGACGAGTGGCAGAAGCTCGCGAACGTCCGGGCCTACCTGGCGTTCATGTGGGCGCACCCCGGCAAGCAGCTGCTCTTCATGGGGCAGGAGTTCGCCCAGCCCGCAGAGTGGTCCGAGGCGAAGGGGCTCGACTGGTGGCTCCTCGACCAGCCCGGGCACCGCGGTGTGCAGGACCTCGTCGCCGCCCTGAACCGGGTCTACAAGGACACGCCCGCGCTCTGGACGCACGACAGCACGGCCGACGGCTTCGAGTGGATCGAGGGTGGCGACGCACCGCACTCGACGCTCGGGTTCCTGCGCAAGGACGGCGACGACCGGCTGGCGGTGTTCGTGAACTTCTCGGGCGTGCCCGTCGAACGCCGGTTCGGCCTGCCGAGCGCCGGTGCGTGGCACGAGGTGCTCAACACCGACGCCGCGGAGTACGGCGGCTCCGGTGTCGGCAACCTCGGAGTCGTCACCGCCGAGGACACCCCGTGGGCCGGCCGCCCCGCATCGGCGCACCTCGTGGTGCCGCCGCTCGGGGCCGTCTGGCTCAAGCTCGAGCGCTAGCTGTGGCCCGCGTCCTGGACGCGGCCGCAGACGGACGGGAGGCCCGGTGCCAGCTGGCACCGGGCCTCCCGTTCGTCGGTTGCGGACCGCTAGTACAGGGCGCTCGCCAGGCGACGGCGGGCCGCGACCACGCGCGGGTCGTCGGTCCCGATGAGCTCGAAGTACTCGACCAGGCGGACGCGCAGGGCCTCACGGTCCTCGCCGAACACCGTCGGCACCAGGTCGAGCAGGCGCCCGAAGGCGTCCTCGACGTGGCCACCGGAGATGTCGAGGTCGGCGACCGCGAGCTGCGCCTGGACGTCCTTCGGACCCGCACCGGCGGCGGCACGGATGTCGTCGGCGGTGTGGCCGTTCAGCCGGTCCAGGAGCGACACCTGCGCGAGCCCCGCGACGGCCATCTGGTCGTGCGGGTCCTGCAGGATCGCGGTCTTGTACTCGGTGATCGCCGTGGCGTAGTCGCCCTGCTCGATCGCGTCGTACGCGGCCTGGTGGTGCGGCGGCAGCGCTTCCGGCTCCGGCTCGCCCTGCTCGGCGGTGTCCTCGGGCGCGGCAGCACCGTCCACGGTGACGCGACCGGAGACGCCGTTCTGCTCGGCTGCCTGGAGGACCTGCTCGTAGACGTCGCGGACCTGCGCCTCGGGCAGCGCGCCGACGAAGAGCCCGAGCGGGCGCCCGCCGATCAGCGCGGCCACGGTCGGGATCGACTGCGCCTGGAACGCCTGCACGAGCTGCGGGTTCGTGTCGGCGTCCACCTTGGCGAGCAGCACGCGCCCGCCGTACTCGGCGGTCAGCTGCTCGAGGATCGGCGAGAGCTGCTTGCACGGCCCGCACCACTCGGCCCAGATGTCGACGATGACCGGCACCACGGACGACAGCTCCAGGACGTCCTGGAACGTGTCGTCGGTGACGTCGAGCACGAGCGACGGGACGGTCAGGTCGGCGCCGGTCTCGGTACCCGGTGCTGCTGCACCGGTCGGGCTTCCCGCCTGCGCCGGAGCACCGGCGGGCGGCTGGGGCGGCCGCTGTGCGCGGTCGACGAGGGACGACAGGTCCACGGCTCCGCGGAGCCCGGACGGGGTCGGGGGGATGTTGCTCATTGCACCTCACTCGCTGCGGTCAGGCCCTGCGTGAACCCGAGCAGGACCACTTTGTCATCCGAGGCGACCGGCGGCACGTAGAAGAGCAGCTGGACGCCGTACGTGGCGCTGATGCCCTTCTTGCTCGTGTCGACCCCGGACAGTGCCTTGACGGCACCCTCGGTGTTGACCTCGGCGCCGGAGGCGGTCGGGGTCACCTTCTCGATCTCGTTGAGGTCGGCAGAGACGAGCGCGCCGGCGTCGTCGGTCGCGATCGCGACGGCGGAGTCCTCCGGGGCCTCGGACGAGTACTCGATCTTCGCCGTGTCCGGCAGGGACTTCGCCTTCTTGTCCTTGTACGCCTTGCCGATGGTGGTGCGGAGGCCGTCACCCTCGGTGGCGAACAGGTCGGCGTACTCGCTCTTCGAGTCCTTGGACAGGATGTCGCCGTAGGCGGTCGCGACCTGGTCCGGGGCGATCGCGAGGAGCTTCGACTGCGGGGCCAGGAGCGCCGCACCGATCGACGTCGGGGCGAGGCTCGGGATCTTGGCGTCGGCCTCGAGCGAGACGTCGTAGGCGACCTTGTACGGGTCGCGCGCGGTGTCCTGCACGAGCGTCAGGGCCTGCGGTGCCGACTTGGCGTCGCAGTCCTCGGCGACGATCACGAAGACCGTGCGCGGCCACGTGTCGGTCTGCTGGGGCAACGCGACGCACACCTGACCGGCCGAGATCGCCGGCGGTGCCTTGGCGTCGGAGTCCTTGCCGCGGATGGAGTAGTTCGCCAGGCGCAGGTCGAGCGCGGCACCGGTGAAGCGGGTCTTCGCCAGGTCACGGTCGCGGGCGCCGTCGGACTGCTTCGCCACCGTGGCGATCCGCTCGACGACCCGGGTGATCTGCTGCTTGGTCGCCGCCGTGGGCTCGGTGGTCTCCGCTGCGCCGGTCGCGCTGGCCGTGGGGGTCGGGGTCGCGAGCGAGGGGTCCCCGCCCTGCGGCCAGTAGTCGGAGGAGCAGCCGGCCAGGGCGAGCGTGCCGACGAGCACCACGGGGACCGCGATGAACGCGCGCGATCCGCGGCGGCCCCGGGTCGGGACCTGTGCGCCGGCGGCGGCGGCGCGACGCGAGGCCCGTACGCGCGGCGGTCGGGTGCCACCGCTGCGACGACGCGGCCCACGACCGCGGCGCTGGTGCAGGAACGCCAGGATCAACAGCACGATGCCGCCGAGTGCGAAGACGCCACCGGCGACCAGCAGGGGCCCGACGGACGGCGTCGCGGTGTCCTTCGGCCAGGTGACCGAGACGTCGCTCGGCGCCGCGGCGGTGCCGTCGCTGACGATGAGGACCGAGACGTCCTGCGGCAGGCGGACCGTGAACTGCCCGGAGCCGTCGTACTCCTGGTACCAGAGGTCACTGCCCTTCGGCGACGGGACGGACGCCTCGGAGCCGGTGGTCTTGCCCACCAGCTTCGCGCTCTCGGCGTCGAACCGGAGCGTGGTGTGCTCGGCGTCACCGACCCACGCGTCGACGTCGGCCGTCTTGCCGTACGCCGCGAAGACCTTGCCGGAGCCGGACACGTTGATGCGCTGGTAGCCGGGGTTCGCGTTGAGCGTCGACCCGGGGATCACGGTGACCGGAGCGGAGCTGCTGGTCGAGCTGTCCGCGACGAGCGAGGACGGCGGAGCGAACACGGTCCGCTGTCCGACCGCCAACGCGACGAGCAGCAGGCCGATGACGAAACTGACGATCGCCAGGACGAATCGCACGAACACTCTCCCTACCGCGCCGGGGTGGGGATGTCGGCGCGCGAATCAGCGACTCAGGATAGCGAGCATGGCTGAGCAGCGCATCCATCCGGGCTGTCGTCGGACTCAGACGACCCCGTCGGGCCACCACTACAATCGACCGCGGGCCGGATCGGGCCCTCCGCCGAGCACCCAGGAGCGACACGTGGCGAACGACGAGGCAGAGTTCGGGACCGAGCTGCGCGGGTACCGCCGCGACGACGTCGACCGCTCACTGAACGACCTGCGCCGTGAGCTCATCAAGTCGAACACCGACCGTGCCGACGCCGCGAAGGAGATCCGTCTCCTGCAGTCCCGCGTCTCCGAGCTCCAGGGCGAACTCGACGAGGCCGGCACCCCCACCTACAGCGGCCTGGGCACACGTCTCGAGTCGACCCTGCGCGTGGCAGAGGAGCAGTCCACCCGTCTCATCAGCCAGGCGGACATCGACGCACAGCGCCTGCGGGCGTCGAGCCGGGCCGAGGCCGACCGCACCGTGCGCGAGGCACAGGAAGAAGCCCGCGACACCCTCGAGGACGCGCGCACCCGCTCCACCAACGAACTCACCCGTGCTCGTGCCGAGGCCGCCGACACCGTCGAGCGTGCCCGTGCCGAAGCCGGCCTGCTGACCCAGGACGCCCGCAACGAGGCCGCGGCCATCCGGGGTGCCGCGGTGACCGAGGCCGCCGAGGTCCGCTCCGTCGCCATCCGTGAGACGAACGCCCTGCGCGCCCAGGTCGAGCACGAGGTCGCCGAGCTGCGCGAGATCGCCCAGCGCGAGTCGGCCGACTCCCGCACCGCCGCGGCCGACCTCGACCGCGAGACCGAGCACCGCCGCTCGGTGTTCGAGGCCGACCACGCCCGCCGGGTCGAGGACCTCGACCACGAGGAGTCCACCCGCCGTCAGGCGCTCGAGCGCGAGGTCGCCGAGGGGCGTGCTGCGTGGCACCGGGAGCGCGACGAGCAGCAGCGGGCGCACGCCCTGGCGATCGAGACCGGCCGCGCCGAGCTGCAGGCCGAGGTCGACCGACGTCGCGCCGAGATCGACGGCGAGTTCGCCGACCGCCGCCGGGTCGTGGACGAGGAACTCGCCGCAGCCCGTGCCGAGTGGGACCGGGAGCTCGCCTCGGCGCGCACCGCCCTGGCACAGGAGGCCGAAGCGTCGCGTGCGCAGCTGCGCGTCGACGAGGAACAGACGCGCGTCGAGAACGAGCGGCTCGTGCAGGAGACCGCCGACCGCATCGCACGCGAGCTCGAGGAGCACGACACCCGCATCGAGCGGGAGCGCGCCGAGGCCGACGCCGCCGCCGAACGCGCTGACCGCGAGCACGAGAACGCCCTCGCCGCCCGCCGCGAACGCGAGCACGCCGAGGTCGACACCGAGATCGCCGACCGTCGCTCCGCCGAACTCGACACCCTCGAGTCCGAGCGCACCGCCCTCCGTCAGGAGATCGACACCGCCCGCGCCGACCTGGCGAAGGAACGTGACGAGGCCCGTGCCGAGGTCGCCCGCGAGCGTGACGAGGCCCGCACGACGCTCGAGTCCGAGCTCGCCTCACGCCGGGACGACGCCGAGCAGGACTACCTGCAGAAGCACCACGAGACCGTCACCGAGACGCAGAAGTACCTCGACGAGGCGAACCTGCAGCTCGCCGAGGCCACGCGCCGTGCCACCGAGGCCCGAGAGCGCGCCGAGCGGCTCCAGCAGGAAGCCGACGACCTCGAGCGCACCAGCACCGCCGACGCGCAGGAGCACGCCCGCACCATCGTCGCCGATGCCCAGGACCGCGTGCACCGCATGGTCTCCGATGCCGAGGAGCGGACGGCTGCCATCACCGCCGAGGCGGAGGACCGACTGTCGGCGATCCGCACCGAGCGCGAGGCCGTGGCGGGCTACCTGGAGAACCTGCGCGGCGTGCTCACGCACGCGACCGGCCTGCTCGGGACCGCACCCGGCACCGCGGCCGGAGCAGCCGACGACGCAGTGGACGCGAGCGAACGCTGACGCGAGCCGACCAGGAGGCGCGGGTCGCGCCTCCTGGTCGGCCCACCGCACCGAGGTGGGCACGCACCGTGCGTCAGACCAGCGAGTGCCGTCAGACCGGCCAGTGCGTCGGCAGCGGCGCGCTGCCCGGCACGACGAGGTCGGCGACGGCGTCGAGGACGATCCGGACGTAGCGCTCCCCCACCCACAGGTGCTTCGCGCCCTCGATCGGGACGACCCGGACGTTCGGGGCGACGGCGAACCGGGCGATCGCTTCGTCGGGCTGCAGGAAGTCGTCGTGCTCGGGCACCAGGGCCACCACCGGGACGTCCACGGCTGCCCAGCGCGCGAGCTCGTCCTCCGTGGTGCGGTGCAGTGGCGGCGAGAGCAGGACCACGCCCGCGACGGTGCCGGCCTCGACCTGCTCCAGCGCGTGTTTGAGGACCACCTCGGTACCGAAGGACCAGCCCACCAACCACGGCGTCGGCAGACCACGGTCGACCACCTCGGCGACGGCGGCTCGCAGGTCGAAGCCCTCGGAGACACCCTCACCGAACACGCCCTCGGAGGTGCCGCGTGGCGACGTCACCGACCGGAAGTTGAAGCGCAGGACCGCGATGTCCGCCAGGGCCGGCAGACGCGCAGCGGCCTTCTTGAGCACGTGCGAGTCCATGAAGCCGTGCGCGGTCGGCAGTGGGTGCAGCGTCACGACGGTGCCCCGTGCCGGGCGCGAGTCCGGTTCGGCGAGCTCCCCGACCAGGGTGAGGTGGTCGTCGGTGACGAGCTCGACGTCGGTGCGGCGAGCGGGCAGCTGCGTGGCGGAGCGGATCTCGCCGTCGTCGGTCATGCGATGCTCCAGCAGTGGTTGTGCCAGTGACGGCGCGATGCCAGGTCGGCAGCGTCGCCGAGGACCCCGTCAGAACGCCAGACCACCACGTGTGCGGTGCCGGGCAGGACCGTACCGCCGCACCCGGGGCAGATGTACTCCTTCTGCGCCGAGGCCGCGGAGACGGGCTGGACGAGGTACTCCCGCCCGCGACGCACCTCGGTGCGCTTCCACGAGCTCATCAGCCGATCGAGGCCGGTGTCCTCGTCAGGCTCGACGTCGCGGCCACGGGGACGCCGCGGCCGGTTGCTGCGCGGCACCCCAACTGCCGATCAGTACCAGTTGTTCGCCTGGCTGTGGCCCCAGGCGCCGCAGGGCGTGCCGTAGACACCGGCGATGTAGTTGAGACCCCACGTGATCTGCGTCGCGGGGTTCGTCTGCCAGTCGGCACCGGCGGTCGCCATCTTGCTGCCCGGGAGCGCCTGCGGGATGCCGTACGCACCGCTGGGGTTGTAGGCGTTCACCCGCCAGCCGGACTCCTTGTTCCACAGCGAGACGAGGCAGTTGTACTGGTCGGTGCCCCAGCCCCGGGCCGTCACGAGCTGCAGGGCGATGGCCTGTGCGCTGCCCGCGTCGGGCGTCGCGGCCACGGCGGCCAGCGTGTTCGCGGCGGAGACGGTCTCGGTCTCGGTCTCGGTCGCGGCGGCGTCGGTCGTCTCGTCGGTGGTGGCGTCGTCGGCTTCTTCCTCGACGACAGGCTTGACGACCTTGGGCGCCGGCACGGTCACGCCGTAGCCGTCGCGGTCGGCAGCGGCGTCGCCGTAGGTGCCGTGCGCGGTGTACTGCTGCGGGGCCTGCGGCGTCTTCACGAGCACCGGGGTGTCGACCGCGGCCTGCGCGACGTCGGCCTGGAGCGGGTTGAAGAGCGACGCCCCGACGAAGAGGAAGACCCCGACGAACGAGAACGCCGGAACCGAGGAACGCTTCCGTGCGAAGGCGTTGACCGCGGCGGCTGCGCCACGGCTCGGCTGCTGCGCCGTCGCGGTGCGCTGCTTCGCGGCACGCGGGTCCACCCGGGCCGCGGGGGCCTCGTGCGCGAACGCGGCGATGCGTTCGTCGGACACGCGGTTCGCTGCGACGGACTTCGGCGTCGCGACGGGACCGGTCTCCGGCAGGACCTGCGGGTTCGCCTGGAGCACCGAGGTGTCCGCCGTACGGGTTCGGTTCAGTGCCGCGCGGCGCTCACCCGAAGCCTGGAGGCTGAGGTGCTCGCGGGGATCGCGGTCGGAGCTGTGGTCTGCCGTGTGCCTGCCCATGAGTAGGACCAGGGTAACGGAACGATCACGGAAAGCGAAGCACCTGGGTGCAGCGCGTCGTCAGCGGACGGCGAGCATGACCTCGACGACGGCGTCGAGCAGCGCGTCCACCTGGCCCTCGCGGTAGCCGCCGTGCTTCGGGCGGAACACGATCGACCGCACCTCGGTGAGGCTCAGCGGCTTGCCCTCGCGGAAGTAGCCACCGAGGCGGGCCGCGAACGCGTCGACGTCCTTCGGGTGGTAACCGGTGCCGAGCACGCTCACCCGGTTGAACCGCTGTCCGTCCGGGCGCTCGAGGCGGGCCACGACGTCGGAGGCCTTCGTGCGGGCCTCGGCGTACCAGGCCTTCTGCCCGGCGTCGCCGATTTCCCGCTCGCGCTCCCGGGCCGCGAAGGCGTCCTCGAGGCGCTCCAGCGCTGCGTCGACGTGCGAGGTGGAGTAGCCGCCCTTGCGCATCGAGAACGCGGTGGCGCGGATCTTCGCAGCCTCGATGCCGGGGGCGCTGTCGTCGGCGGAGTACGCACGACGGGCGTCCTCGAGGAAACGCTCGACTTCGTCGACGTCGTATCCGAGGGCGGAGCGGGCTGCGGTCGGGAAGGTGGTGGCCACGGCGTCATTCTGCCAGTCCCGACCCGTGGCACAACCTGGACGCGCTGAGGGCGGCGCTCAGGGTGGGCCGACGAGGTCGATCGAGGTCGGTCAGTGGTTGACGATCAGGTACAGCACGTAGGCGACGGCAGCCGACGGCAGGATGCTGTCGATGCGGTCGAGCAGTCCGCCGTGCCCGGGCAGGAAGGACGAGATGTCCTTGATGCCGAGGTCGCGCTTGATCATCGACTCGGTGAGGTCACCCAGGGTCGCGGACCCGGAGATCAGCACGCCGAGCACGACGCCGGTCCACCACGGCAGGCCGAGCATGAGCCAGGCGACCAGGATGCCGACGATGATGCTCGCTGCGACCGATCCGGCGAAGCCCTCCCACGTCTTCTTCGGGCTGATCCGCGGCGCCATCGGGTGCTTGCCGAGGTTCAACCCGGTGGCGTAGGCACCGGTGTCGACAGCGACGACGACCAGGATGAAGCCGATCACCCACAGGTTGCCCTGCGACTGCGCGGAGAGCAGGACGACACAGGCGCCGAGCAGCGAGATGTACGCCTGCACGAACAGGCCGTTCGTGACGTCGCGGAACACGTCGCCGGCCGACGGCTTCTGCCGCGAGAGCGCGACCTCGACCAGACGCCAGAGGCTGATCAGGACGATGCCACCGAGCAGCGTGAAGAGTGCCGCGACCTGCCCGAGCAGGAACGCCGCCGGCACGATCGCGATCGCGACGGCGACGCTCGGGATCCGCGGGACGTCCCGGCCGGCGAAGCGCATGGCGCTCGTGAGCTCGTAGACGCCCACGCCGAGCAGGAACGCCGCCACGACCATGAACGACGGCGGCCAGATGAGGAGCGTGCCGAGCATGACCACGGCGAACGCGAGCGCGATGCCGATCGCCGCCGGCAGGTTGCGCCCGGTGCGCGCCGTCAGGGCCTCGTTGCGCGCACCGAAGTCGGCCTTGCGCTGCCGGAGCTGCGCCTCGAAGTCGGTGCGGGCCGCTCGGGCACGCGCATCGAAGTCCTGGCGGAGCCCCTTCTTCACGGGCCCGGTGTGGTCGGGTCCGTGCTCTGCTGTGGGGCGTTCACCGCCCTGGTCCGGGCGGCGCATCAGACCTCGAGGAGTTCGGCTTCCTTCTTCTTCAGCGACTCGTCGATCTGGTCGACGTGCTTCTTCGTCAGGGCCTCGAGGTCCTTGTCACCGCGCGAGATCTCGTCGTCCGAGATCTCACCCTTGAGTGCGTCGAGGTCGTCCTTGGCCTTGCGGCGGATGTTCCGGATGACGACCTTGTGGTCCTCGCCCTTCGTCCGCACCAGCTTGACGAACTCCTTGCGGCGGTCCTTGGTGAGCTCCGGGATCGTCACGCGGACGATGTCGCCGTCGTTCGTCGGGCTGGCGCCGAGGTTCGGGAACGTCGCGATGGCGCGCTCGATCTCCTTGAGCGCCGTCTTGTCGTACGGCGTCACGATGAGCGTGCGGGCCTCGGGCGTCTGCAGCGACGCGAGCTGCGCGAGCGGCGTCGGCGTGCCGTAGTACTCGACCGGGATCTTCTGGAAGAGCGCCGCGTTGATGCGGCCGGTGCGGACGGTCGAGAAGTCGTCCTTGGCGACCTCGACAGCCTTCGCCATCTTCTCGGTGGCTTCGGTCAGGACATCACTGATCACGGTGTTACTCCTTCGGTACTGGCGTCGAGTCTAGTCAGCGGTGCGGGTCAGTTGCTGACCACCGTGCCGATGCGCTCGCCACGGATGGCGGCCTGGACGTTGCCGTCGCCCTCCATGCCGAAGACGTGCATCGGCATGCCGTTGTCCATGCAGAGCGAGAACGCGGTGGCGTCGACGACCTTCAGGCCCTTCAGGAGCGCGTCCTGGTAGGTCACGTGGTGCAGCTTCTCGGCCGTGGCGTCCTTCTTCGGGTCCGCCGTGTACACGCCGTCGACACCGTTCTTGGCGACGAGGACCTCGTCGGCCTTGATCTCGAGTGCTCGCTGCGCGGCCACCGTGTCGGTCGAGAAGTACGGCAGACCGGCGCCGGCGCCGAAGATGACGACGCGGCCCTTCTCGAGGTGCCGCTCGGCGCGCCGCGGGATGTACGGCTCGGCGACCTGGGTCATCGCGATGGCCGACTGCACGCGTGTCGCGGCCCCGGCCTGCTCGAGGAAGTCCTGCAGCGCCAGCGCGTTCATCACGGTGCCGAGCATGCCCATGTAGTCGGCACGGCCGCGGTCCATCCCGCGCTGCGAGAGCTCGGCGCCGCGGAAGAAGTTGCCCCCGCCGACGACGATCGCGATCTCGACCTCGCGCGCGGCGACGGCGATCTCCTTGGCGATGGCCCCGATCACGTCGGGGTTCACGCCGAGCGATCCGGCCCCGAAGGCCTCTCCCGACAGCTTCAGCAGTACGCGGCGTCGTCCGGTCTTCTCGTCGGTCATCTGATCGCACCCTTCGTCGTGGTCTCGTGGAAATGTACTCGCGGATGTGTCGCGTGTGTGTCGCGCCCGGAGGCGCGAAAAACGGGGCCAGGAACCTGGTTGGTTCCTGACCCCGTCACGGGTTCGTTACGCGCCGACCTTGACGCGGGCGAAGCCCTGGATCGTGATGCCGGCGTTCTCGGCGGCCTTCGCGACGGAGATCTTGTTGTCCTTCGCGTAGTCCTGGTCGAGGAGCGACACCTGCTTGATGTAGGCGTTCACCCGACCCTCGACGATCTTCGGGAGCGCAGCCTCGGGCTTGCCCTCCTCGCGCGTGATCGCCTCGACGGTCGCACGCTCCTTGGCGATCTCGTCGGCCGGGACCTCGTCGCGGGTCAGGTACGTCGGGTTCGCGAACGCGACGTGCTGGGCGATCGAGCGGGCCTCGGCAGCGTTGTCACCCTCGTACGCGATGACGACGGCGATCTGCGGCGGCAGGTCCTGGCTGGTCTTGTGCAGGTAGATCTCGAAGGCCGAGCCCTCGACACGGCGGACCGTGCGGACCTCGAGCTTCTCGCCCAGTGCGGCGGCCGACTCGTTGACGACCTCGAGGACGGTCTTGCCGTCGACGGGGGCGGCGTTCGCGGCGGCGACGTCAGCTGCACCGGCGGCCGCGACGGCCCCGAGCACCTTGTCGGCCAGCGTCGTGAACTTCTCGTTCTTCGCGACGAAGTCGGTCTCGCTCGCGAGCTCGACGACCGTGGCGGCGCCGTTCTCGGAGCTCGCGACGACGACGCCCTCGGAGGTGGCACGGTCGTCGCGCTTGGCGACGGCCTTCGCACCCTTGATGCGGAGCAGCTCGACGGCCTTGTCGTAGTCGCCGTCGGCCTCGACGAGCGCGTTCTTCGCGTCCATCATGCCGGCGCCGAGGTCCTCGCGGAGCTTCTTCACGTCAGCAGCGGTGAAGTTTGCCATTGACTGTCCTTTCTGGACGGTACGTGTGTGGAGAGTGGTGACGCAGGCGCCGGACCCGATCGGGTCCGGCGCCTGCGACAGGTCACTCGGCGGGGGTGGTCTCCGCGGCTGCCTCGGCCTCGGCCGTCGGCTCCGCGTTCTTCGCGTCGTCGGCGATCGGCTCGCCGATCTCCTTCGCGGCGACCTGCGCGTCAGCGTTGTTCTCCTCGACGGTCGCACCCTCGGGAGCGGCGTCGGCGGACGGCGTCGCGGCGTCGCCACCGAGGAGCTCCTGCTCCCACTCGGCGAGGGGCTCTGCGGCCTCTTCGTCGTCGCCACCGTTGTGGCGGGTCTTCAGGCCCTCGGCCGCGGCGTCGGCGACGATGCGGGTGAGGAGACCGACGGAGCGGATCGCGTCGTCGTTGCCCGGGATCGGGTACGTGATCTCGTCGGGGTCGCAGTTGGTGTCGAGGATGCCGATGATCGGGATACCGAGCTTCTGCGCCTCGTCGACGGCGAGGTGCTCCTTCTTGGTGTCGACGATCCAGAGCGCGCTCGGGGTCCGCGTGAGGTTGCGGATACCACCGAGGGTCTTGTGGAGCTTGTCCAGCTCGCGCTTCTTGATGAGGAGCTCCTTCTTGGTGAAGCCCTTCGTCGTGTCGTCGAAGTCGATCTCCTCGAGCTCCTTCATGCGCGCGAGGCGCTTGGAGACCGTCTGGAAGTTCGTGAGCAGACCGCCGAGCCAACGCTGGTTGACGTACGGCTGGCCGACGCGGGTCGCCTGCTCGGCGATGGAGCCCTGCGCCTGCTTCTTGGTGCCCACGAAGAGGATCGTGCCACCGTGCGCGACCGTCTCCTTGACGAAGTCGTACGCGCGGTCGATGAAGGCCAGCGACTGCTGCAGGTCGATGATGTGGATGCCCGAGCGCTCGGCGAGGATGAAGCGCTTCACCTTCGGGTTCCACCGACGGGTCTGGTGTCCGAAGTGGACGCCGCTGTCGAGCAGCTGGCGGATGGTGACGACGGCCATGTGCCGTCCTCCTTCTGTGTTCTCGGAGCGCAGCTGTGCTGTGCCCCTGTTGCGGTTGTGTCGAGCACGACCGGAGGTCGTGATCCCTGGTGTCCTGGCACGCGACCGCCCGCTCGTGAGAGCGGGACCGGTGGTCGGGTGCCGGGTCGGAGACGGCGAACCGTTGACGACCCTGTGGACACGCGAAGTCAGCGCGCATCAGCGCACTGCTGGAGAAATGCTAGCAGACAGGAGGCCCGGATCACGCGCGCCGACCGGCTGACGTGATCCGGGCCTCCTGTCCGGTGTTCTGGGTGTCTCAGACGCGTCTGATCACGCCTTCGCGTTCACCGTGTCGCCCTCGGCGGAGATGCCCATCTCCTCGAGCGAGCGACCCTTGGTCTCCGGGATCTTCGCGATGACGAAGAAGAACGAGATCAGCGCGAACAGCGCGTAGATGCCGTACGTGACCGTCAGGTTGAAGCCGGACAGCACCGGGAAGGTGATCGTGACGATGAAGTTCGCCACCCAGTTGGCGGCCGAGCCGATGCCGAGCGCTGTGGCGCGGATGCGGTTCGGGAACATCTCGCCGAGCAGCACCCACATGAGCGGACCCCACGTCGCACCGAACGACACGACGAACAGGTTCGCGAAGATGAGGGCGATGACGCCCCACGCGCCGGGGAGGCTCGGGTTGCCGTCCACGATCGTCGACTGCGAGAACGCGATCGCGACCATCGCCAGCGACACGAACATGCCGGCGGAACCGGTGACGAGCAGCGGCTTCCGACCGACCTTGTCGACCAGGAAGATCGCGATGAACGTGACCGCGACGTTGACCACCGACGTGATCGTCGAGATGAGGAACGAGTCGCTCTCCTTGAACCCGACGGCCTGCCAGAGCGTCGTCGAGTAGTAGAAGATCACGTTGATGCCGACGAACTGCTGCAGGACGGCCAGGATGATGCCGACCCAGACGATGGGCTGCAGGCCGAAGCGGTTGCCCCGGATGGAGCCCTTCTTCTCGTTGGCTTCCTTCTTGATGCCGTCCTGGATCTCCTCCAGGCTCGTGTTCACCGTGTCGCGCGGGACGATCTTCGTCATGACCGCGCGGGCGTCTTCCGTCCGCCCCTTGGCGAGCAGGTACCGCGGCGACTCCGGCAGCGTGATCGCGAGGATGCCGTAGACCACCGACGGGATCACGCCGACCAGGAACATCCAACGCCAGGCCGGCAGGCCGAAGACCTCGGCGGACGCGCTGCCTGCCGTGACGGCGAAGAACTGGTCGGAGAGCAGCGCGGCGAAGATACCGAGCGTGATCGCGAGCTGCTGGAACGAGGCCAGGCGCCCGCGGATCGCCTTCGGCGACACCTCGGAGATGTACGCCGGCGCGATCACCGAGGCCGTACCGATGCCGAGGCCGCCGACGAGACGCCACAGGACGAAGTCCCACGTGGCGAACGCGAAGCCGGAGCCGATCGAGCTCACCAGGAACAGCACCGCGGCCCAGAACATCACCCGGGTGCGGCCCCAGCGGTCAGCGAGTCGACCGGCGAAGTAGGCGCCGAACGCACAGCCGATGAGCGCGGACGCGACGGCGAAGCCGCTCGCCGCCTCGGACAGGCCGAACTCGCCCTTGATGGCCTCGACGGCGCCGTTGATGACCGACGAGTCGAAGCCGAAGAGGAAACCGCCCACCGCTGCTGCGATGGCGAACGCGGTGACCTTCCCCTTGAACGCACGGTCCTCGCCGTGCCCGGTGGCTGTGTTGGACACGATGCTCCTGGGTTCTGCCGGCCGTGCTGCTGTGGGCACGGTGCCCCGGCGGTCGGCTCGTTCGCCGTCCGTGCGGCGTTGCGTGGTCCGGAGCGGCCCCGACTGTACTCCTCGTGGTGGATGTGGTCATAACCGGGTGCGCTCGGTGCGCGGGGCGGGGCGGTCGGGTCGGGTCGGGTCGGGGAGGGTGTCGCCTCGACTCGGAACGACACCGTCGATGTCGTGCGACATCGAGGACGTCGTTCGTTGCGGTCGCGTCGTCCCTCCACAGGCCGGGAGGCCCGCCCCACCCTCCACGGACCGCCTCACCTCGGTCGTGTGGCCGGTCCGTGGCGGACAGAGTGACGGCATGCTCCTGTTCCCCGGCTCCGGCACTCGGCTCCCTCCGGTCGCCGCGATGGTGGTGGTGATCGGGATGCTCGGGGCGTTCTGGACGGCCACCGCGTCGTTGCCCGGACCCGTGCCCGCGCCGGAGGACCTGCGCGACCACCGGTATGGCACGGCGGCGACTCGTGCTGCCGAACCGTGGATCTGGCCGACCGGAACGCGGGTGGTCGAGCGCGGGTGGGAGCCACCGTCCGACGACTACGCCGCCGGTCACCGCGGGCTCGACGTCCCGGCACCGCTCGGCACGACTGCGGCGGCGGTCGACGACGGCACGGTGGCGTTCGCCGGACCCGTTGGCGGCAGGAGCGTCGTGACGATCGACCACGGCGGCGGGCTCGTCAGCACCCTCGACTCGGTGCAGCCGCTCGTCGCTGCCGGGGACGACGTCCGACAGGGTGATCCGGTCGGCCGGGTGTCCGTGGGGCACTGCCCGGCCTCGGCACCGTGTCTGCACCTCGGCGCGCGGGTCGACGGCCGCTACGTGGACCCGACGTCGTACCTTCCCGTGGCCGAGTGGCCCGTGCTGTTGCCGGAGTCCGCCTGGCCGGGGTGAGCGACGGCGACGAGCGGTGGGCTACGGGCGACGGGCGACTTCCACGTGCGACGTCACACGGTCGCACGGTCGCGCCGTTCCAACGTTCCGACGCCGCGCAGCCGCACGAGTGCGCGGCGCCGGTCCGGCGGTCGCTCGGCGCCGGTCCGACGGTCGCTCGCGGGGCACGGCGCCGGTCCGGCGGTCGCGCCGTCAGGCGCGCGGGTGGGCCGTCCGGTAGACCTCGCGCAGCCGTGCTGAGGACACGTGCGTGTAGATCTGCGTCGTCCCGAGGCTCGCGTGCCCGAGCAGTTCCTGGACCGCCCGCAGGTCCGCTCCCCCGTCGAGCAGGTGCGTCGCCGCGGTGTGCCGGAAGGTGTGCGGTCCGCTCGGCCCTTCGCCGGGAAGGTCCCCGAGCAGGCGAGCCACCACGCGGTACGCACTTCGCACCCCGAGCCGGCCACCCTGGTCACCGAGGAACAGTGCCGTGCTCGGCGCGTCGGCCCGTGCCGCGAAGGTCGGACGCCCCCGCGACGTCCACGCCTCGAGTGCGTCACGGGCCGGGACGCCGAACGGCACGACCCGCTCCTTCCCGCCCTTCCCGAGCACGCGGACCGTGAGCCGCCCGCGATCGACGTCGGCGACGTCGATGCCGACGAGCTCGCTCACCCGGATGGCCGCGGCGTACAGCAGCTCCACGAGCGCGAGGTCCCGCAGCGCACCGGGATCGTCGGTCGCTGCACGGGCCGCGAGGCCGTCGAGCAGCCCGCGGACCTGGTCGGCCGACACCACCCGCGGCAGGTGTGAGCCGCCCTTCGGTGCACGGAGCCGCACGCCGGCGTCCGTCGCGGTCACCCCGGTCTCGCTCGCCCACCGGGTGAAGGCCCGCACCGACGACGACCGGCGGGCGATCGTCGACCGTGCGAGCCCCCGCTGGTCGGCTTCCCACAACCAGTCACGGAGGAGTTCGAGGTCGACCCCGTCGATGCCGACGACGCCGCGTCGCGCGGCGAACTCGACGAACTGGTCGAGGTCGTTCGCGTACGCGCGGAGCGTCTGCTCGCTGAGTCCCCTGGCGTGTCGAGCGTGCCCGAGGAACGAGTCGACCGCTGCCACGAGTCGCTCTTCCTTCTGCTCTGCTCGGTCCGCCACGTCGTCAGCGTACGGCTGGCCGACGTCAAGCGCGGCCCCACCCGCCGCTGCTGTGCGCCACGAGCCCCTGCAACTGCGCGAGCGCGAGGGCGTCCGCCACCGCCGCTCCGGACAGCCCGGACCGTCGAGCGATCTCGGCCTCTGGCAGGGCACGACGGCCGAGCGCGTCGAGGACCCGGACGACCTCGGGATCGCGCTGGACCGACACGAGGGGTTCGTCCGCCGCCGCGGTCGCACCGGATGCGGCCACGGGACGCATCGCGGCGACCGGGTCCCCCGGGTGCACGACGAGCTGCGCCCGGCCCTGCGCCACGAGCCGGTGGCACCCGACCGACGCCGAGGACGCGAACGCTCCCGGGACGGCGAACACCGGGCGACCGAGCTGCCCGGCGTGGTGCGCGGTGTTGAGCGCACCGGACCGCGCACCGGCCTCCACGACGACCGCAGCATCGGCGAGGGCGGCGATCAACCGGTTCCGGGCCAGGAAGCGCCATCGGGTCGGGCGGGTCCCCGGCGCCGACTCCGCCACCAGGGTGCCCTGCCGAGCGACGTTGTGGAGCAGCTGGACGTTGCCGGCGGGGTAGAGCTGGTCGATCCCCCCGGCCAGGACCGCGATCGTCGGGGCCCCTGCGGCGATCGCCACCCGGTGTGCGACCGCGTCGATCCCGTAGGCGCCGCCGCTGACGATCGTGCAGCCGGCGTCCGCGGCGGACGAGGTGATCTCGGCGGCTGCTTCGGCCCCGGCGATGGTGTTCGCCCGCGACCCGACCACGGCCAGGGCGGGTGCCCCGTCGCCGACACCCGCCATGGCGCTGCGAGTCCAGAGCACGAGTGGGGCGTGGGGGCCGAGGTCGTCGATCGCCGTCGGCCACCCAGCGGACCCGGGCACGAGCAGTCGTGCCCCGACGGCTTCGGCCGAGGCGACGACGTCGGCCACGTCGGACCGGACCAAGCGCGGTCGCCACCGGTCGATGGCCGTGTGCAGGACACCGGCGAACGCATCGGGATCCTCCGCACCGGGTACGCCGGCCTCCACACACCCGTCGAGCAGATCCTCGAACGCACCGTCGGCTGCCAGCAGGACCGAGCCGAGGGCGCGCTCCGACCCGAGGGCCGCCATGAGCTCACCGGCGACGGAGTCCCCGGGCTCCACGATCACGGACCACGCGACCCGAGCGGCGGTCTGGACCGGGTCCGACGCCCCGTCAGTCCCGAGGACCCGCCGGATCGCGGCGAGCAGTTCGCTGCCGTGGCCGGGCCCCACGCCGCTCACAGCGCGCTCCGCAGGGCTAGAGCACCCCGGACGTGTGCTCTGCTCGGACGGTCGACCGCTTCGAGGTCGGCGAGGGTCCACGCGAGCCGCATCACCCGGTCCCATCCCCGCATGGTCAAGGTGCCGAGGTCGAGCGCCCGGTCGAGCTCGGTGGTCGAACCGGGTTCGATCCGACCGTCCGCCCGCAGCCAGGCTCCGGTGACCTCGGCGTTCTTCGTCCACCCGGTGTCCCGGAGGCGTTCGGCCATCCGAGCGCGGGCCGCAGCGACGCCGGCGCGGGCCTCGGCCGTCGTCGGCGTGCTCCCGTCGGTACCACGCATCTTCCCGGTCGTCACCCGGGGCACGAGCACCCGGATGTCCATCCGGTCGAGCAGCGGTCCGGACATCCGCCCGAGGTAGCGCCGGACCGCACTCGGCGGACACTCACACGGTTGGCCGTGCGCTCCGCCGGCGTTGCCACACGGGCAGGGATTGGCAGCGAGCACGACCTGGCACCGCGCGGGGAACTCGGCGGCGCCCGCAGCCCGGTGGATGGTGATCCGACCGGACTCGAGCGGCTGGCGGAGCGCGTCGAGCACCGCACGGGGGAACTCCGGTGCTTCGTCGAGGAACAGGATGCCGCCGGTCGCCCGCGACACTGCTCCGGGTCGCAGCACACCGGAGCCGCCGCCGATCAGGGAGATCGCCGACGCGGAGTGGTGCGGGGCCTCCCACGGGGGCTTCGTGCTCCACGACGCCGGCCCGAGTCCGGCGACGGACCGGACGGCGGCGACCTCGAGCGCGGTCGCGTCGTCGAGGTCGGGCAGGAGCCCGGGCAGGCGCTCCGCGAGCATCGTCTTGCCGGCACCGGGTGGACCGAGCAGGAGCACATGGTGCCCACCGGCCGCCGCGGCGACGACGGCGCGCACCCCGATCGGGTTCCCGACGACATCCGCCAGTTCGGCCACCGGGCGTTGGACCGAGGGCACCGGCACCGGCAGCACCGCGTCGACCTCGACCGGCGGCAGCAGCGCGCCGGCGTCGATCGCAGCCGCACGGAGTGAGTCGACCCCGGTGGTGCGCACGCCGTCGACCACGCGGGCCTCGGGCAGGTTGCCGATCGGCAGCACGACTCGGTCGGCCCCGGCGTCGCGGGCGGCGAGCAACATCGGGATGACTCCGGCGACCGGTCGGACCCGACCGTCCAGACCGAGCTCCCCGATGTAGACGATCCGCTCACTGACGTCGGGTGCGAGTCCGGCGCCGGCGAGCACGGCCATCGCGATCGCCAGGTCGAACCCGGAACCCCGTTTCGGGATCGCCGCGGGCGTGAGGTTCACCGTGATCCGACGAGCCGGCAACGGACACCCGGCGTTCGCAGCGGCGGCACGGACTCGCTCGCGCGCCTCGCCGAGCGAAGTGTCCGGCAGTCCGATGATGCTGAAGGCGGGCAGCTGGCTGGTCAGGTGGGCCTCGACCTCGATCCGGCGCCCGGTCACGCCGAGCAGGGCGACGGCCGCAGCACGGCCGATGCCCGTCACAGCACACCCGCCACGTGTTGCACGGCCGTCCGCGGGCCGTCGACGTGGACCGCGACCACGTCGATGCGGATAGCGCGTGCCGACACCTCCGGATGGGCGTCGAACCACTCGGCCACGAGTCGTCGCATCCGCGTGAGCTTCGTCGCCGTGATCGCCTCGAACGGATGCCCCGTCGTCGTACCGGATCGCGTCTTCACCTCGATGAACGCGAGTGTGCAGGAATCCCACGCGACGATGTCGATCTCGCCCCGGGCGCACCGCCAATTCCGCTCGAGGACCCGGAAACCCCGTTCGTGCAACCACGCCACGGCCTGGTCCTCGCCGAACCGCCCCAGGCGGCCGTTCCGGAGTGTTCGTCCAGGGCGATCGTGCAGCTTCTGTTCCATGTCATTGCCTCCACGGCAACGATCGCGGGAACGGCAGCGAGGATGTGCACCGACGAAGACTCTGTGGAATCAGACGACGACGATCGCCCTTGGGGAGGAATGACGAAGGACCCGGGTGATCGCGATCATCCGGGTCCTTCGTCGACAGCGGCTCAGTGTGCGGCTGCGTACGCTTCCTGCACCTGGGTCGAGATACGACCACGGGTCGAGACCTCGTAGCCGTTCTCCTTCGCCCACTCGCGGATCTTGCCGAGCTCTTCGGAGTTGCCACGCTTCGGGGCCGACTTCGGCGCCGTGCTGCCGGTGCGACGACCGGAGACCTTGCGCGCTGCGGCGATGTAGTCGGAGATCGCTTCGCGGAACTTGTCGACGTTGTCGTTCGTCAGGTCGATCTCGTACGACGAGCCGTCGAAACCGAATTCGACCGTGCGACCTTCACCGGTGGTGATGGGGGAATCGTCGAGGTCGTCGACGAGCTGGACGGTGACCTTCTGTGCCATGCGCGGCTCCTGTTCATTGGACGGGAAATCCCGACCAGAATAGCGCGTGGAATTCCGGCACGTCACCGATCACCGGCGATTCACCGAATGCACCGGAATTGACGATCACTCGTCGAGTGCGAGTTCCTTCGGCAGTTCGAGTTCTCGCGATGTCAGTTCTTCGACATTCACGTCCTTGAACGTGAGGACGCGGACGCCCTTGACGAACCGGTCGGAACGGTAGACGTCCCACACCCAGACGTCGTTCATCGTCAGTTCGAAGTAGAAATCGTGTTCGGTGTCCCGGCGCACGAGTTCGACCTCGTTCGCCAGGTAGAAACGCCGCTCGGTCTCGACCACGTAGCGGAACTGCGACACGACGTCGCGGTACTCGCGGTACAGGGCCAGCTCGACCTCGCGGTCGTAGTCGTCGAATTCGTCCTCATCCATTGCGCCCACAGTCTACGGCGGCAGCCGCACCAGTGCGCGACAGCAGCTCGAGGGATGCACCCGAAGACGGAAGTGCGAGCAAGCTCGGCGTCCGCTCCCGATCCGAGCCCACCGAGGTTCCACAACACGCCGTGTGCGCTCCGCTGAGGTTCCGCTGCTGCACCGGGCATGGGCCGAGATGCCGAGATTTCGGAACCTCGCGCGCCACAGGCACGGCAGGGCGGGCGACCGCAGCGCGTCAGCTGACGAGCGCGTCGAAGCCCTCGAGTGACACGCTCGACGCCTGGTGCAGCCATGACTTGCGGTGCAGTGCGTGTGCTCCGACCGCGCGGATGGCGTCGTAGTGCGCGGTCGAGCCGTAGCCCTTGTTCGACGCCCAGGCGTAGTGCGGTGCCTCGTCGTGGGCCGCGATCATCAGGGCGTCCCGCGCGACCTTCGCCACAATCGACGCCGCGGCGACCGAGGCGCAGTCCCGGTCGGCCTTGACCTGCACGACGACCTCGAGCGGGTCCGTCGTCGGACGGAGCGAAGCGGGGACGGCACGGGTCAGCCAGTCGAAGGACCCGTCCAGCACGACGACCGCGCCGTCGAGCGACAGGCCACCGGCGACCAGCGACTCGAGCGCCTGCGCCCCTGCGGCTCCGAGCGCCGGGACGATCCCCTGCCGGTCGACGTACTCGGCGGACGCCATGCCGACGGCGGTGCGCGCCCACCGGGTCACCACGGGGACCAGGTCCGTCCGGCGGGTGGCGGACAGCAGCTTCGAGTCGGCCAGACCCTGCGGGACCCGCCCGACGTCGATCGTCACGGCCGCGACGCCCACGCCGACGGGACCGGCGATCGCACCGCGTCCGACCTCGTCCATCCCGATGACCGTGACACGGCCTTCGGCCAGCAGCCGCTTCTCGACGCGGAGGGAGGGGCGGACGGGGGTCACTGGTCGCGCTCCTCCACCCCGGCGAACACCTCGGGGTGGTCGTCGAGCCACGTCCAGCGGCTCGTCGGCCAGGAGATCACGAAGGCGCGGCCGGTCACGTCGGACAACGGCACGAACCCCTTCGACGGCGTGTCCCCGTTGTAGCGGGAGTCCTTGGAGTCGTTGCGGTTGTCGCCCATCACCCAGATGGTGCCCTTCGGCACGGTGACGGAGAAGTCGGTCGCTGAAGCAGGGGCGCCGGCCGGCAGCTTGAGGTACGGCTCCTTGATCGGGACGCCGTTCACCGACATCTGCCCGAGGTCGTTGCAGCAGGAGACCTTGTCCCCTGGCAGACCGATCACACGCTTGATGAGGTGGTCGTCGCTGTCGCCCGTCCCGAGGCCGATCTGCGTGAGGACCCAGTCGATCGCCTTGGCGGGCTGGGTGTCCGGCGTGACGCTCGGCACCTCGGACCCGGCGAGCCATCCACCCGGGTCCTTGAACACCACGACGTCGCCGCGTTTCAGTGCCACGACACCCGGGACGAGTTCGTTGACGATCACGCGGTCGTTGATCTGCAGCGTGTTCTCCATCGACGCCGACGGGATGTAGAACGAGCGGATCAGGAACGTCTTGACCAAGAACGACACGAGCAGCGCCGCGATGAAGATGATGACGAGGTCGCGGAGGAATGTGAGGATCCCGTTGCGCTGCTTCTCGGGCCGGGGCCTGCGCCCGGATTCCTCAGTCGTGTCCGTCATTTCCGCTCTCGTTCACACCGTGCCCGCCCGGGTTCAGCGGGCGCAAAGGGAAAGCCCCCCGTCGATGCACAACCGTACATCGGCGAGGGGCCAGCAGCGGCGTCCGGCTCGCGGGCGCTCACTGTGAAGGCGATCAGGCGTCGCGCTTCTCCTTGATCTTGCGGCGGGCCGCCTTGCCGCGCAGTTCGCGCAGGTAGTAGAGCTTCGCGCGACGGACGTCACCCTTGGTGACGATCTCGATGTGGTCGATGATCGGCGAGTGCACCGGGAACCAGCGCTCGACGCCGACCTGGAAGCTCACCTTGCGGACCTTGAAGGTCTCGCCGATGCCGTGGCCCTGGCGGCCGATGACGACACCCTGGAAGACCTGGATACGCGAGCGCGTGCCTTCGACGATGTTCACGTGCACCTTGATGGTGTCACCGGCGCGGAAGTCCGGGACGTCGGTCCGCAGCGATGCTGCGTCGACGTTGTCGAGGAGCTGGCTCATGGCTGTTCTACTCTCTGCGGACGCACACGGGTCGCCGCGGATCGATGTCTGATGAAGTGGTGGTGCGTACCCGGTGTCGGCGACTCCCCCGTGGCAGAGTCCAGCCAGGGCACAGCGATCCATACTGCCACACAGAACGCCGGGGGCAAAACAGCGAGGATGGACCCATGATCGAACTGCGCACCCCCACGGAACTCGACGGACTGCGCGTCGCCGGTCGGTTCGTGGCCGACGTCCTCGACGAACTGCTCGCCACGGTCGACGTCGGCGTGAACCTGCTCGAGCTCGACCGCGTCGCCGCGCGGATGATCGCCGACCGGGGCGCCGAGAGCTGCTACGTCGACTACCACCCCTCGTTCGGCAAGTCGCCGTTCGGCAAGAACCTGTGCACCTCGGTGAACGACGCGGCGCTGCACGGTCTGCCGTTCGACCACGTGCTGCAGGACGGCGACCTCCTCAGCCTCGACTTCGCCGCGAGCGTCGACGGCTGGGTGGCGGACTCCGCCGTGTCGGTGCAGGTCGGGACGCCCCGCGACGAGGACCAGACGCTCATCTCGACCGTCGAGCGCGCCCTGGCTGCCGGCATCGCGCAGGCTGCTCCGGGCAACAAGCTCGGCGACGTCTCGCACGCGATCGGGCACGTGGCGAAGGAGGCGGGCTACAGCGTCAACCTGCAGTTCGGCGGGCACGGTGTCGGTCACACGATGCACGGCGACCCGCACGTGCCGAACGACGGGCGACCCGGGCGCGGTCTGAAGCTCCGGCCGGGCCTGGTGGTCGCGATCGAGCCGTGGCTGATGCAGGGCACCGACGAGCTGTACCAGGACGACGACGGCTGGACGCTCCGGAGCGTCGACGGCTCACGTGCTGCGCACGTCGAGCACACGGTGGCGGTCACCGAGGCCGGACCCGAGGTCCTGACCCTGCGTCGCGCCCAGCGCGCCGACCCGACCGCCTGACGGACGGGAGGCGCGGTGCGGTCCCGCCCCGCGCCTCCCGTCCGTCACTGGTCGCGACCAGTGCCCCAAAGCGACAGATCTCGGCTGTGGCCGCCGTCATGTGCGCGACAGCGACAGTTGTCCGCGGATGTTCCGCGGCAGACTGTCGCTTTCGCGAAAGCGACCAAACAGGCGGCAGGCCGCCGCCGGCCGGCAGCCGGACGCGCGCCCGTCAGGCAGGCGGCAGCAGGTCCGGCCGGACGCGCCGCGTCCGCTCCACCTGCTGCTCGTGCCGCCACGCAGCGACCTTGCCGTGGTGGCCGCTGAGCAGCACCTCGGGCACGTCGTGGTCGCGCCAGGACGCGGGCTTCGTGTACGAGGGGTACTCGAGCAGGCCGTCCTCGTGGGACTCCTCGACCAGGGACTCGGGGTTGCCGACGACGCCGGGGACGAGTCGCCCGACGGCCTCGATCATGGCCATCGCCGCGACCTCGCCGCCGTTCAGCACGTAGTCGCCGAGCGAGAGTTCGACGACCGAGCAGCGTGACGCCGCCCACTCGAAGACGCGGGCGTCGATGCCCTCGTACCGCCCGCAGGCGAACACGAGGTGGTCGGAGGTCGACGCGAGCGAGCGCGCGATGGACTGCTTGAACGGCGTGCCGGCGGGCGTCGGGACCACGAGGGTCGACGAGCCGTCCGGCCGCAGCAGGGCGTCCAGCGCCTGCGCCCACGGTTCCGGCTTCATCACCATGCCGGCGCCGCCGCCGTACGGCGTGTCGTCGACGGTGCGGTGCCGGTCGGTCGTCCAGGAGCGCAGGTCGTGCACGTGCAGGTCGAGCAGCCCACCGGAGCGGGCCTTGCCGAGCAGGGACACGTCCAGCACGGAGAAGAACTCCGGGAAGATCGTGACGATGTCGATCCGCACGGCAGCTAGTCCGTGACCGTCTCGGGCCGCGAGGTGTCCTCGGGGTCCTCGAACAGACCCTGTGGCGGCGTGACCGTGACGGTGCCGGACGCGATGTCGACCGCGGGCACGATCGCCGCGACGAACGGCACGAGGACCTCGCCGCGCGACGGGGTGTCGATCGCGAGCAGGTCCTGCGCCGGCATGTGGTCGACCCGGGCGACGGTGCCGACCTCGACGCCGTCGCGCAGCACCTTCAGCCCGACCAGCTGGTGGTCGTACCAGGCGTCGTCCTCGCCGGTCTCGGCGTCGGCGTCCTGCTCGACCCAGAGGATGATCCGGGCGAGCGACTCGGCGCCGGTGCGGTCGTCGATCCCCGCGAAGAACGCGACGGGGTGACCGTTGTACCAGCGGAGCTCGTCCAGCTCGAGGGTCTTGCCCGACCACGGTGAGTCGTCGGGGACCTGGAGCGTGAACGTGGCACCGGGGGTGAACCGACGATCCGGGTCATCGGTGTAGAGCTCGAGCTTGATGCCGCCCTTGAGCCCGTGTGCCTTCGTGATTCGACCCACCCGGAGCTGGGTCGTCTCCCTAGGAATCGGTGTCGACCACGTCGACCCGCACACGCTTGCCGTCGGCCAGGGCCGAGACGAGGGTGCGGAGTGCCTTGGCGGTCCGCCCGGCACGACCGATCACGCGGCCGAGGTCCTCGGGGTGCACGCGCACCTCGAGGACCTCGCCCCGCGGGGAGGTGGAGCTGGCGACGCGCACGTCGTCAGGGTGATCGACGATCCCCTTGACGAGGTGCGTCAGCGCGGATTCGAGCAAGGACTACGCCTCGGTCGTCTCGTCGGCGGTCTCGGCGTCGTCGGTCTTGGCGGCGGGAGCCGTCTTCTCCGACTTCGGCTTGAGGACGGCCTTCTTCGAGGAGTCGACCTGGAAGGCCTGCTTCGGCTCGGCGACCTTGACCTTGGACGCGGTGTCCTTCTCGCCCTTGAACTTGGCCCAGTCGCCGGTCAGCTTGAGGAGGGCCGCGACCTGCTCGGTCGGCTGCGCGCCGACGCCGAGCCAGTAGAGCGCACGCTCGGACTCGATCTTGATGACCGAGGGCTCCTCGGTCGGGTGGTACTGACCGATCTCCTCGAGGACACGACCATCGCGCTTGGTGCGCGAGTCGGCGACGACGATGCGGTAGTAGGGCGCACGGATCTTACCGAGACGCTTCAGACGGATCTTGACAGCCACAATTGCTCCTGTTTGCTTACGTTGTGGTTGAACTGGAACCGCGGGCGTGGGGGCACACACGGTGAAAGCTCGAGAGAGATCGCTCACAGCTGGATAGAGGGTCGAGCTGCGGCGATTCGACCGTTCATTCTTACAGATTCCGGGCCGCGATGCGAGCCGACGCGCTACGGCGCGAGTCGCCGGACCGCTTCGAGGGCCTCGGACGTCGCGCGGACCGCGTCCACGCTCCGTGCGTCGCGTGCGCCGCCGACGACGGCGAACGGCACACCGGCGGCCTGGAGGCCCGTCACGAGTCCGTCACGCACGTCACCCTCGGTGTCGATCGCGCGTTCCTGCCCGGCGCAGACCACGACGTTGTCCGCCGGGATCGCACGCTCCTCGCCGTGCTCGTCGCGGATCCAGAGGGCACCGGGCTCGATGCGCAGGTACTCCTGCACGCCACCGACCATGCGCACCCCCGCGTCACGGAGGCGACCGATGGCGACCCAGCGCGAGGTGATCCCGACTCCCTGCCCGAACTTGCCCGATCGGCGGAGCACGGTGACGTCGGAGCCCGGCCGGATCGTGCGCGACGCCGCGGGCAGCCGCTGGGGGACGTCGCCGACGAGTTCCTCGGAGACGTCGAGGTCCCAGCGCGCGGCGAACTCGGTGGCGCGGACCGACTCGTCCGGCGACTCGGTCAGGAACGCTGCGGTGTCGACGCCGATGCCGCCGCCGCCGATGATCGCGACGGTGCCGGCCGGCACGCCCTCGCGCAGTGCCCGCTCGTACGACAGGACGTGCGGCAGGTGTGCTCCGGGGACGTCGACGTCGCGCGGGACCACCCCGGCGGCGAGCACCACGGCGTCGCTGTCGGCCAGGTCCGCAGTCGTGGCCGGGCGGCCGAGGTGCACCGTGGCTCCTCGTTCGTCGAGCTCGGCGCGGGCAGCCCGTACGGTGGCGGCGTAGTCCTCCTTGCCGGGCACGAGCGCGGCGAGGCCGAACTGGCCGCCGAGCCGGTCGGCGGCTTCCCACACGGTGACGCGGTGGCCGCGTCGGGCCGCGTCGACGGCTGCGGCGAGACCGGCCGGTCCCCCGCCGACGACCTCGACGCGCTTGGGGTCGGTGGTCGGACGCGCCGGGAACGCGACCTCACGGGCGGCGCGCGGGTTCACCAGGCAGGACACCGGCGCGCCGATGATCGAGCGGTCGAGGCAGGCCTGGTTGCAGCCGATGCAGGTGTTCACCAGCGCGAACCGGCCCGCGAGCGACCGGTTCACGAGCGCGGGGTCGGCGAGGAACGGTCGGGCGAGCGCGACGGCGTCGATGATCCCGTCGGCGAGGACCGTCTCACCGTCGCGCAGGTCGGTCATCCGGTTCGACGCAATCACCCGGACGTCGGGGTACGACGAGGCGCGCACGACTCCGGCGATGCGCGCGGCGTAGGCGAGCCAGGCACCGTGCGGCACGGCGGCCTGCACGGTCGGGGTGCGGGACTCGTGCCAGCCGATCCCCACCGAGATGCCGTCGAGCCCGAGCGGCAGCAGGTCGTGCACCAGGGCGTCGACGTCGTCCTCGGTCGACGAACCGGGCATCAGGTCAGCGCCGGAGAGCCGGATCGTCACGGCCAGGTCGGGCACCGCCGCACGGACGGCCTCGACGACCGCCACCGTGAAGCGCCGTCGACGCTCCGGCGAACCGCCCCACTCGTCGTCACGCAGGTTCGTCAGCGGCGACTGGAACTGGTTGATGAGGTAGCCCTCGGACGCCATGATCTCGACGCCGTCGAACCCGATGTCGCGCGCGGACCGGGCCGCGGCGGCGAAGTCCTCGATGGTGCGCTCGATCTCGGCCGGCGTCAGCTCGGTCGGCACCACGCCACGGGCGGCCGCCCAGGGCAGGGCCGACGGTGCCACCACGCGCTGGGGGTCCCCGTGCCGATCGACCATCCCCGCGGCGAGCGCGTACCGCCCGGCGTGGAACAGCTGCGCGAGGATCGTGGAGCCCTCCTCGTGCACGGCGTCGACCGCGGCGCGGAACCGCTCGTCCGCTCCCCCGACACCGAACACGGCGAAGTCGGGGCCACCACGGGCCTCGTCGTTCACCGCGATGCCGCCGGTGATGATGCACGCGGCGCCACCGGCGGCACGTTCGCGGTAGAACGCCGCCATGCCGGCCCCACCGTCGTCGTGCACCTCGAGTCCGGTGTGCATCGACCCCATGACCACCCGGTTGGGCAGGGCCAGGGGGCCGAGTGTCCACGGCGAGGAGACGACGGCGAGCTCGGGCAGGGCGACGGTGCTCATGCCCCTACTCTGCCGCGTCGACAGCCGCGTCGTCAGCAGGGAGCACCGCGTCGCGCAGCGGCGACGTCGTGTCCGCCCAGAACGGCGGGGCGATCACGGTCAGGCCGCCGTCGACCGACAGCACCTGACCGGTGATGTAGCCGGCCTTGTCGGACAGCAGGAAGTCCACCGCGTCGGCCATGTCGTCGGCGGTGCCGGGGCGCTGCAGCGGGAGCTTCTCGAACACCGAGTCGATCGGCGCCTGGCCGGGGACCTTCGTGTAGAAGTACTCGAGCGAGTCGGTGTCGATGAGGCCACCGTTGACCGCGTTCACCGTGATCTGGCGCGGACCGAACTCGACCGCCATGTACTTCATGTACGACTCGCTCATGGCCTTCGCGGCGCCGAGCGCGGCGTAGGTCGGGAACGCGCGGAGCGATCCGTACGAGGTCACGACGACGATGCGCCCACCGCGGTCCATCAGCTCGGCGGCACGCTGCGCCCCGAGCACGAACGAGCGGGCGTTGGTGGCGTAGCTGCGGTCCAGGTGGTGCAGCTTCAGTTCCTTGACGGGCTTGAACGCGCTGGCGGCGGCGTTCGCGACGAACATGTCGAGGCGGCCGTAGGTGTCGCGCACCAGGTCGAACAGGGCGTCGATCGACTCCGGCTGCTCGATGTCGACCTGCGCGGTGATCCCGTCGCCGCCGGCGGCCTTGACGTCGGCCAGGGATTCCTCGGCCAGGTCGGCGTTGCCCTTGTACGTGACCACGACGGTCACGCCGCGCTGGCCGAGCTTCTGCGCGAGCAGGCGGCCGATGCCGCGCGAAGCGCCCGTGATCAGTGCGATGGGTGCGTTGGTGCTGTCGGTCACTGCGGTCCTTCAGGTGAGTGGGAGACGGACGGGAGGCCCGGGGCGGGCCCGCCACGGGCCTCCCGTCCGGTGGGTGGTTGTGGTCTAGAACCCGGCCTTGCCGGTGACGACGGCGCGGCCGACGACCAGCTTCTGGATCTCGTTGGTGCCCTCTTCGAAGCGCTGCGCGCGCGCGTCGCGGTAGACGCGCTCGATCGCGTTGCGCTTCCAGTAGCCCTGGCCGCCGTGCACCTGCAGGGCCTTGTCGGTGACGCGGGCGAGCATGTCGACCGCGACCATCTTCGAGGCGCTGGACAGCGTGCCCGCGTCGGGGCGGTCCTCCTCGTAGGCGCGGGCCGCCTCGAGCACCAGGGCGCGGGCGGCGGCGATGTCGGCGTAGTTCTCGGCCAGGTAGAACTGGATCGCCTGGCGGCTGGACAGCTGCTTGCCGAAGGTCTCCCGCTTGTTCGCGTACTCGACGGCGAGCTCGTTCGCACGCTCGGCGAGGCCGACGGCGCTCATGGCGACGGACACGCGACTCGGCAGCAGGAAGCCGCCGAGCGCGACCTCGAGCCCCTGCCCCTCGGCGCCGAGCAGCGCACTGGCCGGCACGGGCACGTCGGTGAAGCGCAGGATCGCGTGGTCGGTGCCCCGGATGCCCATGGTGTCGGAGTCGTCGATCACCTCGGCGCCCGGCAGCCCGCTGTTCGGCATGAGGAACGCGACCGTGCCGTCCTGGCCGCTGGTGCCCTCGAGGCGGGCGGCGATGAGCCAGTAGTCGGCCTGCACGCCGAACGTGATGAGGTGCTTCTCACCGTTCATGACGTAGGTGTCGCCCTCGCGGCGGACGGTGGTGCGGATGTCCGCGCCGGTGCCGGCCGTGGCCTCGGTCAGGGTGAACGCGACGAGCTTGTCACCCGCGACGCTCGGCTTGACGACCTGCTCGATCTGCTCCGGCGTCGCGTAGGGGGCCATCGCGCGCCAGGTGCCGTTGATGACGTGCACGAGCATCCGGATCGACGCGTGCGAACGCGAGACGATCTCCATGACCTCGAGGTAGCGCGAGAACGGGATGGCCCGTCCGCCGAGCTCGGTCGGGGCGGCGAGGCTGAGCCACCCGTTGTCCTTGAGCTCCTGGAACAGCTCCGGGGCGACCCGGCCGGTGCGCTCGATCTCGTCCGCCCACTCCTCGCCGGGGCCGCGGACCCACTCGGTGACCTCGGCCTTGAGCTGCTGGAAGGCGGATTCGGTGGCGGTTTCCATGACCAGCGTCATCGTGTCTCGTTCTCCTTCGTGGTGCTCGCGGCGACGAGCGCGGCTGCCTGCTCACGCAGGACGTTCTTCTGGACCTTGCCGACGGCGTTGCGCGGGAGTTCGTCGATGGACTCGAGCCGCTCTGGCCAGTAGTACTTGCTCACGCCCGCCTTGTCGAGCGCCTGCTGCATCGCCGCGAAGTCGAGCCGCTCCACGCCGGCGGCCGGCACGACGAACGCGCACGCACGCTCACCGAGTCGGGGGTCCGGCATCGCGACGATCGCCACGTCGGTGACCAGGGGGTGCTGGTACAGCAGGTTCTCGATCTCGACGACCGGGATCTTCTCGCCACCGCGGTTGATGACGTCCTTGATCCGGCCGGTGATCGACAGGAAGCCGTTCGCGTCGACCTTCGCCAGGTCGCCGGTCTTGTACCAGCCGTCCTCGGTGAAGACGTCGTCGGTCAGGTCCTGGCGGTCGAGGTACCCGTCGAACATCGTCGGCGAGTGCAGCTCGAAGTTGCCCTCGGTGTCGGCGGGGAGCTCGTGGCCCTCGTCGTCGACGATCCGGATCCGGATGCCCGGCAGCGCACGACCGTCGTGCCCGTACGCTGCCGCCGGGTCGTCGATCGGGCTGGACAGGGCGCCGAGGCAGGTCTCGCTCGTACCGAACGCGCCGAGGATGGCCGTGCCGAGCACCGTCGCGGCCCGCTGGGCGAGGGCCCGCGGCACAGCAGCACCGGTCGGCACGAAGATCCGCAGCGACTCGGGCTGGGCGCCACCGGCTTCGACCAGGTCGACGAGGTCGGTCAGGAACGGGGTCGCGCACTGCACGAACGACGCCTTCGCGACGCCGAATGCCTGCTCGAGCGCGACGGTGCCGTCCCACACCGGCTGGATGACCTGCGGCGCACCGAGCCGGAACGCCAGTAGCATCCCGTACAGGAACCCGGTCTGGTGCGCCAGCGGCGACGGGATGTAGATCCGGTCCGCGCTCGTCAAGCCCGACTGCGCGACGTGCATGGCCGTGGCCAGCCCGAGGGTGCGGTGCGGGTGCTGCACGCCCTTCGGCTCCCCCGTCGTGCCGCTCGTGAACAGCAGCTGGCAGACGTCGTCCGGGCCCGGCGCGCGCGAGGTGATCTCGTCGACGTCCACGTGCACGGCGTCGAGGGCGTTGTCGAAGTAGCGCCAGTGCCAGTCGCTCGTGGCCACCCGGTCCAGGGCGTCGGCCGGCAGCGGCGGCTGGTTCGTCGGAGCGTCGACCTGGCCGCGCGCCTCGGACCGGAGCACGATCACGTGCTCGACCGAAAGCCGTCGCTGCTGGGCCTTCGCCTCGTCGATGACGTCGAGGAGCTCGAGCGCGGGCCGGCGCTTGCGGAAGACGTTCGGCAGGAACACCACGCGGGCGCGGGACCGAGCGAGCGTCATCGTCGTCTCGCGCGGACCGAACACCGGCATGATCGGCGTCGCGACGGCCCCGATCTGGATCGCGCCGAGGGTGATGGAGACGAACTCGCGCCAGTTCGGCAGCTGCATGGCGACCGACTCGCCCCTGCGGACCCCGAGCTCGAGCAGGAGCGCGGAGACATTGTCGGCCTCGTCCTGCAGTTCCCGCCACGTGGTGTTCACGGGTGCTGCGCCGCCGACCTCGATGACCGCGAGGCCGTCGGGATCGGTGGTCGCGAGCGCGCGGACCTTCTCGCTCAGCACGAGGGGGTCGGCGTCGACACCGGCGAGCGCGAGCGGCTCCGGGGTCGTGGGCTCGGCCGGGTGCTGTTCGCCGAGGTCGGCGCGCTCGCCGCCGGCGCGCTCACCATCGGCGCGCTCGCCATCGGCACGCTCGCCATCGGTGCGCTCGCCGAGGTCGGTGCGCTCGTCGGCGATCGCGGCGGCCTCGGCCGCGTCGGCCCGGTCGTCGCGGGCGATCTGCGCGGCGAGGGCGTCGCCGACCTCCATGTCGAGGCCGACGGAGTTCATCGCCTCGAGGAACGTCGGGTACGAGATCCGGTAGGCCCGCGGGTAGGTCAGCCCCGAGGTGCCGCGCGCCTTCGAGGCGGCGACGGCGAGTGACATCAGGACCCGGTGGTCGTTGAACGACGACATCTGCGCGCCGTGGAGTCCCTCGGCCCCGACACCGGTGACGCGGAGTTCGTCGGCACCCTGCTCGGCCCGGCCACCCATGCGGTTGAGCTGCAGCATCGCCGCGACGCGGTCGGACTCCTTCAACCGGATGTGGGCGACGTTCCACAGCCGGGTGGTGCCCTCGGCGAAGGTGGCCATGGTCGACAGGACCGGCAGCAGGTCGGGGATCGGCTGGCAGTCGATGTCGAGCGGTCGCAGCGGGGAACCGTCGTGCTCGATGCGCACGAACCCGGTCTCCTCGTCGATCCGCATCGGGACGCCCATCGCCTTCGCGAGGTCGAGGAACTCGCTCTCCGGGTGGTCGGTCTCGGCGGTGGTGAAGGCCGTCATGCCGCGCAGGAGCAGGTTCGACTCGCGGATGCCGGCCGCGGCGATGCCGAACGCGGCGGAGCCGATGTCCGGCGGGATGACGTAGTCGTGCGGGGTGGCCTGCTGGTTCGCCGGGATCCGGTACTCGAGCCAGTCGTCGGAGACCTCGACCGTCAGGCCGAACTCTCGCATCATCCGGACGGTCAGTTCGACGTAGGGCTGCTCGTTGAGCCGGTCGCCGGTGATGTGGATCCGGGTCTCCTGCTCGGCGAACGGCGCCACGAGGAGCAGGCCGGAGACCCACTGCGACAGGGTCCCGGCGATCGTGACGTCGCCGCCGCGGGGGCGCCTCGGCTGGACGGTCACGGGCGGGCAGTCGTTCGTCGCCTCGAGCTCGATGCCCATCTGGGTCAGCGAGGTCAGCAGTGCCTTGATGGGCCGGCGCTGGAAGTACTTCATGCCCACGAGCGTCATCGGCTTGTCGGCGAGCGACGCCAGACCGGTCATGAAGTAGAGCGTGGTGCCGGAGGACCCCATGTTCAGGATGCTGTCGGCGCCACGGGACCCGTGGTCGACGACGTCGGTGGCCTCGTACCGGCCGCCGAGCCCGGTGACGTGGTACTCGTCCCCGCGACGCTTCACGTCGACGCCGAGGGCGCGGAGCGTGCCGACGGTCCACTCGACCTGGCGGGTGGCGCTGATGCCGGAGACGATGCTCGTCCCCTTCGCCAGCGACGCGAGCACCAGCGCGCGGTGCGCGTGGTACTTCGAGACCGGGACGTCGAGTTCACCGACGAGTGGTGCGGACGTGCCGCGCACGACCAACTGCATGCGTACCTCTTCCTGCTCTGTACATATCAACGGTACGCCCGGTGTGGAACTACTGTGAATCGGATCCGCACGACCAGAAGCCGCCGTCGTTGTGCGTGTCCGACAACCTTCCGGGCAGGATGTACAGCATGGACATCCGCTTCACCGAGTCCCCTCCGTCGACCATCGGCGTCGAGTGGGAGCTCCCGCTGGTCGATCTGTCGACCGGCGACCTCGCGCCCCGTGCCCCTGCCGTCATCGCGGCCGTGCACGAACGACTCGGCGATCGCGAGCGGGTGACCGAGGAACTCCTGACCAACACCGTCGAGGTCGTCTCCAGCGTGCACGCGCGGGTCAGCGACGCCACGAGCGAACTGTCCGGCATCATCGGCGAGGTCATCGACGCCGCCGAGCCGCTCGGTGCCCAGGTCATGTGCTCCGGCACGCATCCGTTCGCCGTCTGGGACCAGCAGGAGATCACCCCGGACAGCGAGCACTACACGACCCTGATCGACCGGACGCGCTGGTGGGGTCGGCAGATGCTCATCTGGGGCGTCCACGTGCACGTCGGCATCGACGACCGCGACAAGGCCCTGCCGATCCTCGGCGCGATGCTCGCGTACGTCCCGCACCTGCAGGCCTTCACCGCATCGAGCCCCTTCTGGGCCGGCATCGACACCGGGTACGCCTCGAACCGGGCCCTCATGTTCCAGCAGCTGCCGACCGGTGGCCTGCCGCCCGCACTCGGTGCCTGGGCGAACTTCGAAGAGGTCGTGAGCGACCTCACGCACACGGGCGTCATCGACAGCGTGAAGGACCTGCGGTGGGACATCCGCCCCTCACCGAAGTGGGGCACGCTCGAGAACCGCGTGTCCGACGGCATCTCGACCCTGCACGAGGTCGGCGCCGTGACCGCGCTCGTGCAGTGCCTGGTCACCGCGATGTCCGACCGGCTCGACGCCGGCGAGACCCTGCCGACGATGCAGCCGTGGTTCATCCGCGAGAACAAGTGGCGCGCCGCCCGCTACGGCATGGAGGCCGAGATCATCACGAACGCCGCCGGCGACGAGCGGCTCGTGACCGACGAGGTGCACGACCTGGTGCAGCGGCTCGACCCGGTGGCCGAGCGGCTCGGCTGCCAGCAGGAACTGCACCACCTCGACACGATGATCGCGAACGGGGCCTCGTACCAGCGGCAGCTCCGGGTCGCGCAGGAGCACGGCGGTGACCTGCGCGAGGTCGTCCGCCACCTGGTCACGGAGTTCCGCGAGTCCCTGTGACCCCGGGCCGTTCCGCGTAGCTGGTCGAATCGGGCGTACCGGGTCGTTTTTCCGACCAGGTACGCCCGATTCCGCTTTCCATCGCGCCCGTTCTGGGAAGGAACGTCGCGACGTGCGCGCAGACGGACGGGAGGCCCGTGGCGGATCCGCCACGGGCCTCCCGTCCGTCAGGGGTCGCGACTAGCGACCCAGGAACTTCTGCAGGCTCGCGAGCTCTTCCTCGGTCGGCGCCTTGCCGCCCTTGGCGGCACCGCCGAGGCCGAGGCCGGAGCCCTTCGGCGCCTGCTGCGGAGCGGCAGCCGTACCGGCGGCGATCGCCGCACGCTTGGCCGGGTTGCCGACCTTCGACTTCTTCTTGCCGCCCTGCTGCTGCTTCTTGCCGCCGTGCATGCCCGGGATCGGACCCATGCCCGGCATCTGCGGCACGCCACCACGGGCGACGGTCTTCATCATCTTCGCGGCCTGCTCGAACCGGTTCACGAGGGCGTTGACCTCGGTGACCGTGGAGCCGGCACCCCTGGCGATGCGGAGTCGGCGCGAGCCGTTGAGGAGCTTCGGAAGTTCGCGCTCCTTCGGCGTCATCGACTGGATGATCGCCTCGGTACGCACGATCTCGCGCTCGTCGAAGTTGTCGAGCGCCTCGCGCATGCCCTTGGCGCCCGGGAGCATGCCGAGCATGCCCTTGATCGAGCCAGCCTTGCGGAGCTGCTGCATCTGCTGCAGGAAGTCGTTCAGCGTGAACGAGTCGGATGCGATCTTCTCGGCGACCGCGCGGGCTTCGTCCTCGTCGAAGGCCGACTGGGCCTGCTCGATGAGCGACATGATGTCGCCGAGGTCGAGGATGCGGCTCGCCATGCGGTCCGGGTGGAACGGCTCGAAGTCGTCGAGGCCCTCACCCGTGGAGGCGAACATGATCGGGCGGCCGGTGACGCTGGCGACCGACAGGGCCGCACCACCGCGGGCGTCGCCGTCGAGCTTCGACAGCACGACTCCGGTGAAGTCGACGCCCTCTTGGAAGGCACGGGCGGTGACGACGGCGTCTTGACCGATCATCGCGTCGATGACGAACAGGACCTCGTCGGGGTCGACGGCCTTGCGGATGTTCGCGGCCTGCTTCATCAGCTCGGCGTCCACACCGAGGCGACCGGCGGTGTCCACGATGACGGTGTCGTACTGCTGGTCGACCGCGGCCTTGATGGCGTTCTTGGCGACCTTGACCGGGTCACCGACGCCGTTGCCGGGCTCCGGAGCGAAGACGTGCACGCCGGCCTGCTCGCCGACGACCTGCAGCTGCTGCACGGCGTTCGGACGCTGGAGGTCCGCCGCGACGAGCATCGGGGTGTGGCCGTCCTTCTTGAGCCACTTGCCGAGCTTGCCGGCGAGGGTGGTCTTACCGGCACCCTGCAGACCCGCGAGCATGATGACCGTCGGCGGCTTCTTCGCGAACTCGAGGCGACGCTGCTGCCCGCCCAGGATGCCGACGAGTTCCTCGTTGACGATCTGGACGACCTGCTGCGCCGGGTTCAGCGCGCGGTTGACCTCGTCGGAGAGGGCGCGCTCGCGCACTGCTGCGGTGAACGCCTTGACGACCTCGAGCGCGACGTCGGCGTCGAGGAGCGCCCGCCGGATCTCGCGGACGGTGCCGTCGACGTCGGACGGAGTCAGCCGACCCTTGCTCCGCAGATTGCGGAAGGTCTCGGTCAGCCGATCGGAGAGTGAACCGAATTGCGCCATGATCCGTCGATTCTACTGGTTCACGAGCAGGTTCCCTGATCCGGTGTCCGACGCTCGGTATCGTCGAGGCATGCGCGCCGTCCCCGAGGACCTCAACCCAGCGGTGGTCGCCGAGATCGACGGACGGCTCGCGCGCCTGCAGTCCGACCTCGGTGTGACGATCCCGTGGGCGATCGAGAGCGGCAGTCGCGCCTGGGGCTTCCCGTCGCCCGACAGCGACTACGACTGCCGGTTCCTGTACGTGCGACGGCGCGACGACTACCTGTCGCTCTGGCCCAGCCGCGACGTCATCGAGACACCGCTGGACAAGGTGTTCGACGTCAACGGGTGGGACCTCGCGAAGACGGTCCGCCTCGCCGTGAACGGGAACGCGACGGTCGGCGAGTGGCTGCGCTCACCGATCGTGTACGCGGGTGACGAGGCCTTCCGCGACCGGCTCCTGGCGTTCGTCGCGAGCGTGGCCGACCGCGGGCGCATCGGCCGGCACTACCTGCACGTCGCCGCGCGGCAGTACGAGCGCGAGATCACGCTGAAGCGGTTCTTCTACGTGCTCCGGACCGCGGCCTCGCTCCGGTGGCTGCGGGACCACCCGGAGAGCGCCATGCCACCGATGGACCTGCCGACGCTGCTCGCCGAGTCGACGGTCGAGCGTGCGGTGACGGAGGCGACGACGGAACTCATCGCGGTGAAGGCACGCACGCGCGAGCTCGGCACCGGTACCCCGCCCGAGGTCCTCGTCCGCTTCGTCGACGCGGAACTCGACCTGGCGCGGCCGTTCGACGACCTGCCGCCCGAGAACACCTCGGTCGAGGCGTACGCCCGAGCGGATGCGTACTTCCTCGGCGAGCTCGACCGCCTGCGCTGACGACGACCGGACAGCGCTGGGCGGGCGGGTGGCGCGGTGCCGCGCAGAACGGCTCAGCGGAGCACGACCCCCTCGGTGAGCTCGACCGGGGCGTCCAGCCCGACGTCGAGGACCACCGGCGCGGTCGACGGCAGGCGGTCAGCGGTCGGGAACCACCGCCGCTCCGGCGACACCAGGATGACGAGACCGTCGACGTCGCCGACCGCGGCGAAGCCCTCGCCTGCTGGGTTGGCGTAGGGCTCGAGTCCGGCGCGGCGCAGTGTCCCGACGGCACCGAGGACGTCGGGCACGGCGATGCCGACCTCGCTGACGGACAGAAGCGGAACAGCGGACGCGGGCCCGGACGCGGGTGTGGCCGCGACGAGGTCCCGTCGCTCGATCAGCTCGAGCAACTGCCGGTCCGGACCCTCGAAGTACACCGATCGCGAGTTCCAGTTCGGCGGGCCCTCGAACTCGTCACGGCCGTCGGCGTCGACCAGCACCGTCGCGATCTCGGCGATCCACGCGGCAGCCACGTCGAACGTGCCCGCCGGGATCGTGATCGCGAGGTGCAGCGCGCCGGTCATCCCCGGCAGCTCCCGGAACAGGAGCCGCGTCGACCCCACGTGCACCTCGACCGATTCGTCGGCGCGGTGGACGGGGCAGCCGAGCCGTTCCCAGAACCGGGCCGTGTCGTCGAGCGAGCGGGTGGCGAGCTGTACCTGGCGGATGTCCATGTCCGCCATCCGAAGCCCTCAACCACGGTTCAGGTCAAGGTCGTCCGCGTTGTTGTACTCCGTCCAGAAACCGTCGTAGGCTCGCCAGCATGCCGGAACTCGAGATCGTGCGGCCTGCCGGGCTGCTCGACTACGCCGAGGGACTCGCGCTGCAGCGGGACCTCCACGCCGACGTCGTCGCCGGCCGCTCCCCCGGGGCCCTCGTGCTGTGCGAGCACCCGTCCGTGTACACCGCTGGCCGCCGCACCGAGCCGTCCGACCTGCCGACGAACGGCGCGCCGGTGGTCGAGGTCGACCGCGGCGGGCGCATCACCTGGCACGGCCCCGGACAGCTCGTCGCCTACCCGATCGTCCGACTGGCCGTTCCGATCGACGTCGTGGCGTGGGTGCGTGACCTCGAGCAGGTCATCATCGACGCGGCGGCGACCGTCGGGGTGGAAGCGCGGCGCATCGACGGCCGGAGCGGCGCGTGGACGTCCGGGTCGGCGCCGACGACCGGGTCCACGCCGACGACCGGTGCGCCGCCCGCCAAGGTCGGCGCCATCGGCCTGCACGTCGCCGAGGGCGTGACGACCCACGGCATCGCGATCAACTGCGACAACGCACTCGACGCCTACGCCGCGATCGTGCCGTGCGGCATCGCCGACGCCGGCGTGACGACGCTGAGTGTCGCCGCCGGCCGGCCCGTCACCGTCGACGACCTCGCCGACACCGTGGTCGACCGCATCCGCGCTGCCGAACACGGCATGCGGACCGGCCACCGGATCGGCAGCGCCGCCCAGAGCACCACGACGGCCCGCATCACGACCGCCGACACCGCATCCACCAGCACTGTGCCCGCACGACAGGAGACCCTCGTATGACCCTCGCCCCCGAAGGCCGCCGGATGCTCCGCGTCGAGGCCCGCAACGCCGAGACCCCGATCGAGACGAAGCCCGGGTGGATCAAGACCCGTGCCACCCAGGGCCCGGAGTTCCGCGAGCTGTCCGCCCTGGTCAAGGACAAGCAGCTGCACACCGTCTGCCAGGAGGCCGGCTGCCCGAACATCTTCGAGTGCTGGGAGGACCGCGAGGCCACGTTCCTGATCGGCGGCTCGCAGTGCACTCGCCGGTGCGACTTCTGCCAGATCGACACCGGCAAGCCCGAGCCGCTCGACCGCGACGAGCCCCGCCGGGTCGCCGACTCGGTCGTGTCCATGGGACTCAAGTACGCCACGGTGACCGGCGTCGCCCGCGACGACCTGCCCGACGGCGGGTCCTGGCTCTACGCCGAGACCATCCGCCAGATCCACGAGCACTCCCCCGGCACCGGCGTCGAGATCCTGGTGCCGGACTTCAACGGCCGCCCGGACCAGCTCGGCCAGGTGTTCGACGCCCGCCCTGAGGTCTTCGCCCACAACGTCGAGACCGTGCCGCGGATCTTCAAGCGGATCCGACCGGCGTTCACGTTCGAGCGCTCCCTCGACGTCATCACGCAGGGCCGCGACGCCGGGCTCGTCACGAAGTCGAACCTGATCCTCGGCATGGGCGAGGAGCGCATCGAGATCGAGGACGCCCTGCAACGCCTGTTCGAAGCCGGCACGGACATCATCACGTTGACGCAGTACCTCCGCCCGTCGCCGCGGCACCTGCCGGTGGCGCGCTGGGTCAAGCCGGAGGAGTTCGTCGCGCTGCGTGAGGTCGCCGAGGAGATGGGCTTCGCCGGTGTCCTCGCCGGCCCGCTCGTCCGGTCGTCGTACCGCGCCGGACGCCTGTGGGCACGCGCCACGGTCGCGCGCGGCGGCTCGGTTCCCGAGCACCTGTCGCACCTGCTCGACGCGGCGCCGGGTCGCCAGGCCGTCTGAGTCTCGCGCGGAGCTGCGCGAGTTTCGCGCTCAGCGACAGTTCTCGCGCTCCGGAGCGCGAGAACTGTCGCCCAGGCCGAGACTCGGCGCGCGCGGCCCGAGACTCGGGCACGGACAGACGGGAGGCACGGTGCCAGCTGGCACCGTGCCTCCCGTTCGTCCATCCGCCCGTTCAGGGCGACGCGAGCGCTATGCGCGACCGCGGATGCTCCTGAGGAGCCAGCCGATGACGGCCAGGATGATGAGGACGATCCCGACCCACAGCAGGAACTTCAGCGCACCGACGAAGATGCCGCTGAAGAGCAGGACGAGGCCGACGATGATCGCGATGATCAGGAGTGCTGGCATTGAAAGGGCTCCTTCCGGTGTACCTGGACGATCCCTGTACTGCGGAGACAGTACCCGGAATCAGCCGACGAGGTTCTGCACGAACACGTGCGGGGTGAAACCGGTCAGGTCGTTGATGCCCTCGCCCTGCCCGATGAGCTTGATCGGGATGCCCGTCTTCTCCTGCACGCTGAGCACGAACCCGGCCTTCGCGGAGCCGTCGAGCTTGGTGATGACGAGACCGGTGACCCCGGCGCCCTCGATGAACGCCTGCGCCTGGGCCAGGCCGTTCTGCCCGGTGGTCGCGTCGAGGACGAGGAGCACCTCGCTGATCTCGGTCTGCTTCTCGACGACGCGCTTGATCTTCGTCAGCTCGTCCATCAGGCCTGCCTTGGTGTGCAGGCGGCCGGCGGTGTCGATGACGACGATCTCGGTGTTGTCGCGGATCGCCTTCTCGACGGTCTGGTACGCCACCGAGGCCGGGTCCTGCCCGGGCTGCGAGGGGCGGACGACGTCGACGCCGGCGCGCTCGGCCCAGGTCGCGACCTGCTCGACCGCGGCAGCACGGAAGGTGTCGGCCGCTCCGACGAGGACCGTGCGGTCGTAGGTCTTCAGGAACTTCGCGAACTTGCCGATCGTCGTGGTCTTACCGACGCCGTTCACCCCGACGACGAGCACGACGGCGGGCCGCGCGCTGAGCTTGAGCGTGGTGTCGAGCTTCGACAGCCGTTCCTCGAGCACCTCGCGCAGCATGCGCTGCAGGTCGGCCGGGTCGGTCGTGCCGTAACGGTCGACGCGCGCGTGCAGGTCCTCGATGATCGCCTCGGAGATGTCCGGACCGAAGTCGGCGCCGATCAGCGCGGTCTCGAGGTCCTCCCACGTGGTCTCGTCGATCGTCTTGCGCTGGAAGAGGCCGCGCAGCCGTGAGGACAGTGACCAGGAACTCGCCATGCTCCCAGCTTAGAGCGCGGCGCATGTCCGCTGTGCCCGGTATGCTCGGTCTCACGAAGGGGAGTATTCCCTCTCGGTGACCCCGTCAGTACGGCCCGGAACGATCCGGACCCGGGGCGCCGGTCGTGCAGCACCGGTTCCGGTGCGACACGGCGGAAGAGACCTTCAGGCCTCGGCGTACCCGCACATCAGCGGCGCGCCCTACCTGAAGGAAACCGTGGACGTCCCACTCTTCGTCTGGCTCCTCACCATCGCAGGCATCCTCGCCCTGCTGGTGTTCGACTTCTACTCGCACGTGCGCACCCCGCACGTGCCACACATCCGCGAATCCGCGTTCTGGTCCGTGTTCTACATCGGACTCGCGATCCTGTTCGGCTTCGGCATCCTGGTCTTCGGCGGCGGACAAGCCGGCGGTGAGTACTTCGCCGGGTGGCTCACCGAGAAGGCGTTGTCGGTCGACAACCTGTTCGTCTTCCTCATCATCATGACGAGCTTCGCCGTGCCGAAGGAGTTCCAGCAGAAGGTCCTGCTGGTCGGCGTCGCGATCGCCCTCGTCGCCCGAGGCATCTTCATCGCGCTCGGCGTCACGATCATCGAGAACTTCTCGTGGGTGTTCTACCTGTTCGGTGCGCTGCTGTTCTGGCTCGCGTGGTCGCAGGCCCGCAGCGGCAACGACCACGGCGGCGACGAGGGCGACTCCCGCCTGATCCGCATCCTGAAGCGCATCATCCCGACGTCGGACCACTACGACGGCGACCGCCTGACCACCAAGGTCGACGGCAAGCGCCTGTTCACCCCGATGCTGCTCGTCATGGTCGCGATCGGTCTGACCGACGTGCTGTTCGCGCTCGACTCGATCCCCGCGATCTTCGGGCTCACCCAGGACGCCTTCATCGTCTTCACCGCGAACGCGTTCTCGCTGCTCGGCCTGCGGCAGCTGTACTTCCTGATCGCCGGGCTGCTCGAGCGTCTGATCTACCTCGGCCAGGGCCTCGCGGTCATCCTCGGCTTCATCGGTGTGAAGCTCGTCTTCCACGCCATGCACGTCAACGAGCTGCCGTTCATCAACGGTGGCGAGCACATCGAGTGGGCGCCGGAGATCCCGATCTGGTTCTCGCTGGGCTTCATCCTGCTGACCATCGCGGTCGCGACGACCGCCTCGCTCGTCGTCTCGAAGAAGCGCCAGGAGCGCGGGCTCACCCCGACGGGCGAGCCGAAGGAGTCGGTCGCGGCCGACGCGGAGTAAGCGTCACGCCCTGGACGGGCGGCAACACGGACGGGAGGCACGGTGCCAGCTGGCACCGTGCCTCCCGTCCGTCCGTGGTCGCGGCCAGAGCCGCGAAAGCGACAGATCTCGTCGCGGACCCACGATCCTCTCCGCGAAAGCGACAGATTGCCGCGAACTGTTGGCGGAGATCTGTCGCTTTCGCGGCGCGCGACCGCAGCCAGCCAGCCAGCCAGCCAGCCGGCTACGCGACCGCGTCGGCGGGCTCGCGCTTCTGCACCCGCTGCCCGACGACGGCGGACACGCCGTCCTGCCGCATCGACACCCCGTACAGGGCGTCGGCGATCTCCATCGTGCGCTTCTGGTGCGTGATGACGATGAGCTGCGAGGACTCGCGGAGCCGCTCGAACACCGTCAGCAGGCGGCCGAGGTTGGCGTCGTCGAGGGCGGCCTCGACCTCGTCCATGATGTAGAACGGCGACGGCCTGGCGGTGAAGATCGCGACGAGCAGCGCCACTGCGGCCAGGGACCGCTCGCCACCGGACAGCAGCGTCAGGCGGTCGATCTTCTTGCCGGCGGGCTTCACCTGCACGTCGATCCCGGTGCCGAGCAGGTCGGACGGGTCGGTGAGGTTGATCGAGCCGGAGCCGCCCGGGAACAGGATCGGGAAGATGACGTCGAAGGCGTCCTTCGTGTCGTTGAACGCGGACTCGAAGATCGTCTGCATCTTCGTGTCGAGCTCGTCGATGATCGTCATCAGGTCGGTGCGGGTCTTCTGCAGGTCCTCGAGCTGCTCGGCGAGGAACGCGTGCCGCTGCTCCAGCGCCTGGAACTCCTCGAGCGCGAGCGGGTTCACCTTGCCGAGCCGGCCGAGGTCGCGTTCGGCGGCCTGCAGGCGGCGCTCCTGCTCGGCGCGGACGTACGGCACGGTCTCGACGTCGGCGGAGTCGACCTCGTCGGTGACGTCGAACTCGGGCAGGGCGGGGCCCCCGGGCAGGGTCGACGCGAGCTCGACGAGCGCCACGGTGTCGTCGCCGGGGCTGGTGTCGAGGTCCGCCGTGCCGTCGTCGGGGGCGATGTCAGTGTAGGCATCGTCGACCGGCGCCGTGTCGCTGTCGACCGGCACCGTGTCAGCATCCGCCGGCTCGTCGAGGCCCGCCGCGGCAGCCGCGGCGCGCTCGGCGTCGCGGTGCTTCCGAGCCAGCACCCGCGGGTCCACCAGCACGTCGACCGGCACCGGCACGGTCGGCCCGTACTCGGCGACGAGCACGGCCTCGGTCAGCCCGAGGTCGCTCAGCGCCCGGTCGAGCACGCCCGACACGTGCAGTTTCTTCTCGTAGATCTCCATCTCGAGCGAGTGCACGCCGTCGGTGATCGTCTGCAGCCGGTCGCGGAGCTCGCGCTCCTCGTTCCGGATCGCCTGCAGTTCGGTGTTGCGCTTCGACCGTTCGGACTCCTCGGTCGCGAGCCGCACGCGTGCCTCGGCCAGCGAGCGGTCGACGGCGCCCAGCACGGCCGGCAGGTCGGCGAGGACGGCTTCGGCGGTCTCGATCTGCCCGCGGCGGATCACCGCGCGACGCGCTGCTTCCTCTGCCGCCGCGCGCTCGGCCTCGAGCTGCCGTTCGAGCTGGTCGGCGCGTTGCCGTTCGGCGCGGACACGCTCGCGCACGGTCTGCACCTGGATGCGCTGCTCGACCTCGGCGGCGCGTGCGGCCTCGAGTGCGTCCTGCAGGCCCGGACGCTCGGAGGCATCGACGACGGGACGTTCCTGCTCGGTGAACGCGCGGTGCGCCGTCTCGGCCTCTGCCAGGGCGGCGTCGACGACCTCGACGGCGCCGTCGGTCTCGGCGAGGGCGGCACGCAGGCGCTCCACCTCGGCCGCCGCGTTCTCGGCCTTCGCCCGCGTCGAGGCGCTGGCCCGGTCGTACTCGGCCGTCGCCTTCGCGTGCGCGCGGGATGCCGCGTCGGCTTCGTCCGCACGGCGGCGTGCGTCCTCGACGGCGGTGCGTGCTGCCTGGAGGCCCGTGGCTGCGTCCTCGGCGTCCGCCCCGATGGCGTCGCGTCGCGTCACGGCGTCGTCGCGCTCCGCGACGAGCTCGATCCGCGAGGTCACGCGTTCCCCGCCGCCGGTGACGCGGACGGCGCGCACGAGGTCACCGGACCGGGTGACGACCGTCGCGTGCGGGGCGGCGGCGAGCACGGCCTCCAGGTCGAGCGTGTCCGCGTTCGCGCCTTGGCCGTCGGCAGTCTCTGCGATCAGGGTGTTCCGCAGGATCGCGGCGATCGCCGGCGGGCCCTGCACCAGGTCGAGGGCGCGGTGGACGCCGGCCGGCAGCGTGTCCGGCAGGTCCGTGGGGACGACTTCGGCGTCCGCGACGACGACGTCGATGCGTCCGATGTCCGCGGAGCGGGCGTGGTCGACGGCGTCGAGCGCGACCGACCGGTCGTCCGCGAGGACGGCGTCGGCGAGCCCGTCGAGCGCGACGGCGACGGCGCCCTCGAACCCGGGCGTCACCGTGAGCGCGTCGGCCAGACGCCCGACGATGCCCGCGCGTCCGGCGTCGATGAGCGCCTGCGAACCGTCGCGGACGTCGATCGACATGCCGAGCGCCGCGACCCGTGCGTCGAGGGCGTCCCGCTCGCGCTCGAGGGCGTGCAGCCGGTCGCGCTGCTCGTCGCGGGCGGCCTGCGCGGTCTCCAGCTGCGCACGAGCCGCCTGGAGCGTGGCGGCGAGGGCCTCGTCGTCGACGCCCTCGGACGGATCGGCACCGAGCTCGGCGAGGGCCGCGGTCGCGCGCTCGGCGCGTTCGCCCGCCTCGGCGAGGGCCCGTTGCCGACGCTCACGGTCCGCCACCGTGGACCCGCGCTTCGACCGGGCCACGTCGACGGCGTTCGCCAGCCGCTGCGCCTCGAGGTCGTGCTGCGAGACGCGGGCGGCCTGCGCGGCGATGCGGTCGTCGAGGGCGTCGAGGGCGTCACGGGCGGCCTGCACCGCACGGGCGGTCTCGGCGGAACCGCCCTGCATCTCGTCGGCGCGGGCGGCGAGCCGATCGGCCTCGGCACGGACGCCGGCCACTCGCTCCGGGGTGATCGAGGGGCCCTGCTGCGGGGCGTCGGCCTGCTGCGCCAGGAACATCAGCCGCTGGTTCGCCAGGCTGGACAGCCCGCGCAGGCGCTCCTGCACGCTCTCCAGGCGGTGCACCACGGTCCGGGCGCGGTCGACGTCATCGCCGACCATGCTCTGCTCGACGTGCTGCTGGCGGACCCGGGTCTGGTCGAGTCGCTCGGTCAGGACGATGCGCTCGGACTTGCGGCCTGCCTCGACCTCCTGGTGGTCGTGCAGTTCGCGGCGCAGCCGGACGACGTCGTCGGCGAGGATGCGGGCCTTGGCGTCCCGCGCGACGGCGGCGACGGACTGGGCCTTGCGCGCGACCTCGGCCTGGCGGCCGAGCGGCTTCAGCTGGCGCCGGATCTCGCCCGCGAGGTCGGACAGGCGGGTCAGGTTCGTCTGCATCGCGTCGAGCTTCCGGAGGGTCTTCTCCTTGCGGCGACGGTGCTTCAGGATGCCTGCGGCTTCCTCGATGAAGCCGCGGCGGTCCTCCGGGGTGGCATGCAGGACCTTGTCGAGCTGCCCCTGCCCGACGATGACGTGCATCTCGCGGCCGAGGCCGGTGTCACTCAGGAGCTCCTGCACGTCGAGCAGCCGGCAGTTCTCGCCGTTGATGGCGTACTCGCTACCGCCGTTGCGGAACAGCGTGCGCGCGATCGTCACCTCGGAGTAGTCGATCGGCAGCAGCCCGTCGGTGTTGTCGATCGTCAGCAGCACCTGGGCGCGGCCGAGCGGCCCGCGGGTCGAGGTGCCTGCGAAGATGACGTCCTCCATCTTGCCGCCGCGCAGGGTCTTCGCCCCCTGCTCCCCCATCACCCAGGCCAGGGCGTCGACGACGTTGGACTTGCCCGAGCCGTTCGGGCCGACGATGCACGTGACGCCCGGCTCGAACGCGAACGTCGTCGGCTGCGCGAAGGACTTGAACCCCTTGATGGTCAGGCTCTTCAAGTACATGCGGTCTCCGGGTGTGCTCGCTCGTGCGGCGCTGTGGTGCTGCTGGGCGTCAGGCTAACGCGTGCGGGCGCGGGGACGCGGTTGGCACACGGGGCAGATGTGGCTCGAGCGGTTCATGAAGGCCTCGCGCACGATCGTCGTGCCGCAGCGGGGGCAGGGCTTCCCCTGCTGGCCGTAGACGTTCAGCCGCTGCGAGAAGTACCCGGACTGCCCGTTGACGTTGACGTACTGGGCATCGAAGCTCGTCCCGCCGTCCTCGAGTGCGCGCCGGAGGACACTGCGCACCTCGTGCAGCAGGCGTGCGAGGTCGGCACGGGTCAGCCGCTCGGCCGGTCGGTCGTAGTGCAGCTTCGCGGCCCAGAGGGACTCGTCGGCGTAGATGTTCCCGATGCCGCTCACGACGCCCTGGTCGAGCAGGATCCGCTTGATGCCGCTCGAACGCTTCCGGGCGATGGCGGTGAAGCGGTCGTCGTCGAACGCGGGGTCGAGCGGGTCACGGGCGATGTGCGACACCTGCTGCGGCACGCTCCGGCGCCACACGGCGTCGGGGTCCGCCACGTCGACGTGCCCGGCGAACCCCGCGGGGGCGCCGTCCACCGTCGGCACCATCGCGTCGATCGCCATCGAGCCGAAGGTGCGCTGGTCGACGAACTCGAGCTCGACCGCGGGTTCGGTGGTGCCGTCGCGGTCCGTGCCGACGGGTTGCACGTCGATGAGGATGCGACGGTGCTTCGCCGCCGGTCGACCGCGGCCGAGCAGGATCTGGCCGCTCATGCCGAGGTGGGCGACGAGCGCTTCGGGTCGGTCGCCCTCGTGCTCGGGCTGCAACGGCATCCAGAGGAACTTGCCCCGACGGACCGCTGCGGCGATGGTGCGACCGGTCAGGCGCTCGGCGAAGTCCTCGGCCGGGCCGTCGTGCCGGGTGAGCGCTCGCTCGTCCACGACGTCGACGAGCAGCACCCGAGCGCCGCTGACCGCGGGTTCGAGGCCGGCGCGGACGACCTCGACCTCGGGGAGTTCGGGCACGCGGTCAGGCCGCTCGGCCGGACAGCCGGGTCCAGGCGTCGAGCGCCGCGGACATCTCGGCGGCCTTCTTGCTCGAGCCGGTGCCGACCGCGATGTCCTCGCCCTGCAGGACGACGGTCGCGCTGAAGGTCTTGTCGTGGTCCGGGCCGGTCTCGGTGACGCGGTAGGCCGGGTTGCCGAGCGACAGGCTCGCCGCGAGCTCCTGCAGGCTCGTCTTCGGGTCCATCGCGGCGCCGAAGCGGTCGGGGTCGATCATCAGCGGCTCGACCAGGCGGAGCACCAGGTCGGTCGCCGGGTCGGGGCCCGCGGACAGGTAGGTGGCACCGATGACGGCTTCGACGGTGTCGGCGAGGATCGACGACTTGTCGCGGCCGCCGGTCTGTTCCTCGCCCTTGCCGAGGCGCAGGTACTGGCCGAGCCCGATCATCCGGGCGATCTCGGCCAGGGCGACCGTCGACACCAGGCTGGCGCGACGCTTCGCGAGGTCACCCTCGTCGAGGTCGGGGAAGGACCGGTAGAGCTTCACGGTCACGGCCTGGCCGAGGATCGAGTCGCCGAGGAACTCGAGGCGCTCGTTGTGCTTGATGCCCCCGTGCTCGTAGGCGTAGGAGCGGTGTGTCAGGGCGAGCTGGAGCAGCTCGAGGTCGATGTCGACCCCGAGCTGGCCCTGCAGACGAACGACGTCCGGCCCCACGGGGCGGGACCCCGTGGCGCCGGACGTCGTCGTCATGCGTTCGGTCCGATCAGACGTCGGCGACCTTGCGGCCCTTGTACTCCATGTACAGGGGGGTGCCGGCCGAGTCCTCGACGACCTTCGCGCGGTGCGGGAGGCTGTAGGTGACCTGACCGTTCTCGATCGTCTTGACGAGCTGGATCGGCGTGGCCTTCCACTGCGAACGACGGGCGTGCGTGTTCGCACGGGACTGCTTGCGCTTGGGAACGGCCATGGTGAATCTCTTTCGGTTGGTCGGTGGTCGGTACGGGGGCTGGCGGTGTCGGGGCCTACTCGGCCTCGGCCCGCTCCTCGCCCTCGGTGGTCTTCGTGTCGGTGGTGTCGCCGTGGGCCGCACGCTCGGCTGCTTCGAGCTGGATGCCGGTCAGGGCTGCCCAGCGCGGGTCCAGGGTCTCGTGAACGGGCTGCTCATCGAGGTCGGCCAGTCGCTCGCCCGTCACCGGGTCGAGGCCTGGGCAGTCCGGTCGGCAGACCGGCTGGAACGGCAGCGCCAGCACCACCGCATCTCGAACGACCTGTTCGCAGTCCACGTGGTCATCGCGAACGAAGAAGTCGAAATCCTCCGAGGCATCATACGCGAACAGCTCGGCGAAATCGACCTCGACGGGTTCGCTGATGTCGATGAGGCAGCGCGAGCACTCCCCCGTCGCGTCGGCCGAGGCGTGACCGGACACGAGGACACCCTCGTGCAGGCCCTCGAGCCGCAGGTCGATGCGCAGCGGAGCACCTTCGCGCACCGCGATCACACCGGCTCCCAGCGCGTCCGGCACCACGATGTCGAGCGAGTGCTCGCGCATCTCGCCCGGACGGTGCGCCAGATCGCGCACGCGCAGGGCGTAGGGGCTGTTCACGTGGGAAGACACGATCGTCAACCCTAGCGTGAACGCAGCCGAGAGTCGAGGCAGGCGGGGGTGTGTCCGCGCGTCGGGCGGCCGTGCCTCCGGCTCGGCGTGCGGCTCGGCGTGCGGCTCAGCGTGCGGCGAGGGCCGCCGCCACGGCCTTCGGCACGTAGGGGGTGACGTCGCCGCCGAGCGTCGACACCTGGCGGATGAGCGAGCTCGACACGTGGGAGCGCGAGGCGTCGGGCAGCAGGAACACGGTCTCGACGTCGGCGAGGTGCCGGTTCATGATCGCCATCGGGGTCTCGTACGCGACGTCCTCGCCCGATCGCACGCCCTTGACGAGCACCTTCGCCCCGACCTGCCGGCAGTAGTCGACGAGGAGCCCGGAGGTCCACTCCCCGACCCGGACCGTTCCCGGCGTGCCGACCTCGGCCAGGGACTCCTCGATGAGCCGGACGCGGTCGACCGCCTCGAACATCGCGGGCTTCTTGTCCGGGTTGTGCACCACGAGCACGTGCACCTCGTCGAACAGCCCGGCAGCTCGACCGATGACGTCGAGGTGCCCGAGCGTGACGGGGTCGAAGGAACCGGGGACCACCGCGATCTGCGCCATGGCAGCGACGATACCGGTCCGTGCCGGGGCGTCCGGCTCGGGGTCAGTTCTTGCCGAGGAACGCCGCGTCGGACTCGTCGAGGCGGCGTGCCAGTGCCTCGCGCAGGGCCGGGGACCCGTCGAGCTCGGGATCGGGTTCGAGGACCCGTTCGGCTTCGCCACGGGCGTCCACGATGAGGTCGGCGTGCTCGACCACGCGCAGCAGGTTCAGCGACGACCGGCCGCCCGACTGCCGCTCGCCGAGCACGTCGCCCTCGCGCCGGAGCTCGAGGTCGACCCGGGCGAGCTCGAAGCCGTCGTCCGAGGCGGACACCGCGTCGACGCGCTCGCGCGAGGTGGTCTCGAGCTCGGCGGTGGTGACGAGCAGGCAGACGCCCGCCCACTGCCCGCGGCCGATGCGGCCGCGCAGCTGGTGCAGCTGGGAGACGCCGAAGCGATCGGCGTCGAGCACGGCCATCATCGCGGCGTTCGGCACGTCGACACCGACCTCGATCACGGTCGTCGCGACGAGGACGTCCAGGTCGCCGGCGGCGAAGGACGTCATCACGCGGTCCTTCTCGTCCGCCGTCATCCGGCCGTGCAGCACCGCGATCCGCCGGCCGTCGAGCACGGGCATCGTGCGCATCCGCTCGGCGGTGGCGAGCACGGTCGCCGGCGCGCGCTTGGGGGCGTCGTCCTCGGACTCGGCGGGCGCGGGTTCGCCGTCGTCCTCGGCGTGGGCGTCGTCGATCGCGGGGCAGACCACGAAGGCCTGACGCCCCTTGTCGAGCTCCTCCGCCATCCGCGACCAGATGCGGGACTCCCACCCGGGGTGCTCCGCCAGCGGGACCGTGAAGGTCTCGACGCCGGCACGGCCGGAGGGCAGCCCGGTGATCGTCGAGACGTCGAGGTCGCCGAACACCGTCATCGCGACGGTGCGTGGGATCGGCGTGGCGGTGAGCACCAGGACGTGCGGCGGGGTGGCGCCCTTGGTCCGGAGCGCTTCACGTTGCTCGACTCCGAAGCGGTGCTGCTCGTCGACGACCACGAGCCCGAGCTCGGCGAAGTCGACGCGGTCGCCGAGCAGGGCGTGGGTGCCGACCACGAGCCGCGAGCTGCCCGACGCCGCGGCGAGCAGGGCCCGTCGGCGTTCGTCGGTGGACTGCGACCCGGTCAGGATCACCGGACGGAGCTCGGCCGCCAGGTCCGGTCCGAGGAACTTCACGATGGACCGCAGGTGCTGCGCGGCCAGCACCTCGGTCGGGGCGATGAGGGCGGACTGCCCACCGGACTCGGCCACCGTGAGCATGGCGCGGATGGCCACGAGGGTCTTGCCGGAACCGACCTCGCCCTGCACCAGCCGGTGCATCGGCCAGGTGCGGGCGATGTCGGTGTCGATCTCGGCACCGACGGCACGCTGGTCGTCGGTCAGGGTGAACGGCAGGGTGGCGTCGAAGCGCGCGAGGATGCCACCGGGAACCGCCACCCGCGGGGTCGCCGCGGTGCGTCGGGCGCGGATCCGGCGCTGCACCAGGGCGGTCTGCAGCACGAACGCCTCGCGGTAGCGCAGGGCGTCCTGCGCGCGCTTGAAGTCCGCGACCTTCTCGGGGCGGTGGAGCAGCTCGAGCGCCCGGCGGAACGGGACGAGGTCGAGCCGGCTGCGCGCCGAGGCCGGCACCGGGTCGGGCAGGTCCGGCAGGGTGTCGAGCACGATGCCCATCGACTTCGCGATCTGCCACGAGGTGAGCGAGGCCGTCGCCGGGTAGATCGGGATCGGCTGCCGCGACCACCGGATCGCTTCGTCCGAACCCGGGTCGGCCGTGGCGCGGGGGTCGTCGGGGTCGAAGAGCTCGTAGTCCGGGTGGGCGAGCTGGCGGGCACCGCGGTAGTCGCTGACCTTGCCGGAGAAGATGCCGCGGGCACCGGGCACCAGGTCCTTGGTGCGCCAGCCCTGGTTGAAGAACGTCAGGGTGAGCAGCCCCTTGCCGTCGCCGATCTTGGCTTCGAGGATCGATCCGCGGCGGGCACGCATCGTGCGCTCGCGGACGTCGACCACCTCGGCCACGATGGTGACCGGCTCGCCGATCGCCAGGGAGTCGAGCGCCGTCAGGGCCCCGCGCTCGGCGTAGCGCCGGGGTGCGTGCTCGAGGAACTCCCCCACCGTGCGGTGGCCGAACGCCTTCTGGATCGCGGACGCGGTCCGACCACCGAGCACGTTCGCGAGCCGCGCGTCGAGGGGCGCCGGACCGAGGTCGGGCGCGGCCGGCGCAGCGGGGGTTCCGGTGGTGACCACGGACACCACGGTACCGGGCACGACCGACGTGCCACGTGCCTCCCGTCCGGCCTGTGGACGACGCCGCCGGCCGATACGGTGGCTGCATGACCCGCATCATCGCCGGCGCCGCCGGCAACACGACGCTCCGTGTGCCGAAGTCCGGCACCCGGCCGACGAGCGACCGGGTGCGCGAGGCGCTGTTCTCGTCGCTCGAGGCCCGTGGGCTCGTCGACGACACCTCCGTCGCGGACCTCTACGCCGGCACCGGTGCCCTCGGGCTCGAAGCGGCGTCGCGCGGTGCGGTCGAGGTCGTGCTGGTCGACCGCGCGTCGGCCGCGGCGCAGGCGTGCCGGGCGAACGCGAAGGCCGTGCAGCAGCGGATTCCCGGGGTGCGGATCGACGTGCAGCCGCAGCCGGTGCTCGGGTACCTGCGCGGGACGGTGCGCACGTTCGACCTGGTCTTCATCGATCCGCCGTACGACGTGACCGAGCACGAGATCGCCGAGGTGCTCGAGACGCTCGTGCCGCGGTTGACCGCCGGTGCCGTGGTGGTCGTCGAGCGGAGCAAGCGCTCCGCCGAACCGACGTGGCCCGCGGGGCTCGAGCCGTTCAGCAAGCGCAGCTACGGCGAGACCGTGGCGTGGGAGGCCGTGGCCGCCGCGTCCTGAGCCGCGCGGGTCTCGGGGCGTGGGCGCGTTTCGCGACGATCCACGAGTTGATCGACGCGTGCCGTGTCGCAAGATGCGCATGCATCGGATGCGTGCGCATCTTCCGACAGGACGCCAGGTGATCGACGCGTGTTCCGTCGACAGATGCACGCGCACTGACCGGGAGGCCCGGCTCGGCTCCGCCACGTCGCCGCCGTCCGACGTCGGGCCGGGCGGGTCAGCCGGCGGCGCCGTCCCAGTCGGCGTAGGGGTCCCAGCCGGTCGTCGGCACCGGGGCTCCGGCGCGCAGCAGGTCCGCGTCGCCGCGGTCGCGCGCGACTCCGATGCGGCGGAAGCCACCCGGCAGCGCAGCCTCGGCGGGGAAGGTCGCGAGCAGACCGTGGTCCTCGCCACCGTGCAGCGCGACCTCGTCGAGCGGGGCGTCGGCATCGAGGTCGAGCGTCACCCGGCTCGCACGGGCGAGCCGTCCGGCGTCGATCGCCAGGCCGTCGGACAGGTCGAGCATCGCCGTCGCCCCGGCCGCAGCAGCGAGGGGCCCGTCGCCGATCGGGGGCACGGGTCGGCGCTGGCGGTCGACGTCGGGATCGGCGTCCGCACCGCTCGCCACCGTCGCTGCACGGTCCGGCTCGCCCTGCGCGTCCACGCCGTCGCGGAAGAGCCGTGCGAGCCCGCGGGCAGCACGGCCGAGTTCGCCGGAGACCGCCACGACGTCGCCCACACGAGCGCCTGACCGGAGCACCGGGGCGCGACCACCGAGGTCGCCGAACGCCGTCACCGCCACCGTGAAGGTCGCCGAGGTGGAGAGGTCGCCGCCGACCACACCGCAGCCGGGCGCGAGGGCGTCGACAGCGAAGCGGAAGCCGTCCGCGATGCCCTCGAGCACCGCCACGGGGGTGTCCTGCGGTGCAGCGAGGGCGATGACGAGGCCACTCGGCACCGCACCCATCGCCGCGACGTCCGACAGGTTCGTCGCGGCGGCCTTCCAGCCGACGTCCTCGGGCGAGGACCACGCCCACCGGAAGTCCGGGCCGTGCACCATCATGTCCGTCGTCACGACGAACCGGCCGTCGGGAGCGGCGACGACGGCGCAGTCGTCCCCGGGCCCCACGAGCGGCGAGCCCGTCGGCAGCCGGCTCGTGATCCGGTCGAGGACGACCAGCTCACCGAGCTCCCCCACGGTCGGTCCGGCCCAGGCGTCGTACGTCGCGTCCACACGAGAACGGTAGCCTGGACCGCGATGGACACCGCGCGCCGCACCCCTCGCACCCTCGCGATCGCGGGGGTCGTGATCGCCCTCGCGGCAGGGCTGACCGGGTGCACGAACTCCGTCGGCATGAGCGCGGCACCCTCTGCGAACGCAGCGGCGTGCGCGGCCGCACAGGTGCGGTTGCCCGCGACCGTCGACTCGACGTACGACCTGCGGAACACCAACGCACAGTCCACCGCGGCCTGGGGCGACCCCGAGGCCGCGCTGTACCACTGCGGCGTCGCCGTGCCGACCGTGTCCGACCTGCCGTGCTTCACGCTCGGGTCGGTCGACTGGATCCGCGACGACCGCGGCAAGCAGATCGTCTACACGACGTTCGGACGGTCCCCCGCGGTGCAGGTCGTCGTCGACACGTCGAAGACCGGCAGCGCGGTGCTGCAGGACATCGCGACGGCGGTGTCGACGCTGCCGGAGGACGGGCACAAGTGCCTGGACCCGTCCGACGTGCAGGGCTGACGCCGGTCGACCGTCAGCGGACGGCGGCGCGCCCCAGCTCGATGAGCTCGGTGACCAGCTCGCCGTAGGACACACCCGACGCCGCCCAGCAGCGCGGGTACATCGACAGCGGGGTGAACCCGGGCATCGTGTTGACCTCGTTCACGACGAAGCCGTCGTCGGTCAGGAAGCAGTCGACGCGGGCGAGCCCGGAACCACCGATGGCCTCGAACGCACGAGCACCGATCGACCGGATCTCGTCGGTCTGCGCCTCGGTGAGCGGCGCCGGGCACAGCAGCGACTCATCGCCACCGAGGTACTTCGACGCGAAGTCGTAGAAGCCGTCCTCCGCCACGACGATCTCGCCGGGCAGGCTCGTGCGCGGCGCACCGTCACGGCCCTCGAGCACGGCGACCTCGACCTCGCGGCCGACGACCCGCGGTTCGACGATCACCTTGGAGTCGTGCTCGAACGCCAGGTCCATCGCGGCGCCGAGCTCGTCGGGCCCGTCGACGCGCGAGACGCCCATGCTCGACCCCGCGCGTGCCGGCTTCACGAACAGCGGCCAGCCGTGCGCCGCGATCGTCTCGGCGACGTCGACCGGGTCGGACGCCCACTCGCGGCGGAGCACGGTCGTCCAGGGAGCGACCCGCAGACCGGCGTGCTCGAGGACGGCCTTCGCGACGTGCTTGTCCATTGCCAGGGCACTCGCGAGCACGCCGTCACCGACGTACGGCAGACCGGCGATCTCGAGCAGGCCCTGGATCGTGCCGTCCTCGCCGAACGGACCGTGCAGGATCGGGAACACCACGTCGACGGCGACGGACGTGACCGAGCCGTCCGGGTGCGAGACGACGAGTTCGTTCGTCGCCGGCGACGTCGGGAACGCCACGCGTGTGCCGTTGTCGGGCACGGTCGGCAGGGAGCGGTCGCGGATCGCCCACTGCGAGGGGTCGTCGGACTGCAGCGTGAACGCACCGTCCTTCGTGATGCCGATCGGGACGATCTGGTACTCGGTGCGGTCGACGACGTCCATGATGCCGCCGGCGGTCACGCAGCTGATCTCGTGCTCGCTCGAGCGCCCGCCGAACAGGACGGCGACGGTGGTCGTGGGAACGTCGGTTCCCTCGGGGATCGTGGGCACGGGAGTCCCTTCGTGACTCGGTGCGGGACCGGTCACTCGCCCTGGGGCTCGTCGGTCTCGGTGAGGTGCGGCGCGATGTTGCGCGGATCGAGCCTACCGGCGAGGACCTCGCCGACCTGGCTGACGATGGGCATGTCGACGCCGTTCGCGGCGGCGAGCTCGAGGATCGGTGCGACGGACGCCAGTCCCTCGGCGGTCTGGTTCATCTGCCGCACGACCTCGTCGAACCGGTACCCCTGCCCGAGCAGGCGCCCGGCGGTGTTGTTCCGGGACAACGGCGACTGGCAGGTGGCGATGAGGTCGCCGAGGCCCGCGAGGCCCGACAGGGTCGACGGCTGCGCGCCGAGCGACACCGCGAACTCGGTCATCTCGGCGAGGCCGCGGGTGATGATCGACGCCTTGGTGTTCTCGCCGTAGCCGACGCCGTCGACGATGCCGATCGCCACGGCGATGAGGTTCTTCAGCACGCCGCCGAACTCGGTGCCGATGACGTCGGTGTTGATGAACGACCGGAAGTACGGGTTCGTCGCGACGGCGGCGACAGCGGTCGCGGTCTCCACGCTCGACGACGACACCACGGCGGCGGTCGGCTGCCGGCGGGCGATCTCGAGCGCCAGGTTCGGTCCGCTCGCGACGGCGATGCGGTCCTGGTCGATGCCGAGTCCCTGGAGCAGGACCTCGCTCATCCGCAGGCCGGTGCTCTTCTCGACGCCCTTCATCAGGCTGACGACGGGGACACCGGCGGGCAGGAGCTCGCGGATCGCGTCGAGGTTCGAGCGCAGCGTCTGCGACGGCACCGACACGTACACCTGGGTGGCGCCGTCGAGCACCTGCTCGAGCGACGTCGACGCCGTGAGGGTGCGGGGCAGGTTGATGCCGGGCAGGTAGTCGGAGTTCCGCTTCGTCTCGGTGATCTCGCGGGCGACCTCGGGACGGCGGGCCCACACGACCGTGGAGGCACCGCCCTCGGCGAGCACCTTCGCGAACGTGGTGCCCCAGCTGCCGGCACCGATGACCGCCACACGGGGCTTGTCGGTCGACTGCATCACCACCCGGATCGCGGCGGTGTCGAAGGCACCCGGCGCTGCTGCGACGGGGTCGGGACGATCGTCGTGCGGGCGGAGGTCACTCAAACCGGCCGGTCTCCTTCTGGTTGTTCGCCGCCGGGTCCCAGCGGGTCTTCGGGGCCTGCTCGCCACGGAGCTGCTCGAGCAGCTCCGTGATGCGCTGCATGAGCAGCTCGGTGGCCTCGGTCAGCATCTGCTGGTCGATCGGCCGGCCACGGTAGGCGGACAGGTCGACGGGGTCGCCGACGATGACGTCCACGCGCGACCGCGGGAACAGGCGGAGCTTGTTCGAGTAGCGCGCCATGATGCCCTGCGTGCCCCAGTGGGCCATCGGGATCAGCGGCACGTCGTTCTCGAGCGCGATGCGGACGGCTCCGGTCTTGCCGCGCATCGGCCAGAGGTCGGGGTCGCGGGTGAGCGTGCCCTCGGGGTAGACGATGATCGCCCCGCCCTGCTCGATGAGCGATCGCCCGCCGCCGAGCGGGTCGCTCAACCGGGTGCGGCCGGAGCGCTCGACCGGGATCTGGCCCATGCCGGACATGAGCTTGCCGAAGACGGGCACCTTGAACAGCGAGGCCTTGGCCAGGAACCGCGGGGCCCGCCGACTGATGTAGACGGCGGTGCCGACGACCAGCGGGTCGATGTTCGTGAAGTGGTTCGGCGCGAGCACGAAGGCACCGTCCGCCGGCAGGCGGTTCGGGCCGTACCAGTGGTAGTTCGACGAGAACCGGAACGTCGGGATGACGATCGACGCCACGATGCGGAACGCGGGGTTGAGCTCCCCACGCTTCCACCGCCGTCCACGCACCGGCAGGCCGGTCGCGACCTGCACGGCGGACGCACCACGGGCCTCCCGGCCATCGCCCTGGCCCGACGGGCCGTCACCCGGACGCGACGGACCGTCACCCGGACGCGACGGACCGTCACCCGGCTGCGGAACCGACACCGCGACTAACCCGCGAAGTCGAAGTCGGCGCCCAGCTTCCGCAGCTTCGGGATGAAGTGCTCGTAGCCGCGGCTGATGATGCCGACGTTGGTGATGTGGGACTCGCCGTCGGCGGTCAGCGCCGCGATGAGGTGGCTGAAGCCACCGCGGAGGTCGGGGACCCGGACGTTCGCCGCGTGCAGCGTCGTCGGACCGGTGATGACCGCGGCCTGCTCGAACGGACGGCGGGCGACACGGCGGTCGTGCCCGGGCAGCCCCTCCTTGTGGACGACGATGTCGGCGCCCATCTCGTTCAGCGCGTCGGTGAAGCCGAAGCGGTTCTCGTACACGGTCTCGTGCACGATGCTCTGCCCCTCGGCCTGGGTCAGCGCCACGACGAGCGGCTGCTGCCAGTCGGTCATGAAGCCGGGGTGCACGTCGGTCTCGATGACGACGGGCTTGAGGGTGTCGCGCTCACGGTAGAACCGGATGCCGTCCTCTTGCACGTCGAAGCCGCCGCCGACCTTGCGGAAGACGTTGAGGAACGTCATGAGCTCCTGCTGGTTCGCGCCCTCGACGAAGATGTCGCCGTCGGTGGCGAGCGCGGCGGAGGCCCAGCTGGCGGCCTCGTTGCGGTCGTTGATCGCACGGTGCGTGTAGCCGCGCAGCGACTCGACGCCCTCGATGAAGATCACGCGGTTCGGCTCGACGGACACGATCGCGCCCATCTTCTGCAGGATCGCGATGAGGTCCATGATCTCGGGCTCGATCGCCGCGTTCCGCAGCTCCGTGACGCCGGTCGCCAGGACGGACGACAACAGGACCTGCTCGGTCGCGCCGACGCTCGGGTACGGCAGCTCGATGGACGCGCCCTTCAGCCCGTTCGGAGCCGTCAGGTGGATGCCGTTGACCTGCTTGTCGACGACCGCACCCATCGCGCGGAGCGCGTCGAGGTGGAAGTCGATCGGGCGGTCGCCGATGCGGCAGCCGCCGAGGTCGGGGATGAACGCCTCGCCGAGCTTGTGCAGCAGCGGGCCGCAGAACAGGATCGGGATGCGGCTCGAGCCAGCGTGGGCGTCGATCTCGGCGAAGTGCGCCGACTCGACGTTGGCCGGGTCGAGGATGAGCTCGCCTCGTGCAGGATCGGTGATGCGCACGCCGTGCACCTCGAGCAGCCCACGGACGACCTTGACGTCGGAGATGTCCGGGACGTCCTTGAGGATCGACGGGGTGTCACCGAGCAGCGACGCCACCATGGCCTTGGTCGCGAGGTTCTTCGCCCCGCGGACCTCGATGCGCCCCACGAGCGGCTTGCCCCCGCGGATGACGATCTCGTCCGACTTGAGGCCCACGCGCGCCCCTGCGGCCGCTGCGTCCTGTACGAGAGAGTTCACTACTTCACCGGCAATGTCTTCGGCCGCCAACTGGAGCGGCGGGATTCGAACTCCGTGATCGAGGTCTCGTCACGGAGGGTGAGCCCGATGTCGTCGAGCCCTTCCATCAACCGCCAACGAGTGTAAGCGTCGATCTCGAAGGGGACGTCCACATCCCCGAGCGACACGCGCTGCGCCACCAGGTCCACGGTCGCCGACACCCCCGGGTTCCGCTCGATCTCGGCCCAGAGCCGCTCGACTTCCGATTCGGTCACGATCGCGGTGACGAGGCCCTGCTTGCCCGCGTTGCCCTTGAAGATGTCGGCGAACCGGGGCGAGATGACGACCGCGAAGCCGAAGTCACGCAGTGCCCAGACCGCGTGCTCACGGGACGACCCTGTGCCGAAGTCCGGGCCGGCCACCAGGACCTTCGCGCCCTGGTACTCGGGCTGGTTCAGCACGAAGTCGGGGTCCTGGCGCCAGCCGGAGAACAGGGCGTCCTCGAAGCCGGTCTTCGTCACGCGCTTGAGGTAGACCGCGGGGATGATCTGGTCGGTGTCGACGTTCGACCGCTTGAGCGGGGCGGCGATGCCGGTGACGGTGGTGATCTTGTCCATCAGAAGGTCCCCTCGGTGGTGTTCGCTGTGTCGGTCACGTTCGCCAGTGCGTCGTCGGTCGCCAGGTCCCACGGGCTGGACAGCGTGCCGCGGATCGCGGTGGCGGCGGCGACGAGCGGCGACACCAGGTGGGTGCGCCCGCCCTTGCCCTGGCGCCCCTCGAAGTTGCGGTTCGACGTGCTCGCGCAGCGCTCCCCCGGTGCGAGCTGGTCGGGGTTCATGCCGAGGCACATCGAGCACCCGGCGAACCGCCACTCGGCGCCGAACTCCTTGATGACGACGTCGAGCCCCTCGGCCTCGGCCTCGAGCCGCACCCGAGCGGACCCCGGCACGACCATGACCCGGACGCCGTCGGCCTTCTTGCGGCCCTGGATGATCGACGCGAAGGCCCGCAGGTCCTCGATGCGCGAGTTCGTGCACGAGCCCATGAAGACCGCGTCGACGGCGATGTCCTTCATCGGGGTGCCGGCGGCGATGTCCATGTAGTCGAGGGCCCGCTGCGCAGCGGCCTGGTCGTTCGGGTCTTCGAAGTCGAGAGGCGAAGGCACGTTCTCCGACAGCGAGACGCCCTGGCCGGGGTTGGTGCCCCAGGTGACGAAGGGCTCGAGGTCGTCGGCGTCGATGAAGACCTCGGCGTCGAACACGGCGTCGTCGTCGGTCGCCAGGGTGTCCCAGTACGCGACGGCGTCGTCCCAGTCGGAACCGGTCGGGGCGTGGTCGCGGCCCTGCACGTAGTCGTAGGTGATCTGGTCGGGGGCGACCATGCCGGCGCGGGCACCGGCCTCGATCGACATGTTGCAGATCGTCATCCGGCCCTCCATCGAGAGCGCACGGATCGCGGAACCGCGGTACTCGAGCACGTAGCCCTGTCCGCCGCCGGTGCCGATCTTCGCGATGACCGCCAGGATGATGTCCTTCGCGGTCACGCCCGGACGCAGCGTGCCCTCGACCGTGATCGCCATCGTCTTGAAGGGCTTCAGCGGCAGGGTCTGCGTCGCCAGCACGTGCTCGACCTCGGAGGTGCCGATGCCGAACGCCATGGCCCCGAACGCCCCGTGGGTGCTGGTGTGCGAGTCGCCGCAGACGACGGTGATGCCGGGCATCGTCAGGCCGAGCTGCGGGCCGACGACGTGCACGATCCCCTGCTCCTTGTCGCCGAGGGAGTGCAGGCGGACCCCGAACTCCGCGCAGTTGCGGCGCAGGGTCTCGATCTGGATCCGGCTCGTCGGGTCCGCGATGGGGCGGTCGATGGCGAGCGTCGGGGTGTTGTGGTCCTCGGTCGCGATCGTCAGGTCCAGCCGGCGCACCGGGCGGCCTGCCTGGCGCAGGCCGTCGAACGCCTGCGGGCTCGTGACCTCGTGCACGAGGTGGAGGTCGATGTAGAGGAGGTCCGGGTTCCCGTCCTCACCCTTGACCACGACGTGGTCGTCCCACACCTTCTCGGCGAGCGTCCTACCCATGAGCTCGACTCCCTCGTTCTCGTCGTTGCGCCGCGACCGCGGCACGATCAGGCGACTCTACCATTGGTATACCAACGCGTCGTCGCGTTCTCCACGTGGTGCGACGGTCGACCGGGAGGCCCGTGGCGACTCCGCGACACCCGTCGCGGTGGGAAGATGGTCGGGACATGACGACACCTGCGCACTCGACCCGGACGATCAACCTCGAGGGCGCGGTACGCGCAGCGATCGCGGGTGGTGCACCGCTGGCGCTGCTCATCGCCCTCGGGATGCCGGGCTACGCCGCGTTCGCGATGTTCGCCGGGTTCACCGCGATCTTCGGGGCGACCGAGCCCTACCGGCAGCGCGCCGTCACCACGGGCGTCGCGGGCGCGCTGCAGACCCTGTGCATGTTCGCGGGCATCGGCGTCGCCCTGCTCGGCTCCCCGCTCTGGTTGCAGGCGACCGGGCTCGTCGTGGTGCTCGTCGTCGCGGTCTGCACCCTGTCGACCCTGCGGACGATCCCCGCGCAGCCGATCTTCCCGGTGTTCGCGTTCGTGGTCTCCGCCCTCGTGCCGCTCAGGCCCGCGGACGTCCCGCTCGTCGCGACGATCATCGTCTGCTCGGTCGTCTGGGCCTGGCTCGTCGCGATGTCCGGGTTCGTCATCCGGCACGTGTGGCACCCGCGCGCCCCGCACCGGTTCCGGCCGCTGGCGCCGCTCAAGGAGCGCGGCTTCGGCATCCTCCGCACCGCCGCGCTGTGGGAGACCGTGGCGCTCAACGTCGTGGGGTCGCTCGTCGCCGGCGGGGTGGCGTCGACCATCCCCTGGCTCGGGCACCCGTACTGGGCCGTCATCGCGGTGGTGTCGACCCTGCCCGCCCTCCGCCAGCGGCACACCGTGATCCGGGCGTTCCAGCGCTTCATCGGCACGATCGGCGGCACCGTGATCGCCGTCGGGATCCTGCTGCTCGAGCCGTCGGCGTGGTGGATCGTCGTCATCGCCGTCGTGGGGCAGTTCTTCGCGGAGATCTTCGTCGCCCGGAACTACGCCGTCTGCCTGCTGTTCCTGACGCCGCTCGCCCTCGCCGTGTCGTGGCTGAGCCTGCCCGAGGCCCCGGAGCTCCTCGCGCTCGACCGGGTCGCGCAGACCACCCTCGGTGCGCTCGTCAGCGTCGGGCTGTTGTTCGTGGGGCGCGCGATCGAGCGGCGGCGCGGCCGTGCCCTCGGTGCCACGAGCGCGATCCGTACCATCTGAGGCCGGGAGGCCCGTGGCGGCGTCGCCACGGGCCTCCCGTCCGGTCGTGGGCGCGACCCGGTCGCGAAAGCGACAGATCTCCGCGAACTGTTCGCGCAACTCTGTCGCTCTCGCGGGACTGACCAGCCGAGGTGGCGCGGAACTGTCGCTCTCGCAGACCGCACCCACGGACCCGCGGCCGGCAGGTCAGTCGCGGGGCTGGATGTTCCAGGCGTCGATGACCGGGCGGCCGTGCTCGTACCCGAGGACGCTGACCGATGCGGTACCGAGCTTCAGTACGGCACCGTCCTGCGGCGCGAGCCGGATCCACGCGGCGCCGAGGGCACGCAGCACGTGGCCGTGCGCGACGAACACGGCGTCCTGGCCCTCGGCGAGCACCGGACGAGCGCGGTTCAGGATGCGCTCGACGCGGACCCGGACCTCGGCGGCGTTCTCACCGGGGGTGTCACCGGCAGGTACTCCATCGGTCCAGAGGTCCCACGGCCCGTGGCGCAGCACCTTGATCTGCGGGGTGGTGAGCCCTTCGTACGCGCCGTAGTCCCACTCGTACAGGTCCTCGTCGAGCTCGGGGTCGACGCCGATCAGGTGCGCGGTGTCGCGGGCACGCTGCAGCGGACTCGACAGGGCCAACGCGAACGAGCGGTCGGCCAGGTACCGGCCGGCGCGCTTCGCCTGCTCGACACCGTTGTCCGTCAGCGGGATGTCGGTGCGGCCGGTGTGCTGCCCGCTCTTCGACCACTCCGTCTCTCCGTGACGGACGAGGACGAGTTCGCCGGGGCGTTCCGAGGTCATGAGTTCCTTCCGATCCAGAGGCCGAGCGCAGCTGCGCCGACCGAGACGACGAGCATCCCGAGGCCGTGCAGGACGGCGAGCCGGGGCTTGCCGGATCGGAGGAACTGGACGGTCTCGACGCTCGCCGTCGAGAACGTCGTGTACCCACCCATCATGCCCGTCCCGAGCACCGCGACCGCCGGGAGCGGGATCGTGCCGGCCTGCCCGAGGCCGGTGAGCAGGCCCAGGACGAGCGATCCGGACACGTTGATGAGCACGGTCCCGAGCGGGAACCCGGCAGTCCGCGAGCGGGACGTGCGCGCCTTGACGAGGCCGTCGAGCAGGAACCGGAGCGCTGCTCCGACTCCCCCGCCGACGGCGACGAGCAGCAGGTCGAGCGGGTTCACGACGCGCCTCCGTCCGGGCCGGTCGGACGCGGTCGGAGCCGCCCGGCGATCAACACCCCGAGCGCGACGGCGCCGAGCCCGAGGACGACGGACAGCAGCGCGTACCCGCTGCCCGCACCCCACCGGCCGACCTCGAGCAACTGCGCGGTGTCGTCGGCGAGCGTGCTGTACGTCGTGAAGCCGCCGAGCACGCCGGTGCCGACGAACAGCCGGAGCGTGCGGCGCCCCTCGACGTCGGGCCCACGCATCGCGAGCGCCTCGAGCAGGAGCCCGAGACAGAAGGCTCCGACGACGTTGATCGCGAGGATCACCCAGCTGATGCCGTCGTGGCCGGGGAACGCCTCGGCGAGCAGTGCGCGCATCGCGGTCCCGATCGCGCCGCCGAGTGCGACGAGGGCCAGGAAGCGCCAGCGGAGGTGCGGCGGTCGCGCATCGGTCATCGGTACTCCTATCGCCGAGCACGCCGGATCGTCTCCGCGCGTGCGGTGTTCTCGGGATAGGGACCGTTGGCGCTTCGTGCGCGGTTGGGTCCGGCAGGCCCCACTGCCGGGTCTGATGACCCGTCCAGCGTACTGCTCAGTCGGCGACGGCGGCGATCGCCTCGACCTCGACGAGCTGGTCGTCGTAGCCGAGGACGGTCACGCCGAGCAGCGTGCTCGGCACGTCGTGGTCTCCCATCGCGGCGCGGACGACGTCCCAGGCGGAGACGAGGTCCTGCTGCTCGGTCGTCGCGACGAGCACCCGCGTCTGGACCAGGTCGTCGACCCCCGCGCCGGCGGCTGCGAGCGCCGTCCGCAGGTTCGCGATGCACTGCGCGGCTTGCCCGGCCACGTCACCGACGGCGACCGTCGCGCCGTGCTCGTCGAGCGGACACGCCCCCGCGAGGAACACGAGCCGTGTCCCGGCCGCCACGGTGGACGCGTAGGCGTACTCCGCGACGTCACTGAGCGCTGCGGACCGGATGAGCTGGACGGCACTGGACACGGAATCAGCCTGGCACACGACGACGAAACCCCCGGCGAGCCGGAGCTCGTCGGGGGTTTCGTGGTGCTGGTGACCCCAGCGGGATTCGAACCCGCGTTACCGCCGTGAGAGGGCAGCGTACTAGGCCGCTATACGATGGGGCCGCGGCTGTTGTCGGACTCGGAGCATGTCACCTGGGTGACCCCAGCGGGATTCGAACCCGCGTTACCGCCGTGAGAGGGCAGCGTACTAGGCCGCTATACGATGGGGCCGTTCCGACAACTCGACAAGTATTGCACAAGCCGCGCATCGCGCCAAAACGAGGCGTGTCGCCCGGGTGTGCCGCCATGCCGCGCCCGGCATACGGCGCTCGCTGCGCGTGCAGATTCCGACAGAACACCGGTTGAACGACGCGCGCTCTGTCGCAACATGCACACGCATCCGTTGCGTGCGCATCGAGCGACGAAACACGCGTCGAACGACGCGCGCTCTGTCGCAACATGCACGCGCATCGGTCGCGCGGCCGTGGACGCGACCGCCCATCGGACGGGAGGCCCGTGGCGGGCCCGCCACGGGCCTCCCGTCCGACCGCGCGCACGTCCGGGGCCGCGCTTCGTGAGCAGGAATTGTCGCGCCCCGCGCGGTCAGACCGTGAGCGACTCCCCCGGCCGCAGGATCTCGAGCACGCCGTGCGGGGCGAGCGCCTCGCGGAGCCGACCGGTGTGCATGCCGTAGCCGATGTCGGAGAGCGTGGCCTCGTGGATCGGGTAGGCGCGGGCCGGGGCGAGCGCGGCGACGTAGTCCATCATCTCGGCGACCTTGAGCCACGGGGCACCGACGGGTGCGGCGAGGACCTCGACGGGCACGCCCGGGTCGGTGTACGAGTCGCCGGGGTGGAAGAGCGTGCGGTTCACGAGCACGCCGGTGTTGTCGACGATCGGCACCGAGGAGTGGATGAGCTGGTGCCGCGTGCCGTGGAAGTCGAGCTCGAACGGGCCGACGGTGCGGTGGTCGCCGTCGGTGACTACCTCGACCGCGATGCCGGACTCGGCGAGCGCCGCGCGGACGCCCTCGGGGCCGAACACGACGGCGTCGGGGTTGGCGGCGAGGATCCGGTGCAGCTGCTCGGGCGTGACGTGGTCGGGGTGTTCGTGGGTGACGACGACCGCGACGACCCCGGTCGCGTCGACGAGGCGGGTGAAGTTGCCCGGGTCGAGCACCAGGCGGGCGTCGCCGTCCGACAGGATCTGGCAGGCGTGTTCGAGCTTCGTGACCTCCATGCGGGCGACGCTACCCGCGGCGGGCCGGGCGGGCTCGGGCGGGGGCCGACTCGGAACGACGTTCCTGTTGTCGTGCGACATCGGGATCGTCGTTCCGAGTCGAGTCCGCCACGCCGCCACGCCGCCACGCCCCACACACCCTCACCCCGGCGGCGGCCCCGTCGTCCCCCGCACCACCAGGTGCGCCGGCGCCGCGACGATCGTTCCGGCAGCGCCGCCGTCGACCTCGGCGAGCACGGCCCGCGCCGCTGCGCGCCCCTGCGCCTCCGGGTCCTGTGCCACGGTCGTCAGGCCCACGGTGGCGCCGTACTCGTGGCCGTCGATCCCGATCACGGAGACGTCCCCCGGCACCGACAGCCCGGCCTGCCCAGCGGCGAGGAGCACCCCGAGCGCCATCTCGTCCGAGGCGCACAACACGGCAGTCGGACGATCGGGCCCGGCGCCAGCACCGGCGCCGGCACCAGCGCGCCCGCCGAACAGCGCGTTCCCCGCCGCCAGCCCGCCGGCGAACGAGAACCGCCCGTCGAGCAGCCACCGGTCCGGCACCGCGTGTCCGGCGGCCCGCATCGCGTCGACGAACCCGTCCCGCCGCAGGTGCGGCACCGCCACGTTCATGCCGGCCTCGTCCTGCCCGCCGACGTAGGCGACCCGTCGGTGTCCGAGTCCGCACAGGTGGTCGACCGCGATCCGGGTGACGGCTCGGTCGTCGACCCCGATGTTCCGCAGGCCCGGTGCGGGTCCGCCGATGACGATCATCGGGTGCCGGGTGAGTTCGAGCTCGGCACGCTCGGTCGCGTCCAGCACCAGGGACAGCAGGACGAGGGCGTCGACACGGTGCCGCAGCATCGAGCGTCGGAACGCCCGGTCGCGGTCGCCGCCCGGCCCGCCCAGGTTGTAGAGCACGAGGTCGTACCCGGCCCGACGGAGTTCTGCGTCGACGCCGCCGAGTGCCTTGACGTAGAACCACCGGTCGATCACCGGGACGACGACGCCCACGGCGCGCTGCCGCCCGGTGGCGAGGCCGGCCGCCGCCGAGCTCGGGACGTACCCGAGTTCGTCGGCGACCCGACGCACCTCGTCGATCGTGGTCTCCGCCACGTTCTCCATGCCGCGCAGCGCTCGCGACACCGTGGACTTGGACAGTCCCGTGACGGTCGCGATCTCCTGGATCCCCATCGATGCGACCCGGGAGGCCCGTCAGCCGTCCGTACCGTGTGTCACGCCCGCCGGACGGTCGGCTGCAGTGCCGGGGACTGCTTGCGCGACGGCCGCTGCGGTCCGGCGCGCTCGGTGCGGTGCACGACGACCCGCTGGTGCGAGCTCGTCCCACCCGCTGTGCTGGTGCACCCGCCCGTCCGCCGAGGGCCGTGGCTGACGACGGGTGTCGTCACCGCGAGCGGTGCGGACGGGGGCGACGGCAGGAGCGGCACCGATGCCGTCGGTGGCCCCGTCGACGACCGCGTGGCGGCGGAGTACCCGCACCCGCCACCGGTCGAGCGACACGACCCCGAGCACGCAGACCAGCAGGGTGAGTGCCCAGCCGAGTGCCGGTCGACCGGTGACCTCGCAGAACACCGTGGCGCCGAGGAACAGGATGCCGAACATGCCGACGAACCCGATCGCCTCTTCGATCCGGGCCGTGGGCCGGGTGGGTCCGCGCTGTGCCATGGTCGTCAACCCTTCACGCCACCGGCGGTGAGGCCGGCCACGATGCGTCGCTGGAAGATGAGGACCAGGATGACGAGCGGGATCGTGACGATCGTGCCCGCGGCCATGACCGCCGTGTACGGCTCCTGGTGCGGAACGCTTCCCTGGAATCCTGCTATCGCGACTGTCACGGGCTGCGTCGCGTCGCTTGAGAGCTGCGAAGAGATCAGGTACTCGTTCCAGCTCGAGATGAACGCCAGGATCGCCGTCGTGAACACCGCGGGGGCGGCGAGCGGCAGGATGATCCGCCGGAACGCCTGCACGCGGGTGCAGCCGTCGATGCGCGCTGCTTCCTCGAGGTCCCACGGCATCTCGCGGAAGAACGACGCGAGCGTGTAGACCGTCAGCGGCAGCACGAACGAGATGCTCGGCAGGATGAGCGCCTGGTAGGTGCCCATCCACCCGATGTCCGTGAAGAGCTGGAACAGCGGGGAGATGAGCGCGACGCCCGGGAACATCGACGCTGCCAGGATCGCGCCGGCGATGAGCGACTTGCCGCGGAACTCGAGGCGGGCGAGGGCGTACGCCGCCGTCGTGCCGACGAGCAGGGCGATGATCGTCACGACGCCGCCGATGAGCAGGCTGTTGGCGAGCGCCCGCCCGAGGTGGTTGCCGAGCGCCGTGGAGAACGCCGTCGCGTAGTTGTCGAGCGTGACGTGCGTCGGCCACGGGGTGGCGTCGAACGTGAACCCGACGTCGCGGAAGCTCGTGACCACCATCCAGTAGAAGGGCAGGAGGCACCACACGGCGATGACGATCGCCTGCACGGCCGTGCGGATGCGGGGGCCGGTATTGCGGCGGACGCGGACGTCGGCACGGTCGACGGCGCGGTCGCGTGCTGCTGCGGAGGACCGGGGGCGGTCGGCTGCGAGGGTCACTTGAGATCACCCTTCTGCTGGGCGGCCTGCGTCTGGACGACGTTGGCCCCGAGGAACCGGACGAAGACGAAGGCGACGATGAAGATCACCAGGAAGGTGATGGTCGACAGTGCCGACGCGGAGTTGAAGCCCTGCCGGATCTGTTCGACTACCAGGATCGACAGGGTCGTGGTGGCGTTGCCGGAACCACCGCCGCCGCCGGTCAGGATCTGTGGCAGGTCGTACATGCGCAGCGCGTCGAGCACGCGGAACAAGATGGCGACCATCAACGCGGGCTTGATGAGCGGGAGAGTAATGAGCACGAAGCGCTGGAACGTCGAGGCGCCGTCCATCTTGCCGGCCTCGTAGACCTCTTCCGGGATCAGCTGGAGCCCCGCCAGGATGAGCAGTGCCATGAAGGGAGTGGTCTTCCAGGTGTCCGCGATGATAACTGCCCACCGTGAGGACCACTCACCGCTCGTCCAGAGGATCTGGTGCCCGAGGACGTGGTTCAGGACGCCGTTCGCGTCGAAGATGAAGTACCAGAGTTTCGCGGTTACGGCGGTCGGGATCGCCCACGGCACCAGGATCGCGGCACGGACGAGCGCGCGGCCCTTGAAGTTGCGGTTCATGATGATCGCCATCCACACGCCGATGGCCGTCTCGAACGCCACGGTGACGACCGTGAAGAAGAACGTGTTGCCCATCGACACCCAGAACTGGGAGCCGAGGCTGCCGGGCGGGCACGTGACGTTGCCGCACTGCTGGCCGAGCCAGTGCGCGTAGTTCGTGATGCCGGCGAAACCGCCTTCCACGAACAACTGCGTGGTCTTGTCGAGGCCCTGGTCGAGCTGGAACGACTGGATGATCGCGCTGATGACCGGGTAGCCGATGACGATCGCGAGGAGCAGGATCGTCGGGCCGATGAGGTACACGGCCCACCGGCCGTGCTCGGCGTTGAGTCCGCCCTTGCGCCGTTGGCGCTTCGGTTCCATGCCCGTCGGGTTGGGGATGGCTGTGGGGATCTCGGTTGCTGCTGACACGTGTCGGCCTCCTTGCCGGGGGTGTCGGAACGCAAGTAGGGGCGGACTGGAGGCACGTGCCGGGATGGCACCGTGCCTCCAGTCCGATGCGGCGTGCGCCGCGTGTCGCTAGCTGCTGGTCGCCGACTTGAGGGCGTCCTGCATGTCCTTCATGGCTTCGTCGACCGACTTCGATCCCTTGAGCGCCGCGTAGGTGTTGTCCTGGATCGCCTTCGTCACCGCCGGGTAGAACGGCGTGACCGGCCGCGGCTCCGCCGACTCGATCGACTTGAGCAGCGTCGGCAGGTACGGCAGCTTCGCCGTCAGCTCGGAGTCGGTGTAGAGGTCACCGACGACCGGGGCGAGCGAACCCTGCGTCGCGAAGAACTTCTGCGTGTCGTTCGAGATGAGGAACTCGAGGAAGTCGTGCGCCGTCGCCTTGTGCTTCGAGTACACGCTGATCGCGGCGTTGTGGCCGCCGAGCGTCGAGGCGCCGGTGCCGTCTGCACCCGGGATGGGCGCGATGCCGAACGTGTCCTTGACCTTGCTCGAACCGTCGGTCTTCGCCAGGTTGTAGACGTACGGCCAGTTGCGCAGGAACAGCAGCTTGCCGGCTTCGAACGCCGTGCGGCCCTGCTCCTCCTGGTACGTGATCGCCTCGGCCGGGATGTTCCCGTCCTTGAACGCGTCGACCAGGTTCTGCAGGCCGGCCTTGGCGTCCGAGGTGTCGACGTCCGGGTCCCCGCTCTTGCTGAGCACCGAACCACCGGAGCCGTTGATCGCCTCGGAGGCGTTCACCGTCAGGCCCTCGTACTTCGCGAACTGCCCGGCGTAGCAGCCGATGCCCTTGTCCTTCGCGATCTGGCAGTCGGCCATCATCTCCTTCCACGTGGTCGGAGGCGTCTTGACGAGGTCCTTGCGGTAGTAGAGCAGCGCGCCGTCCGAGGTCTGCGGGGCGGCGTAGAGGGTGTCGTTGTAGGTCGCGGTCTTCACCGTGGCCGGCAGCAGCTTCGAGGTGTCGATCTTCATGTCACCGGTCAGCGGCGTCAGCCAGCTCTTCGCGGCGAACTCGGCGGTCCAGACGACGTCGACGTCGACGACGTCGTAGTTCGCGTCCTTGGCCTGGAAGTGCTGCACGAGGTCGTCGTGCTGCTGGTCGGCCTGGTCGGACTGCTCCTTGAAGGTGACCTTCTCGTCGGGGTGGGCCTTGTTCCACTTCGCGATCAGCGGGCGGACGACGTTCGAGTTGTCCTTGCCCTGCACGTACGTGATGGGTCCGCGGCTGTCCTGGCCGCTCTTGGCGTCGTCCGAACCGGCGCCGGAGCTCCCGCTCGAGCAGCCGGTGAGCACGAGGCCGATGACGGCGACCCCGGCAACGGATGCGAACCGCACCCTGGAGCGTGTTGTCTTCACAGCGTTGTCTCCTCATTGAGATCACCAGGGGGCATCGATCGGGTTCGACGACACTGCCCTGGAGCAGGCGCCGCTGCCTGCTGGTGGAGGAAGCTACGCCCGCCGCAGGGGTTCCGCAACCGGTTGCATCGGTTCCGTGACCTGAGCGTGACCTTGGAAGTCCCGGAGACTTCCTGGGTGAGCGCTCACAACGAAGGCGCCCTCGCAAACCGTGAAGAGGGCGCCTTCGAAGAGAGGCGAACTCGCTCAGCTGTAGGTGCCGGCGCCGTAATCCGACCATGCCTGGAGATAGCCGCCGTCCTGGGATTTGGCAATTATGACCCGTCGTCCCACTTGAAGCGTACCGGCGGCCATCACCCGCCCCGACGAAGCGTTGACAAAGCCATTGTTCTTGGCTGCCAGCCCGTACCTCCATTGCTGCCTTGCACTGCCATCAACAGGCTGCATCGTGAACTTCGCGCCAGCGCTCTGCGAGTCGGAAGTCAGAACGTAGCTCTTTGAAGTCTTCGAGACGCTCGCAACGTTGGTGAGCACGATCACGTTGCCGTAGGAAAGCTGGAACCATTGCTGCGCCTTGGTGTTGGCGCACGTGGTGGTAACCACCGCCGCCCCCTTGCCGGTAGAGGTGAGGCACAACTTCGTGCCGGTCGAACTGAGACGAGTCAGCTGGTAGTAGTAGGTCCTTACCGAGGCCGACGCCGATTGGGCGGGTACGACCACACCCACCGCTGCCATCGCGGCAACTACCAGGGCCGCGAAACGGACTGATCGCGTGCGCTTAATCATGTGCTTCTCCCTTGAACCACGCAGGAGACACACCGTCCCCCGGACTTCATCCCACTCCTTCATGCCCAGGGCGGCCCCTCATTCGACTGAAGGTGTTCACAGCTTCACCACTGCGGAACTCCGCATGAACACCGCCACTGGGGTCCCGCGCCGTTGTCCGCACCCACGGCCCCACGTAGCGTCCACGACATGGCCACCCTCCACACCGCCGACACCGTGCCCGCACCGCGCCGTGTCATCGGCGTCGACCTCGACGCCCCGCTCCCCCGTCTCGTCGCCGACGAGACCGGCGAGTCCGCCATGGTGATCGGCTACCGCGGCGGCCACCCCACCGGCACCCTCGACGTACTGCTCACCGACGACCCCGCAGACGCGGCCCGCGCCCTCGAGGCGCTGCAGGAGACCGTCCTGGCCGACGTCCCTGCGGTGTCCGACGACGACCTGCCGACCATCTCGGTCGTCGTGTCCACGATCGTCGACCGCGTCGAGGACCTCGGCAAGCTGCTCGACGTCCTCGAGCACCTCGACTACCCGCGGCACGAGGTCATCCTCGTCGACAACCGCGTCCGCGTCCCCGCCGGCGACGCGCTGCCCGCGATGCTCGCCGGGCGGAACGTCCGCCTCGTCGAGGAACGCCGCCCCGGTCTGTCCGCCGGACGGAACGCCGGTGTCGCCGCCGCGACCGGCGACGTCATCGCCTTCACCGACGACGACGTCCGCGTCGACCCGCAGTGGCTCCGCGCCATCGGGTCCCGGTTCGTCAGCGAGCCCGGCTTGGACGCCGTCACCGGCGTGATCCTGCCGAGCGAGCTCACCACCCCCGCCCAGATCTGGTACGAGGCGTACTACGGCGGGTTCAGCGCCGAGCGCACCTTCTCGCCCGTGACGATCGTCCCGGACGACGTGCAGGGCACCATGCGGCACGCCCGCGTCTCGGCGGTCACCCCGTCCGGCGAGGTCCTCAAGCACTTCGCCGTCTACGGCATCGGCGCGTACGGCGCCGGCGCGAACATGGCCTACCGTCGCACCCTGATCGAGGCCGTCGGCGGCTTCGACCACACCCTCGGCGCCGGCTCCCCCGCCCGTGGTGGCGAGGACCTGGCGATGTTCATCGAGACGCTGTGGCGCGGCGGGAAGATCGGCTTCGAGCCCCGCGCGGTCGTGCACCACCGGCACCGCCAGACCATCGAGGACCTGCACAAGCAGCTGCACGGCAACGGCGTCGGCTTCACCGCGCTGATGTTCGCGCTCGCCGCGAAGGACAAGCGGCACGTCGCCGTCCTCGCACGCCTGATGCCGCTCGCGGCGAAGGTCAAGTCGAAGCAGATGCTCTCCCGCCTGGCCGGACGCCGGGACGCCGCGACCGAGGTCACCAACGACGCCTCGACCACGCGCATCCCGAAGACCCTGGCGTACCACGAGCTGCGCGGGTTCCCCGCCGGCCCGGCCGCCTGGTTCCGCAGCCGACGCCGCTGGCGCGACGTCGAGGCCGGCCGCTTCCGGCCGTAGTCGCGCAGCGTGACGGACGGGAGGCCCGTGGCAGTGTCGCCACGGGCCTCCCGTCCGTTCGTTGTCGGGTCCGACCGACGCGGTACGACACTCGCGATGTCGCACGACGTCGAGGACGTCGCCCCCACGCGCACGCAACCGTTGCGCACGCAACAAGCGACAAGACACGTGTCGTACGACGACCGTCTTGTCGCAAACCGGGTGCGGCGACCCCGCCCAGCCGCGCCCGGCGCCCGGCGCCTCAGCGCGCGGTCAGCCGCCCGGCCAGGTACCGCCACGGCCCACCCAGCGCGGCCGTCAGCTCGGCGCGCTTGAACCCGCGCGTCGCCTCGGTGAACTCGGCGTCGACGGGCCAGCCGCCGCTCGCGTCGACGGGGCGCTCGTCGGCACCCTGCCCGAGCGCACCGAGCCGGCGGAGCGCGCCGGCCGCACGCCGCAGCACCGCGAACGCCGTCGAGGGCCGCAGCACGAGCTTCGTCACCCAGGCGCCGAGCCCGGTGCCGTAGCCGATCGCCTGCGAGCGCAACGCGGCACGGTCCTTGCGGTGCTCGTGCCAGACGACGGCCGAGGGCTCCACGGCGAGCGCCCCACCGGCGAGCAGGACGCGGGTGAACAGGTCGGGGTCCTCACCGGCTCGGGCGCGGGTGCCGGGGCCGAGGGCGACGTCGAAGCCGCCGAGCTGGCGGACGGCGTCGCGGCGCACGGACATGTTCGCGCCGGTGCCGAACGCGCCGACGGTGAAGGGGAACAGGGGCTCGTCGACCGGCGGGGCGGACGTGCGGTACACCCGGCGCTCGAGGTTCCGCGCCCAGGTCACCCGCTCGTCGAAGAAGCGCTGCGTGGGGGTGCGGAGTTCGCCGCTGGGGACGAGTCCGGTGACGCACCAGACGTCGGCGTCGCGGTCGTAGGCGGCGGCGATGGCGGCCATCCAGTGGCGGTCGACGACGACGTCGTCGTCGATGAACGCGACGATGCCGCCGGTGGCCAGTGCGAGTCCGGCGTTGCGGGCCCGGGAGACGCCGGCACGTGCCTCGAGGACGTAGTGCACGCGCGGGTCGTCGACGGCGGCCACGACGTCGCGGGTGCCGCTGGTGACGGGGGCGTTGTCGACGACGAACAGCTCGAAGTCGTCGTAGGCGGAGTCGAGGACGGAGCGCACGGCGCGCGCGAGCGCCACGGGGCGCTCGCGGGTGCCGATGACGACGGAGACGCGTGCGCCGTCCGCAGGGGCGTCGACCGGGAGGCCCGGGGCCGGCAACCGGCGCAGGGCCGGTCCCAGCTCGGCCGGGTCCACCGCCCCGCGGTCGTCGACGCGCACGTCGACGAACCCGGCGACGTCGCGGCCGTCGCGCACCATGAGGCGGGCGCGGCGGAAGCCGTCGGCGCCGGCGAGGTGCACGGTGTCGGCGGCGAGCGCTGCGGACCGGTCGACGGCGCCGACCCAGGCAGCTCCGACCCAGGTGGGGGCGTCGGGCGAGGGCATCGCGGGGTCGAGCGTGAGGGCTCGTTCCGCGGTGGTGGTGTGGTCGGTCATGTTCGTCCCGTCGGGCCGGTCTGGTCGGGTGGACGTGGCAATGCTCCGCGCGCGTCGACAGGGGGTCAACCGCGATGCTCGGAGGATGCGGGGAGGCTGCGGTTTGCCGCCACTAGACTCGCGGGAGACGCCGGTCGACCCGCCGGTGCGACCCCGGTCCCCGCCGGACACGAGGAGGACGCATGCCGCTGGCCCGAACGATGGACCGGCTCGGCCTGACCAGGCGTCCACGCCCGACGTTGCACCTGGTTCCGGACCCCGAAGCGTCCGACCTCGTCGTGGTGCACCTCGATGCCGACGACGCCGCGTGCAGCACGTGCGGGCACGCCCAGGCGGCACACGAGCACTACCGTCCGGGCACGGACTGCGCGCTCTGCGACTGCCCGAAGTTCCGCCGCGCCCGCTGACGAGATCCCCCTGACGCGATCCCCCTCGCGACCCCCCTCGATCGGGGGGCGCCTGCGGGAAACCGCCGTTCCCCCGCAGGTGGTCCCGACCTCCCTTGTCGGTGCTGCCGGGCCCGCTTAGCGTCGCGGACATGGCCATCACTCCCACGCCACTCGCGTGCATCGTCCTCGCCCACGAGGACCCGACGCACGTCCGTCGGCTCGTGGCGGCGCTCGACCCGTTCCCGGTGTTCCTGCACTGCGACGCGAGCACCGACGACGACGTCTTCGAGGCGATGACCGCCGGCCTGCCCGAACGGGTGCACGTGCTGCCGCGGATGCGCACCGGGTGGGCGAAGTGGGAGAACGTCGCGGCCGAGGTCGCCGGCTACCGTGCTGCCCTGGCGCAGACGGACGCCACGCACGTGGCGCTGCTGACCGGCAGCGACTACCCGCTGGCCGACGCCGACGAGATCTCGGCGCTCCTGACCGCGAACCCCGGGCGGTCGTTCGTCGAGGCGAAGCCGCTCCCGCACCCCGCGTGGGGTCGCGACGGCGGTCGGTCGCGCGTGCGGTTCCGGCACTGGGCGTGGCGGAAGCACATGCTGCGCCTGCCGGTCCCCCGTCGGGTCCCGCGGGACGTCGTGTTCGGCGGCGGCTCGCAGCTCAAGGTCCTGGCCCGCCACCACGCGCAGGGGGTCGTCGACGTGTTCGACGGGCGCCCCGACCTGGTGGCGTTCTGGGAGCGGGTGTGGATCGGCGACGAGACCTTCGTGCCATCGGTCCTGCTGACCCCGGCGTTCACCCCGGACTTCGCGGACGCCCACGCGGTGCAGCCGCTCTGGTGGATCGGGTGGGACGGCACGAAGCAGAAGAGCCCGCCGTGGCTCGGGATCGAGGACGCCGGCCGGGTGCTGGAGCGTCGTACCGCGGCTGACCAGTCGACCCCGTACGTGTTCGCCCGGAAGTTCTCGACGTCCCGGAGCACCGACCTGCTCGACGTGGTCGACGCGACCTTCGGGCTCCGCACGTCAGCCGACGACCAGCCGGTGGTGGTGGCACAGTGACCGTCCCCCAGACCCGACGCGAGGCGCGTGCGGCCGAGGCGGCTGCGCTGGCGGCACAGCCCGACGACGACGAGCTCGAGGCGTCCGTGCAGCCGGCGGCCCCCGGCGCGCTGTCCACCGACACGGACTCGATCGCCGTCGCACGCGGCTCGTCCGTCCTGTTCGGCCGGGGCCTGCTCTACGTGGTCGTCTGGTCGATGCAGCTCGTCGTGAGCTCGTTGATCTCCCCCGTGCTCGCGCACCTGATGCCACCGGCCGAGTTCGGCGTGCTGGCCTCGGCGATCGCGCTGTACCAGGCCCTGGTGGTCGTGGCCGTCTGCGGCATCGACCAGGCGTCGGTGCTGCAGCGCGCCGAGGACGGCGACGACCGGCGTGCCCGGGGCCTGATGTTCGTCGGCATGGTCACCGCGGTCACCGTCACCGTGTTCGCCCTGGTGTCGATCCCGCTCTGGGGCGACGCCGCGGGCTTCGTCGACCAGCACCCCCTGCTGCTGGTCGCCGTGCTCTGGACCGGGCCCGCCGCGATCGTGCAGCTGTCCCTCGCGCTGCTCGTCGCCCAGGACCGCATCCGCGTGTTCGCCGTGACGAGCCTGCTGTCGTCCGTCGGCGGGTCGATCATCGGTCTCGGGCTCCTCGCCGCCGTGCACGCTGACGCGACCACGTACGCGTGGGGTGGGGTCGTGGCGCAGGGTGCCGCGATGGTCATCGGCATCATCGCCACGAAGCCGCGCGTCCGCGGTCTGTTCGACCACCGCACCACGGTCCGGGCGTTCAAGCTCGGTGTCCCGATCGCGCTCGGCAGCCTGTCGTACTTCGTCCTGAACGCCGGTGACCGGCTCGTCGTGCAGCGTCTGCTCGGTGCCGACGAGGTCGCCCGCTACCAGATCGCCTACGTCGTCGGCTCCGCGGTCATCCTGCTGTTGACCTTCACGAACCAGGCCTGGGCGCCGCACTTCGCCGCCCTCCGCGACGCCGTGGCCCGCCGCCGGCTCGCCATGCACGCCCGGGACGAGCTCTACATGCTCCTCGCCCCCGTGCTCGTCGCCGTCACCCTCGTGTCGCCGGTGGCGCTGCCGATCCTGGCCCCGGCGTCGTACCGGGTCGAGTCCCTCACCGTCGTCGTCTTCGTGGTCGCCCTGACCGCGTTCCCGGTGGTCGCGAGCGGTGCGACCGGCCGGCTCCTGCTGGTCGAGCGCCGCGGCGTGACGGTCGGCGTCATCGGCGCCGTCGCCGGTGTCGTGAACATCGCGGCGAACCTGGTGCTGGTGCCCCTGACGGGCATCGTCGGCGCGGGCATCGCCACGGTCATCGCCTACGCCATCCTCGCCGCGCTGCAGCAGGCCTCCCTGCCGGACCGCCGTGAGTGGCGCGGCCCTCGACGCCGGGTGCTGCTCGCCATCGCGATCGCGATCGTCGTCGCTGCGGCCTCGCTCCTCCCGCCGCAGGACCTGGCGTGGAACATCGTGCGCATCGTCGGCGTCGCCGCGTGCCTGCCCTGGTTCTTCCGCCGCCTGAAACTCGCTCGCGGAGGATCCGCATGACCCGTTCCACCCCCCGTCCGCTGCGTGTCGTCGTCGCCACCAACGGACTCGCCATCACCGGCGGTGTCGAACGCTGCGTCGTCGAGGACGTCGGCGAGCTCGTCGCAGCCGGCCACGACGTCGAGGTGTGGCACCGCGCCGGTCCGGACGGCGACCCGGACGAGGGCCGCGCGGTGTTCGACCGGCTCGGTGTCCGACTGCGCCACGCCCGCGACTACCGCTTCGGCATCCGGACCGCCCCGACGGACGTGTTCCGCTTCGTCCGTGAGGGCCTGCGCCTCCGCCGGTCACGCCCGGACGTGCTGTGGCTGAACCGTCCGGAGTTCCTGCCGTGGGGCCGCGTCGTGTCCTTCGTGTCCGGCGTCCCCCTGGCCGTGCACCTGCACCACGCCCCGAACTACCGTCGGCTCGGCCCGTTCGCCGGCGGCCGGACCCGGTACCTCGCGGTCTCGGCGGCGATGGCCCGTGCGTGGACCGCCGTCGGTGCCCCGCCGGACCGCGTCGACGTGGTCCCGAACGGCGTCGACACCGCGGCGTTCCCCGCCGCCACGCCGGCGAGCACACGCCGAGCACGCGCTGCGCTCGGCCTCGACCAGGACCGCCCCGTGGTGCTCTACTACGGACGGCTCACGCGGTCGAAGGGCGTCCTGGCCCTCCTGGAGGCGTGGGGTCGCGTCCACGCGTCGGCCCGCGTCCTCGTCGGGCCCGGCACACCGCCCGCCCCGGCTCCGGTGCTCGTCCTGGCGGGTGCGCTGTACCCACAGGACGCCCCCGCCGTGCACCGCGCGATCGCCGCGTTGCCCGAGGGATCCGTGGTCGTGGTGCCCGAGCGCGACGACGTCGTCCCCCTGCTGCACGCCGCCGACGTCGTGGTGGCACCCTCCATCGAGCCCGAGGGGTTCGGCCGCGTGGTCGTCGAGGCGATGTCCACCGGACGCCCCGTCGTCGCGGCGGCGTCGGGCGGCACCGCCGAGATCCTCAGCGGCGAGTGGACGCGCTTCACCGTCGACCCCACCGAGACCGCCGCGCTGGCCGACAAGGTCCTCGAGGCGCTGCACGCGGCCGGGACCGAACCGGGACTCGCGGACCGGTGCCGCGCCTGGGTGCGGGACCGCTACGGCCGGGAGCGGCACGTCGCGGCGCTGCTCCGGGCGCTCGAGGCGCACGCAAAGCACTGATGGACGAAGACCGAGCGGTGCCGACGACGACGTCGGCACCGCTCAGTCGTTCGGGTCCGTCGTCGCGGTGTCGTCCGGCAGCGACGCGCTCGGCGCGGCACCGTCCGCCGGCACGTCGATCGTCATCCAGTCGATGAGGAGCGACCCGGCGGCGTCCGCCGGTGGGTTCCCGTCGTTCGACCCGGCCTGCACCACGAGGTGCATCCGAGCGGTCGGGATGTTCTCCGTGGTCGTGCCGACGACCTCGTCGTCGACCAGGAACGACATCCGGTCGGCGGTCCACTCGATCGTGTAGGTGTGCCAGTCCTGCAGCGACGCCTCGGTCTGCTGGTGGATGCACTTCTCGGCGGGGTCGGCCAGGCAGTGCACGTTCAGCCAGGCGGGCGCACCGAGCGCCCCCTCGGGGAAGTCGATCTCACCGTCCGACCACAGGTTCTCGTCGCTCCACAGCAGCACGGCGACGCCGTAGCCGTCGACCTCGTCGCTGCGCATCCGGATGCTGTACCGGCCGGCGGTCTGCCCGCCCCACTCGCCGTCGACGAGCGGCACGACACCGCCCGCCAGCGGCACCCCGGCGCGCGTGGTCCGCAGACGCACGTCGAGCACGCCGTCGTGCGCCGACAGGGTGGACGCCTGGTAGCGCCCCGTCCCCGCGGTGTCGGCGAACCCGTGGTACGCGACGAACCGGTCCGAGTACCGGGACTCGAAGGTCCGGTTCGTGGCGGCGTCCGCGAAGTCCTCGCCGAACACCCGGGTCCACCCCTCGGGCTCGGAGCTCGGCATCGAGACGCCGCTCGGGTCGTCGAGGGTCACGTCGTCACCGTTCGCCGTGGTGGTCGCGGTCGTGGTGCCGGCGACGATGCCGGCAACCACGAGCAGGGCGCCGGCCGCGAGCGCGGTCCGGCGGGTGCCGGGGCGCCGCGGCGGCCGGTGCCGGGACAGGCCGCGACCGTGTGCCGGTGGGGCGCCGTGGGCGGATGCCGCGTCGTCGGCGACGTGTTCCGACCAGGTGGGGCGGGCCTCCTGGCCGTCGCCCTGCTCGTCGGTCACCCGGTCGTCCACGCGCGGATCTCGGAGAGACCGACGTTGCCGGTGCTGTTCGAGACGCCCGTCACCGTGAACCGCACCCAGGTGACGTCACGCGGGGTGAAGTCGACCGTCAGGGCGTCGCCGCCGTTCGGCAGTGTGCCCACCGCGACCTGGCTGCCGTCCGAGAACGTCAGGGTGCCGCTGGTGACCTGGTCCGAGCTGTTCGGGCGGTCGTTCAGGACGATCCGACCGAGGTGCTGCGAGGCGGCCCAGTCCAGCTGGATCCACACCCCGGTCCGGCCCCACGGGGCGACCCACTCGGCCGTCGGGTTGTCGGGGTAGCCCGACACGACGCCGTCGACGGCCTTCGCGACGGTCTGCCCGGTGGACTGGTCGTCCCACGCGGCGGTCGGGGTGGCCGACCCGGTGACGTCCGACAGCGTCGGCGTCGGGGTGGGCGTGGGGGTCGGCGTCGGGGTGGGCGTGGGGGTCGGCGTCGGCGTGGGCGTCGGCGTGGTGTCCGCCGGCCGGAACGCCCGGATCTCGGCGAGGCCGACGTTCCGGGTCGTGCTGCTCACGGAACCGACCGTGAACCGCACCCAGGTGACCTGGCGGGCGCTGAACGCGACACGCTGCACGGCTCCCCCGTTGTCGAGCGACGGGACGGCGACGCTGGTGCCGTCGGAGAACGTCAGCGTGCCGCCGGTCACCTGGTCGTCGCTGTTCGGCCGGTCGGCCAGGTCGATCTCGTGCAGGGTGGTTCCCGCCGACCAGTTCAGCTGGATCCACGTGCCCGCCCGGCCGCCGGGCGCCGCCCACTCGGCCGTCGGAGCGTCCGGGTAGCCGCTCACGACGCCGTCGACGGCCTTCACGGCGGTCTGACCGTCGGCCGGGTTCTCGGCGCTCGCGGTGACGGTCGCGCCGGCGGTGACGTCGGTGCCCTGCGAGGTCGGCGGGTCCGTCGGGGGCTGGGCCGACGAGCCGACGGCGTACTGCCGGCTCAGCCAGGAGCCCTCCGGGCGCGACGCGCAGGCGGAGGTGGACCCGCAGGTCTCACCGTCGTACGCGGCGTACGCGAAGAAGGCGGCGGCCTTCGCGGCCGTCTGCGCGGAACTCAGGTTCGACGGGCGGTCCGCGATCGGGTACCCGAGGTAGCCCGTGAACGTGTGCGCCGCAGTGTAGGCGGACTGCGCCTGGTCGGCGAGGTACGCGACGGTGTGGTGGTCGCTGTGGTCGCCGTCGCCGTACGTGCCGCCGTGGTCGAGCGTGTGGATCTCGGTCGGCGCGTACCCGGTGACGAGCCCGGAGAACGTCGCGCGCAGGTCGGTCAGCGAGAAGGACGTCGGTTGGGCTGCCCCGGCGACGGTGTGGATCGTGCTGATCTGGCCCTCGTAGAGCTTCTCCAGGCTCTCGCTGCCCGTGGCCGCGAAGCCGGAGCCGTCGATGTTGCCGTCCGGCAGCTCGAGGAACACCAGGCTGAGCCGCGGGGCCGTCGCCAGGGTCGCCGTGCGGAGCGTGTGGCCGGCGACCGAGAGCTGCCCGGCGGTCCAGTTCGACGAGACGCCGGCGATCGACGCGTACGACGCCATCAACCCGTTCTCGCGGGACTGCCAGTACCAGGCGGGCTTGCCGGCGTCACCGGCGGTGACGATGACCGAGCGGACGCACTTGCCGGCGTCGATGTCGGCGCGGAGCTCGGTTCCGGAGAACAGCAGGTCGTCGTCGGCGTGCGCCACCATCGTGAGGACCCGGCCGGCGCTGCAGTCGGCGTTCGCGGCGGCCGTGCCACCCGTCGGTGTGCTGCTGGGCGTCGGCGTCGGCGTCGGTGTGGGCGTCGGCGTACTGGTCGGCGTGCTCGGCGGCGGTGTCTTCCGACCTCGTGCGTCGGCAGACATCGCACCGCCGGGTCCGGCGATGACGGCGACGACGACCGCCAGGACCCCCAGGACCGCCGCGGCGGACGCGGCGCGCGTGCGCCACGTCCGCCGGGAGGCCCGGGCCGTGCGTTCCTCAGTTCGTCGCATGCGCCAGCCCAGCCGGGGTCAGTTCGTAGACGGCGGTGGTGCCGGAGCCGAAGACGCGCTTCCAGTAGGGCGAGTCGGCCATCGCGGCCGCGAGCTCCTGGTAGTCGGCGTCGGTCTGGTACCCGTACCGCTCGTCGTAGGCGCCGAAGGGCTCGGCGACCAGTGCGTAGTACTTCGTCGCCGGCCAGTCCAGGACGAGCTGGCGGGTCATCGTGGACACGTCGGCCTCGGCGTCGTAGCCCTCCGGCTCCGGGTACGCCCCGAGGACCTCGCGGGACAGCGCCCCGACGTCGAAGTAGCGTGCGCCGGTGTTGCTCGGGACGGCGTTCGCCGAACCGGTCAGCAGCATCATGGAGCCCTTCGGCGCGGTCGCGTCGTAGAACTGCGTCGCCGCCGACTGGCTGCGCGTCGGGACGCGGTTCCAGTCGAGGGCGGTCTGACCGAACGCGCCGATGCCGACCATCGCGGCGACCGCGGCCGCAGCGACGACGACCTTGACCGCCGTGGGCTGCACCGCACGGGTGACGAGTCGACCGACGGGAGCCAGCCGGCCGCTGGGCATCGGGAGCCCCGCCGCCAGGATCGCGATCCACGGTGTCGCGAACAGCACGACGCGGAAGATGCCCTCCTGGCCGTAGTTCGTCGCGACGAGCAGCGAGATCGGGCTCGCTGCCGTGGCCAGCAGTCCCCAGTGCACGCGGTCGCGGCGCATCAGCACGGTGATCACGGCGACGAGGCCGAGGACCACGAGGGCCGCCGCGGGGATGTCGAACGCGAGCCGTGTGACGAGCGGCTTCGGCAGGACCGTCATGTCGTGCGACGGCGGCTGCACGTTGTCGAGCACCTTGCCGACGGCTCCCAGGGACAGGAACTTGCCGAGGATGTCGTCGTTCAGCAGGGCGAAGCCGACGGCGGGGACGAGCACCACGACGGGGAGCCACCAGGGGCGGAGCAGTCGGAACACGATGAGCGTCACGAGTGCGGCGACCGTCAGGTACGGGGAGATCTGGTGGGTGACGACCAGCACGATGCCGATCAGGGTGATCGCGATGATCCGGGACAGGCCGACGCGGCGGGCCCGCAGGATCGTCGAGCGGACGCCGTCGGCGGCGGTCACCGCGGTGCGTCGCAGCGGGCCGACGGCCAGCACGAGGATCACCAGGGACATCAGGATGCCCACCGACTGCGGCGAGAAGTACGTCGTGTTGAGCGAGCCGGTCATCGCGGTCAGGAACGCGGCGATCCAGGGGCGACGGTTGCCCGGCAGCCAGTTGGCGGCCAGGACCCCGACGGCGATCGTCGTGCTGAAGGCCAGCAGGACGGGGACCCACGCGGCGATGGTCATCGCGTTGTCGATCCCGCCGACGTCCGCGACCCAGGCGCCGCCGGCGAACAGGCCGGACCACGTCTGGAAGATGTCGGCGGCCGGGTTCGTCGAACCCCAGCGGCGGATGTACTCGAGCACGCCGATGTGACGGGCGGCCGCCATCACGGTGGGCATGCCGTAGGTGATGGCCTGTGCGAGCTGGATCGACCCGCCGAGCACGACGACCGGGATCGCGAGTCCGCGACCGCGCACCAGGGCGACGACGGCAGCGGCGACGACGATCGCCAGTCCGATGACCAGGCCCGGGCCGAGCGACCCGAACAGCCCGTCCGGCACCGGGTCGCCGATGTGCGTGAGCGCGGCGACGACGATGACGAGCAGGCCGACGACCGAGCCGGCGGTGACGGTGTCGGTGGTGGTCCAGCGACGGGCCGTGGCGCCCACGGCGGCCGGCTCGAGGCGGGCGCGCTGCAGTTCGGCGACGTCACGCGGCACGGCGATCGCGAGGGCGACGGCGGTGAGCACGACGACCCCGACGAACGGCACCGTGGGGTTCCAGAGCTGGAACGTCGCCATCGTGTAGCCGATGCCGATCGTGCCGACGAGCGACGCCGTGACCGCGAAGACGCTGAAGCGTGCCAGCGGCATCGGGCGGACGAGCAGCAGGGGTGCGACGCCGAGCAGCGCGAACAGGTACACGCCGATCGCACTCCCCCGCAGTACCGGGAGTCCGGCGATCGCGGCGACCCCGGCGACGAGGAGCGTCAGGACGACGATCGCCGCTGCGGTGAGTCGTGCGATCGGGCTCATCGCGTCCACCGCGAGCGGGCGGGCGGGACCGGCCGAGGCCAGACCGTGCCGGAGCTCGTGGCGACCGCGGGCGTTCCGGTCGATCGTGCCACCACCACGCAGTCGTTCGACGAGCGCCAGGAACGGCGCCGTCAGGACCGAGCGCTGCTCGACCCCGCGCAGCCGCCGCTGGGTGGCGGCGAACTCGGCGTCGACCGCGTCGGGCACGCGGTCCGCGTCCCCGGGCTGGTCGCCGGCGATGTCCGTCGCACGGTCGCCCTGCTCGAGGCCGAGTCGTGCGAAGGCGCTGAGCGCCTCGGGCGCTGCGTCCACCGATGCGGTGAGCGACTCGCGGTCGATGGCGTTCTTGGTCATCCAGGCTCCGAGTCCGTGGCCGTGCGCGGCTGCAGCGGCGCGGAGCGACGCGACGTCGTCCGCCGATCGCTGCCACGCGATGGCGGCCGGTTCGACGGCGATCGCGGATCCGGCGAACAGCAGTCGTGTGAAGAGGTCGAGGTCGTCGCCGGCACCGACGCGGGTGCCCGGTCCGAAGGCGGTGTCGAAGCCGCCGATCCGGAGCGCGGTCGCGCGGTGCACGGCGAGGTTGTCACCGGTGCCGTAGGCAGCGGCGGCGAAGGGGTGGTGCGGGGGCGCGTCGTCGGTGCCGTCGAGGCGGAACACCCGACGGCGGACGGTGCGGCCAGCTGCGGTGCGGTCGTCGTGCCAGCGCTGCGCGGGGGTGCGCAGTTCGGCGCTCGGGACGAGCCCGGTGACGCAGGCGACGTCGGGGTCCGCGGCGAAGGCGGTGGCCAACGCGGCGACCCAGTCACCGTCCACGACGGCGCCCTCGGCGACGAACGCGACGACCTCGCCGCTCGCGGCGAGGAGTCCGGCGTTGCGGGCGGCGGCGAGGCCACCGGTCGGCGCGGCGATCGTGGTGACGCGCCGACCGCCGATCTCGACCGTCGCGGTGCCGCTGTCGTCGGCGCCGTGCGAGACGACGACGACGTCGAAGTCGGGGTACTCGTTGGCGAGCACCGACCGCATGGTGGTGCCAGCGGCCCCGTCCGTGCAGAGCACCACGGTGACGGACGGCAGCACCAGACCTGCTGCCGGCCGACGCTCGGGCACCGGCATCGGCCGGATCGCGCGCTGGAGGGTGCGGACGTCGATGGTCCCGCCGATGCGGCGACGCTCGGTGATGTCCGCCTCGACGAAGCCGAGCGGCTCGCCGTGGTCGCGGACGAGCAGTCGGGCGCGCCGGTAGCCCGCGGCGCCCTCGAGTGCGACCACGTCACGGTGGCTGGACGCGTGCACGTCGGCGCGGTCGACCTCGCCGACCCACAGGGCGCCGTCCCACGTCGGGGACAGCGGCCCGGTCACGATCGGCGAGATGACCATCGCCAGGGTCGCGCGGGTCACCGCGTCCCCACCGGCTGGGGGACGGGGGCGGCCGCCGGGGTGCGGACGACGACGCCACCGAGGACACGCCCGACGGCGTAGCCCGTGACGGTCGACGCGACGGAGAGCACGATCGCGAAGGCACGCAGGGCACCGCCGCGACCGATGTGGCGCAGTTCGCGCAGCACCGCTCCGGGGATGACCTTCGTCAGGTACGTCGACTCGCTGGCGAGCGAGTCACCCGTGCCGACGCGACGGCTCAGGACGGCCTTCGAGATGCCCTCGTAGTAGCTGCGACGGCGCAGGTAGCGCATCGTCACGCGGTCCGGGGAGACCCGGTGCGAGACGTTCGAGCGCGGTTCGTGGCGGATGCGCGCACCCGGACGGGCCTGGGCGATGCGGATGCAGAGTTCGGTCTCCTCGCAGCCGAGCGGCTGGTTGCCGACGCGGCCGATGCCGGAGCGGAACCCGCCGGCGAGCATGATCGCGTCACGGCGGAACGCCATGCTCGAGCCGATGACGTTGCGCACGTCGCCGGGGGTCTCGGGCAGGCCGCGGTAGGAGCAGCCGACGATCCAGAGGAGTTCGTCGGCGTACGGGCCGGCACCGGTGGCGGTGGGCCAGGACGGTGTGGCCCGGCCGCCGACGCCGACGACGTCCGGGTCCTCGAGGGCGGTGAGCATGTGGCCGAGCCAGTCCGGGTCGGCGGTCGCGTCGTCGTCCAGGAACGCGACGACGTCGGCGTCGGTGAGGGCGACGCCCGTGTTGCGGGCACCGGACAGGCCGCGGTCCTCGGTGTTCGGGACGACGCGGAGCTCGGGCCAGCGCGCCGCGGCGCGGGCGAGGAGCTCGGGTTCGTGGTCGATCACGACGACGACCTCGGGGGCCTCGGGCTGGCGCTTGGCGGACTCGACGCTGTCCTGCAGGTCGCCCCAGCGCTGCTGGGTGTAGGCGCAGATGACGACCGCGACGGTCGTCACGCGACTTCCTCCTCGAGGCTGGCGACGGCCGCGACGGGGGCGCCGTGCGGGGCGTGCGCGCCGAGCGGGGCGTGCCCGGCCGCGTGGACCGGAGCGTGCGGAGCGGAAGCGTGCGGTGCGGCGGCGTGCGGTACGGCGGCCAGCTGCTCGGCCGGCGGCACGACGCTCATCGCGGCACGACGGACCTCGGAGCGGCCGATCGCTGCGCGACGACGCTCGTGCATGATCGACTTCAGCACGCGGATGCCGTCGGTCACGGCGTTCAGGTTGCTCGAGCCGTGCACGCGGAGCTTCTCGTGGCTGGGGACCTCGGTGATCGCGAGCTCGGCGGCCGACCAGCGGCAGGTGAGCACGGTCTCGATCTCGAACCCGTCGCCCCAGAGCATCGAGCCGTCGGACGGCTTCGGCAGCTCGGAGGACAGCAGGCCGATCTCCGGCAGGACGTCGGCCCAGAAGGCGTTGTAGCCGTAGCAGAGGTCGCTGTAGCGGGTGCCGAGGATGATGTTGCAGAGCATGTTCAGGCCACGGTTGCCCAGGTTGCGGACGATCGTGATGTCGTCACTGCCGCCGCCGAGCGAGTAGCGGGTGCCCTTCGCGACGTCGGCGCCCTCGACGAGCGCCTGCACGAAGCGCGGGATCTCGTCCGGGTCGGCGGAGCAGTCGGCGTCGAACATGACGACGACGTCGCCGGTGACGGCCTCGAACCCGCAGGCGAGGGCGTTGCCCTTGCCCTTGCGGGTCTGGTGCACGACGCGGATGTCGGGCATCACGCGCTGCGCGGTGGCGATGGTGTCGTCGACGGAGTTGCCGTCGACCAGGATCACCTCGTACACCGGCGGGAGCTTCGGCAGGATGATCTCGAGGTTTCGGGCCTCGTTCCGCGCCGGGATGACGACGGAGACCCTCGGGTCTGCAGGGCGAACGGTACGTGCGGGCATGGGCGCGGTCCTGTCGGGTCAGGGTTGCTGTCGGGTTGTGGCTCGTGTGACGAGCGGCGCGTCCTCGGATGACGCATCGACGACGGTGACCGTCGTCGGTCGAGCAGCGGGACGCGGGTACGACGCCGCCGGCTTCGCAGGTGAGTGGGTACTCTCCCCCGCGTGTCCAACCATCGTCGCGGGGTGGCAGGCGGTCAATGCGCGGTGCGGTCCATTGCGGACACTCGGCCGCGGATACGGAAACCCGCAACACCGCGCCGGCCGCGTGCCGTGGACGCAGGGGCAGACGTGACGGGAGGCGCGGTGCCAGCTGGCCCCGCGCCTCCCGTCCGCTTCCTGGTCGCGACCACCGCACCCGGTGAGCAGAAGACGTCGCCTCCGGACCGCGGAGGCGACGTCTTCTGCTCACTCGATGCGCGCAGCCGCTCAGTTCCGGGCCGCGCCCTCCGTCGCGAACGCCGCACGCAGCGCCGTCGCGAGGTCGGCCACGTGCGGTTCCCGCAGCAGCGAGCTGTGCTCGGCCGCGATCCGCACCGTCTCGGTCCGCCCGCGCAGCAGCGCGGACCAGCCGGTCGCGTCCGGGTTCGCATCGGCGAGCACGTACGTCGCCCGTCCGTGGAACGGCGTCGGGTGGTGCCGCCGGGTGACGAGCTCGGCCTGGTCGAAGAAGGCGTCGAAGTCCTTCTGCCCGCCGTGCCGCAGCACACCAGCGCTGTAGGCCCGCGCGCGCTTCGCGACGTGCTCGCCCCACGACATGCCGGACGGCATGACCCGCCGGACGGCCCCGGCGAGGCGCTGGCCGACGACACGGACTGCGGGGTTGCGGTGTTCGCGGGGCTCGAGCCGTCCGAAGTGCTTCCGGACCCCCTCGGCCCCGGTCCGCGGCAGGTAGGTGTCCAGCAACGCGACGTGCTCGACCTGCTCGCCGCTCTCGGTGAGCAGCCGGGCGATCTCGAGCGCGATCAGTCCGCCGAGCGAGTGGCCGACCAGCAGGTACGGTCCGCGCGGCTGCACGATGCGCATCAGGGCGACGTACCGGCGGGCGCTGGCCTGGATGCTCCAGTCCGGCATGCCCCGACGCTCGAGGCCGTGCTGCTGGAACGCGTACACGTCGTGCTCGGGCAGGTAGCGGGACAACGGCAGGAACGTCAGGGCGAGCGCACCACCGCCGGCGAAGCAGAACACCGGCGGACGGCCGGACTCGCGCGCGCCGGACACCTTGACGACGTCGGGGTGGCTCGGCAGCGCCGTCGTGCCGCTCCGCACCCGTCGAGCGAACGCTCGGAGCGTGGGGTGCTGCAGGACGTCCGACGAGCGCAGGTCGATGCCGAGACGGCTCTGCACGAGCGCGAGCATCTCCTCCGCCGACAACGAGTCGCCGCCGAGGGCCGAGAAGTCCTCGTCGAGGTGGACGCCGCGCAGGCCCAGCACCTCGGCCCAGATCTGCCCGACCACGAGCTCCCACTGGTCGTACTCGCCCTCGACCATCTCGGTCTCGATGCTCGGCGCACCCGGCAGCTCGGCCCGGTCGACCTTGCCGCGTTCGTTCCGCGGCAGCTCGGTCATCGGCACGATCGACGCCGGCACCATGTACTCCGGCAGGCGGTCGCGCAGGGCCAGGCGCAGGGCCGCGGGCGCCGGCGTGCGCTGGCCCGGACGGCCGACGACGTACGCGACGAGGCGGGTGACGGCGGGCGGGTCGACCTGCGCGGTGACGACGGCGTCGTGCACCTCGGGGATCGCGCGGAGCGCCGCCTCGACCTCGCTCGGTTCCACGAGGTACCCGCGGACCTTGACGGCGTCGTCGGAGCGTCCGAGCAGCACGAGCCGGCCGTCCGGCTCGATCCGGGCCAGGTCGCCCTGGCGCCAGGTCGGCGTACCGTCGTCGGTGCGTCCGGCACGCTCGGCGGTCTTCTCCGGGGCACCCCAGTACCCGGCGGTCAGGCCCTGGGAGACGATGACGAGTTCGCCGGTCTCCCCCGGGTCGGCGGGGCTGCCGTCCTCGCGCAGCACGAGCACCTGCTTGCCGGGCAGCGGCCACCCAGCGGGCACCACGCCCTCGGGCACCGGGGCACCGGGCTCCACGGGGCAGTACGCCACGCAGCCGGTCTCGCTCGACCCGAAGGCGTTCAGCAGCAGCGTCGTCGGGTCGAGATGCGGTCGGGCGGCGGCGATGTCGGCGCCGGTCACCGCCTCGCCGGTGGTCATCAGGAAGCGGAGGCCGCCGAGCGCGGGGCCCGCCCCGGACGCCTGCGCCCCGGGTGCCGTCTGCGAGCCGACGATCGAGCGCAGCAGGTGCGGGGTGCAGACGAGGACGTTCACGCCGTCGGCGGAGAACCGTGCGAGCAGGCGTTCGACCCCGAGCTCGCGGGGTTCGAGGAGCACGACGCTGCCGCCGCTCAGCAGGGTGTCGAACGAGAACAGCAGGCCGGCGGCGAACGACAGCGGCAGGACCACGCCGAGGCGGTCACCGGGTCCGGTGCCGAGGGCGACGGCGTCCTGCTCGGCGTTCGCGAGCTGCTGCCGGTGCGTCAGGACGACACCCTTCGGCATGCCCGTCGAGCCGGAGGTGAACACGATCGCGAACGCGTCGTGGCCGCCCGGGCGGGTGCCGGTCGCGTCGGCCGCTGTGTCCGGCTGCGTTTCGCTGCCCGCGGTCTCGCCGCCGGCTGTTTCGTTGCCCGCTGTCGCGCTGCCCGCTGTCTCGCCGCGTCGTTCGATCAGCTCGTCGAGTGCGTGCACCCGGCCGTCCCGGTCGGCGACGACGGTCGCCGCCAGGTCGGCGCGTGCGGCGTCCGCCACGATCTCGTCGACCCCGGCGAGCTGCGCGACGTGCCCGAGACGGACGGCTGGCAGGTGCTCGTCGAGCACCACCACGGTGCGCCCCGCGCGGACGAGCGCCAGGATCGCGACGACGGCCTCGGTGGTCTGGCCGGCCATGACGCCGACCGGCTTCGATGCCCCACCGGCCACGGCGCCGACGCCGGCACCACTGTGGTCGTCGGGTCGGAGCTCGGCCCCGAGCACCGACGCGAGGTCGCGCGCCGCCCGGTCCGCCTCGCTGAACGTGTAGGGACGGCCGTCCCCGGCAAGAGCAGCGGCGTCACCGTGGAGCGCGACCACACGGTCCCAGCGGTCCAGCACGGAGTGGTCGTCCGCCAGCGGGATCGCGGCGCGGTGGGTCCAGTGCTCGGTCGTCGTCAGCGGGTCGGCGGAGGTCACGATGACACCTCGGATGCTCGTCGGCGGGCCGCCGCGGGTCCCGCGCCGGTCCTGCGACGGTACGTCCGACGGGGTACGGCCCACGAGCCGTGTCACGCGGGGTGCGGGGTCACGCAACCCGACCGGGAGGACCGGTGCACCTCCGCCAGCGTGCTCGGCCCTCGTACGGGGACGGTCCAGGGCCGCGGGTGGCCCGGGTGGGCGCGGAGCATCGTGCGGTTCCGCGCAACCTCGGAATGCGCAGTCCGGAGCCTGTGGATCGCCGATGGAGGCGATGGCGGCGCACGAGTCCGGAGACGAGAACAGCCCCCGGGGATCCCGGGGGCTGTTCTTCGAGTGCTGGGGTACCTGGACTCGAACCAAGAACGACGGTACCAGAAACCGCTGTGTTGCCAATTACACCATACCCCAAAAGGCCTGCTGGCCTTCTGTCCCCGTTGTCCGGGGCACGATCAACTACTGTACAGCATCCCGGAGGTCCACGAGACCACCCACGAGGTCTCGGTGCACTGCCGCTGCCGTCGTGGCACCGTGCCCGGCGGCGACGATGAGCTGCTCCGGCCCGGGAGGGGTCACGTCCCCCACGGCGTACAGCCCGGGAACCGTGGTCCGGCCGACCCGGTCGACGACGAGGAGTCCGTGGGCATCGCGCTCCGGGGCCGTCGGCGCGCCGGGCGTGTCGGCGCGCAGCCAGTCGAGGTCGGCGTGCCACGTCGGTCGGACGAAGCCGCCCGTCCGCGGCTCCACGTGGCCGTCGACCAGCCGGACCCCGGTCATGCCGGTCCGGTCGCCCTCGAGGTCCTCGATCACCCGCTCGTCGACCACGACGCCGGCACGCGCCAACCGGGCTCGCCCCGCGTCGTCGAGCGGAGCGACACCGTTCGTGTACACGATGAGGTCGTCGGCCCACGCCGCGATGAGCAGTGCCCGGTCCACGACGTCGTCGGTCTCGCAGATGAAGGCGAGGGGCTCCCCCGCCTTCTCGTAGGCGTCGCACTCGACGCAGCTGTGCACCGCGGTGCCGTACAACGCACGGAGCATCGGCAGTGCCGGGAACTCCTCGCGCAGCCCCGTGGCGACGACGACGGTCCGCGCCCGCGCGTCCACCTCGGCACCACGCCAGGTCCCGTGCAGCCGCCACCCGTCGGCGTCGGGGGTCACCAGGTCGACCACGGCCTGCACGATCGTCGCCTCGGGGTACTCCTCGACCTCGGCGCGACCGAGCTTCCGGAGCTCGAGGGGGGAGATCCCGTCACGCGTCAGGAAGCCGTGCGACCGCAGGGTCGCGGCGTTGCGTGGCCGGTTCGCGTCGACGAGGAGCACCGTGCGCTTCGCCCGCACCAGGTTGAGCGCAGCGCTCAGACCGGCCGGTCCGGCGCCGATGACCGCGACGTCGTGGACGACCGGGGTACTCGGCACGCCCGTGGGTCCTGCAGCGCTTCCCGCGGTGCTCATCGTTCGCCGTTCAGCGGGCCGCGAGGGCGCGGAGCCGCGTCAGGGTGGACTCCTTGCCGAGGATCTCCATCGACTCGAAGAGCGGCGGGCTGATCCGGCGCCCGGAGACCCCCACGCGCAGCGGACCGAAGGCGACCCGGGGCTTCAACCCGAGGTCGTCGATGAGCGCCGTGCGGAGGGCACCCTCGATCGCCTCGGTGCGCCAGTCGTCGAGCTGCTCGAGCGCCGCGATGCCGGCCGTGAGCACGGCGCCGGTGTCGCCCTTGAGCGATGCCAGTGCGTCGTCCTCGACCACCAGGTCGGCGTCGGCGGTGAACAGGAACCCGAGCATCGCCGGGGCCTCACCGAGCAGCTGCATGCGCTCCTGGACGAGCGGCGCCGCCTTCGTCAGGACCTCGGTCTGCTCCGCGGTCGGCGGGTCGGCCACGAGGTCGGTCAGGTACGGCAGGAGCCGGGAGCGGAAGTCCGACGGCTCGAGCAACCGGATGTGGTCGCCGTTGATCGCCTCGGCCTTCTTGTGGTCGAAGCGCGCCGGGTTCGGGTTGACGTCGGTGACGTCGAACGCCGCCACCATCTCGTCGATCGAGAAGACGTCGCGGTCGGCACCGATCGACCACCCCAGCAGGGCCAGGTAGTTGACGAGCCCCTCGGGGATCATGCCGGCGTCGCGGTGGTGGAACAGGTTCGCCTCGGGGTCGCGCTTCGAGAGCTTCTTGTTGCCCTCGCCCATGACGTACGGCAGGTGACCGAACACCGGGATCGCCGGTGCGAGCCCGATCTCGTACAGCGCCTCGTACAGGGCGATCTGCCGCGGGGTCGACGACAGCAGGTCCTCGCCACGCAGGACGTGCGTGATGCCCATCAGGGCGTCGTCCACCGGGTTCGTGAACGTGTACAGCGGCTTGCCGTTCGGCCGGACGACCACGAAGTCCGGGAACGTCCCCTGCTTGAAGGTGATCTCGCCACGGACGAGGTCGTCGAAGCTCAGGTCACGGTCCGGGACCCGGAGTCGCAGCGCCGGCTCGCGGCCCTGGTCGCGGAACGCCTGACGCTCGTCGTCGGACAGGTCCCGCTCGTGGTTGTCGTAGCCCTGCTTCGGATCGCGCCCGGCAGCCTTGTTGCGGGCCTCCATCTCCTCGGGCGTGACGAAGGACTCGTAGATGTGCCCGGACGCCTTGAGCTTCGCGATGACGTCGTCGTAGATCGCGGTCCGCTCCGACTGCCGGTACGGTCCGTGCTCACCGCCGGCGTCGACGCCCTCGTCCCAGTCCAGCCGGAGCCAGCGCAGGCCGTCGAGGATCTGCGCGTAGGACTCTTCGCTGTCCCGCGCGGCGTCGGTGTCCTCGATGCGGAACACGAGCTTGCCGCCGGTGTGGCGTGCGTACGCCCAGTTGAAGAGCGCCGTGCGGATGAGCCCCACGTGCGGGGTCCCCGTCGGGCTCGGGCAGAAACGGACGCGGATCTCGGACCCGGAAGCAGTGGTGAATGGCGCAGTCATGACCCGCCAATGCTACCGTCACGCCCTGCTCGAGCGACGCGTGAACGCAGAAAACCCCTGACCAGTGCTGGTCAGGGGTTCCCTGGTGTTGCAACGTTAAGTCCGGCGGCGTCCTACTCTCCCACAAGGTCCCCCTTGCAGTACCATCGGCGCTGAGAGGCTTAGCTTCCGGGTTCGGAATGTGACCGGGCGTTTCCCTCTCGCTATGACCACCGGAACACTTTCGACCATCAATCCTGGTCTCAAACATGTTCCGGCTGCTGCCCACGAATGGGCAAAGCGGTGTATTCAGTTTGATTCCCGATCGTCTGTCGGGAACCACAAAGTGGACGCGAGCCCGTGCAACAAGTGCACGGAAATCAGTGTGTTATCAAGTCTTCGGCTTATTAGTACCGGTCAGCTCCACGGGTCGTTAGTCCCCGCTTCCACATCCGGCCTATCAACCCAGTAGTCTGCTGGGAGCCTCTCACACTCAAGGTGCATGGAAATCTCATCTCGAAGACGGCTTCCCGCTTAGATGCTTTCAGCGGTTATCCGGTCCGAACGTAGCTAATCAGCGGTGCCCTTGGCAGAACAACTGACACACCAGAGGTTCGTCCATCCCGGTCCTCTCGTACTAGGGATAGATCTTCTCAAATTTCCAACGCGCGCAGCGGATAGGGACCGAACTGTCTCACGACGTTCTAAACCCAGCTCGCGTACCGCTTTAATGGGCGAACAGCCCAACCCTTGGGACCTACTCCAGCCCCAGGATGCGACGAGCCGACATCGAGGTGCCAAACCATGCCGTCGATATGGACTCTTGGGCAAGATCAGCCTGTTATCCCCGAGGTACCTTTTATCCGTTGAGCGACAGCGCTTCCACAAGCCACTGCCGGATCACTAGTCCCGACTTTCGTCCCTGCTCGACCTGTCAGTCTCACAGTCAAGCTCCCTTGTGCACTTACACTCGCCACCTGATTGCCAACCAGGTTGAGGGAACCTTTGGGCGCCTCCGTTACTCTTTGGGAGGCAACCGCCCCAGTTAAACTACCCATCAGGCACTGTCCATGAACCCGATCAGGGTCCTACGTTAGACATCCAGAGTGACCAGAGTGGTATTTCAACAATGACTCCACGAACACTAGCGTGCCCGCTTCACAGTCTCCCACCTATCCTACACAAGCCACACCGAACACCAATACCAAACTGTAGTAAAGGTCACGGGGTCTTTCCGTCCTGCTGCGCGTAACGAGCATCTTTACTCGTAGTGCAATTTCGCCGAGTTCGCGGTTGAGACAGCTGGGAAGTCGTTACGCCATTCGTGCAGGTCGGAACTTACCCGACAAGGAATTTCGCTACCTTAGGATGGTTATAGTTACCACCGCCGTTTACTGGGGCTTAAATTCAGAGCTTCGCCCAAAGGCTAACCCTTCCTCTTAACCTTCCAGCACCGGGCAGGCGTCAGTCCGTATACATCGTCTTGCGACTTCGCACGGACCTGTGTTTTTAGTAAACAGTCGCTTCCCACTGGTCTCTGCGGCCTTCAACGCTCACGGAGTAAATCCGGTCACGTGTCCGGCCCCCCTTCTCCCGAAGTTACGGGGGCATTTTGCCGAGTTCCTTAACCACGATTCTCTCGATCTCCTTGGTATTCTCTACCTGACCACCTGAGTCGGTTTCGGGTACGGGCGGCTGCAACCTCGCGTCGATGCTTTTCTCGGCAGCATAGGATCACTGATTTCCCCTTACGGGTACGCGTCGGATCTCAGGCGTACAGACGACGGATTTGCCTATCGTCAGCCCTACATCCTTACACCAGGTTCACCTTACGGATACCATCGCCTGGCTCAGCTACCTTCCTGCGTCACACCTGTTCATACGCTAACCGCACCAGCATGGGGTCGAGCGTTAGACCGGCCACCATCACCCCGAAGGGATCCGGTTGATCCGGGTTAGGACTCTTAGCACCACTGGATTAGCTTGGGCGGTTGTTCGCCGGTACGGGAATATCAACCCGTTGTCCATCGACTACGCCTGTCGGCCTCGCCTTAGGTCCCGACTTACCCAGGGCGGATTAACCTGGCCCTGGAACCCTTGGTCTTTCGGAGGACGGGTTTCTCACCCGTCTTTCGCTACTCATGCCTGCATTCTCACTCGTGTAGCGTCCACGGCTGGATCACTCCGCCGCTTCACTCGCCACACGACGCTCTCCTACCACTCCGCACGACTGAACCACGAAGGCTTGTCTAGTGTGCGAAATCTACAACTTCGGTGGTGTGCTTGAGCCCCGTTACATTGTCGGCGCGGAATCACTTGACCAGTGAGCTATTACGCACTCTTTCAAGGGTGGCTGCTTCTAAGCCAACCTCCTGGTTGTCTATGCAACTCCACATCCTTTCCCACTTAGCACACGCTTAGGGACCTTAGTTGGTAGTCTGGGTTGTTTCCCTCTCGACGATGAAGCTTATCCCCCACCGTCTCACTGCTGCGCTCTCACTCACCGGCATTCGGAGTTTGGCTGACGTCAGTAACCTGTTGAGGCCCATCGGCCATCCAGTAGCTCTACCTCCGGCGAGAAACACGCAACGCTGCACCTAAATGCATTTCGGAGAGAACCAGCTATCACGAAGTTTGATTGGCCTTTCACCCCTATCCACAGCTCATCCCCTCCATTTTCAACTGAAGTGGGTTCGGTCCTCCACGACGTCTTACCGTCGCTTCAACCTGGCCATGGATAGATCACTTCGCTTCGGGTCTAGAACATGCGACTCAAACGCCCTATTCAGACTCGCTTTCGCTACGGCTGCCCCACACGGGTTAACCTCGCCACATATCACTAACTCGCAGGCTCATTCTTCAAAAGGCACGCCGTCACCCCTACTAAGGAGGCTCCGACGGTTTGTAAGCAAACGGTTTCAGGTACTATTTCACTCCCCTCCCGGGGTACTTTTCACCTTTCCCTCACGGTACTTGTCCGCTATCGGTCATCTGGGAGTATTTAGGCTTATCAGGTGGTCCTGACAGATTCACACGGGATTTCTCGGGCCCCGTGCTACTTGGGATACACATCCGGCCATAACACCATTTCGTCTACGGGGCTGGCACCCACTACGGCCCGGCTTTCAAACCGGTTCGACTATGATGCGCTGTAACCGCCCCAGTCCGGCAGAACTGAGTGACGTGTCCCACAACCCCGACCATGCAACGCCCGCCGGCTATCACACATGATCGGTTTAGCCTCATCCGCTTTCGCTCGCCACTACTCACGGAATCACATGTTGTTTTCTCTTCCTGTGGGTACTGAGATGTTTCACTTCCCCACGTTCCCTCTACCCGCCCTATATATTCAGGCGGGAGTCACCAGGTCACAAAAGCGCCCAGCGGGGTTTCCCCATTCGGAAATCCTCGGATCAGGGCTCGATTATCAGCTCCCCGAGGCTTATCGCAGATTTCTACGTCCTTCTTCGGCTCCAGATGCCAAGGCATCCACCGTTTGCTCTTAGAAACTTGACCACAAAGATTAAAATTGCGATCCGTCATCACCCACAACACGAACACCAAAAGTGCCCGGTCGATTGGATGACGCGAATCAAAGATGCTCGCGTCCACTGTGTAGTTCTCAACATACGATCGGCACCACACTCCCCACCGTCCAGTGACAGTGCTTCATGCGGCCCAACGAAGGACCCGTAGGCCCAACCCCCAACCCACCTCACGGCAGATCAGGAAGCCTGGTCCCTCAGGACCCAACAACGTGCACCAGCAGGCAACTCCACCCCAACCCGTCCCAACCCTGCAAGCAGAGCGTACTGAGGTCGGAAGCATCACTCCCAACTGCACTGTCAATGTTCCACCCATGAGCTACCGGCAACCACGTTCGGGTTACTCGGCGCCTGGACCACGCCCACCCCGAAGGGCACACGAGGCCAGATGCTCCTTAGAAAGGAGGTGATCCAGCCGCACCTTCCGGTACGGCTACCTTGTTACGACTTAGTCCTAATCACCGATCCCACCTTCGACGGCTCCTTCCACAAGGGTTAGGCCACCGGCTTCGGGTGTTACCGACTTTCATGACTTGACGGGCGGTGTGTACAAGGCCCGGGAACGTATTCACCGCAGCGTTGCTGATCTGCGATTACTAGCGACTCCGACTTCATGAGGTCGAGTTGCAGACCTCAATCCGAACTGAGACCGGCTTTTTGGGATTCGCTCCACCTTACGGTATCGCAGCCCTTTGTACCGGCCATTGTAGCATGCGTGAAGCCCAAGACATAAGGGGCATGATGATTTGACGTCATCCCCACCTTCCTCCGAGTTGACCCCGGCAGTCTCCTATGAGTCCCCGGCATAACCCGCTGGCAACATAGAACGAGGGTTGCGCTCGTTGCGGGACTTAACCCAACATCTCACGACACGAGCTGACGACAACCATGCACCACCTGTACACCGACCACAAGGGGGCGACCATCTCTGGCCGTTTCCGGTGTATGTCAAGCCTTGGTAAGGTTCTTCGCGTTGCATCGAATTAATCCGCATGCTCCGCCGCTTGTGCGGGCCCCCGTCAATTCCTTTGAGTTTTAGCCTTGCGGCCGTACTCCCCAGGCGGGGCGCTTAATGCGTTAGCTACGACACAGAAACCGTGGAAAGGTCCCTACATCTAGCGCCCAACGTTTACGGCATGGACTACCAGGGTATCTAATCCTGTTCGCTCCCCATGCTTTCGCTCCTCAGCGTCAGTTACGGCCCAGAGATCTGCCTTCGCCATCGGTGTTCCTCCTGATATCTGCGCATTCCACCGCTACACCAGGAATTCCAATCTCCCCTACCGCACTCTAGTCTGCCCGTACCCACTGCAAGCCCGAGGTTGAGCCTCGGGATTTCACAGCAGACGCGACAAACCGCCTACGAGCTCTTTACGCCCAATAATTCCGGACAACGCTTGCACCCTACGTATTACCGCGGCTGCTGGCACGTAGTTAGCCGGTGCTTTTTCTGCAGGTACCGTCACTTTCGCTTCTTCCCTACTAAAAGAGGTTTACAACCCGAAGGCCGTCATCCCTCACGCGGCGTTGCTGCATCAGGCTTTCGCCCATTGTGCAATATTCCCCACTGCTGCCTCCCGTAGGAGTCTGGGCCGTGTCTCAGTCCCAGTGTGGCCGGTCACCCTCTCAGGCCGGCTACCCGTCGTCGCCTTGGTGAGCCATTACCTCACCAACAAGCTGATAGGCCGCGAGTCCATCCCCAACCAAAAAA